>NZ_WFLJ01000015.1 GCF_009208735.1 Janthinobacterium rivuli | reverse complement strand
TGTAGCGCCGCCTTGCGCACGGAATCCGATGCAAGCAGGCAATCGGCGTAGTCGAGCCACAGCGATTTATGGCGCAGGCGGGCCAGCGGCGTCCCCGTCAAGGCATTGAAGGTGCGCCCGCAAGGCACGCAGCGGTAGCGCTGCAAGCCGTGCGCATGGCCATGCCGATGCAGATGGGACGAGCGGCAGGCGGGACAGGCCAAGCGCGGCTGCGCCACGCCCTCCAGCAGCGCGACGGTCGCGTCGTGTGGCGCGTTGCCACGCAGCAGGGCCATGCCTGTCTGCCGCTGGCACCGGTTCAGGCGAGCAAACTGGGCGATAAAACGGATCCATTCGGCTGGCTGCATGATCGGCTCCCGGTGTGGTGGGTATGCAGAGTCAGACAGCACCGCCAAGGGAAGATTCCGGCATGCCCCCTACTTGCCGATGACAGAGCCTATTTTTTCGCCTGCTCGATATGCGGCAGCAGCACCGTCAGGATGCCCAGCAGCGGCAGGTAGGAGCAGAGCTTATACACATAGGCGATGCCCGCCACGTCGGCCAGGTGGCCCATGGCGGCGGCCGCGATGCCGGAGACGCCGAACATCAGGCCAAAGAAAATCCCCGCGATCATGCCCACCTTGCCCGGCACCAGTTCCTGCGCGAAGACGACGATGGCGGAAAACGCGGAGGAAATCACGAAGCCGATGATCACCGTCAGCACGGCCGTCCAGAACAGGTCGACGTAAGGCAGCAGCAGGGTGAATGGCGCGGCGCCCAGGATGGAAATCCAGATCACGCGCTTGCGGCCGATACGGTCGCCGATGGGGCCGCCCATGAAGGTGCCGGCTGCCACGGCGGCGAGGAAGAGGAACAGGTACAGCTGGGCATCGCCGAGCGACAGCTGGAATTTGTCGATCAGGTAAAAGGTGTAATAGCTCGACAGGCTGGCCATGTAGATGTACTTCGAGAACACCAGCAGCGCCAGCACGCCCAGCGCTCCCATCACCTTGTTGCGCGACAGGTTCGGTCCATGGCCGCCCGCCTTCGGCTTGAAGCTGGCCAGATGGCCGCTATACCAGTGGCTGACCTTGTACAGCACGCCGATGGCCAGCACGGCCAGCAGGCTGAACCAGGCGATATTGCCGTGGCCACGGTTCACGATGACGGCCGCCGCCAGCAGCGGCCCCAGCGCGGAACCGACGTTGCCACCCACCTGGAACAGCGACTGGGCGAAGCCGTAGCGCCCGCCCGAGGCCATGCGCGCCACGCGCGACGCTTCCGGGTGGAAGGTCGACGAGCCGACGCCGATCAGGCCCGAGGCGATCAGCAGGGTCGGAAAGGTCGAGACGATGGACAGCATCAGCACGCCGGCCAGGGTGAAGCACATGCCGACCGGCAACAGGAACGGCAGCGGACGGCGGTCCGTGTACAAGCCGATCCAGGGCTGCAGCAAGGAGGCCGTGCACTGGAACGTCAGGGTTATAAGGCCGACCTGGGTAAAACTGAGTGAAAACTCGGCTTTCAGCATCGGATAAATCGACGGCAATAATGCCTGGATCAAGTCATTGAGCAAATGCACGAAGGCGACGGCGCCCAGGATGTGCATGGCCAGACCGGATTGTTGTTGGGAACTATGAAGCGAGGGAGCCGCCGGCACGGACTTGGCCAATGCCGGAGCAGGTGTGGTTGTGTGCATGTATCATCCGCAATAATCGGGCACGGCGGGCGGCCCGGCAAAGAAGCCAGTATAGTATGGTCGCTGAACTGATAACTTCCAATAATCGTCGCCCAAGTGACAACCAAGAGACAATCAGGCGACAAGCCAACGATCCCCATGTACACCCAGCAATCCGCCCAGACCCACCCCGACGGCGTGCCGTTCAGCCGCAGCACCAGTTCGCATGATTACCAGCACGTGCCGCGCCCCGTGACGGCCATGTCCAGGCAATATGCGGCGGGCGACTACACGGCGCCGCACAGCCATGTGCGGGCGCAACTGCTGTATGCGACGCAAGGCGTGATGCGCGTCTCCACCGAGCACGGCGTGTGGATATTGCCGCCGCGGCGCGCCCTGCTGATCCCCGTGGGCGTCGTGCATGAAGTCCACATCTTGAGCGAACTGAGCATGCGCACCGTGTACATCGATGCGCAGGTGGCGGCCCAGTATGGCGCCGATTGCAAGGTGCTGGAAGTGAGCCGGCTGTTGCGCGAGCTGATCCTGGCCTTGCTGGCCGAACCGATCGAATATGCGCTGGCGGGACGTGGCGACTGGCTGGCGCACCTGATCCTGTCGGAACTGGCCGCCGCCGATACCGTGCCGCTGGCCATCCCCTGGCCGCGCGACCGCCGCCTGGTGGCCGTCTGCTCGGCCATCATGAGCGCGCCCGGCAGCCGGCGCAGCATCGAGGAATGGGCGCAGGACGCGGGCGCCAGCGCGCGCACCCTGATCCGCTTGTTTCCCAAGGAAACGGGCTTGCACTACCGCCAGTGGTTGCAGCAAGTGCACCTGGCCGAGGCCTTCTGCCGCCTGGACCGGGGCGAAGGCGTGGCGGCCATCGCCTATGCGCTGGGCTATGCCAGCCCCAGCGCCTTCAGCGCCATGTTCCGCCGCATCCTGGGCCGCACGCCGCAGCACTACCTGAGCGAGTGGCGCGCCGCCGATTAAATGAAAAAGCAGCCCGTGGGCTGCTTTTGTCAAGTCGTTTGCCAGCATCGTCGGCTTACGCCCTGCGGGCTAAGCCGACCTACTCTTTTTCACCTGCGATCAGACGGTAGGCCAGCGCGCCAAGCAAGGCGCCGATGATGGGCGCCAGCCAGAACAGCCACAGCTGGCTCGTGGCCCAGTCGCCCACGTACAGGGCCACGCCCGTGCTGCGTGCCGGATTGACGGAGGTATTGGTGACGGGAATGCTGATCAGGTGAATCAGGGTCAGCGCCAGGCCGATCGGCAGCGGGGCGAAACCGGCCGGGGCGCGCCTGTCGGTGGCGCCGAGGATGACGATCAGGAAGAACATCGTCAGCACGATTTCAATGACCAGCGCCGACAGCATCGAATAGCCGCCCGGCGAATGGGCGCCGAAACCGTTCGAGGCAAAGCCCTTGCTGACGTCGAAACCGGCCTGCCCGCTGGCGATCACGTACAGCACGCCGCCGGCCACAATGGCGCCCAGCACTTGCGCGATGATGTATGGCAACAGCTGATTGGCGGGAAAGCGGCCGCCGGCCCACAGGCCGATCGACACGGCAGGATTCAGGTGGCAACCCGAGATGTGGCCGATGGCGTAAGCCATGGTCAGCACCGTCAGGCCAAACGCCAGCGCTACGCCGGCAAAACCGATGCCAAGACCGGGAAAGGCGGCAGCCAGCACGGCGCTGCCGCAACCGCCCAGCACCAGCCAGAACGTGCCGAGAAACTCGGCGCCATATTGTTTCATGATGGATTCCTTTAAAGTGACGAGAAAACGTGCCAGGGACGACCAATCGGACCGCTCACCACCTTTGTCCGCGCCCGGGGGCGACGACAAAGTACAGCACCAACAACGCACCGCACGCTGCAGAGCGCGAATAATGACATGATGTCATTATCAATGCAACATTATTGCGTACAATAATGTTAATAGTTTTCTTGACACATAAAGGCTGTTTTGATAATTCTCATGCCGCCGGGCGGCGCATGTATTTTTGCGGCTCTTCCAGCGGCGCAAAACCAAAGCCCGCATACAGGCCATGCGCGTCATCGGTGCCCAGCATCCAGGCGACGTCGCGCAAACGCGCATCGCCGAGCACGGCGGCCACCATCTGCTTGCCATATCCGCGCCCCTGGTAGGGCGGCAGCACGAATACGTCACGCAAATAGGCAAAATCCGTGTAGTCGGTGATGACCCGGGCGAACGCCACTTGCTGACCATCCACATAACCGCCGAAACACAGGGCGTTGGCGATCCCCTTGCGCACCGTTTCCAGCGCCACGCCGCGCTTCCAGTACGATTGCTCGCTCAAGTAGCGGTGGATCATGGGCACGTCCAGCTCGCCGCGGGCGCTGGAAATGCGCAGTGGCGCGTGCATCAGTTCTTGAGCAGCAGATCGGCTTCGGCGATGCTGGGTTCGCCGAAGTAGACGGTGCGCGAGCCGCCCTTGCCATCGCTGCCGATATACACGCCCGTCATGCTGCGCTCGACCGGGTCGTACAGGATGGAGTAGCGGTGGCCGCAATTGTGCGGCTCGCAGACGCTGCTCAGCAGACGCGCCTTGCCGTCGATCTCGACCGGCTTGAGCGGGCTGGCCACGCCGTTCGGCACCCAGCGCTGCCGCTTCAGGCCCGCCTTTTTCAAGCCCACATTGAAGGCATTGCGAAAGGCGTAGTCCGCCTTGTAGACGTCGGGGAAATACGGGCAGGTGTGGCCGCCATCGCAGCTTTGCGCCTGCTCGATCAGCGACAGTTTGGGCGTGCGCGCTTGCGCTGGCATGGCGGCCAGCGCCACGGCGGCGCCCAGGAACAGGGGGAACAGCAAACGTGCGGACATGCAATCTCCTAAAAGCACTCAGTAATGCGGGCAGCATAGCAGAAAGGCATGCTTGTGCGCCCGCCTCAGGGAGAACAGCGGATACCGACCACCCCGTTGACCTTGCCTTCCGGCCAGCCCGTCTCGCGCCAGCGGTACACGCCGGGCGCGACGATGATCAACTGCCATTCCACCAGCTTGCCGGCGGCATTGCGGCGGGTTTCATTGTCGTAGCGTAAGGTCAGGCTGCGCCCCGTTTCCGCCACCACCGTCGCGGCAAAGCGGTTGGTTTCGCCGAGCTTGCTTTTCCACGTGCGGTCGTTGAAGATCGCCAGCCGCTGATGATCGTCAGACAGCTGCATGCGCGTAAAGTGCCGCGCTTCTTCGCAAACACTATTCGTATTGACGCTGTCGGACCAGCTGCCAGACAATTGCGCGACGTCAAAGGCATCGACAGGGAGGGGAGCGGCGGTCACGGCCACACTCAGCAGCAAGGTTGCAAGCATAGTTTATCGAAAGAAAACGAAAAGAATGATCATGGCAGGCGCAGCGCCAGGGTAATGCTCGACGGCAGCGCGGGCGTGCGCCGGTGCAAAGTCGCCTGCTCATAGGCATACGCCATGGCAATGAGCGGCATGTCGCCGTGCGCAGGGCCGATGAAGGACAAACCGACAGGCAAGTCCCCGACCACGCCGGCCGGCACCGTGATATGCGGCAAGGCCGACGGCGCCTGCGCGACGCCATGGCAGGTGGGTCCCACCAGCGCATCGAGTCCATGCGAGCCCAGCAACGCTTCGATGCCGCCAGGCCCGGGCGCGGTTGGCATCTCGATCAGTTCCGCCCCCTGCTCGCGCAACGCCAGCAGCGCCTGCCCGATCACGGCATCGGTCCCGGCGCACAGGCCGAACAGGCTGCGCGCGACGCCGATGCGGCGCCCGCGCAAGCCGGCCGTATCCAACACCACGCTCTCGGCCAGGCGCTCGCCGCGCAAGGCCGCGAGCAGCCAGGCCGCTTCACGCACGCTGGGCGCCATCGGTCCGGCCGTGGCTGGCTCGCCGCCCTGCTCCGCGACAGTCCTGCCCGTGGGTTTGATGGCGACCAGGCCGCAGTTTGAGGCAGGCGCGACGATGGAACCGTCCGCCGCGCTGTCGACGGCCAGGATGGTGAGCCCGGCCCAGCTGGCACTGGCATGCGGCACGCTGACGGCGGCCCACTGGCGCAAATTGCTTTTGCCGATGATGACGGCGCCGGCCGCGCGCAAGCGCGCCGCCACAAAGGAATCGCAGCTGGCATGCGTGGCCACGGGGGACTGCGTGCGCGTCTTCATGCGGTCGCCTGTGGCGATATTGTCGCGCAGGACGACGGGAATGCCGTGCAAGGGGCCGCGCACCTTGCGCACTTGCCGTTCGCGGTCCATTTCCAGGGCAATTTTCAGCGCATCGGGATTGATTTCAATGCCGGGATAGGCGCGCGCGCCGATGCTGCACAGGGAGCGGATACGCCCCAGGTACTGCGACGTCAGCGCATGGGAACTGAGTTTGCCTGCCTGCATCATCTGCTGTTGCGGCAAGACGCCGGCATCGAGCAAATGGGCCATGGGGCTGGCGGGCGCCGTGGCACGGGCCAATACGGGACGCGCCACGCCCCGGGACGCGCCACTGCGTAACATCTGACTGCGCTGCATGCTATCTCCAGGAAACTTCAATGTTTCTACCGCAATAATGTGCTAGCCATAGCATAGCAGTCCTTGCAACACAATTGTTGTTGAAGGGAATTATTTTTTAAGCAAAAAAAACGCCGCCCGAAGGCAGCGTTTCTTGATGATCAAGCACTGGGACAGCGCAGTGCAAGGATTGATCAGTTGCGTACGACACGCTTGTATTCGTTGGTACGGGTGTCGATTTCGATGACGTCGTCCTGTGCCACGAACAGCGGCACTTGCACGGTGTGGCGATGTGCGTCGATGGCGTTTTCGATCTTGGCTTCTTTCAGGACGTTGCCCGACGTGTTGCCCTTGACCGCTGGCTCCGAGTACACCACTTGACGGGCGATGGTCGTCGGCAGTTCAACCGAGATGGCCTTGCCGTCGTAGAAAATGGCTTCGCATTCCATGCCATCTTTCAGGTAATTCAGCGCTTCGCCCAGGTTTTCTTCTTCGATTTCGTACTGGTTGTACTCGGCGTCCATGAAGACGAACAGCGGGTCGGCGAAGTACGAATACGTGACTGGCTTTTTATCCAGAACAACAACGTCGAACTTGTCGTCGCCGCGGAACACGTTTTCCATCGGGGTGTTCGTCAGAAGATTTTTCATCTTCCATTTGTAGGTGAAGCCCGTGCGGCTCGAACCGTTGACATCAGAACGCAACACGATCATTGGCTTGCTGTCGACCATGATGATATTGCCAACACGAATTTCTTTTGCGGGTTTCATAGGAATGTACGTAAAAAGTGGGTTGCATGAAGACCATCTGCCGCCTGTGCGCCATCAGCGCCGCAAGCTTGCGTTTGATCGGTTAAAAATACGTTAGAAATAACCGGGCATTTTACCTTAATTTTGGGCAAGCGCCTATCTCGTCGCGCCGGCGAACGCCAGCAAGTTACTTGCCAGATCGCCATTAGCCTGCATCTGCCGCTGCCAGGCCTGCGCGCGCGCGCGGATGCGCGGCAGATCGGCCTGCAATGCAGGCCACAGCTGCCCCCACGGCAAGGCGTCCGCGCTGGCGCCATTCCAGGCCAGCGCCGCCTGTGCCAGGCTATCGATGACACCATCGGCATCGGCCGCATAGCGCTGCAGGAAGGCGCGCAATTTCACATGATGCAAGTTTTCATCCTGCAGATAGATATGCCAGAGAAACGGCTGGCCGGCCCATTGCGCACGCACGAAGGAATCTTCGCCGCGCACCAGATTGACGTCGCACGCCCACAGCAGGCGGTCGTAATCGTCTTGCGGCACGAACGGCAGCACGCGCACGGTGAGCGCGCCGCGCGTGCACGCCGCCCCGGCCACCGCAGCATCGTCGCCGATAAACGCCTGAACGGCATCGAACGCGACGCCTTCCGGCACCAGGCACGTCACGGGCTCGCTCCCTTCCCGCCAGGCGGCAAACAGCTCGGCGACCGGCGCGGACGGATAGCAGAACAGCGATATTTTCAAGGCGCGCATTTCCGCTGCCGTCACGCCGAATTGCCCGAGGAATGCCGCCACGGCGGCCGCATCAGCCTGGAACGCCAGCCTTTTTTCGTCTAGCGCCGCTTCGCGCAGCAAGCCGCCCGTCTTGTTCGTGAAGCCGGGAAAGAAGAAATGCTTGATCATGCCATGGCGCGGCGACGTCAGCGCATGACAGCCCTCGACCCATTCTTCCGCCGTCAAGCCTTCCAGGTTCAGCCACACCGGTTGCGGCGCGCACTGCGCCATGGCGGCGATATAGCCCGGAGGAATGTCGCAGGCAAAGAATTCGATGACGATGTCGGCGATATCGGCGGGGGCGAACTCGCCCTCCTGGTCGCGCCAGTGGCGCACGATCACGCCAGCGACCTGCTGCGCGTCGGCCGCCACGTCGATGGCGGGGCAAATGCGCTGGAAACTGGATAAATCGTCGACCCACAGGGTGACGGCCACGCCATGCTCGCCGCTCAACTGCCGCGCCAAACGCCAGCAAATGCCGATATCGCCGTAGTTGTCGACGACTTTGCAGAAGATGGCCAAGGTTGGCGCGTGATCGGTAGCTAATGGCATATGTAAAGGGAAAGAAAAAACGTGGCATGGCAGCAAACAACAAAAAAGCCGCACTGTTACCAGGCGGCTTTGTTGTTGGCTGATTCAGCCGGTCTGGCGTCCCCAAGGGGATTCGAACCCCTGTACTCACCGTGAAAGGGTGATGTCCTAGGCCTCTAGACGATGGGGACAGAAAAATCTGTCCTGGATGCGCTACCCTGCATCCCGACCTTGTTACTACGCGAATCTGGCGTCCCCAAGGGGATTCGAACCCCTGTACTCACCGTGAAAGGGTGATGTCCTAGGCCTCTAGACGATGGGGACAGAAATCTGTCCTGAATGCACTATTTCGCATCCCGACCCGGTACTGCAGCAATATGACAGAAACAAAAAAAGCCTGACTTGTCAGGCCCATTCAGCACTGCACTCTTACTTTACAACTAAATCCTGGCGTCCCCAAGGGGATTCGAACCCCTGTACTCACCGTGAAAGGGTGATGTCCTAGGCCTCTAGACGATGGGGACCTGTGCTGGCTTTACTCTCAGCGGACTCTTCGTTGAAGGCTTTGCTTAGCCCCTCAAAAAAGCGTGCGCGAAGTTTAACACGAAGCGATTCACGAAATCAACTGCTGGCCTTCTTATTTTCCACCTTATTGCACTCCCCGCCCCATGGAAACGCGATGATGACGGGAAAGCAAGCAAACGGGCGATCAGCCCTCCTGGCGCAGCACAGCATCCGTGCCGACGATGCGCACGTCATGCATCTGCCGCAAATAGGCTTCCAGGTAAGCCTTGTGCGACACCCCCACCACCACCAGCACGCGCATGCCCGGGCGCGCCATCATGACTTCGCGGATATTCGAGGCCATGCGCAAATTGCGCGTCTCCCAGTAGGCCACGTAATTGCGGCCGAATTGCTGTGGTGACACCTCCTCGAGCGCCGCGCCGAAGTCGCTGCGAAAGACCATTTCGGCCTGATCAGACGCGTTATAGGCACGATACATGGCCAGCACGGCGGCCGGCGTTGTCGATGCAGCCACCAGCTCCGCACCGATACGCTTGCGCTGCACCATATGCGGGTTATCCCATACCCTCATGAGCGCCTCGCCGTAGGCCTTTTCGTCTTGCGCAGTGTCGGCGGGCGCGTCCGACGTATGATCATCCATGGCATACACTTGCTCATGACCACTCTTCGCCGCCACCACGGCAGCGATCAGCATATCCTCGCCGCGCCGCTGCAGCAGGACATTGAGCATGACCACCAGCGCCGCATCCAGCCCGTCGCCCGCCCGTCGCTCCGCCTCCGGCAGGCGCAGCCATTGCACCAGCGCGGACGCCCGCTCACCACCCGCCAGGAACAGCGACGCCAGGGTGCGCCGCTGCCCGGCGGACGGCGCCGCCGGCCATGCGGCCAGCAAACGCTGCGTCTGCACGGTCGCCGCCACCACATCCAGACCCGTCGCCGCTTGCGCGGCGGCAGGATCCCAGCAATAGGACTTGATCGCGCCAGCATAGCGCTGCGGATAGCTGCGCAGGTACGCACATTGCAGCCCGGACAAGGCCTCGATGGCAATCGCTTGCGGCCGCCACGCCAGCAAGCGTGCGTTCAAAGCACTCAACTGCGACGCATCAAACGACTTCGGCAACTGCGACAGGTGCGGCGTGCCCAGCACCATCACTTCGTTGATGCGCCCTGATTGCAATTTGTGGGCGGCGGGATCGAAGGGCGCGGCAGGCGCCGTGGCTGCGCACGCCGGGACGCAAGCGGCGAACAGCATGCTGGCAAATAAACGGGACATTCCACCTCCGGGATTGAGTGATTTCATGACGATACGCATACGCAAAAACGACGGCAGGCGCGGCCCCGCCCATCCATTGCTCGAACCATGACAATCTTAGGCATTCGACAGCACGATGTCCGCCCAAAAACGATAAACGGTAAAAATTGCATTCTGGAATGCAACTAATGAGGATATGCCGCGCGCACGCGCAAAGAAAGTTATGCGATAAGTGGAGGACTGGAAGGAGTGGGGAAAATATCGCGGAAATAAAAAAGCCGCCCGAGGCGACTTTGATGGTCATGCGACCTCCGCACTGCCGGAGGAAGCAAGACGCGAACTAAGCGCCGGCCTCTTGCACGCCATGCCAGCGCACTAACAGCTTAGCCATATTCCCCGAGGGGTATGGCGGAAATATGCCGGACATAAAAAAAGCCGCTCAAGGCGACTTTGATTATCATGTGATTTCTGCGCTGTTGGTGGAGGTAAGCGGGATCGAACCGCTGACCTCTTGCATGCCATGCAAGCGCTCTCCCAGCTGAGCTATACCCCCCGGGCGCAGAAACACTGCTACTTCTTTACAACCACAACACCAGACCGAACTGGCGTCCCCAAGGGGATTCGAACCCCTGTACTCACCGTGAAAGGGTGATGTCCTAGGCCTCTAGACGATGGGGACCACGGAACTACAGTTTGCTACTTTACTCCTGCGCTGTTGGTGGAGGTAAGCGGGATCGAACCGCTGACCTCTTGCATGCCATGCAAGCGCTCTCCCAGCTGAGCTATACCCCCCGGGCGCAGAAATAATAAAAGCCGCACTTGGCGACTTTGTTCCACTACTTGCTTTCCATCCAGATTCCGCTTTTTACGGCCCTGAACTTACAACAATCAGTACAAACAACTGCCACTACTATAACACAACTACCTGGCGTCCCCAAGGGGATTCGAACCCCTGTACTCACCGTGAAAGGGTGATGTCCTAGGCCTCTAGACGATGGGGACCGCGGAACTTCCAAACAACATCTGCACCACTTCAACGACTAACAAAACCTGACTGCGATTTTGCTGCTGGTGGAGGTAAGCGGGATCGAACCGCTGACCTCTTGCATGCCATGCAAGCGCTCTCCCAGCTGAGCTATACCCCCGTTGGTGCAGAAACAAGAGTATAGCAAAGAAGTTTCACTCTGCAAATACCCTTTTTCGTCTATGAGCAACTTTTCATAGGGACGGTTTCCGCACCCTGTTTTTACGACGATTGGATCGCGATGCTTACAACCACTTTGCCAGGCGCGCCAGCACGGTGTCGCGGCCGAAGATCACCACCACCTGGTCGATGGCCGGCGTCTGCAGCTGGCCCGTCAGAATCAGGCGCAAAGGCATGGCCAGCAGCGGCATCTTGATGGTGTTCGCGGCCAGCACTTCCTTGATCATGGCGGCGACGGCTTCCTTGCTCCACTCCACCGTGGCGATACGCTCGGCGAACTGCGCCAGCACGGGCTTGATGGCATCCGTGATGTGCTGCGCGACCAGTTCTGCGTCCGGCTGCGGTTCGCGGAAGAACAGCATCGAGGCGGCAGCCAGCTCATTGACGGTGTTGGCGCGCTCTTTCATCATGCCCAGCACTTGCGCCAGGTCCGGCGCGCCTTCGAAGACGGCGCCGGCGGCCAGCATTTGCGCACGCGCCAGGTCGGCCAGGCGCGTGTTGTCGGCCTGCTTGATATAGTGGTTGTTCAACCAGGCCAGTTTTTCATTGTTGAACTGGGCCGCCGATTTCGACAGGTGGTTCAGGTTGAACCACTCGCAGAACTGCTCGGTTGAAAACACTTCATCGTCGCCATGGCTCCAGCCCAGGCGCGCCAGGTAGTTCAGCATCGCTTCCGGCAGGAAGCCCTGCGCCGGGTAATCCATCACGCTGACGGCGCCGTGGCGCTTCGACAGTTTCTCGCCATCCGCGCCCAAAATCATCGGCAGGTGGCCGTACAGCGGCAGCGGAGCGCCGATGGCGCGCAGGATGTTGATCTGGCGCGGGGTGTTGTTGACATGGTCGTCGCCGCGGATCACGTGGGTGATGCGCATGTCCCAGTCATCGACGGCCACGCAGAAGTTGTAGGTCGGCGTGCCGTCCGGGCGCGCGATCACCAGGTCGTCCAGTTCGCGGTTGGAAATCGTGATCGTGCCCTTGACCACATCGTCCCACGTCACGTCGCCATCGAGCGGATTCTTGAAGCGCACGACGGGCTTGCGGTCGGCAGGTACGGCCGGCAGGGTCTTGCCAGGCTCCGGACGCCAGGTGCCGTCGTAGCGCGGCTTTTCGCCGGCGGCGCGCATGCGCTCGCGCATCGCTTCGACTTCTTCCGGCGACGAGTAGCAGTGATATGCCGTGCCCTCGGCCAGCATCTGCGCCACCACTTCGCGGTAACGGTCCATGCGCTGCATCTGGTAGAACGGGCCTTCGTCGTGGTCCAGGCCCAGCCACTTCATGCCATCGATGATGGCTTGCACGGCTTCCGGCGTGGAACGCTCCACGTCCGTGTCTTCGATGCGCAGCACGAAAGTGCCGCCGAAGTGGCGGGCATACGCCCAGCTGTATAAAGCGGTGCGGGCGCCGCCCAGGTGCAGATAGCCGGTCGGGCTGGGAGCGAAACGGGTACGGACGGGAGTAGCGGTTGTGGTCATCGAAGTAATCAGGCTTGAATAAGTAAAACACCATTTTACTCTGTTGACCGCCGCCGCTCCACAAGCACCGTCACAGCTGCAGCAAGCGCCTTTTTACTTCCTCCGCCTGCGCATGCAGGGCCCGCTCGAACAGGGCGACCAGTTGCGACAGGGGCCGGTGCAAAGGTTTCACGAGATTCACCGTGAACGGCAGGGACACGCCGAAGCGGCGGATCTGCAAGCCCTGCCCCGCATAATCGAGGGCCGTGAGCGGATTGACGATGGCCAGCCCCACGCCTTCGCGCACCATGGCGCACACGGAGGCGGCGCTGTGCGTGTCGAGCGCCATGCGCCGCTCCACGCCCGCCTGCGCGAAAATGGCGTCGATCTGCTGACGGTAAGGGTCGACGGCGGCCAGGCTGATGAAAGGCAGGCCCGCGAAGTCGGCCGGCTGCAGCACGGCCTTGCCGGCGAGCGCATGGCCGTCGGGCAGCACGCACACTTCATCGACGGACATCAAGGTATCGAGCGCGGTGCCCGGCGGCGCATTGCCCACTTCCGTCAAGCCGATATCGTGGCGCTGCGCCGACAGCCACTCTTCCAGCAGCGGCGACTCCTGCGGCGTGATGCTGATGCTCACCTTGGGAAAATCGGCCACGAAACGCCGGCACGCCTGCGGCAGCAGCGACTGGGAAAACACGGGCAGGCAGGCGATCGACAACTGCCCCTGGTCGAACTGGCGCAGGGCCGCCGCCGTGCTGACGATGCGCTCCAGGCCGAAGTACGCGCGCTGCACTTCCTCGAACAGCTGCAGCGCCTGCGCCGTCGGACGCAGCCGCCCCCGTTCGCGCTCGAAGAGCGTGAGGCCAGTCAAATGCTCGAGGCGCGCCAGCTCGCGGCTGACGGTGGGCTGCGACGTGTGCAGCATCGTGGCGGCGGCCGTCACGCTGCCCGTCGTCATGATGGCGCGGAACACTTCGATATGGCGCAGGGAGATAGTCATGGTCATATCATAAATGAATAAGGTAGCCCTAAATAGATATTTTATAGTCGAAGCGCAATCGGCCATCATGCGCTATCTCCTCATTCCACCGAAAGCACACGATGAAGCCCGTCACCGACCAGACCCTCGCCCAACTCGCCCAGGAACACGGCACGCCACTGTGGGTGTATGACGCGGCCACCATCCGCGCGCGCATTTCCCAACTGGCGCAGTTCGACACCGTGCGCTTCGCGCAAAAGGCCAACTCGAACATCCATCTGCTGACCCTGATGCGCGAGGCGGGCGTGCACGTGGACGCCGTCTCGCTGGGCGAGATCGAGCGCGCGCTGCAGGCAGGCTTCACGCCGGCGCAAACCAACGGCGCCGCCGGCGTGGTCTTCACCTGCGACCTGTTCGACCGCGCCACCCTGGCGCGCGTGGCGGCGGCGAAGATCGAAGTCAATTGCGGCTCCGTCGACATGCTGCGCCAGCTGGGCCCCGTGTCGCCCGGCCACCGCGTCTGGCTGCGCATCAATCCCGGCTATGGCCACGGCCACAGCAACAAGACCAATACGGGCGGCGAAAACAGCAAGCACGGCATCTGGCATGAAGAACTGCCGGAGGCGCTGGCCGTCATCCGCGCGCATGGCCTGCACCTGGTGGGCCTGCACATGCACATCGGCTCGGGCGTCGACTACAGCCACCTGGAAACCGTCTGCGGCACCATGGTCGACCTGGTGAAAAACATGGGCCATGACATCGAAGCCATTTCCACGGGCGGCGGCCTGTCCGTGCCCTACCGCGAAGGCGAGCAGCCGGTCGACACGGACCACTACTTCCAGCTGTGGGATGCGGCGCGCAAGCAGATCGAGGCGCACCTGGGCCACGCCGTGCACCTGGAAATCGAACCGGGCCGCTTCCTCGTGGCCGACGCGGGCTTGCTGGTGGCCGAAGTGCGCGCCACCAAGCAAATGGGCGGCAACCATTTCACCTTGCTCGATACGGGCTTCAATGAACTGATGCGCCCCGCCATGTACGGCAGCTACCATGAAATGTCGCTCATCGCGCATGACGGCCGCGCTCTCGATACGCAGCGCGCCACCGTGGTCGGCGGCCCCTTGTGCGAATCGGGCGACGTCTTCACCCAGCGCGACGGCGGCGTGGTCGAAACCCGCCTTCTGCCCGCGGCGCAGGTGGGCGACTACGTCGTCTTCGAAGGCGCGGGCGCGTATGGCGCGTCGATGTCGTCGAACTACAACAGCCGCCCACATGCGGCCGAATACCTGGTCGATGGGGCACAATCGCGTTTGATCCGCCGCCGCCAGACGGTGGCCGAGCTGATCGCGCTGGAACAACTGTAACACCTCGCCCGCGTGCGGGCATGCGCATCTGCTAACATCGGGGCAACTCGATGAAAGTCCGCCATGCCCGCCCAAGTACCTCTCTTCCGTAGCGCCACCCGGCTGCTGCTACCCCTGCTGCTGTCCGCCATCCTCGCCGGCTGCGCCTCACTGCCCTCGCTGGAAGGCCGCAACACGTCGACCGTCATAGCCGACACAAAGCATACCCAACTGGCCACGGCCATCGCGCCCATGGTGGCGCAGCATCCCGGCACCTCCGGCATTTACCCGCTGGTCGATGGGCGCGACGCCTTCGCCGCACGCGCACTGCTGGCCGCCGCCGCCCAGCGCAGCCTGGACGTGCAGTACTACATCTGGCACAAGGACATCACCGGCACCCTGCTGTTCGACGCCCTGCGCCAGGCGGCCGAACGGGGCGTGCGCGTGCGCCTGCTGCTCGACGATAACAACACGGCGGGACTGGACCAGACCTTAAGCATGCTGGGCAAGCAGCCCAATCTGGAAATCCGCCTGTTCAATCCCTTCGTGCCCCGCGCGCCGCGCGCGCTGGCCTTTGCCACGGATTTTTCGCGCCTGAACCGGCGCATGCACAACAAATCGTTCACGGCCGACAACCAGGCCACCATCGTCGGCGGGCGCAACGTGGGCGACGAATATTTTGGCGCGGCCGGCGACGTGCTGTTCGCCGACCTTGACGTGCTGGCCATCGGCCCCGTCGTCGACGAAGTTTCACGGGATTTCGACCGTTACTGGAATAGCGCCTCGGCCTACCCGGCCAGGCTGCTGCTGACCATCCCGGTCGACGGCGACGCAACCACCATCGCCGCCGAGGCGGACCGCATCGACGACACCAAGGCGGCCGAGGAATACGTGCAGGCACTGCGCACCTCGCCCTTCGTCAAGCAGATGATGGAGCGCACCCTGCCCTTCGAATGGGCAAAGACGCGCATGGTCAGCGACGATCCGGCCAAGGTGCTGGACAAGGCCAGGCCCGGCACGGGCGTGGCGGAAAACCTGCAAAACCTGCTGGGCGTGCCGGAAAAGGAAGTGGACCTGGTGTCGCCGTATTTCGTGCCCGGCAAGGCAGGCACGCAAGCCTTCGCCGACCTGGCACACAAAGGCGTGGGCGTGCGCATCCTGACGAATGCGCTGGAAGCGACGGACGTGGCGGCCGTGCATGCCGGTTACGCGAAGTGGAGAAAACCGCTGCTGGAAGCGGGCGTGCTGCTGTACGAATCGCGCCGCTCGTGGGAAGCCGGCGATGCGCGCGAACAGCCGGGCCGCTTCGGCAGTTCCGCCTCGAGCCTGCATGCGAAGACCTTTGCCGTCGACGACAGGCGCATCTTCGTCGGCTCGTTCAACTTCGACCCGCGCTCGATCGAATTGAACACGGAAATGGGCCTCGTCATCGACAGCCCCGCGCTGGCCAGCCAGCTGGGCCTGGCCATGCGCACCACCATCCCGCAGCGCGCCTACCAGGTGCTGCTGGGCGACGACGGCACGCTGTACTGGATCGCCCGCGACGCCAGCGGCGGCGTCACGCGCTACGACACGGAGCCGGGCGCCAGCGTCTGGAAGCGCATGGGGGTGGCGATACTGTCGGTGCTGCCGATAGACTGGCTGCTGTAACGAACGATTAGCGCACCGCTTCCGTCAACACCCGCCCTTCCGACGCCGACGGCTGGCGTATGCGCAGCAGATGGGCCAGCGTAGGGGCGATGTCGACCACTTCCGCGTACTGGCCATAGGCGCCCTGCTTGATCCAGCGGGGGCCGAAGACCATCAGCGGCACGTTGGTGTCATACGTGTACGGCGTGCCGTGCGAGGTGCCGCCGGCGCCCTTGCCGAAGTACCAGGCCGGCTTCGTCACCAGCATCAGGTCGCCCGACAGCTGGCGGTTCCAGGCGCGGCGCATCAGGGTGTCCATGCGCGTGGCGACGGCTCCCGATTCCATCTGCGTGCGCGTATAGACCTGCGCCAGGCCGTCCTGCTGCAACAGGAAACGGGAGGCCGCGTCTTCCAGCGCGGCGCGATGGATGCCGCTCTTTTCCGCCAGCGCGTAATCGAGGTAGATATTCGGCAGCGACGACGTCGTCACCAGTTTATCGATACCCAGGGTCGCGGCCAGGTGCTGGTTCAAGGCATCGACCAGTTTGGCGCCGTCGATGCGTTTGGCCGAGAAGCCGCGCGTTTCGGCGAATTCCGGCACGTTGGCAAAGCCATGGTCGGCCGTCAGCACCACCAGCACGTTGTCCATGCCGACTTTTTTATCGAGGTCGGCAAAGAAGCCTGCCAGCATGCGGTCCAGGCGCTGCAGGTGGTCGTGCGACATCTTGCTTTCCGGGCCGTAGGCATGGTTCACGTAATCGTGCGCGGACAGGCTCACGCCGAGGATATCGGGCACGCCGGCCGGGTTGCGGCCCAGGTTTTCGCCATCGATGGCGGCGCGGGCGAATTCCAGGGTCAGCTCATCGAGGAAGGGTCCGGACTTCAGGCGGCTGTAGTACTCGCCATCGAGCTTGCCGCTGTCGCTGTAGTAGGCGAACGGGAAGGTGTTGCGCGTGCCAGGCTTGGCCGGCACCAGATCATCACGGGCGTCGCGCGCATAGGCGGAATCGGCCAGCAGCGGGGTCCAGCTCTTGCCGTAATAGCGGTCCTGCGGTTTGGCCGCCTGGTAGCGCTGCACCCATTGCGGGTGCTGCTGCATGTAATAGGTGCTGCTGGCGAAGTTGCCCGTCTTTTCCATGTACATATAGGCCGTGCCCGTTTTCCCGGCCAGCAGGATGGCGCCCCGATCCTTGCCCGACACCGTGACGACCTTGGCCTTGTCGCCCGTGGAATAGCGCAGTTCGTCGCCCAGGGTGCTCACGCGCAGTTTCGTCGGCGCCGTGCCATCATCGGGCTGCGTGTCTTCGCCGATGTAATGGAAATTGCCATCCTCGGTGCAGTACACGGATTTTTTCGTGACGGGATCGATCCAGTTATTGCCGATCACGCCGTGCTGGTACGGATAGGCGCCCGACAGCACGGCTGAATGGCCGATGGCGGTGACCGTGATGCCATGCGCCTGGTGCGCATCGCTGAACCACGCGCCCTGCTCCAGCAGGCGGCGGAACCCGCCCTGGCCGAACTGGTCGCGGTAGCGCGTCACCTGCTCTTGCGGCAAGCCGTCCACCACCAGCACCACCACCAGCTTCGGCTGCGCCGCAGCCTCGGGAACGGCCTTGGCAGCGTGCGCCTGGCATGCTGCCACGCCAGCGACCAGCAGCAGCGCCTGCGCCAGTTGTCGGGAAAGGGAGAAATGTTTCGTCATATCCGCTCATCAAAAGTTAGGCCACCGGGCAGCATACGCCGACTATATGACGCAATGATGACAAGAGGCAACAACATGAAAAAGGCCGGACTCCATCGCTGGAATCCGGCCCCATACTGAAATAGATGAATTTGCCTGGCTTATTTGCCTGGCTTACTTGACCGTCACCTTGATGCTTTTGCTCAACTCCGGCCCATACGACTGGTGCGCGCCGTTGGCGAACTGCATGGTCAGGGTGTACTGGCCCGGCGGCAAGGTGACGTCCGTTTCCGTCTGGCCTTTGCCGAAATGCAAATGCTTGTCGTCCATGGGGATCATCTCGCCCGCCTTCATCGGCCCCATATTGATGAGCAAATGATGGTGGCCCGTCTTGGCCGTCATGTCGCCGGCCGGCTTGATATCCATGCCGCTGACGGCGAATTTCACCTTGAACGGACTGGTCACTGTCGCGCCATCGACGGGCTCGAGGAACGAAACGGATTGCGCAAACGCGCTGGCGGCCAGCAGGCTGCCAGCGATCACGGCGATACTGCGGCGCAGGAATACGGTGGTCAATTGCATGATGTCTCCTCTTGTTTAGTAACAACACGGACTGCATGAAACCATATTCCTGCCGACCATGGCGCATGGCAGCGCCACGCCCGACGTTTAATCGTTTTTGATGACGATGCTCGGGAACTTGCTGGTCATATCCTTCGCCTTTTCCGCCACCTTGATCGCGATGGTGCGGGCGATCTGCTTGTAGATCACGGCGACAGGGCCATCGGGCTCGGCCACGACGGTCGGCGTGCCGGAATCCGTCTGCTGGCGGATCGCCATGGTCAGCGGCAAGGCGCCGAGGAATTCCACGCCAAAGTCCGCGCACATCTTCGCGCCGCCGCCGGCGCCGAAGATTTCTTCCGCATGGCCGCAGTTCGAGCAGATGTGCGTGCTCATGTTTTCCACCACGCCCAAAATCGGAATGCCGACCTTCTCGAACATTTTCAAGCCCTTGCGCGCGTCCAGCAGCGCGATGTCCTGCGGCGTCGTGACGATGACGGCGCCCGTGACGGGCACTTTTTGCGACAGGGTCAGCTGGATGTCGCCCGTGCCTGGCGGCATGTCGACGATCAGGTAATCGAGGTCGCGCCAGTTGGTCTGGTCCAGCAATTGCTGCAAGGCTTGCGTGACCATCGGGCCGCGCCACACCATCGGCTCGTCCGGATCGATCATGAAGCCGATCGACGACACTTGCAGGCCGTGGTTTTCCATCGGCTCCATGCTCTTGCCGTCGAGGGTCTTCGGCTGGCCGCTGATGCCCAGCATCATCGGCTGCGAGGGGCCATAGATGTCGGCGTCGAGCATGCCGACGGTGGCGCCTTCGGCGGCCAGGGCCAGGGCCAGGTTGACGGCCGTGGTCGATTTACCAACACCACCTTTACCCGAAGCGACGGCGATGATGTTTTTCACGTTGCTCATCGGCTTCAAGCCGCGCTGCACCGTGTGCGAAATGATTTTCGACGACACGCCCACGCTGACGTTGCCCACGCCCGGCAGCACGCGCAGCGCGGCCAGCACGGACTTGCGGATCAGGTCGATCTGGCTTTTGGCGGGGTAACCGAGTTCGATGTCGAGCGAAATGTCATCGCCATCGACCTTCAGATTCTTGACAGTTTTGCTGGAAACGAAATCTTTATGTGTATTTGGATCAATAACCTGGGCCAGCGCGGCCTTGACGTCTTCTACTGTGATGCTCATGTAAATCTCCGTGTGTACTACATATGTGCAATACGCGCAGTCTAGCGCAAATTTGCATGGCGCGATGGCGGCAAAAGCATCACTTGCCGGCGCCGCATCTGCTCATATTGCCTTTCCGCTGTTAAAATGACCTATTATCCATCCCAAAAGTGCATCAATCATGACTCGCAAGCTGTTCGTCACCACTGCCCTGCCTTACGCAAACGCCGCTTTTCACATTGGCCACATCATGGAATACATCCAGGCCGATATCTGGGTCCGGTTCCAGCGAATGCAACGCGATGGCGCAGCCGGCCGTGAAGTGCACTTTGTGGGCGCCGACGATACGCATGGCACGCCCATCATGATCGCCGCCGAAAAGGAAGGCATCACGCCGCAGCAATTCGTCGCCAACATCGCCGCCGGCCGCGCCCAATACCTCGACGGCTTCCATATCGCCTTCGACAACTGGTATTCGACCGATTCGCCGGAAAACGTCGACCTGTCGCAATCGATCTACCGCAAGCTGCGCGATACGGGCCTGATCGTCACGAAAACCGTCGACCGCTTCTTCGATCCGGTCAAGGGCATGTTCCTGGCCGACCGCAACATCAAGGGCGAATGCCCGAAATGCGGCGCCAAGAACCAGTATGGCGACAATTGCGAAGTGTGCGGCGCGGCCTACCAGCCGACCGACCTGGTCAACCCGTTCTCCGTCTTCACCAACGCGACGCCCGTGATGAAGCCGTCGGAACAGTATTTCTTCAAGCTGTCCGACCCGCGCTGCTTCGAATTCCTCAAGGATTGGCTCAACACGCCAGGCCGCTTGCAGCCTGAAATGGTCAACAAGGTCAGCGAATGGCTGGGCGAGGCGGGCGAAAAGCTGGCCGACTGGGATATCTCGCGCGACGCGCCCTATTTCGGCATCCCGATTCCCGATGCGCCGGGCAAGTTCTTCTATGTATGGATGGATGCGCCCGTCGGCTACCTGGCCAGCCTGAAAAACTATTGCGACAAGAAAGGCCTCGATTTCGACGCCCTCTTGAACGATCCTGCCACGGAACAAATCCACTTCATCGGCAAGGACATCGTCTCGTTCCACCTGCTGTTCTGGCCCGCCATGCTGAAGTTCGCCGGCCACCCGGTGATCGACAAACTGAAAGTCAACGTGCACGGCTTCCTGACGGTCAACAACGAAAAGATGTCGAAGTCGCGCGGCACGGGCATTTCGCCGCTGCGCTACCTGGACCTGGGCATGAACCCGGAATGGCTGCGCTACTACATCGCCTTCAAGCTGAACTCGAAAGTGGAAGACCTGGACTTCAACGGCGACGACTTCGTGGCCCGCGTGAACAGCGACCTGATCGGCAAATACGTGAACATCGCCAGCCGCTGCGCCGGCTTCATCGCCAAGCGTTTCGACGGCAAGCTGGCATCGACGCTGTCGGAAGGCGCGCAAAGCTGGATCAACCGCGCGCTGACGGTGGACGTGAACGGCGTCATCGTCGAGCGCCAGGCCAGCATCGCCGCGCACTTCGAGAACCGCGAATTCGGCAAGGCCTTGCGCGAGATCATGGAAATCGCCGACATCACCAACCAGTATGTCGATGAAAACAAGCCGTGGATCCTCGCCAAGGATGCGGACAAGACGGCCGAACTGCACGACGTGTGCACGACGGCCCTGATCCTGTTCCGCCAGCTGACGATCCTGCTGTCGCCGGTCTTGCCGGGCGTAGCCAAGAACGTGGCTTCCTTCCTCAACGACGCCGAGTTCACTTGGGCGGACACGCAGGTGTTCGGCGACGCCGTCTCGAACAGCATGCTGGGCCGCACCATCGGCGCCTACAGCCATTTGATGACGCGCATGGATGCGAAGATGATCGAAGCGCTGTTTGACGCGCCGCAAGCGGCAGCCGTCGCGGCACCGGCGGCCGACGCCGCCAACGACGCCGCGCCAGCCGCTGAAACACATTCCTCCGCCATCGAGGAACTGGCGCCCGAGATCAAGATCGACGACTTCCTCAAGGTCGATCTGCGCATCGCGAAAATCGTCAACTGCGAACTGGTCGACGGCTCCGACAAGCTGCTGCGCCTGACCCTGGACGCGGGCGAAGGCCGCTTGCGCAATGTGTTCTCCGGTATCCGCTCGGCCTACAAGCCGGAAGAGCTGGTTGGCAAGCTGACGGTGCTGGTGGCCAATCTGGCGCCGCGCAAGATGAAGTTCGGCATTTCGGAAGGCATGGTCATGGCCGCCTCCGCCGCCGACGAGAAGGCCAATCCGGGCATCTACATCCTGAACCCATGGCCGGGCGCCGAACCTGGCATGCGCATCCGCTAAGCCCGCACAAGGACCGATGATGAATATCGTGGTGCGCGAAGCAACAAATGCCGATGCACAACTGATGGCCGAGCTGACCCGCGCCGCGTGGGTCGGCAAGGTCGCCGCCTCGTCCAGTGGACACCACGAGACGGCGCAGCAGGTGGAAGCGCAATTGCGCCACGGCGGCGGTTTTCTGTTGTTGATCGACGACATTCCAGCCGGCTCGCTGCGCTGGATGCCGCTCGACAGCGACCCCGCCATCTGGAAGATTTCGCGCATGGGCGTGCTGCCCGCCTACCGGGGCAACCACGTCTCGCAGCACTTGCTCGAAGCCATCATTCATCACGGCCTGTCGTGCCAGGCCGAGGAATTGCGCCTGGCCGTGCGGCGCGACCAGCGCAAGCTGATCGATTTTTATGCGGCCTTCGAATTCGAGCTGGCCGAAGAACTGGAATATTCGCACGCCAACCCCGCCGAACCGGCGCCGATGGTGATGCGACGTTTGCTACGTTATTGATTTTTAGCAATTTCACCCCGGACTTGCCGATACTGCAACCCGCGAAGCGACATGGCGCGGTAAAATACGGCCGGCTGACCTTACCCATAAGACACTCAGAAGAGAATATGAAACTGCCTGCAAAACACAACAACTACGTATCCGACCACACCCTGTTCATCGCTGAACTGAAGGCCAAGAATCCTGGCATGGAAGCGGGCCAGCAAGCGGGCCGTGCCCTGCTGTGGGACAAGCCGGCCGTCAGCATCGATGAGCAGGAACGCCAGTTGGCGTCGGCCGTCAAGCAACAGGCTTACGTTTACCAGAACAAGAACTAAGACCTGGAACCGGCACGATGTTGCCTGAAGAGTCTGCAGTCACGCCAGAAGACGACCTTTCCGGCGACGACGCAGTCATCGCCTTGCCCGAACCCGTCGCTAGCGGCGACGGCAGCGGCGCCCCTGCAGCATCCGCAAGCAAGGTGACGGACGCGGCGCCCGCCGCCGACCCGCTGGGCATCGCCCGCCTGTATGGCGAGCCGCTGCTGCGCATGCCGACGGATTTGTACATTCCGCCGGACGCGCTGGAAATCTTCCTCGAAGCCTTCGAAGGCCCGCTCGACTTGCTGCTCTACCTGATCCGCAAGCAAAACTTCAACATCCTCGATATCCCGATGGCGCAGGTGACCCTGCAATATCTGAAATATGTCGACCAGATCCGCGTGCGCAACCTGGAACTGGCCGCCGAGTATTTGTTGATGGCGGCCATGCTGATCGAGATCAAGTCGCGCATGCTCTTGCCGTCACGCAAGAGCGACGTCGAGGAAGATGGCGGCGATCCCCGTGCCGAACTGGTGCGCCGCCTGCTCGAGTACGAGCAGATCAAGCTGGCCGCCTACGACCTGAACGCCATTCCCCAGTTCGAACGCGACTTCGTGCGCACGCAGATTTTCATCGAGCAAAGCCTGACGCCCACCTGGCCCGACGTGGAACCGGTGGACTTGCAACAGGCGTGGCTCGACGTGCTGAAACGCGCCAAGCTGACCCAGCATCACCGCATCAGCCGCCAGGAACTGTCCGTACGCGAGCACATGTCGAGCATCCTGCGCCATTTGCAATCGTCGCGCTTCGTCGAGTTCAGCGAGCTGTTCGACATCGCCGGCGGCGTGCCCGTGGTGGTGGTCAACTTCGTGGCCCTGCTGGAACTGGCCAAGGAAACCCTGATCGAAATTACGCAAGCCGAACCGTTTGCACCCATCTACGTCCGGCTGGCCTATTCGCCCGCCTGATCCTCTCCCTTTGTCACTGACCACCGTACAACGGGGTTTTAGCGAAAGCAATCCATGAAAATTATTTCCGACATTGAAGAATTGCGCGACCAGCTCAGCGGACAGCTGCGCACGGCGTTCGTCCCCACCATGGGCAACCTGCATGAAGGCCATCTGTCGCTGATGCGCCTGGCGCGCAAGCATGGCGACCCCGTCGTCGCCTCGATCTTCGTGAACCGCCTGCAATTCGGCCCGAACGAAGACTTCGAGAAATATCCGCGCACCATGGCGGCCGACATCGCCAAGCTGGAAAAGGAAGGCGTGTACGTGCTGTTCGCGCCGACGGAAAAGGAACTGTATCCGGAACCGCAGGAATACCGCGTGCGCCCGCCCGATGACCTGGGCAATACCCTGGAAGGCGAATTCCGTCCCGGCTTCTTCGAAGGCGTGTGCACGGTCGTCACCAAGCTGTTCTCGTGCGTGGGCCCGCGCGTGGCCGTGTTCGGCAAGAAGGATTACCAGCAACTGATGATCATCCGCAACATGGCGCGCCAGTTCGCGCTGCCGACGGAAATCATCGCCGCCGAAACATATCGGGCCGACGATGGCCTGGCTTTGTCTTCGCGCAATATGTACCTGTCGGAAAGCGAACGGGCCGAGGCGCCGGAGCTGTACAAGGGCCTCAATTTCGTGGCCGAGGAAGTGCGCAAGGGCAACCTGGCCGTCGGTGAACTGGAACAGGCCAGCATGCAGCTATTGAACAGCCGTGGCTGGAAGTCGGACTACATCGCCGTGCGCAAGCGCGCCAACCTGCAAGCGCCGAGCGCCGCCGAACTGGCGGCCGGCGAACCGCTGGTGGTGCTGGCGGCCGCCAAGCTGGGACAGACCCGTTTGATCGACAACCTGGAAATCTAAGCGTCGCCTCCAAACATCACCTCAACGGGGCCATTCGGCCCCGTTTCCTTTCCTACCTCTCCATGCCCACCAGTTTGAGCTCGGCAAACAGCGGCTTGTTGCTGCCGCGTGCCGCTTGCAACATGTCATAACTGGCCGCATCGAGCACGATTTCCTCGCCCGCCCACAGCTTGCGCTGGTTCGCGGGCAGCCTCAGGCTGCGCAGGATGGCCCGCACCTGGGCCGGATCGGCTGCCAGCAGGCGGATGGCGTGCGCATGGTGCTGCGTCCCCATCAGTATGGGCAAGCCGCCCTGCGGGCCATGCTGGCTCAGGCTGACATAGTCATGCCCGCCCACGCGGTGCAGATAAGCATGCCGGCCCTCGGCTTCGGCAGGCGGCTCCTGCAGCTCGACAGACGCGACAGGCGCGACGGCGGTTTGTTCCAGGCTCACGCCACAGGCCGCCAACAGGGCCGTGCTCAAGGCGAAAAATAATACGGGTGCTCGGCGCATCGTGCGCTCCTTCTTGTCGGGGTCGAGGACAGAGGTGGAATACTGCAGCGATCATGGGCCACTTTAGTTGAAGTGTAAAGTTAACTTTAAGAAATATTTCGTTCCCCACCGCAATTACTTGCTGGCTGCGGGATCTGGCCTGTCCGTGCCAGGGTGGCCTGCCAGCATTGTTAATACAATTTGCACACTGAAATCAGCAAGCCCATCTTTATCCATTATTCGATAAAGATCACAATGACGGTATCGGCTCGCAGAAACACCGCGCGGGCCTTCCACCACGACAGGAGAACAGCCCATCCACCCCAGCCAGAGTCGCCATCGGCGCGGCCATCGCCCGCCGCCTCGCGCGCGACGGCGCACAGGTCGTCGTCAATTACGTCAGCGGCAAGGGGGCCGCGGACGAGCTGGTGGCGGCCATCGTGGCCGATGCGGGCGAGGTGCTGGCGCTATTCGATGCGGCCGAGGCGGCCTACGGCGGCGTCGACGTGCTGGTCAACAACGCCGGCATCATGCCACCCATGCTGCCCACTCTGGCCGACACGGACGACGCCACCTTCGACAGCCTGTTCGCCATCAACGTCAAGGGCAGCTTCAACACCATGCGCCAGGCGGCGACGCGATTGCGCCACGGCGGCAGCGTGGTCAACTTCTCGACCAGCGTGATCGGCCTGGCCCTGCCCGGCTATTCCGTCTACAGCGCCACCAAGGCAGCCATCGAAACGATGACGGCTATCTTCGCCAAGGCATTGCGCGGCAAGAACATCACCGTCAACGCCGTCGCTCCCGGCCCCACGGCCACGACCCTGTTCTTGAACGGCAAGAACGAGGAAACCATAGCGCCCATGGGCAAGATGGCGCCCCTGGAACGGCTGGGCACGCCGGATGACATCGCCGGCGCCGTGGCCTTCCTGGCCGGGCCGGATGGCCGCTGGGTGAATGGACAAACGCTGCGCGCGAATGGCTGCTTGGTCTGAGTCTTTTGCGGACGAAAAAAAACGCCGCCGGTTCGCACTGGCAGCGTTTTTCTTGATTGGTATCAAGCCGTGATCAAGCGCCGGCTTTTTCCAGCTTCTCGAAAATCTTGTTCAGCTTTTCATCAAGGGTCGCAGCCGTGAACGGCTTGACGACATAACCGCTGGCGCCAGCCTGGGCGGCGGCGATGATGTTTTCTTTTTTCGCTTCGGCGGTGACCATCAGCACGGGCAGCTTGGCCAGTGCGGGATCGGCGCGGATATGCTGCAGCATCGTCAGGCCATCCATGTTTGGCATGTTCCAGTCCGAGACGACGAAATCGTACGATTCCGCGCGCAGCTTGGCCAGGCCCATCACGCCGTCTTCCGCCTCATCGACGTTGGCATAACCCAGTTCCTTCAACAGATTCCGGACAATGCGGCGCATCGTCGAAAAATCGTCAACGACTAAAAATTTCATCTTTGGATCAGCCATGAATAACTCCGTTGTTTCTGTAGCGGTTTGTTAATAATATCGACATGAATGCCGACATTATGGTCGACACTACGGCAGCAAGTTGTAGGATAGCATTTTCGTTGCTTTTAGGCGAACAAACTTGCCTCAGATCATATAAAACGTGGCTTACACGCGCAAAGCACGCATGCCATGTGCCGCCAGGTGTCCCAGCACCATGCCAGGCAGCGCCGTCAAAGCGCCAACCTCATGCGTAGCGCCGACGGCGATCGCCTCGCGCGGCATGCCAAACACCACGCAACTCGCTTCATCCTGTGCAAAATTATACGCTCCTGCGGCCTTCATCTCCAACATGCCTTGTGCGCCATCCTTGCCCATGCCGGTGAGGATCACGCCGACGGCATTCTTACCGGCCGATTGCGCGGCCGAACGGAACAGCACATCGACCGACGGGCGGTGGCGGTTCACCGGTTCGCCCTGGTCGATCTTGGTCATGTAGTTGGCGCCGCTGCGCGTCAGGGTCAGGTGCGAATGGCCTGGCGCGATGTAGGCATGGCCGGGGAGCACGCGTTCGCCGCCCGCCGCTTCCTGCACCGAAATCTTGCACAGCGAATCGAGGCGGCGCGCGAACGAGCGCGTAAAGCCTTCCGGCATGTGCTGCGTGATCAGGATGCCGGGGCAATCGGACGGCATCTGCATGAGGAATTCGCGGATCGCTTCCGTGCCGCCCGTCGAGGCGCCCACGATGATCAGCTTTTCGCTCGAGGTCAGCGGGCTGCGCAGCGCAGGCAGCGGCGCGGCCACCTTGTCGCCGGCCGACGGCAGGGTACGCGCGCGGATGCGCGCCTTCGAGGCGGCGCGGATCTTGTCGGCGATCATGTCCGTGTACTCGCGCATGCCGCTCTGGATGGAGATCTTCGGCTTGGTGACGAAATCGACGGCGCCCAGTTCCAGCGCGCGCATGGTGATTTCCGAACCGCGTTCGGTCAGCGACGACACCATCAATACCGGCATCGGGCGCAAGCGCATCAGCTTTTCCAGAAAGTCGAGGCCATCCATCTTCGGCATCTCGACGTCGAGCGTCAGCACGTCAGGGTTGGTCTGCTTGATCATCTCGCGCGCCACCAGCGGATCGGGCGCCGCCCCCACCACTTCCATGTCGGGCTGGCTGTTCACGATTTCCGTCATGACGCTGCGGATCAGCGCCGAGTCATCCACGATCAATACTTTGATCTTCATAGTTATCCTTCCAGGCCTTGCGGCCCTTCTTCTTTATTAAATTGGTACAGCGGACCAAACCGCCGCAGGCCGCACGACACGACGCGCAACAGGTTTGCTCTGGTGTTGCTAGAACAGCTCGACCTCGCCGCCCACTGGCGCGACCTTGAGACGGCTGGCGTAATCGAGTTCGCGGCGTACCAGCGTATCGTTATGCGTCTGCATCAGCTTTTTCACCAGCACCTTGCCGCTGCGGGGGAAAAAATACACCTTGCGCGGGTGGATGTCGTTCAGGTCTTCGGCCACCACGCGCATCTTTTCCGCCTTCAGGTAATTGATGACGAAGGCCGCATTGCGTTCGCCCACGTTGATCGCCGTGAAGCCGCGCAGCACGGCGCCGCCGCCGAACACTTTTGCTTCCATGTTCTCGCGCCGCGCGCCCGCCTTCAGCAAATCGTTGATCAGGATCTCCATGGCGTAGGTGCCATAGCGCATCGACGCGGAAATCGGGCTGTTCGGATCGCTGCCGCCATCGGGCAGCATGAAGTGATTCATGCCGCCCAGGCCCGTGACGCGGTCGCGGATGCAGGCCGAGACGCAGGAGCCGAGCACGGTGACGATCAGCATGTCCTTGTTGGTAAAGTAATACTCACCAGGCAAGATCTTGGCGGCGTCACAATTGAACGTCCTGTCGTAATAGACGTTAGTGGCAAATTGCTCTTTGGATTCCAGGCTCATATTTCACTCTCATGTACGATGCGACGATGCCTTGGGCGCGGCGCCCCGAGGCTGATCGAGCTCATAGACTGTTTTACCGCGCAGCTTCAATGAATCCGACACGTACAGGAAATTCTCCGAATGGCCCGCAAACAGCAGGGCATCCGGCTTCATCAATGGCACAAAGCGCGACAGGATCTTGCGCTGTGTCGCCTTGTCAAAATAAATCATCACGTTACGGCAGAAGATGACGTCGAACTGGCCCGTCAATGGCCAGCTGTCGGCCAGCAGGTTGAGCGGCTTGAAGGTAATCATCTGGCGCAGTTCCGGGCGCACCCGCACCTGTCCCTCGCGATCGCCCTTGCCGCGCAAGAAAAAGCGCCGCGCACGGTCGGCCGGCATCTTGTCGAGCCGATCCAGGTTGTAGACGCCATTGGCGGCCGTGGCCAGCACGTTCGTGTCGATGTCCGTGGCGATGATGGTGACCGGCGGCGTGAGCGTATTGAACGCCTCGCACACCGTCATGGCGATCGAATATGGCTCCTCGCCGGTGGAACTGGCCGAACACCAGATGGTGATCGGCCCGCTCAGTTTTTTCACGTGTTCGGCCAGCAGCGGGAAATGATGCGCCTCGCGGAAGAACGACGTCAGGTTGGTCGTCAACGCATTCGTGAACGCTTCCCATTCGTCGCCCATGCGGCCAGCTTCCAGGTCGTCCAGGTAGCGGACGAACGAGGAGATGCCCGTCGCGCGCAGGCGCCGCGCCAGGCGGCTGTAGACCATCTCCTGTTTGCTGTCGGCCAGCGCGATGCCGGCCCGCTTGTAAATCATGGCGCGGACCCGTTCAAAGTCCTTGCCCGTGAAATCAAATTCCTTGACCGAATCCGTTTTAGTTTGCGGCATTTTGTTTTTACCTCTCTATGACTACTCTGACCAATGCCTTTGCAAGTATAACTAGCGGGACCGGGTTGGCGTCAGAACTCTTCCCAATCGTCGCCGCCGGCCGCCGCCAGCTTTTTCGCGGGCGGTGGCGTGCCGGCTTGCGCCGTCTTTGCCAACCGCCGTGTATTTTCCGTCACGCTCGGCGCCGGCCGTGCCGCCGCTTTCACTACTGGCGCGGGCGCGGGCATGGCCGCCCGCGCCGCGCTCTCGCCGTCCAGCTTGAAGATGCTGACGGCGTCGGCCAGTTTCTGCGCCTGATCCTGCATGCTTTCGGCCGCCGCCGCCGCTTCTTCGACCAGCGCCGCGTTTTGCTGCGTCATCTGGTCCATCTGCGCGATGGCCTGGTTCACTTCCTCGATGCCATGGCTCTGTTCCTGCGTCGCCGCCGTGATCTCGCCCATGATGTCGGCCACCTGCCGGATCGACGTGACGATCAGGCCCATGGTCTGTCCAGCCTCGTCCACCAGCCGGCTGCCCGCATCGACCTTGTCGACCGAGTCGCCGATCAGGCCCTTGATCTCTTTCGCCGCGCCGGCCGAGCGTTGGGCCAGATTACGCACTTCCGACGCCACCACCGCGAAACCGCGCCCCTGCTCGCCGGCGCGCGCCGCTTCGACGGCCGCATTCAAGGCCAGGATATTCGTCTGGAACGCGATGCCGTCAATGACGCCGATAATGTCGACGATCTTGCGCGAACTGTCCTTGATGGAACCCATGGTATCGACCACTTGCGCCACCACCTTGCCGCCCTGCTCCGCCACCGACGATGCCGACACGGCCAACTGATTGGCCTGGCGCGCATTGTCCGCGTTCTGCTTCACGGTCGACGTCAGCTCCTCCATCGACGATGCCGTCTCTTCGAGCGAACTGGCCTGCGTTTCCGTGCGCGCCGACAGGTCCGCATTGCCGCTGGCGATCTCGCGCGACGCCACGGTAATCGTATCGGTCCCGTTGCGCACGTCGCTGACCGTCTGCACCAGGCTCTCGTTCATGTCCTTCAGCGCCTGCTGCAGCGCGCTCGTTTCATCCTTGCCCTCGACCACCACGCGCGCCGTCAGCTCGCCGGCGGCCACCTTCTGCGCCACTGCCAGGGCGCCGGACAATGGCACCGTGATCGAGCGCGTGATGAAGATGGCGCACCAGGCGCCGATCGCCACCGCCGCGCCGCCCAGGATGAACAACACCGTCATCAGGCGCGCATCGGCCGCCAGCGAGTCGTCCATGAAGCTTTGCTGCGCCACGTGCTGCAGGTCGAGCAGCTTGTTGATATCGGCCAGGGTCGTCTTGTTCAAGGGATCGATGCGGGTGGCGATCACCTTCGCCGCGCCCTCGCTGTTAAACGCCAGCACCTGTCCCATCGCTTCCTTGAAGGCGGCATCGACTTCGCCGTCGACCTTGGCGATATTGGCCAACAATGCCTTCTCGCCCTCGGACAGGCCCAGGCCGGCCAGCTTGCCGCGCGCGCCGTCGTACAGCTTGCGCTGCTCGCGCACCTTGCCCTCTTCCGCCTGCATCAGCCCCACATCGCCCTGCAGGCCGATATTGCGCATGGCGATGCCGGTTTCCAGCATCGCGCTTTTCATCAGCGACGCCTGCGTATTCTTTTCGCTTGCCAGCGCCAGGCCCGTGAGCAACTGGGCCTTGTTACGGTAATTCAGTGCATTCGCCGAAACGATCACCACCACCAGGATGGCGAGGATGCTGCCAAAACCTATCCCCAGCCGGGTGCCTATCTTGAAATCGCGCAAACTCATTACAGTCTCCAATATTTATGTGAACGGCGCCCGTTCAACCGGACGGCGCCGTGTTGTGGCCTGGTCTCTGACGGACCTTGCAGCCTGCCGGCGCGCCTCTGCTCGCACCGGTACATGCATATCTGTAGTGATCCTTTGCGTGCTCATACGGCGGCGCACCGGGCGCCGCCTTGCTGCCTGCTTGCTGCCGCTTACGCCGCCAGCTTGTCGATCAGGCCCATCTCGCTGCTCGACATCAGCTTGTCGATATCGACCAGGATCAGCATGCGCTCGTCGATGGTGCCCAGGCCGATCATGTAGTCGGTCGAGAAGGCGGTGCCCATTTCCGGCGCTGGCTTCACCTGCTCCGGCGTCAGGGTGGTGACGTCGGAAACGCTGTCGACCACCATGCCGACGATGCGACCGCCGATGTTCAGGATGATCACCACCGTGAACTGGTCGTACACGGGCGTGCCCAGGTTGAACTTGATGCGCATGTCGACCACGGGAATGATGATGCCGCGCAGGTTGATCACGCCCTTGATGAATTCAGGCGCGTTGGCGATGCGGGTGACCGCTTCGTAACCACGGATTTCCTGAACCTTCAGGATATCGATGCCGTACTCTTCGGAGCCCAGGGTGAAGGCCAGGAATTCACGGCCGGCGATGTCCTTGCCGTCGCCCGCATTGCTTCCGGATGTTTGTTGAGTATCTGACATGGTGCGTTTTCCTATCTTTTATCTATCGGTATTACGAAAAAATGGACTCGTCGGCCAGCTGGCGAGAGGAACGGATCAGGGCGGCGACATCGAGAATCAGCGACACGCCGCCGTCGCCCAGGATGGTGGCGCCGGAAATGCCTACCACCTTGCGGTAATTCGATTCGAGGTTTTTCACCACGACCTGCTGCTGCCCCACCAGGTCGTCGACAAACAGGGCCGCCTTGCGCCCTTCCGTCTCGAGGATCACGCAGATGCCTTCCGAGGGACTGGTAAAGCGCGGCGCGATGTCGAACATCTGGTACAGCGGGATCAATGGCAGGTATTCGCCGCGCACCTTCACCACCTGGCCCTTGCCACTGATGTCCTTGATATCCTCAACGGCTGGCTGCAGGGATTCGATGACAAAGCCCAGCGGTAAAATATACACTTCGTCGCCGACGCGGATCGACATGCCGTCCAGGATGGCCAGGGTCAGCGGCAACGAGATGGAAATCGTCGTGCCGAAACCCTTCGCCGAACGGATGTCGACGACGCCGCCCATGGCGCTGATATTGCGCTTGACGACATCCATGCCCACGCCGCGGCCCGACACGTCGGTGACCGCTTCGGCGGTGGAAAAACCGGGCGCGAAGATCAGCTGCCACACGTCGGCGTCGCTCATCGTCTCGGACACGTCCAGTCCTTGCTGCGCGGCCTTGGCCAGGATGCGCTCGCGGTTCAGTCCCGCGCCATCATCGGACACTTCGATGATGATGTTGCCGCCCTGGTGGCTGGCCGAGAGGAACAGGCGGCCGGCCTCGGTCTTGCCGGCGGCCACGCGGGCGGCCGGCATTTCCACGCCATGGTCGATGCTGTTGCGCACCAGGTGCGTGAGCGGGTCGACGATGCGCTCGATGAGGCCCTTGTCCAGTTCCGTGGCGGCGCCATTCGTGATGAAGTCGACCTTCTTGCCCAGTTTCGTGGCCAGGTCGCGCACCATGCGCGGAAAGCGCGAAAAGACGAAATCCATCGGCATCATGCGGATCGACATCACCGCTTCCTGCAAGTCGCGCGTGTTGCGCGTCAGGTGGCTGACGCTGTCGAGCAGTTTTTCATGCAGCATCGGGTCGAGCGCGCTGGCGCGCTGCTCGATCATCGCCTGCGTGATCACCAGTTCGCCCACCAGATTGATCAGCTGGTCGACTTTCTCGATCGAGACGCGGATCGACGACGACTCGGCGCCGGCCTTGTCGCCCTCTTTCTTGGCCGGTTTCTTTTCCTGCTCCGCTTCGGCCACGACGCTCGCCACGGCCGGCGTGGCAGCAGCGCTGCCCGCCTTGGCCGCGTCGGCGCGAATCTGTTCCAGGGGCTGGAAGAAACCGTAGCCCTGTTCGGCGTCGCTCTGCACGCCTGCGGCGGCACGGATGTCCTCGAGCGGCTGGAAGAAGCCATAGCCGGGGTCCGCCGCGCCAGGCGCGCCTGGCAGCGGATCGAAGAAACCATAGCCCTGGGCTTTTTCCTGCGCCGCGCGGGCCGCTTCGGCTTCGCCTGGCGCCAGTGGCGGCGCCTGCGTGATCACCATGTCGTCCGGATTGAGCACGAACGAGCAGATGGCCAGGATATCGTCCAGGCTTTCATGCGTCGTCACTTCCAGCACCTTGCGCGCGTCGGGCAGGCTGGATACCACGACGTCGCCCAGCAAGCCCAGTTCGGCCGCCAGCGCATCGACTTCGCGCGGCTCCATGCTGGGGAGCTCGAGGCGGATGCGATGGCCGCCGGCATGGCTGACGGCGGCCTTTTCCGCCGTATGGAAGGCCGGCGCGACGGGCGTGAGCGCGGCCACGGGCACGTCCTGCGAGAACGACTGCAGCATCATGCGCACATTGGCCACGGCATCCTGGTCGACGGCGCTGCCCAGGCGGTGCCCGTCGAGCTGCATCTTGAGAATATCCTTGGCCGCCAAAAAGGCGTCGACGTGTTCCGCCGTCAGGGCCATCTGGCCCTGGCGGATGCGGTCGAGCAGCGACTCGAGGATGTGCGTCACCTCGCTCATGTCGGAGAGGCCGAACGTCGACGCGCCGCCCTTGATCGAATGGGCGGTGCGGAAAATGGCATTCAGGTCTTCGGCGTCGGGCGCCGCAATATCAACGGCCAGCAGCAGCCGTTCTTTTTCAGCCAGCAGTTCTTCGGCCTCATCGAAAAAGACCTGAAAAAACTGGCTAATATCGATGGTCATAGGGTGACTCCGTCAATTGCATCGTTGTGCTGCGCGGCTGGCATCAGCCGATCACCTTCTTGACCACTTCGATCAGGCGTTGCGGATCGAAGGGCTTGACCAGCCAGCCATTCGCGCCGGCGGCACGTCCTTTCGACTTCATCTCGTCCGACGACTCCGTCGTCAGCATCAGGATGGGCACCTTCTGATAGGTCGGCAGTTCGCGCAGCAGCTTGATCAGCTCCAGGCCATCCATGCGCGGCATATTCTGGTCGGTCAATACCAGGTCCACGGTTTGCAGCTTGGCTTTTTCCAGTCCGTCCTGGCCGTCGACGGCCTCCACCACCTGGTAACCGGCGGCTTTCAGACTGAACGCCACCATCTGGCGCAATGAGCTGGAATCGTCCACTGCAAGTATCGTTTTGGCCATCTTTGCTCCCACTTATTCCGGGCATCCTGCCCGAGTATTTGATTAATCAATCCATGCAACCACAAGCGTTCCGTACTGGCATGCTAGAACAGCTCGATGTCGCCACTTTCCAAATGCTGTTGACTGACAGCCTTGCGCAGCACGCTGCGCAACTCCAGGCTTTGAATCGCCAGCGCCATGCTGACCCGCCCCAGCAAGGCGACAATTTCTTCATTGTCGCTCTCCGGCAACATCTCCGCGCCATGCGAGCCCAGTGTGCCGAGAAACTCGCGCAAGCCCGTCACGCGCTTCAAGGTGCGCTCGATCAGCTGGCTGGTCATGTCCTGGAACTGCAGGCTGGTGATGGCGGCATTCACGTAGCCCCCCACCTCATCTTGCAACGCCAGCAATTTTTCGCGCTGCTGCTCGGCCGGAATACCGCCGTCGAGCAGCAGGGCGATGGTGTCTTGCTGCGCGGCGACGGCCGCATGTATCGCCATGAAATTGAAGGACAGCTTCTCGATCGCCTCTTCCAGCAAGATGCCGGTCTGCACCAGGTCGGTTTCCACCTCCGTCAAGTGCTTGCGGCCATGGTCCGACACGCCAGACAGCAGGCGCTTTACATGCGAGCCAAGTATTTTCTTTCTTGTCATAAAGGTCTCATTGTTTCAATACACCACGCGTCGACAGCCTTGCGTGTTATTTTTTCGCCGCTACCGGGCTGGGGGCTGGCGCCGCCGCGGGCGGCGCACCGGCCGCCAGCCCTGAAGCGACAGCGGCGGATGCGGCATCGGTCACCGGCAGCTCGATCGCCGAGCCGTCGCGCAGGACATTTTCTTCCGTGCGTTTGTTCATGACGATGATGCTGATGCGCCGGTTGATCGGATTGAAGGGGTCGAGCTTGTCGAGGTGGGCGGCCGAACCCAGGCCCACCACGCGCAAGACTTTCTCTTCCTTCATGCCGCCAATCACCAGTTCGCGCCGCGACGCATTCGCGCGGTCGGCCGACAATTCCCAGTTGCTGTAGCCGGCATCGCTCATGTAGGGCGTCGAATCCGTATGCCCGGACAGGCCGATGCGGTTCGGCACTTCATTGAGCACGGAGCCGATGGCGTGCAGGATTTCCTTGGTGTACGGTTGCAGATTCGCATTGGCGAGCGCAAACATCGGACGGTTCTGCTCGTCAACGATCTGGATGCGCAAGCCTTCGCTGGTGATATCGAGCAGCAACTGATTCTTGTATTTTTTCAGCAGGGGATTGGCGTCGATGGTCGCTTCGATGCGCGCCTTGAGCGCCTGCAGGCGCTTGCCCTCTTCCCGTTCGAGCGCGGCCTTGGCGGAATTGAGGTCGAACGACTTGCGCTGCTGCTCTTCCTGCGCCTTGCGCACCTGCCCATCCTGGCGCGACAGGTCCTGGCCGCCGCCCTGGATCACGGAATTGCTTTCGCCGCTGCCGGAACCGCCCGCCATCGCCACTTTCAAGGGCGTCTTGAAGAATTCGGAAATGCCGTTCAAGTCGCCCTTCGAGGTGGAGCCCAGCAGCCACATCAGCAGGAAGAAGGCCATCATGGCCGTGACAAAGTCGGCGTAGGCGATTTTCCACGCCCCGCCATGGTGTCCGCCAGCCGTTTTCTTGATACGCTTGACGATAATCGGGCGCATGCCTTCATCGGCCATGGCGTCCCCCTTCCGTGTGCTGCAAATGACTCATGGTGTCCAGGCGTATATTCACTGCTTACTTCGTTTTCGATTTCTTGATGTGGTCTTCCAGCTCATTGAACGTCGGACGCTCGGTCGAGAACAGCACCTTGCGGCCGAACTCCACGGCCAGCGCCGGCGCATAGCCGTTCAGGCTGGCCAGCAGGGTCACTTTCACGCACTGGAACATCTTGCTCGACTCTTCCAGCTTCTGCTCCAGCAGGCTGGCCAGCGGGCCGACGAAACCATACGCGAGCAAGATGCCGAGGAAGGTGCCGACCAGCGCGTGCGCGATCAGCATGCCCAGCTCGGCCGGCGGGATACCCACCGACTCCATCGTGTGCACCACGCCCATCACGGCGGCGACGATACCGAACGCGGGCAAGCCGTCGCCCACCTTGGCGATCACGTGGGCCGGCACGGCGCCTTCGTGATGGTGCGTCTCGATCTCATTGTCCATCAGGTTTTCGATCTGAAAGGCATCCATATTGCCCGATACCATCAGGCGCAGGTAATCGGTCATGAATTCGACGATATGGTGGTCCGCCAGCACGGCCGGGTACTTGGAAAACAGCGGGCTTTCTTCGGGCTTGTCGATATCGCCTTCGATCGACATCAAGCCTTCCTTGCGCACCTTGCTGAGCACTTCAAACAGCAGCGACATCAGTTCCATGTACAGCTCTTTGGTGTAGCGCGAACCCTTGAACAGGCTGGGCAAGGCGGCGATCGTCGCCTTGATGGCCTTGTTATTGTTACCAACAAGGAAGGCGCCCAGGGCGGCGCCGCCGATCATCAGCAACTCCAGCGGCTGGAACAGCGCCGCCAGATGGCCGCCGGCCAGCGCGAAGCCGCCAAAGACCGAGGCGCAGACGATGATGTATCCGATTATGACTAACAAGTGCCCTGACTCCCAATAATGGCCGGGGCTGTGTCCCCGGCACGTTCAAACCTGTTCCTGCCTTCTGGCGGCTGCGCCGCCGGCAAAGACAGCGGCAAGAAAAGCAACCGAAAGTTAATTGAAATGCGCTGCTTTTCAATGCAATTCCGAGAAAATGCCGTGTGGAACTACAATAACGTGAGATTGCCCTACGGGCAAGCAAATAACGCAGACAATTGCTTAAAAGCACCATATGTAAAGTAAAGGGCCACCCTCTGTGGCGGCAATGGTCTTATCGGGCTCGCGCGCCGCAATCTGGAATTCGTAACTAAGAAGCATGCTACCGGGCAACATTTCCCTTTCCGCCTTGCGCCACAGGGCCGCCATCGCCGCCGGCGACAGGTAGGCAAACACCGCATCATAGCGGCCGAAATCGAGCGCTTCGTAGTCGCCGCGCAGGAAACGCGCGCGGCTGCCCGACAGCCGTGCGCGCAAACGGCTTGCCAGCCACGGCAACGGCGCCAGCTCGATGCCGGAAAACTGCCCGTCGGGCCGGCGCCGCGCCAGGTCCAGCACCAGGCCGCCCAGGCCGCTGCCGATGTCGACCAGCCGCACGCCGGGACGGTCCGCGATCAGCTCGGCCACCGCCTGCCATACCTTCGGCCCCGACGGGTAAAACGGCACTTGCGTGCGGAACGTGGACCAATACAGGCTGAGCAGGAAAACAAAGGCCGCCAGAAACACGGCCGGCGGCAGATCGAGCTGGCTGGCCGCCAGCAAGGCGGGCGCAAACAGCAGGCCGATGGCGCACCACCAGCGCGCCAGTCCCGCGCGCCACGTGATGAGCGCCGCCAGCACGCCCTGCAGCAGCGCCACGGCCGGCAGCGACATGGCCACGCCGGCGCGCGCCAGACCATATACCAATAGCAACAGCAAGGGAAAGGCCAGCACCTGGATCAGGATGGCCTTGAGCGCGGGCGCGCGCAGGATTTGTTGCAGCATGAGGCAGTCGCAGGACAGTCAAAGGAGGAAAACGCCAGTGTAAGCGAAAGCACCATGAAAAAACCGGAGTCCGGTCTGGCGACCGCTCCGGTTTTCATGGAGGCCATGATTGCAGCAGCATCAGGCGGCGACACCGGGCGGCGCGACGGCGGCCGCTTCATCGCGCGCCTTCTTGGTCTTGCCGGCACGCGAAGGCATGTGGCACAGGCCGCACACATAATCGGCGTTCAGGTCGAGGCAGTTGACGACAAACTTGCCGCCGCACTTGCCGCAGGGCGCCATGTCCAGCATCTTGCTGCTGAAAAAGCGCACCAGGGTCCAGGCCCGCGTCAGCGACAGCAGCGGCTCTTCGCCCGCCTCGGGCGGCATCTGCTCCAGATACAGTTTGTATGCCTTCATCACGGCTTCAATGCCGGTGGCGCCGGCGTGGTCGACGAGGAATTTGTGGATATTGATGAACAGCGAGGAATGGATATTCGGTTGCCAGGTGAGGAACCAGTCGGTGGAAAACGGCAGCATGCCCTTGGGCGGCGAGACGCCCTTCAATTCCTTGTACAGATTCAGCAGGCGTTCGCGCGACAGCGAGACTTCCGTCTCCAGCAGTTGCAAACGGGCGCCCAGCTGTATCAATTCGATGGCCAGCTGGATTTCCTGCGCTTCCGATACGACACTTTTCTTGGCCATGCTGTGTACTCCACTACTGACTGATACTGACTGATAAGGTTGCCAGAAAAATGCTCAGGGCAATGCAACACCGCCATGGGCGTTTTGATGGGAACCTTAGGCGATTTCTTCGACGCCCTGGCCGGCCATGAGGATGGCCGCGTGCGACTGGGCCAGCGAGCGGTCTTTATTGTAGTTCGTCAGCATGCCCAGGATGGCGCTGTCGTCGAAGCGGAAGCGGGCCAGCATCATGTTGCCGCCAGCGAGCTTCAGAATCTGCGCATTGCTCATGCCTTCGATCAGTTCGGCGATTTCGGCGGCAATGCCCAAACGGAAGATGGCCGTTACCTTGTCCGCACGAATCATTTGCTGGGCCAGCATCAGGTAGCTCAGGTTAGCGTCGCGAATCTCAGCCATCATGTCGTTAGCAGTCATTTCCATCTCCTCAATCCGTTGAATTCAGCTGGCGTTGTATGTTGCCAGTGAGATACATTCTGCAGGAGCAACATTAAACGCAACAGAGGCGTAGCGCTGTATTTTTGGTCGGGCAATGGCGGAGGGGATCGTAGGTGTTTGTCTGACAAACACTGCTCGATCATGGTCGCACGCCAGTAACGGCGCGGGTGTGGGAGGTTGGCTCTGCGTCGGATTTGCCCGACTTTTGGCCTGTAAAAAATATCACTTTTTTACAACAACTTGATCAGAATCAAGCCTGTCTACGGATATAACGGCAGCTCCAACGGGAACTTTAGGCTTATTTTTAAAAATACTTAAAAAATTATCGACGTCAGCCTGACGGATTACCGGTGTTCATGTAGTTGTTGACGGCGGCGAATCGCAGAACTTTAGGGCTATTTGAAAATATTTTTAAAAATCGTGATTTTTTTCGTTGACGCCCCGCAAGCGGACATTTTTTCGCCGCCTTTTCTGCCGGAAAGCGCGCCGTGCAGCGGGGATTTGCTACACTGCCACTTCCGCGTGATACTTTAAGCCTCAAGCAATATCATGCCATCCAGACAAGCATCACCATGAAAGCCACCATGATTTCTCGACAAGACTGCAGCGCGCGCGACCTCGACGATCCCCTGGCGCCCTTGCGCCAGCAATTCGACTTGCCGCAAGGCGTAATTTACCTCGATGGCAATTCCCTGGGCGCACGACCGAAAGCGGCTCTGGCCCGCGCCCAGCACGTCATCACGGCCGAATGGGGCACCGACCTGATCCGCAGCTGGAATACGGCGGGCTGGTTCGACCTGCCCAAGCGCCTGGGCGACCGCCTGGCACCGCTGCTCGGCGCGCACACGGGTGAAGTGGTGATCACCGACACCACTTCCGTCAACCTGTTCAAGGCGCTGGCCGCCGCCCTGCAGATGCAGGCCAGCGACCCGGTCCATGCGGCGCGACGCATCATCGTCAGCGAACGCAGCAACTTCCCCACCGACCTGTACATGGCGCAAGGCCTGGCCGCCTGGCTCGACCGCGGCTACCAGCTGCGCCTGGTCGACAGCCCGGACGACCTGGCGCACGCCATCGATGCCGAGTGCGCCGTCGCCATGCTCACGCACGTCAACTACCGCACCGGCTACCAGCACGACATGGCCGCCATCAGCAGCCATTGCCACGCGCAGGGCGCGCTGGCGCTGTGGGACCTGGCCCACTCGGCTGGCGCCGTGCCGCTGGACCTGAACGGCGCAGGCGCCGATCTGGCCGTCGGCTGCACCTATAAATACCTGAATGGCGGTCCCGGCTCGCCCGCCTTCATCTGGGTGCCGGCAAAGCACCAGGCGCGCTTCCGCCAGCCTTTGTCCGGCTGGTGGGGCCACGCCACGCCGTTCGCCATGGACCCGGGCTTCGCGCCCGCCGATGGCATCGCCCGCGCCCTGTGCGGCACGCAGCCCATCGTCTCGCTGGCCCTGGTCGAATGCGGCCTGGAGATCTTTGCGCAAACAAGCATGGAAGCCATCCGCCGCAAGTCGCTGGCCCTGACCGATTTGTTCATCGCGCTGGTGGAACAGCGCTGCGCCAGCCATCCGCTGGGCCTCGTCACGCCGCGCGAGCATGCGCGGCGCGGCAGCCAGGTGAGCTTCACGCACCCGCACGGCTATGCCGTGATGCAGGCGCTGATCGCGCGCGGCGTGATCGGCGACTACCGCGAACCGGCCATCATGCGTTTCGGCTTCACGCCCCTGTACACGAGCTTTGCCGACGTGTGGGATGCCGTGGAAATCCTGCGCGACATCTTCGACACGCAAGCCTACGACATCGCCGCCAAGCGCGATGCGGTCACCTGAACCACCCCATGAGCGACGACAAGAATATGAACAAGGAAAACACCAGCGGCTGCCCCATGCATGCAGGCGGCCTGGATGCGCAGTGGCATGGCGCGCAGATGGATTTCAGCGAATCGATGAGCTACGGCAATTACCTGGCGCTGGACCGCATCCTGACGGCCCAGCATCCGCTGTCGCCGAACCACAACGAGATGCTGTTCATCGTGCAGCACCAGACGAGCGAGTTGTGGATGAAGCTGATGCTGCACGAGATGCACGCCGTGCGCGCCAACCTGCAAAGCGGCGACCTGGCCCCCGCCTTCAAGATGCTGGCCCGCGTGGCGCGCATCATGGATCAACTGGTGCATGCCTGGGACGTGCTGGCCACTATGACGCCGCCCGAATACACGGCCATCCGCCCTTACCTGGGCGCCTCGTCCGGCTTCCAGTCCTTCCAGTACCGCGAGATAGAATTCATCCTGGGGAACAAGAACGCCGCCCTGCTCAACGTGCATACGACGGCGCCGGAAACCTATGCGGTGCTCGACGCCGCCCTGCGCGCGCCGTCCGTCTACGATGAAGCCATCAAGCTGCTGGCGCGCAGCGGTTTGCCCATCTCCGCCGAGCGCCTGGACGCCGACTGGACCCTGCCGACCGCCTCCGACGCCTCGGTCAAGGCGGCGTGGCTGGAAGTCTACCGCGACCCGTCGAAACACTGGGCCCTGTACGAACTGGCCGAAAAGCTGGTGGACCTGGAAACGGCCTTCCGCTTCTGGCGCTTCCGCCATGTGACGACGGTGGAGCGCATCATCGGCTTCAAGACGGGCACCGGCGGCACCGCAGGGGTGAGCTATTTGCGCAAGATGCTCGACGTGGTATTGTTCCCGGAGCTGTTCGCCCTGCGCACGGAGTTATAACCTCAAGGAGCATCGATGTCGCCTCTCGTCCTGACCCTGGCCGGCCTGTGGAATTCCGGGCCGCAGCATTGGCAAACCCATTGGGAAGCGCGCCACCCGCAATGGTCGCGCGTGCCGCACCGGGAATGGCAGACGCCGGACAAGGACGAATGGGTGGCGGAGCTCGACCGCGCCATCGCCGCCTGCGAGCGCCCGCCCGTGCTGGCGGCGCACAGCCTGGCCTGCACGCTGGTGGCCCATTGGGCGGCCAGCGGCTCGCCGCACAAGATCGCCGGCGCCTTCCTCGTCGCCCCCAGCGACGTGGAGGCGTCTTCCTACCCGGCCGGCACGACGGGCTTTGCGCCCATGCCGCTGCAAGCCTTGCCGTTTCCCAGCCTGGTGGTGGCCAGCGGCGACGATCCCTACGTCAGCTTCGCGCGCGCACGCGCGTTTGCCGCCGCCTGGGGCAGCGATTTCACCATGATCGGCGACGCCGGCCATATCAATGGCGACGCCGGCTACGGTCCCTGGCCGGACGGCGAACAGCTGCTGCTGGATTTCTGCGCCGCGCACCAGCCCTGAACCAGGGGTGCGCATGCGCACACGATAGACGCGCGCGCATTTGCCCACAAGTAAGAACGCAGGCAGAATCGTGGCCTTTCCATTGCGGCGCCCCGGCGCCAGGCTCACGATGAAACATCCGTTCTTGCCAGTTCTCCTGCCCTTGCTGCTTTGCTCCGCCCTCGCCCACGGCGCGCCGTTCTACGAAGGCAAGAGCCTCGCCCATCCCGCCATCCACGCCGCGCAGGACAGCGGGCTTGACGTCGCCTTCCTCAAGGAAAAGGATGGCGTCAACGGCTATTACTGCGAGTGCACGAGCAGCAGTTCGAAAACCTTCCAGCTCGACCAGTTCGGCAACGCCGTCATCCGCTCCGTCTTCTACGCGTCGCTGGACAAGGAGTCGGACAGCAGCGTGCAAACCATGCTGGTGCTGTTCCGCCAGGGCGACAGGAACGGCCTGCGCGCCTACCGCTACCATCGCGGCTCCGGCAAGTACCGGCGCCTGGACGGCTTGCAGCCGGCACTGAACCGCATCGCTGCGCAGGGCGGCTCTCCCAACGCGGGAACGGTCAAGGCGGCGCTGGCGAAACTGGCGCCGATGGACTACAGCGTCCCGCGCGGCAAGAGCGGCAATGCGGACTTCGACGCCATCGACCATACGCAAGGCACCATCGTCGGCTACTACAGCGATGAAGGCAAGCCCGTGGCCGGTGCCGGCAAGGAGGCCATCACCTACAAGAAAACCTTCCAGAAAAAAGGCGACCATTACCTGACGGCCAGCTACACCCTGTACAGCGACGCGGGCGCCGGCATCCTGCCCAATTACCGGCTGTGGCAAGTGACGTGGGAAACGGCACCGCAGCAATTCACGGGCAGCGAAGACGGCCCTTCCGTCCTCTACAGCCTGGCCTGGGACGACGGCTCGGTGGTCGAGCGGGGCCAGTACGTGAAGGGCAAGCGCCAGGGACTGTGGGTGCGCGAGGGCATGCATGAAGGCAGCGAGAAAGGCCATTACGTCAACGGCCTGCAGGAAGGCATGTGGCACTTCGACTACCCAAAACAGAGCGAGAGCGGCATGTACCGGGCCGGCAAGCGCGAAGGCCGCTGGACCGTCCTCAATTATGCCGACGAGGACGAGGTGACGGGTTTCGATACCTACGCCGGCGGCCAATTGAACGGCCCGCACGAACGCCGCATGGGCGGCAAGCTGCAAACGCGCGGCACCTACGTGAACGGCACGCGTCACGGCGCATGGATCACGGAAGACGGCGAAGGCAGCTTCATCGACGGCTTGCGCGACGGGCCGTGGAAGCTCAAGCTCAAGGACAAGGTCACGCAAAGCGTCACTTTCGTCAAAGGCAAGAAGCAGGGCGAGGCCCTCGACACGGATGCGCAAGGCGCGCTGCGCGTGCGCGACCACTACCAGGCCGGCGTGCTCGAAGGCAGCCGCACGCGCTACCTTGGCCCGGCCGGCAAGGAATACGTGGTCTACACGGCCACCTACCGCAACGGCCAGCTGGACGGGCGCGAACAGGCGTTCGACGACAGCGGCAAGATCCTGCGTCTCGATACGCTGTGGGACAACGGCAAGAAGCAGGGCCTCGACGCGCGCTACTACCCGAACGGCAAGCCGGAACGCCTGGCCGTCATCGACCAGGGCCGCCTGCTCACGCACCTGCGCGAATACTATGAAGACGGCCAGCTGCTCAACGACATCCACCGCTGCACCTTCAAGGAGTACGGAAGCACGCGCGACGACGTGTGCGAGTACCACCACATGTACTACCCGGATGGCAAGCCGCAGTACTACTACGCCTTCCAGTACGGCCAGCGCCAGGAAGGCTATTCGAACTACCCGAACGGCAAGCGCAAGGACGAACTGCTGGTCGACCGCGCCGCCGACACCTCCGTCTTCAACGCGTATTACGAAAGCGGCCAGCTCAAATGCACGGAGCCGCGCAGCGGCCACAGCACGCGCACGGTGAATGGCCAGACCATGATCAGCTATGCGTCGGCCGACCGCGATGGCGACAATATCTGCTACCATCCGAACGGCAAGGTGGCCAGCATCTACACCTTCCGCAAGCGCGTGCTCGTGGAATGCGGCAAGCGCTACGATGACACGGGCAAGCAGACGTTCCCGGGGCCGGAAGGCTGCCCGCCCCCCAGGCAAGTAGACTATCCGATAGGACTGTGACCATGACGCAAACAGGACAGCCGCTGTGCATCCAGAACCCCGAACGCATCGACGCCGCGGCGATCCGCGCCGCCATCGCGGGCGGCCAGCAGGTGCTGGTGCAGTTCAATACCCTGGCCGAGCCGGAGCCGCTGCTGGCCGACCTCGACGCCCTGGCCGCCACCTGCGGCACGGCGCTGACCATCCGCATCTACGGTTACGACCCGAGGGTGTTCGATGCCCGCATCCTGCGCGCGCTGCCGCATGTGGCCAGCCTGTCCATCGACTGCCACCGCAACGCCCTGTATCTGGAAACACTGGGCGAGCTGCGCCACCTCAAGCGCCTGAGCCTGGGCGTGTACGAGCTGGCGCAAGCCGACATCCTGCAACTGGAGAATTTGCGCGGCCTCGAATACCTGAACCTGGGCGAGTCGGCCAAGAACAATATCGACCTGGCGCCCCTGCGCCACTATACGCACCTGGCCAGCCTGGTCATCGAGGGCCATCACCAGCATATCGACACCCTGGCCGGCCTGCCGGCGCTGCACGAGCTGTCGCTGTACCGCATCAAGAACAAGGTGCCGCTCGATTTCATCTCGGAGATGGCCCGTCTGGACAGGCTGCTGTTGCAGCTGGGCGGCCGCGAATCGCTCGCCCACATCGAGGCGCCGCTGTTGAGGAAACTGGAAGTGATACGCGTGCGCGGCCTGGAAACGCTGGGCGACATCGGCCGCTTCCCCTTGCTGCAGGCGCTATGGGTGGAAGACCAGATCAAGCTGCGGCAGATCGCGCTGGGGCCCAATCCCGTGCTCGAACGCCTGAATCTGCACACCTGCAAGACGCTCGACAGCCTGCCCGGCCTCGCCGCCCTGCCCGCCCTGCGCCAGTTGTCGGCGTCCGAGACCATGCTCGACATCGACGCCTTGCTGGCGCATGGCCTGCCCGCGTCCCTGACGCATGCGCGCCTGCGCACCGGCAAAAAAACACGCGACGACGCCATCGCCGCGCAGCTGGCGCAACTGGGCTACGAACCGGCACGCCCTGGCTGAAATCAGCGGCCGGCCGCCAGCTTGCGCTGCCACAGCGCCACGTCGATCATCACGCCATCGGCTCCCGTGTTGCGGATGTAGACGCGGTAGCTGCCCTGCCCCATGTCGCCATCGAGGTAAGCCGTGCGCTCATTGCGCTGCAGCCGGGCGCCCTTGGCCAGCTGGCGGTAGCGTTCCACCACCGTATCGAAACTGGCGTAACTGCGCAGCGCCACTTCCAGGTCGCGCGGCGGACGGCCCTCGGCATGGTCCAGCACATTGTTCTGCTTCTTGCCCTTGAGCGTGAGCGGATAGGCGAACACGCCGGCGCCGGCCGACGTCAGCACCGTGGATTTATCGAGCAGCAGCGGCAGCAGCGCCGGCGGATAGGCTGGCGGCAACTGGGCGCGGTTCCAGCCCGGCAGGGCCGGCTGCGCCAGCACATACTCGACGCTGGCGATCTTCTGCCCGTCGGCGCCCGCTTCCTTGTCGCCCGCGATCAGCGCCAGCATGGGCGGCAATTGCCGGGCCCAGGCCAGCAAGGGCGCCGCTTCGCCAACCAGCATGCCCTTGCGGTGGAACACCGTCAGCACCGCATTCGGATCAGGATTGCAGACTTTCGCCAGCGGCTGTCCCTCCAGGCGGCAATGCCCGTTGACCAGGCCAAAGGCGATGATGGCGCCGCGCTTGTCGAGCAGCATGGCGCCCCGTTCGCGGCCCTGTTTGCGGTCATTCATCGACGCCAGCAACTGGCGGCCATCGGCCAGCACGGTGCGCGTGGCGTCGCGCCTTTCGCTGATCGCTTCGAGCGCCTGCGCCAGCAGCAGCTCATCGTCTTCCGTATAGCTGCCACGCGCGTAACCGAAGAAATCGAACAGGGCCGCGCGCACTTGCGGCGCTTCGCTCAGGCGCGGCAAGGGGCCTCCGGTCAGCAGGGAAGACAGGCTTTTGCCGGCCGGCGCCGAGGGTGCCGCGGTGGCGCCGGCCGGCGGGGAAAGGACGCAAGCCGCGGCCAGCAAGACGCCGCCCAGGGTGCGGTGATTCGAAAAAATGATATGCATGATTCTGTCTGTCGGGGATTTGGCCGCCATGGCGGCCACGCATGACGCGCTGGCGATTCTAGCATGGCGCCAGCCCCCATGCGGCGCGCCTGGCGGACGGCGCGTGCGCCGGTGCGGCTGTTATGATGGCCGCAATGACGATCTCTCCTCCCGCCGCCACACTGCTTGTCCTCCTGCCCGGCATGGATGGCACGGCACGGCTGTTCCACCGCTTTGACGCCGCCTTGCGCGCGCAAGGCGCCATCGACACCCAGGCCATCGCCTATCCGGCCGCGCCGCTCGACTATGCGGCCCTGGAAGCGTTCGTGCGCGAGCGCCTGCCGCAGGGCCGTCCTTTCGTCGTGCTGGCCGAATCGTTTTCAGGACCGCTGGGCGCCGCCCTGCGCGCCGATCCGCCGCCCGGCATGCGCGCCCTGATCCTGTGCTGTTCGTTCGTGCGCAATCCGCGCCCGATGCTCGCGCCGCTGCGCCACCTGCTCGGCCTTGTGCCCTTTGGCGCCATGCCCGGCTTCGCCCTGCGCCAGGCGCTGCTGGCGCCCTGCGCCACGCCGCAACTGCAAGCGGAACTGGCGGCCGCGCTGGCACACGTGCCGCCCAACGTGCTGCGCCAGCGCCTGCGCGCCGTGCTGGAAACGGACGCCTCGCGCAGCTTCGCGCGCGGCAGCCTGCCCGTGCTGTATCTGCGCGCCCGCCACGACCGCCTGGTGCCGCCCGCGAACGCCGTGCATATACTGCGGCAGGCAGCGGGCGCGCAGCTGGTCGACATCGCCGCGCCGCATATGCTGCTGCAGGCGGCGCCGGAAGCGGCAGCCGACGCCGTCGCCGCCTTTCTCGCGGGCCTGTCAGCCGCGCAGGTATCCGCTTAAACGGGCGCTGGCCAGCACCGCCAACCAGCTCATGCCGCCCGACAGCACGCTGAAGTAGATGGCCCGCAACGGATGGTGGGGCAGCAGGTACGCGAGGACGGCCGCGCCCAGCAGACCGCACAGCGCAGGCTTCCACCAGCCGGGCGGCAGCAGCGCCAGCAACAGATTCGTGCCCGCATACACGTAAAACACCAGCAGCAGGGCCAGGCCGCCGGCCACGCCGCGCGAGCCGAGGCTGCCGAACAGCTGCGTGTACAAATAAAACCCCAGCCAGCTCAATGCGATAAACAGCAGGCAGCCCAGCGCATGCGCGCCCAGGCCGGCCATCAGGCGAATTTTCATGCTCCCCCTTAAAGAAAAAGCCGGCCCTTTCACGAGGAAAGGGCCGGCCCTAATGCCTCAGCCGCCGTATCGGATTACGCTTGGCCTCGACGGCCCCGCTAATCCGATCTACGCACTGACAACAAAGCGTTTACTTCGCCGAATTGAGCAGCAATTCGTTGAGGCGTTTCACGAAGCTGGCAGGGTCGGCCAGCGAACCGCCTTCGGCCAGCATGGCCTGGTCGAACAGGATGTTGGCCCAGTCGCCGAACTTGCCGCCTTCCGCGTCTTCATACTTCAAACGCGTCACCAGCGGGTGGTTCGGATTGATTTCCAGGATAGGCTTCGATTCCGGCGCGCTCTGGCCAGCAGCTTTGAGCATGCGCAACAGGTTGCCCGACAATTCGTTTTCATCGGCCACCAGGCAGGCTGGCGAATCGGTCAGGCGGAACGTGACGCGCACGTCCTTGGCCTTGTCGGCCAATACCGTCTTCATCTTGCCCACCAGGTCGGCGTACGAGGTTTCCGTTTCTTCGTGCTCTTTCTTTTCCGCTTCGTCTTCCAGCGCGCCCAGGTCCAGGCCGCCCTTGGCGACGGAGACCAGTTCCTTGCCTTCGAAGTCCTGGATAAACGACAGCATCCATTCATCGACGCGGTCCGTCAGCAGCAGCACTTCGACGCCCTTCTTGCGGAAGATTTCCAGGTGCGGGCTGTTCTTGGCGGCGGCGTAGTTGTCGGCCGTGACGTAATAGATCTTGTCCTGGCCTTCCTTCATGCGCGCCACATAGTCGGCGAACGAGGTGATTTGCTCGTCGCCGTCGTTGGCCGTCGAGGCAAAGCGCAGCAGCTTGGCCAGGCGTTCCTTGTTGGCCGCGTCTTCGCCGATGCCTTCCTTCAGCACCTGGCCGAATTCCTTCCAGAAGACGGCGTACTTGTCCTTCTTGTCCTGCTCGTCCGCATTCGCCAGTTCTTCCAGCATGCCCAGCACGCGCTTGGTCGAGCCTTCGCGGATCACCTTGACGTCGCGCGATTCCTGCAGGATTTCACGCGACACGTTCAGCGGCAGGTCGGCCGAATCGATCACCCCGCGCACGAAGCGCAGGTAGGTCGGCATCAGCTGCTCGGCATCGTCCATGATGAAGACGCGCTTGACGTACAGCTTGATGCCGCCGCGCTTGTTGCGGTCCCACATGTCGAACGGCGCCTTGGCCGGGATGTACAGCAGCTGCGTGTATTCGCTGCGGCCTTCGACGCGGTTGTGCGTGTGCGTGAGCGGCGACTGGAAGTCGTGCGACACGTGCTTGTAAAATTCGTCGTACTGTTCCGGCGTGATGTCGGCCTTGTTGCGGGCCCACAGGGCGCTGGCCTGGTTGACGGTTTCGAATTCGTCTTTCAGGACGGTTTCTTTTTTCTCGTCGTCCCACTCTTCCTTCTGCATCACGATCGGCAGCGAGATATGGTCCGAGTATTTGCGGATGATGGACTTGATCTTCCAGCTCGACAGCAATTCGTCCTCGCCTTCGCGCAGGTGCAGGATGATGTCGGTGCCGCGCGACGGCTTGTCGATGGTCTCGATGCTGTAATCGCCTTCGCCGGCCGATTCCCAGCGCACGCCCTCGGAGGCGTCCGCGCCGGCGCGGCGCGTTTCGACGGTGATCTTGTCGGCGACGATGAAGCCCGAATAGAAGCCCACGCCGAACTGGCCGATCAGGGCCGCGTCCTGCTGCTGGTCGCCCGACAGCTTGCCGAAGAATTCCTTGGTGCCCGACTTGGCGATGGTGCCCAGGTGCGAGATCGCCTCGTCGCGGGTCATGCCGATGCCGTTGTCGGAAATGGTGATGGTGCGCGCATCCTTGTCGAAGCTGACCTTGATCTTCAATTCGTGATCGTTGCCGTACAGGGCGTCGTTATCGATCGCTTCGAAGCGCAATTTGTCGGCCGCGTCGGACGCGTTCGAGATCAATTCGCGCAGGAAGATTTCCTTGTTCGAGTACAGGGAATGGATCATCAGGTGCAGCATTTGCTTCACTTCGGTCTGAAAACCCAGGGTTTGCTTTTCGGAGACAGCCATTTTTACCTCATAGTCTTGTGGATGGGACGGATGCTACGGAGTTGGGGATGGTACAAGCGATTTCAAGAGCCCCGCCGAATGTCATGGAATGTCCAGTTTAACCCAGAGCGCGGCCGAAAAAGTCCCAGACCCGCTGGTCCTGCACCGTGGCCAGGTTCAGGCGCATGCGGGTCGACGGCAACTGGCGCGGCGAGAACAGGCTGCCCGGCGCCAGCACCAGCCCCTCGGCCAGCGCCTTCTCGGCCAGTACATTCGTGTCGCAGCCCGCATCGGCCCACACGAACATGCCGGCCGGCGCCGGATCGAAGCGCAGGCCGGCCCGCTCGGCGCGGCGATACGTGCCCTCGCGCACCTTGTCGAGCCGCGCGCGCAGGCGCTCGGCATGCTTGCGGTACAGCCCCTGCGAGAGGATCTTGTACACCACGCGTTCGCCGATGTCGCTGGTGGTGAGCGTTGCCAGCATCTTGCGGTCGGCCAGGCGCTGCGCCCATTCCATTGAGGTGGCGATGAAGCCCACGCGCAGGTTGGCCGACAGGCTCTTGGAAAAACCGCCCAGGTAAATCACGCGCCGCAGTTGGTCCAGCGCGGCCAGGCGCGTGGCCGGCTGCACCGCGCCGCCCGGATGCATGTCGCAATAGATGTCATCCTCGACGATCAGGAAATCGTGCTGTTCGGCCAGGCGCAGCACCTGGAAGGCCTTGGCCGCCGACAGCGACGTCGAACTGGGATTGTGCAGCACCGAATTGATCACGTACAGTTTGGGACGGTGCAGCGCCGCCAGCTCGGCCAGCACGGCGATATCGGGGCCGTCGGCCAGGCGCGGGATACCGATGACGTGCATGCCCATGGCGGCAAAGGCGCCGAACATCAGCCAGTACGCGGGATCGTCGACGAAAATGGTCTCGCCGGGGCGCGCAAACTCGCGCGCCACCAGGTCCAGCGCCTGCATCACGCCCACCGTGGTGACGATCTGCTCGGGCGGACAGGTGATTTCCAGCCCCGCCAGTTTCAGCTCCAGCTGCTGGCGCAGCGGCAGGAAACCCTGCGGCGCGCCGTAGCCCAGCAGCAAACTGCCGGGCTGGCGGCTGACGTCGCGCAAGGCGCGCGCCACCAGGTCGCCATCGAGCCACTCGGCGGGCAGCATACCGCTGCCCGGCGCGGGGATGGCGGGCGTCTGGCGGAACATGTTGCGGATCAGCCACACCACGTCCATCGGCTGCGCCGCCGCATCCTGCGCGCCAGCCGGCGGCGCCGGCGTGTTCAGGGGCGAGCGCTCGCGCACGAAAAAGCCGGCGCCGCGCCGCGATTCCAGGTAGCCGCGCGCCACCAGCTTGTCATAGCTGGCCACCACCGTGGCGCACGACACCGCCAGGCTGGCGGCGCACTGGCGGATCGAGGGCATGCGCGCGCCGCCGCGCAGCAGCTTGTCGTCGATGCGCGCGGCCAGCGAGCGCGCGATCTGGTCGATCAGGGTTTCGCCCGAGGCACGCGACAACAAAGGGAGTGTATTGCTCATATGACCATGACAGTATGTGAGATTATGCGTCGAAGTGTATTTGTACTGTACTGCTATTCATCTCTAGGATAGCAGTACGGGGCGGATTGTTCCAGCCCGCCCCCAGACCCAGCCACCCGCACCAGGACAGCCATGCCATCGCCCGCCACCACTTCCCCCAGTTCTCCCCTGCGCCTCGGCGCCGACCGCACAGGCCTGTTGCTGGGCTTGATCGCCGTCGCCCTCTTCAGTCTGACACTACCCTTTACGCGGCTGGCCGTGGCCGAACTCGACCCCACCTTTGTCGCCCTGGGGCGCGCCCTGGTGGCTGCCTGCCTGGCCGGCCTGTGGCTATGGCAGCAGCGCGCGCCCATGCCGCGCCGCGAACAATGGCTGCCGCTGGCGCTCGTCTCGCTGGGCTGCGTGCTGGGCTTCCCCTGGCTGACGTCGATCGCCATGCGCAGCCTGCCCGCCTCGCACGGCGCCGTGCTGGTCGGCATCCTGCCGCTGGCCACCGCCGTGTTTGCTGTACTGCGCGGCAAGGAACGCCCTTCCGCGGGCTTCTGGCTGATGGCCCTGCTCGGCACGGCGCTGGTGGTGGCCTTCGCGCTGCGCCAGGGCGGCGGCAGCTTCCACCTGGCCGACTGGCTGATCTTTGCCGCCGTGCTGCTGGCGGCACTCGGCTATGCCGAAGGCGGACGCCTGGCGCAAGCCATGCCGGGCCAGCACGTGATTTCCTGGGCGCTGCTGCTGGCCGTGCCATTTGTCTTTCCCGTGGTGCTGTGGAACGCCTGGCCACAGCGCGCGCTGATGGCGCAGGCCAGCGGCGCGGCCTGGCTGGGCTTTGCCTATATCTCCGTGTTTTCCATGTTTATCGGTTTCTTTTTCTGGTACCGGGGCATGGCGCTGGGCGGCGTGGCCCGCGTGGGACAGACGCAGCTGCTGCAGCCTTTCCTCACCCTGGTGGGCGCGGCCGTGCTGCTGCACGAGCCCTTGACCGGTGAAAGCCTGATGTTTGCCGGCGCCGTGATCGCCGTCGTGGCCATCGGACGCAAGCTGAAATAAGGCGCCCTGACGCCCAATTGCAACGCCCTTGCGCGTACGGATGGGCAGAGCGGCGTGCAAGTCGTACAATACCGCAGCACCATGGCGACGCCTATCCGGCGCCGCTTGCGCACGCACCGCCACAAGCGGGCCAACAAATCCAGCCGGCGCAGCTCGGCATCTTCTGTGAGACTCGTATGAAAATTGAAAATCCGAATCCGATCCAATGGCGCTTTGCCGAACGCGCGGAACAGCTGCAAAGCTCGTTCATCCGCGAAATCCTGAAGATCACGCAGCGTCCCGAGATCATCTCGTTTGCTGGCGGCCTGCCCTCGCCCGCCACCTTCCCCGTGGAAGAAATGAAGACCGCGTTCGACAAGGTGCTGTCGAACAATGGCAAGGTGGCCCTGCAATACGGCCCCACCGACGGCTACCTGCCGCTGCGCCAGTGGATCGCCGATTCCCTGTCCGCCAACGGCAGCACCATCCTGCCGGAACAAGTGCTGATGACGTCCGGCTCGCAGCAGGCGCTGGACTTGCTGGGCAAGGTGCTGATCGACGAAGGCAGCAAGGTTCTGGTGGAAACTCCCAGCTACCTGGGCGCGCTGCAGGCGTTTTCCGTCTACCGTCCCGAATTCGTTTCCGTCGATACCGATGACGAAGGCCTGGTGCCGTCGTCGATCAACCCCGTCGCCGATGGCGCGCGCCTGTTGTACGCGCTGCCGAACTTCCAGAACCCGACGGGCCGCAGCCTGTCCGTGGCGCGCCGCGTGGAACTGGTGGAAACCTGCGCCCGCCACGGCCTGCCGCTGATCGAGGATGATCCGTACGGCGCCCTGAGCTACAGCGGCGAGCCGTATCCGAAGATGATCAACATGAATCCGGACGGCGTGATCTACATGGGCTCGTTCTCGAAAGTGCTCACGCCCGGCATCCGCCTCGGCTATGTGGTGGCGCCGATGCCGCTGGTGCGCCGCCTGGAACTGGCCAAGCAGGCGGCCGACCTGCACACCTCGCAACTGACGCAGATGGTCGTGCACGAGGTCATCAAGGATGGCTTCCTGGACCGGCATATCCCGAGCATCCGCAGCCTGTACGGCAACCAGTGCCAGGCCATGCTGTCCGCGCTGGAAGAGCACTTCCCGGCCGGCGTCACGTGGACGAAACCGGAAGGCGGCATGTTCATCTGGGTCACCCTGCCGAAGCACATCGATGCGATGCAACTGCTCGATGAAGCCATCGCCAACAAGGTCGCCTTCGTGCCGGGCGCGCCGTTCTACGCGAACACGCCGGAAACGCACACCCTGCGCCTGTCGTTCGTGACGGTGCCGCCGGAACGCATCCGCGAAGGAATCGCCATCCTGGGCAAACTGATCGCCGCAAAAATGTAACTGCCCCCTCCATGCCCCGCCTGCCGCCCCTCCCGGCGCCAGGCGGGGCACGCGTCTTTTCCCCTTAAAAACCGCCTTCACGATAGCAACTGCGTGTATTTATTTTTAAAAATAACATAAAAATAATACTTTCCACCTCTTCCAACGTCGATTTTTTCACCCAAAAAATTGGCAAGGAGGTATGATTTGACCGCTGTATCAGATTTGACCCCGGTCAGCATCACCGAAAATGCAGCAAACGCTGGCATCGCAGAGTACATCGAGAAGGCCGGAAGCAATGAGTTCAGGCAGTGTGGGGCATTCCCAGCGGCGCGACGCCGCCATTTTGATTGTCGACGATGCGCCGGCCAACCTTGAGCTGCTGCGCAAGCTGATGAGCGAGCAAGGTTATCAAACCTATGTCGCCACGTCCGGCGAACGGGCGCTGGCGATCGCCCAGCGCGCCCATCCCGATCTGATCCTGCTCGACGTGCTGATGCCGGACATGGACGGCATCGAAACGTGCCGTCGCCTCAAGCAGCACCCGCTGACGCAGGGCATCCCCGTCATCTTCATGAGCGCCAAGACGGACACGGAAGACGTGGTGGCCGGCTTCGACTGCGGCGCCGTCGATTACATCAGCAAGCCGCTGCGCATGGCCGAAGTGTGTGCGCGCGTGCGCGCCCAGCTGCAAATCCGCAGCAACAATGAAACCCAGCAGGAACAGGCCGAGCGTCTGCGCACCATCGTCAACAACATGGCCGAGGGCTTGCTGATCATCGAAGCCGATGGCCGCATCCAGTACACCAACCCGGCCTGCGACCAGTACCTGGGCTACCGCGAAAACGAACTGGCCGGGCGCTTCATCGGCGAGTTGCTCAGTCCCCTGGTGACGCAGGAATACCTCGATTACTTCGCCATGTACGCAGCCAATCCGGAAAAGGCGCACAACCATGGCACGCGCGAAGTGGCGATCCGCCACCGCAACGGCGAGGCGCTGAGCATGGACCTGACCCTGACGCCCATGTACCTGCGCCAGCCCCTGTATATCGGCCTGCTGCACGACATCACCCACCACAAGCAGTCGGAAGACGCCTTGCAGCGCGCCGCCTACCTCGACCCGCTGACACAGATCGCCAACCGCCGGCATTTCGACAGCTTCCTGGAAAAGGAATGGCAGCGCGCCGTGCGCGCTAGCGGCACCCTGTCGCTGGTGGTGCTCGACGTCGACCACTTCAAGCTGTACAACGACAGCCTGGGCCACCCGGCCGGCGACAGCTGTCTGCAGCAGGTGGCGCAAGCCATCGCCTCGCACGCCGCCCGCCCGGGCGACCTGGCGGCACGCTACGGCGGCGAGGAATTCGTCATGCTGTTCGCCGACACGGATGCCGAAGGCGCACTGCACCTGGCCGCAGCCATCCGCGCGCACATCGAGTCACTGCAACTGCCGCACCCGAGATCGATCACCTCGCCGTGGATCACCGTCAGCATCGGCGTGGCGACCATCCGCCCGCACCAGCTGGACCAGCGCGAAGCGCTGTTCGTCGCCGCCGACCGCGCCCTGTACGAGGCCAAAGAAGCAGGCCGCAACCAGGTGCGCGTCACGCAGTCGGACAGCGCGTCCTGGGAAACGGTCAAGGCGTTGGTGTTACGTTAAGGATACGGCGAACCGGGAGTAGGCCCAAGTCACAAAAAAAGGCACCCCGGGCCAAGCGGGCCTGAAAAATGTCGAGGGCAAGGCGCAGCGACGCAGACAGTACGCAAGTACGGCAAGGAAGCTGCAACGCCGCCATCGGCATTTTCTCAGGCCCGCGTCTCCGGCCCGCCATTCTTAAAATTAATCAAAACTTACGTGACACGCTCAACTTTGCATTGCGCCCCACGCCGGTAACGGCTTCGCTCAAGTACGGCATGTAGTTGCGGTTGAAGACGTTGTCGACCGTCAGGCGCACTTCCGTGCCGCGCCAGATGCCCTGCCTGCCATTCCACGATGCGAACACGGTGTGCAGCGCATAGCCTTTCGACGGCGGCAAACGGTAGACACTCCCCACCGGCAGGACGCGCTCCTGCTTTGCCACGAAGCGGCCCTGCCAGCCGATGCTGGCGCCCAGGTCCGGCATGCGCCAGCCCAGGCCCGCCATCAATTTATCCGGCGCGATGGTCGACACGGGTTCATCCCGGCCCCACGGGTCGCGCTGGGAACCGGTGCGCGTGCCGCGCTGCTTCGACAGCGACGCGCTGGCAAACAGGCGCGGCGAGTTGTAATAGGACTCGACCTCCACGCCCTGCGTATGGAAACCGGCCAGGTTGCGGTAGGACGACAGGGCCGGCGGCACCTTGCCCGATCCCGGCACATAGCCTTCGATCAAAATGCCCAGGCGCGGGCCGATATTGTCGCTGACACGGTTGCGGTAGGCCGTCAGGCGCAGCTGCACGTCATCGCGCTCCATGAACACGTTCTGCCGGTGCAGCATGACGCCCGTGCGCGCGGCCGTCACGCGCTCGACGGCCAGCTCGCGGCTGGTGCCCGGCGTCGAGGATCCGAGCCTGGACGACACATAGTATTCATTCGAATACATCTCGTCGATCGTCGGCGCGCGCCAGGTGCGGCTCACGTCGCCGAACAAGGCCAGCGTGCCGGACGCCTTCCAGAACAGGCCCAGGCGGGGCGACCAGTCCGCGTGCACCTTCTCGCTGAAGTCATGGCCGGCCGCCGCCAGCGGGCTGTTGTAACGCGACGCCTTGTTCGGCACGCCCTCGGAGACGACCCGGTCGTGGCGCAGCGCCGCCGTCACCGTCAGGTCGCCAAACGTCATCGCATCCTGCAGATACAGGCCCGTGGTTTCCTGGCGCCCGGCCGGCATGTAATACGGCTGGAAGTAGCCATGGTTGTAGCTGGGGTCCTTCAGCGCCGTCGACGACGGGTAGTACATCAAGGTGTCGCGCACGTTCTTGTGCCATTGCAGGCCCGTTTGCAGCACGTGCGACACGGCGCCCGTGGCGAACACGCTTTCGTTGCGCACCTCCGCGATGCGGTCCACGTACGAAGCCCAGCTCTCGTTGCCCAGCGACCCCAGGTAGGAACCCGGCGAGACCGATGGCAGGCGCTTGTCATGCTGGTCCGTGTACGAATAGCCGGCGCTGGCCGTCAGCTTGATCCACGGATTATCCTGCGGCGCGTACTGCCACTTCACGGAATACGTGTCGTCGTCCTGGTCACGGTACACGGCCTTGCGCTGCCACGCCTCCTCCAGTCCATATTTTTTGATGTCCGCCTCGGTCGGCGTGGGCACGTCCTCGCCCATGGCGGCGAACGGGCCCCAGCCCGAGCTGCCGCTCCTCATCGCCGTCAGGGTCAAGAGCTGCTCCGGCGTCAGACGGATATTCAGCTTGGCCAGGCTCGATGGCGCATCGATGGCGGAAAAGCGGAACGGCTTGCCATCGGGCTTGCGCAAATCGTCGGACTTGCGCCGCGTGGTAAAGGCCATCGCATCGAAGCGGCCATCTTCCGTGCGGCCGTAGACGGCCACGGTGGCGTCATTTTCGCCATTGTTCGAGTGGCGCGAGTACTTGAGCATGGCGCCTGCTTTCTCGACCCCTTCCAGCAAGTCTTGCGCATCCTTGGTCTCGACCGTGATGACGCCGCCGAAGCCACCATTGCCATACAAGCTCGTATGTGCGCCCTTGTTCACCTCGATCTGCTTGATCAGTTCCGGTTCGATGAAGATGGAACCCTGGCGGTATTTCTCGAAGCCCTTGGGCACGCCATCGAGGATGACTTTCACGTCCTGCACTTTATTGAAGCCCCAGATATTGAGACTCTGGCCGCTGGGACGGGCCGTGCCGGCCAGGTCCACGCCGGGCAAGGTGTCGAGCAAGGACGCGACATTGTCGGCCTGCTGGCGTTCGATGTCGGCGCTGTTGATGTACGAGCGCCCGGCCGTGCCGGCGCTGATGGCGTCGCCAAACACGCTGATGGCGGGCATCTGCACGGCGTCAGCCTCGTCGGCCATCGCCGCAGCCCACGCATGGCCGTGCGCGCCGCCCAATGCCAGCGCCAGCGCGGCGGCCATCGGGGTCCATCCTTGTTTGCTGCTGCTCTTCATCGCTATCCTTGCCTGGGTCTGCTTACTTGATGCTTGTGGAATGAGAAAGCGCAGGGCAGAGAGGACAGGCTGGCACGATCAAGCGGCGGCGTTGAAGGAAGCGTTGCGGCGGAAGTCTGCCCGCGCGGACACGCCGCCGGCGCATGGCCGGCGGCGCACTGCAGTCACCGGCATAAGTTGCCTTAGTGAAATGCGGAACACATCATATAACGGATGCGAATGATTCGCAATACGATTAAAGAGCCAACTATTCCGGATAGCCGGTTATATCGGCGATCTCGCGGTACAGGGGTTGCAGCCGCGCATACATCTTGCGGTACACGCGCCGGTACAGCTGTTCATAGATTTTGCGGTGCTCGGGATGCGGCTGGAACACCTTGCCCTTGCGCGTCATCGCCTGCACGGCGGCGGGAAAGTCCGCATGCCAGCCCAGGCCCACGCTAGCGGCGATGGCCGCGCCCAGCCCGGAGCTTTCATACACGTGGGCGCGCGCGGCGGGCAAGCCGAAAATGTCGGCCGTCAGCTGCATCGCCGCGTCGCTTTGCGAACCGCCGCCAGCGATGCGCAGCTCCGTGATGGCAACGCCGCTGCGCCGCTCGATGCGCTCCTTGCCTTCGCGCAGCGCATACGCGAGGCCTTCGAGGATGGCGCGGTAGATGTGCGCGCGCGTGTGCACGTCGCCAAAGCCGATCATGGCGCCCTTCGCTTCCGGGCCCGGCACCTTGATGCCGGGACTCCAGTACGGCTGCAGCATCAGCCCCATGGAACCGGGCGGCACGGCATCGACCAGGCGGTCGAACAGCGCCTCGGCGGACAAGCCAGTGCCATCTTCGGCGGCCGCCGCCCGTTCGCGGTCGCCGAACTGCTCCTTGAACCAGTTGACCATCCAGTAGCCGCGGAAAATCTGCACCTCCGTGCTGTAGGCGCCCGGCATGGCGGCCGGATACGGCGGAATGAAGCGCGTCACTTCCACGTACTTGCGGTTGGTCGTGTTGATGGTGGCCGTGGTGCCGTAACTCAGGCACGCCACATGCGGCTCGACGCAGCCGGCGCCCAGCACCTCGCAGGCCTTGTCGGCGGCCGCCGCCAGCAAGGGCGTGCCTTCCAGGATGCCTGTCGCCGCGGCGGCCGATGCCGTGATGGCGCCCATGCGCGTGCCCGGCGTCACCAGCTCGGGCAGCATCGAGCGCCGAATCGCCAGCGCCTGCCACTTCCAGTCGAAGCGCCCGGCCCAGCCATGGCGCTTGTAGTCGAATGGAATATACGCCACTTGCGAGCCCGTCGAATCGATATATTTTCCGCACAGGCGGTGGTTCAGAAAACCCGACAGCAGCAGGAATTTGTGCGTGCGGCGCCAGATGTCGGGCTGGTGCGCGCTGATCCAGTTGATCTCGGCCTCGCGGCGGAAATACGCGATCGTGCCATCGAGGCGCATGGCGCGAAAGGCGGCGCGCCACCATGGCGCCAGCTGGGGAATGTCGCGCGTGCTGCGCTGGTCCAGCCAGGTGATCGCGGGCCGCAACGGGGCGCCATGCTCATCCACGTTGACCACCGTGCCGCGCTGCGTGGTGACGGCCACGCCGGCCACCGAGGACTTGGCTATGTCCGTGCCGCGCCACAGCTGCTGGCACGCTTCACAGACGGCTTGCCAGTAGCCGTCGGCGTCATGTTCGGCCCAGCCGGGGTGGTCCGAGTAATACGCTTCCAGGAACACCTGCGCCTTGGCCGCCAGCATCCCCTCCCGGTCGAACAGCAGCGCGCGCACGCTTTGCGTGCCATTGTCGATGGCAAGAATGTACGGCCCCTGGCCCGATACGCTCGTCATGGCATCAGCCCAGGCTGGCCAGCGCGGCGCGCAACGCCTGCAGCAGCGCCTGCGGATCCTTGTCCGGCTGGGCGCTGAAGACGGGCGCTTCCCAGTCCTGCTCCCGCACCGCCACCACGCGCAAGCGTCCCTGCGCATTCCAGGCCGGATACCAGCCCACGTCGACGATGTCGCCATTCGCGCACGTGATTTGCAGCAGGTCTTCGCCCAGGTCATCGACGAGGGCATCCACGGGCTGGCGCAAGTCCAGCGGCGACAGGCTGTCGTAGGTGATGCGGGCGTCGCCCAGCGCCAGGGGCTGGCCAAACAGGGTGGTCTCGATGATGCTCTCCTCTTTTGTATTTTTATGGTTTTTCAATCGCCTTGCGGCACGCTGTAATGGCGGCGCCACAGGGCCAGGTAGCGCGCCTGTTCCGCGTCCCAGCGCGCATCGTCCCAGCCCAGTTCATCCTGGCAAATGGCGCGCAGGCGCGGCATGATAGCAAGCGCGCCGCCGGCCAGCTGCAAACCGAGGCGCGTGCGCCGCAGCAGCAAGTCGTCCAGGTGCCGCACGTCCTCCATGCGCGCGCCCCAGCGCAGCTGCGCCCACAGGGTCTGCGTGCCGGGAATCGGCGCCAGCTCACCGTCCCGCGCCGCCTCGCACAGCGCTTGCGCTTGCGCGCCATGGCGCCCCAGCAGGCGTTCGCGCTGTTCGCCATCGAGCGCCAGCGCCTTGCCAGACAAGGGCGGCGCGGCGTCGAAAATCGGCAAAGGCGTCAAATCGGCCTGCCAGCCCGGCAGCAGCGGCGCGGCGCGGCGCAGCGCGTCGAGGGCGATCACGCGAAACGTCGTCAGCTTGCCGCCCGCCACCGTCAGCAAGCCGTTTTCCAGCCATAGCGCATGTTCGCGCGCTTCCTTCGACGGGTCAAGCTGGCCGCTGCCGATCACGGGACGCACGCCGGCAAACGTGGCCAGCACATCGTCTTCGCCCAGCGCCAGCTGCGGGAACTGCCACTGCAACGCCGCCAGCAGATAATCGAGTTCGCCGCGCGTGATGGCCGGTTCCAGGTCCAGGCTGGCGCCATGGTCGACATCGGTGGTGCCCACCAGGGTCACGCCCTCCCACGGATACGCAAACACGGGGCGGCCATCGCGCGGGTGCATCAGGCTGACGGCTTGCGCCAGCGGCAAACGCCAGGCCGGCAGCAGCAGATGGCTGCCGCGCAGGGGCCGCAGTTTCGGCGGCTCTCCCACCTGGCCGCGCAAGGCGTCGGCCCAGGCGCCCGTGGCGCTGATCACCAGGCGCGCGCGCGCAGCGAGTGCCCTGCCGTCGAGCGCATCGTTCAAGCTGGCGCCAACGACCTTATCTCCTTCGCGCAGCAGCGAGTCCACGCCCAGGTAATTGACGGCCACGCCGCCATGGCGGCGCGCCTCCTGCAGCACGCGCAGCACCAGGCGCGCGTCGTCCGTCTTGGCGTCCTGGTACAGCATGCCGCCCCGCAGCCCATCGCGGTTGACATGCGGCGCCAGCATGGCAAAGTCGGCCGCATCGACATAGCGGCGCGCGCGCCGGCCCGCCATCACGTCATAGATGGCCAGGCCCAGCATGAACTGGCGCCGGCCCGGCTTCCTGCCCGTGTAATCGCCAAAGGCGAAGCCCTGCGGCTCGACCAGCCCCGCCGCATCCGTCAGCAAGGCTTGCCGCTCATGCACCGACTCGCGCGTCATCGCGAACTGTCCCTGCTTCAGGTAACGCAAGCCGCCGTGCACCAGCTTCGAGGAGCGGCTCGACGTGCCCCAGGCGAAATCGCGCTGCTCCACCAGCAGCGCCTGCAAACCGCGCCGCGCCGCTTCCAGCAGGATGCCGGCGCCCGTGATGCCGCCGCCGACGATCAAGATGTCCCATTCGCGCGCCAGGATGCCAGGCAGCTCCTCCCGGTTCACAAGCCGCCCCCGGTGTCGGGCAGCAGTTTGCCGGGATTCATCATGCCTTGCGGGTCGAACTGGCGCAGCAGCGCGCGCATGGCGGCGATGCCCAGCTCTCCCTTTTCCGCCGCCAGCCACGGCGCGTGGTCGGTGCCCACGCCATGCTGGTGGCTGATGGTGCCGCCGTTGGCGACGATGGCGGCGCTGGCCGCGTTTTTCAGGCTGCGCCAGCGCGCCATGTTTTCTTCAAATGTGGGCGCCAGTCGATAGACATACGTCGTGTAGACGCTGGCGCCCTGCGCGTACACGTGCGACAGGTGCGTGTACGCGTGCACCTGCTCGCCGTGCTGGGCCAGCGCGCCAGCGCCCGCCTGCTCCAGCGCCGCCATCATGGGCGCCACGCGCGGCCAGTCGACGGCCGTTTCCACAGTGTCGATCACGTAGCCATGCTCCCAGGCGCCGTTGCGCAGGTAGACGTTGCGAAAGCGCCCCTGCTTCCATTTGTCTCCCATGTGGCGTCCCACGTGCACGCCCTTGTGGCGCCGCGCCAGCGCCAGGGCGCCGCGCAGGGCCGCGCGCGCCGGCCCGGCTTCGCCGCTGACGCCCAGCATCAGCATGCACTTGCCTTCGCCGCAGCCGCGCAGGGCCAGATAGCGCTCAAGGAAGCCCACCAGCTTCTTGTGCCCGGCCAGGGTCAGCATGGTTTGCGTTTCGACCGCATTCGACAGGCGCAGCATGCACAAGGGCAGGCGCGACTGGGCCAGTGCCCGCACGGCCGCCTGCGCCCGGCCCCAGTCCGCAAAGAAAACGGCGTGGAACGCCTCATACGGCGGCAGCGGCGAGACGCGCACCGTCGCCTGCGTGAGGATGCCCAGCCGGCCTTCGGAGCCGAGCACCATTTCGCGCAGGTCGATGCCGGCCGCCGAGGCGGGAAACGTGGGGATGCTCAAGGTGCCGGCCGGCGTTTCCACTTCGCCGCCCGCGAACAGCTGCTCGATGCGGCCATAGCGCAACGATTGCTGGCCCGACGAGCGCGTGGCGATCCAGCCGCCCAAGGTGGAATATTCGAACGACTGCGGATAGTGTCCCAGGGTGTAGCCGTGCGCGCGCAGCTGCGCTTCCAGGTCGGGGCCATACACGCCCGCGCCGAAGGTGGCCAGCTGCGCTTCGCGGTCCAGGTGGCCCAGCGCGCACAGGCGCACGAGGCTCAGGACCAGCACGGGGCGCGGCCCCGCCGCCACCGTCAAATGCCCGGCCACGCTGGTGCCGCCGCCGTGGGGGATGACGGCCACGCACGCCTGGCGCGCATACGCGAGCAGTTGGCGCACCTGCAGCGCGCTGTCGGGAAAGGCCACGCCATCGGGCACGGCGCCGATGCGGCCATGGCGCAATTTGAACCAGTCGGGCAGGCTTTGGCCGAGCGCATGGCGCACGCGCGTAGCAGGCGCGGTATCGATCAGCGGATGCGGCGCCAGGCGCGAGGCGGACACCTGCGCGCAGGCGTCGTCAAAGGTGGCATCGACCATGCCGCTGCCCGGCCCCAGGCGCTCGCGCAAAAAAACCAGCGCCTCTTCGCTCAGCGCATACGTGATGCTCTCGTCTCCCCAGCCATTCCAGCGTCGCATCGACATCCCCTATCTTCACCCAGTTGCGCGCCACGGCGGCTTGCTATACTGTCCTTGCCTTATTTTCTTGCCAGATCAATAGCATATGCCGCCACACACGAAGGGTATTGGTTTTTCATGACAATCGCATTGTTCCATCATGACAGGTACTGAAAGCCACCACGCGGAAGGCCGGGTCGCCGGCGCCTATCTGCTGCCGCTGCTGGAAGCGGCCGGCGCGCACGGCATCCCCGCTGAAACCCTGGCGCAGGCGGCCGGCGTGGCGCCGCACCACCTGGAAGCGTGCGCGCCCAGCCCGGCCCTGGCCGCGCGCGACTACGTGCGCCTGCTCGATGCGGCCGCACGGCTGGCGGGCGACGCGCATTTCGGCCTGCACGTGGGCCAGCGCGTGCGCATGGGCACCTACAGCGCGTATGGCTTGATATTGCTCAGTTGCAGCAACGTGGGCCAGGTGCTGGAACAGACGGCCCGCTATGAACGGCTGGCGCACGACCTGGGCCGCTCGACCCTGCAGCGCGATGGCGCCGTCGCGCATTACCACTGGGCAAGCAACTACCCGGGCGCCAGCCGGCACCTGGTCGACAGCGTCTTTGCCGGCGTCAAGGTGTCCGGCGACTGGCTGGCCGGCATGCCGCTGCCGCCCGCCCGGCTGGCGTTCACCCACGATGGCGGCGGCGACCTGCTGCGCCACGCGGCGCACCGCGACGAATACGTGCGCGTGCTGGGCAGCCTGCCCGCCTTTGGCGCGGACGCCAACACGGCCACCTTCGACGCGCAATTGCTGGACTGGCCCGTGCCGAACGCCGACGTTAGCCTGTACCCCGTGCTGTGCCAGCATGCGGAACAATTGCTGGCGCAGCGCCAGGCTGAAACGGACACTGGCGGCGCCATCGACGCGCAAGTGCACGCGGCCATCGTGGGCTGTTTGCGCCAGGGGTCGGCGCGGCTGGCCACCGTCGCCGCCGCACTGGCCGTCACGCCGCGCACCCTGCAGCGCAAGCTGGCCGACGCGGGCACCAGCTTCCAGGCCCTGCTGGACCAGGCCCGGTACGGCCTGGCGCGCGATTATCTGCGCGCGCCGGACTTGTCGCTGGTCGACATCGCCTTCCTGCTCGGCTACCAGGAGCAAAGCGCGTTCAACCACGCGTTTCGCACCTGGTCCGGCACCAATCCCGGCGCCTGGCGCTTGCAGGAAATGCAGGAGCGGCAGCTTGACCGGCAGCAAGCCCCATAGGCGTGCGCGGGGCATGCGCGGCCCGTTTTCTCGCTATACTCGCATAGTCAGGTTTTCCACGATCACTCCAACCCGCAATGCAAAGGATTAATATGCAACTCAAAGACAAAGTCGCACTGATTACCGGCGCCGCCAGTGGTATCGGCAAGGAAATGGCCATTGAATACGCGAAACAGGGCGCCAAGGTCGTCATCGCCGACCTGGTCCTGGAAGCGGCCAGCAAGACGGCCGAGGAAATCAAGCAAGCGGGCGGCCAGGCGTTTGCCGTCGCCATGGATGTCTCCAGCGAAGCGCAGGTCGACCAGGGCGTGGCCGATGCCGTGGCCCACTTCGGCGGCATCGATATCCTGATCAGCAACGCGGGCATCCAGATCATCAGCCCCGTCGTCGACTACCCGTTCGATCAGTGGAAAAAGATGCTGGCCATCCACATGGACGGCGCCTTCCTCACCACGCGCGCCTGCATGCGCGAAATGATCAAGGCCGGCCGCGGCGGCGCCATCATCTACATGGGTTCCGTACACTCGCACGAAGGCTCGCCGTTCAAGAGCGCCTACGTGGCCGCCAAGCACGGTTTGCTGGGCCTGGCCAAGGTGGTGGCCAAGGAAGGCGCGAAAGATGGCATCCGCGCCAACGTCATCTGCCCCGGCTTCGTGCGCACGCCGCTGGTCGACAAGCAGATCCCCGAGCAGGCGGCCCAGCTGAACATCAGCGAAGAAGACGTGATCAAGAAAGTCATGCTGAAAGACACCATCGACGGCGAATTCACCACCACGCAGGACGTGGCGCAAACGGCCGTGTTCCTGGCGGCCTTCCCATCGACTGCACTGAGCGGCCAGTCGATCGTTGTCAGCCACGGCTGGCACATGCAGTAATAGTGACGCCCGCCCACATCGGCTGCGCGGCGCCCTGTGCGGCCTGCGATGCTCGCTGTGCTCCAGCACAGCTGCGCGTCTCGGCCACACATCGCTGCCGCTCGCGATGATGTGGACGGGCGCTTTTGCATCAGCGTATTCTCCCGGTATCTACCCCGAAAGTTTCCCATTGCAAGACAACACTTACCGCCACCCGCGCGCGGGCCGGCCGGGGCGCCTGTTTGCCGCGCTCGCCAATTCCACGCGCTTTGCCAACGCGCGCCAGGCGATCCTGTCGCGCCTGCCCTTCCTGACCCTGCACAGCGACGTGCGCGACGTCGTCTACGTGAGCTGGCTGGTCGACGCCGCTGCCGCGCAGCAACTGCTGCCGGCCGGCGTGACCCTGTGGCAGCGCGGCGGCAAGACGCCATTGACCGTGCTGACCTACCGCCACGGGCATTTCGGCCCGGCCCTGCTCGGTCCCTTGCGCAAGCTGCTGCCGTCACCCCTGCAAAGCAACTGGCGTTTCTATCTGGACCACACGCCGCCGGGCGCGCCGGACGTGCCTTGCGTATACTTTTTGAAAAACATCATGGACAGCCTGCCGCATGCGCTGGGCACGCGGCTGTTCAGCGACATCTTGCCGACCCACCTGGCCGCCGACATGACGCTGGAGGTCAGCGCCACGCAAGCGCGCTGCAGCATCGCGCCCGGCGCCGGCAGCGCGCCCGCGCTCGAGGTGCAGGCGGACATCGCGGCGGAGCATGGCCTCGATGCCGATTGGCAGCAACTGTTCGGCAACTGGCGCGACGCCGTCACCTTCCTCGCCTGCCAGGATGCGGCCATCGCCCACGTGCCGCGCAATGGCAAGCTGGTCTTCGGCGAAATCGACTTACCCGTTGATCTGGATCAAGTGCAAGCGCTGACGGCCTTGCGCGCCGACTGCGGCTTGCTGGGGCAGTTGCCGCCAGTCTCGACGCCGTTTGCCTTTCTCGTGCCCAAGGTTGCCTTCAAGGCGCTATCAGAGCGCCTGCTGTAGCGCGGCGGCGCTCCGGCGCACGCAGGGGCGCAGCTTGGCCGCCGCGCCGCCGTTCCAGCTTGAACAGGGCCATCGCCTGCTCCAGCTGCAAGGTCTGGTCTTGCAGCGATGCCGAGGCGGCCGCCGATTCTTCGACCAGCGCCGCGTTCTGCTGCGTCACTTCATCCATCTGCGTGACGGCCATGTTGACCTGGCCGATGCCGTGGCTTTGCTCGCGCGAGGCCGAGGCGATCTCTTCCATGATGCCGTGCACACCCTGCACGGCGCCCAGCATTTCGGCGCTGCTGGCGCCCGCCTGCTGCGCCAGCTTGGCGCCCGCCTGCACCTGCGCCAAAGACGCCGTGATCAATTGTTTGATTTCCGTGGCGGCCGCCGCGCTGCGGTGGGCCAGGCTGCGCACTTCGCCCGCCACGACGGCGAATCCCCGCCCCTGGTCGCCCGCGCGCGCCGCCTCGACAGCCGCGTTCAGGGCCAGGATATTCGTCTGGAAGGCGATGCCTTCGATGATGCCCGTAATCTCGCCGATCTTCTTCGACGAGGCGTTAATGTCCGCCATCATGTTCACCATCTGGCCGACGATTTCGCCGCCGCGCCCGGCCAGGCCATGCACCTTGCCCGCCATGTCGCTGGCCTGCACGGCGTTGCCGCTGTTTTGCTGCACCGTGGCGGCCAGCTCTTCCATGCTCGAGGCCGTCTGCTGCAGGGCCGACGCCTGCGCTTCCGTGCGGCCCGACAAATCCATATTGCCGGCGGCGATTTCCTGGCTGGCCATGCTGATGCGCAGGAAGTTGCCGCGCACGTCGCCAACGATGGAGTGCAAGTTCACGCGCAACTGGCGCAAGGAGCGCAGCAGCTGCCCCATCTCGTCGCGCCGCGTGGTGTCGAGTTCGCCCGTCAGGTCGCCACCGGCCATCACGTCGCATGCCTGGCGCGCCCGCTGCAAGGGTTGCAGCACGGCACTGTGCAAGCTGTACCAGAAATACAGCGTCGCGCAAAGGGCCACCCCGGACAAGCCCGTCAGCCAGCCGTGGGCCGCGGCCGGCAACACACCGGCATTCCACGCCAGCTGCAGCAGCAATACCAGGCTCAGCAAGCCCAGATTCCAGCCGATGCGCTTGCCCAGCGGCAGGTCGCGCAGGCGCGCCAGCCGGGCCAGCCAGCCCGTGCGCACGGCGGCGCCCTGGCTCAGGGCGATGCCGTCGGCCTGTCCCGCCTTGATGCGCGCGTACAGGGCCGATGCCTGCGCCACCTGCTGGCGCGTGGGCTTGGTGCGCACCGACATGTAGCCGACGGCCACGCCGTCTTCCACCACCGGCGTCACGTTCGCCAGCACCCAGTAGTAATCGCCATTCTTGCAGCGGTTTTTCACCATGCCGCTCCACGATCGGCCCGAGCGGATGGTGGCCCAGAAATCGGCGAACGCTTCGACGGGCATGTCCGGATGGCGCAGGATGTTTTGCGGCGCGCCGATCAATTCTTCCGCGCTGTAACCGCTGACGGCGATGAAATACGGGTTGGCATACGTGATATTGCCTTGCAAGTCGGTAGTCGAGACGATGGTCTCGGTATCGCTCAGGTTGACTTCGGTATCGCTGACAGGAAGATTGAGTCGCATGGTCACATCCTCAGTGGTAGCCCGTACGGTGACGGGGAAGCGGACAAGGCACAGTCGCCAGACAGGAAAACGCATGCGGCACTGGCACCCTTATTTTAATATTTTATTAATAACAAAATATACTGTCTTCCAGCTATGCCACGGCAAGCTCGCCGGCCCAGTAGCGGTCGATGTCCTGCAAGCGCCACTGGGCTGCGCTTTCCGTGGAAACGATGCGCTCCTGGCAACCCGGCGCGGTCAGGTCGATGACGGCCGGGGCGATGCAGGTGCCGGCGCGGATGGAAAAAAACACGCGCACGGTAGGCGAGGTCAGCGGCTTGCCCGGCACCTGCCCCACCACCACGGCCAGGCGTTCCGATTGCAGCCGCACCAGCGTGCCCAGCGGGTAGATGCCCAGGCATTTGACGAAGGCGGCGAACAGTTGCGCGTCCAGATGCCCGCCGCGCCAGGCGGCCATGCGGCGCAGCGAATCGGCCGGGCACCAGCCCTGCTTGTACGGCCGGTTCGACGTGATCGCGTCGTACACGTCGCAGATGGCGCCCATGCGCGCAAACAGGCTGACTTGCTCGCCGCGCAAACCCCTGGGATAGCCGCTGCCATCGAGTTTTTCATGGTGGTGCAGGCACACGTCGAGCGCCACCGGATCGATCTCGCCCACTGCCTGCAACATGCGGTGGCCGGCCGCCGGATGGGCGCGCACGGAAGAAAATTCCGCTTCGTTCAGGCTGCCAGGCTTGTTGAGGATGGTGGAAGGCACGGCCATCTTGCCGATATCGTGCAGCAAACCCGCCAGGCCGGCCGAGCGCACCTGCTCGGGCGCCAGGCCCAGCTCCCTGGCCAGCGCCGTCATCAGCGCGCACACGGCCACCGCATGCATATACGTATAGTTGTCGGCGGTTTTCAGGCGCGCCAGGCCGATCAGCACGTCGCCGCCGCGCAGCACCGAGGCGGCGATATCGTCGACCAGCTCGTTGGCTTGCCCCGCAGACAGGGCCTTGCCCATGCGTACTTCGTCGAACATCGTCTGCACGGCCTGGCGCGAGCGTTCGAGCAGGCGCCGGGCATGCGCCAGTTCCTCGTCGCGCGACATGGCTGGCGCCGCACTCCGGACGAGGCCGCCATCGGCTGCCGGCGCGGCCGCAGATGGCGCCCGCCCGCGCGCCACGTCGATCCACACTTCGCCCAAGCACGCCGCGCGGATACGCTCCAGATCGGCCGGCGACTCGAGCAGGAAGGAACGCGTCCAGAAAGGGGTATCGAGCCAGGAACGGCCCAGGCGCTCGACATACATTCCCAGCACCAGTTCACTACTCGTTATTTTTTTCAGCACGACGGTTCTCCAGGCATTCGGATCGCGGCATTTACTTGCGCATTATCAATATCATACGCCAAAAAAATAACGATTAAACCAAATATTTCCTTTATATGGCAAAATCGCAATAAATACAACAATAATCACCAATTCTATCGCTTTCTTTTTTGACGATAGCGAATCAATAAATATATCAATTAAACCATATTGAATTCGGGGAATGGCATGCATCCTCCCGAGGACGGGGGCGCAGGCGGGCCAGCGACGTCATGCGCCGCCATACGGCAATGGAGTATGGAAAGGAAGTGTGCCAGCGCCAGGCATCCCGAAGAGATGCTGGCGCCATGGAAGGAGAAGTGTCAGGCGGATGCGCGAACGGCGTGACGGCCGGCGGCCTAGCGCGGCACGTAGCGCCAGTTACCGCCGTCCAGCATGAAGGTCAGTTCCGTCTTGATGCCTTCCGGACGGCTTGGCACGCTCAATTCCGTATCGCATACCAGGTAACCCGTCTTGCGCTTGACGTCGCACTCGTTGACGGCCTTGACCTGCATGGTGCTCTGCGCTTCCTGCATCTGCACATCCTTGGCCGCTTCCGGATCGCGCGCCACTTCCTCCCTGGCCCACGCGCGTATCATCGCCTGCGCCTCGGCCGGCGACGGTCCGGCGAATTTCGCATGCTTGCGCTCGACGCCGACCCAGGTACCGCCCTCATGACGCAGCGGCAACACGTTAAAACCGTCGCGCATGCCGGCGCTCATGGCGACCAGGCACACCACTTCGCCTGGCACTTCCAGCGACGCCTGGCAGCCCTGCAGGCTGGTGACCTTGACGGCGATCGGGACCGGCATCGCCGATTGCATTTTGGCCTGGGTCTTGGCCACGCCCGCCTGCACGGCGGCCTGGATGTGTTCGAGTGTCGGCATGGTTGCCGCCTGGGCCGGCAAGGCGGCAAACAGGGCGGCGGCGGTCAGGGCGAGGGATGTCAGGCGCATGGGTATCGAAAGTAGTGATCAAAGGCCGGCAGTCTAGCACTTTGCATAAAGACAGCTGTTTCTCTAGAGCCATTTACCCGGCGTCGGGCGCAAGAAAGGCGCCGCCCGCGTCCGCCTGTCCGCGCAGGCGCAGGCCGATGGCCCGCAGCATCTCCACCAATTCCCGCAGGTGCAAGCCCTCGTCCGTCAACCGGTATTCCACCTTCACGGGCACTTCCGCGTAGATCGTGCGCGTCAGCAAGCCGGCCTCTTCCAGTGCGCGCAAATCCAGGGTCAGCATGCGCTGCGAGATATTCGGCACGGCGCGGCGGATTTCGCTGAAGCGCTTCGGCCCCGCCATCAGGTAACTGAGCAGCACCATCCTCCAGCGCCCGCCCAGCAGTCGCATGGCTTCTTCCACGGCGCAGCCGGAGACATTCTCTTTCATGGTTCGCGTTCCACCTGGTATAAAAAATGTACCTATACCACATTATTCTGCCTTCTTCCAAATAGTAACCATTGCCCTTAGACTGCCCTTCCCTCAGCCCCTATGGAGTTTCGACTTGGAAACCACCCTGATCTACAGCGTGCCGTTCGGCTGCTCGTTTGCCGCCATCGCCGCCCTCGAATGGAGCGGCCTGCCTTTTCACCTGGCCCGCGTGGAAGCGCGCGACCCGGCCAGCAAGCAGCATCCCGCCTTTCTCGCCATCAATCCCCTGGGCCAGACGCCGGCCCTGCTCACGCCCGCGGGCACGCCGCTGCTGGAAAGCATGGCGATTTTGCTGCACCTCGCCGCGCGCGCGCCCGATAGCGGCCTGGGCTTTGCGCAAGGCACGCCGCAATACGACCGCCTCAATAGCGTGCTGTCGTTCCTGCACACCACCTTCCATGCAGCCTTCATGCCCGCCTTCCAGGCGTCGCGCGCTAGCGCCGGCGATGCGCGCGCGGCCGTCTGGCGCGAGATGGCCGTCGAGAAGGTCAACAAAGGCCTGGCGCACCTCGAGCGCCTGCTCGCTGGCCGCGCCTGGCTGGCCTCGGACGCGGCGCCCACCATCGCCGACGCCTACCTGGCCGCCACAGCGCGCTGGGCAGAACCGCTGCAGCTGGCCAGCCTGGCCGACTATCCGCACGTGGCGCGCGTGCTGGCGGCACTCGAAGAGGACCCCGGCATCCGCTTCGCCCACGCCATCGAAGACGGCGTGCCGGCGGCCAGCCAGGGCGGTTTCCTGGGCCACGTGGCGCTCGACCAACTGGCGTAGAAGGCCGGCTAACCGGCGGTCAACTCCCGCAGCGGGCGCGTCTTTATTGCTATGATGTCGGGCTGCCGGCGGTACAGCCGGCCACGTCAATACCATATCGATAACGTCGTCATAAGAATCGGGAGTTTGAATGAGTTTACGTCTGCTGCTCTTGGGAGCATTCAGTGCCGCCATGGCCACCACCGCAGCCATCCCTGCGCTGGCCGCGCCGCGCGGTTTCACCGTCGAGGACATGGTTGCCATGGAACGCGTGGGCAGTCCCGTGCTGTCGCCGGACGCCACGCGCGTCGTCTACACGGTGCGCACCACCAACCTGGACAAGAACCGCGGCAACACGCAGCTGTGGATGATCGACCTGCGCGCGCCGAATGCGGCGCCACGCCAGCTCACGCGAGGCGATGCCAGCGCCAGCGACCCGCAATGGTCGCCGAACGGCGACGCCATCTACTTCCTGTCGGGCCGCTCCGGCTCCTCGCAAGTGTGGCAGCTACCCCTGAACGGCGGCGAAGCGGCCAAGGTCACCGACCTGGCGCTGGACGTCGACACCTACCGCTTGTCGCCGCAGGGCGACCGCCTGGCCTTCAGCATGGGCGTCTTCCTCGATTGCGCGGACCTCGCCTGCACCAAGAAGCGCCTGGATGAAAAAGCCAAGAACAAGGCCAGCGGCATGGTCTACGACCAGATGTTCGTGCGCCACTGGGATACCTGGGCCGACGGCCGCCGCAATGCGCTGTACTCGGCGCCCATCGACGCCACCGGCAAGGTCAGCGCCACACCCGTGAGCCTGAGCGGCACCCTCGATGGCGACGCGCCCTCTAAACCGTTCGGCGACAACGGCGAATACCACTTCAGCCCGGACGGCAAGACGGTGGCCTTCTCCGTGCGCGTGGCCGGCCGCACGGAAGCGTGGTCGACCAACTTCGACGTCTACACGATTCCGGCCGCCGGCGGCCAGGCGCCGCGCAACCTCACGGCCGACAATCCGGCCTGGGATGCGAAAGCCACGTATTCGCCCGATGGCCGCACCCTGGCGTACGTCGCCATGACAAAGCCGGGCTTCGAAGCGGACCGTTTCCACCTGGTGCTGATGGATGTCGCCACCGGCAAGAAGCGCACCCTGGCCGACGACTGGGACCGTTCCGTGGCCGACTTCCGCTGGACGCCGGACGGCAAAGCCTTCCTCGTCGCCGCCGATGACGTGGGCCAGCACCGTTTGTTCCACATCGACGCGGCCAGCGGCAAGGTCAATGCGCTGACGGGCAAAGGCGCCGTGGGCGACTTCGACGTGCGCGGCAATACCATCGTGCTGACGCAGGCGAACCTGGCCTCGGGCGCGCAGCTGTACACGCGCAAGCTCGACGCCAAGGCGGAAAACGCGCCGATGGTGCAGCTGACGAAACAGAATGCGCAAGCCCTGGCCGACGTACGCTTCGGCGAATATGAACAGTTCTCGTTCGCCGGCGCGAATGGCGAGACCGTCTACGGCCACGTCATGAAACCATGGAATGCCAAGGCCGGCGAAAAGTATCCGGTCGCCTTCCTGGTCCACGGCGGCCCGCAAGGCAGCTTTGGCAACAGCTGGAGCTACCGCTGGAATCCGCAAGTGTACGCGGGCGCCGGCTACGCCACCGTCTTCATCGACTTCCACGGTTCCACCGGCTATGGCCAGAAGTTCACGGATTCCATCAGCGGCGACTGGGGCGGCAAGCCGCTGGTCGACTTGCAGAAGGGCCTGGAGGCGGCCACCAAGAAATTCCCGTGGCTGGACCGCGAACGCAGCTGCGCGCTGGGCGCGTCGTACGGCGGCTACATGATGAACTGGATCGCCGGTAACTGGCCGGACGGCTTCAAATGCCTGGTCAACCACGACGGCGTGTTCGACAACCGCGGCATGGCTTACGCGACGGAAGAACTGTGGTTCACGGAATGGGAAAATGGCGGCACCTACTACGACGCGCCGGCCAAGCACGAACAGTTCAATCCCGTCAATTTCGTGAAGAACTGGAAGACGCCGATGCTGGTGGTGCAAGGCGACCTGGACTTCCGCATCCCCACCGCGCAAGGCCTGGGTACCTTCACGGCGCTGCAGCGCAAGGGCATCCCGAGCAAGCTGCTGGTCTTCCCGGACGAGAACCACTGGGTGCTGAAACCGGCGAACTCGCTGCTGTGGCATCACACGGTGCTCGATTGGCTCAATACGTACACTAAAAAGTAAGCCTGTTCCAACGTAAGAAAGCCGCACAGTTCGCACTGTGCGGCTTTTTTTCATCCATCAATTAAGCCAAATCAATACGCCATCAATACGTATTGAGCGCCTTGGCGAACTTCACGATCCACAAGCGGCTTGGACGTTCGCGGTCGTCGCCGCGCGCCACGCGGATGGTGTTGGCCGCGTTGCAGCCGGCGGCGGCGCTGGTGACGATGGCGCCGCTGGCGTCGACCGTGCACTTGGTCACGTCGGCGCCATCGACTTCCACGCCATTCGCGTCAAAGATCTTGGTTTTCAGGCCGAAGTCGTTGTCGTTGGCCAGCGCGATGGTGGAGTCGTCGATCAGGGTCAGGCCTTCCGCCTTTTCCGCCGCCCAGCCGATGGCGTTCAAGTCCAGCAGCAGGGTTTTCTTCAGCGGCGTGACGGCAGTCCAGTCGGCGCCATTGACAGCCGCGCCGCCCATGCTGCTCTTTTCCAGGTCCGACGTCGTCGCGTTGAAGGCGGCGGCCGCGATATCGGTCGCGCCCTTCAATTCCACCAGCATCAGTTTATTGAAAACCTTGCCCGACGGCGCGGCGCCCTGCTCGATGACGAGGAACTTGCCGCCGCCCAGCGCCACCATGTCGCCCAGCTTGGCGTTGCCGGTGCGGCCATCCTGGTAGTCGGCTGCATTCAGCGGATACGCGTACATCTTGCCGCTGGTGCCCGTCGTCGGGTCGAATTCGATCCAGCGCGTGAAGCGGGCAAAGCGCTCGACCTGCTCATTCTTCTTCGTCACCGTGTATGGCGCCGTGCCGTCGGACAAGGGGCTTTGCAGGAAGGCGTACAGCTTGTCGTTGCTCGTGTCGAGGGTCATGCCTTCCATGCCGCGATTCGCGCGGCGCTTGGCGAACAGCGCCGGCAAGCCCTTGCCCGGCTCGTACTTGGCCTGGATGATGCCGGTGGCCGCATCGATCTTGACGATGAAGGGGCCGTATTCGTCGGAGACCCACAGCGCATTGCGCTTGGCATCGACGACGATGGCTTCCGAATCGAGGCCGCCCGCGTTGAAGACGGCCTTGCCGGTCGCGTCGAATTTCATCGCATCCATGACGGGAATCTCGGCCGAATTGCCGACCGCGCCCACGGGCACGGGCAAGCCCGAGCTGTTGACCGTGGCCGACACCTTGATCGGCGTCGACGAACCGAGCACGGCGCCGTTCTTGCCCACCGTGATGACGCCGAACGACGGCGTGAAGCTCGGCGACGGGAAGATCTTGCTGCCGATCGTGCCCTTGCCCGAAGGGTCGGGCACCAGCGGGCCGTCGCCGTTCGGGCCACGGTCCGTCAAGCCATAGAATTCCAGGTCGCCCGCCGCGTTCTTGCCTTTATACGCCAGGCCCGAGCCGTACGACGGCAGGAAGCCGGTCGGGAATTCACCCTTGATCTTGGCGTTGGCGCCTTCGTACGGCACGTAGAATTTGTCGGCCGCCTGGATCTGGTAGCGCGTCACGGTCACTTTTACTTCGCCGACCGGATTGGCTTGCGTCAGCGCCTCGTTGACGGGCGCGCCCGCTTTCGAGGCCAGGGTATCTTCAAAATGCTCGCGCACCAGGGCGCGGCGCTCCGCATCGACCGTGCGGCCGGCGAATTTCGCGCCCACCGTGGCCAGATGCGCGGCCAGCGCCGCGTTGAAGACGGCCGGGGCGGCGGCGAAGTCCAGGGTCTTGCCGGCCAGCGCGGCCTTCACGTCGGCCGTCAGCCTGATGCCGTTCGACGGATCGCTGTCATCGTCGAGCAGTTGTAGCGCCAGCAGGCGGTTGACGACCTTGTCGTCCGCCACGTTCGTGCTGGCGGCCAGCGCCAGCGGCGTGACGACGGCGCCGCATGGTGCCGAACCCAGGGCCAGGCCGCCCACGCTGAAGGCCACCGTCTCGCCCGGGTTGCATATGAATTCGCCCTTGGCATTGGTGCTGGCCTTGGCCGCACTGCCAGCCACGTAATCGAGCCCTTCCACCGCGCCGTCGAGGAACACGCCCGTCTGCGCCACGGGCTTGGAAGGCTCCGCCGGCGGATTGTCGCTGCCGCCACAGGCGGCCAGGGCCAAGCCGGCGGCGATGGCCAGCAGGGTCAGTTTCGGGGTGGACGTTACGGCAGTCTTCATGCATTCCTCGGCTAGGGTGGGATTGAAGCCGTGGAGGATAACTGTTCAAAGTGACAAGCCCATGACAGGCATCACGGTGGTGGCGTATCCGCAACAGGCCCGCCGATGCCGCCAAAGCGGCCATCGGCCTGGCGCCGGAACTCCTTCGGCGTGACGCCCTTCACCTGCAGGAAGCGGCGGTTGAAGTTGGCCACGTTCTGAAAGCCCACGTCGTAGCAGACGTTGGAGACGTATTGGTCCGTATCCATCAGCAGCTGGCATGCCTTGTTGATGCGCAGCCGGCTGATGAAATCCGTAAAACTGTTGCCCGTCGCCTTGCGGAAGAAGCGCGAGAATTTACTCAGCGACATGCCCACCTGCTCGGCCAGCATTTCCGCCGAAATCGGCTCGCGGTAATTGTCCGTGATGTAGTTGAGGACGGAATTGACCTTGGCCAGGGTGGCGTCATCGTCATACGAACGCAGGGAGGCGCTCGACAGCAAACGGTAGTTGGCCGTGCGCGCCAGTTTGCTCATCAGCTGGACGAATTCGGCGAAGCGCTCCGCGCCGTGCGTGGCGCGGATGCGCGCCAGATGCCGCTCCGCTTCCGCACCCATCTGGAAAAACTCCACGCCATAGCTGGAGCGCTCGAGCAGCGGCAGCAGTTCGCGCAATTCGGGGATGACGCGCGCGGCGCCGGCCAGCGGCGCGTGGGCGAATTGCACGATCATGTCGCGCAGGGCCACGCCGCCTTCCGGCATCACGTTGGAAATCCAGTTGTGCGGCAGGCGCGGCCCCGTCAGCACCAGGTGGCCGGGCGAGAACTCGCCGATATAGTCGCCCACGAATAGTCGCCCGCTGGTAGCGACGATCAGATGCAGCTCGTATTCTTCATGGCAGTGCCAACGCACGCGCGAGCTGGGATAGCCATGTTCCAGGTAATTGATGATGCCATCGTAGCTTTCGCGTTCCAGCTCGGGCGCCTTGCGCTCGCCATCCTTCTGCCGCAGGTGTTCCATGCTCGTCTCTCCCAGGCTGTCCCCGCCCGTGCCATCGAATGTACCTTAAAAAACCTCAGGCGCCAAAACGGCCCAGCGCCTGCTGGCGAAACTCCTTCGGCGTCATGCCCTTCAATTCCAGGAAGCGCCGGTTGAAGTTGGCCACGTTGTTGAAACCCGCCTCATAGCAGATGTTGCTGACGTACCGCTCCGTTTCCATCAGCAACTGGCACGCCTTGTTGATGCGCAAGCGGTTGACGAAGTCCGTGAAGCTGTTGCCCGTGGCGTGGCGAAAGAAGCGCGAAAACGTCCGCTCGGGCATGTCCACCTGCTCGGCCAGCTGTTTCAGCGAAAACTGGCTGCTGTAATTGTGCACGATGAAGTTGATGGCGGAACTGATGCGCGCCAGGGCCACGTCGTCGTCGCTCGACTGCATGGGCACCGTCGACAGCAGCTGGTAGTCGCTGGTCTGCGCCAGCTCCGCCAGCAAGGTGAGAAATTCGATGAAGCGCGGCAGGCCGCTGCTGTCGCGGATGCGCAGGAAGCGCCGCAGCGACTGTTCGCTGACGCCAAAGAATTCCACGCCATGCAGGGCGCGCCGCAGCAGCGGGAAAATATCCTTCAATTCGGGTATGGCGGCGGCCATCGACGCCAGCGGCGCATGCGAGAACTGGATCACCATGTCGCGCAAGGCCACGCCTTCCGGCGGCGTGTCGAGCGACACCCAGTTGTGCGGCACGCGCGGCCCCGTCAGCACCAGGTGGCCGGGCGTGAACTGGCCGATGTAGTCGCCTACGAACACCTTGCCGCTCGTCTCGACGATCAGGTGCAGTTCGTACTCGTCGTGATAATGCCAGCGCACCAGCGCATTTGGATAGCCGTGCTCCAGGTAGCGGATGAAGCCGAAACTGCCTTTCGGCTCGAAGCCGGGCGTGGCGTCGCGCTGCTGTTCCAGCTCCATCTGCGGCAAGGAGATTGGCATGGCGCGCCCTCCCCCTCAAGCCACGCTCTGTTCCAGCGCCGCGCGCGCGCCCAGTCCATACAGGCTGGCCAGCGCCTGCCGCACCGCCTGCGTGAACGCTGGCGTGTCGCTCAAGTCGCCGAACAGTTCGCGCAAGGACAGCAGCGCCGTGGCGTCCGCGCCGCCCTGCAGCACCAGCGCCCGCAGGCGCGCCGCGTACGGATCGTTCAAGGGCATCTCGCGCCCCTGCTCGTCGTGGCCTTCCAGGTAGCGGAACCAGCACGCCACGGTGAAGGCCAGCAGCGTGATGGCGCCGCCCCGGGCCAGCGCTTCGCGCACGGAGGGCAGCACGAATTTCGGGATGCGCGCCGAGCCTTCCGTGCCGATGCGCGCCAGCTGGTCGCGCACGGCCGGATTCGAAAAGCGCTCGATCAGGGTATCTTTATAGCTGGCCAGGTCGACGCCTTGCACCGTATCGAGCAGCGGCGTGACCTCGTCATCCATCATGCGGCGCACCAGCCGGCGGATGCCAGGGTCAAGCATCGCTTCATGCGCAAAGGTGTAACCGAGCTGCATGCCGATGTAGCACAGGGCCTGGTGGCTGGCATTCAAGAGGCGCAGCTTCATCTTTTCATACGGCAGCACGTCGTGCGTCATCTGCGCGCCCACCTTTTCCCAGGCCGGCCGGCCCTGCGGGAATTCGTCCTCGATGACCCACTGGCGGAACGGTTCGCACACGACGGGCCAGGCGTCGACGATGCCAAAGGACTCGCGCACGAGGGCCCGGTGTTCATCGGTGGTGGCCGGCGTGATGCGGTCGACCATGCTGTTGGGGAAGCTGCCATGCGTGGCCAGCCAGCGCGCCAGCTCCCCGTCGCGCAGGGCGACAAAGGCCAGCAGCATCTTGCGCGTCACGTCGCCATTGTTTTGCAGGTTATCGCAGGACATGATGGTAAACGGCGCCAGGCCGCGCTGGTGGCGCAGGGCCAGCGCGGCGGCCAGGTAGCCGAACGAGCAGCGCGGCGCCTCGGGGTGCGCCAGTTCATGCACGATGTCGGGGTGTCGCGCATCGAATTCGCCCGTGCCCTGGTTGACGTAATAGCCGCCTTCCGTGATGGTCAGCGCGACGATGCGCGTGCCAGGGTCGGCCAGCTTGTCGAGCACGGCTTGGGGCTCGTCGGGCGCATACAGGTATTCGCCGACGCTGCCGATGATGCGCGCCGCGTCGCCGGCCGCGCTGCGCTCGACCACCGTGTACAAGCCATCCTGCGCCCGCATGGCGTCGCGCATGGCCGCGTCAACCGCCAGCAAGCCCACGCCGCAATAGCCCCATTGTTGATTGCCGGGCAAGGCCAGCAAATCGTCGAGGTAGACGGCCTGGTGGGCGCGGAAAAAGCCGCCCACGCCGATATGCACGATGCTGGGTTCGAGCGCCTCGCGCGCATACGCGGGCACGGTCACGTTCCCCCCGAGCTTGGCCAGGTTCGCCTGGTTCAATGCGATGGCGTCCATTACAGCGCTCCTTTCGCCGCCGCGTAGGTCTTGCCGGCGCGGTCAAAATAATGCACAAAGCCGGGCTCGAACGTCAGGTGCGTCTGCTGGCCCGGCTGCAGGCTGCTACGCTCGGCGCCGCGCGAGACCACCTGCACGTCGTTCGGCAGGCGCACATAGGTCAGCGTCTCCACGCCCAGGGACTCCACCAGGTCGACGGTGACGGGCACGCTGCCCGGCTGCGCCGCACCCAGGTGCACGTGCTCGGGGCGGATGCCGACAAAGCCGTCCGCCTGCGCCGCGCTGCCCGCCTGCGCCAGCAGCTGCGGCGCCGCATCGGCCGGCACCACGTTCATGCTGGGCGTGCCGATGAATTGCGCGACGAAGCGGTTGGCGGGATGGTCATACAGTTCCAGGGGCGAGCCATGCTGTTCGATCTGTCCGTCGCGCAGCACCACCACGCGGTCGGCCAGGGTCATCGCCTCGACCTGGTCGTGCGTCACATAGATCGTCGTGGCGCCCAGCTCGCGGTGCAGCTTGGCGATCTCGATGCGCGTCTGCACGCGCAGGGCCGCGTCGAGGTTGGACAGCGGTTCATCGAACAGGAACACCTTCGGGTCGCGCACGATGGCGCGGCCGATGGCCACCCGCTGGCGCTGGCCGCCCGACAGTTCCTTCGGCGTGCGTTCCAGGTATTTACCCAGGTCGAGGATGGCGGCCGCCTTGTCGACTTTTTCGCGGATGATGGCGGGATCGACGCCGGCCAGTTTCAAGGCGAACGACATGTTCTGGAACACCGTCATGTGCGGGTACAGCGCATACGACTGGAACACCATCGCCAGGTCGCGCTTGGACGACGGCACGTTCGTGATGTCGCGCCCGTCGAGCGACAGCTTGCCGCCGTCGATCGGTTCCAGGCCCGCGATCAGGCGCAGCAGGGTGGATTTGCCGCAGCCCGATGGTCCCACGAAGACGACGAACTCGCCCTGTCGGATCTCCAGGTCGATGCCCTTGATGGCGCGGTGTTCGCCAAAGAATTTCTCGATATTGCTCAGTTGAAGGTAAGCCATGATTGTCTCATTTCTGATTTGTTTTTCGATGCTTTCAGAAACCGTAGCGAGCGGTTCAAGTTCGGTTTGAGTAGCGGAGCTGTGCGGATGCACAGTGAGCAACGGAGAGCCGAAATTGGGCCGCGCAGTAGGTTTATGGAGGCATCGTTTATTTGACTGCGCCAAAGGTCATACCTTGGACCAGTTGTTTCTGGCAAAACCAGCCCAGCGCCATGATGGGCGCGATGGCCATCAGCGAAGCGGCCGACAATTTGGCCCAGAACAGGCCTTCCGGGCTCGAATACGAGGCGATGAGCCAGGCCAGGGTGCCCGCGTTGGAGGCGCCCAGGTTCAGCGACCAGAACGATTCATTCCACGACCACACCATGCACACGAGGGCCGTGGAGGCGATGCCGCCCACGGACAGGGGCAGCACGACGTGGCGGAACTCGTCCCACACGGTGGCGCCGTCCATGCGCGAAGCCTCCAGGATTTCGCGCGGCAGCTCCTTCATGCTCGTGTACAGCAGCCAGATCATGATGGGCAGGTTCATCAGCATGAACATGATGGTCAGGCCGATGCGCGTGTCGAGCAGGCCGAAGTACTGGTAGCAGATATAGATGGGCATCAGGGCGCCCACGCCGGGCATGTAGCGCGAGCTGAGCATGAATTTCAGCAAGCCGATGGTGCCGCCCGTGGGAAAGAAGGCCATCGAATAGGCGGCCGGGATGGCGATCAAGAGGCCGATGGCGGTGGACACCACGCTGGTAAACAGCGAATTCCACGCGTAGCCGAAGTAGTTGTCGCGCGCCAGCACTTCGCGGAAGCTGTCGAAGGTGGGCGTGAAGAACAGCAGGGGCGGCGTGGAAATGGCTTGCCCTTCCGTCTTGAAGGCCATCAGGCCCAGCCAGAAGATGGGAAAGAACAGCAGCAGCGCGCAGAGCCAGGCGGCGGCCGTGCGGCTATAGAGATGAAGTTTGCTATGCATCAAGGTCTCCTTATTTCGACAGATTCTTGCCGATGACGCGCATCAGGAAGAAGGCGGCGATGTTGGCGATGAGCACGGCGAACAGGGCACCGGCCGAGGCCGCTCCCACGTCATACGACAGCAGTGCCTGCTGATAGATCATGAAGGTGATGGTGGTCGTGTCGAAGCCGGGACCGCCGCCCGTGGTGGTAAAGATTTCCGCAAAGATCGACAGCAAAAAGATCATCTCGATCATCAGCACCACCGAGACGGCGCGGCCCAGGTGGGGAATGTAGAGGTAGCGCAACTGCTGCAGATAGGTGGCGCCATCCATGCGCGCCGCTTCCAGCTGCTCGCGGTCCATCGATTGCAGCGCCGTCATGAAGATCAGGCAGGCGAATGGCAGCCATTGCCACGAGACCATCATGATGATGGAAAACAGCGGGTGGGCCGACAGCCAGTCGACGGGCGTGGCGCCAAAGAATAGGCTGATCTGCGCGAACAGGCCGTAGATCGGGTTGAGCAGCATGTTCTTCCACATCAGGGCATTCACGGCCGGCATGACGAGGAAGGGCGAGATCAAGAGCACGCGCACGATGGCGCGTCCCGGGAACGCTTCATTGATCAGCAGCCCCAGCGCCGTGCCCAGCACCACCGTGATCAGCATGACGGAAAACAGCAACGTGAACGTGTTCTGCAAGGCCGGCAGGAACGCGGCATCGGTAAAGAAAAAGTGGAAATTGGCCAAACCATGGAAAGGATGGCCGCTCGGATCGAGCATGGAATAGCGCACGAACGCGTAATACAGGGTGATCAGCAAGGGGATCACGGAAATGACGGAGACGGCAAGCACGGCCGGCGTCAGCAAAGTCCGGGGGATAATGCGTTTCATAATGTTCTCTTGGGACGTGAGGTGAGTGATCTAGCGCAATAGCAAGGCCGGTCACATCACCTGTGTTACAAACCAAACAGCACAGCAAAGATGCCTGACAAAACCGTAGCGAGCGGCAGTGATTTGTGGCCGAGAAGCGCAACCGTACTCTAGTACGGTGAGCATCGCCGGCCGCAAAGCGCGACGCGCAGTAGGTTTGGTCAGGCTATCCTCTTACTTGTAATAGCCGCCCTTGCGCATCTCGCGTTCAGCCGTCTGCTGCGACAATTCCAGCGCCTGGTCCACCGTCACCTTGCCCAGCAGCGCTGCCGCCATCTGCTGGCCGGCCGCCACGCCGATCACCTGGAATTCGGGAATCGAGGCGAATTGCACGCCCACGTACGGCGATGGCGGCAAGGTGCTTTGCACGGCGCGCGTGGTGGCCAGGGCCTTGCCTTCGGCGGCGGCAAATTTCGCCACCTTCTGGAACTCGGGGCTCGCATACGTCGACTTGCGCGTGCCCGTCGGCACGTTGGCCCAGCTCGTTTCCTTGGCCACCAGTTTCACGTAGTCGGGCGAGGTGGCCCAGTTGATGAAGCGTTGCGCTTCATTCGGGCGCTTCGAGCTCGACGGGATGGCGAGCGACCAGATCCACAGCCAGTTGGCACCCCGCTCCGTCACGCCCACAGGGGACTGGGCAAACGCCACCTTGTCGGCCACCTTGCTTTGCTTGGGATCCGTGATGAAGGAGGCGGCGATCGTCGCATCGATCCAGATGCCGCACTTGCCCTGGTTGAACAGCGCCAGGTTTTCATTGAAGCTGTTGGCGGCCGCGCCCGGCGGACCGTATTTCTTCATCAGGTCGACATACATGGTGACCGCGTCCTTCCATGGCTTGCTGGTAAATTGCGGCTTCCATTGCATGTCGAACAGCTGGCCGCCATAGGAATTGGCCATGGTGGTGATGAGTGCCATGTTGTCGCCCCAGCCCGGCTTGCCGCGCAGGCAGATGCCGTACACGCCGTTGGCCGGATCGTGCAGCTTGGCCGCCACGTCGCGCAGCTGGTTCCAGGACGGACGGTCCTCGATCGTCACGCCCGCCTTTTTGACCAGATCGCTGCGGTACATGATCATCGAGCTTTCGCCGTAGAACGGCGACGCGTACAACTTGCCGTCGCCGGACAGTCCTTCGCGTATGGCCGGCAGCAAGTCGTCGATATCGTATCTGGCGTCCGGCTTGATGGGGATCAGCCAGTTTTTCTTGCCCCAGATGGGCGTTTCATACAGGCCGATGGTCATCACGTCGAACTGGCCGCCCTTGGTGGCGATATCGGTCGTCATGCGCTGGCGCAGGACGCCTTCTTCCAGGGTCACCCATTTGAGCTTGATGTCGGGGTTGGCTTGCTCGAAGAACTTGCCGAGCTTTTGCATTTCGATCATGTGGCCGTTGTTGACGGTCGCGATGACCAGGTCGGTGGCGGCAAAAGCGGACGAGCTGAGGCAGCCGGCGAACAGCGCGGCAATAGCGGAACGTTTCATTGTGTGTCTCCAGTGTTTTTTGTCGTTGGCAATGCTCAGGTACTTGGCACCACGACCACAATGTAGCACCGGACTTTGATACTTTCTGATACTCCAAAACCGCAATTCGATACTCCTTTGCAAGCCCACTATGCGCCAGAGTATCGATATTGGATAAAAACAACACTTTGAAAGAAAGTATCGCTACTTGTTCGATTTGTATCAGGGTGGTTAAAAAAGCACTGCTAGACTTGGTTTTCGGCATTAGACCGTGTGCGGTGGCCGCCTCCCGGGGCGCCACCGCTACCACCTACATCTTTCTGGAGACCGCATGAATCGCACTGCACTGAAAACCTTGCCTGCCCTGCTCCTGGCCCTCGCCAGCGCTTCCGCCCTTGCCGACCCCATGTACCCATCCGACTCCGAAGGCTTCCACGGCTACCTGCGCGCCGGCGCCGGCAGCAATACGTCGGGCGACGGCGGTTCGCAAGGCTGCTTCGGCCTGGGCGGCAACACCATGAAATACCGTCTGGGCAATGAGTGCGACGCCTACACGGAATTCGGCTACACCAAGTCCGTCGCCAAGTCCGGCGGCGTGAACTACCTGGCCACTATCTGGGTCAACGCTTACGCGCCAAACTCGGATTTCGGCGACAACAAACTGGGCATCGTCAAGGCCTATGTCGAAGCGCAGGGACTCGATTTCCTGAACGGCGGCACGGCCTGGATCGGCAAGCGCTTCTACTACCGTCCTGACATCCACATGCTGGACTTGCAATACATCAACATGAACGGCACGGGCGCCGGCCTGGACCGCATTCCTGCTGGTCCGGGTAAATTCTCGTATGCCTTCTTCAAAGACAACGACGTCAAGGTCGCGTTGCCGAACGGCGGCGTCAACACCAAATCGGCCGTGCGTCAGAACTTCATCTTTGGCGAGATTCCCGTCAATGAAAACGGCACGCTGGACCTGGCCGCCACCTACATCATCGGCGAAGGCAAGGATGACGTCGCCACTGGCAAGCGCAATAACGGCTGGCAGCTGTCGGCCTTCCACCGTCAAGGTAAAGTGTTTGGCGGCGGCAATACCTTTGGCGTGCAGTACGGCGTCGGTCCCGGCACTGGCCAGGGCGCGCAGTTCGGCGCTTCGGGCGACACCAATTTCGGTTCGGACGTGAAACGCACGCGTATCTTCAATGACATGGCGATCCAGCCGATGGCCAACTTCGGTATGGAATTCGTCGCCCTGTGGCAAAAAGACGAGTCGAACGCCAAGGGTTCCTCGACCTGGACCTCGGTCGGCGTGCGCCCTGTGTACGCATTCACCGACAACTTCAAGCTGGTGGGCGAACTGGGCACGGACCGCGTGACGCAAGCGGGCGGCCTGCCGGCCAAGCGCCTGACCAAGCTGACCATCGCGCCGACGATCTCGGCCGGCCCTGGCCTGTGGTCGCGTCCTGAACTGCGCGCTTTCGTGACCTACGGCAAATGGAACGATGCGGCCACCGCCTCGGTCAACGCGTCGAACAACGGCGGCCCGATCTATAACAACAACACCAGCGGCACGTCGTATGGTTTCCAGGTGGAGACGTGGTTCTAAGCTGAAACAACCCAGAAGCAAAGGCTGGGGTCAGTCACTGCGTGATTGGAATGTTCCCCATTGGGTAACATTCCCCCGACGGGTCTGACCCCGAAAAAAGGGCGGAACCGCAGTTCCGCCCTTCCCTGTTTACACTACCGGATTCAACTTAAGGCAAGGCCACCGGCAATTCCGGATACTCTTGCGTCAGCGCATACTTGGTGCCGCCCACGGTGACCGTGTAGTTGGCCGGCCCCGAGATCGGCAAGCGGTAATTCAGGGTCAGCGCCACGGAGCCGCCCGGCGCCAGCGATTGCCAGGCGGGAATCGCAAAGCGGGCCCGGTTGTAGTTCTTCGTGAAGCCGCCGATATTGTTCGGCCCCGTGTAGCCGGCGTTAATCACCGTCAAGCCGAAACCGGACTGGTCGCTCATGTCCGACGGCGCCGAGACGGGATAGTCGAACTCCACGACAGTGCCGCCCGGCAGGGTCGACGTCGTATTGTTCTTCACCGTCATCACGGGATTGATGGGGAAGTTGTTGTCGCCCAGCTTCCAGCCACCGAGGCTGATGCTGACGTTGGCCGCCGTGGCCGGCATGGCGATTTCGGCACGCTTGTTGCCATACACGCCAGCCGTGCGGAAGGCCTGGTACAAGACGTCCGTCAGGGTGGTGCCCATGAAATACTCGCCCTTGCCGCCATTGCGCGTGGCATCCCAGGCATAGTCGCCCGCCATTTCCCAGATCATCACGCCGCCGATATTGTTGTTGACGATGTACTGGGCCTTGGCCGCGATCGATTGCGTGGTTTCCGTGGAAATGAACACTTTCTTGGTCGCATTCCACAGCCACGGCGCCACCATGGTGCTGCTGTAGTACGACACGTACGTGCCCACCAGCGCCTTGTCCGTGACTTTATACGCGTCCAGGTAGCTCGGCACGATGCCGTTCTGCAGGTTCAGCGCATGCCAGATGGGGTTGCCGCCGCCCGGCGTGGGCTTGCCTTGCGAGTCGAGGTCGAACCACACGTTGTCGATGCCGGTCGCGCCCGTGCCGCACGTCTTGGTGCCGGCGCAGGTGACGGTGGAGCTGATCAGCGGCGTCGTGCCCCACAAGCCATTCGTGCCGCCCGTGACATCCTTCCAACCCCGCGTGTAGAACGGCACGCCGATATTGATGCGCCCCGCCTGCATGGCGCCCCGGTAATAACGGTAGGCCCAGTCCGTGTTCAGGTAACCGATGTTCTGGAACTGGTAGGCGTTACCGGCACGCAATTCACCATCGTTGCCGTCGTCAAACAGCGCCGCGTTCGGTCCCACATACTGGTTCCACGCGCCGTGCAAGTCATAGCTCATCAGGCTGGCGTAATCGAGATATTTTAATCCCGACATATTTTCCTCGCCACGCAAGACCCAGCCCGAGGCGGAGCCGGCGATGGTCAGCAGATAGTATTTATTGTCCTGCACGGCCGCTTCATCGAGCTTCTGGCGCAGCACTTTCAGCAGCACGTTGTAGCTTGTCATCAGGCCGGCCAGGCGCGGTTTCGAGACGGCGAAGTCGTTCGGATTGCCCGCTTCATTGTTGGTGGTCGGGTGTTCGTAATCGACATCGACACCATCGAAGAAGTTGTACTGGCGCACGAAGGCCACCATGGAATCGGCCAGGGTATTGATGCCGGCCGTGTTGACGCTGCCGTCCGCGTTCGTCGTGGCCGTGTAGAAGCCGCCGCTGCCGGCCCAGCCGCCCACGGAAATCATCAGTTTGACGCCCGGATACTTCTTCTTGTATTGCGCCAGCAAGTTGAAGTGGCCCTTGTATGGCAAGGACGGGTCCATGGCCGCCGCCGGCACGTTCGGCCACGTCAGGCCCGTGTCGGGATTGGCCGCGCCGCTGCCGATGGCGATTTTTGACGTCGCCGGGTCGACCGAGGCGAACGCATAGTTCAGGTGGGTGATCTTGTCCCACGGCAGGTTGTTCACCAGGTAAGTCGGGCTGCCATCGACACCCGTGCGCCAGCTGGCGAAATAGCCGACGATGCGCCGGTTCAAGCCATTGCCCAGCACTTCGCGGCCATTCGCGTCATACACCTTGCAATATGGCACATTCGGCACGGCCGAAATCAAGCCGTCCGGGCGGCAAGCCGTGGGTGTCGGTATCGGTGTCGGTGTCGGTGTCGGTGTCGGTGTCGGTGTCGGCGTTGGCGTTGGCGTCGGTGTCGGTGTCGGTGTCGGTGTCGGCGTCGGGGTTGGCGTATCCGTCACGGCCCACGGGCCCCACTGATCGGCGGCGCTGGGGACATTGCCCTGCGTCCACCACTTGGCCTTGTAGGTGACGCCCTGGTACAGCACGCACTGGCCGCCCGTGTAGACGGTGGCGGCATCCCAGACGGCGCACGCTTCCACGGCGGCAAGCAGGGTGTTTGGCGTGGCGGTCGTGCCTTCCTGGCCGCCACCGCAAGCGACGAGCACGCCGCTGAGCAGGGCCATCAATAATGCATTCGATTTCATGTCGTGTCTGTCTCCGTTATGGTTGTACGGGTTGTACATTGAGCTTGTTGCAGGCCCCTGAAGGGGCTCTTGTCAACTGTGATCCCTGGCCGGCTTTCTTGCACTTGCAGCTACTGCAACTTCACATTCCAGTTGGCTTCCACGCATTTCACGTAGTTCCCGGCCAGCAAGGCGCTGTACGGGGTTTGATAGCTGACCAGCTGGCATTGGTTCTCGCCACCGGCGCTCCAGTTCTTTTCCCAATAGATGTTGTAGGAAGCGGAACTGGCCGGGGTGAAGCGTTGCATGTTGGCGCAAGACAATTGTTCGCCGGAATAATCCCAGCCCATGTCGGCGGCAAACTGCTTGTAGTAATCGATGCGGTTTTGCGCGGCCTGCTTTTCCGTGCCCTGCCCGCATTCGGCGTTGATGATCATGATGGTGGTGGCAAAGTTATTGCCCGCGCCCGCCGTCGTGTCGGCCGCGTTCGGTACCCACGTGCCGTCGAGCACATGCAGCATCGACGGTTTCGGCGGTTGTGGATAGACAAAGAAGAACGTGGCCGACGCCAGGTTCAGCCAGGTCGACGCCACCAGGTCCGGGTTCTTCAGCAACACGGACTGGTCGCCGTCATGCATGGCTTGCGAAAATGGACCGTAGTTGTAGTTGTAGGACAGCTGCTTGGCGCCGCGGCCGAAATATTTCTTGAAGCTGCCGTCGGCGTTCTTGCCGCAGGTCCACACCTTGTTGAAGACGGGATCGGCGCACTCGATGTTGTAGCCGCAGCCGGCGCCCGTCTCGTCGCAGCCCAGCTCGCGCAAATACTTCAAGCCCTGGCGCCATTGCGGCAGCGGGCTGCTGGCGTTATGGTCGCCCGTCTCCTGTCCGAAGTGGGCGAACATGGTGGCCAGGCTGTGGCGGCAGATGGCGTCCGCATTGCGCCCGTCGCTGTAGTCGTCGCACACGGCGGGGAACTTGGCCACGGCCTGCAGGAAGCGCTGGTAGGTGTAGCTGGCGTCGCGCGCGGCAAAATAATAATCCCACTTGGCCGCCGGCAGCAGGCGCTCGACCCGCTTGACGTTGAGCGGATTGCCGGCCAGGCCAGGCTGCACGGCGTCGACGGCCGCATTGCCCAGGGTGCGGATCGAGGCCTTGACCTTGCGGAAGAAATCGTTGTTCGTCAGCGCCGCCTCGTTCGCCTCGGCCTGGGCCTTGGTGGGAATGCCGGGCGTTGGCGTTGGCGTTGGCGTCGGCGTCGGCGTGGGAGTCGGTGTCGGCGTGGTGGTATCGAGGCTCCACGGTCCCCACTGGTCGCTGCTCGGGGCCGTGCCCTGCACCCACCATTTGGCCCGGTACACCTTGCCGTCATACACGGCGCACTGGCCCGCCGTGTAGACGGCAGCGGCGCTCCAGGCCGCGCAACTGTCGCTGGCGGCCGAGGCGGCCAGCAGTGTCGATGGGGGTTCGGTGGTGGAATTGCCGCCGCAAGCGAGCAGCGCGCTGCCCAGCAGGCCAGCCATCAAAGGCGAGGCCAGCCGGCTAATTTGCCGTGTCTTCACAATGTCTCCTGAACGTTATACGAAAACTATCGAGGTAGCTTTTTATGTTGTACGTAAAGAAAGCACAGCGAAGCGTCGGCTTTCTGCATAGAGAATGCGACGCCCCAAATTGGTAGTCAAGTGGTTTTATGCAACGGTGTTTTTTACAATACCAGTGACTTCATGCGGTCCGGCCACGGTGCGCCAGGCGAAGAGTCAGGGAAGGGAAAAAAGGAGGATTGGCGCCAGCTGCCGGCAATACCGCGCCGGCAGCGGTGCGGCAAGTGGTATTAGCACTGCCGCACGTGTTTTCAGACCGCTGGCGTTGTCGCGCGTTGGTGCTGCGGATAATACAGCTCATAAAACCAGCCATACGCATCTTCGATCTGCGCCTGGATGCGCGGCGGTATCGCATGCGGCCTGGGCGCGCTGATGGTGGCTTGCTGGCGGTGCGTGTACTTCATCCGGTAATGGCTGTCGCTCTCCTGGATGCCCACCGCAAGATCATGCGGGTCGATCTGGAACGGTGCCAGGCCCAGCCACGCGTACAGGTGCGACATGCATTCCACCGGCCGCGCCATCAAGTCTTCGAAACGCACGAAATACAGCTTCTGCTGTACTTCGGCAGGCAGGTCCAGCACGGCATGCAGCGAGCTCAATGGGGCGCCGATGGTGCGGTCCTTGGCAAACAGCATGTCGGCACGGCCCAGGCGGTCGAAATCGGCCAGGTGGTCGACGAAGTCGAGCAGGATGGTGCGCTGGTGCTGCGCTTCGATGGAGCCGTAGACTTGCCCCAGCTCGCGCACGCAGACGATGATTTTCGCTTCCGGCGCCAGTTGCAGCAGCATCTCCACGCAATGCAGCCAGGCGCGGTTCTTGTCGACCACGCCCTGCTTCTCGCAATCCTGGTACCAGCCGCGCAAGAAACCCTGCATGGCCGTTTTCAGGTGGCCATAACTGGCATCGAAGGTGCTATCGAGCTGCGACAGGAAAAAGGCGTCGTCGCTGACCATGCGCCGCATGCCCAGCAAGGCGTTGCACAGCGGGGAGCTATTGCCTTCGCAATGCAGGTCGGGATGCTGCGCCAGCAACTGGCACAGCAAGGTGGAACCGGCGCGTGGCAGGCCGGCCACGCCGATGAAATGGGATGTCATGCAATTGTACTTTCTGTTCAGCGCTGCTCTTCAGAAGGAGGGGGTGCAGCAATTATAAGAGCGCGGCAACGACGCACCGGTAAAAAAATGCCGCTTCGGAACACGAAGCGGCATCTCCGGCGCCACCATGCGGCGACGCCGCGTGCCTTACTGGCTGTCCTGGCGCGTGCCGACGGAAACTTCGACCGGCAGGCGCAAGCCGCTATCGACCACGCTCAGGCGCAGCCCCGGAAGGACATTGTTGACGACATTGCCGGCCAGTTGCACCACCGGTGCGCTGCCTGCGCCGCCCTTCTCCGCGTCGCGCGGCGCATCCTGCGTGGCGGCAGGCTTGCCAGGCGCCGTCTCGCCACTGACGATCATGTCGGCCTGCACCATATTGCCCTGCGATGGCGCCACGGCGACAGCCGCGATCACATTCGCGACAGCGCTTTGCAGCGCTTCCGTCGGATTGACTTTCAGCACGCCGTCTACATAGTTCAGGGCGTAATTGTTCGACGCCTGGCCCGATGCCGATACCAGATAACTGCCTGCCGCGGAAGCCGTCGTCGCCGGCGTGCTGAACGCCAGGTTGCCGCTCACTTCAGACGCCAGCGTATCGCCACCGAGCAAGCCGCTGTAGCTGACGCGGAAATCGGGATTGGCGCGTCCCTGGTCTTTTTCAGCGTTATCGACTTTCACCGTCAGCGCCGCCCGCGAGATCGTGGCCGTCGTGCTGGCTGTGCCGTTGAACACATAATTGCCCGCATCCGCACCACTCAGGCGTATGCCGGCCACCGTCACCGTCTTGCCCACGCCCGCATTCTTGTCGCTGAACGTGCCAAGAATGGTGTCGGCGGCCAGACTCAAGGCGTCGCCGGCCACCATGCCACTAAAGCCGGCACCCGCCAAGTTCAGGCTGGCCGCCGTGCCACCGTCATACACCTTGTTGGCCGCCACGATACCAGTAATGGCGCTGATGGAGGCTGGCGTGATGCTGGCCGTCAAGCCGGTCGGGTTGCTGACCGTGTAGTTGCTGGCCGCACCGGAGCCGTCGAGCAAGGTCGTGCCGCTGACCGTCACGGCCTTCGCGTTGCCCGCGTTCTTGTCGGCAAACGCCGCCGTCTGGCCGCCGATGGCCAGGGTTTCGTCGCCCACCAGGCCGCTCAGGCTGCCGCCGATGAGCTGCGCCACCGCATTGCCATCGTAGACCTTGTTGCCGGCCACCTGCCCCGTCACCGTCAGGGCTTTCGGCGTGATATCGGCCACGCCGCTGGACGTCGCGCTGACCAGCGTGTAGTTGCCCGCATCCGCGCCGCCCAGGGTGATGCCGCTGACATTGACGGTCTTGCCCGTGCCCGCATTCTTGTCGCTGAAGGTGCCGCTGCCGGCCATCGTCAGGCTGTCGCCGTTCACCATGCCATTGAAGGTCGCCGCGCCATTGAGCGCGGCCGTGGCCGAGCCATCATAGGTCTTGTTGTTGACGCCCACGTTCGTCACGCTGCCGATGCTGGCCTTGGCGATGTCGGCCACGCCGCTGGACGTCGTGCCGAGCAGATTGTAATTGCCCGCGTCCACGCCAGTCAGGGTGATGCCGCTGACGGCCACCGTCTTGCCCGTGCCGGCATTCTTGTCGCTGAACACACCATTGCCGGCGACGCTCAAGCTGTCGGCACCGATGATGCCGTCGAAGGTTGCCGTGCCATTCAGCGTGGCCGTGGCCGAGCCATCATACGTCTTGTTGTTGACGCTCACGTTCGTCACGCCGCTGATGTTGGCCTTGCTGATGTCGGCGTTCACGTTGCCCGGACTGGTGAACGTGTAGTTGCTGGCCAGGCCTGTGCCATCCTGCAAGGTCGTGCCGCTGATCGTGACCACCTTGCCCGTGCCGGCATTCTTGTCGCTGAAGGTGCCGACACCGCCGATGAAGTTCAGCGTTTCACCCGCGACCATGCCGCTCAAGGTACCACCCGACAAGACTGCCGCCGCCGTGCCATCGTAGACTTTATTGCCTGCAGTCACACCGGAGAGCGTGACGGCCTTGGGCGTGATACTGGCCGTGGCGCTGGCCGTATTATTGAGGAAGTCATAATTGACCAGATCGCTGCCGGACAAGGTGATATTGCTGATATTGACGGCTTTGTTGCTTCCCACGTTTTTGTCCGTGAACATGCCGTTCGCACTGGACAATTGCACGTCATCGCCAGCAATCTTGCCATTGATCACGGCCAAGCTGGCACTGAGACTGGCGCTGAAGTTGCCGTTATAGACCTTGTCATCGGCGCTCAAGCCAGTGATGCTGGTAATCGTTGCCTTCGCGATATCGCCCGTCAAGCCGCCAGGCGCGCTCAGCGTATAGTTGCCGGCCAGGCCGCTGCCATCGCTCAAGGTCACGCCGCCGATCGTAATGGTCTTGCCCGTTCCCGCGTTCTTGTCGCTGTAGCTGGCGCCCTGCACGGTAAAGCCCAGGGTTTCCGCATTGACCAGGCCACTCAAGGTGCCGCCGGTCAGGTTCGCACCGGCTGTGCCGTCGTAAACTTTATTGTTGCCGCTCAAGCCCGTCAAGGTCAGGGCCTTCGGCGTGATGCTGGCCGTTCCGGCCGACGAACTGCCAACCGTGTAGTTGCTGGCCAGGCCCGTGCCATCGCCCAGGCTGGCGCCCGTCACGGTGACGACCTTGCCATTGCCCGCATTCTGGTTATTGAAGACGCCGGTTGTGCTGTTCAAGACCAGCGTTTCCCCATTCACCAGACCGTCCAGGGCGCCGCCCGTGATCGCCGCCGTGGCGTTGCCATCATAGGTCTTGTCCGCCGCCGTCGCACCCGTCACCGTCAGGGCCTTCGGCGTGATGTTCGCCGTTCCGGCCGAGGAACTGCCGACCGTGTAGTTGCTGGCCAGGCCCGTGCCATCGCCCAGGCTCCCGCCGGTGATGGTGACGGCCTTGCCATTGCCCGCGTTCCGGTTATTGAAGACACCGCTGGCGCTGTTCAAGACCAGCGTTTCGCCATTCACCAGGCCGCTCAGGGCGCCGCCCGTGATCGCCGCCGTGGCATTGCCGTCATAGGTCTTGTCCGCCGCCGTCGCGCCCGTCACCGTCAAGGTCTTCGGCGTGATGTTCGCCGTTCCGGCCGACGAACTGCCGACCGTGTAGTTGCTGGCCAGGCCCGTGCCATCGCCCAAGCTCCCCCCCGTGATGGTGACGGCCTTGCCATTGCCCGCATTCTGGTTATTGAAGACGCCGCTGGCGCTGTTCAAGACCAGCGTTTCCCCACCGACCAGACCGTCCAGGGTGCCGCCCGTGATCGCCGCCGTGGCGCTGCCATCATAGGTCTTGTCCGCCGCCGTCGCGCCCGTCACCGTCAGGGCCTTGGGCGTGATGTTCGCCGTTCCGGCCGCCGAACTGCCGACCGTATAGTTGCTGGCCAAGCCCGTGCCATCGCCCAGGCTCCCGCCGGTGATGGTGACGGCTTTGCCATTGCCCGCGTTCTGGTTATTGAAGACGCCGCTGGCGCTGTTCAAGACCAGCGTTTCGCCATTCACCAAACCGCTCAGGGCGCCGCCCGTGATGGTCGCCGTGGCGTTGCCGTCATAGGTCTTGTCCACCGCCGTCGCACCCGTCACCGTCAGGGCTTTCGGCGTAATCACCAGGCCGCCATCGATATAGCTGATCGCATAGCCGCCCTGGCCGCCGGAAGCGTACAGGCCGCTGGCCGACACGCCATACGTGCCCGCATTCACGGCGCCAGCGGCATTGCCCGCATACACAGGCGTGCCCAGCAGGCTGGCGCCTGCCACCGTGTTCGAGTAGCTGACGCTGTTGCTGCCGCCAGCATAGGCCACGCCGTCATACACCTTGCTGTCGAAGGACACGCGCACGGCGATCTGTTTCATGAAGGAACGCAGGAAAGGCCCACTCTGTCCATCGTAGACCACCCACATCTGCGCCAGTTCCCAGCCGGCGCCCGTGTAATTCGACAGATTCTTCAGCTGCGTCGTCGTCATGCCCGTACCGCCCGCGCTGGCCGCCTGGCCGCTGCTTTGCGTGTCCCAGTAGCTGCCCGTGACGCTGCCCGCACCGGCGCCCACCAGGCCGCCCACATTGCTGGAACCGCTCACGCTGCCGTTCGCATAGCTGTTGGCGACGCTGCCGCCATTGCTGCCCACCAGGCCGCCAACGGCGCTGGTGCCGCTCACGGCGCCGCTGGCATAGCTGTCCACCACCGTGCCCGTATTGCTGCCCACCAGACCGCCGCCGGTGGAAGTGCTCGTCACGTCGCTGGTGGCAAAGCTGCCGCTGATCGTGCCCGCATTGCTGCCGGCCAGCGCGCCCACATTGGTGCCGCCCGCCACGCTGCCGCCGGACAGGCCCACATTCGCCACCTTGCCCGCGCTGCCGATGGCGCCGAACAGGCCCACATCGCTCACGCCCGCCTTGGCGATGTTTAGGCTGGAAATGATATGGCCGGTGCCGTCCAGGCTGCCCGTGAAGGCCGAAGCCGCCGTGCCGACAGGAATGAAACCTGTCGTTCCCCATACATCGTTGCCATTGGCCGCCGTCGTGGCGGCGCTGAAACTGCTGCCCAGCGTGTAGCTGGCCGCTTTATTCATCGTCATCAATTGCAGCTGGTGCGCCGAATTGATGGTATTCGACCATTCCGACGCCAGCATGGGGCGCGTGCCGGCGGTCGCACCATTGATCGAGCCATCGCCGCTGACGAGGACCCAGTTGTTGCCCGTCGCGCCGCCCGTGGTCGTGAAATTGAAGCCCACATAATTACTCGATACCAGCATCTGCGCCGTGCTCAGCCCTTGCGCATTCGAAGTGGCGCCATTGAAGCTTTGGCCGATGCCATTCAGGCTGGAGTTAATCGTGCTGTCAAAGTAGGCACGGTTGACGCTACCGCCGTTATGCTCGCCGACGATGGCGCCGACGCTGGCGCCGCCGCCCGTCACTTTGCCCGTCGTATACACATTCGTGATGACGCCGCCCACGTTATAGCCGACGATGCCGCCTGCCAGCCCGGTGGTCTGCACGTCGCCCGTCGCGTAGCTGTTGTTCAAGGTTCCGCGCAACAGCCCTACCAGGCCGCCGACATAGCCGCCGGTGGAAGTCACCTTGCCTGTCGCATAGCTATTGCTGATGATGGCGCCGGCGTCGTTGTTGATTCCCACCAGGCCGCCGGCACTGCCCGAGGCGTTCATCGCGCCTGTCGCATAGCTATTGGTGATCGTGGCATTGTTAAAACTGACCAGGCCACCACCATAGTTGGCTCCCGCGTTAACGGTGCCCGTTGCATAGCTATCGCTGATCGTGCCGGAATTGTTGACAACCAGCCCGGCAGCAACGTAGCGCGTGGAGCTGGTGGTGGCGGAGCTGGAACTGCTCTTGATCAAGCCGCCCGCAGCGTTGAGGCCGACAAAACCGCCTGCAGCGCCATAGCCGCCCGGTCCGGGATCACCGGCGGAGACCACGGTGCCGGAGACGCGGCTATTGCTGATCGTGCCGGCATTGATGCCGACCAGGCCGCCCAGATTGACGTAACCGGAGCCACTCACGGCGCCGCTGCTGTACACGTTATCGATCTTGCCGTTGTTGACGGAAGCCAGCGCGCCTATGCCCGCATAGGTGCTGCTATAGGTGGCGGCCGATCCGGCAACGCTCACGCCGCTCAAGCTCAGGTTGCGCACGGCAGCGGCGGCGCCGATATTGCCGAACATCCCGACGGGCACTTCAGGGCGGTTGATCGTCAATCCCACGATTTCATGGCCCAGGCCATCGAGCGTGCCCGTGAATGGCGTCGCATCGCTGCCGATGGGCGCGAAGCCCTTGCCGCCATCCCAGCCGGAGGTGCCGCGCGCGTCGATATTGCTACCCAGAACATACTTGCCAGACAAATTGCCTTGTATGCCCTGCACATCGTTGCCGCTCGTGCTGTTGAACGCGCCCAGGCTGTTGATGACCTGGTACACGGTCACGCTGCCATTACTGCCCAGCTTGGTGCTGAAATTGTTGCCCGATGGCAGATCGACTTCCGCCTTGACGTTGTACGTGGACTGATTGCCGGCGGCGAGCGCGCTCTGGCCGTATTCGAGGGCCAGGCTGGCCGTGCCCGCGCCGCGCATGGCCTTGTTGATGTTGATATTGTTTTGCGCCGTCAGGGTCAGCTTGTTGGCCGTCCAGTTGACGTTATCGTTGACGTTGATATTGCCCTGCGTACCGCCGGCGCCCGAGATGCTCTGGATCTGCACATTGCCGGACTTCAAGGAGTTACTGAGGAAGGCGCCCGTCATGTCGCCGCCGGACACGGCGATATTGAAGTCGGTCGGGTCGATCAGCCAGGTGCCGGACAGGCCATGTGGCGCGGCCGTCGTCACCTTCAGCGCATCGTCGATCTTGACGTGCGCGGCCGATGTATCGATGAAGCCGCCATTGCCGCCCGCGGGCGCGCTGGCGTCCAGCGTGCCGGCCGCGTGCACCGTGCCGCTTTGCATGTCGCCCAGCAACTTGATCGTGCCGCCGCGCGTGTCGATGCTGTGCGCCTCGATCACGCCCGTGTTGTTGACGACGGTTTTCAGCAGGTCGCCCGCCGCTTGCGCCGTCAAGACCACGCTGCCGCCATCGGCCTTGATCATGCCGCCGTTATTGACCAGCGCGCCCACGGCGCCCTGGTCCACCGCCACGTTCAGCAAGCCGTCGCCAGCCACGTCCAGGGTGATGGCGCGGCCCGCCGCCAGGGCAACCGAACCCAGGCGTGCCTGGATCGTGCCTTCGTTCGACACATTGGCACCCAGCAAGGCCACATAGCCGCCCGGCGCGTTGATGCTGCCCTGGTTCAGGACCTTGCCCGTGCCATTGCCTGAAAACTGGTACTTGCCGGCCATGAAGTCGGCGTTGGAAATATCCAGGGTGGACGCCACCAGGCCCGCCGTGTTGACGGACGCGCCCTGGCCGAACAGCACGCCATTCGGGTTGACGATGAACACCTTGCCGTTGGCCGACAAGTTGCCGAGGATGGTCGTGCCGTCGCTGCCCAGCACCCGGTTCAGCGCCACCGCGTTGCTGTTGGGCTGCTGGAACTGCACCGACTCGCCCTTGCCGATATTAAAGCTGGACCAGTTGATGACGGCATTCTGGCTGCCCTGCCTGATCACCGTGGCGCCCGGCGCGCCGTGGATGGAAGCATGGCCCGCCACCACCGTGCCGCCCACCGGTCCCGCCAGGGCCAGCGAGCCGTAACCGAGCATCAGCGCCGCCGCCATGCTCTTCAAGACGAAATGCGCCCCGCCCCCGCTGCATCCTGGCATCGAGCGCTTGCCGGCGGATTTGACGTTTTCGGAAACGGCGGCGTAAGCGCCGGTGGCCTGGTTCCAGATGGAGCGGTAGATGCGGTTCATGGCAATGTCCTGATGTTTTTATTGACGTAGTAATTTAGAAATATTTAATGGCTTGCAGCCAGAAACGGCCTGCCGCATCCGGTGCCGAGGTCGCCTTGGCATTGCCCAGCTTGTGCGCGTAATACGCCTTCAGCACGAGCGCATTGGCGCCCATCCACGTCACGCCCACGCCCGCCCCGCTCAGGGTGCGGCGGTTCTCGCCGGCGCTCCAGGCATCGCGGTTCAGCTTGACGGTGCCCGTGTCGGCAAACGCCAGCACCTGCAGCTGGCCGGGAAAGGCCGTGAACGCCGTCACGTTCTGACGCAGTTCCAGATTCAGCACATAGCCCTGGTCGCCATACGCCTCGCCGCCCGGATAGGCACGCACGCCGCCCACGCCGCCGATGCCCATCTTTTCAGAGACATCGAGGTTTTTCGACGCCGCCTGGCCGCTGATCACGCCGAACAAGCTCGTCTCGCCGCCCAGGCTTTGCACGCGCGCCGCGTTGAAGGCAAGCTTGTTGAAGTGGCCGTTGCTCTTCGCCGTCAGGCGGTCGAGCGCCAGGGCCTCCCGCGTCTCGATATCGATCTTGCCCGTGGTATACGTGACGGAATACGTGCTGACGCCACCGCCGCCCCAGCCATCCTTGCCGTCGCCATTCAGGTTCAGCATCCACACCTTGGCCTTCTTGTCGTTGACGGTGCCCGTCGATTCCGTGCGGTCCTGGAAAGTCTTGTCGTCATAGCTGACCTGCGCATACAGGTTGTTGCTGCGCGAGCGGATCAGCGGATAGCTGCCGTAGGCGCTGGCGATCTTCGCCGTGCCCTTGGCGTCGAGCACGGCAAATTCCTTGCCCAGCTTGTAGTCCATATAGGTGTAGGCGCCGCCCAGGCGCAGCAAGCCGGCCTGCCCCTGATAGGCCAGGCGGCCATAGTTCAAGCCGTCAGCCGACGTAAACGCGCGCATGGTGGCCACGTCGCCGATGCCGGCCAGTTCATTGATATTCAGGGTGGCGCCGATGCGGTTGCGGCCCGTGTAGCGGTTGCCCTGGTTATCGAGGTCGATGCTGCCGTTGAAGCGCGAGCCCGGCTGCACGTCGACGATCAGGTCGGACGCGCCCAGCGACGCGCCCGGTGCCAAGGTCGAGCTGACCTGCACGCCGGGCAAGTCCGACAGCAGCAGCAAGCGCCGCTCGAGTGGCGGCGTGGAAATCACTTGCCCGTCGAGGCCGGCCAGCATGCTGCCGGCCAGGCCATCGGACAGATTGCTCCGGTTGCGCAGTTGCACCTGGCCATACTGGCCCGGCAGCACGTGAATGGCGACGATGCCATCGTGGATGTCTTGCGCGGGCAGATACGCCTGCGCAAGGAAATAGCCGCGGTTCTGGTAATAGCTGGCGATGTTGGATGCCATGGCGCGCAATTCGCCCAGGGTCAGCTCGCTGCCAGGGACAAACCCTGTGGCGGCGACCAGTTCGCTCTCGGAGAAGACGGGCGGCGCCGTGATCTGCAGGCGCTGCACGGTGATGCGCGTGGTATCGCCCACCGTGGTGGCCGGCACATTGCCCTGCTGCACGCGGATGGCAGGCGGCGCTTTCGGCAACTGGGGCGCGGCGGGAATCTGCTGCAACTGGCTGCCGGAGCTCGGGGGATCGACGGCCCAGGCGGTCTGGATCAGCGCCAGCAAGGTCAGTGGAAGTAATTTGGTGTTCAAGGTCATCCTTTCAGGCGGCGCGCCCGCGCCAGGCACGCCGCTTCCGGCGGCACCGACGGGGAATACAAGAGCTGGAAGGTTAAATATTCTTTTGGCATCAATGTTAAATTTCACACCAATTGAAAAATAAAGTTCTCACCAGCAACATTGAACTATTTTAGCGCGTCATGAAAAGAGAAAAAACCTATTCGGGGGGCTGATGCACTCCATTGCTGCCGCCACAGCACGGGCAGTCCTAAAATCCGCAAATTCGCTTGGAAATGCGCATTTCCACTAAGAAATTCGTTGGCTTCTTGCAACAAAAATCCCGCAGTATGACTATCGGAATGCTACTTGCACAGTGAAAATATGTGCATTAGTAATAATTTATTGAAATTGTCGCAATATAAAACAATGTTATTATTTTGAGCACATTAATTCTCTTTCTATGACACAATTTCTTGCGTCGCGAGAGCATGTAACATTCTTGCAAAAATGAATTACCAATGAATTAATGTCAGCGATGGAAACGATTGAAGCGTACAGGCGTGACCACCAAGCGGCATGTCGGGCACGGAGCCGACATGCCGCTTGGCGGCGCGGGGGAAGAGAAGTGGAAGGCCTTACCTGGACAGCACGTATTTCGCCAGGGTCGCCGCATCGGCTACACTGAGCTGTGTAAATGGCGGCATGGGCACGGGGCCCCATTTGCCCGCGCCGCCACTGCGGATGTTGGCCGCCACGGCGGCGACGCCGTCCTTGCCCTTGTAACGGGCCGCCACCTCGGCAAAGCCGGGGCCGACCACTTTCTGGTCGAGGGCGTGGCAAGCCATGCAGCCGTTCGCCGCCAGCAAGCTTTTGAGATCCTTGCCGCCGGCGGCCGGGACAGCCGCTGCCACGGGTTTGGCGACGGCGGCGACAGGCTGGGCGGCGCCCCGCTCCGCGCCATAGGTTTTCACCAGGTAATCGACCATGGCCGGCACGTCCGCGTCGTCAAACTGGGCGCCGAACGGCTTTTTCATCTTCTTGACGGTCGCTTCCCAGTAGGCGCGCGGCGAGGCGGGCGGCTGGGTCGATGCGTACTGGGCCGCGTGGCACGTCATGCAGTTGCGCTGCACCAGCTGGTAGCCAGGCAATTCGCTGGGTTTGTAGGTCGCCGTTTCCGGCGGCAAATGGATTTCCAGCGCACACGCGCCGCCCGCCGCAGACAGTGCCAGCGCGGCAAATAATATCTTCATATGGTTCTCCTCAGACTGCGTCGATGCGCGTGGTTTCCACCACGTTGCGCATATAACCCATGGGATTCCACAGGGCTTTCATCGGCTGGCTCTGGCCGATGCGGTTGACGGCGCGCACCATCAGCACGTGCTTGCCCTTGCGCGGCGCCTTCATGAGCATCGTCCACTCGCGGAACGAAAAGCGTCCCAGGTCCTTGCCCAGCCTGGCTTCCTGCCAGGTCTGGCCGCCGTCCACCGAGACGGTCACCTCGCTGATGCCCTGGCCGCCATCGAAAGCGATGCCGCGCAGGGCCAGGTCGCGCCCCGCCTTCACTTGCGCGCCATCTTGCACGCTGGTGATGAAGGAGCGTACGTTGAGGCGGCTGATCGGCGTCGTCTTGCCCACGGGCGCACCAGGCTCGATGAAGCCGGAACCGTTGTCGGGGATGCGATAGCCGGTGCTCATCCAGAAGCCGTCGAATGGCTTGTCCAGCACGGTGATGTCGCTCAGGTGCTTGACCCAGTAGGTGCCGTAATACCCTGGCACGATCAGGCGCAGCGGGTAGCCGTTGAGGAAAGGAATGTCCTCGCCATTCATGGCCCAGGCCAGCATGACGTCGCCGGCCATGATGTGCTCGACGGACAAGGCTTTCTGAAAGTCGGGGCCGTCGCCCACGGGCGGCGTTTCCAGGCCGTTGAAGGCCACTTGCACGGCATTGGCCGCGATGCCGGCCTTTTCCAGCACGGTTTTCAGGGGAATGCCCGTCCAGCGGGCATTGCCCATGGCGCCATTGCCCAGCTGCCCGCCATTCGCGCGGGGTGCGAAAAAGCCGCGGCTATTGCCCGAGCATTGGGTGACGGCCACCACGTCGACGGGCTCGGCCAGCTGCTTCAGTTGCGCCAGCGACAATTCGAGCGGTGCCTTGACGAGGCCGGCGATGCGTAGCCGGTAGCTGTCGCCGTCTATGCTGGTGGGCAAGCCGCTCCAGTGGTAGCGCACGAAAAACGCGTCGTTGGGCGTGATCGCGCCCTCGTTGAACACGCTGAACGGCGTTTCCAGCTGCGGCGGTCGGCTGGTCAGCAGGATCAGCGGGCGCTTTTGCGGGAAGGCCACCAGTTCGCGCTCGCCATTTTCAAACGGCAAAGTGACGGAGGCGGCAAGCGCCGGGCCGGCCGCAGCGGCGGTGCCCAGGGCGGCCGTCGTGCGCAGGAAGCGGCGCCGGCTGGCAGGCAACAAGGTCGTGTCAGACATGTTTGAGCTCCACTTTGGTGTCGGCGGTGGCGCCGCCGTCGCGATCGTCGTTGACCAGCTTCTTGATGTAATACATGACGCTCATGATGACCACGCTCAGCAGGCCGAACCAGAACGACACGCGCTGCTCCGTATCGGACGACACGCTCATGGCGCCCAGAATCACCAGCATGGCAAAGATGGTGAAATACGTCAGGTAGGGAAACAGCCACATGCGCACCTTGATGCGTTCCGGGCATTCGCGTTCCAGGCGGCGGCGCAGGCGTAATTGAGAGATCGCAATGAGCAGGTAGACGAACAGGATCAGGATGCCGTAGGAATTGACGATGAAGGGGAACACCAGGTCGGCCGACACATACGAGACGGCAATGGCGAAGTAGGCGAACAGGGTACTGAACAGGATGGCGCGGATCGGCACGCCATTCTTGCTCAGCTTGACCAGGCCCGTGGGCGCGTCGCCGCGACGCGTCAACGCGAAGATCATGCGCGACGAGGCGTACAGGCTGGAATTCAAGGCCGACAGCACGGCCGTCAAAATGATGGCGTTCATGATGTGGGCCGCGTACGGGATGTTCATGACGGTCAGGGCGCTGACGAAAGGCGTGGCGATGGCCGGCGAATCCCAGGGCACGATGCAGACGACGACGAACATGGAACCGACATAGAACATCAGCACGCGCGTGATGACGGAATTGGTGGCGCGGGCGATGGCCTTGGCCGGGTCCGACGTTTCGGCGGCCGCGATGGTGACGATCTCGGCGCCCGAGTAAAAGGCCGTGGCGGCGACGGCGCCGCTGAGCACGGGACCCCAGCCGTGGGGCATGAAGCCGCCATTGCTGGTCAAAAATCCCAGGGTCGGAATGCTGTTGGGCAAGCTGCCCGTGATGAACAGGGCGCCGACAAACAGGAAGACGACGATGGCGACGACCTTGATCGAGGCGAACCAGAATTCAAATTCACCGAAGGCCTTGACGGAAAACAGATTCAGGATGGTCATCGACACGAGCAGCACCAGGCTGATCGACCACGACGGCACGTCGGGCAGCCAGAAGTTGACCAGCTTGGCGCCGGCAATGGCTTCCAGGGCCACGACGACGACCCAGAAATACCAGTACATCCAGCCGCTCATGAAGCCGAGGAATTTGGAGACCTTCGGCTTGTCGTCGAAGGCCAGGCGCGCATATTCGTAAAAGGAGCCGACCACGGGCAGGGACGAAGCCAGCTCGCCCAGCATGCGCATGATCAGGACGACCAGGCCGCCCGTGAGCAAGAAGGAAAGGATGGCGGCCGGGCCGGCGGCCTTGGCGATGACGCCGCTGCCGACGAAGAGGCCGGCGCCGATCACGCCGCCGATGGCGATCATGCTCATGTGGCGTTGCTTGAGCGAGTGCTGCAAGCCCGTGTTGTTGTGGTTGTCGCTAATCATTTTTGTCTCCTAGTAATATCTGAAGCTCGGTGCGCCCTGCCCTGCTGCGGCTCTGTTTCTGCCGCGCGGCTTTGTTTTATTTGAGCAACACCGTCAAGCAGCATCGATACATCATCAAATCAGTCTGGTTGGCTGCATGCCATAAGTCAATCTGGAAATGCAGCGGCCCGGCGCGGCAGCCAAGGGGCAAGCGCGCTGGAGGATACGTACGGGGTATGGCAGGGTATGGCGGGTTAAAAAAAAGGAGCGGCGGCAACACTTGTGGCGTGCGCGCCACTCCCGGGAACGTCTTACACCTTGCCCTTCCATGGCACGAGGGTACGTTCGAGGTAACGCATCATCAAATCAAACAGGAAAGCGAAGAAGCCGATCACGATAATGCCCATGATCACCACGTCGCTGGCGAGGAACTCGGAAGCGCTCAGCACCATGTAGCCGAGGCCGCGCGTGGCCGCCACCATCTCGCCCGCCACCAGGGTGGTCCAGCCCACGCCGATGCCGATGCGCATGCCGGTGAGGATTTCCGGTATCGCGGCGCGCAGGATCACGTGCACGATGACCTGGAAACGCGTGGCGCCCATCGAGTAGGCCGCGTGGATTTGCTCCAGCGACACGGAGCTGACGCCAGCGCGGGCCGCGATCGCCATCGGCGCGAAGATGGCCAGGAAGATCAGGTAGACCTTCGAAAACTCGCCGATGCCGAACCAGATAATGACCAGTGGCAAGTAAGCAAGCGGCGGCAGCGGGCGGTAGAACTCGATCAAGGGATCGAAGATGCCGCGTGCCACGCGGTTCACGCCCATCATCACGCCGACGGGAATGGCGAACAGGCAAGCCAGGCCGAAGGCGCCGAACACGCGCACCAGGCTGGCGACCGTGTGTTCCCACAGGGTGGCGCCGCCGAAACCGGTGGTGGCCGCCATGATGAATTTTTCATAGACCGCTTGCGGCGAAGGCAGAAACAAGGGTTTCACCATGCCGCTGGCCGTCACGCCAAACCACAGCAACAGCACGGCGATGACGGTGACGGTGGCGATGCGGCTGGAATTGCCCTGCCCCGGCGCGCCGAACGCTTCGCCGGGCATGGCGCAGCGGGGGGCGAACAGGCGAGAGAAAAAACCGGCGCGCTTGGTGGTGGTGGGAGGAAATCCCACGACGGATGGGCTATGCATGGGACACCTCCAGCTCTTTATTGACGGCGCGCTCGTCGCCATAAATGATGTTGAGCACCGTTTCGCGCATCTTGATGAAGTCCGGGCTCGATTTCACGGCGCGCGCATCGCGGCACTCGAGGAAGCGCTTGTTGAAATCGAGTTCATACGTATGCGTGATGCGGCCCGGACGGGGCGACATGACGATCAGCCGGTTCGCCAGGAACAGCGCCTCGTCGACGCTGTGGGTAATGAAGAAAAACATGGTGCTGGACTTGGCCCAGATATCGAGCAGCAATTCCTGGATGGTTTCGCGCGTCAGTGCATCGAGTGCCGCCATCGGTTCATCCATCAGCAGCATGGCGGGATTGCTGGTCAGGGCGCGGGCGATGCCCACCCTTTGCTGCATGCCGCCCGACAACTGATAAATCATATTGTCGTGGAAGTCCTTCAAGCCGACGAGCGCCAGGTTTTTCGCCGCCTGTTCGCGCCGCACGGCTTTCGGCACGCCTTGCAGCTTCAAGCCGAATTCCACGTTTTCCATCACGTTCAGCCACGGCAGCAAGGCATGTTTCTGGAACACCACGCCACGGTCGGCGCCCGGACCTTCCACCTTGTTGCTGCCCAACATGATCTCGCCCTTGGATGGAGCGATAAAGCCCGCCATCAGGCTCAGCAAGGTGGTCTTGCCGCAGCCGGAGGCGCCCAGCGCGACGACGAAGTCGCCGCTATTGATCGTCAGATTGATATTGTTTAAGGCATGCACGCGTTCACCGGCCGTCTTGCCCGGATAAATCACGCTGACATCCTTGACGTAGAGATTTTCCATCATGTGCCCCGCATAGGTGTAGTCACTTCAGTTCAACGCATTCTGTTCAGTGGGCGCGCCCGCAGGCGCGCCATCGCACAACGTTTACTTCAGCAGGCCGGCGGCCTGTGCATACTTGGGTGTCACATACTTGGCGTAATCGGTAGCCAGGGTATCGATCTTGCCTTCGCCCTTCAAAAATTGCGCCGTGGCCAGCAAGGCTTGCGCCACGCCGCCCTTCGCGCCGCCACCGAGCCAGGCCGGCGAGGCCTGTTCCTGCAACGATGGGTAGGCATACAGGGCCACGGAAGCGGCCACGTCCTTGGCGGCCGCGCCCGAATGCTTGACGTTGGCTTTCACCTGCGGCGAATCGATGGTCCACGCCTTCGGGTTGGCGCGATAGTCGGCGTCGGCCGCGGCCATCACCTTGACGAACTTGGCCATGAAGTCCGCATTCGCCTCGCCCCAGGCGCGCTCGACGGCCATGCCGTCAAACGTGGCCTTGCCCTTCTTGCTCAGTTCGCCGGAAGTGACCAGCACCTTGCCGTTTTGCTTGAGCTTGCTCAAGGCCGGGTCCCACACGAAGGCGGCGTCGATGTCGCCCCGTTCCCACGCTGCGGCGATCTGGTTCGGCTGCATGTTGAGCAATTTCACTTCCGTCGGCTTGATGCCCCACGTTTCCAGCGCGAACATGGTGTGGAAGTGCGTGGTGGAAACGAAAGGCACGGCGATCTTCTTGCCGCGCAAGTCGGTGGGCTTGCTGATGCCGGCGCCGTTGCGGGCCACCATCGCTTCGGCTTCATTGATGTCGTCGATGATCCAGAACAGCTGCAGGTCGACGCCGCGGCTGACGGCCGCCGTCAGGGGGCTGGAACCGATGACGCCGATCTGCACGTCGCCGGACGCCATGCCCGTGGCCACCTTGGCGCCCGAGTCGAACTTGCGCCAGTTGATCTTATAGCCCGTGGTTTTCTCCACTTCGCCGCTGGCGATGGCCACCAGGAAGGGACCGTTGATTTCCTGGTAGGCGATCGTCACTTCCTTGCCTTGCGCGAAGGCGGAGCCGCTGGAAGCCAGGGCGACGCCCAGCACCAGGGTGCCGAGGACGGCGCGGCGCATCGTTGAACATACCGTGGTTTTGCTCGTAATCGTGTTCATGTCTCACTCCAAGTTTATTGTTATGTGTGAACGTGCGGGCAATCTCATCCCTTGCGGGAGGCGCCGCTGGTTGCTCTTTGTCAACCATACGGCGGCTTAGTACGGCTACTGCTATTTAAAACACTTCATCCTTCAAGTGATACCAGCGGTACAGAAAGCGCTGGCCCAGGCGGCGGAACGGGGCGAAGGCTTGCGATTCGACCAGTTCCATCATGTTGGGATACGGCAGTTTCGAATTGAAGATCGGCAAGCCCGTGTCGCTGGCCTTGCCCGCGATGCGCTCGGCCATGCGCCGGCCCGCCTGCGCCGAGTACATGACGCCGTTGCCGCCGTAACCGAGCGAATAGAAGATCGATTGCTTCGGGTCCGGTTGCACGATGCGCGGCATCATGTCGTGGCTGACGTCGACCCAGCCCCACCACGAGTAATCGATGGCGATACCGGTCAAGGCGGGGAACTTGCGGTGCAGATCGTTGATCAAAAACTGTTTGTACTTGTCGTCCGGCGCGTCGGCGCCCGTGATGGCGCTGCGGCTGCCGATCTGCACGCGGTTGTCCGGCATCAATCGGTAGTAGTGGCGCAAGATGCGCGTATCCGTGATCACCTGGTGGGTGCGGAAGTTGCACGCCGCGATTTCCGCCGGGGTCAACGGACGCGTGACGAGCGAGTTCGACAGAATCGGCAGCAAGCGGTTCTTCACTTGCGGATGCAGATGGGGCGAGGTGTAGCCGCCCGTGGCCACGGCCACGGAACGGGCGCGCACCACGCCGCCCGGCGTTTGCAGGTAATGCACGCCGTTGCGCGTTTCCCAGCCCACCACGGGGCTGGACGGATGCACCTTGGCGCCCAGCGCGCGCGCCTTGCGCAGGTAGCCGAAGGCCAGCTTGCCCGCATGGATGCCGATGCCTTCCGGCTCGTGCAGCGCACCGGCCGCTTCCTTGTCATCGACGAATTCGCGCTTGACGGTGTCGGCGTCGAGGATGCGGGCGTCGTACTTGAAGATCTCGCGCATCACCTTGGCTTCTTTTTCCAGCGCGGGCATGGCTTTCGCCTTGTGGGCGATGTACAGGTGGCCGCCCGGCTGCGGGTCGCAATCGATATCGGCCGTGATCTTCTTGAACGTTTCCATCGCGTCGCACACTTCCGTGTGCAATTTCAGGGCCGTTTCCAGGCCGTAGCGCGCGATCCACTGCGAACGCTTGAGGCGGCCCGTCGTGCACTGGGCCTGCCCGCCGTTACGCGTGCTGCAGCCCCAGCTGACCCGGTTCGCTTCCAGCACGGTGGCCTTGATACCGTGTTCCTGTGCCAGAAAGATGGCGCAGGACAAGCCCGTGAAACCGGAGCCGATGATGGCCACGTCGACGTCGATGTCATGCGTGATGGGGCCGTCGTCGGCGGGCGGCTCGCCGGCCGTACCGATCCAGTAGGTGGGCGCGTAGGCATTGCCATGGCCGGGGCGCTGGGCCACCAGGGGATCGAAGGCGGGATCGTAGGGCGTGCGGGCGGCGGTGCTGTTGCCCAGTACGTCAGATGGGGTGTCGACAGGTTTGTTCATGGTCATTCCTGGTGAACGTGCTGGCTCAGACTTTGACGACGGGCGGGCGATCCTTGCGGAAGGCGTTCTTCACGGCGATCTTGCCGTCGCGGAAAGTGAAAATGTCGACCATGCGCGCTTCGATGCGCGTGCCGTCCGCCTTGGTGCCGGCAAAGGTCGACTCCGTCACGCCGCGCTCGCCGCTGACGAAGTGTTCTGGATTGAGCCAGGCGGCGTCGGGGAAGGTTTGCCAGGCCAGCTCGAAGCCGGCGCGCACGGCATCGCGGCCGATGAAACTCTTGCCCAGCAAGTCAGGGCCGGCGACGGCATGGAATTCGCAGTCGTCCGCCATGGCGGCCATCAGGGCCTCGATATCGTGGCGGTTCCAGGCATCGCCGAACGCTTGCAGGAAGTCCGTGGTAACGGCATCGGTAGGTACTCGTGTGTTCATCTTTGTCTCCGTAAATCGTTTTTGATACGCTACGTTCCGTTTTTTTGTCTTTTATTGAATTTAAGCCTTAAGCATGGCCTTGTCAAATCAAATAATTCAAAAAACGGGACGCCTTGTATTCTTTAATGAAATTATGATGTTTTCGTGACAATCTGTGAGAATTTGGTCACAGCCCACTCCCACAGGCTGGCTCACTTAATTAAACATAGTCTTTGTACTTGTCCAGGTGACGGATCGGTTTGCTCAGCGCATCGCGGCGGAACGGGTCGCCCAGCTCGCGCGTGCACATGATTTCGATGATGGTCGTCTTGCCTTCATTCATCTGCATGTCGATGGCCTTTTTCAAGGCCGGGCCCACGTCTTCCAGCTTGTCGACCGTGATGCCTTCGGCGCCCATGGCCCGCGCGATTTCCGCGAAGCTCTGGTTGTCGAGCTCACCGGCGACAAAACGGCGATTGTAGAAATCCACCTGGTTTTTCTTTTCCGCGCCCCACTGGCGGTTGTGGAACACCACGGCTGTGACGGGAATGTTGTGGCGCACGCAAGTCATCGTTTCCATCAGGCTCATGCCCCAGGCGCCGTCGCCCGCATACGACACGGCCGGACGGTGCGGCGCGGCCACTTTCGCGCCGATCATGGTCGGGAACGCATAGCCGCAGTTGCCAAAGCTCATCGCCGCAAAGAAGCTGCGCGGCTTTTCAAAGCGCAGGTAGCTGTTCGCCACCGAGTTGATGTTGCCGATGTCGGTCGACACCATCACGTCTTCCGGCATGGCTTTTTCCAGCTCGCGCAACACCTGGCGCGGGTGCAAGTAGTTGCCCGGCTCTTTCTTCTGTTCCTCGATCATGTCCAGGCTGTACGCATCCTTCTCGTGGGTCCAGTTGGTCAATTCCTCTTCCCACGCGGCCTTCTCCGCTTGCACGGTGGCATAGCGTTCCTCGCGCGTCGCGTCGCAGTCGAGCTTCTTGCCATCCAGGCGGGCAAGAATCGCTTTCGCGGCCGCCTTGGCGTCGCCGCAGATGCCCACCGAAATCTTTTTGACCAGGCCCAGCATCTTGTTGTCCGCGTCGATCTGGATGATCTTCGCGTTCTTCGGCCAGTAATCCATGCCGTGCTGCGGCAAGGTGCCGAACGGTCCCAGGCGCGAACCGAGGGCGACGACGACGTCGGCCTGGGCGATCAGTTTCATGGCCGCTTTCGAGCCTTGATAGCCGAGCGGGCCGCACCACAGCGGATGGCTGGCGGGAAACGAGTCATTGTGCAGATAGCTGTTGACGACGGGGGCGCCCAGGCGCTCGGCCAGGGCCTTGCATTCCTCGATCGCTTCACCCATGACGACGCCGCCGCCCGAGATGATCACGGGGAACTTGGCCTTGGCCAGCAGTTCGGCCGCATCGTTCAGGCTTTGCTCGCCGCCGGCGCCACGGTCCAGGCGGTTCGGTTTCGGGATTTCCGCCTTGATTTCGCCATAGAAATAGTCGCGCGGGATGTTCAGTTGCGTCGGGCCCATTTCCGACATGGCGCGGTCGAAGCAGCGGCCCGTGAATTCCGCCATGCGGGCGGGATTGGTCACGTGGCCCTGGTATTTGGTGAATTCCTCGAACATCGGCAACTGGTTCGCTTCCTGGAAGCCGCCCAGGCCCATGCTCATCGTGCCCGTTTCCGGCGTGATGATCACGACGGGCGTATGCGCCCAGTAGGCGGCGGCAATCGCCGTGACGCAATTGCTGATGCCGGGGCCGTTCTGGCCGATGACGACGCCATGGCGGCCCGAGACGCGCGCATAGCCGTCGGCCATGTGACCGGCGCCCTGCTCGTGCACGACGGGAATCAGCCGGATGCCGGCCGGGGCGAAGATATCCATCGGGTCCATGAAGGCCGAGCCCATGATGCCGAACATGTCGGTCACGCCGTTGGCGGCCAGGGTTTCCACGAACGCTTCGGAAGGCGTCATCTTTTGCGGGCCGGTGGGAATGGCCGCTGCGGCGGCGGCTTTTTGTTCGGTCATGTCATTCATGGGTGTCTCCTGGTCTGTAGTGATGAACTTAAGCTAAATTATCAAAAAAACGGTATATTTTGTTCCGAAATTTGATATACAATTCAATTTAAGCGTTCATCATGTAAAAGTCAAACAGAATTTCGAGGAAACGGTACAATTTGAGTTCGAAAATGAAATAACTCACCGATACCATACCGAGGCCACCATGGACATGATTTCATCCCCAAAACTTGAGCCGGAAAAACTGGAAGGCGACACGCCCACGATGCGTTTGTTTGCCTTGCTGGAAGTGATTGCCGAGAAAGACCAGTTGCTGTCGCTGCAAGCGCTGGTGGAAGAAACGGGCCTGCCGAAGCCCACCCTGCACCGCATGCTGCAACAGCTGGAAAGCGTGGGCGTGCTGCAGCGCGAAAGCGATGGCCGCCACTACAGCACGGGCGTGCGCCTGCGCCGCCTCGCGTCGAACCTCTTGATTAACAATACGTTCCATGGCGCCCGCCGCATGGTCTTGCGCCAGCTGGTCGAGGAAGTGGGCGAAAGCTGCAACCTGACGGCCTTCAGCGGCAGCGAAGTGGTGTACCTGGACAGGGTGGAAACGGCGGCCCCGCTGCGCTTCTATCTGCATCCCGGCTCGCGCGTGCCGGCCCACTGCTCGTCCAGCGGCAAGCTGTTCCTGGCGCAAATGACGCCCGTGCAGCGGCGCCGCCTGCTGGGCCACATGGAATTGACGCGCTTTACGGACAAGACGGAAACGGACCCCGTCAAGCTGGAACGCGAACTGGAACTGGTGCGCCGCAACGGCTATGCGCTGGACGACGAGGAATTCCTGCCCGGCCTGCTGTGCGTGGCCGTGCTGGTGCCGAACCCGAACGGCCGCTCGAACCTGGCCGTGGCGATCCAGGCGCCCATCATCCGTTTGACGCACGACAAGGCTTTACATTTCTTGCCAGCATTGCAACGCGCCGCGCAAGCCCTGGCCGCCATCGAATCGGAAACCATGCCGACGACGGGCGGGGACGACGACGCATTGCAGGCAGGTAATTCATAACCCCGTAGCGCCCATGCTGCGGTTTCACAGGAGAACAAGGTGCCAGATTCACGCCAACATCCCCCCGCCGCAGCGGCGCAAACCTTGCAGTCCGTGCGCAGCCTGTTCCACATCGACAGCGACCTGCTCGTGCCCGTCTTCACGGAGCGCGACCCGCACGTGCCCGACATCGACCCTGCCTACCGCTTCAACAAGGACGTGACCCTGGCGATTCTGGCCGGCTTCAGCCACAACCGCCGCGTGATGGTGCAAGGCTTGCACGGCACAGGCAAGTCCACGCACATCGAGCAGGTGGCGGCGCGCCTGAACTGGCCTTGCGTGCGCGTCAACCTCGACGGCCACATCAGCCGCCTGGACCTGGTCGGCAAGGATGCCATCGTGCTGCGCGAACAGCAGCAGGTGACCGAATTCCAGGAAGGCATCGTGCCCTGGTCGCTGCAACGCCCCGTGGCCCTGATCTTCGACGAGTACGACGCGGGCCGTCCCGACGTGATGTTCGTCATCCAGCGCATCCTTGAGCGCGACGGCAAGTTCACCCTGCTCGACCAGAACCGGGTCATCACGCCCCACCCTCACTTCCGCCTGTTCGCCACCTCGAACACGGTGGGACTCGGCAACCTGAACGGCATGTACCACGGCACGCAAGTGCTCAATCACGCGCAGATCGACCGCTGGAACATCGTTGCCACGTTGAACTATCTGCTGCAGGACGAGGAAACGGCAATCGTGCTGGCCAGGGTTCCCGCCATGAACGACGAGGCGGGCCGCCAGTTGGCGAGCAGCATGGTGGCCGTGGCCAGCCTCACGCGCCACGGCTATGCGGCGGGCGACCTGGCGTGTCTGATGTCGCCGCGCACGGTGATTACCTGGGCCGAGAATTGTCAGATCTTCCGCGATCCGGCCCTGGCTTTCCGCCTGTCCTTCCTCAACAAATGCGACGAGGCCGAGCGGCCCATGGTGGCCGAGTATTACCAGCGCTGTTTCAATGAGGAATTGCTGGCGACGGTGCCATGAACGCCCCCGCCGCCTACACGCGCGAACAGCAGGAAACGGATGAACTGTGCGCCGGCGCCATCCGCGCGCTGAGCGGCGTTGCCTCCATCCGCTACCGGGGCCGGCACCTGCACGACGGCCACCGTCCGCTGCCTATCCACGCGGCCCATCTGCAGCCCGATGCGGCGCTGCAGGATTTGCCCTCGCTGCGTGGCGCGGCCGACAGCGTGGCCCTGCGCCTGCTGCACACGGACGCCGCTCTGCACAAGTCGCTGTGCCCTGTGGAACCCGTGGCGCGCCTCGTCTTCGAATTGCTGGAGCAACTGCGCGTTGAAACGCTTGCGCCAGAACACCACGCTGGCGTCATCGACAACCTGCGCCACCGTTTCACGGCGTGGTCGCATGCATTTTACGATTCCGGCCTGGCTGAAGGCGCTTCGGGCTTGCTGCTGTACACGGTATTCCAGATGTGCTGGTCGCGCCTGACGGCCAGGCCCGTGCTGGAAAAGACGGAAGATTTCATCGAGGCAACGCGCTGGTCAGTCTCTTCCCAATTGAGCGGCGACCTGGCCGGCTTGCGCCGCCATCGATTGGACCAGGCCGCCTTTGCGCGCCACGCGCTGGCCATCGCCTGCGCCGTCGATGCCATGCTGAAAGAGGCGCAGGCGGCGCGCGATGGCGGCGAGCAGGACGGGGGCGACGCCAAGGCGCAGGCGGCCTTCAAGCTGCTGCTCGATTTCGACAGCGACAACGACCACCTTCCCGATGCGGCCCCGCTGGGCGAGAGCCGCGCCTTCAGCGATGGCCAGGGCGGCTATCAAACTTACTCCACGGCCTACGACCGCGAGGAAAAAGCGGGCGAGCTGGTGCGCCGCGCCCTGCTGCTGGAATACCGCGAACGCATGGATGCGCGCATTGCCAGCCTGGGCATCAACACGGCCCGCCTGGCGCGGCGCTTCACGCAATTGCTGGCCGTGCCCCGGCGCGACGGCTGGTCGTTCGGCGAAGAAGAGGGATACATCGACGGGCGGCGCCTGGCTCAGCTGATCAGCTCGCCGTCCGAACGCAGGCTGTTCCGCAAGGAACAATTTTTGCCGCAAGCCGATTGCCTCGTCACCTTTCTCGTCGATTGCTCCGGCTCCATGAAGACGCATGCGCAATCCGTGGCCGTGCTGCTCGATATTCTATTGCGCGCATTGGACCAGGCGGGCATCGCCACGGAATTGCTGGGCTTTACGACGGGCGCCTGGAACGGAGGCCGCGTGAAACGCGACTGGATGCGCGCCCGCTCGCCCGCCCACCCGGGCCGCTTGAACGAACTCGTGCACATGGTCTTCAAGGATGGCGACACGAGCTGGCGCCGCGCGCGGCCCGACATCGCGGCCCTGCTGAAAGCGGACCTGTACCGCGAAGGCGTCGATGGCGAAGCCGTGGATTGGGCGTGTACACGCATGCTGGCGCGCCCGGAACGGCGGCGCATCCTGCTCGTCGTCTCCGACGGTTGCCCGATGGATACAGCCACCAACCTGGCCAACGACGAGTTTTACCTGGCGCAACATCTGAAACAGGTGGTGGCGCGCCGCGAAGCGCAAGGCGCCGTGGAAATTTGCGGCCTGGGCCTGGGCCTGGACCTGGGTGCCTATTACAGCCGCAGCCTGGCCACCACCCTGCCCGCCTCGCTGAACAATGAGCTGTTCAGCGAGATCGCGCAGCTGATCGGCGGACGCAGCCGACGCTGATCAGGCGCGGGGCTTGCGGCGGCGCGCCATCACGCCGGCCAACGCCAGGCCCGTCAGCAGCATCACATAGGTTTCCGGTTCCGGCACGGCACTGATGTATTCATACGTCACTTCCACGCGGCCGGAGGCGGCCGTCTGGAACTGCGTCAGCAAATTACCGGAACCGCTGCCAGTCGAGGAGCCGAGGGCATTCAAACCCAGGTAAATCAAACCGCCGCCCACCGAGGAAAACAGCGCGAAGTCGCTGGCGCTGCCGCTCGTGTAGCTGTTCGACCCCGTGCTCGAACGGGGGCCCGTGCTGGCGCCCGACGTCCCCGCGAAGTCGATGCTGCCATCGAAGGCGCTCAGCGCGAACGTCTGCGTGAACAGGGGATTGGCCACCAGCAAGGTGGAATTGTCGGGACGGTACAAGGTCAGCAGCGAGGCCAGGCTCAGGGTCACGTCGGACGCCCCGGCGTCCAGACTTTCCGCCTTGCCGCTGCCCTGCACGCCCCCTTCCAGATGGAACTTGATCGACGTCAAGGTGCCCAGGCTGCTGTCGAACTTGCCCAGTCCCAGGGTGTCTGACCAATTGGTGGCGCCCAGCGCGCGGTCGGCGCTGAAGCTGATGGTCTGGGTGGCCGCCTGGGCGGAAGATGCGGCGCCAAGGCCTAACGCGGCGGCGGCGGCCAATGCGATGAGAGATTTGTGCATCGATGACTCCTGTTCATTCAATGAGGGGACGTGGATCATGCAGTGATTCACACGGGGAACGCGAGGGTAGCCCCTCGCGCCGCAGCCCGGCAATGCCGCTATCCAGGCAACTCATTGTAATAAATGAAAGAGTCGCAATATACTCAGTTTGTTGCAATTTTAAAAATAAGTGTTGTTATTTTGATTTCTCGGGAAACGATCAAACAGCGGGACGAAGGAAGCGCCGCACCTTTGCTGGCGCCTCAATCGACACAGTAACGCACGGCATGCGCTTCCATCGGCAGCGGGATTTCCCAGTTCCACAGCATCGATTGCAGCTTCTTGTTGCTGAGCGACGTGTCGCGCTGGCCGTTGCGCCGCAGCAGCTCCTTGCGCGGCTGCTCCAGATACACGAGCTCCACCTGCGCATGGTATTTATAGAGCAGGTTGAGCGTCTTTTCGCGCATCAGCTTGGACAGGTGCGTGGCGTTCCACACGAACGGTTCGCCCTTGCGCAACAGCTCGCGCGCCCGCTCTTCCGCGTAGTCCCCCACCTGCCCTTCGTTCTTGCCGTGCTTCAAGCCCAAGGCCGTCCGCGCATCGTCGAAGGAAACGACGGGCAGGCGCGGATGGTGCTTGTCCACCCATGTATTCTTGCCCGACGCGGGCAAGCCCGACATGACGATCACGTGCGAACCCGGCTCCTGGAACAGGGGATAGTCGGGATGCGCCTCGGCGCCGCGAAAATATTTGACGCGCGTGTGATCGTCGACAAACTCCCTGCGCTGGCCATAGCAGCCCTCCTCGCGCGCCAGTTCTCGGAACAGCTCGATGGCATCGAGTATGCGCTGCGGATCGGGACAGATCCTGCCACGGATATCGGCTTCGGCCAGCATGGCCAGCAAGCGGATATCGACTTGCCACGACAGTTCGCGCACGGTAAATTCCGGCGTGACGCCGCGCCGCGATTGTTCCAGCGCGAAGAATGGCACTTGATGGACGTTAATCAGGCGGCAGATTTCCTCGCGCGCGGCAAACGGCGCGTCGCCATCCCACAGGGCGATGCGCGCATCGAGCGCGCCCTTGCGCGAGTGGCCGGGCTGGCCGATGGCGCCCGTGACGGGGTCGATCACCGTGGTGCTGCACTTGGCCACGTCGTGCAGCAAGGCGGCCAGGAACACGATTTCCTGCTGCGCCCGCGTCGCTTGCTGGTAGTCGGGCATGGCCAGCAGGGATTCCACCACCATCATCGTATGCGTCCACACGTCGCCTTCCGCGTGATAGACGGGATTTTGCGGCGTCGTCTTCGCCAGTTCCAGCTGCGGGAAGGCGGCCAGGCAAGCGCCGAAATCGGGCGACTGGCCCGCTGGCGGCACCAGTTGTTGTAACTGTTTCCAGTTCATTTTGTGCTCCTTGAAAATGTTGCCAGCTCATCGAGCGAACGGCAGGTATGCAGACCCAGGCTTTCCCACGTGACGAGCGGCTGCGGCGCGTACAGGTCCACGCCCTCGGCCAGCAGGTTCGGGATCAGTGGCCGCGTGCTGTGGTGCGAACCGCTGTCGAGAATGGTTTGCGTAAAGTCATGCCGCACCAGCTTGTAGCGGGCCAGCACTTGCTCGTCGTCCTCTACTTTCAGGTACAGGCCTTCCGCGTGGTCGGACTTGTCCGTCTGTTTCCAGCACAGGTCCAAAGGCAGGCGTTCACGCGCCACGACGCCTTCGAAGGCGTCGCGCCACAGCCGGGACTTGGCCAGCGAATGGCGCAGCAGCAGCCACAGCTGTTTCGGCGAAATCGGCATCAATCCCGCATACAGCACGGGCACGGACAGCACGGGCGAGCCGGCCAGCATGGCGTGGCGGCGCGCCGTCGATAAAAACATCTGGGTGCGGCGGCAATACACGTCGAACTCGTTGAAGTAATGGGGCAACCGGTCGTAAAACACGGAATGCTTGCTGTAAGACCATTCGCCAAACAGCACATACTGGTCTTCAAGCAAGCCCAGCAACGCGTGTTCATGCGCATGGGCCCACGGTTTCAAGAGGTTGAACTGGCGTTCGCTGCCGCCGCCCGCCAGGTAATGGCCGCGCGACTGCAGCAGCACTTCGCCCGCGTCGCTGAACGACACGGCGGAGTTGGCGCCATCGATTTTTTCCTCGATGACGACGTACTGGCCGGCCAGCTTTTTCAGGGGCATCTGGTCGGAACCGTCGTCGCCATCCTGCAGGCGCGAGCCTTCCAGGTGCGGCGTGCGCGGGTATTTGAATAAGGGCAAAGATTGTAAAAACATAGCGTCCCACGCCGCGTTCACCGCAGGCGTGTCCATACAGGGTCAGGGGTGCTGACGACGTGTTCGGGCGTGGACGATCGAGACGGTTGTCTCGGATACGTGTGCGGAGGGAGCAAAAACAGTGCCGCAGCAATCGGGGGGCGTCAACGCGCCGAACGATGCTGCAGAGAGCATTTCGTCAGCGTTAGCAGGTGATGGCGAAGAAGCGAGGCACTTTTGGCTCCAATAAGGAAGAGGTTCGAGAAAGAACCGCGAATATAAAGGCTGTTTGATTATTTTGCAAGTGGCTTCGCGTACTGTGCGCACGCTTGTGCATGCCCCCGCTTTGCAATCCGCACGAAGTTTGCTAAGCTGGCGGCACTTCCTGTCGCTGCTGCGTGGAAAACAAACATGGCCCTTGCAAAATGGCCGTGCATTCGTTATTTCCGGAGCAGAATCGTGTTTCCCCTATCCAGATTACAAAAAGCCCTGCGCCGCCAGGGTATCGCCGTCGCCTATGCCGACGGCATTTATACACTCAGCAATCCGCACGCCCAGGCGTCCGTGCTGCTGCCCCACAACTTTCCGCTCGAGGAAAAAGCCGTGCGCCAGCTGATGGCATTCGCCGCCGTCGCCGTACCGGGCCAGGATGGCCATGTGTGCAAAGCGTGCGCCACGCCCGACTTCCACCCCGGCAGCATTGCGCCCGTGGGCAGCATCGTCGCCACCAGCCCCGACATGGTGATCCCCGCCATCCCCGGAACGGACATCGCCTGCGGCATGCGCCTGATCACGACGGGCTTGAGCCTGGCCCAGTTCGAGGCGCGCAAGCCGCAGCTGCTCGCCAAACTCAAGCATGTGTTGCTGGAAGATGGCCGCAACGTGCCGCTGCGCTCGAAGGCGTTTGCCGCCCTGTTCGACGTGGGGCCGGAAGCGTTCATCGACAGCCTGCACAATGATGGCTTGTGGCCCCGCGTCGACAAGGCGCGCCTGTTGCGCGAGCTCGACGATTGCATCGCCCTGCGCGAACTGGGCGGCGGCTTGCGCCATGCGCCCGAAGCGCTGGTAGGCACGCGCGAAATGATACGCGACCCCAGCCTGGGCACCACGGGATCGGGCAACCATTTCGTGGAAATCCAGCTGGTCGACGCCGTCATGGACCGCCACGCCGCGTACCGGCACGGGCTGGTGCCGGGCGAAGTGGTCGTCATGATCCACAGCGGCAGCCGCGACGTGGGCTTTTTTGTCGGCAGCCGCTGGATGGACCGCGCCAAAGAGGCATGGCCGAAAGGCCTGCGCCACCCGCAGTCTGGCCTGTACGGCTTGACGGGCGAACTGGCCGGCGAATACATGGACGCCATGGGCGTGGCCTCGCGCTATGCCTGGGTCAATCGCATGGTATTGGCCGAACTGGTGCGCGACAGCCTGGCGCAAGTGTTTGCGCAGGATCAATCCCGCCTGGTGGTGGACGTGCCGCACAACGTCATCCTGCGCGAGCACGGCATGAACATCCACCGCAAGGGCGCCACGCCGGCGCGCGCAGGCGACCTGGCGCTGATCCCCGGCTCCATGGGCGATTATTCCTATGTGGCAACCGGCATGGGCAATCCCGACTGGCTATGGTCGTGCTCGCATGGCGCGGGGCGCAGCATCCGCCGCCAGGCCATGCGCGCCATGCGGCCCACGGTGGGCGGCGACGAGATGGCGTTCCAGTGCGTGACCCTGCGCGAAGAGCGCCGCGTCGAGGAAGCGCCGACGGCGTATAAAAAGATCGGTCCCGTCATCGCCGCGCAGGAGGAAGCGGGCTTGCTGCAATCGGTGGCCCGACTGAAACCCTTGTTGACGTTCAAGGCTTAGTGCAGCAATTGCGGCGCGGCCGCCGCCATCAGCGAGAGGCCGATGGCGGTCAGCACGGCGAACGCGATGCGGCGCATGCCGCGCTGGGCGATCGGCGGCGGATAGCGCTTGCCGGCCATGGTGGCCAGCACGCCGACAGGTAGGGCCAGCGCGCACAGCAGCAGGACTTTCGCGTCCAGCTGGCCCTGGCTGCCCGCCATCAGCGAGCGTCCGCCCGCGCTGATGGCGAACAGGAAGATCAGGCTGTAGCGGATGGTCTTTAAACTCATTTCCTGGCGATAAAACTGGTACACGAGCGGCGGCCCCGCCAGCGAAAACAGGCCCGAAAACAGGCCGCCGCACACGCCGCTGATGAAGAAGCTGCGCTTGTCGGCCGCGCCCGGTCCCGGCGGCGCCTGCAGCAAAATGCTGACGCCGCCATACACGATGGCCGCGCCCAGCAGCAGCTTCAGCAAGGGCGCATACGCCTGGTCCAGATATCCCAATAACAAGACGCCGGCCGCCATGGCCGGCAGCAAGCCGATGCTGGCCGCGCGGACGGCGCGCCAGTCCAGGTGGTGCAAGGCGCCCGGCAAGGCCACGAGGCAATTGGCCAGGGACAGCAAGCTGACGAGGGCCGCCAGCGCGGGCACGGGCGCCAGACCCAGGCCGCTGGCCACGCCCATGACGATCATGCCCAGGCCAAAGCCCGTGACGGTCTGGAAATACGTGCCCGCCGCCACCACGCCCAGCAGCGCCAGCACGGGCAGGCTGAACAACTCAGCGCCCACCCTGGGCCTGCACGGAGGTGACGGCAATCACGTTATACACGTCGTCGGCGCTGCAACCGCGCGACAGATCGTTGGCCGGTTTCTTCAAGCCTTGCAGCAAGGGGCCGATGGCGACGGCGCCGCCCATGCGTTCGGCCAGCTTGTAGCCGATATTGCCCGCGTCGAGGTTCGGAAACACCAGCACGTTGGCGCGGCCGTTCACGACGGAATCCTTGACTTTTCTCTGCGAAATCTCGGCCACGATGGCCGCGTCGAGCTGCACGTCGCCATCGATGGCCAGCAGCGGACGCTGGGCCTTGACCCGGTCCGTGGCCGCATGCACCTTGTCGACGGCCGCATGGTGGGCGCTGCCGCTGGTGGAAAACGACAGCATGGCCACGCGCGGCACTTCCATCAGCAAGGCTTGCGCGCTGTCGGCGGCGGCCATGGCGATGTCGGCCAGCTCTTCCGCCTTCGGGTCGACCACGAGGGCGCAATCGGAAAAGATGAAACCACCCTTCAGGCTATGGAAAGGTTCGCACAGCATCATCAGGAAAAAGCTCGACACGAGCTTGAAGGCCGGGTCGACGCCAATGATCTGGATGGCGCTGCGCACCACGTCGGCCGTCGTGTGCACGGCCCCCGCCACGCAACCGTCGGCGTCGCCCAGGCGCACCATCAGGTTGGCGTAGCACAAGGGATCTTGCACGGCGATCCTGGCCTGCTCCACCGTCATGCCCTTGGCCTGGCGCAGCACAAACAATTGCTGGGCATAGTGTTCCGACTCATCGGAAGTCGCCGGGTCGACCAGGCGCACGTTATCGAGCTCCAGCGCATGTTCGCGCGCCAGCGCCAGGATGGCGGCCGGCTTGCCGACGATGGTGATGTGCGCCAGACCGTCGCTGGCCGCCCGCGCTGCCGCCTGCAGCACGCGCGCATCGCCGCCCTCGCACAGGACGATGTTTTTCGGCACGGCGCGGGCTTGGGCGATGATGCGGTGCAGGGCTTTCATGGGTACTCCAATTCGGTAAAAAAAGTACCGGAACCACGCAAGCATGAAGCATGAGACATGAAGCATGGTCCCGGCACATAAAACCCGGCAAGCCGGGGTCATACAAGGATCGAACTGACTGATTACACGTAGTCTTTGTACTTATCCAGGTGACGGATCGGTTTGCTCAGCGCATCGCGGCGGAACGGGTCGCCCAGTTCGCGCGTGCACATGATTTCGATGATGGTCGTCTTGCCTTCATTCATCTGCATGTCGATGGCCTTTTTCAGGGCCGGGCCCACGTCTTCCAGCTTGTCGACCGTGATGCCTTCGGCGCCCATGGCCCGCGCGATCTCGGCGAAGCTCTGGTTGTCGAGCTCACCGGCAACGAAGCGGCGGTTGTAGAAATCGACCTGGTTTTTCTTTTCCGCGCCCCACTGACGGTTGTGGAATACCACGGCCGTCACGGGAATGTTGTGGCGCACGCAGGTCATCGTTTCCATCAAGCTCATGCCCCAGGCGCCGTCGCCCGCATACGACACGGCCGGACGGTGCGGCGCGGCCACTTTCGCGCCGATGATGGTCGGGAACGCATAGCCGCAGTTGCCAAAGCTCATCGCCGCAAAGAAGCTGCGCGGCTTTTCAAAGCGCAGGTAGCTGTTCGCCACCGAGTTGATGTTGCCGATGTCGGTCGACACCATCACGTCTTCCGGCATGGCTTTTTCCAGCTCGCGCAAGACCTGGCGCGGGTGCAAGTAGTTGCCCGGCTCCTTCTTCTGTTCCTCGATCATGTCCAGGCTGTACGCATCTTTCTCGTGCGTCCAGTTCGTCAATTCCTCTTCCCACGCGGCCTTCTCGGCTTGCACGGTGGCATAGCGTTCCTCGCGCGTGGCGTCGCAATCGAGCTTCTTGCCATCCAGGCGGGCAAGAATCGCTTTGGCCGCCGCCTTGGCGTCGCCGCAGATGCCCACCGAAATCTTTTTGACCAGGCCCAGCATCTTGTTGTCCGCGTCGATCTGGATGATCTTCGCGTTCTTCGGCCAGTAATCCATGCCGTGCTGCGGCAAGGTGCCGAACGGCCCCAGGCGCGAACCGAGGGCGACGACGACGTCGGCCTGGGCGATCAGTTTCATGGCCGCTTTCGATCCTTGATAGCCGAGCGGGCCGCACCACAGCGGATGGCTGGCGGGAAACGAGTCGTTATGCAGATAGCTGTTGACGACGGGGGCGCCCAGGCGCTCGGCCAAGGCCTTGCATTCCTCGATCGCTTCGCCCATGACGACGCCGCCGCCCGAGATGATGACGGGGAACTTGGCCTTGGCCAGCAGTTCGGCCGCATCGTTGAGGCTTTGCTCGCCGCCGGCGCCACGGTCCAGGCGGTTCGGCTTGGGGATTTCCGCCTTGATTTCGCCATAAAAATAGTCGCGCGGGATGTTCAGTTGCGTCGGGCCCATTTCCGACATGGCGCGGTCAAAGCAGCGGCCCGTGAATTCCGCCATGCGGGCGGGATTGGTCACGTGGCCCTGGTACTTGGTGAATTCCTCGAACATCGGCAACTGGTTCGCTTCCTGGAAGCCGCCCAGGCCCATGCTCATCGTGCCGGTCTCGGGGGTAATGATCACGACCGGGGTATGCGCCCAGTAGGCGGCGGCAATCGCCGTGACGCAATTGCTGATGCCGGGGCCGTTCTGGCCGATGACGACGCCATGGCGGCCCGAGACGCGGGCATAGCCGTCGGCCATGTGGCCGGCGCCCTGCTCGTGCACGACGGGAATCAGCCGGATGCCGGCCGGGGCGAAGATATCCATCGGGTCCATGAAGGCCGAGCCCATGATGCCGAACATGTCGGTCACGCCGTTGGCGGCCAGGGTTTCCACGAACGCTTCGGAAGGCGTCATCTTTTGCGGGCCCACTGGAATGGCAGCGGCGGCGGCTTTTTGGTCGGACAAATCGGTCATGGCTCAGTCTCCTTACGGTTTTATGAAAAATCGGTATATTTTGTTCCGATATTTGAAATACGTGTTCAATTTAACGGTTGCGAAATGCGCTGTCAATGAAAATTCATGAAAAATCGGACTGTTTCATTCCTGAATCCGGAATCCGTGACTTTGACCCACTTCTGAAACAACAATGGCGGCCTATCCGCAACAGACAGCCCGCCATCGATGCGTCCCGCGCCGCGCCTTAGAACTTCAGGCGCATGCCGGCCGTGAAGGCGCTCGAGTTATGGCCAGGCAAGGGCACGCTGCCGCCGCTCGATGCGTCACCGACGAAGTTGGTGCCCGCGCCATCGTTGTTGATGCGCCCGTACGAGGTGTACAAATTCGTGCGCTTGGACAAGGCATACGTGTAGCCGATGGCCAGCTGGCGCCCGCCGCGGCGCGCGTTCGTGCGGTCATCCTTGCGGATGTACGAGGCCATCACGCTGCCGGCCGCGCCCACGGGGGCAGACGCGCCCAGCATGTAGTTGCGGAAATCCGTGCCCGCATCGTCCTTGTCCGTTTCATACGCGGCGTGCAGCTTGGCGGGGCCGAAGTCGTAGGTGCCGCCCAGCAAGGTCACTTTCGCCGTGTTCAGCGGCGTATCCTTGCGGTTGTCGTGCGCCAGGGTCAGCACCAGCGGGCCGTTGGCGTAGTCGATGGAAAAGTCGATGGTGCGGCCCAGGGTGTTGCTGTCCGGCTTTTCGCCCAGGCCGACCATGATCGCGGCCGACAGGCCGTTCACCTTCGGCGTCTCGTACATGATGGAATTTTTCGTGCGCAGGCTGGCCACGCTCATCAGGTTGATCGAGGCGCCCGTCATGCCCGTCTCGAAAGGGTCGATATTGTCCAGCGCGGTGAACAGCGGGTTGTGCTGCAAGCCCAGGTTCACGGCGCCGAAGCCGCCCGACAGGCCCACGTAGGCCTTGCGCCCGAACAAGGCGCCCTGGCGGTTGGCGCCCGTGTCCACGTCAAGGCCATTTTCCAGCAAGAAGTTGGCTTTCAAATTGTTGCCCAGGTCTTCCGTGCCCTTGAAGCCGATACGGCTGCCCGACTGCACGCCGGTGGCCAGCTTGGTGACGGAACCGTCCGCGCCGCCGTGTTCGGACGTCAGACCCGCGTCGAGCAAGCCGTACACGGTGACGGACGACTGGGCGCTGGCGTTGCCGGCGAAGAGTGCGGCCAGGACGGCCGCCGCTACGAGTGTGTGTTTCATGTCATCTCCAGGTATTGTGGTTTTTATGGGTGCTTCCAACAAGAATCGACAACAGTGCTACATACTTGGCTCAGGCGATCAGCCCGGCCATCGGCGACGAGGGCGAAGCGCTCATGACGCCTCCTCTCCGGGGCATGCGTCCGGCCAGGTAAGCCTCGCGTCCAGCCTGCACTGCCAGTTTCATGGCGCGCGCCATGCGTATCGGTTCGCGCGCCGCCGCGATGGCGGTATTCATCAAGATGCCGTCGCAGCCGAGCTCCATGGCGATGGCCGCGTCCGACGCCGTGCCCACGCCGGCGTCGACCAGCACGGGCACCGTGGCTTGCTCGATGATCAGCGACAGGTTCCACGGATTCAAAATGCCCATGCCCGAGCCGATCAATGAGGCCAGCGGCATGACGGCGATGCAGCCGAGGTCTTCCAGCATGCGCGCCTGGATGGGGTCGTCGCTGCAATACACCATCACCTGGAAGCCGTCGCGCACCAGCTCCCCGGCCGCTTTCAAGGTTTCCGGCATGTTCGGGAACAGGGTCTTTTCATCGCCGAGCACTTCCAGCTTGCACAGCGGGTGGCCGCCCAGCAGCTCGCGCGCCAGCTGCAGGGTATAGACGGCGTCGCGCGCGTTGTAGCAGCCGCCCGTGTTGGGCAAAATCGTGTATTTCGATGGCGGAATGAAGTCGAGCAGATTCGGCTCGCCCTTTTCCTGGCCGATGTTGACCCGGCGGATCGTCACGGTGACGATCTCGGCGCCGCTTTCCTCGATGGCCAGGCGCGTTTCCTCGAAATCCTTGTATTTTCCAGTCCCCACCAGCAGGCGCGACTGATAGGTGGTGCCGGCCAGGGTCAGGCCGGTCGATGGTTGGCTGGGGGTGGCGTCGTCTCTCATCGTGGTGCTCTCCTAAGTTGAACCAAAGCGGCCTCGTGCCGGGGGGCTTCGCCGCAAAACGCAAAATCGACTTCCGGCCGCCGTCCCGACACGAGGTCGGCGATCGCCCTGCCCGCGCCGCAGCCCATGGTCCAGCCCAGCGTGCCGTGGCCCGTGTTGAGGTAGAGCTGGCGGTAGCGCGTGGCGCCGATATAGGGCACGTTCGACGGTGTCAGGGGGCGCAAGCCGGCCCAGTAGACGGGGTCGCTGTAATCGCAGGCGTGGGGAAACAGCGCCTGCACGCGGCGGGTGATGGCGGCGCAGCGCACGGGATTGAGTTCGCGCGTGTAGCCGTTCAGCTCGCACGTACCCGCCACGCGCAGGCGCTCGCCAAGGCGAGAAAACACCAGTTTGTGGCCGTCGTCCGTCAGCGACACCGAAGGCGCGCTGACGGAGTCGAGAATCGGATAGGTGGCGGAATAACCTTTGCCCGGATACAGCATCAGTCGGATGCCCAGCGGCTGCAGCAGGGGCGCGGAAAAGCTGCCCATGGCCACCACCACGGCGTCCGCGTGCTCGAGGCGGTGGCGCCCATGCGCGTCGATGCATTCCACGCCGGTGATGCGCTCGCCATCGGCCAGCAGGCGCGTCACGGTGGTGCCGTACTGGAAATCCACACCGGCCCTGGCGGTGCGCGCGGCCAGCGCCGTGGTAAACAGATGCACGTCGCCCGACTCGTCGCTGGCCGTGAAGTCGCCGCCGACGATCTGGCCGCGCGCGTGGCGCAAGGCCGGTTCCAGCCGTATCACCTCATCGGCGCTGACGGTGTTGCGCGGGCATCCCAGTTCGCGCAAGAGCGCGGCGCCGGACTGCGATTTGTCAAACTCCTGCTGGTCCGTATAGAAATGCAGGATGCCCCGCTGCAGGTGGTCGTATTCGATGCCCGTCTCGCGGCGCAGCGCCTGCAAACTCTGCCGGCTGTACTCGGCCAGGGCGACGATCTGGCGCATATTGCGCGCCACCCTGGCCGGCAGACATTCGCGCAGGTAGTGCAAAGCCCACTGCCATTGCAACGCGTCCAGGCGGGGACGGAACAGCAGCGGCGCATCATCCTTGCCCAGCCATGTGAGCACCTTGCGCAGGGTAGCGGGATTGGCCCACGGTTCCGCATGCGAGACGGAAATCTGCCCGCCGTTGGCAAAACTGGTTTCCTGCGCCGCGCCCGCCTGGCGCTCGAGCACGCGCACGTCGTGGCCCGCCTGGCGCAAATACCATGCCGATGCCGTGCCGACCACACCGGCGCCGAGAACGAGGATCTTCATGGCGGGGCCGCCTCGCTTAGCGCGTCAGCAGCACGGCGATGGCGACGAAGGCGGCGATCCACACCGTTTCCATCACCAGCATGATCACGGGACGCCAGCCCAGCGAGGCCAGCGACTGGAACGAGGTTTTCACGCCCAGCGCGGCGATGGCGATGACGAGGCAGGCGCGCGAGGCATTGTTGATCCAGCCATTCACTTCCTGCGGAATCAGGCCCAGGCTGTTGGTGATGACGAGCCAGACAAAGCCGATCAGGAAGAAGGGCACGAGCGGCGGCGCATCGACCTCGCTCTTGCCATCCTTGCGCTTGAACATGATCGACAAGCCCAGCACGACGGGTACGAGGCAGGCGACGCGCGTCAGTTTGACGAAGGTGGCCACGTCGCCCGTGTGGTTGCTCACCAGATAGCCGGCGCCCACCACTTGCGCCACGTCGTGGATGGTGCCGCCGATGAACACGCCCGCTTCCGTCGGGTCAAAGCCCAGCAGCTTGACCAGCAGCGGGTAGACGATCATGGCCAGGGTCGACAGCGACGTCACGCCCACCACCGTCAGCAGCGTGAACTTTTCGTTTTCCTTGGTTTGCGGCAGCACGGCCGAAATGGCCAGCGCGGCCGAGGCGCCGCAGATGGCGACGGAGCCGCCCGACAGGATGCCTTCCGTGATGGGACGCTTCAGCCACCTGGCCAGCATATAGCCGAAACCCAGGGTGGCAATCAGGCCGCCGACGACGATCAGCAATGGCGTCACGCCCACCGAGGCGATCTGGTTTAAGGTGATGCGCGCGCCCAGCAGGGCCACGCCCGTGCGCAGCAGCACCTTGCTGCAAAACTCGATGCCGGGCTTGCAGGTGGGGTCGGACGCGAGGAAGTGGAAGGCCAGGCCGAAGAACAGCGCGTACAAGAGTTGGGGGCCGCCGTAATTGCTGGAAATAAAGGTGGCCGACAGGGCGATCACCAGCGCGATGGCCACGCCGGGCCAGCTGCGCAGCACGGCCCGGGGGCGCCAGATGGCGACGGCGGAAGACAGGTAGGGAATGTTCTTGTCGACAACGCGTGTTATCGCTGAGGAGTTGGTTTTCATGCGGGTCCGCCCATAATGTTTTAAAAATTGGGACATTTCATCTCGTTTTTTAATAATACACGATGAGCTAGCGAAGTCCATGCTTTTCCATGAAAATCGAAACCGGATGTTCCGGAAACTGACGTTTTTTTATTTTTCACCCCTGTAAACGACGAGCGGCGCGGCCCTTTCCCGGGACGCGCCGCCGTTGCTGGTGCTTGAAAGATTACTTTTTGTTCAGACGGGTGATCAGGCTGGACGTGTCATAACGGTTGCCGCCCGCCTGCTGCACTTCGCCATAGAACTGGTCCGTCAAGGTCGTCACGGGCAAGTCGCTGCCGTTGCGCTTGGCTTCGGCCAGGCAGATGCCCAGGTCCTTGCGCATCAGGTCGACGGCGAAACCAAAGTCGAACTTGCGTTCGATCATGGTCTTGCCCCGGTTTTCCAGCTGCCACGACTGCGCCGCGCCCTTGGAAATCACGTCGACGACGAGGGCCGCATCGAGGCCCGCGTTTTCCGCGAAGGCGATGCCTTCGCTGAGCGCCTGCACGAGGCCCGCGATGCAGATCTGGTTGACCATTTTTGTGAGCTGGCCGGAACCGGACGCGCCCATGTAGGTGACGGCGCGCGAGAACAGGGCGATGACGGGTTCGGCGCGCGCGTACGCTTCCGCGTCGCCGCCCACCATCACCGTCAGCTTGCCGTTTTCCGCGCCCGCCTGGCCGCCGGACACGGGCGCGTCGAGGAAGAACACGCCCTTCTCTTTCGCCGCCGCGTGGATGGTGCGCGCCGCTTCGGCCGATGCCGTCGTATGGTCGATCAGGATGCTCCCCGGCGCCATGGCGGACAGCAATCCGCCCTCTTCCAGGATCACTTGATACAGGTCGTTATCGTTGCCGATGCAGGTAAACACGAACTCGGCGCCCGCGGCCGCCGCGGCCGGCGTGGCGGCGCTGCTGCCCTTGTGCTGCTCCAGCCAGGCGGCCGCGCGGGCCGGGTTGCGGTTGTACACGGTGACGTCGTGTCCGCCCGCCGCCAGGTGACCTGCCATGGGGAAACCCATGACGCCCAAACCGATGAATGCCACTTTTGCCATATTGCCCGTCCTGTCGATGAATGAATCCGATTATTGTTGCATTACCTTGCGCAAGTTCAAAGCACTTCGCGTAGCGCCGCCATCAACGCGGCGCATTCGCCCTCGTTGCCGATGCTGATGCGCAAATACTGGCTGATGCGCGGCGCATTGAAATGGCGCACGATCACGGAACGGGCACGCAAGCCGGCGGCCAGCTGCGCCGCGTCGTGCAGCGGGTGGCGGGCAAACACGAAGTTGGCCACCGACGGCAGCACCTCGAAGCCCAGCGCCGCCAGGTCCGCCGTCAGCTGTTCGCGGCTGGCGATGACGGCCTGGCGCGTCTGCTGGAAATACGCTTCGTCATGCAGCGAAGCGACGGCGCCGGCCAGGGCCAGCCGGTCCAGCGGATACGAGTTGAAACTGTTCTTCACTCTTTCCAGCGCCTCGATCAGGTCAGGATGGCCGAAGGCACTGCCCACGCGCAAGCCGGCCAAGGAGCGCGATTTCGAGAACGTCTGCACCACCAGCAAGTTCGGATAACGGTCGACCAGGGCCACGGCGCTCTCGCCGCCGAAATCCACATACGCTTCATCGACCACCACCACGGCATCGGGATGGTCGCGCAGCAGCGCTTCCACGCCGGCCAGCGGCAAGTCCACGCCCGTCGGCGCATTGGGATTGGGGAAGATGATGGCGCCGCACGGCCCCTGGTAATCTTCCGGGCGGATGCGCATGGACTCGTCGAGCGCTACCGTGCGGTATGCGATGCCGTACAGCTTGCAATACACGGGATAGAAACTGTAGCTGATGTCCGGGAACAGCAGCGGCGCATCGTGCTTGAGCAAGGCCATGAAGGCCAGCGCCAGCACTTCGTCGGAACCGTTGCCGACGAACACTTGCGCACTGTTCAAGCCGTGGTAGTCGGCCAGGGTTTGCTTCAGTTCGCTGGCGGACGGGTCCGGATACAGGCGCAGCGTGTCGTTGGCGGCGTCGCGCAGCGCGGCCAGCACCTGCGGCGACGGGCCGTAAGGGTTTTCGTTGGTGTTGAGTTTGACCAGGCCAGGCAGTTTCGGTTGCTCGCCCGGGATGTAGGGGGTCAGCTCGCTGACGATGGTGCTCCAGAATCGGCTCATTGCTTTGTACTTTGGTATGGGGGCAGGATGGGAGGGGCTAGGTTACCATGGCTGTGGCAGATCAAGGGGGCGGGGATGCTGGGAATTACTGCTTGAAAGGAGGAAAAAACGCCTTGCGCTGCGCGCTTTGGGCGGTTTTTCTACCTGGGTTTGATGCGCTGGTGGCTGGCATCTGTTGTGGGCATAAAAAAAGCTCCCTTGCGGGAGCTTCTCTTATGTATTCTGGCGGAGAGGGTGGGATTCGAACCCACGGTACGATTTAACGTACGCTTGATTTCGAGTCAAGTACATTCGACCACTCTGCCACCTCTCCGTTTACTGCGGTCTATTCATTCAAACTGGCGTGCCGGTTTGAACGAGGCGCTATTTTAGCATGGGTGTTGTTGGGTTGGGTAGGGGGTTTATTGCTAATCTTGCTCATCAAAGCAAAAACCATATGGGCGATTCGGGGAGCCTCGTACAAGGCGCAGCTCGCCTTTGTAGACGCCGCCTTGGCGCACGCGTGAAAATCAATTGGACGATTCGGGGAGCCTCGCGCGAGTACGCGCTCGTCTTCGAATCCCACGCGCAAGGCGCGCAGGCGCCTTGCTCCTCTTCGCCGCCACAAATAAAAAAAGCTCCCTTGCGGGAGCTTTCTCTATTTGTTCTGGCGGAGAGGGTGGGATTCGAACCCACGGTACGATTTAACGTACGCTTGATTTCGAGTCAAGTACATTCGACCACTCTGCCACCTCTCCATTTGCTGCGGTCTTTTCCTGCATTGCTGCGGGAAGGCAAGATTATAGCAGCCGCTTGAAAAAATGGAAGGACTATTTTTCGCCTTCCATCGCAGCGGCTGCCCGAACCTTTCAAGCCTTCAGATGCGTCAGGCCACCCATGTACGGGCGCAGCACTGCGGGGATCTCGACGCTGCCGTCCGCTTGCTGGTAGTTTTCCAGCACGGCCACCAAAGTGCGGCCCACTGCCAGGCCGGAGCCGTTCAGGGTGTGCGCCAGTTCCGGCTTGCCGGCCGCGTTGCGGAAACGTGCCTGCATGCGGCGGGCCTGGAAGGCTTCGCAGTTCGACAGGGACGAGATTTCGCGGTAGGTGTTTTGCGCCGGCAGCCACACTTCCAGGTCGAAGGTCTTGGTGGCGCCGAAACCCATGTCGCCCGTGCACAGCGACATCACGCGGTATGGCAGGCCCAGGCGTTGCAAGATCGTTTCCGCATGGCCGACCATTTCATCGAGCACCTGGTACGAGGTGTCTGGATGCACCACTTGCACCATTTCCACCTTGTCGAACTGGTGCTGGCGGATCATGCCGCGCGTGTCGCGGCCATAGCTGCCCGCTTCCGAGCGGAAGCATGGCGTGTGGGCCGTCATTTTCAGGGGCAGTTGATCCAGCGCGAGGATTTCATCGCGGGCGATGTTGGTCAGCGACACTTCCGACGTGGGGATCAGGTAGAAGGTCTCGCCCTCGCCTTCCGCGCCGCCTTTTTTCACCGAGAACAGATCGGCTTCGAATTTCGGCAGCTGGCCCGTGCCGCGCAAGGAATCGGCGTTGACCATGTACGGGGTATAGCATTCCGTGTAGCCGTGCTCGTCCACGTGCGTGTTGAGCATGAATTGCGCCAGCGCACGGTGCAGGCGGGCGATGCCGCCCTTCATGACGGAGAAGCGCGAACCAGTCAGCTTGGTCGCCACTTCGAAGTCCAGGCCCAGCGGGGCGCCCACGTCGACGTGATCCTTGACCTCGAAATCGAAGGTGCGCGGCGTGCCGACCTTGCGCACTTCCACGTTGCCCGACTCGTCCGTGCCCAGGGGCGACGATTCATGCGGCAAGTTCGGCACGGCCATGATGAAATCGCTCAACTTGGCTTGCACCAGGGTCAGGGCCGCTTCATCGGCTTTCAGCTCATCGCCCAGGCCGGCCACTTGCGCCATCACGGCCGAGGTGTCTTCCCCCTTGCCTTTCAACATGCCGATTTGCTTGGACAGCGCATTGCGCTTGCCCTGCAGCTCTTCGGTGCGCGTCTGGATCGCCTTGCGTTCGGCTTCGAGGGCGGTAAAACCTGCCACGTCGAGCTGGAATTTGCGCGTCGCCAGGCGTTCTGCGACGGTGGCGATGTCTTTACGGAGAAGTTGGATATCTATCATGGGTGGATGGCGGTGCCGATGTATCGAAAGCACTCATTGTACCAAGACCCGTTCAGTTCTTTATGAGTTTTGCACATGGCCAACCATCGTCATGGCGGCATGGCCGGGCACTCGCGCCCGCTTTACAAGCAGTGTTCAGATAAAGGCGGCTTTTTCGGCAGCGGTCAGGCGGCGGGCGCTGACGGTAACGACGGGCATTTTCGCGTCCACGGCTTGAGCGATGACATTGCTGCTGGCGCTCACTTCCACGGTATTCGCGCCGGCGGTGGCGAAGCTGGCGCCGATGGCGATGATGGCGGCGGCGACAAAGGTGATTTCCATGTTTTTCAGTGCGTGCATGATGTGACTCCTGGTTGGTTTGTTTCGTTGACTGCTGCTGGTATGGTGGTACTTTAGCCAACGGCCGCGAACAACGCCACCGGCTTGCGACCAGCGGCGAAAAACAGGGAGCGAACGGTGAAAAACGGGGACTGAAGCGCAGAGAATAGTTACAAGGCATCCTTGACCAGACGGCCCAGGCGGCCAATGGCCTGCTCGATGCGCGGCGTCCACGCATTGCCGCAATTGAGACGCAGATAATTGCCGAACTTGCCCGAGGCCGAGAACAGCTGGCCCGGCATATACGCCACGCCTTCCGCGATGGCCTGGCCGTGCAGTGCCAGCGCATCGATATGCGGCGGCATCTGCACCCACAGCACGAAACCGCCCTGCGGCTCGGACAGCATGCAGTCCGCCGGAAAGCTGGCCACCACGGCGTCGGACATGCGGGCGATGCGCTGCACCAGGGTGCGCCGCATCTTGCGCAGCTGCTGGTCGTAGCTGCTGCCTTCCAAAAAGTCGGCCAGCACGGCCTGGAAGAAATGGCTGGTGGCACCGCTCGACACGGTTTTCAGCAGCGCCACTTCCTGCGCGAAACGCCCGGCCAGCACGTAGCCGACGCGCGACGCGGGGGTGATCGCCTTGGAAAACGAGGAGCACAATAAAACGTTGCCGCTCGTATCGTAGGCTTTCACGGGCCACGGCCGCTGCGGGGCGAAACACAGGTCGCCATACACATCATCTTCCACCAGCGGAATATTGAATTCCGACAGCAGTCCCGCCAGCCGCTTCTTGTTTGCTTCCGGCATGACGCAACCCAGCGGATTATTTGCGTTCGGCACGAACAAACACGCTTGCACGAGGCCGGCGCGCAGGGCCAGCTCCAGCGCATCGAGCGACGGCCCCGTCTTCGGGTCGGTGGGAATTTCCAGCGCCTTCATGCCCAGGCTTTCGATCATCTGCAGCAGCACGAAATACGTGGCCGACTCGATGGCGATGGTGTCGCCCGGCCTGGCCACGGCGCGCAGGCACAGGCTGATCGCTTCCGTGCAGGAATTCGTCACGACGATTTCCGTCGGATCGAGCTTGCCCCAGTCCAGCGCGCGGCGCGCCACCTGGCGCAGGAAATTGCCTTCGCTGACGTCATAGCAGCTGACCTTGCTCAACAAGACGGGTTCGCGCCGCGCCACCGCGCTGATGGTGCGCTGCATGCGCTTGATCGGCAGGATTTCGTCAGGCGGCCAGGCCGTGCCCAGTTGTACGATGCCGGGCGTCTCGTTGTCCTTCAGCACGCGCATCAACAGATTGTTGATGCCGACAAAGGCCGGCTCCTTCAAATGCTGGGCGTCGGCACTGCAGGGCCGGCGCGGCGCGCGGTGGCGCACGAAATAGCCGGACTGGGGCCGCGCATCGACCTGCCCGCGGTCTTCCATCAGGCGCAAGGCTTGCATCACGGTGCTGACGGAGATGCGCTTTTGCTGCGCCAGGTGGCGGATCGACGGCAGGCGGTCGCCGGGCGCGAACACGCGCGAGTCGATCAAGGCACCCAGCTCGTTGGCCAGGTGCTCGTACAGATTCAAGTGCGCGCTCATGTTCATCCCTTCAGTATGCGGCTGCCGCGCGCGGCACGCACAGATACAGTTGCCCGATTTTTTGACAAGCACAGTGTACGACGAAGCACACTGTATGCATCACAATTTCGTTTTCCTGCATCTGTCATGGTTTGCCGCATGCGCCTAAGCTGTTCCTGTCAGCACAACAGGAGCATGCCATGCATACCGACCACGAATTACCCAGCGAACGGCCCTTGCGCCTGGAGCAAGCGCACGCCAAGGTCATCGAATGCCTTTCCGGCATGGCGTGGATCACGGCCTACGCCCAGTTCGAGGATTGCGTGCTGCGCAGCGGCGAACGCTACACGATACCGAATGACGGCCTGGTGCTGGTCGAAGCCGTGGGCAACGGACGCATCCGCGTGCACGGGACGGCCGCGCCGCGCCCCGCGCTGCTGCGCTGGCTGCACCTGGCACTGCCTCACACACTGAATACAAGGAATACATGATTCAACAACCTTTGCGCGTCCTCGTCACGGGCGCCGCCGGCATCATCGGCACCGCTTTCTGGAAGCGCCGGCACGGGGAATTCTCCCTGCGCCTGGCCGACCTGCACACAGGCAAGCTGGCCGAAGCGCCCTGCCCCTCCCTGCACCTCGATGTCGGCGATTACACCGCCTGCCTGGCCGCCTGCGCCGACATCGACGTGGTGCTGCACCTGGCCGGCGTGCCGCACGCCAGCGCCGATTTCGATGCGCAACTGCTGCAGCCAAACATCGTCGGCACGCACCATATCTTCCGCGCGGCGCAGGCCCAAGGCGTAAAACGGGTGGTATTTGCCAGCAGCGCGCAAGCCGTGGAAGGCTATCCGCTGGACGTACAGGTGCACGAGCACATGCCGGCGCGCCCGGCGAACATGTATGGCGCCAGCAAGGCCTTCGGCGAAGGCGTGGCCTGCGCATTCGCCCACCAGCATGGCATGACGGCGATCGCCGTGCGCATCGCCAACGTGGCCCACTTTGCGCCAGGTCAACAGCACAGCGCGCGCGACATCGCCGCCTTCATCAGCGAGCGCGACGTGGTGCAATTGCTGGCGGGCTGCGTGGCGGCGGACGTGCCGGCCGGCTATCACGTCGTGCATGGCGTGTCGGACAACCGCTATAAACGCTTGTCGATCGCGGCGACGCGCCAGCTGGTCGGCTACGCGCCGCAGGATGACGGTTTCACTTTGCTGGGTCTGTAAGCCTCAGCCCTTCCCTGCTGGCTTTCCTGCTTTCCTGTCCAGCTCGCGCAACCACGCCAATTTATCCGCGATCTTGCTTTCCAGGCCACGCGGCACGGGCTGGTACCAGCCCGGTTCCGCCATGCCGTCCGGAAAGTAGGTTTCACCGGCAGCGTAGGCGTCCGGCTCGTCGTGCGCGTAGCGGTAGGCATGGCCGTAACCGAGTTCCTTCATCAGCTTGGTCGGCGCATTGCGCAAGTGCACGGGCACTTCCTTGGATTTATCCTTCTTGACGAAGGCCATGGCCGTGTTGAAGGCGTTGTAGCCGGCATTGCTCTTCGCGGCGATCGCCAGGTAAATCACGGCCTGGCCCAAGGCCAGTTCGCCTTCGGGCGAACCGAGCCGTTCATAGGTTTCGGCCGCGTCATTGACCATGGTCAAAGCGCGGGGATCGGCCAGGCCGATGTCTTCCCAGGCCATGCGCACGATGCGCCGCGACAGGTAGCGTGGATCGGCGCCGCCGTCGATCATGCGGCAAAACCAGTACAGGGCCGCGTCCGGGTTCGAGCCGCGCACGGATTTATGCAGGGCGGAAATCTGGTCATAGAAATTGTCGCCGCCCTTGTCGAAGCGGCGCGAATTCAAGGTGAGCGCATTGTCGACGAAGGCCGCGTCGATGGTGGTCGTACCCGTCGAGCTGGCGGCCGTCTCGGCCTGCTCCAGCAAATTCAGGAAGCGGCGCGCATCGCCGTCCGCGTAGCCGATCAGGGTGTCGGCCGCCGCCTCGTCGAAGCTCAGGTGCGTCAAGGCCGTGGACTGCGCCTTGGCCAGCAACTGCTTCATCTCGTCTTCGTTGAGCGATTTCAACACATACACTTGCGCGCGCGACAGCAGCGCCGAGTTCACCTCGAAACTGGGGTTTTCCGTCGTCGCGCCGATGAAGGTCACGAGGCCCGATTCGACGAAGGGCAGCAAGGCGTCCTGCTGCGATTTATTAAACCGGTGGATCTCGTCGACGAACAATAAAGTGTGCTTGCCAAACTGGTCCAGACTGTGGCGGGCCTGGTCCATGGCGGCGCGGATATCTTTCACGCCCGCGAATACGGCCGACAGGGCGATGAATTCGCTGTCGAAGGCATTTGCCATCAGGCGCGCCAGGGTCGTCTTGCCCACGCCGGGCGGCCCCCACAGAATCATCGAATGGGCCTTGCCCGCCTCGAACGCCAGGCGCAGCGGCTTGCCCACGCCCAGCAAATGCGTCTGGCCGATGACTTCGTTGAGGGTAGCAGGCCGCAAGGCTTCGGCCAGCGGCTGGCGCGGTGCGGTGGAAAAGAGATCCGCCATAATATTTACCGGGTAAGAATGCAAAGGCCCCGCATCGCTGCGAGGCCGGTCAACAACAGGACGTCAACAATCAGTTATTAATGACGTCTGCGCCTTTTGGCATCACGAATTTGAAATGGTTCGCCGCCAGCGCAGGATTTTTCTGGAAGTTCTTGAACGCCAGCACCGACGTCTGGCCGAACGAGTCGCGCAATTCCATCGCTTCCGGCACGCCGTTGCGCAAGCCGATGGTGATTTCATCGAAGGTCGTGTCCTTGGCCTTCGGCGTCGCTTTCAGCCATTCCAGGCCATCGCGCGTGCCCGCTTCGGCCAGGGTGAAATTCTTTTCCAGGTCGTTGCTGCCGAACAAGATCGCGGCTGGCGAGGAACCGAGCGCGTCGCCCAGTTTCTTGACCGTCACCTGGCTCAAGTCCTTGTCGTAGATATACAGCTTGTCGCCATCGGCTTGCAGCAACTGCTCGTACGGCTTCAGGTACGTCCAGATGAACTTGCCCGGACGGGCGAATTCAAACGTGCCGCTGGCTGGCGTGGACACTTTCGCCTTGCCGCTGGCGTCCGCTTTCTTGATCTGGCGCTGCACGAACTCGCCCTTGGCCGACTTGGTGCCGGCCGCAAAGCTCTTGAACTGTTCCAACGCGCTGGCCGAGGCGCTGGCCGCGAACAGCAGGCTGCAGGCGACACTGGCCGCGCCGATCATCATTTTTGCTGCGAAAGTATTGCTTTTCATTCTTTACCCTTGTTCGGCACTTGCCGCCGGCACCAGGATTTCCCGGTTGCCATTGGATTGCATGGTTGATACCACCCCGCTCTGCTCCATCTGCTCGAGCAGACGGGCGGCGCGGTTGTAGCCGATGCGTAAATGACGCTGCACCAGCGAAATCGAAGCGCGGCGGTTTTTCAGCACCACCGCCACCGCCTGGTCATACAGGGCATCGGCCTCGCCGCCGCCCTCGCCCGGCGCGCCGCCTTCGGCGCCATCGCCTTCCAGGGTGCCGCCTTCGAGGATGCCCTCGATGTAATTCGGTTCGCCCTGCAACTTCAAATGGCTGACGACACGGTGGACTTCCTCATCGGAAACAAACGCGCCGTGCACGCGCATCGGCAGGCCGGTGCCGGGCGGCATGTACAGCATGTCGCCCATACCCAGCAGGGTTTCCGCGCCCATCTGGTCGAGAATGGTGCGCGAGTCGATCTTCGACGATACCTGGAAAGCGATACGCGTCGGAATGTTGGCCTTGATCAAACCCGTGATCACGTCTACAGATGGGCGCTGCGTGGCCAGAATCAAGTGCAAGCCGGCGGCGCGCGCCTTTTGCGCGATACGCGCGATCAATTCCTCGACTTTTTTGCCCACTACCATCATCAAATCGGCCAGCTCGTCGATGATGATGACGATGGTGGGCAATTTTTCCAGCGGCTCCGGCGAATCCGGCGTCAGGCTGAACGGATTCGGGATGTGTTCTTCGCGCTTTTTCGCGTCGGCAATCTTCGCGTTATAGCCGGCCAGGTTACGCACACCCATCTTGCTCATCAGCTTGTAGCGGCGCTCCATCTCGTTCACGGCCCAGTTCAGCGCGTGGCCGGCCTGGCGCATGTCGGTGACGACGGGCGCCAGCAAGTGCGGAATGCCTTCATACACGGACATTTCCAGCATCTTCGGATCGATCAGGATCAGGCGCACGTCGAGCGGGTCGGATTTGTACAGCAGCGACAGAATCGTCGCATTGATGCCCACGGATTTACCGGAACCGGTGGTACCGGCCACCAGCAAGTGGGGCATCTTGGCCAAATCGGCCACGACGGGCTTGCCGGCGATATCCTTGCCCAGCGCAATCGTCAGGCTGGACACCCCATCGTTGTAGACCTTGGAGCCGAGGATTTCCGTCAGGCGCACGATCTGGCGCTTGCTGTTCGGCAATTCCAAGGCCATGTAATTCTTGCCAGGAATGGTTTCCACCACCCGGATCGACGTCAGGGACAGCGAACGGGCCAGGTCGCGCGCCAGGCCCACGATCTGGCTACCCTTCACGCCCGTGGCCGGCTCGATTTCATAGCGCGTCACCACAGGGCCGGGGTAAGCGGCCACTACCTTGGCATCCACGCCAAAGTCCGACAATTTCTTTTCGATCAGGCGGCTCGTGAATTCCAGGGTTTCCACGGACACCGTTTCCACCACGGGCGGCGCTTCGTCGAGCAAGGACAAGGGCGGCAGCTTGCCATCGCCCAGGTTCTCGAACAGGTGGGCCTGGCGTTCCTTTTCCACGCGCTCCGATTTCACCACGGTCACGACTTGCGGCTCGATCTTCACGGGTGGCGCGGCCACATGCTTTTCCACGTGCTTGGCCCGTTCGATCACCACCACTTCGTCGCGGCGCACGGCGGCCACTTCGCCCTGGCGGCGGTCTTCGCGGTCCTGGTAGCGCAGCACGAACCAGTTGAACGCATCTTCGATGGCGCCGCCGATGCGCTCGGCCACTTGCAACCAAGAAACATGGAAGAACAGGGAAAAACCCAGGCCGAACAGCAGCAACAGTAATAAGGTAGCGCCCGTGAAACCGAAGGCCACGTGGGCCGAGTGTCCCACCAGCTGGCCCAGCACGCCGCCCGGCTCGCGCGGCAGCTGCACGTGCAGGCTTTTCGCCATGCGCAGGTATTCGAGGCCCATGCTGCCGATCAGCATGATGGAGAAGCCGACGATGCGGATCAGCATCTCGACATGGTGCTCGCGCTCCACTTCTTCCTCTTCCAGCAGGAAGCGCTTACTCAGGCGGCGATAGCCGTTCCACACGGTGCGCAGCAGCCACACGCACCACCACCAGGCGGAAAAACCGAAGATGTACAGCAACAGATCGGAGAAGGTGGCGCCGAGCTTGCCGCCCAGGTTGGCCACCTTGTCGACATTGGTGGCGTGCGACCAACCAGGGTCGAGCTTGTTGAAGCTGGCCAGTATCAGCACGAAGTACAAGGCAAACGCGGCCAGCGCGAACCAGCGCGCCTCGGACAAGAGCCGCACCAGCCGGTTGGGCAGGGGCCGGCGTTCGACCGGTTTTCGGGTGTAGCTATTTTGATTGGCCTGGGCTGGTTTAGTCATTCTGGGAAGCGCTGCAAGGTGAAAAATGTTTCTGAAAGGGAATTTCCCATAATAAGGAAGTATTCTAAGCCATATATGCCCCGGACGGCCCCACGATTCGTCGCTACAGGCGGCTTGGTCTATAATCGTGGATTGCTTGCGCAAGCGCAATACGCCCTTGTTCTTCGCGCGTATGCCCCCAATTCGGATAGACCCCACTCATAGAGAAGCCTCATTATGACCACTACCAAACACGCCCGCGTTTTGATCCTCGGCTCCGGCCCAGCCGGCTACAGCGCCGCCGTCTACGCCGCTCGCGCCAACCTGAACCCGATGCTGGTCACCGGCGTGGAACAAGGCGGTCAGCTGATGACCACCACCGACGTGGAAAACTGGCCAGGCGACCCGATGGGCGTGCAAGGTCCGGACTTGATGCAGCGCCTGTTGCAGCACGCCGAGCGCTTCAATACGGAAATCGTGTTTGACCACATCCACACCACCTTCCTGAATGAAAAACCGATCCGCCTGAAGGGCGACAGCCACGAATACACGTGCGACACCCTGATCATCGCCACGGGCGCATCGGCGCAATACCTGGGCCTGCCATCGGAAGCGGAATTCATGGGCAAGGGCGTGTCCGCCTGCGCCACCTGCGATGGTTTCTTCTACCGCAACCAGGAAGTGGCCGTCGTCGGCGGCGGCAATACGGCCGTCGAGGAAGCGCTGTACCTGTCGAACATCGCCAATAAAGTCACCCTGATCCACCGCCGCGACAAGTTCCGCGCGGAAGCCATCCTGATCGACCGCCTGAATGCCAAGGTCGCCGAAGGCAAGATTGTGTTGAAATATAACCACACTCTGGACGAAGTGACGGGCAACGAAGGCGGCGTGACGGGCTTGAACATCAAGTCGACCATCGATGGCAAGGTCGAAGCATTGAGCGTGCACGGCGTGTTCATTGCCATCGGCCACAAGCCGAACACGGGCATCTTCGAAGGCCAGCTGGACATGCACAACGGCTACATCAAGACCAAGACGGGCCTGGAAGGCATGGCCACCGCCACCAGCGCACCGGGCGTGTTCGCCGCCGGCGACGTGCAAGACCATATCTACCGCCAGGCCATCACCAGCGCCGGCACGGGTTGCATGGCAGCACTGGACGCCCAGCGCTATCTGGAAGGCCAGGAGTAAGCGTCGCATGGCGTCGATGAAAGACTTCGCCGACCTGAAAGCGGTCAGCAAGCAGCTCAAGGAACAGGCGGACGCGCGCGCCCAGGCCGAGGCCGAGCGCATCAAGCAAGTCAAGGTGCAGGCCGTGGAAAGCAATCTGTTCAAGGCCAGCATCGGCGGCGTCAAGCGCCTGCCCGAATCGGACCGCTACGTGCCCAGCCTGCCCAAGACGGGTGCGGCAAGCGCCCAGCAGCCGGCCCGCAAGCTGTCTCCGGAAGAGGACGATGCGGCCGTGCTGCGCGAGTCGTTGTCGGACTTGTTCGAAGTCGACCATTATCTGGAAAACGATCCGGCCCTGAACTACGCCCGCCCCGGCGTGGGGCCGGACGTGGTCAAGAAGATGCGCAAGGGCCACTGGCCCATCCAGGATGAGCTGGACTTGCACGGCTTGCGCCGCGACGAGGCGCGCGACGGCATCGGCGCCTTCCTGAACCAGGCGACGCGGCGCAAGCTGCGCTGCGTGCGCGTGATCCACGGCAAGGGTTTCGGCTCGAAAGGCCAGGAACCGGTCTTGAAATCGATGGTGCACAGCTGGCTCGTGCAAAAGGATGAAGTCGTCGCCTTTTGCCAGGCGCGCCGCTCCGAAGGGGGCGATGGTGCGCTGGTGGTACTGCTTTCTTCCGCGCTGCAACCCATTCGCTGAGCTTGCCGGCAAGAAAACACCATTCAGTCACAAGTTACACCCTGCACACGGCCCCGTTTGTCACCATTCGGGGCCGTGTCATGTTAACCTGTGACAATTATTTCCTGCTCAAGCGCTCCACCCATGATGCCACCCCAATTGCCGCCTGGCTCCTTGATCAAGATCATCGAGATCATCGCCATCCTGGTGGGCGCGTTTTCCGGCTTCATCGAGGCGCGCCGCAAGCGCATGGATCTCGTCGGCGTGTTCGTCGTGGCCTTCATCACGGCGTTTGGCGGCGGCACCCTGCGCGACATCCTGCTCGACAAACGGCCCCTGTTCTGGGTGTCGCACCAGGAATACGCGATTCTCATCTTCGTGCTGGCCCTGACGGCCGCACCCCTGATCCAGCACTTGCGCCAGATCGTCTCGGAGCGCCTGATCATCGTGGCCGACGCCATCGGCCTGGGCATGTTCGCCATCGCAGGCGTGGCAGAAGCGACGCGCGCCGGCATGCCGCTCTTCATCGCGTCGATGATGGGGGTGATTACGGGGATTTTTGGCGGCGTGATGCGCGACATCGTCTGCAACGAAGTGCCGATGGTGTTTCGCGACGGCAAACCGTACGCCATCTGCGCGTTTTTCGGCTGCTGGGCCTACCTGCTGCAGATGCACTTCGGCGCCGAGCACGACTTCGCGCTGTGGACCAGCGCCAGCGGCATCACGATTCTGCGCCTGATCTGCTGGAAATTCGACATGCGCCTGGGGCGCTGACGGCTAACCGGATAGGATCCGGCTATGCTTGGGCGCTGAAGGTCAGCGGCCCAAGCTGAAACACTTACACCGCGTCTGGACCCGTTTCGCCCGTGCGGATGCGGATGACCTGTTCCACGTCGCGCACGAAGATCTTGCCATCGCCAATCTTGCCCGTGCGGGCCGCCTTGATGATGGCGTCGACCACCAGTTCCGACACGCTGTCATCCACCACCACTTCGACTTTGACCTTCGGCAGGAAGTCGACCACGTACTCGGCGCCACGGTACAGCTCGGTATGGCCTTTCTGGCGGCCGAAGCCCTTCACTTCCGTCACGGTCAAGCCCGTCACGTTCACATCGGCCAGCGCCTCGCGTACTTCGTCGAGCTTGAATGGTTTGATGATGGCTGTAATCTGCTTCATGGCTTTCTCCTTATTGATAATCGTCAATTCTTCACCAACTGGCTTAACGGGACCCTGCGAAACCGTAGCGAGCAAGTTCAATACCGGGTTGAGTAGCGGAGCCGTACTTTAGTACGGTGAGCAACGGATGCCCGGTAGTGAGCTGCGCAGTAGGTTTGGCGGGGTTCCCCTCATTACTCGTAGAACTTGGAGGTAATCGGATAGCGCCAGTCGCGGCCGAAGCCACGGTGCGTGACGCGGATGCCCACCGGCGACTGGCGCCGCTTGTATTCATTGATCTTGATCAGGCGCGTGACCCGGGCCACATCGGCCGGCGGGTAGCCAGCCTCGATAATCTCGGCGATCGGCCGGTTTTCTTCCATGTACAGCTGCATGATGCCGTCGAGCACGTCGTACGGCGGCAAGGAATCCTGGTCCAGCTGGTCGGCGCGCAGTTCGGCCGACGGTCCGCGCGTCAGGATGCGCTCGGGGATCACGTCCGACACGCTGTTGCGATACGCGCATAAACGGTACACCAGCGTCTTGGCGATATCCTTGATCACGGCAAAGCCGCCCGCCATGTCGCCATACAGGGTGCAATAGCCGACTGCCATCTCGCTCTTGTTGCCCGTCGTCAGCACGATGCTGCCATGCTTGTTCGACAAGGCCATCAGCAAGGTGCCACGGATGCGCGCCTGGATGTTTTCTTCCGTCGCGTCTTCCGCCAGTCCGGCGAACTCGTCAGCCAGGGTGGCGCGGAAGGCGTCGAATGTTTGCTTGATCGGAATTTCATCGTAGCGCACATCGAGGCGTTTTACCATGTCGCGCGAATCGATCCACGAGATATCGGCCGTGAATTGCGACGGCATCATGACGGCGCGCACCTTGTCGGCGCCCAGCGCATCGACGGCGATGGCCAGGGTCAGCGCGGAATCGACGCCGCCCGACATGCCGATCAGCACGCCAGGGAAGCCGTTCTTCCCAATATAGTCGCGCACGCCCAGCACCAGCGCCTGGTACACCTGCGCCTCCGTCGTCAGCGGCGCGGCCAGCGGCTGCGGCACGGGCGTGGCGCCATCGAACTCAACCAGCTGCAAGTCTTCCGCGAAGTGGCGCAGCTGGGCGCAAATGGTGCCGGCCGCATCCATGACGAACGAGTCGCCATCGAAAATCAGTTCGTCCTGGCCACCGACCAGGTTGGCGTACACGAGGGCCATGCCTTGCGCGCTGACATTCCTGCGCATGGTTTCATAGCGCAAATGCTGCTTGTTCATGTGGTAGGGCGAACCATTCGGCACCAGCAGCACTTGCGCGCCGGCCGCGCGGGCGCGCATCGGCGCGTGCTCGAACCACGTGTCTTCGCAGATATTGATGCCGAAGCGCACGCCCTTCACGCCAAACACGAAAGCCTGGTCCGACGACGTAAAGTAACGTTTTTCGTCGAAAACGGTCGTATTCGGCAAGTCATGCTTGCGGTAGGTGCCCAGCACTTCGCCGTTCAGCAGCACGGAGGCGGCATTGTGGCGCACGCCCTTCTCGTCCTGCAGGGGCAAGCCCACCACCACGTGCAAATCCTTGAACTGGGCCAACTCCAAGGCCAGCGCCGCAAACGCTTCCTGCGTTTTTGCGTAGAATGCATTGCGCAGCAACAGGTCCTCGGGTGGATAGCCGACCAGCGACAGTTCCGGCGTGAGCACGATATCGGCGCCCGCCTCAAAGGCGCGGCGGGAAAGGTCGAAGATCTTGGCACGGTTGCCGGCCAGATCGCCGACCGTACTATTCATTTGAGCAATTGCGACTTTGACTGTCATGATGATGATGGATATTTCGTTCTATTAAACAAGACAGGGGCGCGCAGGCCGACGGCGGCGCCCCGAGAGTGATGAATGCACACTACAACAATGAATTATCGCACGGCTATCGTCTCTACCCTGGCTGAAATTGGCGAAGCGGCCTGGTCTGAACTACTGGCCAGCCAGGCGGAGGCCAATCCCTTCCTTTCCTACGCCTTCCTGCACGCGCTGCACGAGTCCGGCTGCGCCAGCGCGGACACGGGCTGGCAGCCGAATTACCTGGCGCTGTGGCAAGGCGATGTGCTGGCCGCCGCCCTGCCCCTGTATCTGAAGATGCATTCGTATGGCGAGTACGTGTTCGACTGGGCCTGGGCCGATGCCTATCAGCAACATGGTCTCGAATATTACCCGAAACTGTTGTCGGCCATTCCGTTTACGCCCGTCAGCGGCACGCGCTTGCTGGCCCGCGATGGGCAGGCGCGCGCGGCCCTGCTGGCCTTCCTGCAGGCCCAGCAGCAAGCGGCCGACGTGTCGTCCTGCCACATCCTGTTCCCGCCGGAAAGCGAAGCGCGCCAGTTGGCGGAGGCTGGCTACCTGATGCGTAGTGGCGTGCAGTTTCACTGGCTCAATCCCGGCTACACGGATTTCGAGCAATTCCTCGCCACCCTGGAACACAAGAAGCGCAAGAATATCCGCGCCGAGCGGCGCAAGGTGCGTGAAGCGGGCGTGACCCTGCGCCAGGTGCGCGGCAGCGACGCAACGGAGACGGACTGGCAACTGTTCCACCGCTGCTACAGCAATACCTATGCGGAACACCGCTCCTCGCCCTACCTGAGCCTGGACTTCTTCCAGCGCATAGCCTTCAGCATGCCGCAGAACATTCTATTGGTGATCGCCGAACGCGAAGGCCGGGCCATTGCCGCCTCGCTGCTGATCCACACGAGCGAGACCCTGTATGGCCGCTACTGGGGCGCGCTCGAACACGTGCCCTGCCTGCATTTCGAGACGGCGTATTACCAGCCGCTGGAATTCTGCATCGCCAACGGCATCGCCACCTTCGAGGGTGGCGCGCAAGGCGAGCACAAGATGGCGCGCGGCTTCCTGCCGCAAAAGACGTGGTCCGCCCACTGGCTGGCGCACCCGGCCTTCGCGGACGCCGTGCAACGCTTCCTCGAACGCGAACGGGGCGGCATCGACGCCTACCTCGATGAATTGAACGAGCACAGTCCGTTTCGCGCATAAAAAAACGCTCCCGGCCATGACTGGCGGGGAGCGTTTTTTTACTGGGTGTTCTTAGGCTTTGGCGGCGTCAGTCTTGAAGGCGGCGACGCCGTTCAGGATTTCTTCCTTGGCCACTTCAGGACCATACCAGCCGTCGATCTTGACCCATTTGCCTTTTTCCAGATCTTTGTAGTGCTCGAAGAAATGCTGGATCTGGCGCAGGCGCAGTTCGTTCAAGTCTTCCGGCTTTTGCCAGTGGCTGTAGATCGACAGGACCTTGTCGACTGGCACGGCCAGCACTTTCGCGTCTTCGCCCGACTCGTCGGTCATTTTCAGCACGCCGATAGGACGGCAGCGCACGACCACGCCTGGAATCAGCGGGAACGGGGTGATGACCAGCACGTCAACCGGGTCGCCATCCGGCGACAGGGTGTTCGGCACGTAGCCGTAGTTGCACGGGTAATGCATGGCGGTACCCATGAAGCGATCGACGAAGATCGCGCCGCTTTCCTTGTCGACTTCGTACTTGATCGGATCGGCATTCATCGGGATTTCGATGACGACGTTGAAATCGTTCGGCAGGTCGCGGCCGGAAGAGACGTTATTCAAACTCATGGGGTTCCTCATTAGCGGATGGTGTTTTAACCGCGCAATTATAGCGAAGTACAGGCAGCTTGTGCGATGCAGCAGCGGCCCGCCGGTGTTTTGCGCGTCCGGCCAGCAACACTCGCCAGCACGGCCGTCCTGCACGCGCAAGTTGCTGTCGAGAGAATAAACAGGTCATTTGGAATAATAAGTAGAAACACTTAAGCATTACTACGGTCAGCCCCGAGTTAATATCTGAAATATCGTCATATTTTCATTTCAATATTACCATGCGGCAGATAGGGTTATTATAAGCGGCATTGCATTTCTTGCAGCCACTTATAACAACTGTTTCAGGCTTATTCTCCCCGAGCTGCCAGCACGTGATGAGGCGGCCGCCTCAACATCCATGGCCATCACCCCTCCCAGCCCCGAAACTCGCTCATCCAGCATAATATTTGCTCTTATTTGAAGTATTTATTTGATTCAAATGGCGGGCCTTCCAAAAAATTGCGCGACCAGAAGACAATCATCAATTCTGATAAACTATCACATTCTGGTGATTCCAAACTTTGCAGATTCTGCAATCGACGCCTTCCCTGAATTCAATATGGCGCATCAACGCGCTACCGATAAATCCTTGCAAAAAGGAATATGATGATTCCCTCTTTCCGGCCCGGGCCTTTATTAAAGGTCACCGGCGTTATTTTCATTCTGTTTGGCCTCGCCCTGCTGGGCGGCGGCATCTGGCTGGCCAGTCTTGGCGGCTCGTGGTACTACCTGCTGGCCGGTATCGGCATGCTGATCGCCGGCGCGCTGGTGTTCCAGGGCAAGCGTAGCGCGCAACCGTTCATGGCCGTCCTGCTGCTCGCCACCCTGATCTGGTCCCTCATTGAAGTGAAATTCGACTGGTGGCAATTGCTGCCGCGCCTCGACATCTGGTTTGTCGCCGCCGTCTGGCTGCTGCTGCCCTTCGTCAGCCGCCGCCTGGCGCCAGCCGCCTCCGCAAAACGGCCGCAAACGGGCAAGACGGCCCTCTCCGCCGCCGTGGCCCTGACCGTCATCGCCGGCGTCATCGCCCTGTTCCAGGACTACCATGACCTGCATGGCGACGTGCCTGCCGAAAACATGGCCGCCACAGCCACGGGCGACCTGGCGCCCGGCGTCGAGCACAACGACTGGTCCGCGTATGGCCGCTCCGGCTATGGCGACCGCTATGCGCCGGCCGCGCAGATCACGCCGGCCAATATCTCCGGCCTGAAAGAAGCCTGGACCTACCACACGGGCGACTTCAAGGGGCCGAACGACCCGGGCGAGATCGCCAATGAAGTCACGCCGCTGAAGGTCAATGACATGCTGTACCTGTGCACGCCGCACAACATCGTCATCGCCCTGAATCCGGACACGGGCAAGGAAATCTGGCGCCACGATCCGAAGATCAACCGCGATGCGGCCAGCTACCAGCACATGATCTGCCGCGGCGTCGCCTACTGGGACGTCAACGCGGGCCGCGCGAAAAACAATCCCGCACCCGAAGCTGCCAGCATGGAATGCCCGCGCCGCATCCTGGCGCCGACCATGGATGGCACCATGATCGCCGTCAACGCCGATACGGGCGAGTCGTGCAAGAGCTTTGGCAACAACGGCGTCGTCAACCTGTATAAGAACATGGCCATGATCAAGCGCGGTTTCCTGATGCCGACCTCGCCGCCAGCCGTCTCGCAGAAAATGGCCGTGATCGCCGCCAGCGTGACGGACAACCATTCGACGGAAGAGCCATCGGGCGTGATCCGCGGCTACGATCCCGTCACCGGCAAGCTGATGTGGAACTGGGACCCGGCCACGCCGGAAGATACGGCGCCTTTCCCTGAAGGCAAGAACTACACGAACAACTCGCCCAACTCGTGGGGCGTGGCCAGCATCGATGAAAAGCTGGGCATGGTCTACATTCCGATGGGTAATGAAACCCCCGATACCTGGGGCGGCAACCGCAACAAGAATGGCGAGAAATTCAACAGCGCCATCGTCGCGCTGGACCTGGCGACCGGTAAAGTGCGCTGGGTCTACCAGACCGTGCATCACGATATCTGGGACATGGATATCGGCGGACAGCCTTCGCTGGTCGACATCGACACGCCGAAAGGCAAAGTGCCATCGGTCGTGGCCACGACGAAACGCGGCGACATCTATGTGATCGACCGCCGCGACGGCAGCCTGGTCGTGCCGGCGCCGGAAAAACCCGTCCCGACGAGCAATCCTGCCGCCGGCGACACCCTGTCGCCCACGCAGCCATTCTCGGCCCTCACCTTCTTGCCTGAGCGCAATATCAGCGAAGCGGACATGTGGGGCACCACGCCGTTCGACCAGCTCGCTTGCCGCATCATCTTCAAGGAACGCCGCTATGAAGGCCCGTTCACGCCGCAAACGGCCGGCAAGGGCGCCGTCATCTCGCCGGGCCCGCTCGGTATCTTCGAATGGGGCGGCGCCGCCATCGACCCCGTGCGCCAGTTGTTGATCGTCAACCCTGACTACATGGGCTTCCTGGAAAAACTCGTGCCGCGCGCGGAAACGACGGCCAAGGGCGGCACCGGTGGCGAAATGGGCTTGCAGCCGCAGACGGGCGTCCCGTTCGCCGTGGAAATCAAGGCCTTCCTGTCGCCGCTGGGCTTCCCATGCCAGGCGCCGCCGTGGGGCTATGTGGCCGCCGTCGACCTGCGCACCATGAAGAAAGTGTGGATGCACAAGAACGGCACCACGCGCGACAGCGGTCCCGTGCCGATCCCCTTGCCACTGGGCGTGCCCAGCCTGGGCGGCATGGTCACCACCGGTGGCGGCGTGACCTTCCTCAGCAGCACGCTCGACTACTACATCCGCGGCTATGACGTCAGCAACGGCAAGGTGCTCTGGAAAGCCCGCCTGCCAGCCGGCGGCCAGGCTACGCCGATGAGCTATGTGTCGAACAAGTCGGGACGCCAGTTCGTCGTCGTCATGGCCGGCGGCCACGGTTCGCTGGGCACGAAGATGAGCGACACCCTGGTCGCGTATGCCTTGCCCGAAGGCACCGCCGTAGCGAAGAAGTAAACAGGTAACAGCGCGCTCCGCCATGGAGTGCGCGCACAAAAAAAGCCGTTCAGTCTGCACTGAACGGCTTTTTTACGTCTGAAGAATGAGCTTACAGGATGGTGGCCAGTGCGCACTGCCGGTAATGGGCGGCAGCCTGTTCCGTCTGCTGCAAGGCGTCGTGCATCTGCGCCAGCTTCAGGTGGGCGTCGCGCACCATTTGCGGCTCGTTCGCGTCGGACAAAGCCTGCTCCAGGTGGCGCTGGGCCTTGCCCCACAGTTTTTGCTTGAGGCACAAGGTGCCCAGGGTCAGCGCCAGTTCCGCATCCAGCGGACGCTGTTTCATCCATTGCTCGCAATGCTCGATCTGCAGCAGCAAGGCCGGCGTGCCGCTCGGCGCCGCCGCTTCGCGGTAGGCGCGCACGACGCGCTCGTCCCAGTCGGCCGCCAGCGACTCTTCGCACACGAGGCGCGCTTCGTCGTGCAAGCCGCGCGCATTCAGGGCCGTGGCGGCGCGGCAGGCGATGTAGGGCTTGACCCGGTCGCTGCTCGGCACGGTGGACCACACGCGCATCAGCGATTCAGCGTCATGCGATGGGTCGGACAGCAGATGGTCGTAGGCCAGCTCGCGCAGGCGCGACGACAGGGCCGGATGCAGGGCGCGGTGCTTGTCGAGCGAACGCACGAGGCGCAGCACTTCCGGCCAGTTCTTCGCCTGCTGCTCGGCTTTCAGCGACCATTGCAGCGCGTGGATATGACGCGTGCCGCTGGCGTTCAGTTCGCGCACGGCGGCCAGTGCCGCTTCCGGCTGGTGGTCGTCGACCAGCAATTCCGTCACCGTCATCAAACGCGCCGTCTTCAGGCTGGCGTCGCCTTCGACGCGGGACAGCCAGCTGTCGCGGCGTTCGGACTGGCGCATGCGGTGCGCGGCGCGCGCGCCGATCAGCGCGGCCAGGCCGGCGTTTTCTTCCAGCTCGGCGGCGCGCAAGGCGGCCTTCTCGGCATGGCCGAAACGGCCTTCGAACAGGGCTTTCAAGGCTTCGCGCAAGCCCTTGTTGCCATCGCGCTCACGCTTGCGCTGGCGGTAGGCCGCCACTTGCGCCGGCATGCGCACGGTGGCGCGCACGGCGCGCACCAGCAGATACAGCAGCACGAACAGCACGACCTGCAGCAGCAGGAAGAAGTTCAGCGACAAATCGATGCGGTAAGGCGGATAGAACAGCACCACATTGCCGGGATTGAAACGGGCCGTCACGGCGATACCGATCGCCGCGGCCATCAGGGCGAGTAACCAGAGAAATAGACGCATGGGCTCAGGACTTCGCTTTGTAGTTGCGCACAGCCGTCAGACTGTCGGACAAGGTTGGCATTTCGATGGCCAGGTTGCTGCCCTGCACCTGGCGCAGCAGGGCTTGCGCCGTCTGCGTGCTCTTGGCGCGGGTGTCGAAATACTTGGCCAGCGCATCCTGCGCGGCGATCAAGTCGTTGCGGAAGGCCGTTTCATTGCGCGACAACAAGGCCATGCGGGCATTGAGCAGGCGCAGCTTGACGTTTTCACGCAAGAAATACGATTGCGTCGGCGACAGCATCAGCGCTTCCGGCGTATCGACGCGGCGGATGCGTATCAATTGACGCACGTCGGCCCACATGTCGCCGCTCCAGGTATTGAAGCCGTCGCGCACTTTTTGCAGCAGCGGTTCCGGCGCCGGCGGTCCCACCAGCTTGCCGGCCGCATCGCGCACGGGCTTGGCCCCGGCCTTCTTCGGCTTTTCCGGCGCGGCCGGCAAGGCCGGCGTTTCGTCGGACAGCATCGGCAGGGAATCGACCTGGGCGATCACGGCATCGAGGCGCAGCGCCACGCCCGTCGAATCGACGCTGGGCAGGGCCTTGAGTTTTTCCATGTCGCGGCCGATGGCGCGGCGGATGGTGATGAATTGCGGCTTGTCGGAACGCGACAGGCTGCGGTCGGCGTTTTGCAGGGCGATCAGCGCGCCGGGCACGTTGCCGGCCAGTTGCAGCTGCTGGCTGGCCGTCGACAGCACTTGCTCGATTTCCGTCAGCGCCCACTCGTCGCGGTTCTTCGACAAGTCGTTGTACAGTTGTTCCAGGGCCAGCTGCTGGCTTTGCGTTTCGCTCTGGCGGTTTTCCAGCGCACCCACCTTGATTTGCAGCTCTTTCGTGCCTTCTTGCACGTTGCGCGCCAGCACGCCCGTTTCGGCATTGCTGACATCGCCCTTTTGCAGGCGTTTGGCCACTTCTTCGCGCAGGTTGCGGATCTGCTTGCTGGTCGACCAGCTTTGCGCAGCGAGCAGCACGGCCAGCACGATGACGGCGATGCTCATGGGCTTTTGCAGCTGTTCGAGCAGGGTCGGCGCGCGGCCGGCGGGTTGGTCGGCCGCCTGCGGCGCCGTCTTCACGGCGCCGGCAGGCGATGCATTCGGTTCGGAGAGTGTAGGCATTTCGTTCATGGTCGTGATTGTAACGCGGCGAGCACTCCCGCGTCGCCTGATCCTGTCAAGGTGACACGGGCAAAACCCAGGTCCGCCGCCGTTTGTGCAATGCGGGCGTGCGGCACGATCAGATGCTGCTGTTGCATTTTCACAACAGCCATCTTTTCAGCATCCATTTCGCCCAGCAGCGCCAGCAAACCGCGTAGCGCTTCCGAGCTGGTGATGATCCAGTCATTATTATGCTGCAACAGGTTTTCCAGGGTCGCCCGCAAGGCCGGCGTCAGCGTCGGCACCTGGCGGCGGTAGGCCGTGACGAACTCGACTTCGGCGCCGGCCGCGCGCAAGCCGTCGGCCAGGTAGTCGCGTCCGCCATCGCCGCGCACGATCAGCACGCGCTTGCCGCGCAGGGCCGGCAAGTCCAGCGCCAATAATAAATGTTCGGAATCGCTGCGCGCCGTGTCGAGCGGACTGGTGATGCTGGCGTTGGCCTGCGTGACGCCATGCGCGGCCAGGGCCATCCGGCTGCCCTCGCCCACCACGGCCAGCGGCAGGCCGGGCGGCCAGGCGGGCAGGTGCGCAAAGACGCAGTCGATGGCGTTCGGCGAGACGAACGCCACCAGGTCGTAGTCGGTCAGGCGCGCCAGCACGGCTTGCAGCTGCGCGCATTCCTCCTTGCCGTCAAGCGCGTGGATTTCCAGCAGCGGCAGCAGGGTCACGGGCCAACCCAGCGCCGCGATCCGGGCGGCCAGCGGCCCCGCTTGCGCCGCGGGCCGCGTGATCACCACGCTGTCAGGCATGCGGCGCCAGGCCTTCATGGTTGTCGGGTGTAACGGCGCACGAGGCGAGGATGCCGGCGGCATCTTGCCCGCGCAGCAGTTCGGCCACCCGTTCGCCCAGCAGTTCTGGCGCGCTGGACGGGCCACTGACGTCGGCGCTGGCCATGCGCGCGCCGTCCGGCGTGGCGACCATGGCGCGCAAGCGCATCTGTTCGCCCTCGACGGTGGCGAACGCGGCCAGCGGAATCTGGCAGCTGCCGCCGAAGATCTTCGACACCTTGCGCTCGGCCGTGACGGCGTGCGCCGTATCGGCATGGTTGAGCGGCGCCAGCAGGGCCGTCATGTCGATGCCGTCGGCGCGACCGGCGCGCACCTCGATCGCCATGGCGCCCTGGCCGGCGGCTGGCAAGCTGTCTTCCGGCGCCAGCACGGCGCGGATGCGCGACGCCAGGCCCAGGCGTTTCAGGCCGGCGGCGGCCAGGATGATGGCGGCGTAATCGCCACGGTCCAGCTTGCCCAGGCGCGTATCGAGGTTGCCGCGCAGGGGCAGGATCGTCAGGTGCGGATAGCGCGCGGCGATCAGCGATTGGCGGCGCAGGCTGCTGGTGCCGACGACGGCGCCGTGCGGCAGCTCGGCCAGGCTGGCGTAATCGTTGGACACGAACGCATCGCGCGGGTCTTCGCGCTCGAGGATGGCGGCCAGGGCAAAGCCATCCGGCAACTCCATCGGCACGTCTTTCAGCGAATGCACGGCCAGGTCGGCGCGGCCCTCTTCCATCGCCACTTCCAGCTCCTTGACGAACAGGCCCTTGCCGCCTACCTTGGACAAGGCGCGGTCCAGAATCTGGTCGCCGCGTGTGGTCATGCCGAGAATTTCAACGCTACACTGCGGATACAGGGCGGCCAGACGCGCACGCACGTGTTCAGCTTGCCACATGGCAAGACGGCTCTCGCGCGTGGCGATCACCAGGCGGGCGGGTATCATCGGCGTCAATTCGTTCGGGGTCAATTCGGATGCTTTCAAAACAAGGTTCTTTCGCTGTCGTTGTCGTTTTTCGTTGCCATTTCGCCGGACGTGATACCGATTTGTATCGAAATGGCGCCCGGCGTCGCTATAATCGTTATCCCTTTGCCTATACGGCCAAGTCAGGCTAGCGTCCATGTTCAAGACCACAAATTTTATCATGCGCCCCCTCCCCTCTGCGGCCAAACGCCCGGTGCGATCCACATTCCCTTGCTTTTACACTTACTTTGGTTCTTTATTATGCTCAATGACGCAGTAGCACCAGAAATAGTCCCGGCCGCCGGCTCCGACAAGGACGCGCCGCTGAAGGAAGACATCCGCCTGCTGGGCCGCCTGCTGGGCGACGTGCTGCGCGAACAGGAAGGCGACGCCGTCTTCCATGTGGTGGAAACCATACGCCAGACGTCCGTGCGCTTCCGCCGCGAAGCGGACGCGGGCGCCGCGCTGGAACTCGACGCCATGCTCAAGGAACTGAGCCGCGAACAGACGATTTCCGTCGTGCGCGCCTTTTCCTACTTTTCGCACCTGGCCAACATTGCGGAAGACCAGCACCACATCCGCCGCCGCCGCGCCCACCTGCTGGCCGGCTCGCCGGCGCAAAAAGGCAGCGTCAGCTTCGCGCTGAAAAAACTGCGCGCCGCCGGCGTGCCGCGCAAGACGGTCGACACCTTCTTCCAGGATGCCCTGATCGCCCCCGTGCTGACGGCCCACCCGACGGAAGTGCAGCGCAAGAGCATCCTCGACGCCGAGCACGACATCGCCCGCCTGCTGGCCGAGCGCGACTTGCCGCAGACGCCGAAAGAGCGGCACGCCAACCTGCAGCTGCTGCGCTCGCGCGTGGCCACCCTGTGGCAGACGCGCATGCTGCGCTACTCGAAGCTGACGGTGGCCGACGAGATCGAAAACGCGCTGTCCTACTACCGCATCACCTTCCTGCGCGAACTGCCGGGCCTGTATGACGACATCGAGGACGACATCGCCGCCGAGTACCCGAACGGCGACGGCACGATCGAGCCGATCAACGCCGCCTACGTGCAGATGGGCAGCTGGATCGGCGGCGACCGCGACGGCAACCCGAACGTGAACGCGGGCACCATGCAGCATGCGCTGGCGCGCCACGCCACCACCATCCTCGACTTTTACCTCGATGAAGTGCACGCGCTGGGCGCGGAATTGTCCGTCTCGACCCTGATGGTGGGCGTGAGCGCCGAACTGCAGGCGCTGGCCGACCAGTCGCCGGACGCCTCGCCGCACCGCAGCGACGAGCCGTACCGCCGCGCCCTGATCGGCATCTATGCGCGCCTGGCCGCCACGGCGCGCGCGCTGGGCGCCACCAACATCCTGCGCAAGGAAGTGGGCGCGGCAGCCGCCTATCCGGATGCGGCCGCCTTTGTCGCCGACTTGCGCACCATCGTCGCCTCGCTCGAGTCGCACCACGGCATCGCCCTCGTGCGCCCGCGCCTGGCCACCCTGGCGCGCGCGGCCGACATCTTCGGCTTCCACCTGGCGTCGCTCGACATGCGCCAGACGTCCGACGTGCACGAACGCGTGCTGGCCGACCTGTTCGCGAAAAGCGGCGTGGCGGCCGATTACACGGCCCTGTCCGAGGAAGACAAGCAGGCGCTGCTGCTGAATGAACTGGCGCAGCCGCGCCTGCTGTACTCGCCTTACATCAGCTACGCCACGGAAACGGATTCGGAACTGGCGATTTTGCGCGCCGCGCGCGACATCCGCCAGCGCTACGGCGCGCGGGCCATCCGCAACTACATCATCTCGCACACGGAAACCGTGTCCGACTTGCTGGAAGTATTGCTGCTGCAAAAGGAAACAGGCTTGCTGCGCACCGACTGGAAGGCGGGTGGCGCCGGCGACAGCACGTGCGAACTGATGGTCATCCCCCTGTTCGAGACGATCCCCGACCTGCAGCGCGCGGCCGGCATCATGAGCGAACTCATGGCCTTGCCCCTGGTCAAACAACTGATCGCCAAGCAGGGACAATTGCAGGAAGTCATGCTCGGCTATTCCGACTCGAACAAGGATGGCGGCTTCCTGACGTCGAACTGGGAACTGTACAAGGCGGAACTGGCGCTGGTGGCCGACTTCCAGAAGGCCGGCGTCAAGCTGCGCCTGTTCCATGGCCGCGGCGGCACCGTGGGCCGTGGCGGCGGACCCAGCTACGAAGCCATCCTGGCCCAGCCGCCGGGCACCGTCAACGGCCAGATCCGCCTGACGGAACAGGGCGAAATCATCGCCTCGAAATTTTCCAACGCGGAAATCGGCCGGCGCAACCTGGAATTGCTGGTGGCCGCCACCCTGGAAGCGAGCCTGGCGCCGCAGGAAGCCAATCCGGCCCGCACCAGCCGGCTGGCGCAGTTCGAAGCGGTGATGGCGCAGCTGTCGGACCTCGCCTATCACGCCTACCGCCACCTCGTGTATGAAACGCCGGGCTTTACCGAGTATTTCTTCTCGGCTACGCCGATCGCGGAAATCGCCGAGCTGAACCTGGGTTCCCGTCCCGCCTCGCGCAAGGCCAACCAGCGCATCGAAGACTTGCGCGCCATTCCCTGGGGCTTTTCCTGGGGCCAGTGCCGCTTGCTGCTGCCGGGCTGGTTCGGCTTCGGCAGCGCCATCGAGGCCTGGATCCAGCAGGCCGACGGCGCCGCGCAGGATGACAGGATCGCCACCCTGCGCGCCATGTATGCCGAATGGCCGTTCTTCGCCACCCTGCTGTCGAACATGGACATGGTGCTGGCCAAGACGGACCTGGCGATCGCCTCGCGCTATGCGGAACTGGTGGCGGATCAGGACTTGCGCGAACGCATCTACAAGCGCATCACGGAAGAGCATGGCACCACCTTGCGCTGCCTCGAGCTGATCACCGGTAACACGGAGCGCCTGGCGGGTAATCCGCTGCTGGCCCGCTCGATCCAGAACCGCTTCGCCTATCTCGATCCGCTGAACCACTTGCAGGTGGAATTGATCAAGCGCAACCGCGCCCTGTCGGCGGAAAGCCGAATCGATGAAAGGGTGCACCGCGGCATCCAGCTGTCGATCAATGGCGTGGCGGCCGGCCTGCGCAACACGGGCTGATCGCGCCCGGTCGTCTTTGGCAAGCAGGGACCGGCGCCGCAAGGGCCGGCCCTTTTGCTTGCTAGAAAGCAAAATATTCTCAAGAAAGCAACAATTGGTATTACACTAGCGGCTGACACCTTTTCCACTCCGGCCCCATGCGCACCGCAGCGGCCAACCATGACGCCAGGGACGCGGATGAGCAAATGGTCGATTGAAACGCTGGGCGCGGCATGCGCCGCCCTCATCCTGATCGTGCTGGGCTGGCTGGCCGGCGTGGCGTGGCAACAGCTCGACTTCTGGGAGCATGTCTCGCTGACCCTGCTGCTGGCCGCCGCCGCCGGCGCGGTCGTCTGGCTGATGCGCACGCTGCGCAGCCATCTCGCCATGACGCGCGCGCAGCTTGACGATAGCCTCATGCGCTACCAGCACCTGAGCGAAACGGGGCAGGACGGCATGTGGCAGACGGATGCGCACGGCCGCATCCTGTACGTCAACCAGCGCCTGTGCGACATGCTGGGCGTTCCCGCCGAACAGTTGCTGGACCACGCGATGGACGAGTTCCACGACGAGGCCACCTTGCTGCGCCTGTGTCCGCTGCGCCAGACGGCGACCGATAGCTGCATGGGAGAACTGCATTACCGGCATGGCGACGGCTCGGAGCGCTGGGCCATGCTCAGCGGACGCCGCCTGTACAACCGGCACGGCACCCTGACGGGCGCGCTGGTCATGATCAGCGACATCACGGAACACAAGCGGGCCGAACACGCGTTGAGCCTGGCCCATGCGGAGCTGGAAAGCCGCGTGGCCCTGCGCACGGCCCAGTTGCTCGATGTCAATCTCCAACTGTCCGCGGAAATCGCCATGCGCGCGCAGACGGAAGCGGCCCTGGCGCGCAGCGAAGAGCGGCTGCAGGACATCATTTCCATGATGCCCCTGTCGCTGTTCCTGAAAGACGCCGATTCGCGCATCGTGCTGATGAACCAGGCCTGCGAACAGCAATGGGGGGTATGCCAGCAGGACATCGCCGACGGGCGCGACGTACAGCATTTTCCCGACGAACAGACGAAGGACTTCCAGGCGGCGGACCAGGAAGCGTTTGCCAGCCGCCAGGTGGTGATCCGCGAAGAACTGGTGTGGAACGCGCGGTTGCAGGAAAATCGTTTGCTGCAGACGCACAAGAAACCCGTGTTTGACGCGCAAGGCCGGCCGCAGATGATCATCGCCATGGCCATCGACATCACGGAAAGCAAGCGCAACGAGGAAAACCTGCAGCGCACCCTGGCCCAGTTGCGCGAACTGAGCGACCACCAGCAGACCATCAAGGAAGAGGAGCGGCGCCGCATCGCGCTCGACATTCATGACGACCTGGGCCAGAACCTGATGGTGCTGCGCATCGACGTGTCGCTGCTGCATGCGCGCACGGCCAGGGCCCATCCGCGCCTGCACCGCCACGCCCAGCGCGTGCTCGACACCATCGACGCCACCATCCGCTCGGTGCGCACCATCATCAATGACTTGCATCCCAGTACCCTGGAGCTGGGACTGGGGCCGGCGGCCGAATGGCTGCTGCGCCAGATGGAGGGGCGCGGCGCCATCCGCTACCGGCTCTCGCTCGACAGCGCGGCACCCGACCTGGGCCTGGATCAGCGCCAGACGTCGGCCATCTTCCGCGTGCTGCAGGAATCGCTGTCGAACATCGTGCGCCACGCCCAGGCCAGCGAAGTGGAAGTGGCGCTGGCGCAGGATACAGATGCCATCGTGCTGCGCATCAGCGACAACGGCATCGGCATGCAGCCCGGCGACCACGGCAAGAAGGCCGCCTTCGGCTTGAAAAGCATACGCGAACGCGTCCATGCGCTGGGCGGCGAACTGCGCATCGACAGCCAGGCGGGCCGGGGCACGGTGCTGGCCATCCACCTGCCGCACGCGAGGAAAGGCGCGCCGGCCGCGCATGATGAAATACAAAAATTAGCAAAAACAGTAGCAAATTAAGTATGCATTTTCAACACAAGGAAGTATAGTAAGTTTTTTCTTTGAGGAAACTATCATGCCGCCACGCTTCTTACGCTTCCATGCCTCACTGCTCGGCCTGTGCCTGCTGGCCGCCGCCGCCGCCCCCACCGCCAGCGCCGCCATCTATGCCGAACGCGGCTTTGGCGAGCGGGATGGCAATGGCAGCATCGCGTCCGACCTGAACCCGGCGGGCCTGGTGGCCGGCATCATCATGGAGGAAGAAGGACGGCGCCGCGCCGTCACGTATCAGCATGGCCGCATCCGCGAGCTGGGCACCCTGGGCGGCGCTGAAGGTTTCACCAAGGCCATCAATATCCATGGCGTGGTGGTCGGCTCGGCGCAGACGGCCAGCGGCGCCTGGCACGCCTTCCACTACGATGCGGCGGGCGGCATGCGCGACCTGGGCACCCTGGGCGGCACCAGCAGCTATGCCACGGCCATCACGCGCGACGGCACGATCGCCGGCTACGCCGATACCAGCGGCGGCGACTTCCACGCCTTCGTCACGAAAGCCGATCACAGCCTGCAAGACCTGGGCACCCTGGGCGGCGCCAGCAGCTATGCCAGCGGCCTGAACAACCATGGCGTGGTGGTGGGCACGGCGCAGCGCGGCGATGGCTACCGCCGCGCCTTCGTCTACCGGCCCGGCGCGGGCATGCAGGAAATAGGCACCCTGCCCGGCGGACGCATCAGCTCGGCCACCGCCATCAATGACGCAGGCCTGATCGTGGGCGCGTCGGAAACGGAGAAGCGCCGCTGGCACGCGTTTGCCTGGGACGGCAAGCGCATGCTCGACCTGGGCGCCATGATCGGCCAGGGCGACAGCTACGCCACGGCAGTCAATGCGGCCGGGCACGTGGTCGGCAGCGTCAGCATCAAGGGCTTTGAACCGATGACCTTTGTCTACAAGGAAGGCGTGATGACGGTGCGCCGCCGCGACGATGGCCTGTACCTGACCAACAAGATCACGGACGCGGGCCTGGTGGTGGGCGCCATCTACACGGGGCATAAATTCCAGGCCTTCGCCGTGCCGTCGCAAGCGTCGCCGGCGCCGCCGCCGCGCCGCAACCCGCTGGAATGGCTGCTCATCACCTTCCTCATCTCTGCCAGCGGCGTGGCGCTGTACCAGCTGCGGCGCCGTCACCGCGCCGGCGTGACGGGCCAGCGCATGCATTTTCTGTAAGGCGACGCCGGGGACGGACGAAAAAAAAGAGGCTTGCGCCTCTTTTTAAACATACTCAACAACTATCGCGACAGCTGACAGAACCGTAGCGAGCGGAAGTGAATTGTGGCCGAGACGCGGAACTGTACTTTAGTACAGTGAGCATCGCAGGCCGCAAGTCACGACGCGCAGTAGGTTCTGACAGGTGTCTCTAGTTTTGCGTCAGGAAGGTTTTGAGTTTGTCCGAACGCGAAGGCTGGCGCAGCTTGCTCATGGCTTTCGCTTCGATCTGGCGGATGCGCTCGCGCGTCACGTCGAACTGCTTGCCCACTTCTTCCAGGGTGTGGTCGTTCGACATTTCCACGCCATAACGCATGCGCAGCACTTTCGCTTCGCGCGGCGTCAGGGAGTCCAGCACTTCCTTGATCACGTTGCGCATCGAGGCGTGCAGCGCGGCGTCCAGCGGCGCCAGCGTGGTGTTGTCTTCGATAAAGTCGCCCAGTTGCGAATCGCCATCTTCGCCCATCGGCGTTTCCATGGAAATCGGCTCCTTGGCGATCTTCATGATCTCGCGTACCTTGTTTTCCGGCATTTCCATCTTGACGGCCAGGGTCGCCAGGTCCGGTTCGCTGCCCGTTTCCTGCATGATCTGGCGCGAGATGCGGTTCATCTTGTTGATCGTTTCGATCATGTGCACCGGCACGCGGATGGTGCGGGCCATGTCGGCGATCGAACGCGTGATGGCCTGGCGGATCCACCAGGTGGCGTAGGTCGAGAACTTGTAGCCGCGGCGGTATTCGAATTTATCGACGGCCTTCAGCAGACCGATGTTGCCTTCCTGGATCAGATCGAGGAATTGCAAGCCGCGGTTGATGTACTTCTTGGCGATCGAGATAACCAGGCGCAAGTTGGCCACCGTCATTTCGCGTTTCGCGTGACGGGCGCGCTTTTCGCCGGCCGCCATCTGCTTGTTGATCTTGCGCAAGTCCGCCAGCGGCAGCGCCACGCGGGCTTGCAGGTCGATCATCTTCTTTTGCAGTTCCTTGACGGCAGGCACGTTGCGGCTGAGGATGGCGCTGTACGGATACTTGCAATCGACTTCGCGGTCGACCCATTCCAGGTCGCATTCATTGCCCGGGAACACCTTGATGAAGTGGGCGCGCGGCATGCCGCATTTGTTCACGCACAGTTCCAGCACGGCGCGCTCGATGTGGCGCACTTCTTCCATCTGGCCGCGCAGGGTGTCGCACAGCTTTTCAACGACCTTGGCCGTGAAGCGGATGCCCAGCAATTCCTGCGAAATGGCTTCCTGCGCCTTGACGTAAGCTTTCGAGTTGTAACCCTCGGGCGCCTTGCGCATCTTCTCGTACTGCGTCGAAATGACGTTGAATTTCTCCAACGCATTCTTTTTCAGCTGCGCCAATTGCTCGCTGGAGAAACCGGCCGCGCCGCCATTGGCGTCGCCGTCTTCTTCCTCGGCTTCTTCTTCCTCTTCCTCGTCGTCACCGCTGGCGGCGACGGGCGCGGCGGCGGCTGCCGGCGCCGGAGCATTGCTTTCGTTCAAGTCGACGAAACCGTCGACCACTTCATCGACCTTGATTTCATCGCGCGCGATTTTTTGCGACAGCGCGACGATTTCGCCGATGGTGGTCGGGCAGGCGGAAATGGCCTGGATCATGTCCTTCAGGCCGCCTTCGATGCGCTTGGCGATCTCGATCTCGCCTTCGCGCGTCAGCAGCGCCACGGCACCCATCTCACGCATGTACATGCGCACGGGGTCGGTGGTGCGGCCGAAGTCGGAGTCGACGGTCGACAGGGCCGTGGCGGCGGCCGCTTCCACTTCATCGTCGCTGGTGACGGTGGCGACGTTGTCGGTCAACAACAGGCTTTCCGCGTCAGGGGCGCGCTCGTAGACGGCGATGCCCATGTCGTTGAAGGTGGCGATGATGCCTTCGATCGCTTCCGGATCGATGATGTTTTCCGGCAATTGGTCATTGATCTCGGCATAAGTGAGGAAACCGCGTTCCTTGCCCATGTTGATCAAGCCCGTGATCTGCTTGCGGCGGCGTTCCAGGTCCGCTGCCGACGCTTCCGGATCGCCCAATGCGTCCGCCAGGCCGCCCTTGGCCTTGCGGTCGCGCGCTTTCGAGACGGCCTTCAGTTCGGCGCGCTCGACGGCGTTGAGTGCCGCCACTTCATCGTTTTCCGGCGTGAATTCGCTTGGTTTACGGCCGCGGCGGCCTGGCACCTTGACGGTCGGCAAGAAGTAATTCGAGGTATCGATGGCGGCCAGGGCGTCGGCATCGGTGGTCTTGCTGACCACTTGCGCGCCGGTGATGATGGTCACGGGGGCCGCTTCCGGCTTGGCGCGCACGACTTTCGAGCGGGCTGCCGTCACCACCTTGTTCGTGGCGGCGCTTTCGCTGACCTTGCGCGGCGCGGCCGGGGCCTTGGCGCCCGGGGCGATCTTCACGCTCGGCGTCTTGGCCGGTGCGGCGTCGGCCACCTCGGCAGCAGCCTCGGCGACAGGTGCGCTGACGGCGGCTTCGACAACCGGCTCGGCCGGCGGCACGGCGGCCAGGCGCGAGCGGCTTTTCTTCACCACGGTGACGACGGTCGGCGCCGTCGTGACGGTGGCTTCCGGATTCGCTTGCGCATTATCGATGAAGTAAGATAAAGTCGTTTTGGGTACGGCAAGTGGTGCCGCGGCTGGGCGTGGCGCCTTGGCGGACAACGTTAAAGTTTTTGGCGTATTCTTCATGAGATATCTCTTAATGCGAGACCAGATGGTGTCGGCGCGAAGTGAATGATTCCACCTAAGCCTGCGAAACCGGACTCGATGGAGCGTATTGTTGCGGCTGCCGTGTTAACGGCAGCGGCGCCTGTCTATCGGAACGTTCAAAGCCCGCGCATCCAGCGGCGGCGGGGCCGAAGCCGGGTCAGATAAATAAGCGATGTACATTGCGGAATGAAAAAAAGCCCGTACCAGAACGGGCTTGAATCTATTGTTGTTCAGTGAAGACACAGCGGAGAGCAAGATTATGCACGAAGGCCAGTTATCTGGATAATTGATAAGCAAAATATCTGGTATCAAAAATATCAATAATGATGGCCCTGCACCGCACTGCTCCTATCCCCTGCACACCTGAGCCAGACCGTCAAACACGGGGTCCAGTCATCAGCGCAAGCCGACATTATACACATTTCCCGCATTTCGCGCTTGGCACGAGCGGCCACATGCATGCGGATCGCAGCGCAAGTTGCCAAAAAAGACAATGCACTTGCCTGTGGCGCGTGCTATGCTCCCCTTTTATAGCCCAACCAATGATGTCGATGACCAGCTCCACGCCAGACCAGCAAGCCACCACTCCTGACACGCCAGTCGATGCAGCCCCAGCGGCGGCACCGGCCGCCGCGACCACGCCGGCGCCGGCCGGCCTGACCGCGCGCGCCCTGCTGAAGCAGTTCCAGGAGCAATTCCCGCCATTCCGCGATTGCCTGCCCTTGTCGATCGGTATCGACAAGCAGATCCTGGCGCGCCTGCCGGACCTGGACCGCAAGCTGATGCGCACGGCGCTGGGCATCCACACGGGTTCGCTGCGCTACCTGCGCGTGATGGAAAAAGCCAAGATACGCTACGACCTCGACGGCACGGCCGGCGCGGAAGTGACGCAAACCCACCGCGACCACGCCACGCAAGTATTGCAGCAGCGCTTCAAGAAGGAAGCCGAGCGCAAGAAAGCCGAACGCGACGCGGCCGCCGCCGAAGAGGCGAACCGTCTGCGCCTGGAAAAACTGAATCAGCTGACCGCGAAATTCTCGCGCAAAGGCTGATCCGGTTTCATGGATACAGCTGCCGCACCGCCACTGCCCCCGTATCAAGGCATCGCACTCGACCACGTCAAGCTGGTACGCACCAGCGATGACGCAAAGGCGGCCATGGCCGCCTTGCTGGCTGCGGACGCCATCGGCTTCGATACGGAATCGAAGCCGACTTTCGTCAAGGGCGAGTCCTCCACGGGACCGCACCTGATCCAGCTGGCCACCGACGACATCGCCTACCTGTTCCAGGTGGGCAGTACGCCTGCGCCGGCCCTGGCCGAACTCAAAGCCATCCTCGAGTCGACCACCACCCTGAAGGTGGGTTTTGGCCTGTCCGACGACGTCAAGCGCCTGCGCAACAAGCTGGGCATCGCGCCGGCCCAGGTGCTCGACCTGTCCGTCGCCCTGCGCGGCGGCCAGCGTAACGACCTGGGCGCGAAGACGGCCGTGGCCAAGTTCTTCGGCCTGCACCTGCAGAAATCGAAAAAGATCTCCACCACCAACTGGGCCACGTCGCGCCTGACGGACAAGCAGATCCTGTACGCGGCCGACGATGCGCAAGTGGCCCTGCGCGTGTACCGCCGCTGGATCGCCGAGGGCGGCAAGGTCACGCCGCAAAAAGCCCCGCGCGCCAGCACGCCGCCGGCGCCGCCCGCCCCCGCCTGAGGCGGCGCGCCTGTCTGCAGCATGAGCAAGAGCAAGTCCATCGGCACCACGCCTGACGCGATCGCCGCCGCCGAACAGGCGCTGGGGCGTCAACTGCCCGCGTCCTTCGCGCAATGGTTGTTGGTGAACAATGGCCGCGCGCTGGGCGCCTTGTGCGTGTTTCCCGTCTACGATGCGGACCATGCGCGCAAGACATGGGAATCGATCACACGCCACTACGACACGAGCTGGCAGGAATGCCTGGAGCATACGGGGGCAGGCGACGCAGCCCATGCCCTGCTGCCCTTTGCCCAGTTCGGCACGGGCGATTATTACTGTTTTGACTATGCGCAAACGGGGCCGGCCGGTGAACCGGTGGTCGTGCTGTGGTCGCACGAAACAGGCGCCACCACCGCGGTGGCAACCGACTTTGCAGCATTCCTGGCGCTGCCTGGCCGCCCGGGCTGAAACCCGGCGGCCGGTGCAACTTTATTTGACCAGGCGCAAGGTCAAGGGCTAGCGGCTCGTGACCGATACACGAATCCATCAGCAATATTTTTTTGAAATGAAACACTTGCTGCCGCAAGGGACTTTTTTTTGTTCGCCGCTATGCCGCCGCCAGCGCCAGCGCCAGCCGCCCCAGGGTGGCGATGGCCTCTTCCAGCTGCGGGCTCCACGGATGGCCGTAATTGAGGCGGATGCAGTGGCGAAACGCGCGCGTGGCGGAAAAGATGGGGCCGGGCGCGATGCTGATGCCGGCCGCCAGCGCGCCGCGGTGCAAGGCCAGCGCATCGATACCGGCAGGCATTTCCACCCAGACGAAATAGCCGCCCTGCGGCCGCGTCACGCGCGTGCCGGGCGGAAAATGCACGGCGATGGCTTGCAGCATGGTGTGTTGCTGCGCCGCCAGGGTCAGCCGCAGCTGGCGCAAATGGCGGTCGTAGCCGCCTGCCGCCAGGTAATCGGCCAGCGCCATCTGCAGCGGGATGGGCGCCGACAGGCTGGTGGTCAGCTTCAGGCGCTCGACCTGGCGCGCATAGCGGCCCGCCACGGCCCAGCCCAGCCGAAAGCCGGGCGCCAGGGTCTTGGAAAACGAGCTGCAATGCATGACGAGGCCTGCGCTGTCGTGGCTTTTCGTCAGGCCGGGGCGCTGCTTGCCAAAGTACAGTTCGCCATACACGTCATCCTCGATCAGCGGCACGCCATGGCGCGCCAGCAGGTCGACCAGTGCGCGCTTCTTTTCCGGCGACATCAGGCTGCCCAGGGGATTCTGGAAATTCGTCATCAGCCAGCACGCCTTGGGCTGGTGGCGCAGCAGCAATTCCTCAAGGGCCGCCAGGTCGACGCCGTCGCGCGGGCTGGTGGCGATTTCCACCGCCTTGAGTTCCAGCCGCTCCAGCGCCTGCAGGCACGCATAGAAGCTGGGCGACTCGATCAGCACCGTGTCGCCGGGCCGCGTGACGGCTTGCAGGCACAGGTTCAGCGCTTCCAGCGCGCCATTCGTGATGACGATGTCGTCGCTGGAAACGAGCACGCCGTCGAGCTGGTAGCGCAGGGCGATCTGGCGCCGCAGTTCCGCATTGCCCAGCGACAGATCCGTGACGGTGCTCCACGGGTCGAGGCGGCGCATGCTGGCCGACACGGCCCGCGCCAGTTTTTCCATCGGGAACAGATGCGGGCTGGGGAACGCCGAGCCGAAGGGCACGATATCGCGCGCGCCCACGGCGCCCAGCACTTCGAACACGAGGTCGCTGACGTCGACCGTGGTGCTGGCGTCGAGCGGACGCGAACTGTCCGGTTCGGGGGCCAGCGCGGCGCGCTGCGGCGCCACGTAGTAACCGGAACGGGGCCGCGAGACGATCATGCCGCGCGCTTCGAGCAAATAATACGCCTGGAACACCGTCGACGGACTCACGCCCCTGCGCGCATGCTGCTGGCGCACGGAAGGCAACTTATCACCAGGCAACAACAGCTGCGTGCTGATCATGGCGGCGACTTCTTCCGCCAATTCCTCATATCGTTTCAACCCTGCTCCTCAAACTGATCCGTAGTTTTATTGCACAACTGATCCTGTCACAGTGACAGCACCCGTTATATGCTAGGGTAACAACATCCGGGCAGCAACACCGGCACGCCATCATCGACCGACGAGACAGGTTACTTTTCCATGCAACTCTCCATGCTACTGCATTCCCCCCTCGTGCTGCTGCTGGCCCTGGCCGTCGCACCGCCCGCCACGGCGCAGGCCGCGCCCGCCACCATCTCCGCCAGCCACGACAGCCTGGAACAGCGCATCAAGGCGTGCACGGCCTGTCATGCACAACAGGAAAAGCATGATGCCTTCTTTCCCCGCATCGCCGGCAAGCCGGCCGGCTACCTGTACCACCAGCTGCTGAACTTTCGCGAGGGACGGCGCCAGTATCCGATGATGAACTATATGGTGGAACACTTGCCTGACGATTACCTGCGCGAAATCGCCGACTATTTTGCGGCACAGCACCCGGCACCGCCGCCGGCCCAGCCGAGCGGCGCCGGCACGACGGCCCTGGCGCGCGGCAAGCAGCTGGTGCTGCATGGCGATGCCGGCAAAAAAATTCCCGCCTGTATCGCCTGCCACGGCCAGCAGCTGGCCGGCGTGGCGCCCGCCATCCCCGGCTTGCTGGGCTTGCCGCGCGACTATATCAACGCCCAGCTGGGCGCCTGGAAGAACGGCATCCGCCGCGCCCACGCCCCCGACTGCATGGCGCAAGTGGCGCAGCGCCTGTCGGACGCGGACGTGGGTGCCGTCTCGGCCTGGCTGGGCACGCAGGTAGCCAGCGCCGACGCGCGCCCCGCCGGCAGCATCGCCCTGCCCCTGCCGCTGCATTGCGGCGGCGTGCCCGGTTCCAACGCGCAGGTGGCGCCATGAAGAAATGGCTGATCGCAATTGCCGGCGTGGCCGTCGTGGCCGCCGGCGCGAAGTTCGTGCTGTTTCCGGGCGACGACGTGGGCCCGCCGGCCGTCGCCAGCACCCTGAGCCCGCAACAGCTGGTCGCGCGCGGCGCCTACCTGGCCAAGGCGGGCGACTGCATGGCTTGCCACACGACGCGCGGCGGCGTGCCCTACGCCGGCGGACGGGCCCTGCAGACCCCGTTCGGCAAGGTGCTCTCGCCCAATATCACGGCCGACAAGGAAACGGGCATCGGCAACTGGACGGCCGACGATTTCTGGCGCGCCATCCACAACGGCAAGTCGAAAGATGGCCGGCTGCTGTATCCGGCCTTTCCCTACACCAGCTACACCAAGGTGCGGCGCGAGGACAGCGACGCCCTGTACGCCTACTTCCAGAGCGTGGCGCCGCACAGGCAAGCAAACGCGCCGCACGCGCTGCGCTTCCCCTACAACCAGCAGATCGCGCTGGCCGCCTGGCGCGCCCTGTATTTCAAGCCGGGCGTGTACCAGCCGCTGACGGACAAAAGCATGGAATGGAACCGCGGCGCCTACCTGGTGCAGGGTCTGGGTCACTGCAGCGCCTGCCATAGCAGCCGCACGACCCTGGGAGGCAGCGACGACGGCCTGTCGGGCGGCCTGATCCCCGTGCTGGGCTGGTACGCGCCCTCGCTGACGTCGGACGCGGAAGCGGGCCTCGGTGACTGGGACACGGCGCATATCGTGGAATTGCTGCAAACGGGCGTGTCGCCCCGCGCCACCGTCTTCGGCCCCATGGCCGAGGTGGTGCGGCAAAGCCTGCAGCACATGGAGACGAGCGACGTGCAAGCCATGGCCGTCTACCTGAAAAGCCTGCCCGGTCCGGCGCAGCCCGCGCAACGGGCGCCGCGCGACACGTCCGAGCAAGCGCGGCAGCAACTGGCGCTGGGCGCGAAACTGTATGAGGCGCAATGCGCGAGCTGCCACCAGGCCGACGGCAAGGGCGTGCCGCCCGGCTACCCGCCGCTGGCCGGCAACCGCGCGCTGACGACGGCGTCGTCCGTGAACGCCATCCGCCTCGTGCTCAACGGCGGCTTCGCGCCCGGGACAAAAGGCAACCCGCGCCCGTATGGCATGCCGCCGTTCGGCCCCGTCATGGATGATGCGGAAGTGGCGGCCGTGGTCACGTATCTGCGCGCCTCGTGGGGCAATGATGCGCCGGCCGTGTCGGCCCTGGAAGTCAATAAATACCGCAGCGTGCCGCTGGAGTAGCGGACATGAAAAAAGCCGGCTCGCGCCGGCTTTTTCATGAACCACAGCAATTCTCAGCGAAACTTGCTCTTGTGCCCCGTCTTCAAGTCCAGCGCATAACGCACGCCGTTGTCCGTCAGCATGACTTCATCGGGCGGTTCCTCGCCGGCCAGGGCGCCGTCGATCAGGGGCAAGCCTTCGCCCTTGCGCATCAGGTCGTCGCAGCGCTCGTACACGTTGGCGCAACCGGTGGAGGCCATCAGCGATTGCACGATGGCCACTTTCCATGCGTCGACGCCGCCGGCGTTGAATTCGCAGATCAGGTAGCCTTGCACGCCGCCGAACAGCTGCACCACCAGGCCCGGCAAGCCCTCGTCCTCGCCCTTGATCAGGGTCAACAGCTGGTTTTCGCCCGCCTTCTTGATGGCAGATAATTTTTTCTCGATGGCGGCCTTGACGCGGCGCTTGATCAGCGCGTGGTCGACCGGTTCGTCTTCCTTGAAGCTCCAGATGCGCGCGCGGATCTGCGACTTCGAATTGTAGGCGGCGCGGGCGATGAACTGCTTCGACGAGCTTTGCACGATGGCCGTCGAGCCGGGCTTCATTTTTTCCTGCGGCTTGCCTTCGACTTTTTCAATCGCGGATGCATAAATCCACGATTGGCCCAGCAAGCTCTTTTCCTTGCCCTGTTTGATGGTGATGATCAGCATGTAATTCCAGTAGTGTGAGCGGCGCGTGCCGCTCGTCGTATGTCCCACCGACATGATACCTCATGCCATCCTGTCGCATCCTCCCGCATTCCATGCCATCACTGGCGCAGTCTGTCGCAGCGCGCTACGCAGGCGCGGCCGGCTGGCATACCATGCCTGCAGACCAATTCAAAACAGGGAGCAAGAATGACACCGACACTTTTCCACCCACGCCATGTCCGCGCCGCCACCGCCCTGCTGCTGGCCGCCTGCGCCCTGGCCATCCCTGCCGCGCCGGCGCTGGCCTCGCCGCTGGACTGGATTTCCGGCAACAGCATCCAGGGCAGCGGCAAACTGCAAAAACAGACGCGCGAAGTGGGCAGTTTCCGTGCCGTGGCGCTGAACGTGCCGGGCACCGTCGAACTGCGCATCGGCAACACGGACAGCGTCACCATCGAGGCCGACGACAATATCCTGCCGCTGATCGACACGGCGGTGGAAAACGGCACCTTGCGCATCCGCCCCGCCAAGCGCAACACCAACTTCCGCCAGAGCAGCCTGACCATCGTCATCCAGGCGCGCCAGGTGGAACGCGTCAGCGTGGGCGGTTCGGGCAACATCACGGCAACGGGCTTGCGCGCCGAAAATCTGCGCTTCGACGTGGGCGGCTCCGGCTCCATCGACGCGCGCGGCCTCGACAGCCGCCAGGTGGCCGTGGCCATTGGCGGCAGCGGCAACTTCAAGGCCAGCGGCAAGACGGAGCAGCTGACGGCGTCGATCGGCGGCTCGGGCAATATCCAGGCGGGCCGCCTGGCCGCGCGCGAGGTGCAGGTCAGCATCGGCGGCTCGGGCGAGGCCACCGTGTGGGCCAAGGATGACTTGAACATCAGCATCGGGGGCTCGGGCGAAGTGAATTACTACGGCGATCCGCGCATCAGCCGCAGCATGCAGCGTTCGAGCAGCATCAAGCGCCTGGGCGCCGCGCCGAATTGATCGTTCACAACGAAAAAAGCCCGGAGCGATCCGGGCTTTGTGCGTTTCAGACGGTCAAGCTCAGCGCGCCGGCTTCACCGGTTCGCGGTCGATCAGCACCGTGTTGACGCTGTCGGTCAGCCAGATCTGGCCATCCTGGATCGTGCATTGCAGCTGCATGCTGCGCTGCGCCAGCTTGCTCATGTCTTGCGCCGCTTCCGACGGCAAGTTGATCACGGTCAAGTTCTTCGCCCGTTCCAGTTTATTCGCGATCTGCTTCCACCAGATGTGGCTGGTTGCGCCATAGCTGTAGACGATGACCTGCTCGGAACGGCCGCACGCCTTCAGGATGCGCTTTTCGTCCGGCTGGCCCACTTCGATCCACAGCTGGATGGCGCCCGTCAAGTCTTTCTGCCACAAGTCGGGCTCTTCCGTATCGAACAAGCCCTTGGTGAAAGTCAGCGCCTCGTCGGCGTGGATGGCGAACGCCAGCAGGCGCACCATCATGCGCTCGTCCGTTTCGGACGGGTGGCGCGCCAGGGTCAGCGCGTGATCCTGGTAGTAATTGCGGTCCATGTCGGCGATCTGCAGATCGGCTTTGAAAATGGTTGCTTTGAGGGCCATCGTGTTTCTGTCTCGGTAAAGTGAATAGTGAAGTCGGTATCAGCGGAAAACCACGGTCTTGTCGCCATTTTTCAGGATGCGGCGCTCGACGAACCATTTCACGGCGCGCGCCAGCACCACGCACTCGACGTCGCGGCCGATGGCCGTCAGGGTCTCGGCATCCATCGCATGGTCGACGCGCTCGACGTCCTGCTCGATGATCGGGCCTTCGTCGAGGTCGCCCGTGACGAAATGGGCCGTCGCGCCGATCAGCTTGACGCCGCGGTGATGCGCCTGCGCGTACGGCTTGGCGCCCTTGAAGCTGGGCAGGAAGGAATGGTGGATATTGATGGCGCGGCCGTCGAGCGCCTGGCACAGACCGGGCGAGAGTATCTGCATGTAGCGCGCCAGCACCACCAGGTCGATCTTGTGCGTGTCCATCAGCTCGATGACTTTCGCTTCCTGCGCCAGCTTGGCCGCTTCCGGCGCGCCGGCCGCCAGCGGCAGGTGATGGAAGGGAATATTGTAGCTGGCCGCCAGCTGGTAGAACTCCATGTGATTCGACACGATGGCGGGAATTTCCACGTTCAGCAAGCCACTCTTGTAGCGGAACAGCAAATCGTTCAGGCAATGGCCGATCTTCGACACCATCAGCATGACGCGCGGCTTGACGCGCGCATCGTGCAACTGGCCGTGGAAGGGTCCATTCAACTGCATGGCTTGCGACAGGTCGGCGAAGTCGCTGCGCAACTGGGCGTCGCTGACGGCGCCGTCTTCCAGCGCGAAATGCACGCGCATGAAGAACAGCTGGGATTCCTGGTCGCCGAACTGGGCGGAATCGAGGATGTTGCAGCCGCGTTCGGCCAGGAAGCCGGAGACGCGGTGCACGATGCCGCGCTGGTCCAGGCAGGACAGGGTCAGGATGTATTCGGGATGCGTCATGGTCGCGGAATCAGGTAAAAAAGGTGGGCGATGCTCGGCTCAGCCACGCGCGCCGGCCATCGGCTGCGCTGCCGCGAGCCGGCTATTGTCGCACGGCCGGGCCTGTAAATCTGCATTTTCCACACAAGCGGCATGGCTGCCGACGGCGGCGAGCCGATTCACGTTCATTTGATCTGGCGCAAAGTCATCGCATTTTTCCGCCTGCCGAGCCCCATTCTCGCGCCAAACGGGCAGCTGGCATGGAACCTGGCACGCCATCCGGCGTCTATCCCTTTGCTTGTTTCACCATACGCCGCATCCGGTGCACCGGGTGTTTCTCGGACCAGATTTTCATTGAGGTAGAACATGTTCACAAACAGTATGTCCCCCGGTTTCAGCCCCGCCCTGAAGTCCCACCTCGAGGCCCAGTGCAATTTCGCCACGGAACTATCGCGCAAGATGTTCGATACGGCGCAGCAACTGAGCGAGCTGCATCTGCGGCTGGCGCAAGACTTGCTGCAGGAATGGAGCAGCGCCAGCCAGCAACTACTGAGCGCGCGCGATACGGGCGAATTCCTGTCGCTGGCCGCGGCCCAGTTACAGCCGAGCAGCAACAAGCTGCAACAGTACCGGCAGCAACTTGGCAACCTCGTCGCCAACGCCAATGTCGAGATGAACCGCACGGCAGAGAACCACCTGCCCGAAGCGAGCCGCACGGCCGTGGCTTTCGCTGACGAACTGGTGCGCAAGACGGCCGAGGAAACGGAAAAAGCCACGCAGCGCCAGCGTGAAATGATCGAAAAAATGCATGCCACGGGTCCCCGCGACGGCGCCGGCCGCAGCCGCGATACCGGCAGGCAATCCGATCAGGCGCATTGAACACTTGAATTGACCACTTGACCCCACTCGACAGCAAGGAGAGCGACATGGCTAGCAATCAAGGTAATGAACAGGGCAAAGGCGCTGGCAGCAGCCAGAAAGCCGGCGAATCGGGCAGCGGCAAAGGCCCGGCCAAGCGCGGCTTTGCCGCCATGAACGAAGAGCAGCAACGCGAAATCGCCAGCAAGGGCGGCCAGGCAGCCCATCAAAAGGGCACGGCGCATGAGTTCGACTCGGAAGAAGCACGCCGTGCCGGGCAAAAAGGCGGCGAAGCCGTCAGCCGCAACCGCGAACACATGGCGGAAATCGGCCGCAAGGGCGGCGAAAGCCGGCAATCGGCCCAGCGCGCCAATGAAAGCCGCGGCGGCACGGCGGCGCGCAGCGGCGGTACTGGGCGCCAGGGCGGCAAGGACGAGGAGGAGAAAGGCTAAAGGGGCTAGCCAGGCGGCCCGTGCAAGGGCCGGCGCAGCGCGGGGTGCGGCGGTATGGTACATTCTCGCCTTACCGACACCTCCGCGCCACGTCCCGCCCTTCCCCGCATGCAGCCATCCCTGAAATACCTGAGCGCCTATTCCGAACAAACGCAAGCGCAAGTGCAGCAACTGATCGCGCAGGACAAGCTGGGCGACGTCCTGTTGAAACGCTATCCGAACGCCCACGATGTGCGCAACGACAAGGCTTTATACCAGTACGTGCAGGACTTGAAGAATGAATTCCTGCGCAACGCCGAACCCATCAACAAAGTGACGTTCGACAGCAAGATCCATGTGATCCAGCACGCGCTGGGCTTGCATACCTCGATCTCGCGCGTGCAGGGTGGCAAGCTCAAGGCCAAGCATGAAATCCGCGTGGCCACCATGTTCAAGGAAGTGCCGCTGGAATTTTTGCGCATGATCGCCGTGCACGAACTGGCGCACGTCAAGGAAAAGCAGCATGACAAGGCGTTCTACAAGCTGTGCACGTATATGGAACCGCAATACCATCAGTACGAATTCGACGTGCGCCTGTACCTGACCCAGCTCGACCTGTCGGGCCAGCGCCTGTGGTCGTGACCATCAGTGCCTGCGGGCATAAAAAAGCCGTCTGACAAATAAACTGACTTCGAGGGTCAGTGCATACACCGGGCGGCTTTGTTACATGCGCGCCGGCATGGCCGGCGCCATCTTCAGACTCAGGCGGCGTTCTTGCGGCGAAGCATGAAGCCCAGCAGGCCCAGCCCGCCCAGCAGCATGCCGTAGGTAGCCGGTTCCGGCACTGCGCTCACGCTGGCGGCGATATTGTCAACCTGGAAGGTATGGAAGGCGCCCTCTTTCCACGATGCCGACAGCAGATTGTCGAAGCCCGTGAAGCTGTAATTGCTGAAAGTATGGCTGCCGTTGAGGCTGAAGGTTTGCGTTACCGTGCCGCCGCCCACCTGGTGGCCGACAAACGTGACGTCGAAGGAACCCGGCAAGCTCACGAAGTCGGCCAGGCTGATCGAGCTCAGCGAGAAAGCGCCGCCGTCGGCGCGCGACAGGGTCGTTGTCGACAGGACTGTCGCCCCCAGGCCGGCCGAGCCGGCGTAGGCGAAGCTGCTTTGACGTGGCGAACTCAACAGACCCAGGAAACTGCTGTCGAAATTGTAGCCGCCTTCGGAATAGGAGGGGAACACGGAAGCGAAGTGGCCCGGCTGTTCCAGCGGATCGAAAGTGATCGTGGTGGTTTGCGCGTGGGCGCCGCCAGCGGCGAGGATGGCGGCGACAGCGGTCGCGCGCAAGAGGGTCATAGGTTTCAAAATAGCATCCTTTCGAGATGATGAAGTAGCGTGGTTGTGGCAACTTGAAATGGCTCGGCACCGTTTTTTAGGAGTCTTGTCGCGCTCGCGGGTGTCCGATAGTCCTAACTTTTGAACAAGACCAGTAAACCACAACCATAACTAAAAAGCATCTTCATTTTCAAAATAACATGCCTCAAGGGAAATATTCTGACCATATATTTATCAATTGAATCATTGGGTACGATCAATTTTCCCGTATGGAAATAAAAAAGCCATGCACTGCGCAGTGCATGGCTCCCTGTTCATTCCCATGAGGAAAGATTACGGCGCACACTCCTTCAGGCGCTGCACCAGCGCGGCCGGATCGGCATCGGCATTCAGGAAGGCCGCATGCTGCGGGCGGATGAAGCCCTGCTCCTTGCCGTTTTGCACAAAAGCGATCAAGCCGTCATAGAAATGGTCGACATTGAGCAAGCCGATGGGCTTGGCGTGCAAGCCCAACTGGGCCCACGTCAGCATCTCGAACAACTCTTCCAGGGTGCCATAGCCGCCCGGCATGGCGATGAAGGCATCGGACAGGCTGGCCATCATCGCCTTGCGTTCATGCATGTCCTTCACGATGAACTGGCGCGTCAAGCCCATGTGGCCCACTTCGCGCTCGACCAGCTGGGTGGGAATCACGCCCGTCACTTCGCCCCCCAGGCGCAGCACTTCATCGGCGATCACGCCCATCAGGCCTACCTTGCCGCCGCCGTACACGAGCGAAATATTCTCCGCCACCAACACGCGCGCCAGTTCGCGCGCCGCCACCGCATAGTCGGGCGAGACGCCCGCGTTGGCGCCGCAATACACACATAAAGCCTTGATCACAGTAATCCTTATCCTTTCAATTCATCGATCGCCGCCTCGACTTCAAGGCGTTCCTTGGCGTCCAGTGCCACGCACTCGGCCGCCTTTTCATACAGTGCCAGCGCTTCCGCCAGCTTTTTCTTTCCGTCGAGCATGTTCAAGGCGCGCGCATACTCGCTGTGGGCCAACGCCGAATACGGCGTCAGGGCCAGCGCCGTCTTGAAGTGCTGATAGCCATCTTCCTTGTTGGCGCCGTAGGTCAGGCCGCCGATCATGGTGCCGACCTTGTCGATAATTTCCGTATGATAAATCCCAAACGCGATATGCGCTTCCGCATGCATGGGCGCCACCGTCATCGTGCGGTCCAGGCTGTTGCGCACGCGCGCGCCCATGCCCTGCGCCAGGGCCTTGACGACGGAGGTGCCCAGCGCATAGCGGCCCAGGCTGTAGGCATGCCAGTAGTAGCCGGCCGGGTTGTCCGGCTGCTCGTTCTGCTGGCGCTCGCAACGCTCCGCCACCTCTTCGTACATGTCGAGTTTCTGGCTGTCGCTCACTTCCAGGTGCGTGGCATAGATGCAGGTCGCCTTGTGCGCCACCGCATAGCCGGGCACGCCAACGGCCAGGCCCAGCTTCACGGCGCGCTCGAAGTCGCCCGCATGGAAGGCCAGCCAGGCCTGCACCAGCGCGGTGTGCGTGGGAAAGGGTTCCACGTCGCCCGCATGCAGGCGCGCCCAGGCCGCTTCCAGGGTCTGTGGCGTGTAGACATATGCTGCGTCCGGATAGGGGAATTGTTTCCAAGCCATCTCTCTCTCCTGTAATGGACGACGTGGCGCCAGCAGCCGCGTCAGTCGTTCTTGAGTTTGGTCACATACTCTTCCGACAGTTTGCGAAACAGCAAATGCGTTTCATTGCGCAAATACGGCCCGATCAGGGACAGCACCTGGTAGCAGCCGCGCGCCAGCGCATCGGACATCGATTGCTGTTCGCTGTACTTGCGCGGGTTGCGCACATACTCGTACGACAGCCAGTAGGTGGCAACGACCACCATATTCGTCGCCATCGCGGCCACTTCCATGTCCGACGCTTCGAGCGACTGTTCGCTGCGCAAGTCTTCGCACAGTTGGGTGGCCACCTTGATCTTGTGCGCCAGGATCAGCTTGAAGTGCAATTCCAGCTTGCGGTTGCGCGACAACAAATCATTGAGGTCGCGATAGAAAAAGCGGTAGCGCCAGATCAGTTCGAACATCAGGTGCAAATACAGCCAGACATCCTCGATATTCGAACGGCGCCCGTCGGGCACGGTCAGGATGCGTTCGATTTCCGCCTCGAACTGGACGAAGATCGAATTGACGATGTCGTCCTTGTTACGGAAGTGGTAGTACAGGTTTCCGGGGGAAATGTTCATCTCTTCCGCAATCACGGTCGTCGTGATATTCGGCTCACCAAACTCGTTGAACAGGCGCAGCGACAACTCCAGGATGCGTTCGCGGGTACGGCGTGGTGCTTTTTGTAGCATGGCGGGCAATCTCTCTGTGTTCTGCCTCAAGCATACCACCTAAGATAGCCATAATGAAACACTGTGCCCCCTGACGCGGGCGAAAGACGCAGGCAAGAAAAAGCCTGCGCGAGCAGGCTGGAGGGATGTGGCGCCAGCTCAGGCGGCCGGCGCTTTTTTCTTCGCCGCCGGCTTGCTCACGGCTTTGGCGGCGGCGCGCGGCGCGGCGCTGGCTGCCCGCTTGGCCGGAGCCTTGACGACGGCCGCCTTCGCCGTCTTCGGCGCGGCTTTCGCCACGCTGCTCGGCGCCGCCTTCACGGCGGGCTTGACCGCAGCCTTCGGCCTGGGCGCCGGCGCGGCCTTGGCCGACAGCGCCGCCACTTGCCGGCTCAAGGCGTCGATCTGCGCGTGCAGCGCGGCGATATCGTTTTGCGTGGGTACGCCGATGGTGGCCAGTGCGCGCGCGACGCGCTCTTCAAACACCTGTTCCAGCTTGTCCCAGGAGCCGCTGGCTTGCTTGCCCACGCCATCGGCCAGTTTGCCGACGGTGCCGCTGACATTGGCCACCTTGTCTTCGGCGCGCTTCTGGAATTCCGTGCCTTCCTGCACCAGCCGGGAAAACACGCGTCCGCCCTCTTCCTGCGCCTTGGCGAAGGCACCGAGGCCCGCTTGCCATATCTGCTGCGCGGACGAGCGCACGGCGTTCGCCAATTCCTTGTCTTCCGCCAATTCCTTCAATTTCTTCACCATCGCCAGCTCCCGTCATATGAAAGGCCATGCCACTTCATGGATACTTTTTATTCTAGAGAGCAAAACTAGAGACGGGAGTCTAATCCGATAGAAAGCTGCCTCAGAAGGTGCGCCAGCGCACGCGGAGGACAGTTGCGCGAGCGGACAGCGCCTAGGCCGCCGCCTTCACCGGGCCATGCAGCAGCTTGTGCAGGCGGAAGCCTTCGCGGATGTTTTCGCGCAGCACGGCGCCTTTCCACGGCTTCGTGTAGAAGCGGTCGACGGCGCCACGGTTGATGGCCGCCATGATGGGCGTCAGGTCGGCAAAGGCCGACAGCATGATGCGGAAGGTGTCGGGACACAGGTGCTTGACCCGCTCCATGAATTCGGTGCCGCTCATGAGCGGCATGCACTGGTCGCACAGGATCACCTGCACCTTGTGGCGCGCCAGGATGTCGAAGCCTTCGGCGGCCGTCTGCGCCGTCAGGATGCGGTAGCCGTCCTGCGCCAGGAAGTCGCTGAGCACGTCGAGCATGAAGACATCGTCGTCGACGATCAGCAAGGTTTGCTGCTCTTCGCTGTCCGCATCCTGCGGCGTTTGCAACTGCTGGCCCTTCATCAGCATCTGCTCGAATTCCTCTTGCGGCACGGGGCGGCTGAAATAATAGCCCTGCATCTCGTCGCAGCCATGGCGCCGCAAATAAGCCAGCTGCGCATCGTTTTCCACGCCTTCGGCGATCACGTCCAGCTTCATGCTGTGGGCCATGCTGATGATGGCCAGCACGATGGCCGCGTCGTCCGGATTGCTGGTCACTTCGCGCACGAAGGCGATGTCGATCTTCAGCTTGTCGATGGGGAAGCGCTTCAGGTAGGCCAGGCTGGAATAGCCGGTGCCGAAATCGTCGATGGAAATCTGGATGCCCAGCGCCTTCAGGTTGCGCAGCACGGCGATGGTTTCCTCGGCGTTCGACATCAGCGAGCTTTCCGTCAGCTCCAGCTCCAGCAGCTCGGGCGCGATATCGTGTTTGCGGATCGCCTTGAGCACCTCCTCTTCCAGGCCGCCGACGAAAAACTGGATGCCCGAGACATTCACCGACAGGTGCACGGGGCCGATGCTGCTGGCGCCCCACTCGCTGATCTTCTTGCACGCCTCGTCGAGCACCCAGTTACCGACGCGCACGATCAATCCCGTTTCTTCCAGCAGGGGGATGAACAGGGCCGGCGAAACCATGCCGTGCCCTGGGCGGCGCCAGCGTATCAGCGCCTCGGCGCCGCTGATGCGTCCCGAGATGATATTCACCTTGGGCTGGAAGAACAGCACGAATTCTTCGTTGTCGATGGCGCGCCGCAGGGCATTTTCCATGTCCAGCCGCGCCATCGATTGCGCGTTCATTTCCGCCGTGAAGAAGCGGAAGGCGTCGCGGCCCGCCTCCTTGGCGCGGTACATGGCCGTGTCGGCGTATTGAATCAGGGTGTCCGCATCGACGCCATCGTCGGGGTACACGGAAATGCCGATGCTGACCGTCACCGTCACCTCGTGGCCCTGCAAGTCGAAGGGCTTGCGCATCGCCTCGCGGATCTTGTCGACCACGCCCACGGCATGCTGGGCGCCATCGGGCAGCACCAGGATGGTGGCAAATTCATCGCCGCCAAAGCGGCCGATGGTATCGCGCACGCGCAGGCAGTCGACGAGGCGGCTGGAAAACTGGCGCAGCAGGTCGTCGCCGATGGTGTGGCCCAGGGTGTCGTTGATATTCTTGAAGCGGTCGATATCCATGAACAGCACGGCCACGGCCCACTGGTGCTCGGCCGCCTGGGACAGGGAATGGGTCAGCGAGGCGTAGAACTGGCTGCGGTTCGGCAAGCCCGTCAAGGTATCGAAATGGGCCAGCTTCATCAGGCGCTGCTCGGCGTCCTTGCGCTCGGTGATGTCGCGCGCCACGGCCACCAGGATCCAGCTCTGCCCCGAACGCAGGGTGCGCCGCTGCACTTCCACCGACAGCGGCGAGCCATCCTTGCGCTGCAACTGCAATTCCGTCATCGGGCCGCCCTGGTCGCCGGCCAGCAGCTTGTTGTACAGCTCTTCCAGCGGGGCTTCGCCCTCGTGCGCGCGGCCCGGCCCCACGCGCAGGAAATCCTCGCGCTCGAAACCGAGCATGCGGCACGCCGTCTGGTTGACGTCGACGAAGCACATGCCGGCACGGTCGACGAGGAAAATCGCGTCGGCCGTGGCGTCCATCGCCAGGCGGAAGCGGCGCAAGTCTTCATCGAGGCGGATGCGCGCCGCCATGTCCAGGGTCAGCTGCTCGTGGTGGCGCTTGATTTCGTCGTACAGCAGCAGGTTGTCGTAGGCGACGGCGATCTGCGCCGCCACCGTCGCGGCGACCCGCTCGTCGACCTCGGAAAATTCATTCGCCCCCAGCTTGTCGACCAGGTACAGCCAGCCGTGGCTGCGCTCGCGCGAAGCGATGGCCACGCCCAGGAAGGAATGCACGGGCGGATGCGTGTCGGGCAGGCCCAACGCACCGGGGTCACCCTTCAAGCCATTGACGCGGTAGGGCTGGCGCTGCTCCAGCAAGCGGTTCAGGATGCCCGTGCGCGGCGCGCTGGCGATGCGCTCGAGGTTTTTCTCGGCGCCGCACGAAGAAAAATAGCTGAGCTTTTCGGCGCCCTCTTCCAGCACGCCGATGCAGGCATACTTGGAGACGCAGATATTCTGCGCCACCTTGCAGCCCGCCTCGATCAGGGCGCGCGGATCGCGTTCGGCGCCCAGCTCGATGCCCAGTTCGATCAGCGCCGTCAGGCGCAGGCTGACCGCCTGCAGGCTGGACAGCGAACGCGACAAGCGCTCCGTCATGACGCCCAGGTCTTCGGGCATGGCGGCCTGGCCCTCGCGCTGGGTGGCCAGCTGCGAAATCTGCTGGCTGCTCGATTCGAGTTCGTCGAGGTAGCCGCTGACCTGGTGCTCGATGCCGGCCAGCTTGCCCCTGGCGGGAGGCGCCGCATTGGCGCCGGCGCCCGCCTCGGCCGGCACCTGGAGCGCCGCCGGCATCAGTCCCAGCGCCTCGTTGACGGTGCGCACGATGACCTCGGGGTCGGACGGCTTGGGCAGCACCCAGCGCACGCCGCACGCCTGCGCCAGCAGGATCGCTTCCTGCTCGCGGTAGGTGGCCGTATAAAAGATGATGGGCACGTCGGTCAGCGCGGGATCGGCATGCACGCGCGTGACGAATTCGTAGCCGTCCATGTTCGGCATGAGGATGTCGGAAATGATCAGGTCCGGCCGCTCGGTGCGCAGTATTTCCAGCGCGTCGGCGCCATTGGCCGCCTCCAGCAGGCGGTGGCCGCCGTAGCCCAGCAGCGCGGTCAGGAACTCGCGGTTGAGCACATGATCATCGACGATCAGGATGGTGGCGATGTCGTTTTTAACTGGCGTCGACGGCGCCCCGGGTAAAAAAGATTCCAGCTCCGCGACGAACAGGTCGGGCTCGATCGGTTTGCCGATGTAGCCATTGAAGCCCGCTTCGAGCAGGCGTTCGCGGTCGCCGACCATGGCCAGCGCCGTCACGGCCAGGGCCGGGATCTTGCGCAGTTGCGGATCTTTCTTCAGCTCCGCCACCACGCCATAGCCGTCGAGCTTGGGCAAATGCACGTCGCAAATGATCAAGTCCGGCAATTCGCTGCGCGCCATGCGCACGCCCTCTTCGCCGTCATAGGCGGCCAGCGGCGTGTACCCGAAGGCGCGCAGCAAGTACACCATCAATTCCATATTGGTGGCGTTATCTTCGATAATCAGGATACGTGCGGACAATTAGCGCCCCCAATAAACACTGCATGGACTCATTTTCCGCCTGCGTTGATCTTTCCGCATGCGCGCCTACATAGCAATCCTACAACATCTTGCCATACATCCCGAGAAATATCTCGCGTCCGGACGCCTGCGGAACGGCGCAGGCGGCCTCATGAACAAATTTTCTCCGGTGATCTTCTGACGTTAGCTTAATACACTACGCCAGTGGAAAACAGCATTTTCTGCCCCTTGCGCTGTTAAACAGCGGCAACAGCAGAGTCAAAAGAGACAGTCTTGCCATGCAGACAAAACACAACAGGACTCAGGCGAAATGGGGGGGCGAGGCAGGCCGGGTGACTTCGTTCTTGATAGTAATTTCCGCCAACAGCTGACGCAGCACGCGCGCATCGCTGGCCAGCGCCACATGGCCGATGCCGCCGAAGGCGAGATTGCGCGCGCCGGGCAGCTGCGCGGACGATTGCGGCGCGACGATATTGTCGTGATGCGAATAGATCGATGTGATCAGGGCGCGCGTTTCCGGCGTCTCGCTGGCGGCCAGCTGCGCCAGCCAGCCGCTCGGCGCGCCATCGACGCGGCTCATCTGGCGCGCATTGGCGCCCGCCGCCACATTGGCCAGCACCGTGCCGTGGTGCGGCGTGCCGATGGTGATGATGCGCGCCACGCGGGCCGCGCCGTGACGGCGCAGCCAGGCGCGCGCCACCAGGCCGCCCATGCTGTGGGCGACGATGATGGCGCGGTCGCTGCCCGTGCGGGCACACAGCGCCTCGATGGCCTGCTCGACCTGCGGCACGAACTCCTCGATGTCGGCGCCTATCGGTTCCAGGTCGACGCCGTCGTGCGCGATACCGGCCCGCGCCAGTTGCCGGCTCAGCTTTGTCCAGTAGCCGCGGTTGCACACATAGCCGTGGATCAGCAACACGGGCAGACTCTGGCCAGTGATGGTGTCGGCCGCGTGCAAACGCGGACGCAGCATGCCCCACGACGACGTCCACAAGGTGGCACGCAACTCGCCCAGAAACAGGCGCGCGGCGTCCGCGACACCCAATTGAAATTCCGCCGGCACGGGGCTGCCCAGTCGCCGGCTCTGCCAGAAATTGCGCGCCACGATCAGTGCGCGCACGGCCAGCAGCATGGCGCCCGCCAGCAGCAAGGCCATGGCGGGCGAGGCCACGCCCCAGGCCCGCACGGCCAGGTACGCCACGCCCAGCACGGCCAGCACCTGCAGCAGCATCAGCCACCTGAGAATGCGCGCGATCATGCCATGCCTGCGACGGGAACGGGCGCGGGCTTGCCCGTCAACTCCCGCGCCAGGCCGCTGGCCAGGCGCGCCGCCAGCGCATAGATCGTCAGTTGCGGATTGGCGCCGATCGAGGTGGGGAACAGCGAGCCGTCGTGCACGGACAGGTTGCGCACGCCGTGATAGCGGCCATCGGCGCCCGTCACGCCCAGGCGCGCATCGTCCGACATGGCGCAGCCGCCCATCACGTGGGCCGACACCACGCGCGCCAGCAGCGCCTTCATCGGCAAAGCGCCGATGGCCTGCTTCGCCTGCGCCCAGCTCGTGTAGTGGCTGGCCAGCTCATGCACGGGATACACGCTCCGCGCGCCGGCCGCGAACTGGATTTCCGCCATCGACAGCAGCGCGCGCCGCGCGCCGTCCCAGATAAAGGGCGTGAGCGGATAGTCGAGCACGGGCGCGCCAAAGCTGTCGATCGACACGTTGCCGCCCGCCGCCTCGTGGTGAAAACCGTCGCGCAGCAGCGCCAGCAAGGCATGCGCATGGGGGAATTCGCGCATGGTGCGCGCATGCTCGTCGCCGAAGCCGCCCATGGTGGTGGCCATCAGCAGCGGGTGCAAAGGCGGCGCTTCGAGCTTGTAACCGATGGGGCCGTCGATGGGCGCCACGTGCAGGAAATGGTCGGAATAAATCGTCTGCGGCGCGCCCGCATAGGCGTCTACGCGCTGCGGAAACAGGCCCGCCGACACCACGGTCGGGTGCAAAAAGGTGCGCCGGCCCAGCAAGCCGTGCGGGTCGGGCGCCTGCGAGCGCAGCAGCAGGGCCGGCGAGTTGATGGCGCCGCCGGCCAGCACGAAGTGTTTGGCCCGCAGCGTGAGGCACACACCCGTGGGCGCCTGCCCTGCGGCGTCGAGCGCCGTCACTTGCAGGCTGTCGACGCGTTCGCCCTTGAAGAGGAAACGCTCGACGCGCGCATGCACGAGCAAGCCTGCGCCCAGCGCTAGCGCCGACGGGATCGTCGTCACCAGCATCGACTGCTTGGCGTTGGTCGGGCAACCCATGCCGCAGTAGCCGAGGTTCCAGCAGCCGTTCACGTTGCGCCGGATGGCGGCCGTGGGGATGCCCAGCGCCGTGGCGCCACGGCGCAATAAGTCGTTGTTTTCATTGGGCGGCGCGGCCCAGTCGCTCACGTGCAGCCGTTTTTCCATCATGGCGAACCACGGCGCCATGGCGTCCACGGCATAGCCGGACAAGCCAAAATGCCGGCGCCAGTAGTCCAGCGTGCCGGGCGGCGTGCGAAAACTCGAGGTCCAGTTGACGGTCGTCGAACCGCCCACGGTGCGGCCCTGCAAAATGTTGATGGCCTTGTCGCGCGTCTTGCGCGCGGCCGATTCCTGGTACAGCGCGGGATAAGCGTCCGCTTCGCGCATCTTGAAGTCTTGCGAGGACTTCAAGCCGCCCTCCTCGACGATCAGGACCTTCAGGCCGGCCAGCGCGAGGATTTCCGCCGTCACGCCGCCGCCGGCGCCGCTGCCGATGACGACGACATCGGCCTCGAAGCTGCGGTCGGCGGCCAGGGTGCTGGCGTCGGTGACGTTCCAGCCTTTGGCCACGCCGATGGCGATGGGGTCAGGAATGGGGGATGTGCTCATGGATGCCTTATGCGCTCAGTTCGGGCAGCGGTCCCGGATAGCCGATGGCGGCCCAGTGGGCGGCATCGGCATACCAGGCGCCGAGGATCAGATCATGCAGGGCCAGGTAGGCCGTCTGCAGGGTGGCCAGACGGTGCGTGCGCCACGCCTGCAGGAAGGCAGCCACCTGGGCCGGGTCGGCGTCGTGCCAGCCATCTTTTACGCCGGCGACGAAGCGCCGCGCGGGCGCCAGCGCCAGCAGGCCGAACAGATCCTGCACTTCCTGCTGCGCCGCCAGCGGCAAGCCATGGATGGCCGTGTCCACGCCGGCGATGGCGCCATCGAGCGCAGCGGCCCGCGCGGGGGTTTCCCGCGGCAGCGCGCTGCCCAGCATGGCCGGCACGATGGCCGCCAGCGCCGCGCGCGCTTCGCCATCGAGCACGAAGCGACCAGGGGGCGCCGGTCCGCGCACCAGCCGGTAGGCGGCGCCGCCGGCCGCCAGCGCGCAGGCGCCCAGAACGCCCAGTTTCAGAAACGATCTGCGTTGCATTGCCATCTCTCCCCTTGTTTTGTACCGCCTTTCGCAGGCCAGTGTACGCCAAAGGCAGTGGGCGTTTGAACGCAAAAACTAGAGCGGGCCGTCTAGTTTGCGCGACTGGAACCATAGCAGCAGCATGGCCAGCAGCGCCGCCAGCGCGCCGCCGATGGCGATGCTGGGCAAGCCGAAGGCGACGATCAGCGCACCGCCCAGCGCACCGCCGGCGGCCGTACCCGCATTGAAGGCGGCGATATTCAAGCCCGCCGCCACGGCGTCGCTGCCCGGGCAATGCTGCTGCGCCAGACGGAGCAAGCGCATGGTCGACAGGGTGACGAGGGCGAAGAACAGCAAGCCCAGGGTGCCGCACAGGCCCAGCAAGGCCAGGGGATGGGCGCGCAGCAGATAAAAGGCCTGCAGATTGAGCGCCAGCGCGGCCAGGGCCAGCATGGTGGCGCGCAGCGCGGACGGGCGATCCGCGCACCAGCCGCCCAGCAGGTTGCCGCCGATGGCGCACACGCCAAAGCACAGCATGGCGGCGCCCAGCCAGCCCGCATCGAGTCCACCCAGCTGCAGCAGGAAGGGAGAGACATACGTGAAAAAACTGAAGGTGGCCACGCTGACCAGCGCCGCCACGCCCGCCGCCAGCAGCAGGGGCGGTTGCAGGATGGCGCGCAGGCTGGCCAGGGCCGATGCGGCGGCAAGCGGCTGGCGCGCGGCCGGCATGGCCAGGCGCAAGCCCGCGCCGCCACACAGGGCCAGCACGCCGATGGCGGCGAATACCCAGCGCCACGACGAGACGGCGCCCAGCCAGGTCCCCAGCGGCACGCCGCCCGCCAGCGCCAGGGTCAGGCCCAGCCAGACGATGGAGAGCGCCCTGCCCGCGCGCGACGAGTCGACCAGGCTGGTGGCCGCGTGCGAGGCGACGGCCATGAACACGCCATGCGCGAGGCCGACGGCAAGGCGCACGCCCAGCAGCGCGCCCAGCGCCGGCGCGGCCGCCATGGCCACGCTGCCGGCCGCCAGCA
>NZ_WFLJ01000014.1 GCF_009208735.1 Janthinobacterium rivuli | reverse complement strand
TACACCGCAACACCACGTTTCGCTGGCGCCACCGATTTTTATCGTTGGCAAAAACGGACCGGCCGCATGGCCTGCATGGCATCGCCGAGGCCGACGAGTTATATGTGCTGGAATCGGAAAAGGGATCGAGGCAGATGACGCGTCCGGCCCGCCGCCGCGGCGGCCATGCGCAACGGCGCGGCATATCCAACGAGCAAGTCTGCATCCTGGTGGCGCGCGACCGCACGGGCCAGACCCTCGATTTCGTCACCGGCAAAGGCGCGCTGACGAAGGCGCAGCTGCACCGCTGTTTGTTGCCTGTCATCGACAAGGATATCCTGCTGGTCACGGATGGCCATGCCGCCTACCGGGCGTTTGCCAGCGAGGCGGGCCTCAGCCACCAGGCCGTCAACTTGCGCGCCGGCATCCGCGTGCGCGGCGCCGCCCACGTGCAGAACGTCAATGCGTATCACAGCCGCCTGCGCGAATGGTTAAGGCCGTTTCACGGCGTGGCGACGCGCTACCTGCCAAACTACCTGGGATGGCGCTGGATACTCGACGCCAGACGCATCCGCTCACCCGAAACGTTATTGAAAGCAACGCTGGGAGCGTTCCCACATTTGACGGTGACATAGCCAATGAAAAGCGCCCCGCTGCATCGCTGCAGCGGGGCGCTTGAGCGCGCAAGCGCGGTTTATTTTTCCAGCTGCGTGCGCACGCGGGCGATCGCGGCGCGTACCTGGCGCGGCGCGGTGCCACCCACGTGGTCGCGCGCGGCAACGGAGCCTTCCAGGGTCAGCACGGCAAACACGTCTTCTTCCGTCAGCGGGGAAAACGCGCGCAGCTGCTCGAGCGACAGGTCGGCCAGGTCGCAGCCGGCGTCGACGCAGGCGCGCACGGCCAGGGCCACCGCTTCATGGGCGTCGCGGAATGGCAAGCCCTTCTTGACCAGGTAGTCGGCCAGATCGGTCGCCGTGGCATACCCCTGCAGGGCGGCCGCGCGCATCGCTTCCGGTTTGACCGTGATGCCGCCGGCCATGTCGGCGAAGATGCGCAGGGTGTCGATGACGGTGTCGACGGTGTCGAACAGCGGTTCCTTGTCTTCCTGGTTGTCCTTGTTGTAGGCCAGCGGCTGGCCTTTCATCAGGGTCAACAGGCCAATCAGGTGGCCATACACGCGGCCCGTCTTGCCACGCGCCAGTTCCGGCACATCCGGGTTTTTCTTTTGCGGCATGATCGACGAGCCGGTGCAGAAGCGGTCGGCGATGTCGATGAAGCCGATGCGTGGGCTCATCCAGATCACCAGTTCTTCGGCCATGCGCGACACGTGCATCATCAGCACGGCGGAGGCGGCGCAAAATTCGATGGCGAAGTCGCGGTCCGAGACGGCGTCGAGCGAGTTGTGGCACACGTCGTCGAAGCCCAGGGTCTTGGCCACGCGCAGGCGGTCGATGGGGAAGGTGGTGCCGGCCAGGGCGGCGGCGCCCAGCGGCAGGCGGTTGACACGCTTGCGGCAGTCGGCCATGCGCTCGGCGTCGCGGCCGAACATTTCGACATACGCCAGCATGTGGTGGCCAAAGGTGATCGGCTGGGCCACCTGCATGTGGGTAAAGCCCGGCATGATGGTGTCGGCATGCTGCTCGGCCAGATCCGTCAGCGCGCTGCGCAACGTCGCCAGCAGCGTGGTGATATCGTCGATGGCGGAGCGCACATACAGGCGGATATCGGTGGCTACCTGGTCGTTGCGCGAACGGCCCGTGTGCAAGCGCTTGCCCGCATCGCCGACCAATTCGGTCAGGCGTTTTTCGATATTCAGGTGGACATCTTCCAGGTCCAGCAGCCATTCGAACTGGCCGGCGGCGATTTCCTGCGAGATTTGCGCCATGCCGCGCTGGATTTCCGCGTAGTCGGCCGGGCTGATGATGGCTTGCGCATGCAGCATTTCCGCATGGGCCAGCGAACCTTCGATGTCGAACAGCGCCAGGCGCTTGTCAAAAAATACAGAAGCTGTGTAGCGCTTGACGAGGTCCGAGACCGGTTCGGAAAACCGGGCCGACCAGGCTTCGCCCTTTTTGGAGAATTGATCAGTCATGAAAGAAGTCCTTTAGTGTACGGCGATTATAAACAAGGTTGGCCGGCGGTAGGGCTTTTAGGGCCTGGCAGGGCGCTGAAATGGCCGGGAATGGGGCTGGCAAGCGTCAAATGCCACGGCGCGGGCCGTATTGCGCGTTCCATCCGGTTTTTTTGTATTCTGTCCCGCGAATCGTGCGTTTGGTCGCAATCCGATGGCAGTTCAGGGGGGATCGGCCTACAGTTCCATCATCGCAGCAGACAACCAGCCACCCAAAGGACACCATCATGAACATCGCTAAAAACATGGAAGCCATCTTCGTCGCCATCATCGCCATCGCCGCCGCCACCAGCCTGGCCACCGCCGCCGTGCCGAAGTTCCGCGCCGCGCCGGCCCCCATCCTTGCCAGCGCCGATCAAGCCACCATGCACACCGTGTACGTCAGCGCCAAGCGCCTGAGCGCCGAAGAAAAAGCCGCCCTGTAAGCGCGGCCATGCAGTGCCTGCAGTATCAGTAAGCCATATCAGCACCATCATCTCCAGCAATACAGCATCATCGCCAGTCAGGACCGGTGGCATCCCCGGTCCTTGCCAGCCCAGCTGACAGCAAGGTCAATGCAGCGTCAGCTGACCGACCACCAGCGCGGTTCGGCGGCAGGGGCATCCCGTCGGCATCCGTGCCGCGTTCAATCAACCATTGCTTGTGTCTTGGTGGACGTGTTCTTTTCAAGCTGCAAAAAAATTCCCAGCCCCCGTTAATTAATTGTAAGTAATTGATTTTTATATTTTTTCGGCATAAAATTAAAAAACAAATAAATATACCGAGGAGTCTTCCATGCGAGAGCGGCCTGCCGACGCCACGCGACAATATATTGATGCAGTCGCCACTTTTGAGGCCTATGAAGATGCGCTTGCCGAGGCCGCTAAAGTGCGAGGGGGGATGTATTGGCATAAAGGACCTGTCTCGGCGCCTGACGATGCCTATCTGGTGCGTACCAGTGCTTCCGGCAGTGAGAAGAGTCTGGGGCGGCGCTCGCCGGAAACGGAAGCAATGTACGCCAGTTTCCGGCAGAGAAAGGAAATGGCTGCCGCCCGGCGAGATGGTCTGAAGGCCTCATTGCTCAAGCAGAAGCGCATGAACCGTGCACTTCGCGTTGGACGCGTCGCGCCGATTATTGTGGATATTTTGAACCGCCTGGCGGCTACCAGGCTCGGTGAGCACTTTCGTGTGGTTGGTACGCACGCGCTGTATGCCTATGAATCGGCTGCCGGCATGACCTTTGAGGACGATGCGGTAGCAACACGCGACATTGATCTGCTGTGGGATGTACGAAAACGCGTCGCATTCGCTACCGCCTTGAGCAAGGTTGACGTTTCCATGTTGGGCGTGCTTCAGAAAGTGGACCCGACCTTCCGAATCCGGGATTCGCAGAAATATACCGCCGTCAATAAAGATGGATTCGAGGTTGATATTATCCGCCGCGTGCAGGTCGGTGATGATCCGCATCCCATTCGCTTGAGTGATAAGGACGACGATTTCTGGGTGGCGCAAGCACCGCGTGCCCAGGAGTTGCTCGATTCAGCGCAATTCTCGGCGGTCATCGTCGCCACCAATGGCGCCATGGCCAGAATGAATACGCTGGAGCCGATGGCCTTTGTCCGTTTCAAGCAATGGATGAGTGCATTGCCCGAGCGCGATCCGCTCAAGCGTCGCCGCGATGCACTGCAGGCGAGGGCGGTCGAGGATGTTGTGCAAGAGTATCTACCGCAGTGGGTCCAGAACTGAGTCGGCAGTGTCTGCGCGCAGTGGGGCTGGGCGCCTGGCACCGACGCTGATATCGATGTCGATGCTGCTTCTTGCGTTTGCCGCGACTGCGGCGTTTCGTCGCGTCCGTTTGTATTCTGTCCCGCCGATTGGGCACTCTGTCGCAATCCGGTGGAGATGGCGGTTCGATGCGCCTACAGTTCCATCATCGCAGCAGACAACCAGCCACCCAAAGGACACCATCATGAACATCGCTAAAAACATGGAAGCCATCTTCGTCGCCATCATCGCCGTCGCCGCCGCCACCAGCCTGGCCACCGCCGCCGTGCCGAAATTCCGCGCCGCGCCGGCACCCATCCTTGCCAGCGCCGATCAAGCCACCATGCACACCGTGTACGTCAGCGCCAAGCGCCTGAGCGCGGAAGAAAAAGCCGCGCTGTAAGCGTGGCGCAATGCCCGATTTGTCGGCCTGCCATCGGCATGGGCCAATCGCGCGCTGCGTTTTACTGCCAGTGCATCAGGCAGGGCGGAATCAGGAGCAGCAGCGCCAGCACCAGGTAGATCAGCTGCAGCGGGATCATCCACTTGGCCCACGTAATCCAGGGCACGCGCGCCAGTGCCAGCACGCCGACGGTGATGCCGGAGGTGGGGATCATCGGGGTGGTGAATTCGCCGAACTGGAAGGCCAGGATGGCGGTCTGGCGCGTCACGCCCACCAGGTCGGCCAGCGGCGCCATGATCGGCATGGTGAGAGCCGCCTGGCCGCTGCCGGAATGGATGAAGAAGTTGATCACCGACTGCATGAAGAACATCTTTTGCGCGGCAAAGACGGGGCTTGACGACGCCACCAGGGGCGTCAATGCATGCAGCATGGTGTCGATGATCTGCGCGTCGCGCGCCAGGATCATGGTGCCGCGCGCCAGCGCGATGACGAGTGCCACGCTGACCATGTCGCGCGCGCCCTGCACGAAGGATGCCACCAGGCTGTCCATGTCGAGCCGGCCCACCAGGCCGACGACGATGGCCATCACCAGGAACAGGGCGGCGATTTCATCGATGAACCAGTCGTACTTGACGACGCCGACGACCATCGTCAGCAAGGTCGCCATGAAAATCCACAGCACCGCGCGGTGCGTGCGCGTCATGCCGGCAAAGCTGTCCAGGTCCATCGAATGCTCGCTGCGCTTTTCGATGTCGAGCAGGTAGGTCGGGCTTTTTTCCGGATGGCGCTTGATGCGCGCCGCATACCACATCAAAAATACGATGCTGACGGCCGTGGCGATGGCCCACACGATCAGGCGGTAGCCGATGCCGGAAAAGATCGGCACGCCGGCGATGCCCTGCGCGATGCCGACGTTGAACGGATTTAAAAAGGCGGCGGAAAAGCCCACCTGCGAGCCGATGAAGGGAATCGATACGCCCGTGATGGTGTCATAGCCCAGGGCCAGGGCCAGCGGCACGAAGATCAGGATGAAGGGAATGGCTTCCTCGTTCATGCCGAAGGTGGCGCCGCCGAGCGAGAACATGGTGAAGAAGACGGGAATGATGGCGGCGCGCACGAAGCGCGAACTGGTGTGCGCCTTGGCGATGGCCTTGATCAGCGAATCGAAGGCTTCGGTTTTTTGCAGCACGGCGAAGGCGCCGCCGACGATCAGCACGAAGCCGATGATCAGGCTGGCGTCGACGAAGCCCTTGATGGGCGCCATCATCAGCGCGGCCAGGCCCTGCGGCTTGTTGTCGACATAGTGAAACGTGCCGGGGATGATCAGCTGCTTGCCGTTCACCAGCTGCGTGTCGAATTTCCCGCCCGGCACCAGCCAGGTGGCCAAGGCGATCATGGCCAGGATGGCGCACAGCAGGACGAAGGTATTGGGGAGCTTGAATTTTCTCATGGCGCTTTTTTGTGGCATTTATTGGCTCAGCAGGCTGCCGCCGCGGAAGGCGACGGCGCCGGCGACCTTGCCCACGTTCATGCCGCGCAGGACGTGGCGGTGCGCGCTGCGCGCAAAAAAGACGCCGGCGACGCTGCAGCGCAAGGTCGTCGTCTCGCCGCTGACGGGGTCGATCAGGTCGGCCACCGCGTCGCCGGCGGCCAGCACCTCGCCCATTTCGCGCAGGTAGACCAGTACGCCGTGATGCGGCGCGAGGATCGGTTCCACGCCGGCCAGCGGCGTCGGCGCGCATTGCGGCGCGGGCAGGTCGTCGCCGGCGCCGGGGATGTCCAGCATGCCCTCGATGGCGAGAAAACGCAGCAGGGCTGCAGCGTCGCGTTCGGCCAGGGCGTAGCTCACTTCCACTTCGCCGCGCAATTCGACGGTGGTCGACAGGCAGGCGGCGGGAATCGGATAGCGGCCGCCGAAGTGCGCGTCGAGATCCCACCACAATCGACTGCAGGCTTCGTCGAACGGCTCTTCGCCGGCCGCCAGCTCCAGCAGCACGGCGCGCGCGCCCAGCAGCGCGGACAGCGGCGCGATCTGCGCGGCCAGCGGCGTGCCCGTATAAATGTGCAGGGCCGCCTCGTTATCGCAATGCAGGTCGAGTACGATGTCGGCGTCGATGGCCATGCCCAGCAGGGTTTTCTTCAGCGCCTCCGCATCCGTGCCCGGCCGCCAGGCGGCGACGGCGGCGCGCGCATGCTCGCGTATCAGCGCCACGTTGACTTGCGCATCCTGTCCCAGCTGGCCGTCGAGCGTGGTTTTCAGTTCATCGGCCACGTGGCGGTAGGCGCGGTTGAAGTTGATGCCGGTGGTCAGGTCGAAGCGGCCGAACGGCGCGCCATGGATGGCTTGCGCCAGGCCGATCGGATTGGCGGCCGGCACCAGGATGATTTCGCCGTGCACCTTGCCCGCCGCCTCCAGCGCCAGCAGTTCGCGGCGCAGGAACTGCGACACCAGCATGCCCGGCACCTCGTCCGCATGCAGCGCCGCCTGGATATACACCTTCTTGCCGCTGCGGCTATTGGCCGCCGCACCGCCAAAGTGGAAGCTGCTCAATTGGCACGCGACGCTGGCGTGCGCGGTGGAGATGGGATGCTGTTGTACTTGCATGGTGAATTCGCCCCAAAACGGGGCGCGGTTGATGGATTTCGGTCGATTATGTAGCATTATTTTCACGAAGTAAATCAATGAAAATCCTTTTACAAATATTTGTTGAGTTTTCTTTTTGATATGAGTAAAGTGGTTTCCAGCGACCCGTTTTCGCCTCTTTTTCGTCATCCGCCATGCACAAGAACACAGGCCGCCAGTGATATGAAATCATCCGCCAGTCCTGCACGCAGCAGCCTCCACGCGCCACGCGTTGGCACGCTGTCGGCGCCCGATGCCGCGTTCGCGCAATCGCCGCTGGGGCAGGCGCTGATGCACGTGCTGGCCAGCGGCTCGGCGTCGCAGCGGCAGATCGCCGATTACCTGCTGCGCAACCAGATGCGGGTGACGGCGCTGGGCATCGAGGAACTGGCCGACAGCTGCCAGGTATCGACGGCCACCATCAGCCGCTTCGCGCGCGACATCGGCCAGAAGAATTATTCGGCCATGCGCGGCGCCATGGCTGAAACCCTGCAATCGCTGTTGCAGCCCGTCGATAAATTGCGCCGCACGATAGAGCGGCGCGCGCGCGCCACCTCGCCCGTCACGGAAAGCCTGGAATATGCGGCCGCGAACATCGCCGCCACGTCTGATGCCCTGTCGCCGCACGCCATGCAGGCCGTGGTGCGCCGCCTGACGCGCGCCAAGGTGGTGTATGTGATGGGCTTTGGCCTGTCGGCCAACCTGGCCGGCATGCTGGTGCAGCATCTGCAGCCGTTTTGCCCGCACGTGGTGGAAGTGGTGGGCATCGGCGGTTCGGAAGTGGCGGCCGGCCACCTGGTCAACCTGACGGCGCAGGACGTGCTGGTGGTGATCTCGTTCCCCCGTTACACGCTCGACTGCATTGGCCTGGCCAGCTTCGCGCGCGACCGCGGCGCCTGCATCGTGGCGCTCACCGACGCGCCCGCGTCCCCCCTGGCCGAACTGGCCGATCACGCGCTGTATGCGCAAAGCACGCATCCCGTCCTGCCCAGCAGCGCCAGCACGGCGCTGGCCATGATCGAGGCGCTGGCCGTGGCGCTGATGGTGTCGAACAAGAAGAACGTTGAAAAAGCGGCCCGCCTGAGCGAAGTCATCGCCGCCTATCTGTACGGCGGCGAGCATGGCGTGCAGGTCGCCCGGAAAACAGCGGTAAAGCAGCGCAAGGCAGTACAAAAATCATGATAAAAATCAGACATACACCATCGGGAGAGATGCAATGCACATGAAAAGTCAGGTGGGCCGTTCCGTATTGCCACGCGAGTCGGCGCTGGCGCATGCCGTGCGCCTGGCGCTGGGGGCCTTGGGCCTGTCGGCGACGCTGGGCATGCTGGCCGGCGCCGCGCAGGCGCAGGAACAGGATGGAGAACCCGCGCCGAAAAAAATGCAGCGTGTGGAAATCACGGGCTCGGCCATCAAGCGGCTGGAATCGGAGACGGCGCTGCCGGTGCAGATCATCACGCGCGCCGAGATCGACAAGGCCGGCGTGACGACGGCGGCCGAGCTGATGGCGCGCGTATCGGCCAACGTGGGCGGCTTGACGGACGGCGCCAGCATCAATATCGGCGGCGACCAGCGCGGCTTCAACAGCGCCAACCTGCGCGGCGTGGGCACGTCGTCGACCCTGGTGCTGCTCAATGGCCGGCGCATGGCCAACTTTGCCTCGCCTGGCGACGATGCCGGCGTGGACCTGAATAACATTCCCGCCGCCGCCCTGCAGCGCGTGGAAGTGCTGCTCGACGGCGCCTCGGCCCTGTACGGCACGGACGCCATCGGCGGCGTGATCAATTTCATCACGCGCAAGGATTACCAGGGCGTGGAGCTGAACGCCTACGGCAGCGGCACCCAGGAAGGCGGCGCCGGCAAGCGCACGGCCAGCATCACGGCCGGCACGGGCGACCTGGAGGCGGATGGCTACAATATCTTTGCCGTGGTCGATGTACAAAAGACGGACCGCCTCAGCTCCTCGCAGCGCAAATTCATTCCGAACCTGCAGGTGCCGCAGCGCCTGGGGCATTTGCTGTCGAGTTTTACCAGCCCGGCGAATATCCGCCTCAGCGGCGCCCAGCGCACGCATTTGCAGGACAACGATTTCCAGCTCAACGGCCAGCCCATCACCAACCGGCAGATCAATCTGTCGATCCCGAACTGTTCGCCGCCGGCCAATCTGTACCTGCCGGCGGGAACGGGCGGCGTCGATGCCTGTACCTACGATTACATGGGCGACACGGAGCTGTATCCGAAGACGGACAAGCAGAACCTGCTGACGCGCGGCGTGCTGAAGCTGAACAACGACCACCAGCTGTATGCGGAGGTGGCGCTGAGCCGCTCGCGCAGCTATTACGTGGGTTCGTCGGCGCGCGTGATCGGCTATCTCGATTACAGCAAGGTGCCGCAGCTGGCCAATGCCGGCTTCGATACGGCGCTTGACGAGGATGGCGAACCGGTGGGACGCGAGCTGGAACTGCGCATGCGCCTGAACGAGGCGGGCATGCGCACCAGCGAGCTGACCAGCGAGAGCCAGCGCTTCGTGGTCGGCGCCACCGGCACGCTCGCCGGCTGGGATTACGACGTGGGCCTGAACCACAGCGTCAATGTGGTCAAGGACAAGGATACCCATGGCTATGTCCTGTACGACAAGCTGTTGGAAGGTATCGCCGATGGTCGCATCAATCCCTTCGGACCATCGGGAGTGGAAGGCAAGGCGCTGCTCGACAGCATCCAGGTCAATGACGAAGTACGGCATGCACGCGGCACCATGGACTCGCTCGACTTCAAGGCGTCGCGCGCCCTGATGGCGTTGGGCGGCGGCGACCTGGCGCTGGCCGTGGGCGGCGAAGTGCGCCGCGAGCGCACCGAGTTCCGTCCATCGGCGTTGCTGATGAGCGACAACATCAACAACGACGCGGCGCCCGAAGGCGGCGTGGCCACCAGCGACAGCCGCAAGGTGCAAGCCATCTACAGCGAATTGCTGCTGCCGTTTACCAAGCAGTGGCAGGCGCAGTTGTCCGGCCGCTACGACCATTACCAGCAGGTAGGCGGCGCCCTCAGTCCGAAGATCGGACTGAGCTACATGCCCAGCAAGCAGGTGCTGCTGCGGGCTTCCGCCGGCAAGGGCTTTCGCGCGCCATCGATGTCGGACCTGCACCGGCCCACCGCCTACAGCAGTACGGCGACCTTGCCGGATCCCGTGTATTGCGCGAGCGAGAACAATGATTACTCCGTCTGCGCCGACAACTGGGACACGCGCCGCTATAGCAACGACAAGCTGAAACCGGAGCGCAGCCGCCAGTTCACGGCCGGTGTGGTGCTCGAACCGAGCCAGCACTGGACCTTGAGTGCCGACTACTGGAACATCAAGCGCACGGATCTGATCAGCGAAATCGGCGACGACATCATCCTCGGCAACCTGGCCAAGTATGGCGACCTCGTGCATCGCAACAAGGACAATGAAATCGACTATATCGAGCTGCGCAAGGAGAACCGCGGCGCGCAAAAGGCCGCTGGCATCGACATCACGGCCGACCTGCATGGGGTGAAAACGGCATGGGGGCGTTTCGGCGGCCACCTGAGCGGTACCTATGTGCTCGATTCAACCATCCAGACCAGTCCCGGCGACGTCTTTATCAGCAATCTGAACAAGTTCGTCACGGATGGCGTGGTGCAGCGCTGGCGCCACACGATCACGCTGGACTGGGACCATGGCCCGTATTCGGCCAGCCTGTCGAACACCTATTCGAGCGGCTACGATGACCAGAACTCGGCCATCAACACGGACGACGGCAGCGTGGTCAAAGCGAACCGGGTGAAGGCGTATACCTTGTGGGACATGTCGGGCGCGTATGCCGTCAGCAAGCAGTTCAAGCTGCGCGCGGGCATCCAGAATCTGTTCAATACCAGTCCGCCGTACTCGAACCAGGCCTACTATTTCCTCTCCGGCTATGACCCGACCTACGCGGACCCGCGCGGCAGGCGCTTCTATGCCAGCGCCAATTACAGCTTCAAGTAAACATGGAGATAGCGCAACAACGCTGTCATATGCAGCAAGTAGTATCGTAGTTCGGGGCAGTAGGGTTGCAAGCAGCAGTTTTGGCAGCAAGGGCGCGCGCCGGTATCAGCCGGCGTGCGCCACTTTCCTTGTATTGAGAGGCACCATGAAATCATCCGCAAGCCTGTATCACACCTTCCGCGCCGCGCTGCTGTTCGCGCTGGCATTGTGCAGCGTCCATGCCGTGGCGGCGCCCGGCGGCAGTGCCATCGGCAGCGCGCCGCAGGGCACCCTCGTCATCATCGGCGGCGGCCTGCGCGCCGACAATGCCGAAGTCTGGCAGCGCATCGTCAAGTTGTCGGGCGGGCCAGGCGCGCGCATCGCCGTGCTGGCCTCGGCCGCGATGAACCCGGAAAAATCGGGCGAAAGCATCATCAAGAAGCTGAACCAGTATGGCGCCGACGCCTTTTTCGTGCCGCTGGCCGTCAAGCTGGCCAATCGCGATTACCGCAAGGCGGCCGAAGACCCGGCCATCGTCACGCAGATCAAGTCGGCCAGCGGCATCTATTTTGCCGGCGGCGACCAGGGACGCATCACGCAAGCGTTGCTGCGCCCGGACGGCAGCCGCACGGCCGCGCTGGAAGCCATCTGGTCGGTCTACCGCAACGGCGGCGTGATCGCCGGTTCCAGCGCCGGCGCGGCCATCATGAGCACCACCATGTTCTACGACGCCAAGCCCGTGCTCGACATGCTCAAGATGGGCGTGACGGACGGGCGCGAGATCGCGCCGGGCCTGGGCTTCATTGGCAGCGACGTCTTCGTCGACCAGCATCTGCTGGTGCGCGGCCGCTTTGCGCGCATGATTCCCGTGATGCTGAAAAAAGGCTATCACCTGGGACTGGGCATCGATGAAAACAGCGCCATGGTGGTCGATGCCATGCGCGACGTGGAAGTCATCGGCTACAGCGGCGCCTTGCTGATCGACCTGTCGGGCGCCATCAGCGACCGCGGCGTGAAAAATTTCAATATCAGCAATGCCGCCATCAGCTACCTGGACCGGGGCGACAAGTTCAACCTCGTCACGCGCGTCTTCACGCCGTCGCCGGACAAGGCCGACAACAAGCTCGATCCGAACCAGCCCGACATGCGCGAGCCCGTGTTTACCAACGATATCCTCGGCAATAACGCCGTGCTCGACCTGATGGGCAACCTGATCGACAACGCCCAGCAGGAAGCCATCGGCATCGCCTTCGGCAACCCGCGCGATCCGTATCCGGACCTGGGCTTCGAGTTCCGCTTCAGTAAAACGGTCAACAGCGTCGGCTACAGCTCGACCGAGGCGGAAGCGTATTCGGTGCTGAAGCTGCGTCTCGACATCCGCCCGATCCAGCTGCGCCAGCCCCTGTACCGCTACAAGTAAGCGCCGCGCCGCCAGCGCGGCCACGCGGCGATCGTCAAGGCCCTGAGCAGCCACTCGACAGGGCCATACGCGTGGCCGCGCAGCCACCGGCGGCTCAGTGGCAGCTGCACGCAAAAGATGACGACGGCCAGCGCCAGGGCCCCCAGCGGCGAGACGCTGCCCATCAGCCGCGCGCCATACGCGAGGAACAGCCAGGCGCAGATGGCCGACTGCAGCAGGTAGTTCGACAGGGCCATGCGGCCCGTGTCGGCCAGCAGCGCAAACAGCGTGCCGTCGCGCAGGCGCTCGAACAGGGCCAGCGCCAGCGCCAGGTAGGCGCCCGCCAGCAGCGGCGCGCTCGCCAGGCCCACGGCCAGTCCCGCCGCCTGCCATGCCTGGCTGTCCGCATACACGGAGGTCCACGCATAGAAGGCGGCGCCGGGCAATCCCGCCAGCGCGCCGGCCCGCAGCAGGCGGCGCCGCAGCGCCAGATAGTCGGCCGCGTGCAGCAGCATTTCGCGCTTGCCGGCGGCCAGACCGCACAGGAACATGGCCAGCGCGCACGGCGCCTGCACCAGCAGCAGGACGATCCAGATGTCGCTCAGTTCGCGCAGATGCTGGGTCATCACGGCGGCCGGCGTGGCGCGATAGGCGGCCAGCGCGCTTGCCGCCTTCTGCGCCATCGCCACGGCGTTGTCCGCGGCGTCGCCCGCCGGCTGCAGGCTTTGCAGCCAGGCCATGCCTGCCCAGAATGCCGCGCAGACGGTGACGAGCATCAGCGCCAGGAACAGTGCCTGGCGTTCGCCGCAGCGGTGCAGCGCCAGCAGCACGATACCCAGCAGAGCGTAAGTGGTGAGTATGTCGCCGTGAAACAGGAACACGGCATGCAGGGCGCCGATCAGCCACAGGCCCGCCTGCCGGCGCAGCATGCGCGGCACGAAGGGCGCGTCGGCGCGCGCCGCCGCCTGCATCTGCAGGGTGAAGCTGTAGCCGAACAGGAAGGAAAACAGCAGGTAGAACTTGGTCTCGAACAGCAGGGCGACGAGGAAGTGCGTGGCGCGGTCCACGCCGCCGTGAAAGGCGGGATCGGTCAAGCCCAGGCCAAACCAGGGCGTGGCGAAGGCGCCGATGTTGACGACCAAAATGCCGAACAGGGCGCAGCCGCGCAGGGCGTCGACGTCGGCGATGCGCGTGGGCCGGGTTTGCATGGCGCCGCTCATGCCACGGCAGGGCGCAGGAAGCGCGCCAATAGCAGGTGCAGGCTGGCCCGCTGCGCCAGCGGCGCATAATCGGGATCGACGGCCACCCGGTTGAAAATGCCGTCGATCAGCGCGGCGAGCCAGCTGGCCGTTTGCGCGGCGTCCAGCGCGGCGTCGACCTGGCCCTGCGCGGCCGCTTCTTCCAGCAAGGAGCGCAGGCCGCCGCGCAGCCCGGCGTCATTGCGCGCCACCCTGGCCGCGATGTCCGCGTCGCGCATCGCCTCGGCGGAAATTTCCAGCGCCAGCCCCGCAAAATCCCCGTCGGCCGCCAGCGCCAGCACCAGGTCCATGAAGTCGAGCAGGGCGCCGTAGGCATCGGCGCTGCCTCGCACGCCGGCGAAATAGGCGGCCGTCTCGCCGCCTTCCTGGTCGACGATGGCGGCGATGATGGCTTGCTTGGTGGGGAAGTAGTGAAACAGGTTGCCGGGACTCATGCCCGCTTGCGCGCAGATGGCGGCGGTGCTGGTCTGGTGAAAGCCCTTGTGCGCAAAGCAGCTGCGCGCGGCGGCGAGGATGGCGTCGCGTCGCGCCGCGTGTTTGCCGGGATCGATGGTGCGCATGGGGGGCTGTTCCTTTAATTAATCGACTAATCAGTCTAATATAAATCGATAGCCTCGCCTGGTCAAGCGTAGCGTGTGAAATGGACGCTTTGCACGCCCGCTTCCTCTCGCTACAATGTGCCGCAGCGGTTTTTTCCGCGCCGGACGGCAGGCCCGCCGATTGTTTGGAAAACCGATCCCTTCACCTGTTTTTCTACCGTTTTAGGAATGACATGCAGCAGACCCCGATTCGATCCCTCCTCTGCGCGCTGGCGCTGGCCGCCGGCATCGTCCCTGCCGCGCAGGCGGCCACTGCGCCGCCGGCCACCATGCGCCTCGATTACCAGCACAGCGGCAATGCGCTGGGCGAGCATTATGCGGTCGAGCGCGTGCTGGTCGAGCCGCTGCCATGGCCGGGCAACCCGGCGCGTCCCATCGACGACAGCAACCGTGGCAACAACCTGCTGGAAGTGGTCGACATCAAATCGGGCAAGGTGCTGTACTCGCGCGGCTTTTCCACCATCTTCGGCGAGTGGGCCAGCACCGATGAAGCGAAAACCACCACGCGCGCCTTCCAGGAATCCGTGCGCTTTCCGCAGCCCGAGCACCCCGTGCGCGTGCGCATCCTCAAGCGCGACGAGCGCGGCCTGTTTTCCATCGTGTGGAGCACCGATGTCGACCCGGCGGCGCAGGACGTGATCCGCAAGCAGCCGCCGGCACCCGTCAAGCCGATCCCGATCCGTGTCGAAGGCCCCTCGTCCGAGAAGGTCGACCTGCTGATCATGGGCGATGGCTATACGGCGGCCGAAATGGGCAAGTTCGAAGCGACGGCGCGCAAACTGGCCGAGCACCTGTTTACGGTGTCGCCGTTCCGCGAACGGGCCAAGGACTTCAATGTGTGGGCCATGGCCGCGCCGACGCAGGAGTCGGGCGTGTCGCGTCCCTCGACGGGCGTGCATCACGCCTCGCCCTTGGGCACGCGCTACGACATCTTCGGCAGCGAGCGCTATGTGCTGACGACGGACAACCGCGCCTTGCGCGACCTGGCGCAATACGCGCCGTATGAATTCATCGAAATCCTTGTCAATAACGATACCTACGGCGGCGGCGGCATCTTCGGCCAGTTCAGCACGGCGGCGGCGAACAACGACTGGGCCAATTACCTGTTCGTGCATGAATTCGGCCACCATTTCGCCGGCCTGGCCGACGAGTACTACACCTCGCCCGTGGCCTACCAGTCGAATGGCGAACGCCAGGAACCGTGGGAGCCGAACGCCACGGCGCTGCGCGACCCGGCCAGGCTGAAATGGAAAAACCACGTGAAAGCCGGCACGCCGTTGCCCACGCCATGGCCGAAGGAGGCATACGACAGCCATGCGCGCGAGTACCAGAAGCAGCGCGCGGCCCTGCGCGCGGCCAACCGCCCGGAAAGCGAGATGAGCGCCTTGTTCAAGGCCGACCTGGCGTACACGCAGCAACTGTTCTCGAAGGCGCCGCAGCGCCATGCGGTGGGCGCCTTCGAGGGCGCGAACTACGAGTCGTCCGGCTACTACCGGCCGGAGATGCAATGCATCATGTTCGACCGCAGCGAGACGTTCTGCTCCGTATGCCAGGATGGCATCAGCACCATCATCGACCTGTATTCGCGTCCCGCCGCGGCGCCGGGAAAGTAAGCCTGTTCTGCGCAGTCCGGCAAGGCATGGTGGGCCATGTTGCAACGCAATAGCATGGCCCCCTTTCCCTATCCTCTCCCTCGTCTCCCTCGTCTCCCTTCCCCCGCCGTCCAGCGCTGCTTGTTTTCAGGCAATGGGCATCCGCGCCGGCATGCTCCCTTTGCGTCAGCCCGGCAGTGTTATCAAATAAGCACGCCAGCACGCTTGCCTGAAAAATATTTCATTTAGATAATATTGAGGTAAAATTTGATTTACATCAATGTTGCATTGCCGCATTCGGACTTATAGTTGACCTAGCTCAAAACGATAGGCATGCGGACCCGGACTCATCGCGAATCACGTATCTAAATGCTGTAGAGTAATTTCGCCCCGTACCAGTTCCCCGAAAATGCACTGGTGCGTGCCTCGAATTTCAGTGACGGAAGCCGATTCATGAAGATGCAGACCCTCGCGCCTGACGCGTGCAGTACCTTACACCCCCACACTCCCATCGCCTTGCCGCATGCGCGCGCCGGCGGCGTCACCCTGGCCATGTGCGCCGCCGCCATGCGCGCCAGCGCGGTGCGATCCGTGCATGCGGCCACGCCGTGGCCCGCCCTGCGTCCAGTCCAGGCATGACGGCCGACGTGCGCCAGCCCTTGCCTTTGCAGGGCAAGCGGGGCCTGGTGGTGGGCATCGCCAACACGCAAAGCATCGCCTGGGGCTGCGCCAGCGCACTGCGCGCGGCCGGCGCCGACCTGGCCGTGACCTGGCTCAATGACAAGGCCAGGCCGCACGTGGAGCCGCTGGCGCAGCAAGTGCAGGCGGCCATCGTGGCGCCGCTCGACGTGTCCGTGCCGGGCCAGCTCGAAGCGCTGTTCGCGCAGATCGAACGGCAGTGGGGGCGGCTCGATTTCGTCGTCCACTCCATCGCCTATGCGCCGAAACAGGACTTGCATGGCCGCGTGACGGACAGCTCCGCCGACGGCTTCGCGCAGGCGATGGATATCTCCTGCCACTCCTTCATGCGCATGGCGAAGCTGGCCGAACCGCTGATGCCGGATGGCGGCAGCTTGATGACCATGAGTTATCTGGGCGCCGAGGAAGTCATCGCCGACTACGGCCTGATGGGCCCCGTGAAGGCGGCGCTGGAAGCGTCGGTGCGCTACCTGGCCGCCGAACTGGGTCCGCAAGGCATCCGCGTCAATGCCATCTCGCCGGGCCCACTGGAGACGCGGGCCGCTTCCGGCATCGCCCATTTCGACCGCCTGATGGCCGACGCCATCGCACGCTCGCCCATGCGGCGCCTGGCCACCATCGAGGACGTGGGCGCGCTGTGCGCCTTCCTCGCCGGCGACGGCGCGCGCGCCATCACGGGCGGCACCCTGTATGTCGATGGCGGCTACAACATTCTGAATTGACTGGACGATGATGACCATGGCTGTTTCCCTTCTATCCCCGCGCGCCAGGGTGGCCGCCCTGGCCGCCAGCCTGCTGCTGGCCGGCTGCGCCTCGATGGCGCCGCCGTATGCGCCGCCGCCGCTGCCCGTGGCGGCACAGTATCCGGAAGCCGATCCGGCCGGCGCAAGCGCGCCCGACGTCGCCTGGCAAGCCTACTTTGCCGATCCGCGCCTGCAGGCGCTCATTGCGCAGGCGCTGGCGGGCAACCGCGACATCCGCATCGCCGCGCTGCGCGTGGAAGAGGCGCGCGCCGCGTATGGCATCCAGCGCGCGGAGCAGTTTCCCACCATCGCGCTGGGCGCCTCCGGCAGCCGCGCGCGCGTGCCCGGCGACCTGAGCGTGACGGGCCGCCCCATGACGAGCGCGCAGTACCAGGCGGGCTTGAACGTGAGCGCCTGGGAACTCGATTTCTGGGGCCGCGTGCGCAGCCTGAAGGACAGCGCGCTGCAAACCCTGTTGGCCAGCGACGAGGCGCGCCGCGCCGTCGGCGTGGCCCTGGTGGCCCAGGTGGCCAATGGCTACCTGGGCTTGCGCGAACTCGATGAACGGGTGGAACTGGCGCGCGCCACCGTCGACAGCCGCGCCGAATCGCTGCGCATCTTCACGCGCCGCTTCGAGGTCGGGTCGATTTCCAAGCTGGACCTGACGCAGGTGGAAACCCTGCTCAGCCAGGCCTTGTCGCTGTCGGCCCAGCTGGAACAGGCGCGCGCCGTGCAGGCGCACGCGCTGGCGCAACTGGTGGGCGGCCCCGTCGACCTGACGCCTGATACGCGTCGCTTCGACGACGCCAGCGTGCTGCAGCCGCTGCATGCGGGCCTGCCCTCGGCCTTGCTCACGCAGCGTCCCGACCTGGTCGCGGCCGAACATCAGCTGCGCGCCGCGCAAGCCAATGTCGGCGCCGCGCGCGCCGCCTTCTTCCCGACGATTTCCTTGACGGCGGCCTACGGCACGGCCAGCGCGGAATTGAGCGGCTTGTTCGATTCAGGCAGCGGCGCGTGGAATTTCGCGCCGCGCCTGGTGCTGCCGATCTTTGACGCGGGCCGCATCCGCGCCAATATGGACCTGGCCGAGGTGCGCCGCGACGTGGCCGTGGCCAATTACGAAAAGAGCGTGCAGGGCGCCTTCCGCGACGTGGCCGACGCGCTGTCGAACCGGCGCTGGCTGGCGCTGCAAGTCGATATCGGCAAGACGACCCTGGCCGCGCAGAGCGAACGCGCGCGCCTGGCCAAGCTGCGCTACGACAATGGCGCCGCGCCCTACCTGGAAGTGCTCGACGCGCAGCGCGACCTGCTGACGGTGGAGCAGCAACTGGTGCAGACGCGCCGCGCGCTGCTGTCCAGCCAGGTCAGCCTGTATGCGGCGCTGGGCGGTGGCGCGCCAGCCGCTTCCGCCGCCGCTTCCACCCACTAATTTGATCGCCCCGATACCATGAATGCTCAACTGAAGAAAAAACTCATCCCCGCGGCGCTGGTCGTGGCCGTTCTCGTGCTGGGCTATGCGGCCTGGCAAAAAATGCGCCCCACGGGTCCGGGCGAAGGTTTTGTCAGCGGCAATGGCCGCATCGAAGCGACGGAAATCGATGTCGCCACCAAGCTGGCCGGCCGGGTCAAGGAAATCCTCGTGCGCGAGGGCGACTTCGTCAAGGCAGGCCAGCCGCTGGCCACCATGCAGGTCGATTCCCTAGTGGCCCAGCGCGACGAGGCGCGCGCGCGCCAGCAGCAGGCGTCCGACGCCGTGGTCGGCGCGCAGGCGCAGGTGGCCGTGCGCGAGAGCGACAAGGCGGCCGCGCTGGCCATGGTGGCGCAGCGCGAAAGCGAACTCGATGCGGCCAGGCGCCGCCTGGCCCGTTCCGAAACCCTGTCGAAAGAGGGCGCTTCCTCGGTGCAGGAACTCGACGACGACCGCGCCCGCGTGCGCAGCGTGGCCGCGGCCCTGAATGCGGCCAAGGCGCAGGTGACGGCGGCGCAGGCGGCCATTGACGCGGCCAAGGCGCAGGTGGTTGGCTCGCGCTCCGCCGTCGTCGCCGCCGAGGCGACCACGGCGCGCATCGATTCCGACCTGGCCGATGGCCAGCTTGCGGCGCCGCGCGACGGCCGCGTGCAATACCTGGTGGCGCAGCAGGGTGAAGTGCTGGCCGGCGGCGGCAAGGTCCTCAACCTGGTCGACCTGTCGGACGTCTACATGACCTTCTTCCTGCCCGAGACGGCGGCCGGCAAGGTGGCGATGGGCGGCGAAGTGCGCATCATCCTCGACGCGGCGCCCAATTACGTGATTCCGGCAACGATCTCATTTGTCGCCGCCAGCGCGCAGTTCACGCCGAAGACGGTGGAAACGGCCAGCGAGCGCCAGAAGCTGATGTTCCGTGTGAAGGCGCAGATCAGCCGCGAGCTGCTGCAAAAGCACCTGGCGCTGGTGAAAGTGGGCTTGCCCGGCGTGGCCTGGGTGCGTCTCGATGCGAAGCAGGCATGGCCCGCTGAACTGACGACGAAGGTTCCGCAGTGACCATGGATGTGAACAATTTCGTCGTCAGCATCCGGGGCGTCAGCCAGCATTACGGCAAGACGGTGGCGCTCGACGGCATCGACCTCGACGTGCCGGCGGGCTGCATGGTGGGCTTGATCGGCCCCGATGGCGTGGGCAAATCGAGTCTGCTGTCGCTGGTGGCCGGCGCGCGCGCCGTGCAGCAGGGCAGCGTGATGGCGCTGGGCGGCGACATGCGCGATGCGCGCCACCGCGACGACGTCTGTCCCCGTATCGCCTACATGCCGCAAGGCCTGGGCAAGAATCTGTATCCGACCCTGTCGGTCGAGGAAAACCTGCAGTTCTTCGCGCGCCTGTTCGGCCATGACGCGGCCGAGCGCCGGCGCCGCATCGACCAGCTGACCCGCAGCACGGGTTTGCAACCGTTCCTGGCGCGCCCGGCGGGCAAGCTGTCGGGCGGCATGAAGCAGAAGCTGGGCCTGTGCTGCGCGCTGATCCACGATCCCGACCTGCTCATTCTCGATGAGCCGACCACCGGCGTCGATCCGCTGGCGCGCGCCCAGTTCTGGGACCTGATCGCCGGCATCCGCGTGCAGCGTCCGCAAATGAGCGTGATGGTGGCCACCGCCTACATGGACGAGGCGCAGCGCTTCGATTGGCTGGTGGCCATGGATGACGGCAAGGTGCGGGGTACGGGCTCGCCGGCCGAACTGCTGGCGCGCACGGACAGCGCCAACCTGGAAGCGGCTTTCATCAAGCTGCTGCCCGACGCCAAGCGCGCCGGTCACCAGCCCGTCGTCATCACGCCGCTGGACGCGGCCAGCGCGCAGGACGTCGCCATCGAGGCGCAAGACCTGACCATGCGCTTCGGCGACTTCACGGCCGTCGACCATGTGAATTTCCGCATCGGCCGCGGCGAGATCTTCGGCTTTCTCGGCTCGAACGGTTGCGGCAAGTCGACCACCATGAAGATGCTCACGGGCTTGCTGCCGGCCACGGAAGGCAAGGCCTGGCTGTTCGGCAAGGAGGTCGATTCCAACGATATCGACACGCGCCGCAGGGTCGGTTACATGTCGCAGGCATTCTCTCTGTACAGCGAACTGACGGTGCGCCAGAACCTGGTGCTGCACGCGCGCCTGTTCCACGTGCCGGAAGCGGAAATCGCCGCCCGCATCGACGAAATGGCGCAGCGCTTCGACTTGCGCGCCGTGATGGACGACCTGCCAGACAGCCTGCCGCTGGGCATACGCCAGCGCCTGTCGCTGGCCGTGGCCATGGTGCACAAGCCGGAAATGCTGATCCTCGACGAGCCCACGTCCGGCGTCGACCCCATCGCGCGCGACAATTTCTGGCGCCTGATGATCGAGCTGGCGCGGCGCGACCGCGTCACCATCTTCATTTCCACCCACTTCATGAACGAGGCCGAGCGCTGCGACCGCATCTCGCTGATGCATGCCGGTAAAGTGCTGGTCAGCGATGCGCCGGCCGAACTGGTGCGCAAGAAGGGCGCGCCATCGCTGGAAGCGGCCTTCATCGCCTACCTGGAAGAGGCGGGCGGCGGCACGGCGCCGGCGGCAGTGCAGGAAACGCCGGCGCCCGCGCAGCAAGCGGCGGTGCAGGCACCAGCGCCGCAGCACCGGCGCAGCCGTTTCAGCCTGGGGCGCATGCTCAGCTACATGTGGCGCGAAACGCTGGAACTGCGCCGCGATCCCGTGCGCCTGACCCTGGCGCTGGGCGGCTCCGTGCTGCTGCTGTTCGTCATCGGCTTTGGCATCAGCCTGGACGTCGAAGACTTGAGTTATGCGGTGCTCGACCACGACCAGACCACCCTGAGCCAGAATTACACGAACAACCTGGCCGGCTCGCGCTACTTCGTCGAACGCCCGCCCCTGCGCGACTATGCCGATATCGACAAGCGCATGCGCAGCGGCGAACTGTCGCTGGCCATCGAGATTCCGCCCGGCTTTGCGCGCGACGTGCAGCGCGGCGCGCCAGCCCAGGTGGGCGCGTGGATCGACGGCGCCATGCCGATGCGCGCCGAAACCGTGCAGGGCTACGTGCAGGGCATGCACCAGCTGTGGCTGGCCGACCAGGCCTTGCACCGCTATGGCATCACGCTGAGCAACCCGGTCGCCATCCAGACGCGCTACCGCTACAACCCCGACGTGAAAAGCCTGCCGGCCATGGTGCCGGCCGTGATTCCCCTGCTGCTGCTGATGCTGCCGGCCATGCTGGCGGCGCTGTCCGTGGTGCGTGAAAAGGAACTGGGCTCCATCATCAATCTGTACGTGACGCCCGTCACGCGCCTCGAATTCTTGCTCGGCAAGCAGGTGCCGTACGTGCTGCTGGCCATGCTCAATTTCATCCTCATGGCGCTGCTGGCGGTGACGGCCTTCGGCGTGCCGATCAAGGGCAGCCTGCCGACCCTGATCGGCGCCACCTTCATCTACAATATCTGCGCCACCGGCATCGGCCTGTTCGCCTCGACGTTTACGCGCAGCCAGATCGCGGCCCTGTTCGTGACCATGATCGGCACCATGATCCCGGCCATCCAGTTTTCCGGCCTGCTCAATCCCGTCTCGTCGATGGAAGGCGTGGGCAAGGCCATCGGCCTGATGTACCCGGCCACGCACATGCTCAATATCAGCCGGGGCGTGTTCAACAAGGCGCTGGGGTTCGGCGACCTGCACGCCTCGTTCTGGCCATTGATCCTCGCCATTCCCGTGATCCTCGGCGTGACGGTGGCGCTGCTGAAGAAACAGGAGAGCTGATGCGCCACCTTGAAAACATCTACCGCCTGGGCGTGAAGGAAATCTGGAGCCTGATCCGCGATCCCATGATGCTGATCCTGATCCTCTACACGTTTACACTTGCCATCTACGTGGCCGCCACGGCCAAGCCGGAAACCCTGCACATGGCCTCGATCGCCATCGTCGACGAGGATGGCTCGCCCCTGTCCGGGCGCATCGCCTCGGCCTTCTTCCCGCCGCAGTTCACGCCGCCGGCCATGATCAACCAGAGCCAGGTCGATGCGGGCCTGGACGCGGGCCAGTACACCTTCGTGCTGACGATCCCGCCCAAGCTGCAGGCCGACGTGCTGGGCGGACGCCAGGCGGAGCTGCAGCTGAACGTCGACGCCACGCGCATGAGCCAGGCCTTCAGCGGCAGCGGCTACATCCAGCAGATCGTCGCCGGTGAAATCTCCGAATTCGCCAAGCGCTATCGGGGCGCGACGGTCTCGCCGGTGGAGCTGGTGATGCGCGCGCGCTTCAACCCGTCGCTGAGCCAGGCGTGGTTTGGCTCGCTGATGGAACTCATCAACCAGGTGACCATGCTGTCGATCATCCTCACGGGCGCGGCCCTGATCCGCGAGCGCGAACACGGCACCATCGAGCATTTGCTGGTGATGCCCGTGACGCCGGCCGAGATCATGCTGGGCAAGGTCTGGTCGATGGGCCTGGTGGTGCTGCTGGCCGCCGCCCTGTCGCTGAACCTGGTGGTGCGCGGCATGCTGCACGTGCCCATCGAAGGCTCGATCGCGCTGTTCCTGTGCGGCGCTGCGCTGCACCTGTTCGCCACCACGTCGATGGGCATTTTCCTCGCCACCGTGGCGCGCAGCATGCCGCAGTTCGGCATGCTGCTGATTCTCGTGCTGCTGCCGCTGCAGATGCTCTCGGGCGGCAGCACGCCGCGCGAAAGCATGCCCGAGCTGGTGCAGAACATCATGCTGATCGCGCCGACCACGCATTTCGTCGAATTGAGCCAGGCGATCCTGTACCGGGGCGCCGGCATCGACGTGGTGTGGAAACCGTTCCTGGCCCTGCTGGCCATCGGCACGGCCCTGTTTACCTTCGCGCTGGCGCGCTTTCGCAAGACCATCAGCCAGATGGCGTAGCCCCCGCGCCGGAATGGTCCGGCGTTTTTTGCTTGAAAAGGATAGCCATGACAACCGAAGCTGCACCATTTTTCTCCACCGGCGGCGTGCCGTCGCTGGGCGTGCTGGGCGACTATGCGCGCGACTCGTGGCAGCGCATCGTGCTGTACGCGGACGTGATGCGCCGGCGCGGCAACCAGTACCAGGAGCATCTGGCCGAGGAAGTGCCGAACGTGCTGGACTTCCCCGCCGAACTGGTGATGTCGGGCCTGGAGCTGGCGCGTCCCGTCAACTACGGCCTGGCGCGCATCCTGACGCCCGATGCGCCCGAACCGGATCCGTCGAAGCGGCCATTCGTCGTCGTCGATCCGCGCGCGGGACACGGCCCCGGCATCGGCGGCTTCAAGGCCGAGAGCGAGATCGGCGTGGCCCTGCGCGCCGGCCATCCGTGCTACTTCATCGGCTTCCTGCCCGATCCCGTGCCGGGACAGACGGTGGAAGACGTGATGCACGCCGAGGCGGCCTTCCTGGAGCAAGTCATCGCCCTGCATCCGCTCAGCGAGGGCAAGCCCGTCGTCATCGGCAATTGCCAGGCGGGCTGGCAAATCCTCATGACGGCGGCCATGCGCCCGGAGCTGTTCGGCCCCATCATCGTGGCCGGCGCGCCCGTGTCGTACTGGGCCGGCTGGCATGGCCGCAATCCGATGCGCTACGCGGGTGGGCTGATGGGCGGGAGCTGGGCCACGGCGCTGGCGGGCGACCTGGGCAACGGCCGTTTCGACGGCGCCAGCCTGGTGCAGAATTTCGAGAAGCTGAACCCGGCCAACACGCTGTGGAGCAAGCAGTACAACCTGTACGCGAACATCGATACGGAAGCGCCCCGCTACCTGGAATTTGAAAAATACTGGGGCGGCCACGTCTTCCTCAACGACGTCGAGATGCAGTACATCGTCGACAATCTGTTCATCGGCAACCGCCTGGCCACGGCCGAATTGATCACCTCCGATGGCGTGCGCCTGGACTTGCGCAATATCCGCTCGCCCATCGTCGTGTTTTGCTCGAACGGCGACAACATCACGCCGCCGCCGCAGGCGCTGGGCTGGATCACGGACCTGTACCGCGACGACAACGACGTGCTGCTGCACGACCAGACCATCGTGTATGCCATCCATGACAGCATCGGCCACCTGGGCATCTTCGTCTCGGCCAAGGTGGGGCACAAGGAACACCAGAAATTCGCCAGCAATATCGACCTGATCAACCTGCTGCCGGCCGGCATCTACGAAGCGCGGATCGTCGACAAGACGCCCGATACGCCGAACGCCGACCTGGCCAGCGGCGACTACGTGCTGCAGGTCGAGCACCGCGGCATCGAGGATGTGCGCGCCATCGTGCAGCCCAGCGTGGAAAACGACCGCAAGTTCGCCGCCGCCGCGCGCGTGTCCGAGGTGAACCTGGCCTTGTACCGCACGTTTGCGCAGCCATGGGTGCGCGCCATGGTCACGCCGCAGTCGGCGCGCTTCCTGCAGCTCGCGCATCCGCTGCGCGTGTCGTACGAGCGCTGGACGGACCACAACCCGCTGGCCCGGCTGGTGGCCAAGGAGGCGGAAAAAGTGCGCGCCCACCGCCAGCCGGTATCGCCCGACAACCCGCTGCTGGCCATGCAGGAAGCCGTCTCCGGCGCCATCACGGCCGGCTTGAACAGCTGGCGCGACTGGCGCGACACGCTGCAGGAAACCACCTTCGATCTGGTGTACGGCTCGCCCCTGGTGCAGGCGTTGACGGGACAAGCCATCGGCGACGCCACGCCGCCGCGCCCCCATCCCGGCATCTCGCCCGAGCATTGCGAGTACGTGCGCTGCGAAACGCGCAAGATGGACGAGGACATGCAGCGCGGCGGCCTGGTGGAGGCGGCCGTGCGCGCGCTGTTCTACATCTACCGCTTCCGCATGATCGCCGACGAGCGCAGGGTCAACCTGGCCCTCAAACTGATCAAGCCGCAATACCGGCAAGGCGTCAGCATGGAGGAATTCCGCGCCATCGTACGCCAGCAGGCGCGCCTGATGCTGCATGATTTCGATGCCGCCATCGCCGCCTTGCCGACCTTGCTGTCGCGCGCCGAGCCGGACGACATCGGCGCGCTGGCCGAGTGGCTGCAGCAGGTGCTGCAAGTGCCCGAAGCGCCGACGCCGGACGAGGAAGCGAGCCTGCAGCAGATGCTGGACGTCTTCGAGCGCGCGGTCAAGGAGCAAGCGAAGGCGCTGCCGCCGGACGCGCGCGCATCCCATGCCGGGCCGAAAGCCAAGCCGGCCAAACACATTACCTCTGCCTAGAAGACCACGATGACTACTACCCAAGACGAAGATTTGCATATCGTGCGTAACCGCACCTTCGACCAGATCGCCATCGGCGACAGCGCCAGCATCACGCGCACCCTGAGCATGGACGATATCGCCCTGTTCGCGGTGATGTCGGGCGACGACAATCCGCAGCACCTCGATGCCGAATTTGCCGCCTCCAGCCGCTACCAGGGCGTCATCGCCCACGGCATGTGGGGCGCGGCCCTCATTTCCGCCGTGCTGGGCACCCGCCTGCCCGGCGCCGGCACCGTCTACACGGGCCAGACCCTGCGCTTTCTGCAACCGGTGCGCGTGGGCGATACGCTGGCCATCAGCGTCACCGTCACGGCCCTCGAGCCGCGCAACCGCCACGTGACCCTGGCCTGCCGCTGCGTCAACCAGCACGGCGCCGTGGTGCTCGACGGCGAGGCGCAGGTGATCGCGCCCGCCGAGCGGATCGAGCGGGCGCGCGCCACCCTGCCCGAAGTGCGTCTGCATAACGGCGACGGCACGCGGCGCCTGCTGGAACACGCGCGCACCCTGGGTCCGATCCGGGTGGCCGTGATCCACCCCTGCGATGAACTTAGCCTGTCGGGCGCGCTCGACGCGCATGCCGCCGGCCTGATCACGCCCGTGCTGGTGGCGCCGCGCGCGCGCCTGGAAGCGGTGGCGCTGGAGGCTGGCCTGAGCCTGGAGGGCATCGCCATCGAGGACGTCGAGCATAGCCATGCGGCCGCCGCGCGCGGCGCCGAACTGGCGGGCAAGGGCGAAGTCGAGGCGCTGATGAAGGGCAGCCTGCACACGGATGAACTGATGTCGGCCGTGCTGTCGGCCAGCGCCGGCCTGCGCACCAAGCGCCGCATCAGCCATTGCTTCCTGATGCAGACGCCCGCCTATCCGCGCCCCTTCATCATCACCGACGCGGCCATCAATATCGCGCCGAACCTGGCCATGAAGGCCGATATCGTGCGCAACGCCATCGACCTGGCCCACGTGATCGGCGTGGCCATGCCGCGCGTGGCCATCCTGGCCGCCGTGGAAACGGTGAACGCGGACATGCCCGCCACCCTGGACGCTGCCGCCCTGTGCAAGATGGCCGACCGTGGCCAGATCACGGGGGCCATCCTCGACGGCCCGCTGGCCTTCGACAACGCCGTCTCGATCGCCGCCGCCACCGTCAAGGGCATCGTTTCCGAGGTGGCGGGCCGCGCCGATATCTTGCTGGTGCCCGACCTGGAAAGCGGCAACATGCTGGCCAAGCAGCTCGAATACATGGGCGACGCGGACAGCGCCGGCATCGTGCTGGGCGCGAAGGTTCCCGTCATTCTGACCAGCCGCGCCGATTCGCGCGCCAGCCGCATCGCCTCGTGCGCCATCGCCGTGATGCTGGCCAACCATTACCGGAGCACGCCGCCATGAACGCAGCAGTCCAACATGCCGCCGACGGCTCCCTGATCCTGGTGCTCAATTGCGGCTCGTCGAGCATCAAGTTCGCCCTGTTCGAGCAGGCGGGCGGCGTGCTGCCGCAGCAGGCGCAATGGAGCGGCAAGGTCGAAGGCATCGGCCGCGAAAACGCCACCTACCGCGCCGGCGGCCTGCCGGCGGTGGCCTTGCAGCTCGATGCGGAGCTGCCCCATCATGCGGCCCTCGAATACATCCGCGCGCAAGTGGTGACGCAGCTGGCCGGGCGTCCGCTGCGCGCCGTGGCGCATCGCGTGGTGCATGGCGGCAGCAAGTATTTCGCCCCCGTGCGCATCGACTTCACCGTGCTGGCGGACCTGAAAAGCTTTGTGCCGCTCGCGCCCCTGCACCAGCCGTTCGCGCTGGAGGCGATCGAGGTGCTGCTCGAATCGCGTCCCGACATCGCCCAGGTGGCGTGCTTCGACACGGCCTTCCACCACACGGTGCCGCAGGTCGAGCAGATGCTGGCCCTGCCGTACGATGCGTGGGAGCGGGGCTTGCGCCGCTATGGCTTCCACGGCCTGTCGTACGAATACCAGTCGCTGGTGCTGGAGCAGCGTTTCGGTGCCGTCGCGCGCGGCAAGGTCATCGTCGCCCACCTGGGCAGCGGCGCCAGCCTGTGCGCCATGGAGAATTTGCACAGCGTGGCCACCACCATGGGCTTTTCCGCGCTCGACGGCCTGATGATGGGCACGCGCTGCGGTTCGCTCGATCCGGGCGCCGTGATCTACCTGATGGAGATCGAGAAGCTGTCGCTGGAAAAAGTGGCGCATGTGCTGTACCACGAATCGGGCTTGCTGGGCGTGTCGGGCGTGTCGGCCGACCCACCCGTGCTGCTGGCGCAGCAGGACCGGCAGGATGCCACGGGCGAGCGCATCCGCGCCGCGCTGGCTTTATATATCCGCCGCATCGTGCGCGAGATCGGCGCCCTGACGGCCGTGCTGGGTGGGCTGGACATGCTGGTGTTTACAGCCGGTATCGGCGAGCACAGCGCCGAGCTGCGCCAGCGCATCTGCGCCGAGCTGGGCTTTACTGGCCCCGTGCTCGATGCGCAGGCGAATGCGCGCAACGCCAGCCGTATTTCCAGCGCTGCCAGCCGCATCGTGGTGGGCGTGGAGCCGGCCAACGAGGAGTGGGTGGCGGCACGCCACGCGGCCCTGGCCGTGGGCGCATGAGGATCTGACCGTGCCATCGCACTCCATGGGGAACGTGCCGGATTGCACATATTTTCCGTTGAGTGCGCTAACGCACTGTCTGGTTTTGGTTTTGTCTTTACTATGAAGTCATGCCATTGCGCTACATCAAGAAACAGCGCGATGCCTGGCAAATTTTGAACATTTTGCCCGCCTTTAGTAAGAATAAAATTAAACCATATTGAAAGGTCACATCATGAACAAATTACTCGCCGCACTGATCGCTACCCTGTTTGCCACCGCCGCCTTCGCGCAAACCGCGCCGGCCACGGAAGCCGTCGTGAAAGCCCAGGCTTCCGCGCAAAAAGACGTCAACAAGGCTGTCGCCTCGGAAGCCAAAGTCGATGCCAAGGCTGACGCGAATGTCGCCAAGGCGGAAATGAAGGCCGACGACAAGAAAGCCGACGCCCACCACAAGGCCAACAAAACCAAGGCCAAGGCACACGACAAAGTCGTCAACGCCGATGCGGAGGACAAGCTGAAAGCGGAAGCCAAGGCGGATAAAACCGATGCCAAGGCCGATGCGAAAGCCACCAAGACGGCCGTGAAAGCGAACGCCAAGGTCGCCAAGGAAAAAGTGGAAGCGAACGCCGACAAGGCTCTGGCCGCCACCAAGACGGAAGAAGCCAAGGCCAAGGCCGACGCTGAAGTCAAGGCAGCCGCCGCCAAGTAATTCCCCGTTTGCGGGCCACGGCCCGCAAGCCCCAAAGACAGCTTCGGCTGTCTTTTTTTTCGTCCGCCACTTTTCCCGGGCGTCGCTTGCCAGTCTTGATCTGGCACAAATGCTCCTCTTTTCGCCGTGCCATAGTGATCTGGCAAACAGACGAAGGGAGACATCATGAGCACCGCTAAAACGAAAAAATCACCGGCCACCGGTTCGGCTGAAGGCATGTCCGCCATGTCTTCCGTGCAGGCGATGCCGGTCGAAGGCGACATACAGGCCGACGCTGGCGCGGCAGGCGACGGCGATGCCATGTCCGGCTCGCGCCCGGGCGTGTCGTACGCGGACCAGGCCGCTACCCATGCCGCGGCCACCGCCGGCGCCGGGAGCATGCCGGGCGGCGGCATGCAGCAGGCATCGCAGGGCATGGCTGGCGCCAGTTGCATGCACGTGGGCGATGGCGGCGGCATGGGCGGCGACCGCGATAGCGGGGGCGGCGGTGGCGGCATGGGGGGCGGCGGAGGCGGTGGCGGAGGGCAGGGCGGCGGCGCGCCGCAGGTGCGCACCTGCGCCACGATGGACGTGCATCGCCGCCTGCTGACCGAAGATCCATCCTATGCGAGCGTACGCGCCGATATCGAAAACCTGGCCGGATTGTACGCGGGCGACGGCAGTATCGCCGGCCGTTCCGGCGTGACGCAGATACCGGTGGTGGTGCACGTGGTGTGGAATACGGCCGCGCAGAATATTTCGGATGCGCAGATCGCCAGCCAGATCGACGTGCTGAACCGTGACTTCCGGCGCGTCAATCCGGATGTCAACAGCACGCCGGCGCCGTTCCTGCCGCTGACGGCCGATGCGCGCGTGGAATTCGCCCTGGCCACGATCGATCCGAACGGTGCGGCCACCAGCGGCATCGAGCGGCGCCAGACGACGGTGGCCTCGTTTGGCGCGGACGATGCCGTCAAGTCGCAGGCGACGGGCGGCATGAATGCCTGGCCGGCCGATACCTATCTCAATATCTGGGTATGCCAGCTGGGTGGCGGCCTGCTGGGCTACGCGCAGTTTCCCGGCGGCCCGGCCGCCACCGACGGCGTGGTGATCCTGCAATCGGCGTTTGGCACGAGCGGCACGGCGGCGCCGCCGTTCCACCTGGGACGCACGGCCACGCATGAAATCGGCCACTGGCTGAACCTGAACCATATCTGGGGTGACGACGGCACCGGCTGCTCGGGCACGGACAACGTGGCCGACACGCCCAACCAGGGCGGGCCGAACACGGGACAGCCCTCGTTCCCCCACATTTCCTGCAGCAATGGGCCGAATGGCGACATGTTCATGAATTACATGGATTATGTCGACGATCCCGCCATGTTCATGTTCACGGCGGGCCAGGTGGCGCGCATGCAGGCTTGCCTCGATGGTCCGCGCGCCAGCATCGGCACGGGGACGGGCGGCACGGGCGCCACGCCGCGCCAGAGCTCTTCTCCCGTCGTGGCCTGGGGCGCGAACCGCCTCGACGTCTTCGTGGTGGGCACGGACCGCGCGCTGTACCACAAGGCCTGGAATGGCACGGCCTGGGCGCCGTCCGTCACCGGCTATGAAGGCCAGGGCGGCATCTGCACCAGCGCGCCGCAGGTGGTGTCGTGGGCGCCGAACCGGCTCGATGTGTTCGTCACGGGCACCGACAGCGGCTTGTTCCACAAATGGTGGAACGGCACGGCGTGGGGGCCGTCCCTGACCGGCTATGAGGCGATGGGCGGTTTGTGCGTGGGCGATCCGCGCGCCGTGGCCTGGGGTCCGAACCGGCTCGACGTGTTTGTCGTCGGCACGGACCGGGCCCTGTATCACAAGTGGTGGAACGGCGCGGCCTGGGGGCCGTCGCTGACGGGCTACGAAGCCATGGGCGGTATCTGCCTGGGCCAGCCGGAAGCCGTGGCGTGGGGGCCGAACCGCCTCGATGTCTTCGTCATCGGCACGGACCGGGCCCTGTACCACAAGTGGTGGAACGGCACGGCCTGGGGACCGTCGCTGACGGGCTACGAGCGCCTGGGCGGCATCTGCACCTCGTCGCCGAAGGCGGTGGCGTGGGGGCCGAACCGCCTCGACGTCTTCGTTACGGGCACCGATGGCGCGTTGTACCACAAGTGGTGGGATGGCGCGAAATGGGGGCCGTCCAACGACGGCTTCGAACGCCTGGGCGGCATCTGCGTGGGCGAGGTGGAAGCCGTGTCGTGGGCGCCCAACCGGCTCGATGTCTTCGTCATCGGCACGGACAGCGCCCTGTACCACAAGGCGTGGAATGGATCCGCCTGGTCGCCTTCCGTGACGGGGTTTGAAAACCTGGGCGGCATCTGCACCTCGCGTCCGCGCGCCACGGCGTGGGCGGCGAACCGCCTCGACGTGTTTGTCACGGGCACGAATGGCGCCCTGTTCCACAAGGCGTGGAACGGCACGGCCTGGTCGCCTTCCGTGAGCGGCTATGAAAGCCTGGGCGGCGTGGTATCGTGTTTCTGATGACAATCTGTTCAACGGGAGGCGGCATGCACGGCATGACGATGGCTTTGCCCAGCGGTAGCTGGACGCATTCCTTCGAGGAGGATGCGGATGGTATCGAGGTGTACCGGCCCACGGCCACGTTCGCCTTTCCGCCCAGCCGCAAGGGGCGCAAGGTGCTGGAGTTCGGCGTGCCTGCCGGCGCCATGGCGCCAGGGGAGGCGACCTTGACGTCGATGGCGCCCGGCCCCGATGACCGGCCCCGCGCCGGCCCCGTGACCCGGTTGCGGCCCCTGGGCATGGGGCGTTACGCGCTGGGCGATGCTGGCGGGGCGCAGGAGGTGATCGACATCGTTGAAGCGACGCCCGACGTGCTGCGCCTGTCGCGGCGTTAAGGCGTGCCGCGCAGTTTGCAGGCGAGCGCCGTGCGGTTGCCCACGCCCAGCTTCTGGTAAATCGCATGCAGCTGGTTGCGCACGGTGGCCGGCGACTTGCCCAGTTCCCTGGCGATGCTTTTATACGGCAAGCCTTCGGCCGCCATGGCCGCCACCCGCCGTTCGGCCGGGGTCAGGCGCTGCATGGCGGCTTGCCTGAAACGTTGTTTGTCATCCCTGTTCTCCTGTCCGTGGGCGGCATGCCGGTGGCGTGCCTGCAGGGATAACGGGAACGCGGGACAGATCTGCAAAATTATCTGTAAAACTATCTTTCCTGCTGCCGCTGCGCGGCGATGGGCGAAAAAAAAGACAGGCGAACCTGTCTTTTCGTATGGCCGGGTGGCGATCAGCCGATGGCCGCCATGGAGACCGGTTTCAGCTTGGCCGCCAGCGCCTTGCCCTTCTTCGCGCGCTTGCCGAAATGCTCGGCCAGGGCCGTGGCGCCCAGCGACGCATCCTGGGGCTTCGAGGCCCGGCCGATGCCCGAGACCACCACGCCGCGCTGCGTGATCGGCTGCACGGCCAGCAGCTTGTCCTTGGCATCGAGGTCGATCAGCTTGACGCCGGTGCCGCCCTTGGACAGGGTTTTCATTTCATCGAGACCGAACACCAGCAGGCGCGCGTCTTCCGTCAGGCAGGCCAGGGCGCTGGCCGCCTCGGGAATGACTTTCGGCGCCAGAGGCACGTCGCCGTCGTCCAGGGTGATGAAGGCCTTGCCGCCTTTCAGACGGCTCGTCATGTCGCCCGCCTTGGCGATGAAGCCGTAGCCGGCGCTCGTCGCCAGCAGCAAGCTGGTGGCGCCGTTGCCCGCAAAATAATGGAGGATGCGCACGGCGTTGCCCGGCGTGCCGCCGCTCAGGTCGCACAAGGTCGTGATCGGCACGCCATCGCCGCGCGCGTTGGGCAGGGCCGAGACGGGCACCGAGTAGATCTTGCCGTTGTTGCCAAAGCCCAGCAGCGTGTCGACCGTGCGGCATTCGAAGGCGCCATGCAGGCTGTCGCCCGCCTTGAACGTGAACTGCGCCGCATCGTGGCCGATGCCGGTGCGCGCGCGCACCCAGCCTTTTTCCGAGATGATGACGGTGACCGGTTCATCGACCACTTTTTGCTCGGCCACGGCTTTTTGCGCTTCCTCGATCAGGGTGCGGCGCGCATCGCCGAACTGCTTGGCGTCCGCTTCGATTTCGCGGATGATGGCGCGCTTCATCGAGCCCGGGTTGTCGAGCAGGTCTTGCAGCGACTTTTCTTCCTTGCGCAGCTCGGCCAGTTCCTGCTGGATCTTGATCGTTTCCAGGCGCGCCAGCTGGCGCAAGCGGATTTCCAGGATGTCGTCGGCCTGGCGTTCGGACAGTTTGAACGCCTCGATCAGGGCCGCCTTCGGTTCATCCGAATTACGGATGATCTGGATCACCTTGTCGATATTGAGCAGGATCGCTTCGCGTCCTTCCAGGATATGGATGCGGTCCTTGACCTTGCCCAGTTTGTAGCCGGTGCGGCGCGTGACGGTTTCGAAGCGGAAATCGATCCACTCGCGCAGGATGTCGCCCAGGCCTTTCTGGCGCGGACGGCCATCGCCGCCGATCATCACCAGGTTGATCGAGGTCGACGATTCCAGCGAGGTGTGCGCCAGCAGCATCAGCATGAATTCCGTCTGGTCCTGGTTCTTCGACTTCGGCTCGAACACCAGGCGCACGGGCGCGGCGCGGCCCGATTCGTCGCGGATGGTGTCGAGCGAATTGAGGATCAGCGCCTTCAGGGCCACCTGGTCCGGCGACAGCGCCTTCTTGCCCAGCTTGATCTTCGGATTCGTCAATTCCTCGATTTCTTCCAGCACCTTTTGCGAGGAGGTACCGGGCGGCAGTTCCGTCACGACGGCTTGCCACTGGCCGCGCGCCAGCTCTTCGATCTTCCAGCGCGCGCGCACCTTCATGCTGCCACGGCCGCTCGCATACATGTCCTGGATCTGCGACGGCGGCGTGATGATCTGGCCGCCGCCGGGGAAGTCGGGACCGGGCATGATGGCCATCAGCTCGGCGTGCGTCATCTTCGGATCGCGGATCATGGCGACAGCCGCCTTGGCCACTTCCGCCAGGTTGTGCGACGGGATTTCCGTCGCCAGGCCCACTGCGATGCCGGAGGCGCCGTTCAGCAGCACCATCGGCAGGCGCGCCGGCAGCAGCTTCGGTTCTTCCGTCGAACCGTCGTAGTTGGGCTGGAAGTCCACCGTGCCCATGCCGATTTCATCCATCAGCAGCTTGGCGATCGGCGTCAGGCGCGCTTCCGTGTAACGCATGGCCGCCGCGCCATCGCCATCGCGCGAGCCGAAGTTGCCCTGGCCATCGATCAGCGGGTAGCGCAGCGAGAAGTCCTGCGCCATGCGCACCAACGCGTCGTACACGGACTGGTCGCCGTGCGGATGCAATTTACCCAGCACGTCGCCGACCACGGCCGCCGATTTGCGCGGCTTCGCCGTGGAATTGAGGCCCAGCTCATTCATCGCATACAGGATGCGGCGCTGCACGGGCTTCTGGCCGTCGCAGACGTCGGGCAGGGCGCGGCCCTTGACGACGGAGATGGCGTAATCGAGATAGGCGCGCTCGGCGAAGGTGGAGAGGGTCAGCGCTTCGCCGTCGAATACCGGTTCATCCGGCTCGATCGGCTCAGGCTGGGCATCGTCAAATAAATTGGTTTGTGTGGACATGGCGCTTGTTTCGGTGTGAAGTGGTTGCGGTTGAATTCGTGGGGCTGATTATGACAGCCCGGGTTTGGCTGACGACAGCCGGTAAGTCTGGTACATATAGCGCAGGGTGAAATACAGCACGGCCAGGGCTACTTCGACGCTGCGATGCATGATGGGGCGCGCCCCCATCGCCGGGGCCAGGTTGGCCAGCACGACGCTGGCGATGGACGGCGCCAGCACCAGCGGCCACATGCTGCGCCACTTGAAATCGCTGGGGGAAAACAGCATGCCGGCGCAGGACCAGAGCAGCAGCGCGGCGCCAACGAAGGCGGCCGGCAGCAGCTGCAAATACAGCAGCGACAGCAAGCCCGCGCAGCCGATCAGCCATGCCGCGCGCAGGCGCGGCAAGAGCGCCTCGGGGAAGCGGCAATCGCCATACAGGCCGGTGGCGCTGCGCAGGGCCAGCGCCGCCAGGCAAAAGATCAGGGGCATGGCTTCGCCGACGGCCAGCGCCGGCTGGCCCCTGCCGCTCATGAACATGGCGCCAAACAGCGACAGACCGAGGACAAGGAGCAGCAGCATGCCGTGCAGCAATTGCCGGTTCATCGCATACGCGAGCAGGGCCGACGCGCACAAACCGGCCGCGGTGACGAGGCGCATGGTCTCGCCGCGTTCTGGCAGGAACAGCAGCAGGGCCAGCACGAGATAGGGCGCGATCCAGCCCAGTTGCCGCAAGCCGGGCCGCTTCCACAGCACGGGAAGGCGTTCCTGCAGCGTTTCCTGGAGTGCGTCCAGCCGCGTGAACAGCGGCGCCGGCCAGCGCAAGGCATGCATGGCCAGCAGGCCAAAGGCGAACGCCTGGAAGCCCAGCAGGCTGGCATAGGCCGCCGTGTCGCCGAGCTTGAAGCCGGCCGCATCGAGCACGCCGGCCAGCATGAAGTGCAGCACGAAGCCCAGGCCGCCCGAGGCCAGCGCCGTCTGCTTGAAGTAGCGCTTGGCATGCACGGCCTCTTCCCACTGCTCGAACAGGTCCGTATCGAGCTTGCAGGCCAGCATTTCGGCGTGCTGCCAGCGTATCGCGTGCAGCAGCTCGCGCAGCTGCAGCGTGAATTTGCGGTCGAACAGCTGGCGCGCGTAGGCCGATGGCGGCTGCTGCGACATGATGCAGTCCAGGCCCGGGTAGCTGTCGCGGTTGTCGCTGAAATGGGCGAACGAGCGGTCCGCCCGGTAGCGCTGCACGGCGCCGCGCACCAGGTCCGCATGGCTGCGCGCCAGGTAGGAAAAATCGTGGTCCCAGCCCAGCTGCTCGAACAGGGCCCGGCGCAACGCCAGGTCATAGCCGGCGCTGGCGCAATAGCGCAGCGCGCACAGCTCGAATTCCTCGCGCACGTCGAGGTTCAGCATGGCGTCGTCCTGCAGCATGCGGGCCAGCACGTCGTCGGCATCGGCGTGCCGCACCAGCGCCAGGCAGCCTTGCCACAGATTGGCCGCTTCCTGCGCCGGATCGATGGCGACCACGCCCCATTGCTCCTGCGGCGGTGCGGGCTCCTGGGCGATGACGCCCCACAGTTCCGCCGGCGGCGCCTGCGTTTCCTGCGCCGCCTCGTCGATGACGCCCCATAGCTCGGCCGCTTCCATGGGCGGCGCTTCCGGCGCGTCCGCCGCTTCGGCCTTGGTCCCGGCCACGTGCGCTTCCGGCAGTTCCCCGGCAAACAGGTGCGCATGGCGCAGCGCGTATTCATACGCTTCGCGCAGCTCCTGGAAGGCGGCCGGATCGTCCTCGGGACGCGTCACCTTCAGGCGCTTCGCGTACGCGCGCTTGAGGGCGCGCTCGTCGCCGGTCGGCTCCGTGCCCAGGATCTCCCACAGGCTGCGCTGCCCGTTATGCATGCCGCCGTCCATTTACAGGAAGCTCTCGCTCTCGACCTGGCGCAACACTTCATCGAGCGCCTGGCGCGCCTTGCGGATGGTGTTCGGGTCCTGCGTTTCCAGCGCGGCCTGGAAATTGGCCGTGTGCGCCGCCAGGTACTGGCGCACGTCGCCCAGCGACTGTTCGTACAGGCGGTCGGCGCGCGTGACGAGGGTGCGGTTTTCCATCTGCTCGCGCGGGTGGATCTTCAGGTCGGCCAGTTCCGCAAAGCGCTGCTCGATCTGTTCCGGCGTCATCACGCCCGCGTTGTCGCTGATGATCATCTTGTGCTTTTCCTGCGTGGCCAGCACCGTCACTTCCGCTTCCAGCACGCCGCTGACGTCATAGGTGAAGCGCACGTCGATGCCGATCTCGCCCGCCTTTTTCGCGGGTATCGGGAAGCTGATCTTGCCGAGGAAGACGTTGTCGGCCACCAGGCGCGACTCGCCCTGGAAGATCGCCACGTTGATTTCCTTCTGGTTGTCGTAGATGGTGGTGATGTTTTCCGTACGGGAGACGGGCACCACGGAGTTGCGCTCGATGATGGGCAGGTAATGCCCGCCTTCATACTGGTTCGCGCCCACCTGGCGCGAAATCGAAATGCCCAGCGAATACGGCGCCACGTCCGTCATGACCACTTCGTCGAGGGCGGAGTCGCGCATCTTGAGGCCCGCCTGCACGGCGGCGCCCAGCGCCACGGCTTCGTCCGGGTCCAGGTGGATGGCGGGGAAGCGGCCGAACATGCGCGAGACGAGCTTGCGCACCAGCGGCATGCGCGTGGCGCCGCCGGCCAGCACCACTTCATTCAATTCCGCGGCGCGGATGGTGGCGTCGCGCAGCGCCCGTTCCACGGGCAGGCGCAAACGGGCCAGCAGGGGTTCGCACAGCTGCGCCAGTCGGTCTTCGCTGATCTCCCAGCTGTATTCCTTGTCCTGGTAGCGCGTGGCCATGCGCACGGACGGCTGCTCCGACAGCAGGCGCTTGACGCGCTCGGCCTCATCGCGCAGCAGCTGCTGCTGGCGCGGATCGAACAGGCGGCTGCCGGCCGCTTCGCGCAAGCCGCTGCCTTCCAGGAAGGCGTCGACCAGCACGGTGACGAAGTCTTCGCCGCCCAGAAAATTGTCGCCGGCCGAGGCGCGCACTTCCATCACGCCTTCGAACAGCTCCAGGATCGACACGTCGAACGTGCCGCCGCCCAGGTCGAAGACGAGGAATTTGCTTTCCTGCTCCTTGTCGCGGATACCGTAGGCCAGCGCGGCGGCCGTCGGCTCGTTCAGCAGGCGTTCCACGCGCAGGCCCGCGAGCTGGCCGGCGATGCGCGTGGCCTTGCGCTGTGCATCGCTGAAATACGCGGGCACGGTGATGATGGCTTCCTCGACCTTGTGGCCCAGGAAGGCTTCGGCATCTTCCTTCAGCGCGCGCAGCACCATCGACGACAGCTCTTCCGGACGGAATCGCTGCGTGCCGAGGGTGATCTTCTTTTCGCTGCCCATGTAGCGCTTGAAGACGGCCGCCGTCAGCTGCGGGTGCGTCTGCAGGCGCTCGCGCGCCGCGCGGCCCACCAGCACGGTGCCGTCGTCATCGATGCTCACGCACGACGGCGTCAGGTGTTCACCGAGCGCATTCGGAATGATGGCAGCCTTGCCGTCGCGCCAGATGGCGACCAGGCTGTTGGTGGTGCCCAGGTCGATGCCGATGATCATCAGATATCCGCCTCCGCCTCATTGCCGTGTTCCTCGATCCAGGCGCGGCGTCCGGCCGCTTCGCCCTTGCCCATCAACATATTGAAGCGGGAAGCCGAGGCCATGTGGTCGATTTCCCCCAGGGTGACGGGCAGCAGGCGGCGCGTGTCCGGGTTCATCGTCGTTTCCCACAGCTGCTCGGCGTTCATCTCGCCCAGGCCCTTGAAGCGCGAGATCGACCAGGCGCCCTGTTTCACGCCTTCCTTGCGCAGCTTGTCCTCGATGGCGAGCAGTTCGCCGTCGTCGAGCGCATAGATTTTCTGCATCGGCTTCTTGCCGCGCGCCGGCGCGTCCACGCGGTACAAAGGCGGACGGGCGATGCAGATGTGGCCCTTGTTGATCAGCGCCGGGAAGTGCTTGAAGAAGAGGGTCAGCAGCAGTACCTGGATGTGCGAGCCGTCCACGTCCGCATCCGACAGGATGCAGATCTTGCCGTAGCGCAGACCCGACAGGTCGGGCGAGTCGCCCACGCTGTGCGGATCGACGCCGATGGCCACGGCGATGTCGTGGATCTCGTTATTGGCGAACAGGCGGTCGCGGTCCGTCTCCCACGAGTTCAAGACCTTGCCGCGCAGGGGCAGGATGGCCTGGAATTCCTTGTCGCGGCCCATCTTGGCCGAGCCGCCCGCCGAGTCGCCCTCGACGAGGAACAGTTCATTGCGCGTGATGTCCGACGATTCGCAGTCGGTCAGCTTGCCCGGCAGGACGGCGACGCCCGAGGATTTTTTCTTTTCCACTTTTTGCAGCGAACGCTGGCGCGACTGCGCCTGCTTGATCACCAGCTCGGCCAGCTTCTTGCCGTAATCGACGTGCTGGTTCAGCCACAGTTCCAGCGGCGGCTTGGTGAAGGTCGAGACGAGGCGCACGGCGTCGCGCGAGTTCAGGCGTTCCTTGATCTGGCCCTGGAATTGCGGGTCCAGCACCTTGGCCGACAGCACGAAGGAAGCGCGCGCGAACACGTCTTCCGGCAGCAATTTGACGCCTTTCGGCAGCAGCGAGTGCATTTCGACGAAATTTTTCACGGCGCCGAACAGGCCGTCGCGCAAGCCCGATTCGTGCGTGCCGCCATTCGAGGTGGGGATCAGGTTGACGTACGATTCGCGCACGATGGCGCCTTCTTCCGTCCACGCCACCACCCAGGCCGCGCCTTCGCCTTCGGCAAAGCCTTCCGAGTCTGGCCCCGCGTACTGCGCGCCTTCGAACAGGGGAATCAGGGTTTCGCCATTCGATACCTGCGCCAGCGTTTCGGTCAGGTAGCCGCGCAAGCCTTCCGCGTATTGCCAGGTCTGCGTGTCGCCCGTTTTCGCGTTGGTCAGGGTGACTGTGACGCCCGGCAGCAGCACGGCTTTCGAACGCAGCAGGCGTTGCAGCTCCGTTTGCGAAATGTTGGGCGAATCGAAATACTTGGGGTCGGGCCAGGCGGTGACGCGCGTGCCCGACTTCTTGCCGTCGCGCGGGGCGGGGCGGGAACTCAGGGGCTCGATCACGTCGCCGTTGGCAAACACCATGTGGTGCAAGCCGTTGCCATCGCTTTCCTTGCGCCAGACGGTGATTTCCAGGCGCGTCGACAGCGCATTGGTGACGGACACGCCGACGCCGTGCAAGCCGCCCGAGAACGCGTAGGCGCCGCCCGAACCCTTGTCGAACTTGCCGCCCGCGTGCAGCCGTGTAAACACGATTTCCACCGTCGGCACGCCTTCTTCCGGGTGCAGGCCGACGGGAATGCCGCGGCCATTGTCTTCGACGGTGATGCTGCCATCCGTGTTTTGCGTCACGGCGATATGCGTGCAATGACCGCCCAGCGCCTCGTCGGAGGCATTGTCGATCACTTCCTGAATGATGTGCAGCGGATTTTCAGTGCGGGTGTACATCCCCGGGCGCTGCTTGACGGGTTCCAGTCCTTTCAGGACACGGATGGATGATTCGCTGTAGTCGGATGCTGGTTTTTTAGTGGCCATACGTGTTCAAGCTAAGTAAAGACAGTGGTTGGAACGCCAGGCCAGGGCACTGCGGGGCGCAATGACAGCGGCGGCGATAACTGTATGAATATACAGTATATCCCGTCCAGCGTCACTGGGGGAGGGCAGTGCGGCAGGCTTGGCATCCTTGTGCGGACGCTCGCGCATTCTATCTTGTCCCGCGAGCAATAGCGCTACTCCAAGGCAACAACAGTGCATCGCGCGTGGGGTTTGGCGCCCATTGTGAAGGATTTTATGCGGTAAAGCCCCCGTTTTTACATCTTGTTTACAAGCGCCTCCCCAGTCTTTACGAATTTTTTAGACCCTTTTGGCTAATCTGCTCACTATCAAAACAAACCTGTGTGAGGGTGGGAATGGATCTCGTGTATCTCGGCTTGATTGCCGTGTTTTTCGTCCTGGCGGCCGGCTTTGCCGTCGCCTGCGACAAATTAGGGAGCGTCAAATGAACGCGTTTTATGTGCTGGGCGCCGTCGTTTCGGCTGGCCTGCTCGTGTACCTGCTGGTCGCGCTGCTGAAGGCGGAGGAACTGTGATGACGACGCAATCGATATTGTTACTGGTGGCCTTCCTGGCCGTGCTGCTGGCCGCCGGCTATCCGCTGGGCCTGTACATGGCCAGGGTGGCCGGCGATGGCCCCGTGCGCGGCCTGGGCTGGCTGCAAAAGCTGGAAAACCTGTTGTACCGCTGGTCCGGCCTGCCCGCCGACAAGGCCATGGGCTGGAAAAGCTATGCCATCGCCCTGATCGTCTTCAATACCGTGGGCGCCGTCTTCGTTTACGGCCTGCAGCGCCTGCAGGGCTTCTTGCCACTGAATCCCCAGGGCCTGGGCGCCGTCAGCCCCGATTCCTCGTTCAATACCACCGTCAGCTTCGTCGCCAACACCAACTGGCAGGGCTACGGCGGCGAACAGACCATGAGCTACCTGACCCAGATGCTGGGCATGGCTTGCCAGAACTTCTTTTCGGCGGCCACCGGCATTGCCGTGATCTTCGCGCTGGTGCGCGGCTTCGCCTCGCGCTCGGGCAAATCGATCGGCAATTTCTGGGTCGACCTGGTGCGCTCGACCCTGTACATCCTGCTGCCCCTGTCGCTGGCCCTGTCCGTCGTCTTCATGGGCGAAGGCATGATCCAGAATTTTTCCGCCTACAAGGAAGTGACCCTGCTCGACCACGTGGCCTATGAAACGCCGAAGGTGACGGCCGACGGCCAGCCCGTGCTCGATGCGGCCGGCAAGCCCGTGATGGAAGCGCAAGTGGCGACGACGCAGACGATCGCCATGGGCCCCGTCGCGTCGCAGGAATCGATCAAGCTGCTGGGCACGAATGGCGGCGGCTTCTTCAATGCCAATTCCTCGCACCCGTACGAAAACCCGACCGTGCTGTCGAACTTCCTGCAGATGCTGGCCATCTTCATTATTCCCGCCGGCCTGTGCTTCACATTCGGCCGCATGGTGGGCGACCTGCGCCAGGGCTGGGCCGTGCTGGCCGCGATGAGCCTGATCTTCGTCGTCATGACGGCCGGCGTGATGAGCGCCGAGCAGCAAGCCAGCCCCGCCTTGCAAGCGCTGGGCGTGGACCAGCAGGCCAGCAGCCTGCAATCGGGCGGCAATATGGAAGGCAAGGAAACGCGCTTCGGCATCAGCTCCTCGACCCTGTTCGCGGCGGTGACGACGGCCGCATCGTGCGGCGCCGTCAATTCCATGCACGACTCCTACATGCCCCTGGGCGGCATGGTGCCGCTGTTGCTGATGCAGTTCGGCGAAGTCGTCTTCGGCGGCGTGGGCACGGGCCTGTACGGCATGCTGATGTTCGCCATCCTGGCCGTCTTCATCGCCGGCCTGATGATCGGCCGCACGCCTGAATACCTGGGCAAGAAAATCCAGGCCTATGAAATGAAGATGGTCTCGCTGGCCATCCTGATTACGCCAGCCCTGGTATTGACGGGCACGGCGATCGCCGTGATGGTCGAACCGGGCAAGATCGGCGTGGCCAATCCGGGCGCGCATGGCTTCTCCGAGATCCTGTACGCCTTCACGTCGGCCGCCAACAACAACGGCAGCGCGTTCGCCGGCCTGTCCGCCAACACGCCGTTCTACAACGTGATGCTGGCGATCGCCATGTGGTTCGGCCGCTTCGGCGTGATCGTGCCCGTGCTGGCGGTGGCCGGTTCGCTGGCGGCCAAGCAGCGCCTGTCGGCCAACGCCGGCACCATGCCCACGCACGGCCCCATGTTCATCGGCCTGTTGATCGGCGTCGTCGTGCTCGTCGGCGTGCTCAATTACGTTCCCGCGCTGGCCCTGGGCCCGATCGTCGAACACCTGCAACTTTTTACAAAATAAGAGGCTACCATGTCACGCACAAGCCTGACCTTGTTCGATTCCGCATTGATTGGCCCTGCCATCGTCGATGCGTTCAAAAAGCTTGACCCCCGCACGCAGTGGCGCAGCCCCGTGATGTTCGTCGTCTACGTGGGCAGTATCATCACGACCCTGCTGGCCATCCAGGCCATCAATGGCCAAGGTGAAGCGCCATTCGGCTTCATCGTCGCCGTCGCCGTGTGGCTGTGGTTTACCGTGCTGTTCGCGAACTTCGCCGAAGCGCTGGCCGAGGGCCGCAGCAAGGCGCAAGCGGCCTCGCTGCGCGCCCTGAAGCAGACGGTGATGGCGAAGAAAATGCAAACGCCGAAGTACGGCACCTCCTGGCTGCCCACGCCGGCCACCGACCTGCGCAAGGGCATGACGGTGCTGGTCGAGGCGGGTGACGTGATTCCCGCCGACGGCGAAGTGACGGCCGGCGTGGCTTCCGTCGACGAAAGCGCCATCACGGGCGAATCGGCGCCCGTCATCCGCGAGTCGGGCGGCGACTTTTCCGCCGTCACGGGCGGCACCCGCGTGCTGTCGGACTGGCTGCTGGTGCGCGTCTCCGTCAACCCCGGCGAAGCCTTCATCGACCGCATGATCGCCATGGTCGAAGGCGCCAAGCGCCAGAAGACGCCGAACGAGATCGCCCTGACGATCCTGCTCGTCGCGCTGTCGATCGTGTTCCTGATCGTCACCGTGACCCTGCTGCCGTACTCGCTGTTTTCCGTGGCGGCGGCCGGCAGCGGCACGCCGGTGACGATCACCGTGCTGATCGCGCTGCTCGTGTGCCTGATTCCGACCACCATCGGCGGCCTGCTGTCGGCCATCGGCGTGGCCGGCATGAGCCGCATGATGCAGGCCAATGTGATCGCCACCTCGGGCCGTGCCGTCGAAGCGGCCGGCGACGTGGACGTGCTGCTGCTCGACAAAACGGGCACCATCACCCTGGGCAACCGCCAGGCTTCCAGCTTTGTGCCGGCGCCCGGCGTGACGGAGCAGCAGCTGGCCGATGCGGCGCAACTGGCCTCCCTGGCCGATGAAACGCCGGAAGGGCGCAGCATCGTCGTGCTGGCCAAGCAGAAGTTCAATATCCGCGAACGCGAGATGGCCAGCCTGCACGCCACCTTCGTGCCCTTCACGGCGCAAACGCGCATGAGCGGCGTGGACATTCCGGGCGAGCAGCAGGTGCGTCAGCTGCGCAAGGGCGCGGCCGACTCCATGAAGAAGTACGTGGAAGCGCTGGGCCAGCCGTATCCGGCCGAGGTGGGGCGCGCCGTCGACGACATCGCGCGCCGCGGCAGCACGCCGCTGGTGGTGGTCGACGATGGCCGTGTCATGGGCGCCGTGGAGCTGAAGGATATCGTCAAGGGCGGCATCAAGGAGCGCTTCGCGGAATTGCGCCGCATGGGCATCAAGACCGTGATGATCACGGGCGACAACAAGCTGACGGCGGCGGCGATTGCCGCCGAAGCGGGTGTCGACGATTTCCTGGCCGAGGCGACGCCGGAAGACAAGCTGAAACTGATTCGCAGCTACCAGTCCGAAGGCCGCCTGGTGGCGATGACGGGCGACGGCACCAACGATGCACCGGCGCTGGCGCAGGCCGACGTGGCCGTGGCCATGAATTCGGGCACGCAGGCGGCGAAGGAGGCGGGCAATATGGTCGACCTGGATTCGAACCCCACCAAGCTGCTGGAAATCGTTGAAATCGGCAAGCAGATGCTGATGACGCGCGGTTCGCTGACGACGTTCTCGATCTCGAACGACATCGCCAAGTACTTCGCCATCATCCCGGCCGCCTTCGTGGGCACCTATCCGCAGTTGAAGGCGCTCGACATCATGCACCTGGCCAGCCCCGCCTCGGCCATCATGTCGGCCGTGATCTTCAATGCCTTGATCATCGTCGTGCTGATTCCGCTGGCGCTGAAAGGCGTGCAGTACCGGGCCATCGGCGCGGCCAGCCTGTTGCGCCGCAATCTGCTGATCTACGGCCTGGGCGGCATCGTCCTGCCCTTCATCGGGATCAAGCTGATCGACATGCTGCTGTCCGCACTCAATTTAGTCTAAAGGAACCATCATGAGCACTATCGTACGTCCCGCCCTGGTCCTGTTTGCCGCGTTGACCGTGATCTGCGGCGTCGTCTATCCGTTTGCCACGGCCGGCATCGGGCAGCTGGCCTTCAACGATGAAGTCAACGGCAGCATCGTCGAGCGTGGTGGCAAGCCCGTCGGCTCGACCCTGATCGGCCAGTCCTTCACCTCGCCCAAGTATTTCTGGGGCCGTCCATCGGCCACCGCGCCGATGGCCAATAACGGCGCCGGTTCTGGCGGCTCGAACCAGGGACCGACCAATCCGGCCCTGGTGGACGCCGTCAAGGCGCGCATCGCCGCCCTGCAGGCAGCCGATCCGGGCAACCGCAACCCGATCCCCGTCGACCTGGTGACGGCGTCGAGCAGCGGCCTGGACCCGGAAATCAGCCTGGCGGGCGCCCTGTACCAGGCGCCGCGCGTGGCCCGCGTGCGCGCCGTGCCGCTGGCGCAGGTGGAAAACGCCATCGCCAAGGTGCAGAAAACCGCGTATATCGGCTTTTTCGGCGAACCACGCGTGAATGTGCTGGAACTGAATCTGGCGTTGGATGCAGCCGCGAAGTAAGATGATGCAGGGGCGGAGCCGCCGGTTTTGCCCCTGGTTTTGACATTAAAAGATGCCCATGCTCCCCAACGACAGCCAACGCCCCGACCCTGATGCCCTGCTGGCGCAAGTGCAGGCGCAGGAAAAGAAAGCTGCGCGCGGCCGGCTGCGCATTTATTTCGGCGCCTCGGCCGGCGTCGGCAAGACCTACGCGATGCTGGCGGCCGCCCGCAAACTGCTGGCCGATGGCCAGGACTTGCTGGTGGGCGTGGTGGAGACGCATGGGCGCCAGGATACGGCGGCCCAGCTTGATGGCTTGCCCGTGCTGCCCCTGAAGGCCATCGAGTACCGGGGCAAGACCCTGTACGAATTCGACCTGGACGAAGCGCTGCGGCGCGCGCCGGCGCTGATACTGATGGATGAACTGGCCCATTCGAACGTGGCCGGTTCGCGCCATCCGAAGCGCTGGCAGGATGTCGAGGAATTGCTGGCGGCCGGCATCGACGTGCTGTCGACCGTCAACGTGCAGCACCTGGAAAGCCTGAACGACGTGGTGGGGGGGATCACCGGCGTGCGAGTGGCCGAGACCCTGCCCGACACGGTATTCGACCGCGCCGATGAAGTGGTGCTGGTCGATATCCCCGCCGATGAACTGCTGCGCCGCCTGAAACAGGGCAAGGTGTATCAGCCGCTGCAGGCCGAGCGGGCATCGCAGCATTTTTTCCGCAAGGGTAACCTGATCGCCTTGCGCGAACTGGCCTTGCGCCGCACGGCGGACCGGGTGCAGGACGACGTGCAAGCCTACCGCGTCGAAAAATCGATCAATCCCGTATGGAAGACGGGCGCCGCGCTGCTGGCCTGCGTGGGACCGCACGCGGGGGGCGAGCACGTGATCCGCAGCACGGCGCGCCTGGCCAGCCAGCTGAACGCGGAATGGCACGCGCTGTACGTGGAAACGCCGCGTTTGCAGCGCCTGCCGGCGAGCCAGCGCGAACGCATCCTGAAAACCCTGAAACTGGCGCAGGACCTGGGCGCGCGCACGGCCATTGTGCCGTCCGCCGACATCGCCGGCGCCGTGGTCGAATATGCGCGCAGCGCGAATATCTCGAAAGTCATCGTCGGCCGTGGCCGCGCCGGCGCGCTGGCGCGCCTGTGGCATGCGCCGCCGGCCGCGCGCATGGCCAGCCTGGCGCCCGATATCGATCTGATCGAGGTGGGCTTGCCGCCAGCCGATGCGGCGCCCCGGCGTGCAGCCGGCGACGATGCGGAGGCGCCGCGCCGGCCGTCGCGCCATTGGCGCTACATCCTGGCCGCCGGCGTCAGCCTGGCCACGGCCCTCGCCTCGGTGCCCCTGCAACCCTATCTGGACCTGGCCAATATCGCCATGCTATCCTTGCTGACGGTGGTGCTGGTGGCCGTGCGCCTGGGGCGTGGGCCGGCGGCGCTGGCCAGCCTGGTGGGCGTGGCCAGCTTCGATTTCATCTTCGTGCCGCCGCGCTTCTCGTTTGCCGTGGGCGACTTCCAGTATGTGATCACGTTTGGCGTGATGCTGGCCGTGGGACTGATCACGGGCCACCTGACGGCCGGCCTGCGCTTCCAGGCGCGCGTGGCTTCGCACCGCGAAGCGCGCGCCCGCGCCCTGTATGAATTCTCGCGCGAGCTGTCCGGCGTGCTGCAGACGGAGCAGATTTTCGACATCACGAAAAGCGCCATCGAACGGGCGTTCCGCGCGCGCGCCACCTTGCTGCTGCCCGATGACGAAGGCAGCTTGCAGGCCCCGAATGGCGGCGAAGCGCTCGACATCGGCATCGCGCAGTGGGCCTTCGACCATGCCCAGGCGGCGGGGACGGGCACCGATACCCTGCCGGCTTCGCCCATTTTCTACCTGCCGCTGATCGCGCCCATGCGCACGCGTGGCGTGCTGGCGCTGCTGCCGCTCGAGGGCGCGCAGCGCGGGCGCTGGCTGCTGGTGCCGGAACAGCGCCAGCATCTCGATACCTTTGCCGCGCTGGCGGCCATCGCGCTCGAACGCGTGCATTACATCGACGTGGCCCAGGGCGCGCTGCTGCAGATGGAGTCCGAGCGGCTGCGCAATTCGCTGCTGGCGGCCCTGTCGCACGACTTGCGCACGCCCTTGACGTCGCTGGTGGGCCTGGCCGAATCGCTGGCCCTGTCGAAACCGGCGCTGTCGCCCGCGCAGCTGGACATGGCGCGTTCGCTGCAGTCCGAAACCGTGCGCATGAGCGCCCTGGTGGCGAACTTGCTGGACATGGCGCGCATCGAAAGCGGCCAGGTGCGCCTGAACCTGCAATGGCAGGCGCTGGAGGAAGTGGTGGGCAGCGCGCTGCGCGCCAGCGGCCCGCAATTGCAGCAGCACGCCGTGCAGACGCAGCTGGCGCCGGACTTGCCGCTGGTGCGCTACGACGCCGTGCTGATCGAGCGCGTGCTGTGCAACCTGCTGGAAAACGCGGCCAAGTACACGCCGCCCGGCAGCATCATCACGGTCGCGGCCGGGGTGCACGGCCAGTTCCTGCAGGTGACGGTGGCTGATAATGGCCCGGGCTTGCCGCCCGGCCGCGAAGAAGCCATCTTTGAAAAATTCACGCGCGGCGAGCGCGAATCGAACAAGCCGGGTGTCGGCCTGGGGCTGGCCATTTGCCGCGCCATCGTCGAAGCCCACGGCGGCACCATCCACGCGCAGCCGCACACGCCGGGACAGGGCGCCGCCATCGTCTTCAGCCTGCCGCTCGGCACGCCCCCGGCGCCGCCCGAGATCGAGCTCGATGACGCCAACGACCAAGAAACAGGAAAAACATCATGAACGAACCTTCCGCCACCGCCTTGCTGGTCGAGGATGAACCGCAAATCCGCCGCTTCGTGCGCGCCGCGCTGGAAGACGAGGGTTGGCAGATTTTCGAATCGGCCACCATGCAGCGGGGCCTGATCGATGCCGGCACGCGCCGGCCCGACCTGATCGTGCTGGACCTCGGTTTGCCCGATGGCGACGGCATCGATTTCATCGCCGACATCCGCAAATGGTCGGCCGTGCCCATCATCGTGCTGTCGGCGCGGGTCGACGAGCAGGACAAGATCCGCGCGCTCGACGCGGGCGCCGACGACTATCTGACCAAGCCGTTCGGCGTGGGCGAGCTGCTGGCCCGCGTGCGCGCCACCCTGCGCCGCCAGCGCCAACCCGCCGCCAGCGACGATGGCGTGGTGCAGTTCGGCGACGTGCGCGTCGACCTGAAGGACCGCCTGGTGACGCGCAACAAGCAGCTGGTGCACATGACGCCGACGGAATTCCGCCTGCTGTCCGTGCTGGTGAAAAACGCGGGCAGGGTGGTCACCAATCCGCAGCTGCTGCGCGAAGTGTGGGGGCCGTCGAACAGCGAGAATGGCCACTACCTGCGCATCTACATGGGCCACCTGCGCCAGAAGCTGGAAGCCGATCCGGCCCAGCCGCAGTACCTGCTGACGGAAACGGCCGTCGGCTACCGGCTGCTGCTGCCGCTCTAACAAGCTGTCCATCCCTTGTTGGAAAACAGGCGCCGCGCGCGCCAGGGGGACGCTTTACCCTATTTTTTGCAGCGGCGGGCCAGCTGCGCCATGTTGGCAAAGGCCCATACCACCCATGAAGAAGAAAAAAACATGAATAAAATGATACTTGCACTTGCCGTCGCGACCGCCTTTACTGGCAGCCTGGCCCACGCGGACGAGGCCAAGCCCGACAACGAAGTCAGTTTCAACGTGGCCGGTGTGTCCGACTACCGTTATCGCGGTATTTCGCAGACGCGTTTGAAACCGGCACTGCAGGGCGGCGTCGATTACGTCAACAACCCGACGGGCCTGTATGCGGGCGCCTGGGCCTCGACCATCAAGTGGACCAAGGACGCGGGCGGCAGCGGCGACGTGGAAGTGGACCTGTATGCGGGCAAGCGCGGCCAGCTGACCGGTGATGTCGGCTATGACGTGGGCGTGCTCGCGTATGTGTATGCGGACAACGGCTTGAAGAATGTCGGCCTGGCCAACGCGGACACGCAGGAAGTCTACGGCCAGCTGTCGTATGGCCCCGCCTACGTCAAGTATTCGCACGCCGTCTCCAACCTGTTCGGCATCGTCAACAGCAAGAACAGCGGCTACCTGGACATCGGCGCGACCATCGACCTGACGAACGGCTGGACCGGCAACCTGCATGCGGGCCACCAGAAGGTCAGGAACAACGACGCGGCCAGCTATACGGACTGGAAAGTGGGCGTCACGCGCGACTTCGGCTTTGTTTCGGGCGCGCTGGCCGTGATCGGCACGAACGCGGACAAGTCGGCCTATGCCTCGCCCGTGAATGGAAAATTCATGGGCAAGACGGCGCTGCAGCTGACGGTCAGCAAGACGTTTTAATGGACTGAGTTGACTGAAAGGAGAGGCGGCGCATGCGCCGCCTTTTTTTGCGTACTTACGCTGGCAGGTTGAAAACGGCGCAGTACAGCTGCCCCAGTCCCACCACGCGGGCGGACGGGATCTGCGCGGCCAGCGCATGGGCGGGCGCCGCTTGCGCGTCCGTTGCCAGCAGCACGCGCAGGCTCGGGTTGACGCTGCGCGCGTGCGCGATGCGGCGCGCCAGGCCCGCCTGCGCGGCGCCATCGACGACACCGTCGAGCGGCACCACCAGCACGCGCGCGGCGATCAGGGCCGAACGGCTGCCCATGGAGTCGCGGCCTTCGCTGTCGATGACGATGTCGTGGTAACAGTGCACCAGGTGCTCGAGCTCCGGCTGCAAGCCCTTGGCGCTGATGGCGCGCGCCATCAGGCGCGGCCGCGTCAGGCTGCCGTGCATGGCGCCGTCGTGCAGGTTCCTGGCCTGCGCCATGGCGCCCTGGCGCGGATCGGCATCGAGCAGCAATACCTTTCGTCCGGCCAGCGCGCGCGAGGCGGCTAGCCGTCCGGCCAGGATGGATTTCTCCATGCCCCCGCGTTCATCCGTGATGGCGATGATCATCTTGGCGCACGGCTGGCATGATGTTGGCGGGGGAGACCAGCTGCAGCAGACAGCCTTCGCGCGGCGCATCCCTGTCGCTGGCGGTCCAGACGGGCAGTTCCATCAGGGGGTCGAGCGCCGCGGCCAGGGCGGCCTGGCCGGCGGCGGACATGGTCGTCATCGGCAGGCGCAATGCGTCGCGCACTTTGCCCTGCATGGCCAGCGCCGCTTTCACGGGAGCGGGATTCGGTTCGGCAAACAGCAGGCGGATGACGGGCAGCATGGTTTTGAACAGGGCGCCGGCGGCGCCGTGGCGGCCCTGCCTGACGAGGTGGTACAACTGCGCATACAGGTCGGGGCGCACCTGGGCGGCGGCCGACATGGCGCCGTGGCCGCCCATGGACAGGCTGGCCAGCAGCAGCGCATCGTCGCCGCACAGCACGTCCAGGCGCGTGTCGAGCAGCAGTTCGCCCAGCTGCTGCAGCTTGCCGCCCGCTTCCTTGATGGCGACGAAGTGCGAGTCGCGCGCCAGCAGCGCGGCCGTCTGCGGTTCGATATTGACGCCCGTGCGCGCCGGCACGTTGTACAGCACGATGGACTGGTCGGTGGCGGCGGCGATGGCCTGGAAGTGGCGCACGATGCCGTCCTGCGACGGGCGCACATACGCGGGCGCGGAGACCAGCAGGCCGGCCAGCGGATGGTCGTTGTAGCGCTGCACCGTGCCGACGACACTGCGCGTATCGCTGCCGCCGATGCCCATCACGACGGGAAAGCGGGGGCCGACGGCTTCGAGCACGCTATCGAGCAGCATGGTCTGTTCGGCCGCGCTCAGCATGGCCGCTTCGCCCGTGGTGCCGCACACCACCAGGCCATCGACGCCGCTGGCGGCCAGCTCGCACGCCAGTTGCTGTGCCGCGTCGAAGTCGATGTCGCCATCGACATCCAGGAAGGGCGTGACCATCGGCACCCAGATGCCCTGGAAGTGGGCGGTGATGCGCGAGGAAGACATCGCCTGGTCGCAGGCATACTGGTTCATAGCGATTTCCCCTGGCTGATGCGGCCAAACTCTGCGGCCGGCAGCAGGCGCATGACGGCATCCATGGTCAGGCGCAGGGCCGGTTCCGTCACGCACAGCCAGACCTTCATGCGTTCGGCGTGGTCGACCGCCTCGACGCGCATGAACGACAGCATGCCGCCGCAGGTCCGCACGACCAGCTGGCGCAGCTCGGCCAGGCAGGCTTTGTCGACCGTGATGTGCATGAGGAAGGTGGGCAGGCGGGGATGGCGGTGGGGCAGTGCTTGATGCGCTGGATGCGTTTGCAGGCGTGAATGGGGTTCCATGGTGGCTTTGCAGCGGTGGTTGAGGTACGTTCAAGATTAGCAGCGGGGGCGTAAAGATTCTCTAAAAAGCGGGGCCATCGGTGTAAACGGGCCGTATGTGCGGGCGTGTTGCGCGGATGCCCCGCGCGTGGGCTTTTGTTACAAAATTGAATCGTGCTTTCCGGGGCAGGGGTTTATATTGAAAACGTCTCCGCTTTCAGTCAGCTCCGCCATGTCAGACGAAAAAGATCCCCAGCTTCCCCCTTCCATCGATCCGGCCGCGCCAGCGCCATCGCGGCCTGACCGGGTGGGCCGCCGGGCGCCCGATGATGAGCACCGTGCGCGAGATGCGGCGCCCCGCTACCTGAAGGACAACGACACGCCGCTGGCGCTGGCCTGGCGGGTGATCTCGTCGCGCTACCGCTCCATGCGCGACAAGGCCAGCCGCGATTTCATGCGGCGCACGCTGCGCATCGGCATCTCGGCGCGCATTTTCCACCCGGAGCCGGGCGCCACTGGCCTGCGCAGCAAGAACTTGCAATACCTGGAAGAGTCGATCGCGCAGTGGGTCATGTCGCGCGACGTGCTGGTGTTCATGATTCCGACCGTCAATACGAGCGGCCAGCTACACCCGAGCAATATCACCCTGCGCCACTATGCGCGCCACCTGGACGGCCTGGTGCTGCAGGGCGGCGCCGACGTCTCGCCGCAGACGTATTCCGAGGCGGCCACGCGGCCCGAATGGAGCGGCGACCGCGCGCGCGACCTGTACGAACTGGAGCTGCTGCACGAATTCGTCGACGCGGGCAAGCCCGTGCTGGGCATTTGCCGCGGCTGCCAGCTCATCAACGTGGGCTTTGGCGGCACCCTGTACCAGGACATCGCCTCGGATGTGGAAGGCGCGACCTCGCACGTCAACGACCTGTATGACCGTCACCGCCACAGCATCGTCTTCCCGCAAGGCTCGTCCCTGGCGGGCATGTTCCCGAAGGCGGGCGAGGCGCTCGTCAATTCCATCCACCACCAGTCGGTCAAGGACCTGGGGCGCGACATCACGGTGGAAGCGTATTCGCAAGGCGACAACATCGTCGAAGCCATCCGCTACCAGCGGGCGCGCTTCGTCATGGGCTTGCAGTGGCACCCGGAATTCCATTCGGCGGGCGGCGTCGAACTGCTCGATTGCACGCCCATCCTCGATAACTTTTTGCGCGCGGCGCGGGAAACGCGGTTTTGAGCGCGCACTTCACGCGCCGGCGCAGCGTGCTGGCCGGCCTGCTGGCGCTGCCCCTGGCCGGCTTGCGCGCGGCGCCGCGCCCGCGTGACGGCGCGCTGCCGTTTGCGCTGACGTCCGCCGCGCGCGCCCGCACGCTCAAGGCGCGGGTGGCGCCCGCCGTTGCCGAACAGGTGGTCAAGGCGGCGCGCAAGGATGCGGCGCGCCCCGTGCACCTGATGGCCGAAGTGCGCACGGGCGGCTTGCTGAAGGGCGAGGGCGGACGCGAGACCAGCCAGCAGGCGCAGGAAGACTGGCGCCAGGCGCGCTTGCAGGCGCTGGCCTGGAGATTATCGGGCGAGATGGCGCATTTCGAGGCGGCGCGCCAGCTGCTGCTGGCCTGGAGCGGCAGCTACCAGCCCTCGTTCAGTCCGGTCGACGAGACGGAGCTGGCCAGCCTGTTGACGGGGTTTGACCTGGTGCAGGAACGCTTGAACGGCGTCGAGCGCGAGCAGGTGCAGGCGTTTTGCCGCACCCTGGCGCAGGGATATCTGAGTGACCCGATCAAAGTGGGCGGTCCGTCCACGGCGCGCAACAACTGGCATAGCCACCGCATCAAGATCGGCACGGCCGCCGCGTATGTCACGGGCGACGCCTTGCTGATCGCGCGGGCGAAGGAGCGCTTCCTGGCGCACGTGCCGCGCAATATCGGCGCCGGCGGCGTGCCCTTCGATTTCGAGCAGCGCGACGCCCTGCATTACACCACCTACAGCCTGGAGCCGCTGCTGACGACGGCCCTGATGGCGCAGGCGCATGGCGACGACTGGTATGGCGCGCCGGAGGCGCGGCGCCTGGCCGAGGCGCTGGCCTGGCTGGCGCCATACGCGCAAGGCAGAAAGACGCACGAGGAGTTCGCGAAAAGCGCCGTGCCCTTCGACCGCAAGCGCGTGGCGGCCGGCGAAAAAGGCTTTACGGGGAATTGGGAGCCGAAGGGCGCCGCCAATGTGTATCTGCTGGCGGCCCGCTTCGATCCCGCTTACCTGTCGCTGGCGCTGGAATTGCGCCCGCCAGCGTGGGCGCTGGCGCTGTACGGCGCTTAGCTGGAACTTCGCGTTAGAACTTCGTGCGCACGGTGAACATCACATTGCGCGGTTCGCCATAAAAACCTGTTCCGAACAGGCCCAGACCCGTCAGGTATTTTTTGTTCATCAGGTTGTTGACGTTCAGGCTGGCCGTGACGTTCTTGCTGATGTCATAGCGGCCCAGCAGGTTGACCAGTGCATAGCCGCCCTGCTGCAGGCGCGCAGTGTCGTTGGCGGCAGGGTTCCACACCTCGCCGTGGAAACTGCTTTGCCAGGTCAGGCCGCCGCCCACCGTCACTTTGTCCAGGCTGGCCGGCAGGCGCCAGCTGCCTTGCACTCTTGCCAGGTGGGCCGGCTGCGTGGTTTTCATCGTTTCCGCGAACACTGCCTTGCCATCCTTGTCGCGCACATGTGCATACGTGTAGCCGGCGCTCAGTTTCACATCCTTCAGCACCTCGCCTGTTACTTCCATTTCCACGCCGCGGCTGGTGACGCCATCGATGGCTGTATACGCTTCTTCGCCGTTGACTTCACCCACAGAGCTGGCCACATTGCTTTGACGGATCTGGAACAGGGACGCGCTGGCATTGACCTTGCCGTCGAGGTATTCCGCCTTCACACCCGCTTCCACACCCTTGCCGCGCACGGGTGCGAGGAAGTTGCGCTTCACGTCGCGGCTGCTTTGCGGCGCAAAGATGGTCGTGTAGCTGCCGAACACGGAATAGGTCTGGTCGAGGTCATACACGACGCCCGCATACGGCGTGATGACGCCGCTTTCGTCCATGCGCGTATGGCTGGGCGTGGCATTGTCGAATAAGCTGCGCTTCTGGTCCATCTTGTAGTTGCTGATCCGCGTGCCGACGATCACCGATAGCGCATCGCTCGGGCGCAGGCGCACGGCGCCATACAGGCCGCTCTGGCGCGTGCTGTCGTCGTCGTGGCCCTGGTGTTCGAACGCCGGCTCTGCATACTGGCCGCGCCAGTCGAAGTAGCTGCCGTCCAGGGGCGGATAGACCGATTTGTAGACGGGGGCGTCCTGCTTGGCCGTCGATGAAGAATAGCCCAGCATGGCTTCATGCTGGCGGCCGAACAGGGTAAACGGGCCGCTGGCGTCCACGTTGAAGGTGGTCTGGCGGCGGTCGCCCGCGTATTTGCCCATGTAGAAACTGGCGCCTTCCCCTGTGACGGGGTCAGGATAGCCGCCGCTGACCGAGCTCAACACGCTGTCATGCTTGCTGCGCAACTGGTTGGCGCTCAATTTCACTTTCCACGCGTTGGCGAAGCTGTGTTCCAGCGACGTGAATAAGGTGGTGTTCCGCATGTCGCGGCGGCTCCAGTCGGTGGCGGGATTCCACGAGGTGGGGAAGTTCGTGCGCGTGCCGTCGGAAAACAACAGGGGAAAGCCCGTCCAGGTGGCGCCGCGCGGCTTGTAATCCTGGTGCGTGAAGCCGGCCGTCAGCAGGGTGACGGGTGTCAGGTCGGCCTCGATGATGCCGTAGGCGACCGATTTCTGCTGCGTGTAGCGGTCCAGGTAGGAGTGTTTGTCCTGATAGGCGCCCACCAGGCGGCCGCGCACCGAGCGGTTTTCATTTAGGGGGCCGGCGATATCGGCTTCGCCGCGGTAGTTGTCCCACGATCCCGCACCCAGGGTCGCCGAGCCTTCGAATTCGGCGGTGGGGCGCTTGCGCACCATGTTGACGGTGGCCGACGGGTCGCCCGAACCGCTCATCAGGCCCGTCGCGCCTTTCAGCACTTCGATGCGGTCGTAGATGGCCATGTCACTGTTCGTCGTGCCCCAGTCGTAGACGCCGTCATAGATGGCCGACACGCCGTCGTACTGGAAATTGGTGACGGCAAAGCCGCGCGCCTGGAAGCTCCAGCGGTCGCTGTCGTAGTTTTGCACGCTCACGCCATTGACGTTCTTCATGACGTCGGACACGGCGTTGCTGTTCTGGTCATCCATCTGCTGGCGTGTGACGATGGTCAGCGATTGCGGCGTTTCGCGCTGGCTCAAGGCCAGGCCCGTGGCGCCGCTGGCGGGGCCGCCCGTATAGCTGCCCGTGCCGCCCGTCACGGCGCTGCGCTCGGCTGCCGCCACCACGGTGACGCCGCTCATGACGGCCACGCCGCGGCTATCCGCCGAGGCGGTATCCGCGCCGGCGGGGATCTTTTGCAGCAGGTAGCCGCCATTCGATTGCGGCACGGCTTGCAGGCCGCTGCCGGCCAGCAGCGCGCGGAAACCGTCTTGTACGCCATAGTTGCCTTGCAGCCCGGTGCTGCGCAAGCCTTGCGTGGCATCGCTGGAGAACGACAGCAGGATGGCGCTGTCGCTGCCGAAGCGCGTGAGCACGTCGCCCAAGGAACCCGCGGGGATGCTGTAGCTGCGCACTTGCCGGGTTTGCGCCTGGGCTGATGCCGTCAGGGCCAGGGCCATGCCGATCTGCGACAGGGCGCAGGCCAGGACGGTGCGGGTCAGGAGGGAACGTGAAGCGTGGTGCATGGAATAAAACCTTTCGTGGATGCGCAAGATGGAGACTGCCTATCTAAGTAACCCTCAATAAGTTATTGTGTTTTCTGACTTTCATAACCGGCGCTGTGCGGTGTTGCCCGCAGCTAGCAGTGCTCGCACTGCGTCGCTGCAGGCGCCTTGCACAGCATCCGGTTCTGTTAGTCATAAATTCACAATAATTTCCCGAGCATTACTTACCAAGTCACGCGAGCACGCTAAAACAGCTCACTTTGCAGAAAATATTTTTCAGTGGGCCGCCAGTTCGATCCTGACGACTTGATGGCCCCAGAAGCGCGTCACGGTATTGCGCCGCAGTTGCAGGCTGGCGCCGACGGCGTTGAGGATGGCATTGACGTCGGCCAGCGGGTAGGAGCCGGAGACGCGCAGGGCGGCGATGGCCGGCGCGCAGGCCAGCGGATGCTCGCTGTAGCGCGACAGCTCGGCGAGAAAATCGGCCAGGCGCATGTCGCGCGCCACCAGCATGCCATCGAGCCAGGCGCCGCCATAGGGCGCCATCGCCTGGCGGTGCAAGCCGGTGCCGTCGAAATGGACGCCTTCGCCGGGACGCAGCACCACGCGCTGTGCGCCATCGCCGGCCAGCACGGCGACGGCGCCTTCGAGCACGCCGGCGCTGGCGTACTGCTCGTGCAGGCGCACGGTGAAACGCGTGCCCAGCGCCTGCAGGCTGCCATGCGGCGTGTCGACGAAGAAGGGCCGATGTGCCGCCTCCTTGCCGGTGGCGATGAGGATTTCACCGGCCAGCAGTTCGATGCGGCGCTGCGCGCCGTCGTAAGCGACATTCACGGCGCTCTTCGTGTTGAGCGTGAGCCGCGTGCCATCGTCCAGGGTCACCACGCGGCGCTGGTTGACGCCCGTGCGATAGTCGGCCGTCCAGCCGCGCCATGGGCTGCGGCGTTCGAACGCATACAGCGAGGTGCCGCAGGCCAGCAGCAGGGCCAGGGTCTTGACGGCGTGGCGGCGCGGCGCGTTCGCTTGCACGCAGGTGCGCAGCAGGGTGGCGTGCATGGCGGGCGGCAGATGTTCATGCTGCGTTTGCAGCTGCTGCCACGCCTGGGTGGCGCTGGCGGCCCGCTGCAGATGGCGTTTCACGGTGGCCAGCGAGATGCCGAGCTGGCGCGCGATGTCTTCCTGCGGCAGCGCGTCGAGCTGGCGCAGTAAGAATGCCCGTTTGACGGGAGGCGGCAAGCCGTCGAGCATGCGGTCCAGTTCAGACACGGTGGCCAGCAGCATTGCCCGCTCTTCCGGCGATGGCGTGTGCAGCGGCGGCAGCTGCGCCAGCACGTCGAGGTAAGCCTGTTCCAGTTTCTGGCGGCGGTAATGGTTGCACAGTACGCGCTGCGCGACGGTGGCGAGCAAGGCGCGCGGCTCGCGCGCGGCGACGGCGTCTTCGCGGTCGAGCAGGCGCATGAAGGTGTCCTGCGCCACGTCGGCCGCGCACGCCGTGCTGCCGAGTTTCTTGCGCAGCCAGCCCTGCAGCCAGCCGTGGTGGTCGGCATACAGTGTCGCGATGTCCTGGCGTTGTAGCGGCTCTGCCAGCGGCATCGCGTTCCCCTTGCATGACCGGCCCGGCTGGGCTGGTGTTTTTAAACAATAATAAGAATCATTCTCATTGTATCAAGCGAGGACGGGGACTGTAAATGACGGGGGCGGCGGGTGTGGTTTTTTGGGTTGCCGTGGTTGCGCCTGATTGCACCCCAAAAGCAAGATCCGGGGTCGGCCCCTGAGGGGCCGACCCCGGCAGTTCAGGTGTTGGGGTGAACGGGCCAGCCCTCAATAATTCATGGGTTCGCCCCGGAAGCAGCGGATCGCCGAATCGACCATGCCCTCGGCGCTGCCCTGCAGGCTGTGCTGCTTGCGCAGGTATTGCGCATCGCTCCACTGCTTGGCCACGTCCGACAGGTGTTTCAGGGCCGGCGTGCTGCCCAGCGCCTCGGCGTGCGGTTCCATCTTGCGCAGGGTGGTCATGATGTCTTCGCGCAGCGACATCGTTTCGTAGGTTTTCGGATGCGTGATGGCGCCATCGAGGCCGAAGCGGCAGGCCTGGAAGCGGTTGTAGTTGTACACGAGGTAATCGTCTTCCACCGGCGGGGTTTCGCGGCGCTCGAGCAGGTAGCGGCACAGGGCCTGCAGGTAGGCGGCCAGCGCGGCGGCCCGCTCCACCGTCAGCGGCGTGTCGCACACGCGCAGTTCGATGGTGCCAAATTCCGGCTTGGGACGGATATCCCAGTAAAAATCCTTCATGCTCTTGATGATGCCCGTGTTCTCCATCTTGGCGAAGTACTCGTTGGAGAACTGCTCCCAGCTCAGGGTGAACGGCGCGCGCCCGCTCATGGGGAAGGCGAACACGGAATTGAGGCGGGCCGAGTCGAACAGCGTGTCGCGTCCCTGCACGTAAGGAGACGACGCCGACAGGGCGATGAAGTGGGGGATGTAGCGGTTCAGCGAATGCAGCAGGAACATGGCGTCGTCGCCCGAGGCGCAGCCGATGTGCACGTGCTGGCCGAAGATGGTGAACTGCTTGGCCAGGTAGCCGTACAGTTCCGAAATCTCCTGGAAGCGGGGCTTGGAAAAGATCTTTTGCGACGACCATTGCTGGAACGGGTGCGTGCCGCCGCCCGCGATGCCGATATTGAGCTTGTCGCCGGCCGTGATCAAGGTGTCGCGGATTTCCTGCAACTGCGCCAGCAGGGGGCCATGATGCGTGTGCACGCTCGAGTTAATCTCGATCATGCTCTCGGTGATTTCCGGCGTGACGTTGCCGGGGAACGGTTTCTTGTTCAGCAGATGCAGCAGGTCGGGGCTGGCGGCCGTCAAGTCATAGTCCGACAGGTTCACCAGTTGCAGTTCGAGTTCGACGCCGAAGGTCAGCGCGGCCGATTGGCCAAAGGGTTCCAGCGGCATTTAGCGCTCCTTGATTTCGTGGGTTTCTTTTGCCAGCATCAGCACGCGCTGCACCAGCACGGGGCCAACCAGTTCCAGGCCCAGGGTGACGGCGGCCAGGGCGTTCAATTCGTCGCCGAAGTTCACGCCGTGCTGGCGCGCGTGCTCCAGCAGCAGGATGATGAAGACGGAGACGGGCGTCAGCGCCACGCCCGTCAGCACGCCCTTGCGCCAGGAAATGCCGCTCACATGCGAAAACGCGGCCACGCCGGCGACCTTCGTCAGCAATCGTCCGCCGACGACGGCCAGGGCCAGTCCCGCGCCGGCCGTCACGCTGGCCCATTCCAGGGTCGAGGCGGCATACACGAACAGCAGCACCGTCAGCAGCTCGCCCAGCGCGCCGAAATTGCGTTGCGCCTGGCTGAAGGCGACCCTGCGGTGGCGCGCCACCAGGCCGAAGGTGAGGGTGGCCAGCAGCGGCGACAGGCTGGTGGTGTAGGTCAGGGCGACGAGCAGCATCACCGACAGCGCGAAGGCCACGGTGGCGTCCTGCGCCATGTTGCCCAGGCGGCGCAGCATGGCCGGCACGACGATGCCGAAGACGGTGCCAGCGGCCACGGAGGCCGCCAGCACGGCGGCGCTGCTGCTGCTCGCCTCGATCAGGTCGGTGGAGCTCTGGAACATCCAGAAGCCGACGATGATGTTGAACGTGAAGACGGCCAGCACGCAATTGAGGGCGGTGAGGTGGACGATGCGTTCCGTCACCTGGCCCGAGCTGCGTTCTTCGTTGATGACGCGCATGATGGTGGCCGGCGAGGTGGACATGGCCAGCGATGCCAGCAGCAGCGCCGTCATCGAGGTGCTGCCGAATTCGATGCCGATGAAGTAGACGACGGCAAAGGTCAGCAGGGATTCGACCAGGCCCGTGACGGCGATCCACGGATTGTTCTTCAGCCAGCGCAGGTTGATGCGGTAGCCCACCTCGAACAGGATCAGGCCGAAGGCCACGTCGGCCAGCACCAGCATGGGGCCGGCGTCCGTCTGCGGCAGGATGCCTACCTGGGTTTGCGCGAGGACGAAACCGATCACGCCGTAAAAACTGATGCGCGGCAGGCCAGTCCAGCGGTGGCCGAATTCGCCCACCACCCAGGCCAGGGTGATGGCGAACGGCCAGGACAGGTCGGCGGCGATCGAGATCAGACTTTGCATGCTCATTCCTTTGAAAATGGCGCTGGCACCGGCCGGCAGCACGGGGGGCTGGCGCGGCAATGTCGTGGTGCAGCGATGGTGCATGGTTTGCGCAGAGCGCTGCGCCGATTCTACCGGAGCAGAAGGCGCGCACGATGTGCGCAATCGAACAGTGTCGCGGCCATGGCGGCCGCGCACAGGATGCAGCAGGGTGGGCAGGGCTGGTATCGGCGTATGGTACCCGCCCGCGGCGGAGATGCTCCGCACGGTAGTGCCGTGTCGCAGTGTACGGCATGGCGGGCCCATGCCGCCATGGACTTTTTGTTGCGTGTTTTTATTTACTGAGCAGACGCATGCCCCGTTCCAGCCCGTCGATCGACAGGGGGAACATGCGGTTGTTCATCAGTTGCCGCATCACGCCGATCGACTGGCGGTACTGCCACAATCCCTCCGATTCCGGATTGAGCCAGATGAATTTCGGGAAGGCCTGGGTAAAGCGCGCCAGCCACGTCGATCCCGCTTCCTCGTTGTTGTATTCGACGCTGCCGCCCGGCTGCAGGATTTCGTAGGGGCTCATGGTGGCGTCGCCGACGAAAATCAGCTTGGTGTCGGGCGGGTACTTGCGCAGTACGTCCCAGGTGGGAAAACGCTCGGCGTTGCGGCGCCGGTTGTTCTTCCATAGGTAGTCGTAGACGCAGTTATGGAAGTAAAAGAACTCCATGTTCTTGAATTCCGTCTTCGCGGCCGAGAACAGTTCCTCGGTGCGCTCGATATGGTCGTCCATGCTGCCGCCCACATCAAGCAGCATCAGCACCTTGATGCGGTTCTTGCGCTCGGGCCGCATCCTGATGTCCAGATAGCCCGCATTGTTCGCCGTGGCGGCGATGGTGGCATCGAGCGCCAGTTCGTCTTCCGCGCCTTCGCGCGCGAACTTGCGCAGGCGGCGCAAGGCCACCTTGATGTTGCGCGTGCCCAGTTCGCGCTCGCCGTCGTAATCCTTGTAGCTGCGCGCCTCCCACACTTTCACCGCGGTGCGGTTGCCGCCCTTGCCGCCGATGCGGATGCCTTCCGGGTTCGTGCCGCCATTGCCGAACGGCGAGGTGCCGCCCGTGCCGATCCATTTGCTGCCGCCCTCGTGGCGCTCCTTCTGCTCCTTCAGCAGCTCGTTCAGGCGGTCCATCAGCTTGTCGTAGCCGAATTTCTCCAGCTGCGCCTTCTGCTCCTCGGACAGCTCGCGCTGCATGCGTTTGAGCAGCCAGTCGAGGGGAATCGCCGCGTTCGTGTCGAAGGCCGCGTTGACGCCCTTGAAGTACTGGGCGAACGCGCGGTCGAACTTGTCGAAATGGGCTTCATCCTTGACCAGGGTCAGACGCGCCAGATAGTAAAAATCGTCCATCGAGGCGTCGATGACGTTCTTTTGCAGCGCTTCGAGCAAGGTCAGAAATTCCTTGATCGAGACGGGAATCTTCGCATCCTTGAGCGTGAAGAAGAAGTCGATCAGCATGGCGCTTCCTCTGCCCCGGCGGCTCCCGCGCGTGGCAGTGCGGCGATGGGGCGCTGCGCCAGCTTGTAGCGCAGATGGGCGGCGATCTCCGGCCATTCGCCGCGCGTGATGCTGTACATGACCGTGTCGCGCACGGTGCCGTCGCGGCGCAGCCCATGGTGGCGCAGCACGCCGTCCTTTTTCGCGCCCAGGCGTTCGATGGCCGCCTGCGACGCATGGTTGAAATTGTCGGTGCGCAGGCCCACCAGCGCGCAGCCAAGCGTGTCGAAGGCGTGCGCCAGCAGCAGCAATTTGCAGGTGGTGTTGACGTGGCTGCGCTGGCAGCGCTTCGCATACCAGGTGTAGCCGATTTCCAGGCGTTTGATCTCGGGCACCACGTCGTGGTAGCTGGTGGTGCCGAGCACCTCGCCGCTGGCCACGTCGATGACGGCAAAGGCGAAGCGCGTGGGGCGCATCTCGATGCCCTTGAAAATGTACTGGTCCACCTGGTCCGGCTCGGGCACGGAGGTGACGCGCAGATTCCACAGTTCGCCATCCATGGCCGCCGCGCGCAAGCCGGGCGCGTGGTGCGGCGCCAGCGCTTCGAGACGGATGCCGTGCAGTTCCAGGGGGACGAAGACCTTGTCCGGGCTGATGTCGTTCACCGGCGCTCCTTAGCGGTTGGTGCGCGACATGAACATCAGGCGCTCGAACAGGTGCACATCCTGCTCGTTCTTCAGCAGCGCACCGTGCAGCGGCGGCACGACGGTGTCCTTGCTGCGCAGCGCTTCGGCCGGGATGTCCTCGGCCAGCAGGAGCTTGAGCCAGTCGAGGAATTCCGACGTCGACGGTTTCTTCTTCAGGCCCGGCACGTCGCGCACTTCATAGAAGGTTTGCAGCGCCTGCGCCAGCAATTCCTGCTTCAGGTGCGGGTAGTGGACGGCGACGATCTGCTCCATCGTGTCCTTGTCCGGGAATTTGATGTAGTGGAAGAAGCAGCGGCGCAGGAAGGCGTCCGGCAATTCCTTCTCGTTGTTCGAGGTGATGATGACGAGCGGACGGTGGCGCGCCGTGACCATTTCGCGCGTTTCGTACACATAGAATTCCATGCGGTCCAGTTCGCGCAGCAGGTCGTTCGGGAATTCGATGTCGGCCTTGTCGATTTCATCGATCAACAGCACCACCGGTTCGGGCGCCGTGAACGCCTGCCACAGCACGCCCTTGACGATGTAGTTCTGGATGTCGCGCACGCGCTCGTCGCCCAGCTGCGAATCGCGCAGGCGCGACACGGCGTCGTATTCGTACAGGCCCTGCTGTGCCTTGGTGGTCGATTTGATATGCCATTGCATCAGCGGCATGTTCAGCGCGGCGGCCACTTCCTCGGCCAACATGGTCTTGCCCGTGCCAGGTTCGCCCTTGATCAGCAGCGGGCGTTGCAGGGTCAGCGCCGCATTCACGGCCAGTTTCAGGTCGGCGGTGGCGACATAGCTGTCGGAACCTTCGAAGCGTTGGCCTTGCTGGGAGTGCTGTGCTTGCATGAGCGGTCTGCCAAAGTAGGGAAATGGAGAGTATAAACAGAACTGTGGCGCGGCGTCACGCGGACGGCCTGTGCCTGCCTGCCTACAATGCGGGTTTTATAGGTGGACTTGCAAGAATATCTTGGCTAGAATCGGCAAGCAGCAGATTAATTGTCAACCTTAATTGTCAACACATAAAATCAATAAAAACCAGCTCTGGCGTTTCTCCGATTACCTTTGTTCACATTGCCACTATGAAAAAAATATTTGCACTTCTCGTGCTTGCCGGCATAGCAAATGCCGTCACAGCGGCTGACATTGTAGGAAACGCCAAGGCAGCGACTGCCAAGGTGGAAATGTGTATAGGCTGCCACGGCATTCCCGGTTACAAGGCGACCTTCCCCGAAGTGTTCCAGGTGCCGATGATCGGCGGCCAGCCGGCGAAATATATCGAGAATGCGCTGCAAGCCTACAAGAAGGGCGACCGCAAGCACCCCAGCATGAAGGGCATCGCCAGCAGCCTGTCGGACCAGGATATCGCCGATGTCGCCGCGTATTATGCGCAACAAGCCAAGCCGAACTGAGGACCAGCCAGATGATGAAAACACTATTCGCCGCCCTCGTTTGCGCCACCGTCTCGTTGTCCGCCAGCGCCGCCGGCAATATCAACACGGGCAAGGCCCTGGCCGAAAAATACAGCTGCGCCACCTGCCACGGCAAGGATTACGGTTCGCCCATCGACCCGTCGTACCCGAAGCTGGCTGGCCAGCACAAGGATTACCTGGAACACGCCCTGACGGCATATAAACGGGGCGACAAGGCCAACGGCCGCAACAACGCCATCATGACGGGCCAGGTGAAACCGCTGAGCAACCAGGACATCAAGGACCTGGCCGCCTACCTGCACAGCCTGCCGACCACCCTGGTCATTCACCGCTGAGTTTTAGCCCGGGTCAGGCTTTCAAGCCGACCCGGCGCGCCAGCTTATGCAAATTGCTGGCGTCCAGCCCCAACTGGCGCGCCGCGGCGGCCCAGTTATCCTGATGCAGGAGCAGCGCTTGCCGGATGGCCTGGCGCTGGCTCGCTTCCACGATCTGATGCATGGACAGCAGCGGCGCCGCCGGCGCGCCGCACGCGACTGGCACTGGCGGCGGCGCGTCCGCACCGGCCGGCGCTTCCAGCGCATCGAGGTCGAGCATATCCGTTTCCAGCGTCACGATATCCTTGCGGTCCGCGCCGCGGATCACCGCTTTCAGCGCGGCCCGGCTGATCACATGTTCCAGTTCGCGCACATTGCCGGGCCAGCGGTAGTGGCACAGGGCGTTTTCCGCCGCGGCGGACAGGCGCAGGCTGCGCAAGCCCAGGCGCGCGCGGTTGAGCTCAAGAAAACCGCCGGCCAGCAGCAGCACGTCATTGCCCCGCTCGCGCAGCGGCGGAATCGGCACGGGATACACGGACAGGCGGTGATACAGGTCGGCGCGGAAGGTGCCGTCGCGCACATGCTCGCGCAGGCTGCGGTTGGTGGCGGCGATCACGCGCACGTTGACGCGGCGCGGCCGGTCCGCGCCCAGGCGCTGGATTTCGCCATTTTGCAGGGTGCGCAGCAGCTTGGCCTGTATCGACAGCGGCAACTCGCCCACTTCATCGAGAAACAGGGTGCCCCCTTCGGCCGCCTCGAAACGTCCGGGCCGGTCGCTGACGGCGCCGGAAAACGCGCCCCGTACATGGCCAAACAATTCGCTTTCGGCCAGGGATTCGGGCAAGGCCGCGCAATTGACGTGGATCAGGGGCTTGCCGGCGCGGCGCGACAGCCGGTGCAGCCGGTGCGCGCACAGTTCCTTGCCCACGCCCGTCTCGCCCAGCAGCAGCACGGGCAGTTCGGAATCGGCCACCACCTGCAATTCGTGCAGCAAGTGCGTGATGGCGCTGCTCTGGCCGACGAAGTCGTGTTCCTCGCGCGGCGCCTGCGCATCGGCCAGCATGGCGCCGCCCGACAGGCGCAGGGCGCGGATTTCCGTCTCCAGGCGGGTCACGCGCACGGCCGCCTCGATGGCGCAGGCCAGCTCGCCCAGGTCGCGCTGCGCCTGCCCGTCGAAGGTGCCCACCTGCAGCGCGTCGAGCGTGATCACGCCCCAGCGTTCGCCTTCCAGGTCCAGCGCCATGCCCATGCAGTCGTGCACGGGCAGCGGTTCGCCGGCCCGCTCGGCGATCAGGCCATCGTAGGGATCGGGCAGGGAACTGTCGTGATGGAAGCACAGCACACCGCGCCGCTGCAGGATGGCGGCCAGGCGCGGATGGTCGGCGACGGCGAAGCGGCGTCCCAGCGCGTCGCTGGCCAGGCCAGCCATCGCCACGGGGCGCAAATGTTCGCCATCGAGCTTGAGCAAGGCCACGGCCTCGCAGCCGAAGTGCGCGCGCAGGCTGCCGACGAGGCGCTGCAGGCGCACGGCCACGGGCAGGTCGGCGACCAGGTCGGTGAGCAGCAGCAGGTGGATGGCGGTGGTGGTCATAACTACCATGCAGGGTACAACGGACCATGCTTGAAAAGGGTCATTATGACCCTGCATTTTTCAAATCGTTGATTTAAAACAAGTTTTTCCTGGCACACGGATTGCCTAGGTAAGGGGGCCGAACCGGCATACAAGACCAAGGAAAGCTTGATGAAAACGACTCCCTCCCTCCGCGCCATTGCCGCCGCCGTCTGCGTACTGGCCCTGCCCCTGTCCGTGCAAGCCCAGGCGAGCCTGCCGGCCAGCGCCGCCGCCACTGCGGCCAAACCGGCCGCCGCCGCGCTCAAGCGCTATGAACTGCAAACCAATATCGTCGACGGCAAGATGGTATTCATCGACGCCAAGGGCCAGGTCAACCCCGTGCTGGCGGCCAAGGTGGGCGACACGGTCGAACTCGTGCTGAAAAGCGGCGAAGGCGCCGAACATGATTTTCTGATCCCGGAACTGAACGTGGCTTCCGCCAAATTCAGCGCCAACAGCGGCAGCACCAGCGTGCGCTTCAAGGTCATGCGCGCCGGCACGTTCACTTATTACTGCTCGATTCCCGGCCACCGGCAGATCGGCATGGAAGGCAAGCTGGAAGTGACCGGCACCTCGCTGGCCGATGCGGGCGCGCCGAAGGCTGCTGGCGCCGGCAGCGCGGCCAGCGAATCGAGCCAGGCCGCCGCGCTGGCCCTGTACACGCCCGCGCCGTCGCCGATGCGCGGCCCCGATCCCTCGGCCGTCAGCGTGGCCGCCAATCCGGCCTCCGTGCCGACCGCCATCGGCGCGCGCGCGCCGCAGTTGCTCAAGTACCGCATGGAGACGGTGGAATTGCCGGGCAAGCTCGATGACGGCACCAGTTTTACCTATTGGACTTTCAACCGGCAAGTGCCTGGCCCGATGCTGCGCGCGAAGGTGGGCGACACGGTCGAACTGACCCTGTTCAACGCCAAGGACAGCAAGATGATCCATTCGATCGACCTGCACGCGGTGACGGGCGGCCATGGCGGCGGACAGCATACGCAGGTGGCGCCGGGACAGGAAAAAACGGTCACCTTCAAGGCGCTCAATCCGGGTCTGTTCGTCTACCACTGCGCCACGCCGCTGGTGCCGCAGCATATCGCGGCCGGCATGTACGGCATGATCCTCGTCGAACCGGAAGGCGGCCTGTCGAAGGTGGACCGCGAGTATTACGTGATGCAGGGCGAGATGTACACGGGCCGTCCGCACGGCGCGCCCGTGCACCAGGAACCGAACCTGGAAAAAATGGCCAATGAACTGCCCGACTACTACGTCTTCAACGGCGAAGTGGGCGCCCTGAGCAAGACGCACAAACTGCAGGCGAAAGTGGGCGAGACGGTGCGCATCTATTTCGGCGTCGGCGGCCCGAACAAGATTTCATCCTTCCACGTCATCGGCGAGATCTTCGACAAGGTGTACAGCGAAGGCTCGATCAGCAGCCCGAAACACGACGTGCAGACCACGCTCGTGGCACCGGGCGGCGCGACCATCGTCGAACTCAAGGTACAGCATCCGGGCAGCTATCTGCTGGTCGACCACGCGCTGTCGCGCGCCGGCAAGGGCGCCGTGGGCGTGCTGGAAGTGACGGGCGAACCCGTGCCCGGCGTCTACCACGCGGGCGCAGTCCAATAAAACACCCCCCATTCATCATCAAGGAGCATCTATGGAACTGATCGAACAATCTCTGGGCCAGCTGGCCCGCCGCATCCCTGGCGCCACGCGCCTGTTCGATGCGCACCGCCTGGATTTTTGCTGCGGCGGCAACAAGACCCTGCGCGCGGCGGCCGAAGCGGCCGGCGTGGACACGGCGCCCATCGTCGAGGAACTGAAACTGCTGGCAGGACGGATTGACGCCAGCGGCGAGCGTGACTGGCAGGACGCCTCGGCCACCGAGCTGGTGGAACATATCCTGGCGCGCTACCACGCCGTGCACCGCGAGCAGCTGCCCGAGCTGATACGCCTGGCACGCAAGGTCGAGCAGGTGCATGGCGACCGCGCCGACTGTCCGCACGGGCTGGCGGAGCACCTGTCGGCCATGGCGCAGGAGCTGGAAAGCCATATGCGCAAGGAAGAAGACGTGCTGTTCCCGATGATCGTGCGCGGCCAGGGGCCACGCGCCGGCGCGCCCATCAACGTCATGCGCATGGAGCATGACGACCATGGCGTGGCCTTGCGCGCCATGGAGGCAATGACGAACGATATCACCGCACCTGGCGGCGCCTGCACCACCTGGCGCGCGCTGTACACGGGCTTGCGCACCTTCCGCGAAGACCTGATGGCGCACATCCATACCGAAAACAATATCCTGTTCGAGCGCTTTGCGCCGGCCGCGGTGCACTGACAAAGGAAAGACCCATGGGTCCCTACAAAAAACTCTGGTTCACCCTGATCGGTGTGCTGATCGTGACGTTTTCGCTGCTCGGCTACTACGGCACGGAAGTCTACCGGCAGGCGCCGCCCATCCCCGCGCAAGTGCTGGCGCAAGACGGCCGGCAACTGTTCGACCGCGAAGGCATCCTCGACGGCCAGACGGCCTGGCAATCCGTCGGCGGCATGCAGCTCGGCTCCATCTGGGGCCATGGCGCCTACCAGGCGCCCGACTGGACGGCCGACTGGCTGCACCGCGAATTGACGGCCTGGCTGGAACTGGCCGCGCAGGAGCAGCATGGCAAGGCCTACGCGGCGCTCGACGGCCCCGCGCAGGCGGCGCTGCGCGAAGCGCTCAAGATGGAATACCGCGCCAACCGGGTCGACGATGCGCAAGTGCTGCGCCTGTCGGCGCGCCGCGTGCAAGCCATCGCCGACACGGCGCACTATTACGACCAGCTGTTCTCCGACGCGCCTGCGCTGCACGCCAGCCGCGAGCATTTCGCCATGAAGGAAAACACCCTGCCCAGCGCCGAGCGGCGCGCGCAGATGACGCAGTTCTTCTTCTGGACGGCGTGGGCCGCCGCCACCGAGCGTCCGGGCCAGAAGGTCACATACACGAACAACTGGCCACATGAACCGCTGATCGGCAACCAGCCCAGCGGCGAAAACCTCGTCTGGTCGGTCGCCAGCGTGGTGGTGCTGCTGGCCGGCGTGGGCTTCCTCGTCTGGGGCTGGGCCTTCCTGCGCGACCATGACGATGCGCTGCCGGCGGCCGGTCCGCGCGATCCGCTCACCACGTTCGCGCTGACGCCATCGCAGCGGGGACTGGGCAAGTATCTGTTCCTGGTCGTGGCGCTGTTCATCTTCCAGGTCTTCATCGGCGGCTTCACGGCGCACTACACGGTGGAAGGGCAGCAGTTCTACGGCATCGACGTGTCGCGCTGGTTCCCGTATGCGCTCACGCGCACCTGGCACATCCAGGCCGCGCTGTTCTGGATCGCCACGGGCTTCCTGGCTGCCGGCCTGTTCCTCGCGCCCCTGATCAATGGCGGCAAGGATCCGAAGTGGCAGCGCCTGGGCGTCGACGTGCTGTTCTGGGCCCTGGTCGCTGTCGTCGTCGGCTCCTTCATCGGCAATTACCTGGCCATTGCGCAAGTGATGCCGCCCGAGTGGAATTTCTGGCTCGGCCACCAGGGCTATGAATACGTGGACCTGGGACGCCTGTGGCAAATCGGCAAATTCGTCGGCATCCTGCTGTGGCTCGTGTTGATGCTGCGCGGCGTCGTGCCGGCTTTGCGCCAGCCGGGCGGCGACAAGAACCTGCTGGCGCTGCTGACCGCGTCCGTGGGCGCCATCGGCCTGTTCTACGGCGCCGGCCTGTTCTACGGCGAACGCACGCACCTGTCCGTGATGGAATACTGGCGCTGGTGGGTGGTGCACCTGTGGGTGGAAGGTTTCTTTGAAGTGTTCGCCACCACGGCGCTGGCCTTCATCTTCTCGACCCTGGGCCTGGTGTCGGTGCGCATGGCCACGACGGCCAGCCTGGCGTCGGCCTCGCTGTTCATGCTCGGCGGCATACCCGGCACCTTCCACCACCTGTACTTTGCCGGCACCACCACGCCCGTGATGGCCATCGGCGCGAGCTTCAGCGCGCTGGAAGTGGTGCCGCTGATCGTGCTGGGCCATGAAGCGTGGGAAAACTGGCGCCTGAAGGAGCGCGCGCCGTGGATGGAGCAGTTGCGCTGGCCGTTGATGTGCTTTGTCGCCGTCGCCTTCTGGAACATGCTGGGCGCCGGTGTGCTGGGCTTCATGATCAACCCGCCCGTGGCCTTGTACTATATCCAGGGCCTCAACACGACCCCCGTGCATGCGCATGCGGCGCTGTTCGGCGTGTACGGCTTCCTGGCGCTGGGCTTTACCTTGCTGGTGCTGCGCTACCTGCGGCCCGACTACCGCTTCAGCCCTGCGTTGATGAAGACGGCGTTCTGGGGCTTGAACGGGGGACTGGCGCTGATGATCTTCACCAGCTTGCTGCCGATCGGCATCATCCAGTTCCACGCCAGCGTGACGGAAGGCCTGTGGTATGCGCGCAGCGAAGGCTTCATGCAGCAGCCGCTGTTGCAGAACCTGCGCTGGATACGCACCTTCGGCGACGTGGTCTTCATCGTCGGCGCGGTGGCCATGGCGCTGCAGGTGGTGCTGGGATTGCTGGGAAGAGGGCCTGCACAGGCCTTGCCTCAGCGCATGAAAGAGGCAGTAAAACCGATGTGAGGTAGTACTGGCACAACAACTGGCAAAACCGTAGCGAGCGGCAGCGATTTGTCGCTAAGAAGCGCAACCGTACTTTAGTACGGGGGCGCCGAGCCGGTGAGCATCGCAGGCCGCAAAGCGCGACGCGCAACAGGTTTTGACAGGTGTTCCTACCGGCGGCGCACGCAGTCGATATACGCATCCGTATCGGGCGGCAAGCCCGAGCGCTGCGACGCCCAGATCATCTGGCCCAGGCATTCCATCACTTCGTGCTGGGCCGCATGGGCCGAATCGAGGCGCTGGGTCAGTTGCTGGACGGCCGGGCGGATGCCGCGCGGCTGGTCCACCTGCACCTGCTCCGTGATCGACAGATGCATGGACAGGTGCAGGAATGGGTTGGCCTGTCCGCCTTCGACGGAATAGTCGCGCGCCAGCGCCGCCTCGACGTCGCTCAATTCGTTTTCATACTCGGGGTGTTCGAGGATCCAGTCCAGCGCGATGGCTTCCATCGGCGTGAGGATTTCATGGGCGCGGTGCTTGCGCAAGGTGTCGCAAAAGAAGCGGCGCACGTCGTCGGAAGAGGGGTTGAACATGGCTGGATGACTATGGCTAAAGGGCAGCCGGCATTGTACCGCGTACGTCAACGAAGGGCATCGGGGATGCCCTTTTTGCCGTCTGGCGTCCGCTTGCATGACCCGATAGTCACCGTCATTTAATACCCTGCAGTAAGTATTATCCACTACCGCCGCGGCCCGGCGGCGCCAAATAACGGTGATAAAATCGCCGCTCTTGATATTTGCTCTGGACACGATGGCGATTTTGTTACCACTCCGTGCTTCCATTGCCCGCACCTTTGCCACCAGATCTTGCTCCTGGCTTATTCCGGAGCGCGGCAGCATGCCTATCACCATCGATATCGACCTGTCCGGCCGCCCTGGCGTTCCGGCCGGCCGGCTGTTTTTCATTCACTACAGCGATGGTGCCGCCAAGGTGGCGCGCAAGAATCATCCTTCAGTATTCATAAACGGAGTTACGTATGCGTAAATCGCTATTACTTTTGATGTCGTGCCTGATCCTGGCGGCATGTGACAAGACCCCTCCGGCCTCGTCCGAAAAACCGGTCGACGTGCTGCTGATCGGCGCCGGCACCATGAGCGCCACCCTGGGCAGCATGCTCAAGGAACTCGATCCCTCGCTGACGATGGAAATGGTCGAGCGCCTCGATTCCGTGGCCGCCGAAAGCTCGGACGCGATGAACAACGCGGGCACGGGCCACTCGGCATTCGCCGAGCTGAACTACACGCCGGAAGCGGCCGATGGCAGCATCGAGACCAAGAAAGCCGTTGCCATCAATGAGCAATTCGAAATCTCCAAGCAATTCTGGGCTTATCAGGTGGCCAACAAGCACCTGGGCGCGCCGCAGACCTTCATCAACAATGTGCCGCATATGGCCTTTGTGTGGGGCGACGACAATATTGCCTTTTTGAAGAAGCGCTACGCCGCGCTGCAAAAGGAAAACCTGTTCAAGGGCATGCTGTATTCGGAAGACCAGGCGCAGATCGAGCAATGGGCGCCGCTGGTCATGCAAGGCCGCGACAAGGGCCAGAAAGTGGCCGCGACGCGCATGGAAATCGGTACCGACGTCAATTTCGGCAACCTCACGCGCGGCCTCGTGAGCTACCTGACGGACAGCCATGGCATGGTCCTGCACCTGCGCCACCAGGTGGAAGACATCCAGCGCGGCGCCGATGGCGTGTGGAACGTGACGGTGAAAGACCTGGCCGCTGGCAAGGAAAAGACCATGCGCGCCAAGTTCGTCTTCATCGGCGCCGGTGGCGGTTCGCTGCCGCTGCTGGAAAAATCGGGCATTCCTGAAGCCAAGGGCTACGGCGGCGTGCCGGTGGGCGGCCAATGGCTGGTCACCACCAATCCGGAACTGGTGGCGGCGCATGCGGCCAAGGTGTACGGCAAGGCATCCGTCGGTTCGCCGCCGATGTCCGTGCCGCACCTGGACACGCGCATCATCGATGGCAAGAAAGCCCTGCTGTTTGGCCCATTCGCCACCTTCTCGACGAAGTTCCTGAAAAACGGTTCGTGGATCGACTTGCCTGCCTCGATCGGCACGGGCAACGTGAAACCGATGCTGCAAGCCGGCTACGACAACATTCCGCTGACGAAATACCTGGTCGAGCAAGTCATGAACACGCCGGAAGACCGCCTGAAGACGTTGCGCGAGTACTTGCCGAACGCCAAGATGGAAGACTGGACCCTGCAAAACGCGGGCCAGCGCGTGCAGATCGTCAAGGATGATCCTGTCAAAGGCGGCTTGCTGCAGTTCGGCACGGAAGTCGTCGGCGCCGCCGATGGCAGCATCGTCGCCCTGCTGGGTGCCTCGCCAGGCGCCTCGACCGCGCCACCGATCATGATCAAGGTGCTGCAAACGGCATTCAAGAGCCGCCTGGCCACGCCGGAATGGCAAGCCAAGATGGTGGAAATGGTGCCGTCGTACGGCCAAAAGCTGAACAACGACCCGGCCCTGGCCAACAAGATCCGCCACTACAGCAGCAATATCCTGGGCTTGAAGGCGATCACGCTCGACGTGCCAGCCGCTGCGCCAGCGCCGGCGGCAAACTAAGTCAGCTTTGCCGGCAGGGGAGTTTACTGCCTGAATGAAAAAAGGGGCAGCCTGTTCAGGCTGCCCCTTTTGCGTGGGAGAGTGCGTTCATTGCGGTGGACTACCCCTTGCCCGGCAAGATCAGCTCCGGCGTACACCCTTCGGCGGCGATGCCGTCGCAAGGCTTGGCCAGTGCCGCGCCATCCTGTGCCCGTGGCGCATGGGGCTGGCGCAGGTAGCGCGACGTGTGGCGGTGCGCTTGCTGTGCGTTGCCATGCACGGGCCAGGTCAGGAAGCGGGACAGCTCCTGCAAGGCGCGCTGGTAGACATCGCGTTTAAATTCAATGACGACATCGAGCGGGACCCAGTACTCATGCCAGCGCCAGGCGTCGAACTCCGGATGGTCGGTCAGGCGCAGATTGACGTCGTTGTCGCGCGCGCACATTCTCAGCAGAAACCAAATCTGCTTCTGGCCACGGTAATGGCCGCGAATCTCGCGCTTGATGAAGTGGTCTGGCACTTCATAGCGCAGCCAGTCGCGGGTGCGTCCGACAATTTTGACGTGTTCCTGTCTGAGTCCGATTTCCTCTTCAAGTTCGCGAAACATGGCTTGTTCCGGTGTTTCGCCATATTTGATACCGCCTTGCGGAAACTGCCATGAGTGCTCGCGCACCCGCTTGCCCCACCACACCTCGTTCTGGGCGTTTAGCAGGATGATGCCGACGTTGGGACGAAACCCTTCACGGTCGAGCATAATGCACCTCAAACTTTCTGCGACAGAGCGTCCTTTTTTACATAATTACCCACAACTTCGCAAGCCGGTGACCTTTTCGGGGTGCGAAAAGCGCCGGAATCGCACCAATTGAGCGCATTTGTGTAAAGTATGGACGCATCAGCCAGCTAATCCTTTAAAATTAGGTTGATTATAACCCTCTCTTTTTAAAAAGAATTCACCGTTATGCGCGCCTCCCGTTTTTTTATTTCCACACTTAAAGATGCACCTTCTGACGCGGAAATCGTCAGCCACCAATTGATGATGCGTGCAGGCATGATCAAACGCCTCGGTTCCGGCATCTATACCTACATGCCGATGGGCTTGCGCGTGATCCGCAAGGTGGAAGCCATCATCCGTGACGAGATGAACAAAGCCGCCGGTATCGAACTGCTGATGCCGCTCGTGCAGCCGGCCGAACTGTGGCAGGAGACGGGCCGCTGGACCAAGATGGGCGACGAACTGATGCGCGTGAAAGACCGCCACGGTCGCGAATACGCGATCCAGCCGACATCGGAAGAGGTCATCACGGACGTCGTGCGCACGGAAATCAAGTCCTACCGCCAGTTGCCGTTGAACTTTTATCACATTCAGACCAAGTTCCGCGACGAGCGCCGCCCACGCTTCGGCCTGATGCGCGGCCGCGAATTCACCATGAAGGACGCGTACTCGTTCGACCGCGACCTGGCCGGCATGCAAGCGTCGTACAAGGTCATGTTTGACGCCTACACGCGCATCTTCACGCGTTTCGGCCTGCAATTCCGCGCCGTGGCCGCCGACAACGGCGCCATCGGCGGTTCCGGTTCGCATGAATTCCACGTCATCGCCCACACGGGTGAAGACGCGCTCGTGTATTGCCCGACCTCCGACTATGCCGCCAACATGGAAGCGGCCGAAGCGCTGCCGCCAGCCGGCGAGCGTCCGGCGGCAAGCCAGGCGCTGACGAAAACGGCCACGCCGGACACCGTCAAGTGCGAAACCGTGGCCACACTGCTGGGCCTGGAACTGTCGCAGACCGTGAAAACCATCGCGCTGACGGTGGAAACGACGGGCAAGGACGAAAAAGTCACGAAACAGCATTTCATGCTGCTGCTGCGCGGCGACCATGAACTCAACGAGATCAAGGTGGGCAAGGTTGCCGGCCTGGCCGGTCACCGTTTCTCGACGGAAGCGGAAATCCTGGAAGTCTACGGCACGATTCCCGGCTATCTGGGTCCGATCGGTACCCGCGCCCCCGTCACCGTGGTGGCGGACCGCACGGTCGCCCACATGAGCGACTTCGTCTGCGGCGCGAATGAGGCCGGTTTCCACTACACGGGCGCCAACTGGGGCCGTGACATGGCCGAGCCTGCCATCGTGGCCGATTTGCGCAATGTCGTCGCCGGCGACGCCTCGCCGGACGGCCAGGGCACGCTCGCCATCGAGCGCGGCATCGAAGTGGGCCACGTGTTCCAGCTGGGTACGGCATACTCGGAAAGCATGAAAGCCACCTTCCTCGACGAAAACGGCAAGCCTGCGCCGCTGCAGATGGGTTGCTACGGCATCGGCGTGACGCGTATCCTGGGCGCCGCCATCGAACAGAACTTCGATGACAAGGGCATCATCTGGCCCGCATCGATCGCGCCATTCGAGGTCGTGCTGTGCCCGATGGGCATGGACCGTAGCGAACTGGTCAAGGAAGAGACGGAGAAGCTGTACACGGCACTGCAAGGCGCTGGCGTGGACGTCATCGTCGACGACCGCGGCTTGCGTCCTGGCGCCATGTTTGCTGACTGGGAACTGATTGGCGTGCCGCACCGCATTGTCATCGGCGAGCGCGGCCTGAAAGAAGGCAAGCTGGAATACCAGGGCCGCCGCGATACGGAGGCGACCGGCGTGTCGCCGGACGAGATCGTCGCCTTCATCCAGGGCAAAATGGCGCAGTGAAGCGCCTATCAGTAAGCAAGACGGCTGGCGCGCTCGCGCTGGCCGCCTGCCTGGCCTGCGTCTCTCCGGCGCAGGCCGGCAACCAGAAGGAGGAGGCGCTGGCCGACTCCGTCCGTCTGGCCCTGTCGCACGCGATCCGCGACGAACGCCCGCCGCAACCCAAATTTGCCACCCCCGCCGACTTGCAGCGCTACCAGCAATGGCTGGCGCAGATGTCGCAACGCCTGCAACGCAAGCTGCCGGACGCGCAACTGCGCACGGAATTCCTGGAAACCGTCTGGTATGAAGCGCGCCGCGCGGGCCTGGAGCCGGCCCTCGTGCTGGGTCTGATCCAGGTGGAGTCCGCCTACCGCAAATACGCCGTCTCGCTGGCCGGCGCGCGTGGCTACATGCAGGTGATGCCGTTCTGGACGGGCGTGATCGGCGACAGCGACCGCAGCAAGCTGTTCCACATGCAGACGAATCTGCGCTATGGCTGCGCGATTTTGCGCATGTACCTGGATATGGAACGAGGCGATTTGTATCTGGCGCTGGGGCGGTATAACGGCAGCCGCGGGCGGGCCGAGTATCCGAATGCCGTGCGGGCGGCGTGGCGTCATTGGGAATTCAAATGAGGGCCGGGGGGAGTGCGCCCCAGTGGGGCGAATTCCGATCCTGCAGGGTCTGACCCCAAAAAAATGCCCCGCTCGCAGTGATGCGGCGGGGCACTCACACGGCGCAAAAACGCCCTGTGCGTATCTGATTATTTCAAATGATCGGAGATCAGTTTCGTCATTTCAAACATGGAGACTTGGGCTTTGCCGCCGAAAACTGCTTTCAGCTTGTCGTCCGCATTGATCATGCGGCGGTTGGCCGGATCTTGCAGATCGAGTTTTTTGATGTAATCCCATACCTTTTTGGTCACTTCCGTGCGCGGCAGTGGTGCTGCGCCAACAACGGCGGCCAGATCTTTCGATGGCGTCATTGCTTTCATGAATGCTGCGTTTGGCTTGCGTGGTGTTGCCGGTGCTGCCGCTTTCTTCGCCGCTGCTGGTTTAGCTGCTGCCTTGGCTGCGGGTGCTGCTTTCTTGGCGGCTGCAGGCTTGGCTGCTGCTGCTGCTTTGGCTGGCGCTGCTACTGGGGTTTTTTTGGCTGTTGCCATCTTCGAGCCTCCTTAACAAACACATGGGAAATTGCGCAATTAATCGCACGGCTAATATTGGTGTGGATTTACCTTGTATGCAAGTGTTTTTCACGTTTTCACGAGGAAAAAGCAGGGAAATGGCCATGCTGTCGCCCGGGCGCACCGCTTGGGAGCGCAGAACGGCGGTTTTGCCCGTAAATGGCATGGTTACTGGCTATGCGGGGAGGGGGGCTGCAGGGGGAGGGAAGAGTGATGCCGGACACATGAAAATGCAATCCGGCATGATTTAGAACGATGTTTTTAGCCTGTCGAATTGCACACGCGGCTTAATGAAGGCCTTCAAAATCACAGCGAGCGGATGGTGTGTGGCCGAGAAGCGCAACCGTACTAAAGGACGGTGAGCATCGCCGGCCGCAAGGACCACCGCGCAGCGGATTTTGAAGCCTTACCTCATCCCAGGCATCATGCCCTTCATGCTGCGCATCATCTTCATCATGCCGCCGCCCGACAATTTCTTCATCATCGTCTGCATTTGCTCGAATTGCGTCAGCATGCGGTTCACTTCCTGCACCTGCACGCCGGCGCCGGCGGCGATGCGGCGCTTGCGCGTGGCCTTGATCAATTCAGGCTTGGCGCGTTCCTGCGGCGTCATCGAGTCGATGATGCCGCACATGCGGCGCACCTGTTTATCGGCCTGATCCATGTTCTTGCCGCCTGCCGCCTGCTGGAACTGGGCCGGCAGCTTGTCCATCAGGTTGGCCATGCCGCCCATTTTCTTCATCTGGCCCAGTTGCGCCTTGAAGTCGTTCATGTCGAACTTGCCGCCGACCTTGATCTTTTGCGCCAGGTCGGCCGCCGCCTTGCTGTCGACGCCTTTGCGCGCCTCTTCCACCAGGGCGAGGATGTCGCCCATGCCCAGGATGCGGTTGGCCATGCGGGTCGGGTCGAACGCTTCCAGGCCGTCGAGTTTTTCCGAGACGCCGGCAAACTTGATCGGCTTGCCCGTGATGTGGCGCACGGACAGGGCCGCACCGCCGCGCGCGTCACCGTCGAGCTTGGTCAGCACGATACCGGTCAGCGGCAGCGCATCGTTGAAGGCCTTGGCCGTATTGATGGCGTCCTGGCCCAGCATGGCGTCGACGACAAACAGGGTTTCGATCGGTTTCACGGCGCCGTGGACGGCGGCGATTTCGCGCATCATCTCTTCGTCGATACCGAGGCGGCCCGCCGTATCGATGATCAGCACGTCGTGGTAATGCTTTTTCGCCCAGTCCAGCGCGGCCAGGGCGATATCGACCGGCTTGTCCGTGCTGGTGGACGGGAAGAAGTCGGCGCCGACCTGGGCCGTGACCGATTGCAGCTGGGCGATCGCGGCGGGACGGTACACGTCGGCCGAGACGGTCAGCACTTTCTTCTTCTTTTCTTCCTTCAGGTACTTCGCCAGCTTGCCGACGGTGGTGGTTTTACCCACACCCTGCAAACCGGCCATCAGGATGATGGCGGGCGGCTGCTGCGCAAAGCTGATCTGCGACGCTTCCGGTCCCAGGTCGGCGCCCATCAGGGCGGCCAGCTCGCGCTGCACCACGCCAACCAGGGCCTGGCCTGGCGTGAGCGAGGAAATGACATCCTCGCCCATGGCTTTTTCTTTGACTTTGGCGATGAATTCGCGCACGGCGGGCAGGGCGACGTCGGCTTCGAGCAGCGCCAGGCGCACTTCGCGCAGCATGTCGGCGGTGTTCGCTTCGGTCAGGCGCGCCTCGCCGCGCATGGTCTTGACGACTTTGGCAAGCCGTTGGGTGAGATTATCTAGCATGATGAACCTGCAATGAAAAGCTTGGGAGTGGGCGGCGCAAGCCGGACGATGGCCGTCATTTTACCTTATCGCGGGTGGCGGGCGGTCCTGCGCTGCAGCGCCTGGCGGTTGGCCGGCTTTTGAATTAGTTGGTATTTCTGCCAATGCCGCGATTGCATGAAAGGCATTGCGCGGTTAGAATGAGAATAATTCTTATTTACATTCTCGGGCACCGCACGCCTGAGCGGAAAGGGATGCCATGTCGGCCGCCGATTTTGCACAGCAACAAGACCTGCACGCGCTCTACAGCAGCCATCACGGCTGGCTGCAGGGCTGGTTGCGGCATAAGCTGGGCAATGCGGGCGAGGCGGCGGACCTGGCGCAAGACACCTTCATCAGCGTGCTGACGGCCGATGCCGCGCCGCGGATCCGCGAAGCGCGGCCTTTTCTCGCCACCATCGCGCGGCGCCTGCTGGCGCACCGCCACCGCCGGCAAGTGCTGGAGGACGCGTATCTGGAAGCGCTGGCCTGCCTGCCGCCCGAGGTGGCGCCCGCGCCCGAAGAGCGGCTGCTGGCGCTGGAAGCCTTGCAGGAAATCGACCAGGCCCTCGACGGCTTGCCCGCGCCCGTGCGCACGGCGTTCTTGCTGGCGCAGCTCGAGGGCCTCAGCTATGCGGAGATCGCCGCGCGCCTGAAGGTGTCGTCCAGCTCGGTCAAGCAATACCTGACGCGGGCCAACCGCCAGGTGTTTTTCTCGCTGCCGGCATGAGCGCGGCGGCAGACCCCGCATCCCCGGCGGCCATCGCCGAGGAAGTGCAGCAGCAGGCGGCCGAGTGGCTGACCGTGCTGATGTCGAGCGAGTCCGGCGAAGCGGAACACGCGGCCTGGCAGCGCTGGCGCGGGGCCGACCCGGAACATGAACGGGCCTGGCGGCATATCGAGGCGGTATCGCGGCGCTTCAACGGCTTGCACCGCGGTGCGGCCGCGCAGGCGCTGGCCGGCACGCCGCAGAAAGTCGTCAACGGCAAGCGGCGCCAGTTGCTGGCGTGGCTGGGCGTGGCGGCCGCCGGCGGCGTGCTGGCCGCGCAGACGGACGCGTGGGACGGCGTGCGCGCCCTGCGTGCCGACTACCGCACGGCGACGGGCGAGCAGCGCGAGGTGGTGCTGGACGATGGCAGCGTGCTCAGCATGAATACGGGCTCCGCCGTGAACGTGCGTTTCGACGCCAGCCGCCGCCTGATCGAGCTGCTGGCCGGCGAGATCCTCGTCACCAGCGGCCATGGCGCCGGCAGCGACGCGCCGTTGGTGGTGGCCACGCGCGAAGGCCTGGTGCGCGCGCTGGGCACGCGCTTTGCCGTGCGCCAGCAGGATGACTACAGCACCGTGGCCGTGTTGGAAAGCGCCGTTGAAATCCGACCCCGCGACGGCACGGGCGCGCCCTTGCTGCTGGCGGCAGGGCGCGGCGCGGTATTTTCCCGCCACGCGCCGGCCGCGCCGCACGCCATCGATGCGCATGCGCACGCCTGGTCGCGCGGGCAGCTGATCGTCGACGACGTGAGCCTGGGCGATTTCCTGGCCGACCTGGCCCGCTACCGCCCCGGCGTCATCGACTGTGCGCCGGCAGTGGCCCAGCTGCGCCTGTCGGGCGTGTTCCCGCTGGCCGATACCCAGCGCATCCTGAACATGCTGCCCAACTCGCTGCCGGTGCAGGTGCGCAGCCGCACGCGGTATTGGGTGACGGTCGAACCGGCGCCGTAGCACGCTGCACAAAAAATATTGGCCATCCGGCTGCCCGTTTTTCGTTTTCGCGGCACCTACAGAGTAGGGCGCCTGTTTTCTACCGTCTGATGACGCCACTTTTCAGGACTTTTCATGCAACAGGTTTCGTATCTTGTCAATTTCGTCTCGCATCGCCCTCAGCGGCACCCGCTGGCGCAAGCGGCCGCCGCCCTGTGCCTGGCCGCCAGCCTGCCGGCCATGGCGCAGCAGGCGCCAGCCAGCCCCGCGTCCGAGCAGACCATGGCCGGCGTGTCCGTCACGGCAGGACGCGATGTGACAACGGAAGGCAGCGGCTCCTACACGACGGGCGTGAGCAATACGGCCACCAAGCTGAACCTGTCGCTGCGCGAGACGCCGCAGTCGGTCAGCGTGCTGACGCGCCAGCAGATCGACGACCTGGGCATCACGACCCTGGACGACGCCGTGCAGTCGATCACGGGCTTGGTCATGCAAAAGGGCAACTTCACGGGCGATTCGGGCAGTTTCAGCGCGCGCGGCTTTCCAGTCGACAACATCCTGTTCGACGGCTTGCCCACCAGCCTGGGCGCGAACGGCACCTTCAATGGCGACAATGACGACCTGGCCATCTACGACCGCATCGAGGTGGTGCGCGGCGCCACGGGCTTGACGACGGGCAGCGGCACGCCCAGCGCGGCCATCAACCTGGTGCGCAAGCGCCCGACGGCCACGCCGCAAGCGTCGTTCTCGGCCAGCGTCGGCAGCTGGAGCAACTACCGCCTGGAAGTCGATGCGGCCAACGCGCTCAATGCAGCGAAGACCCTGCGCGGGCGCATCGTCGCGACGCTGCAGGACAAGCAGGATTTTGTCGACGTGCTGCATGGCCGCAACCACCAGCTGTACGGCATCATCGAAGCCGACCTGCGTCCCGACACGACGTTGACGGTGGGCGCCCACTATCGCAAGACGGATAACGACGGCGTCACGACGGGCGTGGTGACGGCCGTCGACGGCACCTTCCTGAATTTGCCCCGCTCCACTTACCTGGGCAGCGACTTCGACGACTGGCGCCAGACGGATAAAACCATTTTCGCCGAACTGGAACACCGCTTCGGCAACGGCTGGAAAGCCAGGCTGGCGGCCACGCGCAAGACGCCCGAGATCGACACGACGTTTTCCGGCATCAACCGGCGCGGCGACACCCTGCGCTTCAATTCGCAAAGCTACCGCGCCGAGCTGGCCAACACCAGCTATGACGCGTATGCCAGCGGCAGCTACAGCCTGTTCGGCCGCGAGCACGAGCTGACCGTCGGCGCCAGCCACCGCCGTTCGTCAAAAAACAGCTATGGCGGCTGGGCACCGTACAGCTGGGGCGCGGCTGCGCCGGTGATCGACCCGTTCCACTGGGACGCGGGCAGCGTGGCGCGCCCCGTCATCGACTATGCGCAGTGGCGCACGGCCAGCATCACCGAGCAAAGCGGCGTGTATGCGGGCACGCGCATGCGCCTGGCCGATCCGCTGTCGCTGGTGCTGGGCGGGCGCGTGAGCTGGTACAAGGACGATGCCGGCTACTCGGTGGCGCGCGAATTCACGCCCTACGCCGGCGTCGTGTATGACCTCGACAAGCAGCATTCCGTGTACGCCAGCTGGACCGAAATCTTCCAGCCGCAGGCGGCCACCGATGCCAATGCGCAGCCCTTGAAGCCGATCAGCGGCACCAACTACGAGGCGGGCGTGAAGGGAGAATACTTCGGCGGCGCCCTCAATGCCAGCGCGGCCGTGTTCCAGATCCGCCAGCAAAACCGGGGCGTCGACGACCTGGCCGGCCCGTATCCCTGCCCCGGCAGCGCCTGGGGCTATTGCCAGCGCGCGTCGGGCGAAGTGCGCAGCGAAGGCGTGGAGCTGGACGTGGCGGGCGCGCTGACGCCGAACTGGCAACTGTCGGCCGGCTATACCTATGTAAAGGCGCAATTTACGCGCGACAGCGATCCGGCCAATATCGGCAAGGATTTCAACAGCCGCTATCCGCGCCAGCAGCTCAAGCTGGCCACCAGCTACCGCCTGTCCGGCGCGGCGCAGGGTTGGCGCGTCGGCGCCTCGGTGTACGGGCAGGGCGCGACGGAATCGACGGATGGCGATGCCCGCCTGCGCCAGGGAAGCTACGCGATCCTGGGCTTGAACGCGGCGTGGCAGATCGACAGCCGCGCCGAGCTGCGCCTGAACGTCAACAATGCGCTCGACAAGCGCTATTACCAGAGCATTTATTCCGATGTCTTCGGCAACCTGGTGGGCGCGCCGCGTAACCTGATGCTGACACTCAATTACAAACTCTAACTGATGAACTCACCTACTCGAATGAAGGATGCATGGCTTATGGATGTGCAGTGGAATCTGGCCCGCGACGGTGTGACGCCGCGTATGCCGCAGGGAGCGCCGCGATGATGAAATCGGCCCACAGGATGTTGTTCTCGCGCGTGCTCGCCGCCGTCTTTGGCGGCTATGCGCTCACCTCCGGCGTGGCCGTGCTGCTGTCGGCCGTGCTGCCGCTGTCGCGCGCCGAAGCCGTGCTGACGGCCACCCTGAGCGCCTTCGTCGTCTACACCTGCGCCGTCATCTGGGTCTTTGCCGTGCAAGACCTGCGCCGCGCCTGGCTCGGCATGCTGCTGCCGGCGATCCTGTGCGGCGGCATCGGCCTGCTGCTGTCGCGGGGTGCCGCATGAACGCCGTCAAGGTCGACAAAGTGGTGAAAACGCCGCAGCAGGGCGGCTTGCGCCAGACCATGGCCTGGCTGCATACGTGGAGCGGCCTGTGGATTTCCTGGCTGCTGTTCGCCATTTTCCTGACCGGCACCCTGGCCGTCTTCGACGACCCGATCGGCCATTGGATGATGCCCGAACACGCACTGGAAGAGGCGGCGCACGCGAATGATCCGCCGCTGCCGAAGGTCACGGACCGGGCGCACCGCCTGGAACTGGCGCTCGATTTCATGGCGAAGGAACACCCGAAGGCGGACATGTGGGAAATCTGGCCCGTGCAGCGGCCCGGCCATGGCCTGTCCGCCTACTGGTTCCAGCCCGGCGGCGGCTATGGCTCGGCGGACCTCGACCCGCTGACGGGCGCCGTCATCGAGCATGCGCGCGAGGCAACGGAACGGGAGACGATCGGCGGCCACCATTTCGTCGATTTCCACTACGAGCTGCACGCGGGACGCATCGGCGTGTGGATCGTCGCCATCACCACCATGATCATGCTGGTGGCGCTGGTGAGCGGCGTCATCACGCACAAGCGCATCTTCAAGGATTTCTTCACCTTCCGCCCGGCCAAGGGCCAGCGTTCGTGGCTCGACGCGCACAACGCGGTGGCCGTGCTGACCTTGCCGTTCCAGTTTATGATCGCCTACACGGGCCTGGCATTTTTCAGCGACGACTATGTGCCGGCCCCCGTGGTGGCGCAATACGGCATGGACCATCCCAAGAAGGCCTTCCTGGCCGACTGGAACGATGCGGGCAAGCCCGTGAAGACGGGCCAGCCGCTGGCCATTCCCGCGCTGGAATCGTTCGCGCTGCGCGCCGAACAGGCCATCGGCCAGGAAATCCGCGCCGTGGTGCTGGACAATCCGAACGACGCCTCCATGCGCGTGTGCATGTACGGCTGGAACGAGGATGCGGAACTGCTCGAACGCCTGAGCGCCAATTCGGGCAGGGCCTGTTATGCGCTGGCCACGGGCGAGCAGGTCGCCGTGCGCCTGCCGGGCGAGTCGGATACGGGCGGCGCCGGCCTGACGCGCTCCGTCATGTCGAACCTGCACATGGTGGGCTTCGGCGGCACGCCGATGCGCTGGCTGTACTTCTTCTGCGGCCTGGCCGGCACGGCCATGATGGGCACGGGCGCCATCCTGTTCCTGGTCAAGCGGCGCCAGAAGTCGGGCGGCGAGTTCGGCACCTGCACGCAGCGCGTGTACCGCGTCATCGCCTGCCTGAACGTGGCGGCCATCGCCGGCCTGGCCATCGCCTGCGCGGGCTTCCTGTGGGCCAACCGTTTGATCCCCGTCGGCATCGAGCAGCGCGCCGGCTGGGAAGTGCGCGCCTTCTTCGGCGTCTGGTTCCTGATGCTGGTGCACGCCTGCCTGCGCGCGGAAAAGCGCGCGTGGATCGAACAATTGGGCTTGCTGGCCGCTCTGTGCCTGCTGCTGCCCGTATTGAATGTGCTGAGCACGGGCGACAACCTGGCGGCGCAGCTCGCGCGCGGCGACTGGGAAAGCGCCGGCGTGGAATTGGGCAGCATGGCCTTCGGCCTGCTGGCCGCCTGGGGCGCGTGGAAAGTCCACAAGCGCAAGGAAAAACCGCTCAAAAAGACGGCAAGCAAGGAAACACCATCTGCCAGCTTGCACGTCACTGCGGAAGGACAGTCATGATCACCACCATTCTGTGCGCGCTGGGCCTGTCGTATGCGGGCATGGCCAGCCTTTCATTGGCGATGGACCGCCATCACGGCCAGGTCTGGGGCAGGGACGCGGCGCCGAACGTGCGGCGCGCGCTGCAACTGGCCGGTACCGTCCTGCTGGCGCTGGCCATTTGGCCCTGCGTGGCCGGCTGGAGCGCCAGCGTCGGCGTGGTCGCCTGGCTCGGATTCATCGGGGTGGGCGCGCTGTTGGTGGCCCTGCTGCTGCCGTACGCCCCCCGATTGCTGTTGCGTAGTTCCCTGCTGGCAGCCGTCGCCGCGCTGGCAGGTCTTGTGACGTTCCTGCGGTGATGTTCACCGCCATTTTCAAGGATAGACCGATGTGTTTTTTATGCCTGGCGACACCGATTGATGTTTTGATTGTATTGAAAGTGGTTTCCTGATGGCGGCCCGTCTGCCTTCCCGCCGCGCCCGCATCCTGGGCGGCGCGGTCTTGCTGGCGCTGTTTGGCGCCGGCGCCCTGTGGGCCACGCGCGGCCCGGCCACCGTGTTCGACACGGCGCCCGTCAAGCGCGGCAACATCGAAGCGAGCGTCACGGCCATCGGCACCCTGCAGCCGCAAACCTATGTCGACGTGGGCGCGCAGGTGTCGGGCCAGATCACGCGCCTGCACGTGCAGCCCGGCAGCGCCGTGGAAAAAGGCCAGCTGCTGGCCGAGATCGACCCCAGCGTGCAGCAAGCCACGGTCGATGCGGGCCGCGCCGCCCTGGCGGGTTTGCGCGCGCAGCTGGCCGACCAGCAGGCGCAGCACCGCCTGGCGGGCCGGCAGCACGTGCGCCAGCAGCAGATGGCCAAATTCGACTCGACACCGCTGGCCGACCTGGAAACGGCCGAAGCCACCCTGGCGTCGGCCGGCGCCAAGATCGACCACCTGAAGGCGCAGATAGCCCAGACCCAGGCCAGCCTGAAGGCGGACGAGGCGCGCCTCGGCTACACGCGCATCTACGCGCCGATGGCCGGCAAGGTGGTGGGCCTGGACGCGAAAGAGGGGCAAACCCTGAACGCCACCTACCAGACGCCGAACATCCTGCGCATTGCCGACCTGTCGGCCATGACGGTGTGGACGGAAGTGTCGGAAGCGGACGTGCGCCGCGTGCGCCCGGACATGCCCGTGTACTTCACCACCCTGGGCGGCGACCAGCGGCGCTGGAGCGGCAAGGTGCGGCAAGTGCTGCCGGCCCCGCCCGTGCCCGGCGGTTCTGCCGCCGGCACGGCCCTGGCGCCGTCGACCAGCAAGGTGATCTTGTATACCGTGCTGTTCGATGTGGATAACGCGGACGGCGAACTGATGCCGCAGATGACGGCGCAAGTGGTGTTCGTCACGGCGGCGGCGAACAATGTGCTGGCCGTGCCCTTGCCGGCCTTGAAACCATCGACGGAAGACGGCGCCAAGCCGGGGCAGTTCACGGCCCGCGTGATGGATGCGGACGGCAAGGTCGATACGCGCGCCGTCACCGTGGGCGTGCGCAACCGCCTCAGCGCGGAAGTGCTGCAAGGCTTGCGCGAAGGCGAATTGCTGGTCACGGGCGAGCAGCCGGCCGGCAGCGGCAGCAGCAGGTTCCAGCTGTGAGCGCCATGAGCGAGGCCAGGTCGCTGGGGCAGGCGGGGCAGCCGGACCAGCCGCCCTTGATCCAGTTACAGGGCATCCGCAAGCGCTACGGCGGCCATGACGGCGCGCCAGCCGTGGAAGTGCTGCGCGGTTTGACCTTGGCGATCGGCGCCGGCGAATTCGTCGCCATCGTCGGGGCGTCCGGTTCCGGCAAGTCGACCCTGATGCACTTGCTCGGCTGTCTGGACCGCCCCAGCGACGGCAGCTACCGCTTCGCCGGCCAGGACGTGGCCAGCCTGAACCCCGATGAACTGGCGTGGCTGCGGCGCGAAGCGTTCGGCTTCGTCTTCCAGGGCTATCACCTGATCGCCACCGAATCGGCGCGCGAAAACGTGGAAGTGCCGGCCCTGTACGCGGGCATGCCTGCCGCGGCCCGCCACGCCCGTTCGGAAGCGCTGCTCAAGCGCCTGGGCCTGGGCGAGCGGCTCGATCACCGGCCAAACCAGTTGTCGGGCGGGCAGCAGCAGCGCGTGTCGATCGCGCGCGCCCTGATGAATGGCGGGCGCATCATCCTGGCCGATGAACCGACGGGGGCGTTAGATAGCAGCAGCGGCGCCGAAGTCATGGCGCTCTTGGGCGAACTGGCCGACGCGGGCCACACCATCATCCTCATCACGCATGACCGCAAGGTTGCGGCCCAGGCGCGCCGCGTGATCGAGATCAGCGACGGCGAAATTGTCGCCGACTCGGGCGCCGTTGCCATCCCCGCCACGTCGACGGCCCTGCCGCCGCTGGACATGTCGCGCGCCGCCCATGACACGGGCGCCTCGCTGGGCACGGAATTGCTCGACGCGGCGCGCGCCGCCTGGCGCGTGCTGTGGATCAACCGCTTCCGCACGGGCCTGACCCTGCTCGGCATCGTCATCGGCGTCGCTTCCGTGATCGTCATGCTGGCCATCGGCCTGGGCACGCGCCAGCAGGTCATGGCGCAATTGGGCGCCTTCGGCTCGAATCTGCTGTACATGGCCTCGCGCGGCGAAAGTTCGCGCATCCCCGGGCGCAGCATCACCCTGGCCGACCTCGATGCGCTCAAGGACGTGCCGGGCATTTCCCACGTGTTGCCGAATGTCACGGGCAACAAGGTCATACGCCATGGCAACCTCGACGTGCAGACCTATGTGCGCGGCACGGGGCCGGCCCTGCCGCAGATCCAGACCTGGCCGGTGGCCAAGGGCGGCTTCTTCACGGAGGAGGACGAGCGCGAGATGGCCACCGTGGCCGTGCTGGGCGCGCACCTGGCGGAAAAGCTGATGCCCGACGTGGCCAACCCCGTGGGGCAGAGCATCCTGATCGGCAATGTGCCGTTCCAGGTGATCGGCGTGATGAGCGCGAAGGGCGCGCTGACGGGCGAGAAGGATGAAGACGACGTGCTGCTGCTGCCGTTTTCCACGGCCGGCATCCGCGTCTTCGGCCAGCGCGAGCCGACCTATACGGTGATGGCGGTGGCCGATGTCAAGCGCGTGACCGAGGTGGAGGCGGCGGTCGACGCCACCATGTTCGAGCGCCACCGCATCCGCGACTATGGCATCAGCAACGCGGCCGCGTCGATCGCCGCCGAAGCCAAGACGCAGGACAACATGACCGTGATGCTCAGCCTGATCGCGGCCGTCTCCCTGGTGGTGGGCGGCATCGGCGTCATGAACGTGATGCTGATGACGGTACGCGAGCGCACGCGCGAAATTGGCATCCGCATGGCGACGGGCGCGCGCCGGCGCGACATCCTGCGCCAGTTCCTCACCGAAGCCGTGCTGGTGTCGGTGGTGGGCGGCGTGGCCGGCATCGTGGTCGGCGTGACGGTGGCCGGCTTGTTGCTGGTATGGGACGTGCCGGTGATCTTTTCGCTCAGCGCCGTCGGCGGCGCGTTTGCCTGCGCCGTGGTGACGGGGCTGGTGTTTGGCTTCATGCCGGCGCGCAAGGCGTCGGGACTCGACCCGGTGGTGGCACTGGCGGGACAGTAGTGACAACGCCGGCAGCGTGGCTGCCGGCAAAAAAATGTTGCCCTGGCTTTAAGTAACCCCCAATAAATTATTGTGATTTCTGACTTCCATAACCGGCGCTGTGCGGTGTTGCCCGCAGCTAGCAGTGCTCGCACTGCGTCGCAGCGGACGCCTTGCACAACATCCGGTTCTGTTCGTCATAAATTCACAATAATTTCCCGAGGGTTACTTAACACACGGTACTATCTCCTCATAATTAAAAAGCCGTGTTTCGCATAGCTGTGCCCTTGCGGGCACACGTCAACCACCACAGGAGAACCCGATGCAGCAAAAATCAATCGTGAAGACCGGTATCGCCGCCGCCCTCATGCTGGCCTTCGGCATGGGCGCCGTTCAGGCGCAGGCGCAGGAAGTCGTGCGACTGGGCAACTTGAAATTCGCCCATTACGGCGCCGTGTCGTACATCAAGGAAATCGCGCCCAAGTGCGGCATCAAGGTCGAAGAGCATGTCTTCGCCAAGGGCCTCGACGTGATGCAGGCGATTATCGCGGGCGAGCTGGACGTGGGCGCGACGGCGTCCGAGGCGGCCATTTCCGGCCGCGCGGGCGGCGCGCCCATCTATGTGGTGGCCGGCTTTGCCAAGGGCGGCGCGCGCCTGGTGGCGGGCGCCGGGCAAAAGATCACCAGCGTCAAGGAACTCAAAGGCAAGCGCGTGGGCGTGACGCGCGGCGGCATCCAGGAAGTGCTGCTGCTGGCCGAGCTGGCGCAAGCGGGCCTGACGTATTCCGACACCAAGGGCAAGGATGTGCAGCTGGTGTTCCTGGCCTACGCCGACTTGAACCAGGCGCTGATGGGCAAGAATATCGACGCCATGATGCAGTCAGAACCGCAATCGTCGCAGGCCATCAACAAGGGCTTCGGCAGCGAAGTCATCAAGCCGTACGACACGCCGATCGGCGAACCCGTGCGTACCATGGTGATGACGGAAAAGTTCTACAAGGAACGCCGTCCCGTGGCGGAGAAATTCATGCGCTGCTTCGTCGAAGCGACGAAAACCTTTATCGACAACAAGGCGACGGCGGAAAAATATGTGCGCGAAGTCGTGTTCCGCGGCCAGATCACGAAGGATGACTTCGACGACGCGATCAGCAATTCGCCGTATTCGTACGACATCACGCCCGAGCATATCCAGGTGACCACGGACGTGATGGTGAAAACGGGCGTGGGCCGCATGACGAAGCCGCCCGTGGCCAAGGACTGGGTCAAGACGGACTTGCTGGAGCAGGCGAAAAAGAGCCTGAACGTGAAGTAAATCAGGAAAGCATGAAAACAAGCTCCGCGCCGGTGCCGGTGCGGAGCTTGTGGCGGGGCGGCCTTAGCGGGCGTTGAAACCCATCCAGCCCTTCTCCGTCTGCCGGAAGCTCAGTGTGTAGACGCGGGTCAGCTCATCGCCTTTCTTGAGCTGGCGGCTGATGATGGCGCCGTAATTGTCTTGCACCAGCTGGTCCGACCATTGCAGCAGGTTCTCGAAACGCTCGGCCGTCATCGCCGCCTGGCGCGCCAGCAGCGGCGCGGGAATCGCCTTCTTTTCCTGTTGCTGCGCCCAGAATTCGCGGAACACCTTGTTTTCGCCACCCATGCCGCGCGCCATCAGGCCCAGGCCCATGGTCATGCCCACCGAGCCGTCCGTCTTCGCCTCTGCCTCGAGCTTGTCGGCCACGTCGGCCAGCAATTCCAGGTAGCCCACCTTGGCGCGCAGCACGGCCGAGCCCTTGATTTCATACTGTTCGTTCTCTTTCCAGCCGTTCAGCTTTTCCAGCTTCGCGATGTCGAAGTACTGCTTGTACAGGTCATAGCTTTGTATGGACGTGCGGAAGTATTCCTCGTACGTGGATTGCGAAGGTGTATCTTTCATGCAGCCGCTTAAGGCAGTGCAGGCGGCCAGCAGGAGGCAGGTCCAGCAGAATTTTCGAAAGGACATGGCGAGGGGCGGTGGCGTCAGGGTGGATGAATGTTGCTATGTGGACATAATTATAGGACTGGCTCATCAGGATGGCAACGTGCCTGCGGCGCGGCAAGCGTGCCTCGCAGGAAAGATTGCCGAAATCTTGAGGGTGCGCCACCCCGTCATGCCTCAGGCGCGATATCATGGCAGGCTTGCGGCATTCGATGGCGGCGTCGTGCCTGCCACCCGGTCTGTCGCCTGAATCGCGCTTGCCGGCTATGGTGTAAACTTAAACTATGCAGATCTATTTCTTTTTCATCGCCGCCCTGTTGTACGCGGCGTGCGCGGTGCTTCCCTCGTCCCGTGCCCGGCTCATTGCCGGCCTGACCGGCGTCGCCTGGCTGGCGCATGCCGCCACCCTGTGGTTCGACCTGATGGCGCCGGGCACCTTGCGCTTCGGCTTCTCCGCCATGCTGTCGGCCGCGCTGTGGGTCTCGGTGGGCGCCTACTGGATAGAGAACCGCAATTTCAGCCTGGACGGACTGCGCCGCATGGTCATGCCCAGCGCCGTCCTCGCCATCGGCCTGGCCTGGGCCTTTCCTGGCAGCCAGGTCAGCATGGAAGGCAAGTCGGCCGTGTTCGGCTGGCATATTGCCGTGGCCGTGCTCGCCTACAGCACCCTGACGATTGCCGCCTTTCACGCCGTGCTGATGGCGCTGCAGGAATCGCGTTTGCACACGCGCAGCGAAAGCCGCGGCTTCATCGGCACGGCGCTGGACCAGCTGCCAGCCCTGCTGACGATGGAAAAGCTGCTGTTCCGCATGATCGGCCTGGGTTTTATTTTGCTCAGCCTGACCGTGCTGTCGGGCATCGTGTTTTCCGAGCAATTATTTGGCAAGGCGCTCAACTGGGATCATAAATCCGTGTTTACCATGCTGTCGTGGCTGCTGTTTGCCGCGCTGCTGGCAGGCCGCCGCTTCCGCGGCTGGCGTGGCAAGACGGCCCTGAGTTTTACCCTGGCCGGTTTCGCCACCTTGCTGCTGGCCTATGTCGGCAGCCGTTTTGTACTGGAAGTGGTTTTACACCGAGGATACACATGACACGTGTTTTATTCTGGCTGGCGCTGGTGTTCCTGGTGCTGTTTGCCATCCGCAGCAAAATCCGTGGCATGCAGCAACGGGCCCGCGCGCAGCAGCAGCCGAATCCGTATGCGCCGCCGGCGCGGCCGCAGGAATTGCCGGACGCCGAGCTGATGCTGTGCTGCGCCCACTGCGGCGTGTACTACCCGGCCTCGGAAAACGTGCAAGCCAAGGGCCACGATTACTGCAGTCACGCGCACGCCACGCTGTAAGGACGGGCCCGCGCCGCGTTGCTCAGCCGTATCGTAACGTCCTGCGCCATCCTTCCGGCGTAGCATCTGCAACAGGCGGTTCGCCACCGCCCTTGCAGAAAGGCGCGTCCCATGTCCAGTCCCAGCCATCGCCCGCATGGCGCCACCGCCGCCGGCATGCCGCCGGCGCCGCAACTGAGCGGCAACTCGCTGCCGATGCAGGCGCTGCGCGCGCAGATCGGCCGGATCGCCCGCTGCGGCGCGCCGGTGGCCATCCGCGGCGAATCGGGCACGGGCAAGGAACTGGCGGCGCGCGCCATCCATGCGCAGGGCGCGCGCGCCAGCTTCCCGTTTATCGCCGTCAATTGCGGCGCCATACCCGAAGCGTTGATGGAAGCGGAATTCTTCGGCTGCCGCCCGGGCGCCTATACGGGCGCGCTGCACGAGCGCCAGGGCCTGTTCCAGGCGGCCCACGGCGGCAGTTTGCTGCTCGACGAAGTCGATGATCTGCCGCTGGCCATGCAGGTGAAGCTGTTGCGCGTGCTGCAGGAGCGCCGCGTGCGCAAGCTGGGCGGCAGCACCGACGAGGCCATCGACGTGCGCATCCTGTGCGCCAGCCAGCATGGCCTGGCGCGCGGCGTGGCCGCCGGCACGTTTCGCCAGGATCTGTTTTACCGCCTGAATGTGATCGAGCTGGCGCTGCCGCCGCTGCGCGAGCGGCGCGGCGATCTGCAGGTATTATGTGAGGTGATCCTCGCGCGCCTGTCGCCGCGCCGGACCGTGACCCTGGCGCCGCCGGTGCTGGCGGCCCTGGCCGCGTATGCGTTTCCCGGCAATGTGCGCGAACTGGAAAACGTGCTGGAGCGGGCGCTGGCCTTTGCCGACGGCGGCGTGATCGCGCTCGACGGGCTGGCCTTGCCGTCCGCGGCGAGCAGCATGCCCTCGCGGGCGGGGCCGGCGCTGCCGGCCTTGCCACAGCGGCAATTGAGCCTGCCCGGCATGGCGGCGAATGGCGTGGCCGCCGTCCTGCCGCTGGACGTGTATTTGCGCCAGGCCGAGCGCGACATGATCATGCTGGCGCTGGTGCAGGCGCGCTACCACCGCGCGCGGGCGGCGCGCCAGCTGGGCCTGAGTGTGCGCCAGTTGCGTTACCGCATGCAGAAATTGACGATACAGGAAGCCTTGCTTGATGAGCACATGGACGATAGATGAAGACGGCTGGTGCGACGGCGCGCTGCGCTATGACTCGCCGTACTGCGATGCGCGCCCGGACGGTGCGCAAGTCGATTTGCTGGTGATCCATAACATCAGCTTGCCGGGCGGCCACTTTGGCGGGCCGCATGTGTCGGACTTGTTTACCGGCCGGGTAGATTATAATGCCGATCCTTCTTTCGCCGACCTGCGTGGCTTGCAGGTGTCGGCGCACTTTTTTGTGCGGCGCGATGGTGCGCTGTTGCAATATGTTTCTACTGATCAACGTGCCTGGCATGCGGGCGCGTCCACTTTCGACGGACGCCCGCAGTGCAATGGCTACTCCATCGGTATCGAAATGGAAGGCGCGGACGATGTGCCTTTCCAGCGGCGGCAATACCATGTGCTGGCGGCACTGACGGCGGCGCTGGTGGCGCGCCACGGGCTGTCGCAGGTGCGCGGCCACGAGCATATCGCGCCGGGCAGGAAGACGGATCCGGGGCCGTTTTTTGACTGGCATTTTTACCAAGAATGCTGGCTGGAAACCCTGCGCGGACAAGCTGCGTTAGCGCTTACTTCGCGGGGATTGGGCTTTCCATCCATGCCCTGAAAAGTCAACCGAAATCGTATAAGAAAAGACAAAAAATTACGCGGACGGATGCCGGAAAACTATTGCATCGCCCTCCGATGGGCACTACAATTAGTACAGAAGTTGGATGTAAAGACTATATGTAGTGCCATCACAGACGTTTTCAGAATTATTGTCAAAGCTACCCGGATTGCTGATAAAGCACTGGAACTGGCGGTTCATCACCCTCGATCGTGTTTCGCGCCAGCCGGGCAGTGCGGTGTGGCGATCTGGATACTGAGCTGTTTTATGCATTACAAATTTACTATTTAGCAACAAATACCTGAAGAAACCCTGACCATCGGGCGTTCTATTCAACAACACACGCGGCAGCAAAACTGCAGGCTGACTTTAGCTGACAACGGGAGCTTCAATGCAATCACCACAAGATATTTCCATCCATCCAACGCCAGTATCGCCAGCGCCAGGCGCGGCCAACAGCGTGGCGAGCACGGGCGCGGCATTGGGCGACTATCGCATCATCCGCCGCAACGGCGCGGTGGTGGCATTTGAGCCTTCGAAGATCGCCATCGCCATGACCAAGGCGTTTTTGGCCGTTAACGGCGGCCAGGGGGCAGCCTCGGCACGCATCCGCGAACTGGTGGAACAATTGACCGACGGCGTGGTCGCCGCGCTGGTGCGCCGCCACCCGGGCGGCGGCACCTTCCATATCGAAGACGTGCAAGACCAGGTGGAACTGTCGCTGATGCGTTCGGGCGAGCACGACGTGGCGCGTGCCTACGTGCTGTACCGCGCCAAGCACATGGAAGAGCGCCGCCTGCAGAAGGAAGCGCAGGGCGCTTCCGCACAAGTTTCCGCACCACAATTGAATGTCACCGACAACGGCGTGCGCCGTCTGCTGGACATGCAGGAAGTACGCGACCTGATCAACGCCGCCTGCGCCGGCCTGGAAAAGCACGTCGATGCCGACGCCATCCTGGCTGAAACGGTGAAAAACCTGTACGACGGCGTGCCCGTCGAAGAGCTGCACAAGTCGGCCATCCTGGCGGCGCGCGCGCTGATGGAAAAAGACCCGGCCTACAGCCAGGTCACGGCCCGCATCCTGCTGCACACGGTGCGCAAGGAAGTGTTCGGCAAGGAAGTGCCGCAAGCGGCCGCTGCCGCTGAATACCTGACGTATTTCCCGCAATACATCGCCAAGGGCATCGCCGCCGAGCTGCTGAACCCGGTACTCGCCAGCTTCGACCTGGAACGCCTGGCCAAAGCCATCGTGGCCGACCGCGACTTGCAATTCGGCTACATCGGCCTGCAAACCCTGTATGACCGCTACTTCCTGCACATCCAGGACGTACGCATCGAAATGCCGCAGGCGTTCTACATGCGCGTGGCCATGGGCCTGGCGCTGAACGAGGCGGACCGCGAAGCGCGCGCCATCGAGTTCTACAGCCTGCTGTCCTCGTTCGACTTCATGAGCTCGACCCCGACCCTGTTCAACTCGGGCACCCTGCGCTCGCAGCTGTCGTCGTGCTACCTGAGCACCGTCTCGGATGACCTGGAAGGCATCTACGACGCCATCAAGGACAACGCGCTGCTGGCCAAGTTCGCCGGCGGCCTGGGTAACGACTGGACGCCGGTGCGCGCCCTGGGCGCCCACATCAAGGGTACCAATGGCAAGTCGCAAGGCGTGGTGCCGTTCCTGAAAGTGGTCAACGACACGGCCGTGGCAGTCAACCAGGGCGGCAAGCGCAAGGGCGCCGTCTGCGCCTACCTGGAAACCTGGCACATGGATATCGAGGAATTCCTCGACCTGCGCAAGAACACGGGCGACGACCGCCGCCGCACGCACGACATGAACACGGCGAACTGGATTCCCGACATGTTCATGAAGCGCGTCATGGAAAAAGGCGAGTGGACCCTGTTCTCGCCGTCGGACACGCCGGACCTGCACGACAAGGTCGGCAAGGCCTTTGAACAGGCTTACCTGGGCTACGAAGCCAAGGCCGCCGCCGGCGAAATCCGCGTCTTCAAGAAAATCGCCGCGCTGGACCTGTGGCGCAAGATGCTGTCGATGCTGTTTGAAACGGGCCATCCATGGATCACGTTCAAGGATCCTTGCAACATCCGCAGCCCGCAGTCGCACGTCGGCGTCGTCCACAGCTCGAACCTGTGCACGGAAATCACGCTGAACACGGGCCCTGACGAAATCGCCGTCTGCAACCTCGGTTCCGTGAACATGCCGGCGCACATGAAGGAAGGCAAGCTCGATCACGTCAAGCTGGCCAAGACCATCCGCACCGCCATGCGCATGCTCGACAACGTCATCGACATCAATTACTACGCCGTCGAGAAGGCGCGCAATTCGAACATGCGCCACCGTCCGGTCGGCATGGGCGTGATGGGCTTCCAGGATTGCCTGCACATGATGCGCATCCCGTTCGCCTCGGACGCCGCCGTGTCGTTCGCCGATACCTCGATGGAAGCCGTGTGCTACTACGCCTACCTGGCGTCGACGGAACTGGCCGAAGAGCGCGGCCGCTATGAGTCGTATGCCGGTTCGCTGTGGGACCGCGGCATCCTGCCGCAAGACTCGGTCAAATTGCTGGCCGAAGAGCGCGGCGGCTACCTGGAAGTCGATTCCTCGTCGGCCATGGACTGGACCCCGGTGCGCGAACGCATCGCCAAGTTCGGCATGCGCAACTCGAATTGCGTGGCGATCGCCCCGACGGCGACGATTTCGAACATCATCGGCGTCTCGGCCTGTATCGAGCCGACGTTCCAGAACCTGTACGTGAAATCGAACCTGTCGGGCGAATTCACCGAGATCAATGGCTACCTGGTGCGCGACCTGAAGGCGCGCGACCTGTGGGATGAGGTCATGATCTCCGACCTGAAGTACTTCGACGGCTCGCTGGTGAAGATCGACCGCATCCCGCAAGACCTGCGCGATATCTACGCCACCGCCTTCGAAGTGTCGCCAAGCTGGCTGGTGGAAGCGGCTTCGCGTCGCCAGAAGTGGATCGACCAGGCCCAGTCGCTGAACATCTACATGGCTGGCGCCTCGGGCAAGAAACTCGACGAGACCTACAAGCTGGCATGGCTGCGTGGCCTGAAAACCACCTACTACCTGCGTACCATCGCCGCTACCCACATGGAGAAATCGACCTCCAAGACGGGCGCACTGAACGCCGTGGCGGTCGACGGCGGCATGTCGGCCAGCGCGCAGAGCGCCCAGGCGGCGGTCGTGGCGGCGGCAGCGGTGGCCGTGGCGCCGGTCGTGGCGGCGGCAGCGGACGACGCCGATGGCGAAGCCTGCTATCTGCGTCCAGGCGACGATGGCTTTGAGGAATGCGAAGCCTGCCAGTAAGATTTTAGTTGTCAGCCCAGAACTTCTGGGCTGATTCAATGTTGTCAATGTCCGCATTGTCCGATACAACGGGCCTGTTGCGGATCGCCGGCTCGCCGGCATGGAAAGGAAGAAGAATATGTCGTTGTCTTGGGATGATGAAACCACGTCGGCAGCTGTGCCGCGTCCGGCGCAGCAAGCGCCACTGGGAAATACCGAATTGAACCTGCCGGCCGGCGCCGAGCCGTCCGAAGCGAACGCCGAGCAAGTGGCGCGCCGCGTGAATGCCGACGACAAGCGCATCATCAACGGCAAGACGGACGTCAACCAGCTGGTGCCGTTCAAATACAAGTGGGCATGGGACAAATACCTGGCCGGCTGCGCCAACCACTGGATGCCGCAGGAAGTGAACATGCAGCGCGATATCGAGCTGTGGAAGAATCCGAACGGCCTGACGGACGACGAGCGCCGCCTGGTCAAGCGCAACCTGGGCTTCTTCGTCACGGCCGACTCGCTGGCCGCCAACAACATCGTGCTGGGCACCTACCGCCACATCACGGCGCCGGAATGCCGCCAGTACCTGCTGCGCCAGGCGTTCGAGGAAGCGATCCACACGCACGCCTACCAGTACATCGTCGAATCGCTGGGCCTGGACGAAGGCGAGATCTTCAACGCCTACAACGAAGTCAAGTCGATCCGCGACAAGGATGAATTCCTGATCCCGTTCATCAACACGCTGACCGACCCCGCGTTTGTCACCGGCACGGTGGAAAACGACCAGAAGCTGCTCAAGTCCCTGATCGTGTTTGCCTGCCTGATGGAAGGCTTGTTCTTCTACGTCGGCTTCACGCAGATCCTGGCGCTGGGCCGCCAGAACAAGATGATGGGCGCTGCCGAGCAGTACCAGTACATCCTGCGCGACGAATCGATGCATTGCAACTTCGGCATCGACTTGATCAACACGATCAAGATGGAAAACCCGCAGCTGTGGACGGCCGCCTTCCGCGAAGAGATCAAGGACCTGTTCATGAAGGCCGTGGAACTGGAATACGCGTACGCCGAAGACACCATGCCGCGCGGCGTGCTGGGTCTGAACGCGCCGATGTTCAAGGGCTATCTGCGCTTCATCGCCAACCGCCGCGCGCAGCAGATCGGCATCGAGCCGCTGTTCGCCCAGGAAGAAAACCCGTTCCCGTGGATGAGCGAGATGATCGACATGAAGAAGGAACGCAACTTCTTCGAGACGCGCGTGACGGAATACCAGACCGGCGGCGCGCTGAACTGGGAATAAGCCAGCCGATGGCGTCACAAGTCATCATGTAACAAAGGCCTCGCGGATGCGGGGCCTTTTGCTATGTGGAAAGCTTATTGCACCGGGTTCATACGGTCGGGATGGTGCCGCCATCGATCACATACTCGGCGCCGTGGATCGACGCGGCGCGGTCCGAGGCCAGAAAGGCGACCAGTTCGGCCACTTCTTCCGGCTTGCCGGGGCGGCCGATGGGAATGCCGCCCAGCGTCTGCATCAGCTCCTGGCGGGCCGCGTCCTCGCCGATGCCGGCATGTGCGGCCAAGCGCCGTATCATCGCCTGGGCCGCCGTGGTTTCGATGAAGCCCGGTGAGACGGTATTGATGCGGATGCCGTGCGGACCGAATTCCTTCGACAGCCCCTTGCTGTAGTTGCTCAGCGCAGCCTTGGCGGCCGCATACGCCAGCGTCGAATCGTACAGCGGCAGGCTGCGCTGGATCGACGAGATGTGGATGATCACGCCGTACTGGCGTGCCACCATCGCCGGCAGCAGGGCGCGGTCGAGGCGCACGGCGGCAAGCAGGTTGCCATTGAGCGCGTCTTCCCAGGCGTCGTCGTCCAGGGCCAGCGCGCCGCCCCCGACGGCCGTCGAGCCGCCCACGTTATTGATCAGGATATCGACCCCGCCCAGGCTGGCCAGCGCTTCCCGGATCACCGTGTCGCTTCCCGCGCGGGTGCGCAGGTCGGCCGCGATGAAATGCACGCCAGCCGGCAAGCTGCCGCTGGCGGCGCGCGCCGTGGTCGCCACGCGGGCACCGCGCTCGAGCATCAGTTGCAGGGTCGCCGCGCCCATGCCCTTCGTGCCGCCCGTGATGAGCACGCGCTTGTCCTTGAAGTCGGCATTCATGCGCTGATCTCCAGGGTCGCGATGCGGTCGCCGGCGAGGGTGAAGGCAAAGCGCAGCGCCAGCGGGCTGCCGGGAAAACTGCCACTGACGCTGCAGGTGACCAGGCAGCGCGCGCCCTGCATGTCGGCCGAGGTGGGGCTGACGCTGGCGCCGTACTGCTTGCTGCCAGCTTCTTTCCAAGCCTTGATGGCGGCATGGCCCGCGTGCGCATGGCCTTCGTCATGCACGACGCCATCGGCAGAGAAACACTGCGCCACGGCGTCGCCATCGTGATGGTTTTCGGCGTTAAAGTAGTCGCCGACGATGGTCGGCATGAGCAGAGACATGGTGCTTCCTTTCGGGTGGAGAGGTAGGGAGCGACCATCATATGGCGTTCAATTGCAGAGAAATAGTACGGTCAGGGTGATAGGCTTTAAACTTCAGGTTCATTATTGGCGCATGATCCCGCATGAAAAATAACTCCCTCGATGGCATCCGTACCTTTCTCGCGGTCGCCGAGCGCAAAAGTTTCAGCGCGGCCGCGCTGCAGCTTGGCGTGACGGTGACGGCCGTCAGCAAGGCGGTCAAGGTGATGGAACGGCAGCATGGCGTGCTGCTTTTCAAGCGCAATACGCGCAATGTCGCCTTCACCGAAGCCGGCGCGGGCCTGTACGCCAGCCTGGCCGGCGCTACCCGGCAGATCGATGACGCCTTCGCCGCGCTGACGATGTTTCGCGACCGGCCCGCCGGCCATCTGCGCCTGACGGTGCCGCGCGCGCTGGGCGCGCTGGTCATGCGCGCATTGATACCGCGTTTTCGCAGCAGCTATCCTGACGTGACCATCGACCTGTCGCTCGACGATGGCGCGGTCGATCTGCTGGCGCAGGGTTACGACGCCGGCATCCGCCTGGGACAGTCCGTGGAGCCGGAGATGGTGGCGGTGCGCCTGACGGGAGACCTGCGCTGGTCCGTGGTTGGCGCACCCGCCTACTTCGAGCGCAAAGGGCGGCCGCTGATCCCGGAAGAGCTGATGCGCCACGACACCGTGGCCTACCGCTTTCACACTTCCGGCGCCGTGCACCGCTGGCGCTTCGTGCGCGATGGCGAAGAATTGTTGGTGGAAACCGGCGCGCCCCTGGTCGTCAACGACACCACGCTGATCGCCGATTTCGCCCGCGCGGGCCTGGGCCTGGCCTATCTGCCGGACGTGGAAATCGAAGGTGATCTGGCGAGCGGCAGCTTGCTGCGAGTGCTGGAAAACGACGTGCCGCCGACGAGCGGATTGTTCCTGTATTTTCCTGCGCGTACCCAGAGCCAGCCAAAACTGCGCGCCTTCATCGATACGGCGCTGGCGCTTTCCCGGCCGGCGTCTTCCGGCGACGTGCGCTAGCCTCGCCCGTTTTTTCGGCCTGCCGCCATCCTCGCGCAGACGGGGTGCGGCATCGCCTGCCGCGCGTTTGCGCGCCGTTTTTTCATGCCGCGCAGCGGCGCGCCGGCACAGAAAAGTGCGGCCATTTTTTCGCCGCATCGCGCGTGCCGCGACGTATTTTTTGGATGGCGCGAATGCGTGCGAGACGGGGAGTAAATATCGTTTCCGGACACGCCGGCGGCGGCATTTGGCATGCGATTGTGCGATAGCACGCGTAACGTGCAAAAAAGCGGGCGAAAACGTGTCGTGCCGGTTGCGCATTGACAAGGTTTTCGTGTACTTTATGAGATTGCAAATGCGAGCGTTAGAATGCGGGGTTTTTTAACCAGCGCGGTAGCGAAAAAACCTCGCAAAACAGGGATACAGATTTACACGGATATGCACAAAACCACACCGTTTTCGTCTGCCGCCGTGCCCGAATTTTTTCAGGCATGGCGGTTTTTTATTTGACGCATGGGTGTTGTGGCGAGCGCGATGCGAGGAGCGAAAAAACGCACGGCATCGAAAACGAATGACCGAATTCAGACTTTGCCACCAGCTGCGAGATAAAGCAGGGTGGCACCGACGATGGCTGAAGTGCTGCAAACGTGAGGAGTTGCAGCAGTTCAGCTGGTGCCGAATTCATTAGCGCAAACGACCGTTTGTGCCGATGAATAATTCGCCTGGCCTATCCCTGTGGTGGGTCGGACGGGTTTAAATCTTGTAGCTTAAATTTCTCATCTCAGATGAAGGAGAGACAAATGGCAACAGCCGCTAAGAAATCAGAAGTAAAGAAACCAGCCGCCAAGGCTGCTCCTGCCGCGAAGAAGCCGGCAGCCGCAGCCAAGACGGTTGCCGCTAAACCAGCTGCCAAAGCCGCAGCGAAACCAGCAGCCAAACCAGTCGCCAAAGCCGCAGCCAAGCCTGCAGCAAAAGTGGCTGCCAAGCCAGTAGCGAAAGCCGCAGCGAAACCTGCGGCCAAGGCAGCAGCAAAACCGGCAGCCAAGCCAGCAGCGAAAGCCGCAGCGAAACCGGCAGCCAAGCCTGTCGCGAAAAAAGCCGCCGCCAAACCGGCCGCCAAGCCAGCAGCAAAAGCCGCAGCAAAACCGGCCGCCAAGGCAGCAGCCAAACCAGCAGTGAAAAAAGCCGCAGCGAAACCTGCAGCCAAGGCGGCAGCGAAACCGGCCGCCAAAGCGGCAGCCAAGCCAGCAGCGAAAAAAGTCGTCGCCAAGGCAGCAGTGAAGCCAGCAGCGAAAAAAGTCGTCGCCAAGGCAGCAGCGAAGCCAGCAGCAAAAGCGGCAGCCAAGCCAGCGGCCAAGGCAGCGGTGAAAAAAGCCGCAGCGAAACCTGCAGCCAAGGCGGCAGCGAAACCGGCCGCCAAAGCGGCAGCCAAGCCAGCAGCGAAAAAAGTCGTTGCCAAGCCAGCAGCAAAAGCGGCAGCCAAGCCAGCGGCCAAAGCAGCAGCCAAGCCAGCAGCAAAAGCTGCGGCGAAGCCAGCGGCCAAGGCAGCAGCGAAGCCAGCAGCAAAAGCGGCAGCCAAGCCAGCAGTCAAGGTAGCAGCGAAGCCAGCAGCAAAAGCTGCAGCCAAGCCGGCAGCCAAGGTAGCAGCGAAGCCAGCAGCCAAGCCAGCGGCCAAAGTCGCAGCGAAACCAGCAGCCAAGCCAGCGGCGAAAGCAGCAGCGAAACCTGCAGCCAAGCCAGCGGCCAAAGCAGCGGCGAAGCCAGCAGCCAAGCCAGCAGCGAAGCCAGCGGCCAAGGTAGCAGCGAAGCCGGCAGCGAAAGCAGCAGCGAAACCTGCCGCCAAGCCAGCCGCAGCACCAGTCGTGGCAGCCGCACCAGCAGCAGCGCCGGCAGCAGCTCCAGCGGCACCAGCCGCCGTGGCCGCCAAGAAGGCCGCGCCTAAAAAGGCCGCACCGAAGAAGGCAGCTCCTGTCGCCAAGCCGTCGGCACCTATCGCACCTGTAGCAAAAACCGTGTTGGCACCGGCTGCAGCCTGGCCATTCCCAACCAGCACCCGCCCATCGTAATTCCAACGATACGGGTGCCTGGATGAGGCAACACGCCGCTGTGTGACTCAATCACACAGCGGTTTTTTTTTGGAGAATTAGTCGTGCTGATCGTTATCCTTACATTGATCGTTGATACCATCGCCACCTTGCTGGGCGGCGTGTTGCTGCTGCGCTTCTGGATGCAGGCGGTGCGCGTGCGGCCACCCTCGTCGGTGGCGCAATTCACGTTTCAATTGTCCGACTGGCTGGTGCGCCCCCTGCGCCGCGTGGTGCCGGGCGTGGGCGGGTATGACTGGGCCAGCCTGATCGGCGCCTTCCTGATCGTGCTGCTGGCCAGCTCGGTGCTGTTTATTTCCGGTTATCCCGTCGAGGTGGTGCTGCTCAAGTCGCTGCAACGCTTCCTGCAATGGATACTCTACGGTTTCATGGCCTTGCTGATCATTGAAGCCATCTTCAGCTGGGTCAACCCGCATGCGCCGCTGGCGCCGTTCGTACGGGCCCTGAACGAGCCGCTGCTGCGTCCGATCCGCAAGGTGGTGCCGCTGGTCGGCAGCCTGGACTTGTCGCTGCTGGTGGCGCTGATCCTGTTGCAGATCGCGCAGGTGCTGGTGGGGATGATTATTGTGGTGAGGTAAAACGAGAAGGTCGGCTTGGCGCTTGGGCGCAAGCCGACCGGACTACATATTAATAGCGGTAGCCGAACGCCGCTTCGAACTGCTCGGCGATGCTCTCCGGCGTAAACACGTGGTTTTGCGCGCCCTGGGTGGCGATCTTGATGGCGCCCAGCAGGCTGGCCAGGCGGCCGCTGGTTTCCCAGCCCAGGTCGTTGGTGATGCCGAACAGCAAGCCGGCACGGTAGGCGTCGCCGCAGCCGGTCGGGTCCAGCACTTCCTTGGCGGTCACGACTGGAATGTCGATGCGCTTGCCGTCCGTATAGATTTCCGAACCCTTTTCGCCACGCGTGACGATCAGCGCTTCCAGGCGGCTGGCGATGTCCGGCAGGGTCAAGCCCGTGCGCTCCATCAACATTTCCATTTCATAGTCGTTGGCCGACACATACGTGGCCTTGTTGATAAAGTCGATCAACTGTTCGCCATTGAAACGTGGCAACTGCTGGCCCGGGTCGAACATGAAGGGGATGCCCAGCTCGGCCAGGTCGGCGGCGTGCTTGAGCATGCCCTGGTCGCCGTCCGGCGAAATGATGGCGACCTTGGCCGGGCCCGCATTGGCGATCGGGTTTTCATGCGCAAACGACATGGCGCCAGGGTGGAAGGCATTGATCTGGTTATTGTCGGCATCGGCCGTGACGAAGCACTGCGCGTTGTAGCTGTCGGCCTTGATCAGGATGTTGGCGGTGGAAATGCCCAGCTTTTGCAGGCGCTCCAGGTAGGCGGCGCTATCTTGCCCCATGACGCCGACGATGCGCGGGTCGCCGCCCAGCATTTTCAGGCTGTAGGCGATGTTGCCCGAGCAGCCGCCGAACTCCGTGCGCATGGTGGGCACGAGGAAGGAGACGTTCACCTTGTGCAACTGGTCGGCCAGCAGGGATTCGCCGAAGCGGCCGGGGAATTGCATGATGGTGTCGGTGGCAAGCGAGCCGCAGATCAGCGATGTTTTGGTCATGATAGTGTCAGTTAAGGATAAAAGATGGCGATATGGTAGCCAGACGCCGTGAGCTGGTCTAATGCGAAATACAGTTTGATGGTTTGTTCCGAGCGCGGCGCAAAGCCCTGGCTCACGTCGATCGTGGCCGGCAGGTAGTCGCGCGGCGCGATCACGCGGCGCAAGACCGGCTTGTCGTTGGCGTCGTTGAGGGTCAGTTCGATGCTGGGCCAGGCTTGCACGCTGCGGCTCTGGTTACGCAGCAGCGAGACGTAGGAGAAAGTTTGCTCCTTCAAGGCCTGCAACTCGCCTTGCTCGATGGCCAGCGCCTCGATCTGCGCCGGCAAGTCGACCTTGCAGCCGCTGAGCTTGCACAGCGCGACCAGGGTCGGCTTCCACTGCGGAAACTGCGCCGCCAGCGGATTGCGGAAGGTGGTCATCACTTGCAGGAATAATAGAAGCAGCAGCACCACCGAACCGGCGGCCATGGCCATGCGCAAGGCCTTGCCGCTCTGTTCGCGGCGCCGGCCCAAGGTCACAAAGGCCGGCTCGTCGTCGACCGGCGGCAGGATGGGTTCTTCCTGTTCTTCGGCCAGATCCGCTGCGATGGGGGCGGCGGGCAGTGGCGTGAAGGAATGGTCGGCCAGGGTCGGTTCCCGGCGCGCAGAGCTGGCTGTGGCATGGGCAGCCGGCAAGGGCTTGTCCAGGCTGACTTTTTCGGCGGCAGGCAATGGCGGCGCGGCGCCGGTTTCCAGGTTCGGTTCGCGGCGGCTGTCGCGCAGATACGTGGCGAAGGCGGGCGCGTCATCGACCTGGCGGCGCTTGAAGGGCGCCACCGGCTGGGGCAACGGTGGTTCAGGCAACTCTGCCGGTGTTTCTGCTGGTGTTTCTTCAGGTATATCGAGCGGCGCCTCGGCCGGCAGGCTGACGTCGAGGTCCAGCTCGATGTGTTCGCCATCGTCCGCATCGTCCTTGAGCTGCGCCGTTTCCGGCAAGATGCCGAACGGGTCGAACGAGGTGTCGAAATCGAGGGAATAGATGGGTTCGTCGTCCGTGGCGGACGGCAGGATGTTGTCGGCCGGGTAACTGGCCGGCAGCGGCGTGGCGGCGCCGGGAGCGGAGGTCAAGAACGGCGATGCCGCGGCCGGATCGACCAGCGCGGCATTGCCGTCAAACACTTCCCTGCACGTGCCACAGCGCACGATGCCCCCACGTAACTTCAACTGGTCAGCAGCGACCCGAAATATCGTGTTGCAATGGGGGCATTTGGTGGCGAGGGCCATTGCTGTGCTTATGCACCTTCCGCGCGGGGCGCAGGCGCTTGCGTGCTGCCCAGGCGGCCATGCAGGGCCACCCAGCCGTCTTGCTCGGCCCATACACCCAGCGCGATGAACGGCGCATAGGCGGCGGCCACTTCTTCCGCCTGGCGTGCCAGCACGCCGGACAGGATCAGGGCGCCGCCGTCGGCGACACGGCCCGACAGCATCGGCGCCATCAGCTTCAATGGGCTCGACAGGATGTTGGCGACGACGATATCGAACTTGGCCGTGGCGTGTGCCGAGGTGGCAAACGTGTCTGGCAAGAAATACTCGATTTCGCACTGGTTGCGTTCGGCATTGTCGCGCGCCGATTCGATCGCCTGCGGGTCGATGTCGACGCCGGCCACGGCGTGCGCACCGAGCTTCTTGGCCACCATGGCCAGGATGCCGGAACCGCAACCGTAGTCGAGCACGGTCTTGCCGGGAGCAGGGTTCGCTTCCAGCCATTCCATGCACAGGCGCGTGGTCGGGTGGCTGCCCGTGCCGAAGGCCAGGCCCGGGTCCAGTTCCAGGATCAGGCCGTCCGGGTCCGGTGCCTCGTGCCAGCTGGGCACGACCCAGATATTCTTGCCGATGTGAATCGGCGCGAATTGCGACTGCGTCAAACGCACCCAGTCCTGCTCTTCCACGGGGCGCATGGCAAAGGCGGGCACTTCCGCCATGCCGACGGCCTGGGCCGCGGCGGCCACGATGGCGGCCTGGTCGGCGTCGACGTCGGTCAGCGCCACCACGCGGCTGCGTTCCCACGCCGCTTCCTTCGGTTCCATGCCGGGCTCGCCAAACAGCGGTTGCTCGGCGTCCGTGCCTTCATCGGCGTCTTCCACCGAGACCGACAGGGCGCCCGCTTCCATCAACGCGTCGGACATGGCCTCGGCGTTGTCACGGGCGATTTCGATGACGATTTCCGTCCAGCTCATGCGCCCGCCTTGATTTCGGATTTCTTGGCGATGCTGGGGCTGCCGCCATTCAGGTTCTTGCCCAGGTCCGGCATGTCGGCCAGCTTCTGTTCCAGATAGTGAATGTTGGTGCCGCCTTCGATGAAGCGCGCGTCGATCATCAGTTCGCGGTGCAGGGCGATATTCGTGTTGATGCCTTCGACCACCATTTCGGACAGGGCGATCTGCATGCGGCGGATCGCTTGCTCGCGCGTGGCGCCGTAAGCGATCACTTTGCCGATCATCGAGTCGTAGTGCGGCGGCACGTAGTAGCCGGCGTAGGCGTGCGAGTCGACGCGGATGCCAGGGCCGCCCGGCGCATGCCAGGAGACGATCTTGCCGGGCGACGGCGTGAACTTGAACGGGTCTTCCGCATTGATGCGGCACTCGATGGCGTGGCCCGACAGCAAGACGTCGCGCTGGCGGAAACGCAGTTTCTCGCCGGCGGCGATGCGGATCTGCTCTTGCACGATGTCGATGCCGGTGATCATCTCGGTGACCGGATGTTCCACTTGCACGCGGGTATTCATTTCAATGAAATAGAACTCGCCGTTTTCGTACAGGAATTCAAACGTGCCGGCGCCGCGGTAGCCGATCTTGCGGCACGCTTCGGCGCAACGGTCGCCAATTTTCTCGATGAGTTTGCGCGGGATGCCCGGCGCCGGTGCTTCTTCGATCACTTTCTGGTGGCGGCGCTGCATGGAGCAGTCGCGCTCGCCCAGCCAGACGGCGTTCTTGTGTTCGTCGGCGAGGATCTGGATTTCCACGTGGCGCGGATTTTCCAGGTACTTCTCCATATACACTTCAGGGTTGCCGAAGGCCGTGCCGGCTTCCGTCTTGGTCATCGCCACGGCGTTGATCAGGGCAGCTTCCGTGTGCACCACGCGCATGCCGCGTCCGCCACCGCCACCGGCGGCCTTGATGATGACCGGGTAGCCAATCTTGCGGGCAATTTGCACGATCGCTTTCGGATCGTCCGGCAACGCGCCTTCCGAGCCGGGCACGCACGGTACGCCAGCCTTGATCATGGTTTGCTTGGCCGACACTTTGTCGCCCATCAAACGGATCGATTCGGAACGGGGGCCGATGAAGACGAAGCCCGATTTCTCGACGCGTTCGGCGAAGTCGGCATTTTCCGACAGGAAGCCATAGCCTGGGTGAATCGCTTGCGCATCCGTCACTTCAGCGGCGCTGATGATGGCGGGCATGTTCAGGTAGCTCAGGGTCGACTGTGCCGGGCCGATACAAACGGATTCGTCGGCCAGCTTGACGTATTTCGCGTCCTTGTCGGCTTCGGAGTGGACTACAACCGTTTTAATGCCCATTTCGCGGCAGGCGCGCTGAATACGGAGGGCAATTTCACCACGGTTGGCAATCAGGATTTTTTCAAACATGGTAGGTTCGCGTATGTCTGTGAGAGCCGGCGAGCCGGCGAAACAACAAGTGTGAGGGGCTAAAACTGCAAACGGCCGTTGCCGGCCGTGTGGACTGGGTTTTAGCCGATCACAAACAAGGGTTGACCGAATTCGACCGGTTGGCCGTTTTCGACCAGGATCTGGGTCACGACACCGGCTTTATCGGAGTCGATTTCATTCAGGAGCTTCATCGCTTCGATGATGCACAGGGTATCACCTTCCTTGACGGTCGAGCCCACTTCAACATAGGCGGCGCTGCCAGGAGCGGAGGAGCGGTAGAAGGTGCCGACCATCGGCGACTTGACCACATAGCCCGTTGGCTCGGCGGCGACCACGACGGCAGCTGCCGCGGCGGGGGCGGCGGCTGGCGCGGCTGGCTGGTATTGGGCTTGCATGCCTTGCGGCTGCATCATGACCATCTGGTTTTGCGGCATGGCCGACGATTTGACGATGCGAACCTTGCTTTCGCCTTCGGTAACTTCCAGCTCTGCGATATCCGATTCGGCGACCAGGTCGATCAAGGTCTTGAGTTTTCGTAGATCCATGTAAAACCCCTAGGAATGTAGTTTGTTTTATGAGTGATGCGGTGATGTCCAGAACCTATCGCCGCGCTAAATGCGTGCAGATCGCGTAGATTAACGTTTTTTAAGCGCAAAGTCGATGGCAAACCGATATCCATCGATACCCAGGCCGCAGATCGTCCCCTGCGCGATCGCGCTGAGAAATGAGTGATGTCGAAACGTTTCGCGTTGATAAATATTCGAGATATGGACTTCCACGAACGGGATGGCGACCCCGGCCAGCGCATCGCGCAAGGCGACGCTGGTATGGGTCAGGCCGCCCGGATTGATGACGATGGCATCGATCCCTTCCGCTCGCGCGGCATGGATGCGGTCGATCAGCGCGCCTTCATGGTTGCTTTGAAAGCAGACCAGGTCGGCGCCGGCCGCCATGGCTTGCGCCATTGCTGCCTGTTCGATATCGGCCAAGGTGCTGGCGCCGTAGACCTCAGGCTCGCGCGTTCCCAGCAAATTCAGGTTGGGACCGTTGAGCAGAAGGAGGTTTTTTGCCATGTATGGAAGACCGTTTTAGCGAAAGTTCCGCATTTTGCCGCCAAAGATACGCATTGGCAAGAGAAAAAAGCACGCTCCGAATTTACAATTTATCCAGATCGGCGCGCAACTGATCAAATTTCAAGCGGCCCAGATAGGTCTTTTTGACTTCGCCATCGGCGCCGATCAGCACCGTAAAGGGCAAACCGCCCGTGGCATTGCCAAAATGACGCGACAGGTCGGTGCCGCTCATGCCGGACACATACACGGGATAGGCGATCTTGAACTTGCTGGCAAAGGTGGCAATATTACTGGCCGAATCGATGCCGATGCCGATCACCTGCAGGTTTTTCGCCGCATAATGGCCTTGTACTTCGGATAACTCCGGCATTTCTTCTACGCAAGGCGGGCACCACGGCGCCCAGAAATTCACCAGCAGATTCTTGCCTTTCCATTGAGACAAGGCTTGCGTGGTGCCCGCCGCGTCCGGCAAGGACAGCGCATACAGCTCGTTGACGGGCCCCGTCGCGCCCGGCGCGATGGTCGTCGTCAGCGGTCCCGCTGCTTTCGCTTTTTCCTTGCTCAAACCGACGTAGGCGCCCATGCCGCCAAACATCAGCGCCACGATGGCGCAGGCGATCCAATTCTTTTTTGTCATAACTTTATCTATATCAATGTTAGTCGGCAGCCGGCACGCCATCGGCGAGGCTGGCGGCGAGCAGGCTGCGCAGCCCGGCGATGTCGGTGCGCAGCACCTTGCCGTCTGCCTTGGTTTTCAGCGCGCCGCGCATATCGTCGAGCTCATACATGGCCGCGTGCACGCCTTCGTTTTTCCACAAAAAACTGGCCGTCTCGACCGCATCATAACGCGCTCCCTTGAAATGCGGGCTTTCCGACATGTCGAGTACGACATTTTTATTCAGCAGGAAGATGTGGATATCCTTGGCGCTCTCGGCAAACAGCTGCAAATAGATCTCGTCGTGGGGGCCGGCCGTGCCATTGAGTACGGGGCCGCTGAGCAGGGGATGAAATTGTTGCAACGCTTCCATCACCTGCAGCGCGATCGTGCGCAGCTGGAACAGCCGCGCCGGCTGGCTGTCGGCCAGGAACAGGGCATTGTATTGCCGCACCTGCTCCTCGATCATGTCGTTGTCGGGCAGTATATTCGGCCGGTTCGGCGCGTCGCCGAGGACTTGCCGCGCCGCCTTGCGCTTGGCGCTGCCATAGTCGGCGCCATCCTGCGCCACGAGGCGCGCGGCAGCGGCGGCGATTTCCAGGCGCAACTGCGCGCTATCGTCAAATGCATCGTTCGTCATGAGCGAGATGATACTCCGAAGCGGAAAAAGTCATGGCGTCAGGTAAAATCCTGCACTTGCACTTTTTTATCTCACCGTCTTACTTACTAACCGAGCACCTTTCGCACTGATCACATGCATATTCATATTCTCGGCATTTGCGGTACCTTCATGGGCGGCCTGGCTGTCCTGGCCAAGGAAGCCGGCCATAAAGTCACTGGTTGCGATGCCAACGTGTATCCGCCGATGAGCACCCAGCTGGAATCGCAGGGAATCGAACTGATCCAGGGCTTTGATCCGGAACAAACCAAGCTGAACCCGGATTTGTATGTGATTGGCAATGTGGTCTCGCGCGGCAACCCGCTGGTGGAAGAAATCCTCAACCGCAGCCTGCCGTATGTGTCCGGCCCGCAGTGGATCGGCGAACATATCTTGCGCAACCGGTGGGTACTGGCCGTGGCCGGCACGCATGGCAAGACGACCACCTCGGCCATGCTGGCCTGGATACTCGAAGACGCGGGCTATGCGCCGGGTTTCCTGATCGGCGGCGTGCCGATGAACTTTGGCATTTCCGCGCGCCTGTCCGGCAAGATCGACGGCAAGAGCGCCGAGTCGGACTTCTTCGTCATCGAAGCCGATGAATACGACACGGCCTTCTTTGACAAGCGCAGCAAGTTCGTGCATTACCACGCGAAGACGGCGATCATGAATAACCTGGAATATGATCACGCCGACATCTTCCCCGATCTGCACGCGATCGAGACGCAATTCCACCATCTGGTGCGCACGGTGCCCGGCATCGGCCGCCTCGTGTTCAACGGCGATGAGGCATCGCTGCAGCGCGTGCTGGCGCGCGGTTGCTGGAGTGAAAAGGAAAGTTTTGGTCAAGATGCCAACTGGCAACTGCAAGAGCAGGCCGACGGCAGCTTCGACGTGTATTTCAATGGCCAGCAGGAAGGCCATGTGGCGTGGGCGCTCACGGGCAAGCACAACCGCAGCAATGCGCTGGCGGCCATCGCCGCCGCGCGCCATGTGGGCGTGCCCATTGCCCAGGCGTGCGCCGCGCTGGCCAGCTTCGAGAGCGTCAAGCGCCGCATGGAAGTGCGCGGCGTGGTCAACAACATTACCGTGTACGACGATTTCGCGCACCACCCGACGGCCATTGCCACCACCGTGGGCGGCTTGCGCCAGAAGATCGGCAGCAGCGCCCGCATCCTGGCCGTGCTGGAACCGCGTTCGAACACCATGAAGCTGGGCGCCATGAAAGATGCGCTGCCTGGCAGCCTCAAGGATGCCGACCTGGTCTTCGGTTTCGGCAGCCAGCAAGCATTGGGCTGGAGCCTGGGCGACGCGCTGGCGCCGCTGGGCAAGATTGCCAGCGCCTATGAAGACATCGACGCGCTGGTGGCGGCCGTGGCGGCAAGCGCCCGTCCCGGCGACCAGATCGTGGTCATGAGCAATGGCGGCTTTGGCGGCGTGCACCAGAAATTGCTGGAGGCGCTGGGCCGATGATTCTGTACCTGCATGGATTTCGCTCGTCGCCCCTGTCGATGAAGTCGCGCCTGCTGGCCGCGCAGATGCAGGCGCTGGGCCGCGAGGCGGAGTGGCTGTGCCCGCAATTGCCCGCCTCGCCGAAACTGGCCATCGCACTGGCGCTGTCGCTGGTCAAGGACGTGGCGCCGGCCGACCTGACGATCATCGGCTCGTCCTTGGGTGGTTATTACGCCACCTGGCTGGCCGAGCAGCTCGGTTGCCGCGCCGTGCTGCTCAATCCCGCGATTGTTCCCCTGATCGACCTGGAACAGCATGTGGGCGTGACGACCGAGTTCCATTCGGACAAGCCATTCGAGTTCAAGCGCGAGTACATAGCCGAGCTGCGCACGTTTGCCGTAGAGAAAATTACGCAGCCGCAACGTTATTTCCTGATTGCCGCCACCGGCGATGAAGTGCTCGACTACCGCGACATGGTGGCGCATTATCAGGGGGCGCGGCAACTGGTCATCGATGGCAGCGACCATGGCATCAGCGAGTTTGCCGACTACCTGGCGCCCGTGCTGGCCTTTTGCGGCATCGATGCGGATGCTGGCCGGTGAGGCCGGGATCGCTGCGCCAGGCGCAATGGCATGCGCACGTAAATGCCGTCCAAGCGCCGCCGGCCTTGCGCCACTGGCTGACGGGCGGCGGTTCGCTGACGGCCAAGCTGAAAGCGCACAGCAGCGCGTTTCGCGTGCAATGTTTGCATCAGGAAACGGCACGCTGTTTGAGCGACGAGGCCGCCATCATCGGTTTGCACCGCGCGGGCCGGGTGTGGGAACGCGAAGTGTTGTTGCGTTGTGATAACAAACCGGCCGTGTTTGGCCATACCGTCGTGCCCATGCAGGCGACGGCGACGGACTGGCCCCTGTTTTCCGCGCTGGGCGAGCGTTCGCTGGGCACGACGCTGTTTGGCGACCGCATGGTGCGGCGCGGCACCCTTGAATTTGCCCGCTTGCGCGCCGGGCACCCGCTGGTGCAGCGGGCGCAGGCGGCGCTGGCCCTGGAAGGGGCGCGCGCCAGCGACAAGTCGCTGTTTTTTGCCCGCCGCTGCCTGTATCAGCGTCACCAGGGATTGCTGCTGGTAACAGAAGTATTTTTGCCGGCGGTGCTGGAGTTGACGTCCGTCACTCGTACCGTTGCAACCGACACATTAATAAACAAAGCATAACAATGAATCTATTTTTTGAAGAATCCGGCGATTTCAAGGTCGGCACGGTCCTGTCGCAAGCGGGTGAAGCCTACCAGGTCGAAATGGCCAGCGGCAAGCGCACCAAGGTCAAGATCAAGGACGTGCTGCTGCAGTATGAAAAGCCGGCCCCGGCCGAGCTGCTCGAGCAAGCCAAGGTTGTTGCTGCCGAGATCGATCTCGATTTCCTGTGGGAAGTGGCGGGCGAAGACGAGTTCGGCTTTGCCGAGCTGGGCGCCGAGTATTTCGGCCACGCCCCATTGCCGCCGGAAGCGGCCGGCCTGATCCTGGCCCTGCATTCGGCGCCCGTGTATTTCTACAAGAAAGGCCGTGGCCGCTACAAGGCGGCGCCGGAAGCGTCGCTGAAGGCGGCCCTGGCCGGCATCGAAAAGAAAAAGCAGCAGGCGCTGGTCCAGGCCGCTTACGTGGAAGAGCTGAAACAGAACCGCTTGCCTGCCTCGATGCAGCCCATGGTGCTGCAACTGCTGTTCAAGCCGGACAAGAACACCATCGAATACAAGGCGCTGGAAGCGGCGTGCACGGAATTGCACACGACGCCGCCGCGTTTGATGCTGGCCGTCGGCGGTATTGCTTCGCCGAAAGACCTGCACTTGTCGAAGTTCCTCTTTGAAAACTTCCCCAAGGGCGCCGGCTTCCCGAGCGTGCCCGTGCCATCCGTGACGGCCAAGCTGCCGCTGGCCGATGTGGCCGCCTTCTCGATCGATGACGTGACCACCACCGAGATCGACGATGCTTTCTCCGTGCAGCCGCTGCCGGATGGCACGATCAAGGTGGGTATCCACATCGCCGCGCCGGGCCTGGGCATCCGTCCGGAAGACGTGATCGACAAGATGGCGCGCCAGCGCATGTCGACCGTCTACATGCCGGGCGACAAGATCACCATGCTGCCGGATGAAATCGTGAATGCGTTCACGCTCGCGGAAGGCACGACGTGCCCGGCCCTGTCGCTATACGCAACCCTGGACCCGAAAGCGGACTGGGCCGTGGTCAGCACGCAGACGCGCGCCGAACTGGTGCCGATCGCCAGCAACTTGCGGCATAACCAGCTCGACGACGTGGTCAACGAGGAAACTCTGGCCAGCGGCGAAGGCGACTATCCGCACAAGGCCGATTTCGCCATCCTGTGGCAATGGGCGCAGCAGCTGGAACAGGGCCGCATGAAGAAGCGCGAAGCATTCGGCCTGAAGCCGGAACAGAATAACCGCGTCGATTTCAATTTCTATGTGGAAAACGACATCGTCACCGTGGCACGCCGCAAGCGTGGCGCGCCGCTGGACAAGATCGTCGCCGAACTGATGATCTTTGCCAACAGCACATGGGGCAAGATGCTGCACGACCATGGTGTGCCGGGCATCTACCGCAGCCAGGGCGGCGGCAGCGGCAATAGCTGGGCGGCAAAGATGCAGGTGCGCATGGTCACCCATGCGGCGCCGCACCAGGGCCTGGGCGTGGACCAGTACGCGTGGAGCACGTCGCCCTTGCGCCGCTACACGGACCTGGTGAACCAGTGGCAAATCATCGCCTGCGCCGAGCATGGCGTGACGGCGCCGCTGGTGGCACCGTTCAAGCCGCGCGACGCCAACCTGTTCGCCATCGTTTCGGCCTTCGACGCCGCGTATGCCGCGTATGGCGATTTCCAGTCGAACATGGAACGCTACTGGTGCTTGCGCTGGCTGCACCAGGAAAATGCGCGCCAGGTCGATGCCGTCGTGCTGAAAGATGAAATCCTGCGCCTGGTCGACATTCCGCTGGTCATCAAGCTGCCGGGCATGCCGTCCGTGGCGCGCGGTGCCCAGGTCAAGCTGGACTTGCTGCGCTGGGATGAGGTCGACCTGAGCATCGAAGCGCGCCTGCTGGAAATCGCCGCCGTGCCCGATGCGGCGGCCGACGACGCCGAGCTCGATTATGAGGAAGAGGCGGGCGACGAAGGTGCCGACGAGGGCGACGTGACGGCGGAAGCATCGCCGGAAGCGGCGAACCAGGTCGGCGACGCCGAGGCGGAAGTGGCGGAACTGGCCAGCGAAGACGTGGTCAGCGAACCCGAAGTCAAGTAAGGCGCCCGTCAAGCCATCCAGGCGGTGCCGAAAACTGTTGCCGGCACCGCCCTATGACGTAGAATTCAGCCATCTTGTATGGTGTGCTTGTTGCGAACTGGGTTGCGCGTGAAGTCTTTCCGAGAGAATCGTTTTCTGATGATAGCCGTGGCGGTATCGCTGCTGGCGCACGGCGCCTTGCTGGCGCTGCATTTTGTCGCCCCGGCCCCGCAGCGCGCCATCGCCACCGATCCCGGCCTGGAAGTGATCCTGGTCAACGCCAAGCATGCGAACAAGCCGCTGAAGGCCGAGGCCCTGGCGCAAGCCAACCTCGACGGCGGTGGCCAGGCCGACAAGGGCCGCGCCAAGTCGCCCTTGCCGGACATGCGCAAGGTGGAAGAGGGCGATAGCGTCAAGGCCAGCGCCCGGCGCATCGCCGAGCTGGAGCAGAAGCAGCAGGAATTGCTGACCCAGGCGGCCAAGCCGACGCCCTACAGCGCCGCGCCCATCACGGAAAAGGACAAGCCCAATCCGCTCGCGTCCGGTTCGGACTTGATGGAAAGCAGCAAGGCCATCGCGCGCATGGCGGCCGAGATCAGCCAGACCGTGGAAGACCAGAATAAACGTCCGCGCAAGACTTTCATTACGCCCAGCACGCAGGAGGTCGGCTATGCCATGTATTACAAGACCCTGCAAAAGCGCATCGAGGAAATCGGCACGCTGAATTTCCCGCAAAAGAATGGCCGCAAGATGTATGGCGAACTGGTCGTCTACATCCCCATCTTCCAGGACGGCACGATTTACCAGAAGGAAGGCGGCGTCCGCGTGGAGAAAAGCTCGGGCAACCCCGCGCTGGACGCGGCGGCCCTGACCATCGTGCGCCGCGCGGCGCCCTTCGGCCGTTTCCCACCGAACATGTTGTCGAGTGACAAGGATGACCTGTGGGTCGTCATCACCCGCTTCAAATTCACGCGCGAAGAAAAAATGGAAGCTAACCTGACTGGCGGCAGCAATTGAACAAGAATGAAATGAATCCAGATCAATATTGCGTCTTCGGCAATCCCATCGCTCACAGCAAGTCCCCCCTGATTCACGCCGCGTTTGCCCTGCAGACGGGCGAGCCCATCGTGTATGAGCGCCGGCTGGCGCCGCTGGACGGCTTTGTCCTGGCGGCCCGCACGTTTGCCGCCGAGGGCGGCAAGGGCGCGAACGTGACGGTGCCCTTCAAACTGGATGCGTGCGCGCTGGCCACCGTCCTGACGCCGCGGGCCAGGGCCGCCGGCGCCGTCAATACCCTGCGTTTCGATGGCGACACCATTCTTGGCGACAATACCGATGGCGCGGGCCTGGTGGCCGACATCGTGCGCAACGCGGGCGTGGCCATCGCCGGCAAGCGCATCCTGCTGCTGGGCGCGGGCGGCGCGGCGCGCGGCGTCGTGCTGCCCTTGCTGGAACAGGGGCCGCAGGAAATCTTCATTGCCAACCGCACCGTGGCCACGGCCGAGGCGCTGGTGGCGCAGTTTGCCGACGCGCTGGCGCACCCCGGTCAGCTGCGCGCCGGCGGCTTCACGCAGCCCGACGGCGTCTTCGATATCGTCATCAATGCCACCTCGGCCAGCCTGGCGGGCGATTTGCCGCCCGTGCCGTCCGCTATCTTCGGCAGCCACACGCTGGCGCTGGACATGATGTATGGCGCCCGGCCCACCGTCTTCATGGACTTTGCCGCGCAACATGGCGCGCAGGTGCGCGACGGCCTGGGCATGCTGGTGGAGCAGGCGGCCGAAGCGTTTGAGGTGTGGCGCGGCGTGCGGCCGCAAACGCGGGACTTGCTGGCGCAATTGCGGGGCAGCCTGTGAGCGGCGGCAAGAAAGGCGCGCGCAAGGGCGGCAGCGGCGGCCGCTACGGCTGGATCAAGTGGCTGTTCATCGTGCCCGTGCTGGCCTTTATCGTCGTGCAACTGTATTTCTTCCTGCAAATCTGGTGGTGGGTCGACCATAACCCGTCCAGCACGGCGTTCATGCGTGAACAATTGTCTGTCTTGCAGGACAAGAATCCCAACGCCACGATCAAGCAGACGTGGGTGCCGTACAACCGCATCTCGAACAATCTGAAACGGGCCATCATCGCCTCGGAAGACGCGAATTTCTCCGAACATGAAGGCGTGGACTGGGAAGCCTTGCAAAAGGCATATGAAAAAAACAGCAAGAAGCAGAAGGTCGTGGCGGGCGGCTCCACCATCACGCAGCAGCTGGCGAAGAATCTGTTCCTGTCCGGTTCGCGCAGTTACGTGCGCAAGGGCCAGGAGCTGATCATCACGTACATGCTGGAAAACCTGATGGAAAAGCAGCGTATTTTCGAGATTTACCTGAACGTGGTCGAATTTGGCTCGGGCATCTTCGGCGCTGAAGCGGCCGCGCGCCACTATTATCACGTCAGTGCGGCCAGCCTGAGCGCGGCGCAGGCGGCGAAACTGGCCGTGATGCTGCCGAATCCCCGCTTTTATGACCGTCACCGCGATACGGGCTACCTGAACCGGCGCACCAGTGTCATCCTGCGCCGCATGGGGGCGGCGGAATTGCCTTGATGGCGGCCGGCTTTCTTTGCATAAAATCAAAGCTGCTTAATTGGCACTATTGCGACGCAGCATCTTAATCGGCGCCGTTGGTGCCACGCCGCACTTTTTCCGCGAAAAAGCGGTGCCGGGGGTGGTCGTGAAAAGGCCTTTGCGGGTACACTTGCGCTGTTTTCATTTTTGGCGCCAGCGCCAGCACATCACGATAACCCAACATCCGGCTGAGAGCGCGCATGATCAATGTCTTTGTATTACAGAATGGCCGGCTCAACCAGGTGCCGATCGACAGCCGCGCAGACCTCGAAAATGCCGAACCGGTGTGGGTCGACCTGACCGACCCCACCGATGATGAACGGGCCTGGGTCAAGGCCATCTATAACGTCACCTTGCCGGGCGAAGACGAAGTCAAGGATATTGAAGCGTCGGCCCGCTATTACGAAGCGGAAAACGGCGACTTGCACCTGCGCACGGACTTCTTGCGCGAAGAGGACGACGGCCCGTCGCGCGTCATCACCGTGGCCTTCATCCTGGCCCGCAAGATCCTGTTTTCCATGCATACGGACGACTTGCCCGTGTTCCGCCTGGTGCGCATGCGCGCCCGTTCGCGGCCAGGCTCGATCGCCGACTACATGGACGTGCTGCTCGACCTGTACGCCACCGATGCCGAATATTCGGCCGACGTGCTCGAAGGCATCTACCAGAACCTGGAAGAAGTCAGCACGCGCGTGCTGCAAAAGGAATTTACCGATGCGCACGCGGCCGAAGCGCTGAACGCGATTGCCCACGAGGAAGATTTGAATGGCCGTATCCGCCGCAACATGATGGATACGCGCCGCGCCGTCAGCTTTCTGATGCGCGGCCGGCTGCTCAATTCCGAACAGTTCGAGGAAGCGCGGCAGATTTTGCGCGACATCGAATCGCTCGATGGCCACACGTCTTTCCTGTTCGATAAGATCAACTTCCTGATGGATGCCACCGTCGGCTTCATCAACATCAACCAGAACAAGATCATCAAGATCTTCTCGGTGGCCAGCGTGGCCTTCCTGCCGCCCACCTTGATCGCCAGCGTGTATGGCATGAACTTCAAGCTGATGCCGGAACTGGAATGGTCGTTCGGCTATCCGTGGGCCTGGGGCCTGATGATCACCAGCGCCATCGCGCCCTTCCTGTACTTCCGCCACCGCGGCTGGCTGAAATAAACCCTTGTCGCCGGGCCGCGTCAGCGCCCCGGCGCCGCCACCGGATCTCCCCGGATTTCAAGGCGAGCGCAGCAATTTCAAAAATCAGCGATAATCATTGGTATTGCGTGGTATTGAATTGGTATTTGCGCGTCAACGCGAGCCTGATGCCCGATTCTTCCCCCGTAGTCTGCCGTTTGCAGAAAAGTATCGTCATTCCGACGTTTTCTGCGTGGTAGCGTCCGCCTGTTCCACCTATGATCGTTGCGATGCCAGCCTTGGCCGGCTGGCCGCCGCATTTCCCGTCACCGTTGCCTTCTGGAGAGTTCATGCCTGATACCGTCACCCCCCCACTGCGCTTTACACATTTGATCAGCGACTGCGATGGCGTGCTGATCGATAGCGAAGCCGTGGCCCTGCAAGCGCTGCTGGAACTGCTGGCGCCGCGCCTGCCGAACCTGCCCGAAGGCGTCACCCTGCAAGGCTTGATCGAGCCGCGCCTGGGCCAGCGTCTGGTGCCGTTGATGCAGGATATCTACAAGGAACTGGGTTTGCCGCAAATGCCGGCCGACGAGATCATGTCCATCGGCAACGCCGTCGATGCGGCCTGCGACGCGCAATTGCGCGCCGTGCCCGGTGTGGCGCAGGCGCTGGCCGCCATTCTCCTGCCCAAGGCCGTGGCCTCGAACAGCGTCAGCGCGCGCGTGCTGTCGGCGCTCGAGCGGACAGGCATGGCGCCGCTGTTCGACAGCCGCGTCTTCACGCCGGACCTGGTCGGCCATGCCAAGCCGCATCCGGGCGTCTATCTGGCGGCGGCGGCCGCGTTTGACGTGCCGCCGCGCCAGTGCCTGGTGCTGGAAGACAGCGTCACGGGCGTGACGGCCGCCGTGGCGGCGGGCATGACGGTGTTGGGATTCATCGGCGGCGGGCATATCGCCGCCGGCCAGGAAGACAGGTTGAAAGCGGCCGGCGCGCACGTCGTGTTCAACGACATGGCCAGCCTGCCGGCGCTGGTGGCCGCGGTGCTGGACACCGCGACCGTCTGACTACGCTTCAGCCAATTTAGCAAACACCTTGCGCGCGGCGGCGATGGTGGCGTCGATGACGGCATCGTCGTGCTGTGCCGAGACGAAGCCCGCCTCGAAGGCGGCGGGCGCGAAGTACACGCCTTCGTCCAGCATGGCGTGGAAGAAGGCGTTGAACTTGCTGCGGTCGCCCGCCATCATTTCCGCATAGCTGGTCGGTGGCGTTTCGCTGAAATAAATGCCGAACATGCCGCCGATGTAGTCGGCGCAGAAGACCACGCCCGCTTCCTTGGCGGCGGCGGTCAGGCCTTCGGCCAGGCGCTTGGCCGTGGCGCCCAGCTGCTCGTAGAAGCCGGGCTGCTGGATCAGTTTCAAGGTTGCCATGCCGGCCGCCACGGCGACCGGGTTGCCGGACAAGGTACCGGCCTGGTAGACGGCGCCCAGCGGCGCCATGTGGTGCATCAGCGCGGCGCTGCCGCCGAAGGCCGCCACCGGCATGCCGCCGCCGATCACCTTGCCCAGCGCGGTGAGGTCGGGCTGGATGCCGTACAGCGCCTGCGCGCCGCCCAGGGCCACGCGCAAGCCGCACATGACTTCATCGAAAATGAGCAGGGCGCCGTGCTGCGTGCACAGTTCGCGCATCGCCTGCAGGAATGCCGGCGTGGCTTTCACCAGGTTCATGTTGCCGGCCACCGGTTCGACGATCACGCAGGCGATCTCCGCGCCGAAGCTGTCGAAGGCGTCCTTCAGCTGTTCCACGTTGTTATAGTCGAGCACCAGGGTGTGCTTCACGAAATCTTCCGGCACGCCGGCCGACGTCGGGTTGCCGAAGGTGAGCAGGCCGCTGCCCGCTTTCACCAGCAGCGAATCGGCGTGGCCGTGGTAGCAGCCTTCGAACTTGACGATCTTGTCGCGTCCCGTGGCGCCGCGCGCCAGGCGCAGGGCGCTCATGGTCGCTTCCGTGCCCGACGACACCAGGCGCACCTGCTCGATCGACGGCACCAGGCGCGTGATTTCCTCGGCCATCAGCACTTCGCCTTCGGTCGGCGCACCGAACGACAGGCCCAGCGCGGCCGCATCCTGCACCGCTTTCACTACTTCAGGATGGGCGTGGCCGACGATGGCCGGGCCCCACGAGCCGATGTAGTCGATATAGCGCTTGCCGTCCGCGTCCCAGAAGTAGGGGCCTTCGGCGCGCGTGATGAAACGCGGCGTGCCGCCCACGGAGCGGAAGGCGCGCACGGGCGAATTGACGCCGCCTGGCGTGGTTTTTTGTGCGCGGGCAAACAGGATGTCGTTCTGTGAAGTCGTCGTCATGATAATCGTGCCTTGAAAGTGGATCGTTGTCTGTGTCGTCTGGTCGGTGTCTATTGGGCGCCGCGCTGGCGCTGCTGCCGGAACAGCCGGTTCGGCACCAGCTTGCCCATGCCATGGCGCTGCGCGTGGGCCAGCGCGCCGGCCGTGAATTCCTGCGCCGCCACCACCACCTGCGGCACATCGTCTTCGTTTTCCGCCAGGGCCAGCAGGGCGGTGGCCGCCGCCGACAGGGTGCTGCCGGCGCCGTTGAAGATGCCGGGCAGGTGCTGCCATTCGTCGTGGCGCACCACGCCGTCCTCGCCGAACAGGGTATTGGCGCGCAACTTGCCTTCGGCCGTGCCGGACTTGCTGGCGTCGGCCGGCATGCCGGTGACGAGCACGTATTCGCAGCCCAGCGCCACCAGGTAATCGACGTCATTCTGCAAGGTGTCGTCCGGATCGGCGTCGCGCCAGGTCTCGGCCAGGCGCTCCAGTTCCACCGGCGAGAGCACCAGCAGGGTCGTTTGCGGGATCAAGAGCTGGCGCACGGCCGTGAGGATGTCTTCGTCATCCATGCCCTGTTCCGGCAGCGCCGAAATGAAGGGATCGAGGATCAGCGGCACGTTCGGATAGTCGGAGACGATTTCGGCGATGGCCGTGACGTTTTCCACGCTGCCCAGCGCGCCGATCTTGATGGCGGCGACCGACATGTCTTCCAGCAGCACGCGCGCCTGGTCGGAAACCCAGTCCGGGTCGACCGCCTGCACGTCTTCCACGCGCGCCGTATCGCTGATCAGGAGGCCCGTGGTGACGGACAGACCATGGCAGCCGAAGGCTGAAAAGGTGGCCAGGTCGGCCTGGATGCCGATCGCGCCGACCGGATCGGACACGCCGAAGCTTAATATGAGGGGAGAAGTTTGGTTTTGCACGGCGGGTAGATTAAGATACCTAATTCAGCATTTTACTTGATTGAAGGGTGGCAGAACGTGAGTAGCAACGAAACAACGCAGCAATTCCAAACGTGGATGTGTCTTATTTGCGGCTGGGTTTATGATGAAGCGGCTGGTCTGCCCGACGAAGACATCGCTCCGGGCACGCGTTGGGCCGATGTTCCGATGAACTGGACCTGTCCTGAATGCGGTGCGCGCAAGGATGATTTCGAGATGGTGGCGATTTAATTAATCGGGGTGCATGCGATGGCGCCGCACGCAGGTATCGCGGCTGCCTGTGCTATGGTATGAAAGATTGTCGAATAATCACATGACGCGTCCTTTTTTGCCCGAGGCACCGTCCGATGCCGTGCGCGCCAGCGCCACCATACTCGTCATCGACGACAGCGCGACGATACGCAGCGCGGCCGCGAAGATCCTGGGCGAGGCCGGTTATCGCGTGGTGGTGGCGGAAAACGGCTTCGAGGCCCTGGCCAAGATCGCCGACTGCCAGCCGGCGCTGATCGTGTGCGATATCGTGATGCCGCGCCTTGATGGCTACCGCACCTGTGCGCTGATCAAGGCCAGCGCGGCGTATCACGCCACGCCGGTGCTGATGCTGTCGTCGAAGGAAGGCTTGTTCGACCGCGCGCGCGGCGCCATGGCTGGCGCCAGCGCCTGCCTGGCCAAGCCGCTGGCGCGCGAGACGCTGCTGGCGGCCGTGCGCTTGCACCTGGCCGGGCATTTTGAGTAAGTGATTTTATTGATTGACAACGCAGCAAGGAAGCAGATGGCCATACACACAATTCTGATCGTCGATGACTCGCCGACAGAACGCTACTACCTGAGCGAGATGCTGGTGCGTGCCGGTTATGCCGTCTTCACGGCGCAGGACGGCGCCGACGCGCTGGCGCAACTCAAGCAGGCCAGGCCCGACCTGATCCTGATGGACGTGGTGATGCCCGGTGCGAATGGCTTCCAGATCACGCGCGCCATCGCGCGCGATCCCGAACTGCAGGACGTGCCGGTGATTATCTGCTCCAGCAAGAGCCAGGAAACGGATCGCATCTGGGGCTTGCGCCAGGGCGCGCGCGACTACCTGGTCAAGCCGGTGGTGGAAGCCGAGCTGCTGGCCAAGATCGCCGCGATTTCCTGACCATGTCAACGATGCCAGGTCCCGGCGTGCCCACCGCGGCTTACCCGTCCGCCGCCATGCCCTCCTTCGAGACGGGCGCGCGGCAGGGGCGCTTGCGCCAGTATCAGCTGCAATTGATCGAGCGGATACAGGCCGCGCGCAGCGGCGCGCTGGCGGCGCGCAAGGAGCTGGGCGTGATGCTCGGTGGCCGGCCGTGCCTGCTCGACCTGACGCAGCTCGGCGAAATCGTCATTGCCGCCGGTGTGCAGATCCAGGGCGTGCCGCTGGCGCAGGACTGGTATCTGGGCCTGGCGGCCATGCGCGGACGCCTGACGGGGGTCGTCGATCTGGCCCGCTACATGGGCGAAGCGGCTTGCGTACCCGGCCATCACAGCCGCATCATCACGTTTTCTCCGCGTCTCGGCCTCAATTGCGCCTTGCTGGTCGAACGCGTGCTGGGCTTGCGCCAGCTGCGCACGATGCAGCCCGTGCCCGTGCAGGATGCGGCGCAGGGCGTGTTCCCAGCATGGGCGGCGCAGGCGCTGCGCGACGGCGAAGGGCAGCACTGGCTGCGCCTGGACCTGGCGCAGCTGGCGCAAGCGGAGCGCTTCCTCGACGCCGGCTTTGGCGGCCTCCCTGACCACAAGGATATTTGCTGATGGGCGCCAATTCTCCGATCCTGGCGGCCGGCATGCCCGAAACGCAGCACGCGCCCGGGGAGCCGGCATCGGCGGCCGACCTGCCGCTGCGCCTGCGCGACGCGCTGGGACGGCGCAAGTCGCTGGCCAGCGCGCCGGCCGGGGACTGGAAGCTGCCGCTGATCGGCCATTTGCCGCTGCAAAAACAATTGAGCATCCTGTCGACGGTGATGGCCCTGAGCCTGGCCGCCAGCCTGCTGTTCGTCGGCCTCAATACGCGCAGCGGCAATATCGCCTCGGCGCAGACGCAGCTGGCCAGCGACGCGCTGATGCATTCGCAGCGCATCGGCAAGGCCGCGCCGAACGCCGTGCAAGGCAATCCGGAAGCCTTCCGCCAGCTCGAGGAAAGCCGCAATGAACTGAACCAGGATTTCCGCCTGATGCTGCGCGGCGGGACGTATCACGGGCGCGATATCGGCGAGTCGCGTTCCGCCCTGCTGGCGGCGGTGGCTGACGCGCGCAAGAAGTGGGCCAGCAGCGACCGCGCGGCCAGCACCATCCTGCGCCTGAAACCCGAGCTGGGCGAATTCGACAAGACTCTGCAGCAATTGAATGCGCTGTCGCCGGCGCTGCTGGCGCAGACCGAGGAAGTCGCGGCCCTGAAGGTACAACGTGGCGGCAATGCGCGCGACCTGGCCGTCATCGGCCGCCTGATGATGCTGAGCCAGCGCATGAGCCGCAGCGCCAGCGAGTTCCTGTCGTCGGGCAGCATCAGCTCGGAAACGGCATTCTCGCTGGGGCGCGACACGACGTATTTCCGCACGGCCGTCGAAGGCCTGCTCAATGGCAGCGTGTCGCTGCAATTGGCGCCCACGCGCGACGCCGAACTGCGCGACCGGCTCGTGGCGTTGAAGGCCAGTTTCGACACTTACCAGAAGCTGGTCTCGTCGATACTCGACCGGCTCGACAAATTCAGTTCGGCGAAAAGCGCCGAACAGCTGATCTTCAACGAGAACGAAGACCTGCGCCAGCGATTGACCCTGCTGCAGCAGATGTACCACGTGAACCAGGAAACATTGGGCATGGCCTTCTGGATGATGGTCGGCGGCGTGCTGCTGACCCTGATCGCGGCGGCCGGCATCGGCAGGGTGCTGCTGCAGGACTCCGTCAACCGCACGCGCGACGCCGAGCGGCGGCGCCAGGAAGCGGAAATCCTGCGCCTGCTGTCGCAGGAACAGGAGGAGCAGGCCAAGGCCAAGAATGAACAGAACCAGGCGGCCATCCTGCGCCTGATGAACGAATTGCAGAAGGTCGCCGACGGCGACCTGACGGTACAGGCCACCGTGTCGGAAGACATCACGGGCGCCATCGCCGATTCCGTCAACTATACGGTCGAGGAATTGCGCGGCCTGGTGGGCAGGGTGACGGCGACGGCCGAACAGGTCAACCGCGCCTCGACGCAGGCGCAAAGCATCTCCAGCAAGCTGCTGATCGCGTCGCAGCAGCAGTCGCGCGAAATCCAGGGCGTCAGCGCCACCGTGGTCAAGATGGCCAATGCGATTACCGACGTGTCGAAGTCGGCCAGCGTCTCGGCCGACGTGGCGCGCCAGTCGGTGGCGGCGGCGCAGCAGGGTTCGACGGCGGTGGAAAACGCCATCAAGGGCATGCATGAAATCCGCGAGCAGATCCAGGATACTTCCAAGCGCATCAAGCGCCTGGGCGAATCGTCGCAGGAGATCGGCGAAATCACCGAGCTCATTTCCGACATCACCGAGCAGACCAATGTGCTGGCGCTGAACGCCGCCATCCAGGCCGCTTCGGCCGGCGAGGCGGGGCGCGGCTTCTCCGTCGTCGCCGAGGAGGTGCAGCGCCTGGCCGAACGCTCGGCCGCCGCCGCCAAGCAGATCGGCGCGCTGGTGCGCACCATCCAGGCCGATACCCAGGATGCGACGCGGGCGATGGAAACCTCCACGCAGGGCGTGGTCGAGGGCGCACGCCTGTCCGACGCGGCCGGCGCCGCCTTGAACGACATTAGCCAGGTGTCGAAACACCTGGCCGAACTGATCCAGGGCATCTCGTTCGCCACCGGCACGCAGGCCGGTTCGGCCAGCGGCGTGGCCTTGAATATCCAGCATATCCTGAGCGTCGCGGAACAGACCCAGGATGGCACGCAGCAAACGGCGCAATCGATCCATAAACTGTCGATGCTGGCGCAGGAACTGAAAAATTCGGTGTCGCGCTTCCGCGTCGCCGCCTGAACGCCGCGCCAGTCCAGGCGATTTCCTTACCGAGGCATGCATGAGCACACCTGATAGTCCACAGCAGTCCAAGCCGTTCGACAGCGAACCTTTGTCGTGGGTGATGGTGGAGATCCGTGAAGCGCTGGGGCGCTCGAAAACGGCCCTGTTCGAGGCGGGTGGCCGCGAGCGCGAGGAACGCGCCACGGCCCTGCAGCATGCGCGCTCGCACCTGCACCAGGCGCATGGCGCACTGGTGATGGTGGACGTGGCCGGCGCCAGCCTGCTGACGGACGGCGCGGAACAGGCGCTGGCGCGCTTTCGCGACGGCAGCCTGGAATACACGCTCGATCATGCGCAAGTCGTCGCCGACCTGTATCAGGCCCTGACCGAATACCTGGAAGACCTGGTGGCCGGCACGCCGCCGCAGCCGGCGCGTTTGTTCCCCTACTACCGCGACCTGCAAACCATGCTGGGCGCCGAGCGCATCCACCCGGCCGACCTGTTTTTTCCGCCAGCGTCGATGCTGGAAGGGCATGCCATCGCGCTGGCGGAAGTGCCGCCGGCGGCCGATTATCCAGCCTGGCGCGGGCGCTTTGAAAAATCCCTGCTGCCGTTCCTGAAGGCGCAGGATGACGCGGCGCGGCGCCAGCATGCGGGCGAGCTGCACGCCACCTTGACCCTGGTGGCCGACGCGCAGCAGGAGGCGCCGGCGCGCACCTTCTGGTTCGCCATGCAGGCGTTTGCGGGGCTGGCGGCCAGCGGCGAGGGCATGGGCACGCTCAACGTCAAACAGCTGTTCGGCCTGATCAACCTGCAATTGCGCCGCCTGGCGCAGGGCACGGCCAGCCTGCCCGAAGCGATGCTGCGCGACGCCCTGTTCTTCATCGCCGCGGCACACGCGCCGACGCCGCAGGCACGCCAGCTGCGCGCCGCCTTCGCGCTGGAAGGCATGCTGCCCGACGACGTGGAAGCGCGGCGCTATGGCCAGGTCGACCAGGATGCCTTGCAAGGCGCCCGCACGGCCCTGGCGCAGGCGCGCGCCAGCTGGAGCCGTCTGGCGCAGGCCGATCTCGATCCAGCCCTGGGCGCGGATTTCGACGAAGCGCTGCAACAGGTGGCGGCGCATGTGGAGTCCCTCAAGCAGCCGGCCCTGGCCAGCCTGCTGCGCGAATGCGCGGCCGTGGCGCGGCAAGCCGTGGCCAGCGGGCGCAGTGCGGCGCTGGAGAATGAAATCGGCATGGCGCTGCTGTTTGCCGACACTGGCCTGGAACAGCTGCGCCGACTGCCGGACGATTTCGCCGGCAATGCGGAAACCATCGTCGCGCGCCTGCAGGCGCTGCTGGCTGGCGAAGCGCCGCCGCCCGTCACGGCGGGCGAGCTGTCGCGCCAGATCGAGCAGGGCCAGACCGTGGCCGCGTTGGCCGAGGACATGAAGACGGGCTTGCGCCAGGTGGAAAAGGTGCTCAATGCGTATTACGCGGATGCGTCGCGGACGGGGACCCTTGATGGCGTCGCGCCCGTGCTGGAGCAGTTGCAGCAGCAGCTGGCCGGGCTGGGACAGGAAGACGCGCGCGCCGCCGTGCTGCAGGTCGATGCGGCCGTGCGGCAGATGGCCGGTGGCGACGCCAAGGCGGAGGCGCAGGCCGAGGCGCTCGACGAGATCGCGCAAAATGTCAGCGCGCTGGGCTTTTTTATCGATATGCTGGGTCGCAACGCGCAGGCGGCCAGCGGGCGTTTCCATTTCGACGCCGCCGCCGGCACCTTCCGCGCCCTGCCATTTGAAAAAGTCGCCGCCGCCGGCGCCGTGCCCTTGCTCGACCAGGCCCTGGCGCCCGCCGCTCCTGCCGGCATGGATGCCGCGCCGGCAGTGACCGATGTCGATGCGGAGATGCTCGACATCTTCATCGCCGAAGCGCGCGAAGTGCTGGCCTTTGTCGATACCACGCTGGCCCTGCCGCGCGAACAAGCCGCCAGCGGCGACCACCTGGCCATGCTGCGCCGCTCGTTCCATACCCTGAAAGGCAGCAGCCGCATGATCGGCCTGGCGCAGTTTGCCGAAGCGGCCGGCGCCATCGAGCGCGTCATGAATACCTGGCTGGCCGAAGCGCGCCCCGTCAGCGATGACTTGTTCACCCTGCTGAATTACGGCTGGTACCAGCTCAGCGAATGGGTGGCCGAACTGGAAGGCGGCGCGGGGCGCGAGCGCGAGGCCGGCATGCTGCTGATGGCGGCCGAGCGCGTGCGTGAAGGCGGGCCGTTCGAACTGCGCAAGCCTCGCCCGGCATCGGCCGCGCCGGTGGCCAGCAATGGCAATGTGATCGGACTTCCTTTGGCCACGGCGCCCGTCGCGCACGAGGCGCCGGACGATCATCTGAAACACGTGGGCGAGCTGCGCATCAGCCTTCCCTTGTACAACATCTACCTGGCCGAGACGGATGAATTGTTGCGCGTGCTCACGCGCGACTTCGGCGAATGGCGCCATGAACAGCGCGCCGTCAGCGCGGAGGCGCTGCAAGCCGTGCATACCCTGGCCGGCACGTCGGGCACGGTCGGCTTCCAGTCGCTGCGCGACCTGGCGCACGCGCTCGAGACGGTGATCGAGACGGTGGTGGCGCCGCTGGCCGGCCTGCGCGCCGAACAGCACGACGTGCTGGAACAGGCCACGCAGCGCATCGGGCATATGCTGCAGGCGTTCGCGCTGGGCGACCTGGCGCCAACGCAGCCGGACATGATCGAAGCGCTCAATACCCTGTGGCGCGCCCTGACGGCGCCGCCCGGCGAAAGCCAGGAAGAGCGGCTCGACGGCCTGTTCGCGGCCGCTTACGCCAGCATCGTCGGCGCGCCGGCGCAGCCCACCGAGCCGCTGGCCGAACCGCTGGCCGACGCGCCGGCCGACGCATTGGCCGAGATTCCTGCGCCGCAGCTCGAGGCGCTGTTCGAGGCGACGTATGCGAGCATCGTCGCCGATGCGCTGCAGCCGGAGGCTGCCGAAGCATCCGTACCGGCACCGGTGCACGACAGCGGCGCCAGCGACGATCTGTTCGACGCCGGCTTCGAGCACGCGCCGCCGTTGGAGCATGCGGCGCCGGAAGCGCCTGCGCCCGCCATCATGCCGGCGGACGCGGCCGCGCTGCTGGCGGCCAGCGCCGGCATCAGCGATGAACTCGACCTCGATTTATTGTCCGTCTTCCTGGAGGAGGGCGCCGACCTGCTGCCGCAGATCGGCGAGGCGCTGCGCAGCTGGCAGCAGCAGCCGCACGACAGCGGCCAGGCACAGATGCTGCTGCGCACCCTGCATACGGTCAAGGGCAGCGCGCGCATGGCCGGCGCCATGCGCCTGGGCCAGCATGCGCATGAAATCGAGACGCATATCGAAAACATGCTGCACGCCGGTACCGCAACGCCGCAGGCCTTCGAGGAATTGCTGGCCCATTACGACCATGCGCTGCACCTGTTCGAGCAGTTGCAGCAGCCCTTGCTGCCCTTGCCGGGCATGGAAGACACGCCGGCCGCCGAACCGAAGGCGGCGCTGGTGCGCGTGCGCGCCGATATCCTCGACCGCCTGGTGAACCAGGCCGGCGAAGTGTCGATCACCCGCTCCAAGATTGAAAATGAAGTCGGTGTGCTGGGCGCTTCCCTGTCCGAGTTTTCCGACAATCTGGCGCGTTTGCGGCGCCAGTTGCGCGAAGTGGAAATGCAGGCCGAATCGCAGATCGCCTCGCGCATGGCCGTCGGCAGCGAGCGCGATTTCGATCCGCTCGAATTCGACCGCTTTACGCGCCTGCAGGAGCTCACGCGCATGATGGCCGAAAGCGTCAACGACGTGGCGTCCTTCCATGAAAACCTCAGCCACAGCGTCGATGCGGTGACGGACGACCTGGTGCTGCAGGCGCGGCTGACGCGCGAGCTGCAGCGCGACCTGATGCAGATCCGCATGGTGCCATTTGCCAGCATCGCCGAACGGCTGTTCCGCGTGGCGCGGCAAAGCGCCAAGGAAGTCGACAAGCGGGTCAACCTCGACATCCGCGGCGGCGGCGTGGAAATCGACCGCAGCGTGCTCGAACGCATGGCGGCACCGTTCGAACACTTGCTGCGCAATGCCATCGTGCACGGCGTCGAGCCGCGCGACGCGCGCCTGGCGGCGGGCAAGAGCGAGACGGGCGAGCTGCTGGTGCAGGTCAGCCAGCAGGGCAATGAGGTGGCGATCGCCTTTTCCGACGATGGCGCGGGGCTGGACCTGGAACGCATCCGCGCCAAGGCGCACGGCGCCGGCCTGGTGGAGACGGATGCGCCGTTGACCGACGCGCAGGCGGCCGAGCTGATTTTCACGCCCGGGTTTTCCACCGCCGACAGCCTGACGGAACTGGCAGGACGCGGTGTCGGCATGGACATCGTGCGTTCCGAAGCGCTGGCCCTGGGCGGGCGCGTGGAAACGCTGACGCAGGCGGGCCTGGGCATGCGCTTCACCATCCACCTGCCGCTGACCCTGGCCGTCACCCAGGTGGTGCTGCTGGCGGCCAACGGCAAGACGTATGCCCTGCCATCGGTGCTGGTGGAGCAGGTGCTGCACCTGAAAGGCGAGCAGCTGGAGCAGGTGCGGGCGGCCGGGCGCGTCGAGTCGCACGGCCAGTCGCTGGCGCTGCACCACCTGTCGGCCATGCTGGGCGAGACGCCGGCGGCGCAGGCCACGCAGCGCTATGCGCCCGTGCTCCTGCTGAGAAATGGCAATGACAGGCTGGCCTTGCAGGTCGATGACGTGGTGGGCAACCGCGAAGTGGTGGTCAAGCACGTGGGCCCGCAACTGGCGCGCATGCCGGGCATCGCCGGCGCCACGGTGCTGGGCACGGGCGACATCGTGCTGATCCTGAACCCGGTGGCGCTGGCGCAGCACCTGGAGCATCATCCTGAATTGTTGTCGCAATATGCGCTGGCCAGCAGCGCGCAGCATGCCGCTTCCAGCGCGCTGGCCGTGCCAGCCGTGCGCGTGATGGTGGTCGACGATTCGCTGACGGTGCGCCGCGTGATGCAGCGCCTGTTCGAACGCGAAGGCTACCAGGTGCTGCTGGCCAAGGATGGCGTCGATGCGCTGGAACAGCTGCATGCGCTGGAGCCGGCCGCCATGCCGGCCATGCTGCTGGTCGACGTGGAAATGCCGCGCATGGATGGTTTCGATTTGACGCGCAATGTGCGCAGCGATGACAAGACGCGCGCCATCCCCGTCATCATGATCACTTCGCGCAGCGCCGACAAGCACCGCGCGCATGCGTTCGAGCTGGGCGTGAATGCGTATTTCGGCAAGCCGTTCCAGGAAGAGGAATTGCTGGCGGAAGTGGGGCGCTTGTTGACCTACGCCACCACCTTCACCACGGCATAGCGCTCCAGGGTTTCCTTGCGCGCCTCGTCGTGCTGCACCAGCGGTTCCGGATAATCGCGTCCCAGCACGATGTTTTTTTGTTCGAGCAGCATGCGCGGCACCAGCCAGGGCGCGTGGATTTCCTTGTCGCCCAGCGCCTTCAGCTGCGGCAGGTAGCGGCGGATGAAGCGCCCGCCGGCATCGAATTTTTCCGATTGCGTGATGGGATTGAAGATGCGAAAGTAAGGCTGCGCGTCGCAGCCCGACGACGAAGCCCATTGCCAGCCGCCGTTGTTCGACGCCAGGTCGAAGTCATTCAGGTGCAGCGCGAAATACGCTTCGCCGCGGCGCCAGTCGATGCCCAGGTCCTTGATCAGGAAGCAGGCCGTGACCATGCGCAGGCGGTTGTGCATATAGCCCGTCTGGTTCAGCTGTGCCATGGCCGCGTCCACCAGCGGATAGCCGGTGCGTCCCTCGCACCAGGCGGCAAAGGCGGCATCGGCTGCGGGACCCGTTTCCCAGGCGATGGCGTCGTAGGCCGGTTTGAAGGCGCCGCCTTCCACGTGCGGGTTCTGGTACAGGATCATGGCGTAGAAATCGCGCCAGATCAGTTCGGCCAGCCACACGGGCGCGCCATCGCCGCCGCCGCCCCTGTCCATCAGGTCGACGATGGTGCGCACCAGGTAGCGCAGCGACACGGTGCCGAAGCGCAGATGCATGGACAGGTAGGACGGTCCCTTCAGGGCGGGGAAATCGCGCGCCACGTCATAGCGGGCCACGCGCGGCAGGAAATCCTCGAACAGCTTGCTGGCGCCCGACATGCCGGTGGGAATGGCCAGCTCGGTCAGGTTGCTGGCCTCGAAGCCCAGCTCGCCCAGGGTGGGCAGGGGCGCCGGCGTGCCGGTGCGCGGCGGCGCCAGGCTGGCCGCGTGCGGCTCGATGGCGAACGGCGCCAGACAGCCGGGTTCGGCGCGCATTTTCTTCAGCCAGGCATTCTTGTACGGCGTGTAGACGGTGTACGGCTTGGCCGAGAGCGTCAGCACCTCGTCTTTTTCAAAGATCACCTGATCCTTGAAGCTGAACCACAGGCGCGCGTCGCGCGTCAGCGCGGCGGCCACGCTGGCGTCGCGCGCGATCGCTTGCGGTTCGTAGTCGTGGTTGGCGAAGACGGCGTCGGCGTTCAGCTCGGCGGCCAGGCGCGGGATGGCCTCGGCGGCGTCCGCGTGCAGCACGATCAGGTCGCCGCCCAGCTGGCGCAATTCGCCGGCCAGCTCGGCCACGCTGGCATGGATGAAGTCGACCCGCCGGTCGCGGCGCGGCAGGGCTGCCAGGATGGCGGTGTCGTATACAAACACGCAATGCACGGCCTGGCTCTGGCGCAGGGCGTGATGCAGTGCAGCATGGTCAAACGCGCGCAGATCGCGCCGGAACCACACCAGGGAAGTCTTGATTGTCATGATTTCGCGTGTTCAGGGTCAAAGATAGGCTATTTTTTGCCGCCAACAGGGCTTTATGGCCGCTCGCGTCGTGCCTTTGGCGTCGCTGCGGCGGCAATTCAGTGTAAACTACCGGGTATGTTCGCGGTGCTTTATGTGCGACCGCGATTTTGCAATCAATTTTACAATTGGCATTGCAATGCGCCTGCAGGCAAAGCGAATTGATCATTAATTTACAACATAACAAGAATAGCGCCTGGCAACCCGATTTTCGCCGCCCGACATGCGCGGCAGGATGTGCCAGGCGTACGATAGCGGGGTAAGCGAGACTTGCCAGCAAGCCCACAGAGAGAGCATCGCGTATGAAAAAGAGTAAAATCGACCAGACTCTACCAGGACATCGTTTGATGCAGGGTGTGGGAGAACCGGCCGCGACCGGTTCCTCCACCCTGAATCTGGCCAACCATTTCCTCATTGCGATGCCGGCCATGCAAGATCCGATCTTTGGCGGCACGGTCGTCTACGTGTGTGAACACAATGAAAACGGCGTGCTGGGCGTCGTCATCAACAAACCCACCGACATGACCATGGAAGTGCTGTTCGACCGCATCGACCTGAAACTGGCGGCTGGCAGCGACACGCCCATCATCAATGAACCGATCATGTTCGGCGGCCCCGTGCAGGATGACCGCGGCTTCGTGCTGCATACGCCGGGCGCGCGCTATTCCTCGTCGCTGACGGTCACCGATGAAGTGGCGTTTACCACCTCGATCGACGTGCTCGAAGCCGTCGCCAAGGGCGATGGTCCCGAGCGCATGCTCGTCTCGATCGGCTACTCGGGCTGGAGCCCGGGCCAGCTGGAAGACGAGATCGGCCGCAACGGCTGGCTGACGGTGGGCGCCTCGGCCGACATCCTGTTCGATTTCCCCATCGAGCAGCGCTACGTGGCGGCCATCAAGCTGCTCGGCATCGATCCACTCATGTTGGCGAGCGAGGCCGGACACGCATGAGGTGGATGCCATAAACCTACTGCGCAGCCCACTTTCGGGCATCCGTTGCTCGCTGTACCTTCGTACAGCTCCGCTACTCAACCCGACATTGAGCTTGCTCGCTACGGTTTCTGGCACCACCTATGTTGATCTTTATTATGGAAAAATGCTGTGACGAGTGACGCCATCGACACCATCCTCGCCTTCGATTTCGGCTTGAAACGCATCGGCGTGGCCATCGGCAATACCATGATTTGCCAGGCCAAGCCGCTCAGCGTGATCACGGCGACGGCGAACGAGCCGAAGTTTGCCGCCATCGATAGCCTGATCAAGGAGTGGGGCGCGAGCCGCATCGTGGTAGGTCTGCCCAGCCATCCGGACGGCACCGAACACGAGATGAGCGCGCGCTGCCGCCGTTTCGCCAACCAGGTGCATGGCCGCTTCAACCTGCCGGTGGAACTGGTCGACGAGCGCTATTCCTCGGCCGTCATCGCCGCCAAGCGCGGTGAAGTCATCGACGACCGCGCCGCCGCCGTCATCCTGCAACAGTATTTCGACGCGAATTATTAATCTGACCTTAGACTCCCTCCCTGAATGATTAAGAACTCTATGCCGCATCCTGCGAATCCTTCCCAACTCGACGCCGAGGCCCTGTATGCGGTCTTGCTGCAGCAAGTGCAGAGCGGCCTGGCGGGCATCCCCAACGTGGCCATCGTCGGCATCCATTCGGGCGGCGCCTGGCTGGCCGAACGCCTGGCGCGCGACCTGAACCTGCTCGACCGCCTGGGTGTGCTCGACGTCTCGTTCTACCGCGACGACTTCGCCCAGAAGGGCCTACATGCCGACGTCAAGCCGACGCAAATCAGTTTTGACGTGGCCGGCGCCACCATCCTGCTGGTCGACGACGTGCTGTACACGGGCCGCACCACGCGCGCGGCCATCAATGAACTGTTCGACTACGGCCGCCCGGCGAAGATCATGCTGGCCGCCCTGGTCGACCGCGGCGAACGCCAGTTGCCGGTGGCCGCCGATTTCGTGGCCGCCTTCACTGCCGTGCCACCGGGCCAGGCCCTGGTCCTGAAGCAAGCCGACGATGGAAAATTCACGCTCACCATAGATACCCACCATGCTTAATCCGCAACTGAATAAACACGGCGAACTGCAACATCTGCTGACGATTGAAGGCTTGCCGAAGTCTATCGTCAACCACATCCTCGACACGGCTTCCTCGTTCGTCGGCATCTCCGACCGCGATGTGAAAAAAGTGCCGCTGATGCGCGGCAAGAGCGTTTTCAACCTGTTCTTTGAAAACTCCACGCGCACCCGCACCACCTTCGAGATCGCCTCGAAGCGTTTGTCGGCCGACGTCATCAACCTGAACATCCAGGCGTCGTCGGCCAGCAAGGGCGAGTCCCTGCTCGACACCATCGATAACCTGTCGGCCATGCATGCCGACATGTTCGTTGTGCGCCACGCGCAGTCGGGCGCGCCCTACCTGATCGCCAAGCACCTGATCGACACCAAGCAGCCGCATGTCCACGTCGTCAACGCCGGCGACGGACGCCACGCTCACCCGACCCAGGGTTTGCTCGACATGTACACGATCCGCCACTACAAGAAGGATTTCACCAATCTGACGGTGGCCATCGTGGGCGACATCCTGCACAGCCGCGTGGCCCGTTCCGACATCCACGCGCTGACCACCCTGGGCGTGCCGGAAGTGCGCGCCATCGGCCCGCACACCCTGCTGCCGGGCGGCCTGGAGCAAATGGGCGTGCGCACCTTCACCAACATGGATGAAGGCTTGAAAGGCGTGGACGTGATCATCATGCTGCGCCTGCAGAATGAACGCATGAGCGGCGCGCTGCTGCCATCGGCGCAGGAGTATTTCAAGAGTTACGGCTTGACGGCCGAGCGCCTGGCGCTGGCAAAACCGGACGCCATCGTCATGCATCCGGGCCCGATGAACCGCGGCGTGGAGATCGATTCGGCCGTGGCCGACGGTCCGCAGGCGGTGATCCTGCCGCAGGTGACGTTCGGTATCGCCGTGCGCATGGCGGTGATGAGTATTTTGGCTGGTAATCAGGGCTGATAGCCCAAGGACGAGTAAGCGAGCATGACGACACTACATATCAAGAACGGCCACCTGATCGACCCTGCCAACGGCATCGATGGCTTGCAAGACCTGTTTATCGCCGACGGCAAGGTGCTGGCCGTGGGCAGCGCCCCCGTCGGTTTCACCGCCGACACGACGTTCGACGCGGCAGGCCTGGTGGTTTCCCCCGGCCTGGTCGACCTGTCCGCGCGCCTGCGCGAGCCGGGTTACGAATACAAGGCGACCCTGGAATCGGAATTGCAGGCGGCCCTGCAAGGCGGCGTCACGAGCCTCGTGTGCCCGCCCGACACCGATCCCGTGTTGGATGAGCCGGGTCTGGTGGAAATGCTGAAATACCGCGCCAAGACGCAGAACAAGGCGCACGTGCACCCGCTGGGCGCGCTGACCATGGGTCTGAAAGGCCAGTCGCTGACGGAGATGGCGGAACTGACGGAAGCGGGCTGCATCGGCTTCGCGCAGGCGGAAGAGCCGATCGAAGACACCACCGTGCTGCTGCGCGCGATGCAGTATGCGAACACCTTCGGCTACACCGTCTGGCTGCGCCCGCAGGATCCGCACATCGGCCGCGGCGGCATCGCCCACAGCGGCCCGCTGGCGTCGCGCCTGGGCCTGTCCGGCGTGCCCGTGATGTCCGAAACCATCGCCCTGCACACGATCTTCGAATTGATGCGCGCCAGCCGCGCGCGCGTGCACCTGTGCCGCATCTCGTCGGCGGCGGGTCTGGAACTGATCCGCGCGGCGAAAGCCGAAGGCTTGCCCGTCACCTGCGACGTGGGCGTGCACCATGTGCACCTGACGGACGCCGACATCGGCTTCTTCGATCCGAACGCGAGGGTCACGCCGCCGTTCCGCAGCCAGCGCGACCGCGATGCGATCCGCGCCGGCCTGCTCGACGGCACGGTCGACGCCATGTGCTCGGACCACACGCCGGTCGACGACGATGAAAAACTGCTGCCGTTCGGCGAAGCGTCGCCTGGTGCCACTGGCCTGGAACTGCTGCTGTCGCTGGCCCTGAAATGGGCTGACGACTATGCGCTGGCGCAGCCGCAGGCGGGCGCCCGTCCGCTGGCGCGCGCCGTGGCCAAGGTCACGTCCGACGCGGCCCGCGTGGCCGGCATCCCGGCCGGCAGCCTGGCCGTGGGCGAGGCGGCCGACATCTGCGTCTTCGACCCCGCCGCGCGCTGGACCGTGTCGTCGGCGTCGCTGGCCAGCCAGGGCAAGCACACGCCTTTCCTCGGCTATGAGCTGAGCGGCATTGTCAAGGCGACCATCGTGGCTGGACAGGTGGCGTTTCAGCGTTAAAAAATCAGATCCATGGACCGGGGCAGACTGCCCCGGCATCCCTTGTCTGCTCCCGGATTTCGGTTCTGGTTTATTTGTTGGTGTGATTTGAAACTTCTGCTTACCTACCGCCTCGCGCGCATCGCCATTCACCTGAGCTGCGGCATGGCCAAGAGCGCCGTGCTCTTTCCCTGGCTGGACCTGGAGGGCCGCAACCGGCGCATCCGCCGCTGGTCGACGCAGCTGCTGGACATCTGCGGCGTGCATGTGGCGCAGCCGGCCGACAGCGCGCCGGCCCTCGACCACGCGATGGTGGTGGCGAACCACGTGTCGTGGCTCGACATCTTCGTCATCAACGCCGTCCACCCCTGCCGTTTCGTCGCCAAGGCGGAAATCCGTGCCTGGCCTATCCTCGGCTGGCTGGCGGGACGCGCCGGCACCATCTTCATTTCGCGCGGCAGCAAGCGCGACCTGCGCCTGATTTTCCAGGGCCTGGTGGATAAGTTGACGGCCGGCGAGCGCATCGCGTTCTTCCCCGAAGGGACGACCGCCGCGCAGGGGCAGATCCTGCCGTTCCACGCCAACCTGTTCGAGGCGGCCATCGACGCGCAAGTGCCGGTGCAGCCGTTCGCGCTCGTGTATGTGGATGACAAGGGAGCGTTGCATCACGCCGTCGACTTCATCGGCGAGATGAGTTTTGCGCAAAGCATGGTGGCGATCCTGAGCGGTCCGCCGATCACGGCGCGCCTGACCTGTCTGGCGCCCGTGGCGACTCTTGACGCGCACCGGCGTGAGCTGGCGGCGGCAACGCAGGCGGCCGTGGCCGCCGCGCTGCCGCTGGAAAAGACCGCCTAGCGCATTGGCTTAGTTCTTCACGTGCAGCCAGCGCGCATGCGCGGCGCGGGCCAGGTAGTCGAGCATGAAACCGAGTATGCCGATCAGTACGATGGCGGCCATCAGCTCCGAATACGCGAGGCGGTCGCGCGTGTCGAGGATGAAGTAACCGAGACCGGCCGACACGCCCAGCATTTCCGCCGGCACCAGCACGATCCAGATGATGCCGATGGCCAGGCGCACACCCGTCAGGATATCGGCCGTGATGCCCGGCAAAATCACCTTGAAGACGATTTCGCTGCGCGTGGCCGACAGGCTGCGCGCCAGCAGCAGCCAGTTCGGGTCGAGCCGCGCCACGCCGGCCGCCGTATTGAGCAAAATCGGCCAGACGGCCGCAAATGCCAGCAGAAAGTACACGGGCGCGTCGCCGACACCGAGCACCATCACGGCGATCGGCATCCACGACAGCGGTGAAATCATGCGCAGCAGCTGGAACAGCGGCATGGCCGCGCCGGAAAAGCTTTTCGACATGGCCACCAGCACGCCCAGCGGCACGCCGATGACGATGGCCAGCCCCAGGCCCACGGCCACCCTTTGCAGGCTCAATACCACGTGCAGCCAGATATCCGAACCGCCCACCATCTCCTGGAACGCCAGCGCCGTGGGCAAGGGCGCGAAGGCGGTGGCGATGGGCGTGGATTTCTCCAGCGCCGTCACGCCCATGGACCACAGCAGCAAGGCACAGGCCAGCCCCACCAGGGGCAGGCCGAACTTCGTGAACAACTTGCGCGTCATCGTCAGACCGCCACGGTTTCGCTGCGCAGCAGGTTGGCCGGCAAGCCGAAGGCGGCAGGGCCGCCGACTGCCGTGATGGCCTTGCGCACGAAGCGGTCATCGACCAGGTCGCGCGCGGCGAACTTCGGATCGAGGTTGGCCAGGAAGCGCGTGTCGCCTTCGACCTTGGTGCGGCCGATGGCGCGCACCAGCTCTTCCGTGTACGAGGCGAATGGATACGGCTGGAAGTCGATGCGGCGCTGCTGCCAGTTCTTGTGCACGATCAGGCCCTGCTTTTCATAGCCGGCGTAATCGGTGGTGGCCAGAACCTTGGTCAGCACTTGCAGCGGATGCGGCGTGTAGCGGTGTTCGCCGACGTTCGACAGCAGCTTGGCCGTGTCGACCTGGTTCGAACGCGTCCACAGCTGCGCCTTGACGATGGCGTTGGTGACTTTCTGCGCCCATTCGGGACGCGTGTTGATGTCGCGCTCGGACAGGAATGTGACGCAGCACGCATGGTTTTTCCACACGTCGCCCGAGAAGCGCAGGATCTTGCCGATGCCGGCGTTTTCCGCCGCCGCATTGAACGGTTCGGCCACGATATAGCCGGCAATCGACTTGCTGGCCAGGGCCGAGACCATTTCGGCCGGCGCCAGCACGATCAGGTTGACTTCATTCGGCTTGATGGCCGCGTTGCGCGCGCGCGTGACCGGGGTCAGGCCATTGGCGCTCAGGATTTGCTGCAGCAGGATGTTGTGGATCGAGTACCAGAACGGGATGGCAACCGTGCGCCCACCCAGGTCGGAGACCTTGTTGATCTCGTTGGCCACCGTCAGCGCGGAGCCGTTGACGTGATTCCAGGCGACGACCTTGGCGGGGAACTTGGCGCCGTAGCGCACCCACAGGGTGGCCGGCGACAGCAGGTGGATGACGTTGACCTGGCCGGAGACGAAGGCTTCGATGATCTGAGCCCAGCTGCGGAACAGGCGCGGCGTTTCCGCCTGCAGTCCTTCCGCTTCAAACAGCTTGCGGGCGTGGGCGACGAGCAACGGGGTGGCGTCGGTGATCGGCAGGTAGCCGATCTTCACGGGCTGGTCGTCGCCTTTCGGGCCTTGCTGGGCCATGGCGTCGCCGGCGAACAGCAGCGGCGAGGCGACGCTGGCCGTGGCCAGGGCCGACATGCGCAAAAAGTCGCGCCGCGTCAGGCCGCAGTCGCAATCGGACGAGGCGCAGATATGCAGGGGGTTGTTGTGGTCTTCGAATGTCATGGGAAAGTTCCGGTCGATTAATTGGGGGCGAAGGCGGGCGTTTGATCCTGCTTTTGCAGCGCCTGTAGGGCGTCGAGGATGTCCATCTTGAGGGCGATCACGTCGGCGCTGTGGCCGATGCGCGGCTGGTCGATGGCGACGGGCCATTCCCGCACGATGTTGCCCGGCTTGCCGCCCATCAGCAGGATGCGGTCGGCCACGAGGATGGCTTCGTCGATATCGTGCGTGACCAGCAGCACAGCCGTATGCCAGCGGTGCACCACGTCGACCAGCAGCGACTGCATCTCGGCGCGCGTGATGGCGTCAAGCGCGGAAAACGGTTCGTCGGCGAACAGCAGTTCCGGTTCGCGCGCCAGCGCGCGCGCCAGCGCCACGCGCTGCGCCATACCGCCCGACAGCGCGGATGGATACAGCTTTTCGCGGCCCTTCAAGCCCACCGCATCGATGGCTTGCGCCACGCGCGCCTGGTGCGCCTCGCGCGTCAGTTGCGGCTGGTGCTTGAAGTCCAGGCCGAAGCCGGCGTTGCCCGTGACGTTCAGCCAGGGCAGCAGGCTCGCCTGCTGGAAGACGAGGGCGCTGCGCGGGTCCGGTTCGCGCATGGGCGCGTCGAGGAATTGAATCGCGCCCGTGGACGGCGGCTGCAAGCCGGCCAGCACGCGCAGCAAACTCGATTTGCCGCAGCCGCTGCCGCCCAGCAGGCAGACGATTTCGCGCTTGCGCACGCCCAGCGAGACGTGCTGGAACACGGGCGCCGTGCCCGGATAGGCATAGCTCAGGTCCTGCGCCTGCAGCGCCCAGTCTTGCGTTTCCACCGCTGTCGTCATGCCGGGGCTCCCGCCGCCTTGGCCGCCTGCTGGCTGTCGAACAGCTGCAAGGCCGCCTGCAACTGCGTCAGGCTGGGGGTGACGATGGGGATGAACGACGATTCGCGCCAGCGGCGGGCAAAGCCCTGCTGCTCGGCGTTCAGGTAGGCGCGCCCGCCCATGGCTTGCAGTTCCAGCATCAGCGCCTGCTGCAGCACGTCGGCCAGCTGTATGCGCAGGCGGAACATGGCCGGCGCCTGCGCCTTGAAGCGGCCATCGTGCACGCCGGCCAGCAAGGTGGCGACGGCGGCCTCCAGGGTCGCTTGCAGCGCTTCGATGCGCGGCGTGAGCGCGTTGCGCGAACCGGCCGAAATCTGCGCCGCCTTGGCCAGGCTGGCGCGCGCCAGGCCGATCGACAGGCCGCACTGCATGCCGAGGAACGATGGGCGCACCTGCGGCAGCCAGGCTGGCGCATTGTCGCTGATGATGTCCGCGGCGGGGATGTGCACCTGCGCCAGCTTGACGGATGCCGTATTGCTGCCGCGCAGGGCGATCAGGTCCAGGTCGTCGCTGCGCTGCACGCCTGCCGTGCCGCTGTCGAAGGCGACGATGACGGGGGGCGCGCCGTCGTTCGGCGCCACGGCGGCCGCCGCGACAAAGCCCGCCTTGCGCAAGTTCGTCACCCACGCCAGGCCGCCGTCGACCAGCAAGCCGTCGTCGTGGCGCGCGCCCGTGATTTGCAGCTGCTCGATGCCGGACAAGAATTTCATGGCGTTCGACAGGCCGCTGGCGCCCGCCTGCGTGCCGGCCAGCAGGCCCGGCAAGCGGCGTTCGGCCAGCGCGCGGTTCTCGCTTTGCAGCAGGAATTCGATGAAGCAGCGCTGGCCCCAGAAGACAAAGGCGGCCGTCACCGATTGTTCGGCCACCTTGGCGATGGCGTCGATGGCGTCGCGCACGTCGCCGCCCGTGCCGCCGTGTTGCTGCGGTACGCCGATGGCCAGCAGCTGCTCGCCGGCCAGGGCCGGCACGATGGTTTCAGCCAGCTGCGACGATTGGTCGAGCTGGTCGGCGTGCGTGTGCAGCCAGTGATTGAGGTGGCCCATGTCAGACGGCGCCAGGCAGGTAGGGCGTCAATTGCGGATTGACGGGCGTGCCGGCCAGGCTGTTGGAGAAATTGCACAGGGTGGCCAGGCTGATGCCCAGCACCACTTCCAGCGCCTGCTGTTCGTTGTAGCCGGCCGCCAGGAAGGTTTGATATTCGGCGTCGCTGACGGCGCCGCGCGTGGCGATGACGGCCGTGGCGAAGGCGGCGACGGCGTCGAGCTTTGTGTCGCCCGTCGGCTGGCCATGCTGCAGCGCGCGCACGGTATCGGGCCTCTGGCCCGCTTTTTTCAGCGAGATGGCGCTATGGCCGGCGATGCAGAAATCGCAGCCATGGATGCGCGCGGCCGTGATCTGCACCACTTCGCGTTCCATCAGACTCAAGCTGGCGCGCGCATTGATGCCGGAGACGGTCAGATAGGTTTCCAGGGCCAGCGGGGCGTTGGCCAGCACGCCGATCAGGTTGGGCAGGAAGCCATTGTTGGCGATGGCCTTTTCCACGAAGGGACGGCTGTCGGCCGGGGCGGTATCGAGAGTGTGCAGCGTCAGACGGGACATGGGGTACCTTGCTAAGTTAGTAAGTCACCCGGTCATTATATCGGCCATGCCGTGCAGGTAACAGACGTCAGCGTCGTCCTTTTGTGCTCGTTCGTCTGCGATTGTGTGATTCTTGATTTAGCTGGCCAGCTGGCGCTGGCGCTGGTCGCGCCGGTAGGCGCCCGGCTGCTCGCCCGTGACCCGCTTGAAGGCGCGCGTAAAGGCGGCGTGCGAGCGGTAACCCACCAGTTCGGCCGCGCGTTCGACGGAGACGCCGTCGTGCAGGCGCCGCGCCGCGATCTTCATGCGCAGCAGGAGCAGGAACTGGGCCGGCGAGTGGCCGCTGGCGCTGGCGAAATGCTTGCAGAAGCTGGCGCGCGACATGCAGGCCGCCTTGGCCATGTTCTCGATCGACCAGTCGTCGGCGGGGGCGTCGAGCATGCGCTCGAGCAGCGGCGAAAATGCGGGCTGGTGCAGCAGCGACAGCAGGCCGGCCGCCACCTGCTCGCCCTGCGCCACATGGCGGATCAGGTAAAAGAACAGCAGTTCGACCAGACGCGCGATGAGCGGCGACGGCTGTTCCGGATCGCCGCCCGCTTCCGCCAGGATCAGGTCGAACAGCGCGGCGGCGGCGCTGAAGGCGGGCGCATCGCCGCGTATCAGCAGATACGGCGGGAAGGAGTCGACGATCAGCGCGGAGAGGGCGCCGCGAAATTGAAAGAAGCCGCAGGCCAGCGCCGTCGCCGGCCGCTCCGTGGGCGATCGCAACGGCAGCATGGCTTGCGCGCTCACCGCCTGCAGCGGGTCGCTGTGGGGGCTGAGGAAGTGCGGCAAGTCGCGCAGCAGGAAGACGCCGTCGCGCGGGCCGAGCGCAATCGGCGCCGCCCCGTCGAGATGCAGATAGCAGTGGCCATCGAGCACCAGGTGAAAGCTGCCCAGTTCCCGGCCCGCCGTGGAAGCGCGCCAACGGCCGCAGTACTGGCCCACATGCAGGACGGCGGTGTCGAGTTCCAGGCTGCCGAGCAGCCAGCGCGCCAGTCTGTCGGTATCAGGATGCATGGGATCGCAATGGCAAAAGCGCCATCATACGGGCCATGCGCGGCAAGGCCAACGACCGATTTCGACTAAGCATATGCGCGCCATGCAGTTCACCGCTTGCCGCTGTGCTGCTGGAAGGCGGGACAGTCGACCTGCAGCAGCGAGCGGTCTTCCAGGCACACGGCCGACAGCTTGCCGCCCCAGACGCAGCCGCTATCGAGGCCGATCAGGCGTTCCCGCAACTGCAATCCCAGCGCCGACCAGTGGCCGAAGACGATGGTGTCGTTGGCGCTTTGCCGGCCCGGCACGTCGAACCAGGGCAGCATGGCGGAACCGGGCGGCGCGCTGCCGCTCTCCTTCATCTTGAAGTCCATCACGCCGTCCGGCGTGCAAAAGCGCAGCCGCGTCATGGCGTTGACGATGCAGCGCAGCCGGTCGGCGCCCTGCAGGTCGTCGCGCCAGGCGGCCGGCTCGTTGCCGTACATGCTGCGCAGGAAGGCTATCCAGCCGTCGCTGCGCAGCATGGCGGACACTTCCCCGCTCAGCGACAGGGCCTGGGCCGCGCTCCATTGCGGCAGCAGGCCCGCATGCACGAGCACATGGCCGTCGTGCGCCAGCGCCAGTGGCCGCTGGCGCAGCCAGGTGATCAACTCATCGCGGTCGGGGGCGTCGAGGATCTCGGCCAGCGTATCGGACGCATGCTCGGGCCGGATGCCGTTGGCCACGGCCAGCAGGTGCAAGTCATGGTTGCCCAGGACGCTGTCGGCCAGGCCCTGCTGCGCCAGCGCATGCACGTGGCGCAGGGTGGCCAGCGAGGCCGGGCCTCGATTGATCAGGTCGCCCGCGAACAGCAGGCGGTACGGGCCGCTTGCCGCCGCCTGGATCCGTTCGATCAGTTCGACGGTTTGTGCATGGCAGCCTTGCAAATCGCCGATAAAGTAAGTTTTCATATGTGCCGGGGTGAAGTGAACTACGCGCCTGCATTATAAGCATGCCAGCTCCTGGGCGTCGGGTGCATTGCTGGTCCGTGAGCAATTGCGCGCGCGGCCAAGGGGAGAGAAAAAAATCGTTGCCGATTATGCCGCCGGGCGATTGAATGGTCTTCATTTCCCGCTGGCGTGCATCGATATTAATCCACCTGCGCGTTTTCTGAATGAATAGCCGCGCCATTGCAGCCTCGCAGGCGGCATGCGCGGGCAATCCGGAACGCCAGCCATCCCTGTTTATTTATGTTTTCACGCGCGCTTTCGGCATATTCCTCATTGAATCTTCATATTGAGAAGATAAATAAGTCGATGGCCGTGATTCAAATGACGACGGATTATGCTGCGGTGCGCGGATATTTATACAATGTAGTATATTTCACGCCTATTTTATTATTTAAATTAATGTAAAGGATGTACGGGATGGATTTGTCTACGATGACGATGCTGGAATTGCGCAAGCTGGAAGATAATGTCAAGCGGGAATTGAACAGCCGCGAGCGTGAAGACTTGAACAAGGCGCGCGAACAGATCATGGCCATCGCGCAGCAGGCGGGTATTCCGCTGAAACAGCTGATAATCGACGGCTTGCACCCGCGCGCGGGCAAAGTCGCGGTGCGTTACCGCCATCCTGACAATGCGACCGAGCAATGGACAGGCCGTGGCCGCCAGCCGCTGTGGGTCAGGCAATGGGTGGAATCGGGCAAGTCGATCGATCTGCTGCGCGTATAATTCGGTATACTCTTGGCGCAGTGGCAAGCCGCCAGCCGCGCGCTGCACCTTGCCAGGCACCTTACTATCCCCTTACTTATACCGCCCACACCATGCTTCCATTGTCCAGAACGATCTTCAAGGCCTACGATATTCGCGGCATCATCGCTAAAACCCTCGATGCCGGCGTGGCCCACAAGATCGGTCAGGCATTTGGCCAAGCCGCCCTGGCCAAGGGCGAGCAGCGGGTCGTGATCGGCCGCGATGGTCGCCTGTCTGGGCCGGAATTGACGGCGGCGCTGGCGCAGGGCTTGCAAGCGGCAGGCGTCGACGTGATCGACCTGGGCGTGGTGGCCACGCCGATGGTGTACTTTGGCACGAATGTGCTCGACACGCGCTCCGGCATCATGGTCACGGGCAGCCATAATCCACCCGACTACAACGGTTTCAAGATGGTGCTGGCCGGCGAAGCGATCCACGGCGAAGCGATCCAGGCGCTGTACCACAGCATCGTCGCGCACGACGTTAGCGCCAGCGCCACCCCGGGAAGCTATGCCACGCACGATATCCGCGCCGCCTACCTGGAGCGCATCCTGGGCGACGTCAAGCTGGCGCGCCCGATCAAGATCGCCGTCGACTGCGGCAATGGCGTGGCCGGCGCGTTCGCGGGCGACCTGTTCCGCGGCATGGGCTGCGAAGTCATCGAACTGTTCTGCGACGTCGATGGCAATTTCCCGAACCACCACCCGGACCCGGCGCATCCGGAAAACCTGCAGGACCTGATCCGCTGCCTGGCCGAGACGGACGCGGAAATCGGCATCGCTTTCGACGGCGACGGCGATCGCCTCGGCGTGGTCACCAAGGATGGCCAGATCATCTACCCTGACCGCCAGATGATGCTGTTCGCGGCCGACGTGCTGACCCGCCATCCGGGTGCGCAGATCCTGTACGACGTCAAATGCACGCGCCACCTGGCGCCCTGGATCACCAAGCATGGCGGCGTGCCGCTGATGTACAAGACGGGCCACTCGCTGGTGAAAGCCAAGCTGCGCGAGACGGGTGCGCCGCTGGGCGGCGAAATGAGCGGGCATATCTTCTTCAAGGACCGCTGGTACGGTTTCGACGACGGCCTGTATTCCGCCGCGCGCCTGCTGGAAATCCTCACGCGCGAAGCGAATCCATCGGCCTTGCTTAATTCCCTGCCGCAGTCCGACAGCACGCCGGAACTGCATCTGGAGCTGAAGGAAGGGGAGAACGTCGCGCTGATGGACATGCTGCGTCGCGACGCCGTCTTCCCCGGCAATGAACAGATCATCACCATCGACGGCTTGCGCGTGGAATACGCGGACGGCTTCGGCCTGGCCCGCTCGTCGAACACCACGCCGGTGATCGTCATGCGCTTCGAAGCGGAAACGCTGGAAGCCCTGGCGCGCATCCAGGGCCAGTTCAAGAGCGTGATCCTGGCCGCCAAGCCTGACGCCGTCCTGCCGTTCTGACAGCATGGCCGGCCAAACGGGCGCACAGACGCCCTTGAAAATCCTGCTGGTGCGGGTGTCTTCGCTGGGCGATGTGCTGCATAACCTGCCGATGGTGGCGGACATCGCCCGCCATTATCCGGACGCGACCATCGACTGGGTGGTCGAGGAGGGTTATGTCAGCCTGGTGCGCCTGAACCCGCGCGTGGGTACCATCTTCCCGTTCGCGCTGCGGCGCTGGCGCAAGAGCCTGGGCAAGAAAGAGACGCGCGCGGAAATCGCCGCCTTCTTCCGCAACCTGCGCCAGACGCATTACGATTATGTGTTCGATACCCAGGGCTTGCTCAAGACGGGCATCATCATGGGTGCCGCGCGCCTGGCGCCGGGCGGACAGAAGGTCGGCCTGGCCAATGGCAGCGAAGGCTCCGGCTACGAAGGCATCTCGCGCATTTTTCACACGAAGAGCATCCCGCTCGACCCGCGCACGCATGCGGTGGCGCGCGGCCGCCTGGTTGCCGCCGCGGCACTCGGCTACACGGTCGACACGCCGGCCGATTTCGGCTTGCCGGAAGTATCCGGCAGCGAAGCGCGCCCGGACTGGATGGGCGAGGCGCCCTACTGCGTGTATTTCCATGGCACGGCGCGCGACGCCAAGAAATGGGCGCCGCAGAACTGGATCGCCCTGGGCCAGGCGCTCGCGCCGATGCCGATTCTGCTGCCCTGGGGTTCGCCCAAGGAAAAGGCGGAAGCCGAACAACTGGCGGCCAGCCTGCCCAACGCGCGCGTGCTGCCGAAGCTGTCGATGGGCGACGCCACCCTGCTGGCGCACCACGCGGCGCTGGTGATCGGTGTCGATACGGGCTTGACGCATATCGCCGCCGCCTTCGTGCGTCCGACAGTGGAAATCTATGCCGATTCGCCGCTGTGGAAAACGGAAGGCAACTGGTCGCCGAAAATCATCAACCTGGGCGACAAGGGCGCGCCGCCCGGCGTGCCGGAAGTGCTGGCCGCGGCACGGCGCCTGCTGGCCGACCATCCGCCCGCCTGACTTCAACATTACCTATCATGCGACTTCTTTATACCCTTGCCTGGTGGCTGGCCTTGCCCCTGGTGCTGGCGCGATTGTGGCTGCGCGGACGCCAGGAACCCGGCTACCGCCAGCACTGGGGCGAACGCCTGGGCTTTTACGGGCGCCAGTCGACACCTGCGACGGACACCATCTGGCTGCATGCCGTCTCCGTCGGCGAGACGCGCGCGGCCGAGCCGCTGATCGATGCGCTGCTGGCCGCATGGCCGGCGTGCCGCATCGTTCTCACGCACATGACGCCGACGGGGCGTGCCACGGGAAAATCCCTGTTCGCCAGACACGGCGCGCGCCTGGTGCAAAGCTATTTGCCGTATGACACGGGCGCCATGCCGGCCCGATTCATCCGCCATTTCGCGCCGCGCATCTGCATCCTGATGGAGACGGAAGTGTGGCCGAATCTGATCCACCAATGCAATCGCTACAAAGTGCCCGTGGTGCTGGCCAATGCGCGCCTGTCGCAACGCTCGCTGGGCAAGGCGCAGCGCCTGGGCAAACTGATTGCCGATGCGGCGCGCGGCATCACCCTGGTGGCGGCGCAGACGCAGGACGACGCCGATCGCGTGCGCCAGCTGGGCGTGCGGGGCGTGGTCGTCACGGGCAGCATCAAGTTCGACGTCGTCGTGCCCGAGGCGGCGCTGGCGACGGGCGCCTGGCTGCGCGGCGCTATAGGAACAAGACCCGTGCTGCTGTGCGCCAGCACGCGCGAAGGGGAAGAACAACTGATTCTTGCAGCCTTGGGCCGCGCCAGCCTGCCGGAAAATGCGCTGCTGCTGATCGTGCCGCGCCATCCGCAGCGCTTCGACGAAGTGGAAAAACTGGTCGCCGCGCACGGCCTGGCCGTGCAGCGCAGGTCCGGCCTGGCGCAGGACGACGCCGTTGCCGCAGGCACGCAGGTGCTGCTGGGCGATTCGATGGGCGAGATGTTTGCCTATTACGCGGCCTGCGATTGCGCTTTTGTGGGCGGCAGCCTGCTGCCGCTGGGCGGGCAGAACCTGATCGAGCCGGCGGCGCTGGGCAAGCCCGTGCTTATCGGCCCGCACACCTTCAACTTTGCGCTGGTCACCGAGCAGGCGATTGCCGCCGGCGGCGCCGCGCTGGTGGCGGATGCCGACGCGCTGATGATGCAGGCGGCGGCGCTGCTGCAAGACCGGGCGCGGTTATCGTCGATGGGACAAAAGGCGCTGGCGTTTGCCAACCAGCACCGGGGCGCCACGCCGCGCACGATAGCGGCCATCAAGCCCCTGTTGCCGTAATATTGCCGACAATGTTGTTTACGCGAACAGGACGGGAAGCTCCTGCGAGCGTTTTCTCAGCGCCTGCTTGGCGCCATCGTAATCGGGATAGATCGATTCCACGGTGGCCCAGAAGCGGGGGCTGTGGTTCATTTCCAGCAGGTGCGACAGTTCGTGCGCCACCACGTAGTCGATCAGCGGCAGCGAAAAGTGGATCAGGCGCCAGTTCAGGCGGATCTTGCGCTCAATGGTGCAGCTGCCCCAGCGTGTGCCGGCCGAGGACAGCGACAATGAATCGTAGCGCACGCCCAGCTTGTCCGCATACAGGTCCAGGCGCGACTCGAACAGCTGGCGCGCCTCGTGCTGGAACCAACCCTTCACTTTTTCCTTCAACTGCTGCTCGCTGCCCGTGGGCGTGACCCATACGTGCAGTTCGTTCGTCTCGCGCTGGAAGCTGGCGCGGTGGCGCGGCGCCTGGTGCAGGCGCAAGGTGATGTCGCCGCCAAGATACGGCAGCACGGCGCCGTCGACCCATGCCACGGGCGGGCGCTGCTGGCGCTGTACCTTGCGTTCGCCCCGTTCCAGCAGTTTCGAGACGATCCAGCCTTGCTTGGCGCGGATGGCGTTGTCGATTTCGGCCAGGGTGACGCGCTTGGGCGCGGTCACGCGCAAGCCGTTATCGTCGATCATGAAGCCGATGGAGCGGCGCGTGGAGCGCCGCAGGGCGAATTCGACGAGGTGGCTGCCCAGCTGCAGCTGGCGCAGCGGCGGGCCGTCTGCGGTGCGTGGCGGGGAAGGCAGGGGAGGCGGGGCGGGACGAACGATGGGGGGCGCGGGGGCCACTAACGGTGGCGCCACGGGCGGCGCTGGCGGTGCCGTGGGGCGCACCGCCGGGGGCGTGCTGGTCGAGACGTCATGCGCGAACAAATCCAGTTGCTGGTCGCCGACCTTGATGGTCTTCATCTGCTGGCGCAGGGTCGGCTCCTGGATGACCGCGCTGATGCCGTCTAGCAAGCGTTGTAGGCGTGAGGCGAAATGACGCGCATTTCTGATTCTATCCAATTTTCCACCTGTTGCATCATGCTGTCCGGGGTTTGCCCTTCCGGCGAAATCGGTTTGCCTATCGAGACGGTGATCAGTCCCGGGCGTTTGAGGAATGACTGCTTGGGCCAGCACTCGCCTGAATTATGCGCAATCGGCACCACCACGGCGCCTGTGGCGATGGCCAGACGCGTGCCGCCGCTCTTGTACTTGCCTGCCTGGCCCACGGGAATGCGAGTGCCTTCCGGGAACATGATAATCCATTGGCCATCGGCCAGGCGGCGCTTGCCATGCGCGACGACGCTCTTGAACGCATGCTTGCCCTGTTTGCGGTCGATGGGGATCATGCGCAGCAGCGCCATGGCCCAGCCGAAAAACGGGATGTACAAAATCTCCTTCTTGAACACATACACGAGCGGGCGCGGAAGGCTGGGCAGCAAGAAGATGGTTTCCCAGGCCGACTGGTGCTTCGACAGCACGATGGCCGGCGCATCGGGGAAATTCTCGGCCCCCTTGACTTCATAGCGGATGCCGCAAATGACCTTGGCACACCACAGGATAAACACGTTCCAGCGCGAGGTGACCCAATAGCGCTTGTTGTAGCTCAATGGCGCGGCAAAAAAGCACACGCAGGCCCAGACGATGGTGGCCACGATCATGATGATCATGAACAGCAGGGATCGCAGGAACAGGGAAATATTACGCAATGCGGTTCTCCGAAGATTAGATACTCAATGCCACGGTGGGCGCAGGTGCCGCGGGCGCCTTGAGCAGGTGGCTGACGACGGCGGCCAGGTCGGGGAAGACCTGCGTGCCAGGCGGCAGGCCACCCGTCTCGTTGGTTTTTTCGCCCTTGCCCGTCAAGACCAGGTAGGGCACGCAGCCGCTGATGAAGCCTGCCTGCAGGTCGCGCAGCGAATCGCCGACCGTGGGCACGCCTTTCAGGCTGGTGTTGTAGCGCTGCGAAATCTCATGGAACATGCCGGGCTTGGGCTTGCGGCAGTCGCAGTTGTCCGCGCCCGCGTGCGGGCAAAAGAAGATGGCGTCGATATCGGCGCCTACCTGCTGCGCCAGGGTGTGCATCTTCTGGTGGATCGCGTTCAACACCGTCATGTCGAAATATTCGCGCGCGATGCCCGACTGGTTCGAGGCGATGACGACGCGATAGCCGGCCTGGTTCAGGCGGGCGATCGCTTCGAGCGAACCGGGTATCGGCAGCCATTCGGCAGGCGACTTGATGAAGTCCGGCGAGTCATGATTAATGACGCCATCGCGGTCGAGAATAATCAGTTTCAGCGCCGGCGTACCCATTATGCCGCCAGCTTGGAAATGTCGGCCACGCGGTTCATCATGCCGTGCAGGGACGACAGCAAGGCCAGGCGGTTGTTGCGCAGGGCGACATCCTCGGCCATCACCATCACGTCATTGAAGAAGCCATCGACGTCGTCGCGCAGCTGCGCCAGCGTTTGCAGGGTGCTGGTGAAGTCGCCCTTGGCGAAGGCCGCGTCGACTTCCGGCTGCACGCGCGAGACGGCGGCGGCGAGTTTTTTCTCCGCTTCGTCCTGCAGCAGCGCCACGTTGACGCCGCCGGCGGCGACCAGGCTCACGGCTTCCTCGTTCTTTTTCAGGATGTTCGTGATGCGCTTGTTGGCGGCGGCCAGCGAGGCGCTTTCCGGCAGGGCGGCAAACGCCTGCACGGCTTCCAGGCGCTGCACGATGTCGTCCAGGCGGTCCGGGTTTTGCGCCACGACGGCTTCGATTTCATTCGGCGAGAAGCCGCGCTCGCGCAGGATGCCGCGCAGGCGGTCCAGCATGAAGGTGGTGACGTCCGCCACAGGGTCCTTGAAGCCGGGAATGGCTGCGAACTGCGCGGCCGCATCGGCCAGCAAGCCCTGGATCGACAAAGGCAGGCGCTTTTCCAGCAGCATGCGCAGCACGCCCAGCGCGTGGCGACGCAGCGCGAACGGATCCTTGTCGCCCGTCGGCGCCAGGCCGATGGACCAGATGCCGACCAGGGTTTCGAGCTTGTCGGCCAGGGCCACGGCGGTGCCGGTGGCGGTCGACGGCAGGGCGTCGCCGGCAAAGCGCGGCTGGTAGTGTTCGGAGGCGGCCAGCGCCACTTCCTCGGCTTCGCCGTCATGGCGCGCGTAGTACGTGCCCATGATGCCTTGCAGCTCGGGGAATTCGCCCACCATGTCGGTCAGCAAATCGGCCTTGGCCAGCAGGGCGCCACGTTCGGCCAGGGCCACGTCGCCACCCAATTTTGCGGCGATGGCGCCGGCTAATGCTTTTACTCTTTCTGTGCGTGCCGCCTGCGTGCCCAGCTTGTTGTGGTAGACGACGTTGGCCAGCAGCGGCAGGCGCGATGCCAGAGTCTTCTTCTTGTCTTGCTCGAAGAAGAACTTGGCGTCCGACAGGCGCGGGCGCACGACGCGCTCGTTGCCGCCGATGATGTGCTCGGGCGTGTCCGTCTCGATGTTCGAGACGATCAGGAAGCGCGAGCGCAGCTTGCCGTCGCTGTCGGTCAGGGCGAAGTATTTCTGGTTCGTCTGCATGGTGAGGATCAGGCATTCCTGCGGCACGGCCAGGAATTCTTCCTCGAAGTGGCATTCATACACGACCGGCCATTCGACCAGGGCCGTCACTTCATCGAGCAGCGCTTCGGGCATCAGCACCTGGTCGGCGCCGGCTTTTTCCAGCAGCTGGGCGCGGATGCGTTCCTTGCGTTCCTCGTTGCTGGCGATGACGCTGGCGTTGAGGATCAGGGACGGCGCATAGTTTTCCGCGTGCGCGATGGTGATCGGTTCGCCATCGGTGAGGAAGCGGTGGCCCAGGGTGGTGCGGCCGGCCGTCAAACCCAGCAAGGTCAATGGCAGGATATTGATGCCGTGCAGGGCGATCAGGCTGTGGGCCGGGCGCACGAATTGCACGGTGCTGCCGTCCGGGCGCTGATAGCTCATCAGCTTTGGAATCGGCAGCTTGGTGGCCGATTCGGCCAGGGCAGCTTGCGCGCCCGTGGCGAGCTGGCTGCCGGGCGCCGTGTAGGTGTAGAAGAAGCTTTCGGCCTTGCCGTCGGCGGCGCGTTCCAGCTCGGCCACCGTCAGGTCGGGGAAGCCCAGCGCGGCCAGTTTCTTGGCCAGCGGCGGCGTGCCGTTGCCGTTCGCGTCCAGCGCCACGGAGACGGGCAGGACTTTTTCGCGGATGGATTTGTCGGGCGAGACTTCGCGCACGTTGGTGATGGAAACGGCCAGGCGGCGCGGCGAGGCGTAGCTGGTGGCGACGCTGTCGGCTTCGAGGAAGTCGCGCGCTTTCAGGCCGTTGACGATGCCGGCCGTGAAGGCGGCGCCCAGTTTGGCCAGCGCTTTCGGCGGCAGTTCTTCGGTCAGCAGTTCGATGAGCAGTGTTTGGTTCATGGTGTTCTTGTCTGGTACGGCGGTGTATGAGCTAGGCGATCAAGCGGCGGCGGGTTGGTCTGCGGCGGGCAGCATCGGGAAACCGAGGCGCTCGCGCGAGTCGTAATACGCTTGCGCCACCAGGCGCGACAGGGTGCGCACGCGGCCGATGTAGGCGGCGCGTTCCGTCACCGAGATGGCGCCGCGCGCATCGAGCATGTTGAAGCTGTGCGAGGCCTTCATGATCTTCTCGTAGGCGGGCAGGGTCAGTTGCAGCTCGATCAGGCGCTTCGCTTCCGCTTCGTAGTTGCCGAACTGTTCGAACAGCAGGTCCGTGTTCGCGTGCTCGAAGTTGTAGGTCGATTGCTCCACCTCGTTCTGGTGGAAGACGTCGCCGTAGGTCAGCTTCTTGGTAATCCCGTTTTCTTCCCACTCCGTCCACACCAGGTCATACACGTTCTCCACGCCTTGCAGATACATGGCCAGGCGTTCGATGCCGTAGGTGATTTCGCCCAGCACGGGCTTGCAATCGAGGCCGCCGACTTGCTGGAAGTAGGTAAATTGGGTCACTTCCATGCCGTTCAGCCAGACTTCCCAGCCCAGGCCCCAGGCGCCCAGGGTCGGGCTTTCCCAGTCGTCTTCGACGAAGCGCACGTCATTCTGCTTCAAGTCCAGGCCCAGCGCGGCCAGCGAACCCAGATACAGGTCGAGGATGTTTTCCGGCGCCGGCTTCAAGACCACCTGATACTGGTAGTAGTGCTGCATGCGGTTCGGGTTTTCGCCATAGCGGCCATCTTTCGGGCGGCGCGATGGCTGCACATACGCGGCGCGCCAAGGTTCCGGGCCGATCGCGCGCAGGAAGGTACCGGTGTGGAAGGTACCGGCGCCGACTTCCATGTCGTAAGGCTGGAGCAGGGCGCATCCTTGCTTGTCCCAATAGGTTTGCAAGGTCAGGATAATTTGTTGAAATGTGAGCATCGTATGAGTTCGCCGCGCGCGAGGCTGCGCTTTGTTAAGGTTTGCTTGAAGCCCGGGCGCATGCTTGGAAGCGCGTCCGGGCCGGAGTTTTGCTAATTTTAGCGGTTTTTAGGGGCCCACTGTGACTCTTCGGGCAATATCGGCCGCTTATTGCTGTGCCGCGCGGCCACGGCGGGCGGCGCGCGACAGCAGGAAGGCCGTCAGCAGGGCCAGCGCGGCCAGGGCCAGCACCAGTTTATTGCCATAGAGAATGTATGGCGTCATGCCGCCCATGCCCTGCACCTTGGCCGCCAGCGTGGCTTGCTGTTCCGGCGGCAGCAGGCTTCGCACGACGCCCTTGCCGTCGATGACGGCGGTGGCGCCCGTGTTCGTCGAGCGCAGCATGGGGCGTCCCGTTTCCAGGCTGCGCATCTGCGAAATCTGCAGATGCTGCGGGATGGCGATCGAATCGCCAAACCAGGCCAGGTTCGAGATATTGAGCAGCACGGAGGCCGATTGCTTGCCGCCGCGGTGGGCGCTGGCCAGCTGGCCGGCGATTTCCTCGCCAAACAGATCTTCGTAGCAGATATTCGGCAGCACCAGCTGGTCGCGCACGGGCAAGGGCGCCTGCACCTCGGCGCCGCGGCCCATGTCGCCCAGCGGGATGGCCATCATGGCGACAAACCAGTGCAGGCCGGGCGGCACGAATTCGCCGAACGGCACCAGGTGGTGCTTGCGGTACTGGTAGTACGGTCCCGGCGCGCCGTTGGGCGTGATCCCCAGCGCCGCATTGTAGAAGCGCTGCTGTTCGTCGAGCACGGGCATGCCGACCAGGATCGTGCTGCCCGTCTGCTGCGCATACGTCGCCAGGCTATCCAGATAGCCGGGCGGCAGCTGGTGCGGCAGCACGGTGACGGCCGTTTCCGGCGTGGCGATCAGGTCGGCCGGCGCGCTGGTGATGGCGCCCTGGTACATCTGCAGGGCGCCGAGCACGAAGCCAGGGTCGAATTTCTGCTGCTGCGGCACATTGCCCTGCAACAGGCGCACCGTGATCGGGCGCCCGACCGGATGCGTCCAGTTCACGTACTGCAGGCCGAAGCCGGCGGCGTACAGTGCGATGACGCCGCCCAGCGCGCTCCAGCGCGTGCGGTGCAGGGGGTGGACTAGCAGCAGCAGGGCGCCGGCCGACAGCGCCGCCAGCCAGCCCAGGCCGTACGAACCGACGATGGGGGCGAAGCCGCCCAGCGGGCTGGCATTGTGGGCGTAGCCGGTGGCCAGCCACGGGAAACCCGTAAACAGCCAGCCGCGCGTCCATTCGAACAGGGTCCAGGTCGCGGGCAGCACCAGCAGGGTCATGGCGGGCAGCGAAAGTACCCAGCGCTGGCGCAGCCAGGCGGCCGCGCCCATGGCCAGGGCCACGTAGATGGCCATCAGGAGGGCCAGCAGGGCCACGGCGATGGCGGCGATCGGTGCGACCATGTCGCCATAGCGGTGCATCGAGATGTACAGCCAGTGCGTGCCGGCCGCGCACCAGCCGAAGCCGTAGGCCCACCCGATCAGCGCGCCGGCCTTGACGTTCGCTGCGCGCAGCACCTGGTAGAACAGCACGCCCAGGCTGAGGATTTGCAGCGGCCAGTAGCCGAAAGGGGCGAACGCCAGCACCGCGACGGCGCCGGCGATGGCGGCAGTCAGCATGCGCGCCCACGTGCTGCGGGGCGGTTTGGCGGGGGCGTTGGGGTCGGCGCGTCTGAAACGCATCTACAGCACGCGCATGTCAGAGTTCCAGTTCCGGCACGTTGGGCAGGCGCTCGACGAGCAGCACGTGCACCTGGCGCGCATCGGCGCGCAGCACCTCGAAGCGCAGATTGCCCAGATCGAAAATGTCGCCCTTGTGCGCCATGCGGCCCAGGTACTTCGAGACGAGGCCGCCGATGGTGTCGACGTCGTCGTCCACCAGGTGGCTGCCCACTTCTTCGTTGAACTGTTCGATCTCGGTCAGCGCCTTGACGCGCCAGCGGGGGCCGAACTGGCCTTCCTTGAGCGAGAGGATATTGTCCTCGGCTTCGTCGAAGTCGTATTCGTCCTCGATATCGCCGACGATCTGTTCCAGCACGTCTTCGATGGTGATCAGGCCGGCGACGCCGCTGTATTCATCGACGACGATGGCCATGTGATTGTGGTTGGCGCGGAAATCGCGCAGCAGCACATTCAGGCGTTTCGATTCGGGGATGAAGATGGCGGGGCGCAGCATGTCACGCACGTCGAAAGTTTCTTCTGCGTAATAACGCAGCAAGTCTTTCGCCAGCAGGATGCCGATGACCTTGTCGCGCTCGCCTTCGATCGCGGGGAAGCGCGAGTGGGCGGTGGACAGGACTTCCGGCATCCATTCCTCGATCGGCTTGCTGATGTCGATGACATCCATTTGCGAACGGGGGATCATGATGTCGCGCGCGCAGAGATCCGATACCTGGAACACACCTTCGATCATCGACAGGGCGTCGGCGTCGATCAGTTTGCGTTCATGCGCATCGTGTAGAACTTCGAGCAATTCTGCACGGTTCTCTGGCTCGGGGGAAATGAGTGCGGTCAGGCGTTCAAACAGTGACCGGTGGGGCTTGACGTCAGTTCTGACGCCACTAGGGTGCTCGGGCATAGGAGGCGTGAGCCGTTGTTGCGAAGGGATATAGGATACACCAAAAGTGGGGGAATACCGGATTTCCCCGCTTTTGATGCAAATTTAATACGTTGAAGTGCGCCGTTGCCCGATGTTTTACGCGGCGTCCGCGCCCAGCACGCGGCTGCGCAAGGCCGCCACGTCGGCCTGCCAGTCGGCGTAATGCTCGCTGTCCTGCCACAGCTGGCGCAGTTCCGACGCTTCCGCGCCGATCTTGTCGAAGGCCAGGCGTGCCTTGTCCAGCAGCGGCGGCGTCACCTTCTTCTTGCAGGCGGCCACCCACTTGTCCACTTCCGCCGTGGCCGGGTCTTCCTCGCCCGGCTTGCCCAGCAGGCGGGCGATCACTTCCAGCGCGGCCAGGGCCTCGGCGGCGAACGGCGCCTCGAGTTCCGCTTCCTGGCTGTCGATGACGTTGTCGAGCGTTGTCTCGACCAGTTCCAGGGTTTTATATTCGTGCAAATCCTGCGCCCAATCCATGGCGTAGTCGTTGCCGAAGGCGTCAGTGGCCCAGGTTCCCATGGTCTTACTCCTTGTACGGGTCGGTGATGCCGAGTCTTGCGAGGATTGCCGTTTCCAGGCCCTCCATTTCGGCCGCTTCCTCGTCATCCATGTGGTCGTAGCCCTGCGCATGCAGCACGCCGTGCACGATCAGATGGGCCGTGTGCTCTTCCACGCTCTTCTTTTGCTCTTGCGCCTCCTTTTCCAGCACGTCGGTGCACAGGATGATGTCGGCCCGCGTCGGCTCGTCGTCATTCAATTCTTCGCCTTCGTTGTAGGCGAACGTCAGCACGTTGGTGGCGTAGTCCTTTTCGCGGTAATCGCGGTTCAGGCTGCGGCCTTCCTCGGCATCGACGAAACGGATGGTGAATTCGGCGGGGGCGAACAGGGCCGCCTTGACCCAGCGGCGCACTTTCGGGCGCGTGATCAGGGTTGCCAGGCGGGCGTCCGGGTATTGCACGGACAGGGACAGTTTATTTTTTTCGGACATGTTTGGCGGCAGCTGGTTTCAACAAGGGGAGTAACTGGGCGGCGTCGGCGTTGGCCGCCTGCGCCGTTTCATAGGCGTCGACGATGCGCGCGACGAGCGGATGGCGCACCACGTCGGTGCTGTTAAATTGCGTGAAGCCGATGCCGCGCACGTCCTTCAATACGTGCACGGCGTCGATCAGGCCGCTCGTCTGGCTCTTGTGCAGGTCGACTTGCGTCACGTCGCCCGTCACCACGGCCTTGCTGCCGAAGCCGATGCGCGTCAAAAACATCTTCATCTGTTCGACGGTGGTGTTTTGCGCCTCGTCGAGAATGACGAAGGCGTGGTTCAGGGTGCGTCCGCGCATGTAGGCCAGCGGGGCGATCTCGATCACCTGTTTTTCAAACAGTTTTTGCGTGCGGTCAAAGCCCAGCAAATCGTACAGCGCATCGTACAGGGGACGCAGATACGGGTCGACCTTTTGCGCCAGATCGCCCGGCAGGAAGCCCAGGCGTTCGCCCGCTTCGACGGCCGGGCGCGTCAGGATGATGCGCTTGACGGCGTCGCGTTCGAGCGCGTCGACGGCGCAGGCGACGGCCAGGTAGGTTTTACCCGTGCCGGCCGGACCGACGCCGAAGCTGATGTCGTGTTCGAGGATGTCGCGCAGGTAGGCGATCTGGTGCGGGGTGCGCCCGCGCAGGTCGGCGCGCCGTGTTTTCAGCACGGGGCTGGCGATGTCCGGTTCGACGAAAGTGCTGACGGGCGCGTTGGCGTGGTGTTCCGAGGCGGCGGACAGGCCCGCGCGCTGTTCCACCAGGGCCAGCTGCACTTCTTCCAGCGGCACGACCTTGTTGGCGATGGCGTAGAACTGTTCGAGGATTTCCACGGCGCGCTCGGCATTGCTGCCGCCGACGATGAATTTCTCGCCGCGGCGGAAGATCGTCACGTCGAGGGCGGCGGAAATCTGGCGCAGGTTTTCATCGAGCGGGCCGCACAGGTGCGCCAGGCGCGTGTTGTCCAGCGGCTCGGGAATGAAGTAATGCGGCTGTATCGGGGCTTTGGTTTTCAACTGGCTCTTTTCAATGCGGGTGCGCTGGCGACGAGTTCGCCGCGCAGGGTGTAGGAATGGCTTTCGGTGATGCGCACGTCGACCAGCTGGCCGACCAGCTGCAGCGCATCCGCGCCGGCGTCGAAATTGACCACGCGGTTGTTTTCCGTGCGGCCTTGCAGTTCGCTGTCATTGGTGTCCTTCTTCGAGCGGCCTTCGACGAGGATGGTTTGCACCGTGCCCACCATGGCCAGGCTGTATTTGCGCGTGTTGGCGTCGATGGCCGCCTGCAGTTGCTGCAGCCGCGCCAGCTTGACCTCATGCGGCGTCTCGTCTTCCAGGTTGGCGGCCGGCGTGCCGGGGCGCTTGCTGAAGATGAAGCTGTAGCTGTTGTCGAAGCCGACGTCGGCGATCAGTTTCATCATCGCGTCGAAATCGGCCTGCGTCTCGCCAGGAAATCCCACGATGAAGTCGGAGGAAATCGCCATGTTCGGGCGCACGGCGCGGATGCGGCGGATGATGGACTTGTATTCGAGGCCCGTGTAGCCGCGCTTCATGGCGCCGAGGATCTTGTCGGAACCGTGCTGCGCCGGCAGATACAAATGGTCGACCAGTTGCGGGATCTTCGCGTAGGCATCGATCAGGCGCTGCGTGAATTCCTTCGGGTGGCTGGTGACGAAGCGCATGCGCGCGATACCGGGAATGTCGGCCACGTATTCGAGCAGTAGGGCGAAGTCGGCGATGTCGCCGCCTTCCATGGCGCCCCGGTAGGCGTTCACGTTCTGGCCCAGCAGGGTGATTTCCTTGACGCCCTGGGCGGCCAGGCCCGCCACTTCCGTCAGCACGTCCTCGAAGCGGCGCGAGACTTCCTCGCCCCGCGTGTAGGGCACGACGCAGTAGCTGCAATATTTGCTGCAGCCTTCCATGATGGAAACAAACGCCGAGGCGCCGTCCACCTTGGCCGGCGGCATGTGGTCGAACTTTTCGATTTCCGGGAAGCTGATGTCCACTTGCGCATCGCCGCTGGCGCGGCGCAGTTCGATCATCTGCGGCAGGCGGTGCAGGGTTTGCGGGCCGAAGACCATGTCGACATACGGCGCGCGCTTGACGATGGCGTCGCCTTCCTGCGACGCCACGCAGCCGCCCACGCCGATCAACAGGTGCGGCTTGGCCAGTTTCAGCTCGCGCAGACGGCCCAGGTCGGAAAACACTTTTTCCTGCGCCTTTTCGCGCACGGAGCAGGTGTTGAGCAGGATCACATCGGCATCTTCCGGCGTGTCGGTGCGCACCAGGCCATCGGAAGCGCCCAGCACGTCGGCCATCTTGTCCGAGTCGTACTCGTTCATCTGGCAGCCGAAGGTTTTAATGAATACTTTTTTCTGCATGGAGTCGGATGCTTATCGGTAAATGTGGCAGCAAATAAGTGTGGCGGAAAATAAGCCGGGCAGGGGGCTCGCGCTATGCGCCGCTCGGATGGGAGGCGGTGGAGGACCGACCGGGCGCCTCGGGCTTCCCGCTGGCAGGCTCGCTGCCAGTTCAGGCCATAGTTTAGCGTAAATCGCCGGGGCGGGCCATGTTGTGCTTACCTTGCCGACAAGGTTGCCGCGTGACTATGCCGTCATGTGTCGCGATGCTCAAAAGCATTTATTGCCCTGCGACACCATTGATTTGTAACAAGTTGCTGCAAAGCCTTGTGCGCGCCCGCTGGCGTCCTAATGTGTTGAAATAGCATCGTTGCCAAGCCAACCAGCAGCTTGATTGATATTTAACAATCAGGAAGTTTGCGCGAGGCGCAGATGCCGCGTGTTTGGGCTAGTATATTGCCTTATATGCAATTCATTTCAGTGGGTTGCACGTGCGTTTACTCACGCGGCAGGTTGCGTACGTTGGCTGGGCGTGGCTGTGCGAGTCCTGTACAGGCAGTGCGATAAGGAGGGAGGGCTGAATCCGATGGACAGACGTTTATTTGAACACTCTAAGCCAGCCTTAAGTTCGTATCGGCATTATTTTCTACATTCACCAGACGAGGAAAAATCATGGCACATCATGCATTAGCATCGCAAGAGAGTTACAACCCGAATCACCTGCTGGACATTCTGCTGAGCAAGATGCAGCTGAAAAACGACGCAGCCCTGTCGCGTCTGCTCGAAGTGGCGCCACCCGTCATCAGCAAGATTCGCCACCACCGCTTGCCGGTCGGCGCTTCGCTGCTGATCCGCATGCACGAAGTGACGGGCATGAGCATCCGCGACTTGCGCGACTTGATGGGCGACCGCCGCACCAAGTATCGTCTGTCCGACGCCCAGGGCCGTCCAAAAGCGGAAGACCGCGGCGATGCGCAAGAATCGAATTACGCGCACTGATGTGGCGGTTGGACGCTGACTGTGCCGCTTGCCTAGCTGCTGGCGGCATGGACACACCGCAGTACCCTTGACGGCTTTCGCTTCGCGGCGAGAGCCGTTTGCGTTTGCGGCAATGCTTAGCTCAGCAGTGCCGAAGTGATTTCGTCGTAGCGCAGTTCCGTTTCGCGGAACAGCTGCAGATACGTGTCTTCGCTCAGGCCCAGCGCGTCCCAGGCCAACGGCGAGACGCGCGGCACCATGTCGTCGCCCGCCTGCGCCAGGTCGAGCGCGCAAACGACGGCATTGGCCACGTGGATCAGCGACGCGAGGAAGCCTGCCCCCGGCGTTTCCGGCTGCAGGTAATTGGCCAGCGCCAGGCGCATGGTGTCGGAAAAATTCCAGTGTTCGGCCAGCGCCACGCCCGCCTGCACGTGGTCCACGCCCAGCACGGTTTGCTCCGCTTCGAGCAGGCTGCAATCGTGCGCCGCCTGGTAGGCGATCGCCTGCGCGTACTGGGCGGGAAAGCTGCTGACCAGCACCAGGCGGCCGATGTTATGCAGCAAGCCGGCCGTGAACGCGTAATCCTGGTTGAAGCGGATCTGCCGCGCCAGCACCTTGGCGCAGGCGGCCGTCGCCACCGAATGGCGCCAGAAGGCCTTGTCGTCAAAGCCGGGGCAGCGTCCTTCCGGGAAGCAGCCCGTGATGGCGGCCGACGTGATCAGGCTGCGCGTGGTCTGGAAGCCCAGGTAGGTGATCGCCTGCTGGATGGTGGTGGCTTTCACTTGCAAGCCATATTGCGACGAGTTGGCCAGGCGCAGGGTTTTCGCCGTCAGCGCCTGGTCGTACGACACTTTTTTGGCCAGCACGGAAATATCGACGTCGTCCTGATCGATGCTATTCAACAGTTCCATGACGACGGCGGGCAGCGACGGCAGGTCATCGAGGTGGGCGACGATATCGTCGAGCGTCAGCAGGGTGCTCATGCGACCTCTCCCGTACCCAGGCGGTAAGCCGCGACATAGTTGCGCAGCAAGGTGGTGGCCGCGTCCAGGGGATCGTCCGGGTCGTGCTTGCGGAACAGGTAAGCCAGCCGTTCGCTATCGGCCGCCCGTTGCGCGGCGATTTCTTCCGGCGACGGTGGCGGCGCCTGGATCGGCAGCATGTCGATGTTGTGGCGCGGCATCAGAGCCAGCATGTTTTCCGTCAATACCGCGCCTTGCGGCAACAGCACTTGTCCATGCGCATCGAGCAAGACATCCGACAAGACCATGCCGGGACGAACTTGTTCCAGGGGGAGATGTTGATGCATGACCGTCATGACGACTCCTTAGATGATTGCGGGATATTACCATTGCCATGACGCAATGTCTCAACCTGTATCAAGGCCGTTGTGGAAAACGCCATTGCTGTAAATCTTGCCAATAAGCATGTCATACCGTACATTTGATTCAGGCTGTTGTCCGCTGACGTCTGTGCGCCCGCGCCGCGGGCTGGCGGCCGGCCTGGCCCGGGGAGTATCGATTGATGGTGAGTATCAAAGTCCGGCTGACCCTGCTTTTTGTCGTGATCGTCACCGTGGTGCTGGGCATTTCGGGTTCTTATACCCAATATACACTGAGCCAGGAACTCGAATCGGGCAGCGCGCGCCTGCGCAGCGGCGTGCTTACGCGCTTGCAGACCAGCTTGCCTTCCGCCCTGTGGGATCTCGATAAGTCCAAGGTCGACAGCATCGTCGCGGCCGAAATGCTGCCGCCGGAACTGGTCGGCATTCGCGTCTACGACGCCTCGGTCGGCCTGTTCGCGGGCGAAGTGCGCGACGCGGCCGGCACCCTCGTGCCTTTGACCTCCGACGTCGCCATGGGCGGCACGCCCGTCGAGGCGCCGCTGGTCTTCCGCGACGCCGTGGCGGCCGCCAGTGGCGGCAAGCCGGTGATCGTCGGCAAGGTCATCGTCAATTTCAGCCGCGCCCAGATCGATGCGGCATTGCGCAGCGAAGTGCGGCGCAAGGTGCTGGAAGTTTTGCTGCTTGACATCATTTTGGTGGGCGCCCTGGCGCTGAGCCTGCGCATCGTCTTTGATCCCCTGAAACAGTTGCGCGACGGCTTGATCGACCTGGCCACGCGGGGCAGCGACGACGTCGAAGAGCTGCCGGAGAACCGGCGCGACGAGCTGGGCGACGTGATCCGCGGCTTCAATGCCGTGCAGCGCAAGCTCAAGTCCATCATCGAGGACAGCCGCGAGGCGGAAGACATGGCGCGCCGCTCGCAGCAGGAGACGGCGCAAGCCATGGATGAGCTGCGCCGCGCGCAGGAATCGTTGCTGCAGTCGGAACGCCTGGCCTCGCTGGGCAGCCTGGTGGCGGGCGTGGCGCATGAAATCAACACCCCGGTGGGCATCGCGCTGACCAGCGCCTCGGTGCTGAAGGAAGCCACCGATCACATCAGCGCGGCGGTGGCCGGCGGCAGCGTCAAGAAGACCGATATCGTGCGCTACCTGGAAACGGCCGGCGAGAGCGCGCGGCTGATCATGAACAATGCCTATCGCGCCGCGCACCTGATCCACAGCTTCAAGCAGATCGCCGTCGACCAGGTCAGCGAGGCGCGCCGTTTGTTCGAATTGCGCGACTATATCGGTGAAGTGATCTCGAGCCTGCAGCCGACCCTGAAAAAGACGCATATCCGCATCGATATCGATTGTCCGCCTGACATCATGCTCGACAGCTATCCGGGCGCGCTGGCGCAGGTGCTGACCAACCTCGTGTTGAACTGTGTTGAGCACGCCTTCGATGCGGACACGGCCGGTAACATCCATATCGGCGTGCGTCGCGACGGCGACTCCATCGCCATGCAGGTGCGCGACAACGGCCGCGGCATCGCGCCCGACATGCTCGACCGCGTGTTCGACCCGTTTGTCACCACGCGGCGGGGGCAGGGCGGCACCGGACTGGGCTTGAATATCGTGTTCAACTTGATTGCCAAGCAGTTTGGCGGCACCATCACGGTCAGCAGCATCCTGGGCCAGGGCGCGACGTTCCTGCTGCGCCTGCCCACGGTGACGCCATTGCCGGAAAGCACCAGCAGCCCGGCCTAGGCAAGGAGAAGAGACATGGCACAGCCAGAAAATAGTCAGCAAGTGGCGCTTTTGCGCGGGATCAATGTGGGCCGCGCCAAGCGCGTGGCCATGGCCGACTTGCGCAAGCTGCTGGGCGACCTGGGTTTTACGCAGGTGCGTACTGTACTCAACAGTGGCAATGTCGTGTATGACGGGGGCAAGGTGGCGCCGGCCGACGCCGCTGCCCGCATCGAGGAGGCGCTGGTGCTGAAACTGGGCGTGGCGGCCAGGGTGACGGTGCTGTCGGCCAGCCAGTTTGCCGAACTGATCGAACAAAACCCCCTGGCACCGGCGGCCGATGCGGCCCGTCTGCTGACCTTGGTGCTGAACAATCCGGCCGACATGCAGCGACTGGCGCCCTTGCTGCGGCAGCCGTGGCAGCCGGAAGCGCTGGCGCTGGGCCGCTGGGCCGCATATGCCTGGTGTCCCGATGGCGTGCTGGCCAGCAAGGTGGTGGCGGCGCTGGGCGTGCTGCTGGGCGATGGCGTCACCTCGCGCAACTGGGCCACCATGCAAAAATTGCATGTGCTGCTGAACGGGCCCGATGCGCCAGCCACATCTTCCTTTGCCAAGGAGCATTGATGTCTTCCATGGTGACGCCATGAACTGGGATATCGTCAAGGGCGTGCTGATCCTGCTGGTCGCCGTCAGCGCCCTGGGCACGGCCTTCGTGCTCATTTCCGCCTCGGGCACGGACAAGGCGGCCTGCATCGCGCGCGCCCTGAAATCAGGCATTCCGGTGGGCAATATCGAACGGGTCTGCCGCCTGCTGGACAAATGATGGCGACACAAAAAAACATTCCGCACCAGGCGGAATGTTTTTCAGCAATGCCGTACCAGTGCCAGAGCCGGCTCCGTCAATTATCGAATTTTTCCTGTTTTTCGCCGTGCAGGCTCAAGGCCACCAGGCCTATTCCCACCAGCAACATCGAGTACATGCTTGCTTCAGGCACGGGGGCCGGCACGTTGGCTTGCTGTGCGGGCGCGGCCGTCACGGACTTGGGCGGCGCCAGGGCCGCATGACGCGCGCCAATGGTGCTCCAGTGCGGTGCCGCGCTCGCGTTGCTGCTGGCCAGCAGGCGTGCATACGGCAAGTCCGGTGTTTCCCAGCCGGGGTTATTATTCAAGCTGATGCTTTCATCGATCGTCACGTGTTCGCCGGCTTCCTGCAGCTTGCCGGTCGCGCTGTCGCTGACTGCCGCCATGCTCCATGTGCTGGCCGACAGCGCCAGCAAGGCAATGCATAGTGGCGGATTGATTCCCATCTTGCTCTCCCTGTTGTTCACCGCGCGGCGCAGCCGAAACCGGCTTGCGCATGGACGGACAATTCGCCTGTACGGGGGCGTATCATGGTTTTTCTGCTGACCTCCCATTACAACATGGATCGTGACAATTTTGATACGTTTATTTCCTGTTTATTACGAATATTTGTCATTTTGATAGCGCAAACATGATCGCTGCCGCACACTTTGCATGAGTACGCTATCGCCGAAAAACACTGTTGTTTTTTTGTGCGAATCGCCAGCAGGAAAACAATATATTGATTAGTATATTGTTTGTCGCATGATGATCAATATGACCGCCTGTGGGAGGGCAAGATGGAGACAGTCGCAACACAACACGCCGAATACAACGTCGACGCCATGCGCGGCGCGGCCTACAAGGCCAGCTCGCTGCTCAAGGCCATGGGCAATGCCGACCGCTTGATGCTGCTGTGCCAGCTATCGCAGGGCGAGCATTGCGTCAGCGACCTGGAGCAAAAAGTGGGCATTGGCCAGCCGACCCTGTCGCAGCAGCTGGGCGTGCTGCGCGAAGAGATGCTGGTGGCCACGCGGCGCGACGGCAAGCAGATCTATTACCGCGTCGCCAGCGCGCCCGTGCTGGCCGTGCTGCAAGTGCTGTACGCGCAATTTTGCGCGCCGCGGCCCCCGTTCAACGACGAAGCGGACTGAGGCAGCCATGCACATCGACTTGCAGCACTTTACGCCGTGGACATCGCTGGCTGGCGGCATGCTGATCGGCCTGGCGGCGGCGATCTTGATCCTGTTCAACGGACGGATCGCCGGCATCAGCGGCATCGTGGGCGGCCTGCTGCGTCCGCGCCAGGGCGACCTGGGCTGGCGCATCGCCTTTCTTGCCGGCCTGATCGGCACTCCCCTGCTGTATTCGCTATGGCAAGCCTTGCCGCCCGTGCAGATCGACGCGGGCACGCCCGCCCTGATCGTGGCGGGCCTGCTGGTGGGCGTGGGCGTGCGCTATGGCGCCGGCTGCACCAGCGGCCACGGCGTGTGCGGCCTGTCGCGCCTGTCTCCCCGTTCGCTGGCGGCCACGTGTGCCTTCATGGCGGCCGGTTTCCTCACCGTCTATCTGTTGCGCCACCTATGATGAAAATCCTGTTCTCCCTGTTGAGCGGCCTCGTCTTTGGCCTGGGCCTGATCGTTTCCGGCATGAGCAACCCGGCCAAGGTGCTCGGTTTCCTCGACCTGGCCGGCGCCTGGGATCCGTCGCTGGCGCTGGTGATGGGCGGCGCCATCGGCGTGGCCATGCCCGCCTTCTGGCTGGCGCGGCGGCGCGGCACGGCGCTGCTGGGCGAGCCCATGCAATTGCCGGCATCGCGGCGCATCGACCGGCGCCTGCTGCTGGGTAGCCTGGCCTTCGGCGCGGGCTGGGGTATCGCCGGTTTCTGTCCCGGCCCCGCCCTCGTGTCCCTGCTGGCGGCCCAGCCGAAGGCCTGGCTGTTTGTCGGCGCCATGCTGGCCGGGATGGTCGTGTTTGAAGTGCTGGAGCGCCGCAAGCTGCCGGCGCCGGCCTGAGACGGTACAATCTGGCGCATCGCCACTCTGGATACCCGCTGACATGAAGACCGTGATTTTCCGCGCCGGCGCGCGCACCGCCCTGCTGTGCAGCATGCTGGCGCTGGCCGCCTGCGGCAGCTTGCTGAAGAAGGAAGCGCCGCCCGCTCCCGCCCCCGTGGCCGACGCCTTGCCCAATCCACAAGTGTTGCTGCTGGGTGAAGTCCATGACAATGCGCAAGGCCAGCGCCTGCGCGTCGCCGAATTGCAGCGCCGCCTGGCGGCCGGCTGGCGTCCCGTGATTGTCATGGAACAGTTCGACCGCGAAAACCAGGCCTTGCTGACGCGCGCCGCGCGCGATTGCGCCGACCCCGATTGCATCATCCGCGTGATGGAGCAGCCGCGCTGGGACTGGAGCTTGTACCGGCCCGTGCTGGACCTCGTCATCAGCTACCAGCTGACCCTGGTCGCCGGCAATCTGTCGCCGGCCGATGCCTCGCGCATCGTGCGCGACGGCATCCAGTGGGCCATGCCGCCCGCCATGGTGGCCACCTACCTGGCCGCGCCCGTGCCGGCCGATATCCTCGACGGGCAAGAGAAGGAAGTCCAGGCAGCCCGCTGCAACATGCTGCCCGACATGATGATCAAAGGTGTCGTCAACGCCCAGGTGGCACGCGATATCTGGATGGCCAAGCTGATCCGTGACCAGGCGCCGCGCGATGTGGTGCTGATCGCCGCCAATGCGCATGTGCGCAAGGATATCGGCGTGCCACGCTGGCTGAAGCTGGCCGACCCGCAACTGAACGTGCGCAGCATCGGCTACCTGGAACAGGGCGTCGCCGGCTACCAGGGCACCTTCGACCTGACGCAAACGATGGCGGCGCAGCCGCGTCCGGACCCGTGCGCGAAGTTTAAAAAATAAGGTTCAAGAAATAATCACTGCTGCACCCGCACCAGGGCGCTGACCCGGCTTGCCGTATCGAGCAGTTTCGGCAGGCTGTGTTCCAGCAGGTGCGCCACGGACGGTCCCGCCGTCTGGCCGCTGACGTTGATCGCCGCCACCACCTTGCCGGCCCGGTCGAACACGGGCGCTGCCAGGGCGATCAAGCCCTGTTCCAGCTCTTCCTGCACCAGGCACCAGCCCTGGCGCCGCACTTGCGCAATCTCTTCCATCAAGACGTCGATATCGACCTTGGTCGCCGGCGTGATTTTCAGCAGCGCCATCTTCGACAGCCGTTCGCGCAGCACGTCGGGCGCCAGGCCCGACAGCAACACCCGTCCCATCGAGGTGCAATAGGCGGGCAGGCGGCTGCCGATGCCCAGGTTGATCGACATGGTGCGGTGCGCGGACAGGCGCACGACATACACGATGTCGTCGCCGTCGAGCACGGTGGCCGAGCACGACTGGCGCAAGGTCTGCATCAATTCTTCCAGCAGCGGCTGTGCCTGCGTCCACACGGGCAAGGACGACAGGTAGGCGTAACCGAGGTCCAGCACCTTGGGCGTCAGGCGGAACAGCCGCCCGTCCGCTTCCACATAACCGAGATGCAACAAGGTGTGCAGGATGCGCCGCGCGCCCGCGCGCGTCAGCTGCGCCCGTTCCGCCACTTCGCTCAAGGTCTGTTGCGGCGCCTGCGCGCCAAAGCTGCGCAGCACGGCCAGGCCGCGCGCGAACGATTGCACATAGCTGTCGCCGGGGCGCGGCGCGCCGTCGGCATCGGGGAGTTCTTCGGCGGAAAGGGGCGTGCTGCTGCGGTCGGTCATGGCAATTCCAATCGATCAAGGTGGCAATTATAGCCATGGCGCTGGTGAAAACGGCAAATTGACAAGCGCCCCGAACAGGCATATTCTCACGAATAAGTTCTAAATACGAATATTTGTTCGCAATACGAACAAATGTCTGATGAGTTTGATTGGAAGGAGACAGCAATGATCGACAAACTGCGTTCCAGCGTCCGTGATGCGCTGGCCGATATCCACGATGGCGCCACCGTCATGATTGGCGGCTTCGGCGGCGCGGGCCAGCCGGCCGAGCTGATCGACGGCCTGATCGCCCACGGCGCGCGCGACCTCGTCATCGTCAACAACAACGCGGGCAATGGCGACACGGGCCTGGCCGCCCTGCTGAAAAACGGGCAGGTGCGCAAGATCATCTGCTCGTTCCCGCGTCAGGCCGACTCCCACGTCTTCGACGCCCTGTACCGCGCGGGCAAGCTGGAACTGGAACTGGTGCCGCAGGGGAGTCTGGCCGAGCGCATCCGCGCCGCCGGCGCCGGCATCGGCGGCTTTTTCACGCCCACCGGCTATGGCACGGATCTGGCCAAGGGCAAGGAAACGCGCGAGATCGACGGCCGCATGTATGTGTTCGAGTCGCCCATCCACGCCGACTTCGCGCTGATCAAGGCGGAGCAGGGCGACCGCTGGGGCAACCTGACTTACCGCAAGACGGCGCGCAACTTCGGCCCGATCATGGCCATGGCCGCCAAGGTCAGCATTGCCTCCGTGCACGAGGTGCTTGAGCTGGGCAGCATCGACCCCGAGCACGTCATCACGCCGGGCCTGTTCGTGCAGCGCCTCGTGCAAGTGCCGCGCACGGCCACCGGCCCGGCCGGCTTCAAAGCTGCAGCTTGAGAAAGAAATAACATGAATAAATGGAATCGAGACCAGATGGCGGCCCGCGTGGCGGCCGACATCCATGAGGGCGCCGTCGTGAACCTGGGCATCGGCTTGCCGACCCTGGTGGCGAACCACTTGCCGGCCGGCGCGGACATCATCTTGCACAGCGAAAACGGCGTGATCGGCATGGGCCCGGCGCCCGCACCCGGCGAAGAAGACTATGACCTGATCAACGCGGGCAAGCAGCCCGTCACCCTGCTGCCCGGCGGCAGCTATTTTCACCACGCGGACAGCTTCGCCATGATGCGCGGCGGCCACCTGGACATCTGCGTGCTGGGCGCCTTCCAGGTGTCCGCCACGGGCGACCTGGCCAACTGGCACACGGGTGCGCCGGACGCCATCCCCGCCGTGGGCGGGGCCATGGACCTGGCCATCGGCGCGAAAAAAACCTGGGTCATGATGGAATTGCTGACGAAGACAGGCGAAAGCAAGCTGGTGCAGGCCTGCACCTATCCGCTGACGGGCATCGCCTGCGTCAGCCGCATCTACAGCGACCTGGCCGTGCTCGACCTGGGGCCCGCCGGCGCCACGGTCGTCGAACTGGCCGATGGCTTGAGTTTCGAGCAGCTGCAAGCGTTGACGGCCGTGCCGCTGACGGACGGACGCTGATTCACCGTCCCTATTCAATACACTTTCTTGGAGGAAAGAACATGAACCACGCATACATTTGCGACGCGCAGCGCACACCGTTTGGCCGCTATGGCGGCGGACTCGCCGGCGTGCGCGCCGACGACCTGGGCGCCGTGCCCATCCGCGCCTTGATGGCGCGCAACCCCGATGTGGACTGGACGGCCGTCACGGACGTGCTGTACGGTTGCGCCAACCAGGCGGGCGAGGACAACCGCAACGTGGCGCGCATGGCGGCCCTGCTGGCGGGCTTGCCCGACAGCGTGCCGGGCGCCACCCTGAACCGCCTGTGCGGCTCGGGCCTGGACGCCATCGGCAGCGCCGCCCGCTTCATCAAGAGCGGCGAAGCGGGCTTGCTGATCGCCGGCGGCGTGGAAAGCATGAGCCGCGCGCCCTTTGTCATGGGCAAGGCGGACAGCGCCTTTTCGCGCGGCATGAAAATGGAAGACACGACCATCGGCTGGCGCTTCATCAACCCGCTGATGAAGGCGCGGTACGGCGTCGATTCGATGCCGGAAACGGCGGAAAACGTGGCCAGCGACTTCGGCATCAGCCGTCTTGATCAGGATGCGTTCGCGCTGGCCAGCCAGGTCAAGGCGCTGGCGGCGCAGCAGGCGGGCGTGTTCGACAGCGAAATCTGTCCCGTCAGCATCGCGCAGAAGAAGGGCGAGCCGATCATCGTTGCCCGCGACGAGCATCCGCGCGCCACCACGCTGGACACCCTGGCCAAACTGAAACCCGTCGTGCGCGCGGACGGCACGATCACGGCCGGCAACGCGTCCGGCGTCAACGATGGCGCGGCGGCCCTGCTGCTGGCCGACGAGGCGAACGCGGCCCGTTTCGGCCTGACGCCGCGCGCCCGCGTCGTGGCCATGGCGACGGCCGGCGTGGCGCCGCGCATCATGGGCATCGGTCCCGCGCCCGCCACCCTGAAAGTGCTGGCCATGACGGGCTTGAGCCTGGCCGATTTCGACGTCATCGAACTCAATGAGGCGTTCGCCGCCCAGGGCCTGGCCGTGCTGCGCCAGCTGGGCTTGCCCGACGACGACCCGCGCGTCAACCCGAACGGCGGCGCGATCGCCCTCGGCCACCCGCTGGGCGCGTCGGGCGCGCGCCTGGCCATGACGGCCGTCAACCAGTTGCACCGCACGGGCGGCCGCTATGCGCTTTGTACCATGTGCATCGGCGTAGGCCAGGGCATCGCGCTGGTGCTGGAACGGGTCTGATTCCTCGCGCCCGCAGGTGAAAAAAGTTGCCGGCAGTACGTATTAACCCGTATGCCGGGCGGCTTTTTGACCCTGATCAAGGGCGTATGATGCAAAACCAGCACGGGCAATCCGGCTGGCGTTGGCTTTTTCACACGAACAAGAAGACTGATATGACATCCCACGATACTCCGCACGACGTTGCGCAGCTGACTTCCCAGCAGCGCATCAAGGCCATCATTGGCGCTTCCTCCGGTAACCTGGTCGAATGGTTCGACTTCTACATTTACTCGTTCTGTGCGCTGTACTTTTCGCACGCCTTCTTCCCTTCCGGTAATCCGACCACGCAGCTGCTGCAGACGGCCGGCATTTTTGCCGCCGGCTTCCTCATGCGTCCCGTGGGCGGCTGGCTGTTCGGCCGCATCGCCGACAAATATGGCCGGCGCCAGTCGATGATGATTTCCGTGCTGATGATGTGCGGCGGTTCCCTGATGATCGCCGTCATGCCGACCTATGACACCATCGGCGCCTTCGCGCCATTCCTGCTGCTGGTGGCGCGGCTGTTCCAGGGCCTGTCCGTGGGCGGCGAATACGGCACCAGCGCCACCTACATGAGCGAAGTGTCGGAATCGGGCAAGCGCGGTTTCTTCGCCTCGTTCCAGTACGTGACCCTGATCGGCGGCCAGCTGCTGGCCTTGCTGGTGCTGGTGGTCTTGCAGCAATTGCTGACCCTGGAAGAGCTGCGTGCCTGGGGCTGGCGCATCCCGTTCGTCTTCGGTGCCCTGGCCGCATTGGTGTCGCTGAACCTGCGTAAATCCCTGACGGAAACGACCACCGCCAGCGAGCGCAAGGACAAGGACGCGGGCAGCCTGCGCGGCTTGCTCAAGCACAAGCGCGCCTTCATCACGGTGCTGGGCTTCACGGCCGGCGGCTCGCTTGTGTTCTACACGTTTACCACCTACATGCAGAAATACCTGGTCAACACGGCCGGCATGGATACCAAGACGGCCAGCGCCGTCATGACGTGCGCCTTGCTGGTCTACATGATTTTGCAACCGGTGTTCGGCGCCTTGTCCGACCGCATCGGCCGCCGTACCTCGATGCTGTTCTTCGGCGGCCTGGCCACGCTGTGCGTGTTGCCCATCATGCATGCCTTGAAGGACATCAGCAGCCCGTACGCGGCGTTTGGCCTGATCATCATCGCCTTGGCCATCATCAGCTTCTACACGTCGATCAGCGGCTTGATCAAGGCGGAAATGTTCCCCGTCGAAGTGCGCGCGCTGGGCGTGGGCCTGTCGTACGCGGTGGCCAACGCCATGTTCGGCGGTTCGGCCGAATACGTGGCGCTGCAGTTCAAGGCCTGGCACGTGGAAGAGTATTTCTATTGGTACGTCACCGTCATGTGCCTGATTTCCTTCATCGTCGCCATCCGCATGCCGGACCCGAGCCGCTCGGGACTGCTGAAGTAACGTTGTCGTAAAATGGGGGACACTGCGGTGTCCCTTTTTCATCACCGCCTTTTTATCGTGCCGATCAGGAGTCTCCATGCCGTATGTCGTTCCCGCACCGAACCAGCCCAGCGTTCCCGTCACCGGCAGCGCCGATACCTTTCCCGTCCACCGCATCTATTGCGTGGGCCGCAACTATGTCGACCACGCCAAGGAAATGGGCCATACGGGCCGCGAGGCGCCGTTCTTCTTCATGAAGCCAGCCGATGCCGTGCTGCCCGTGCCGGCTGGCACGACGGGCGAGTTGCCATACCCGGCGCAGACGCAGGATTTCCAGCACGAGATGGAACTGGTGGTGGCCATCGGCAAGGGCGGCAGCGACATCGGCGTGGCCGACGCGCTGAGCCATGTGTGGGGTTATGCGATCGGCCTGGACATGACGCGCCGCGACGTGCAGGGCGCCGCGAAAAAGCAGGGCCGTCCGTGGGAGACGGGCAAGGCGTTCGAGCACTCGGCGCCCATCGGCCCGATTACCCCGGCCGCGCAGGCGGGCGACGTCCAGCATGCCGCCATCACCTTGCACGTGAATGGCGAACTGCGCCAGGGCAGCACTATCGATATGCTGATCTGGAACGTGGCCGAAACCATCGCCGACCTGTCGACCTACTTTACCTTGCAGCCAGGCGACCTGATCTACACGGGCACGCCGGCCGGCGTGGCGGCCGTGCAGCGCGGCGACGAGTTGGTGGGCGCCATCGATGGCCTGGGCACCTTGCGCATGAAAGTGGTCTAAGCCATCCAGGAGAGCGGCATGATGAACGACACGTATTCTGTAGCGCAACCGGCGCGCGCCGAAATCGACACCCTGGCGGGGCCGGCCCTGCTGGAATTCGGCACGGGCTGGTGCGGCCACTGCCGCGCCACCCAGGCGCCGCTGGCGGCCGCGTTTGCGCAGCACCCCGGCGTGCCGCATCTTCGGGTGGAAGACGGCCCCGGCCGCGCGCTCGGGCGGTCCTTCCGGGTGAAACTGTGGCCGACCCTGATTTTTTTGAAAGATGGCCAGGAAGTGGCGCGCCTCGTGCGCCCGCTCGACAGCGCCGAGATAGCCAAGGCGTTTGCCCTGATCGACGCGTAGACGGTTTCCATCATTTCTTGCCGCACTGCACCACTGCGCGTATCATAAGCCGCTTACAGCAAGATCAACCGCATCCTTCGTGATGCAGGCGCGATCATCGCCGGCCCGCTCCACCCGGAGGGGCCGCAGGCAAGGATTCACCACAAATGACCGACGCCGCGATGCCGACGCGCGGGTCTGGTACGGAATGCCTGGCGATACGCCGGGCCTGATACACGTCGCCCATCCCCTGACGCCTTTCCTGCCGTGCCCCGGGTAACCGGATGGCGCACGACCGTTGTTTCTCTAAATCAGCACTGATCACGGCGCGTTGGCGCGCGTTGCCAGTAGTTCGCTACGGCAACAAAAACCGTTGTTTTTTGTTTGCAAATTTAATAGCAAATGCGCGGCAAATGCATGCACGCAAGGCTATGATATGCGAACGACACGGAGACAACGTGCTGTGCTGCTGCCTGAAAAAACATCCAGAGAATGGCCTTTAGACACCCTCCCCAAGGAGCGCAGTAAATGAGCACCCCCCCCAAGAAAAATTCCCCCGGCACGGTGCTGTTCGCCAGCCTGATCGGCACCACCATCGAGTTCTTTGACTTTTATATCTACGCCACCGCCGCCGTGCTGGTGTTCCCGAAACTGTTCTTCCCCGCCGGCGACCCGTCGGCCGCCGTGCTGCAGTCGCTGGCCACGTTCGCCATCGCCTTCTTCGCCCGCCCCATCGGCTCGGCCGTGTTCGGCCACTTCGGCGACCGCATCGGCCGCAAGGCGACCCTGGTGGCCGCCTTGCTGACCATGGGTATCTCCACCGTCATCATCGGCTTGCTGCCGACCTACGCCGCCATCGGCACTCTGGCGCCGCTGCTGCTGGCGCTGTGCCGTTTCGGCCAGGGCCTGGGCCTGGGCGGCGAGTGGGGCGGCGCGGTGCTGCTGGCCACGGAAAACGCGCCACCGGGCAAGCGCGCCTGGTACGGCATGTTCCCGCAGCTGGGTGCGCCGATCGGCTTCTTCCTGTCGGGCGGCATCTTCCTGCTGCTCAGCGAAACCCTGACCGATGAGCAGTTCTTCAGCTACGGCTGGCGCATCCCCTTCCTCGCCAGCGCGCTGCTGGTCATCGTCGGCCTGTACGTGCGTCTGAAGATCACGGAAACGCCGGACTTCCAGAAAGTCATCGACAAGAACGAAGTCGTCAAGCTGCCCGTCGCCACCGTGTTCCGCCAGCATGGCCGCATGTTGTTCCTCGGTACCATCATCGCCCTGGCCACCTTCGTGCTGTTCTACCTGATGACGGTGTTCGCGCTGAGCTGGGGTACGACCAAGCTGGGCTTCACGCGCAAGGAATTCCTCGTCGTGCAGCTGTTCGCCGTGCTGTTCTTCGCCCTGACGATTCCGTTTTCGGCCGTGCTGGCCGACCGCCGCGGCCGCCGTGCCACCATGATCTGGGTCTCCGTCGCCATCGCCATCTTCGGTCTGGTGCTCGCGCCCATGTTCGGCTCGGGCGTGACGTGGGAAGTGACGCTCTTCATGGCCGTCGGCCTGGGCTTGATGGGCATGACCTACGGTCCGCTGGGTACGATGTTGTCCGAGCTGTTCCCGCCGGAAGTGCGCTACACGGGCGCCTCGCTGACGTTCAACCTGGCGGGTATTTTGGGCGCTTCGCTGGCGCCGTACATCGCCACCTGGCTGGCCACCAACTACGGCTTGCAATACGTGGGCTATTACCTGTCGCTGGCGGCCGTGCTGACCCTGGGCGCGCTGTTGATGGTGGGCAAGCCACGCGCGGGCAAGGAAGCCTGGCAGTAACACGCCTCTGATCCCGGAGCATCCGAAAGCCGCCAACTGTACGCACAGCTGGCGGCTTTTTGGCTATGTCACCGTCAGATGTGGGAATGCGCCCAATGTTGCTTTCAATAGCGTTTCGGGTGAGCGGATGCGTCTGGCGTCGAGTATCCAGCGCCAGCCCAGATAATTCGGCAGATAGCGCGTGGCCACGCCGTGAAACGGCCTTAACCATTCGCGCAGGCGGCTGTGATATGCATTGACGTTCTGCACATGCGCGGCGCCCTGCACACGGATGCCGGCGCGCAAGTTGACGGCCTGATGAGTGAGGCCCGCTTCCCGCGCAAACGCCCGGTAGGCGGCATGGCCATCCGTGACCAGCAGGATATCCTTGTCGATGACAGGCAACAAACAGCGGTGCAGTTGCGCCTTCGTCAGCGTGCCTTTGCCGGTGACGAAATCGAGGGTCTGGCCCGTGCGGTCGCGCGCCACCAGGATGCAGACCTGTTCATTGGAAATGCCGCGTTGGTGGGCATGGCCACCCCGGCGGCGGGCCGGACGCGTCATTTGCCTGGATCCCTTTTCCGACTCCAGCACATATAACTCGTCGGCCTCGGCGATGCCATGCAGGCCATGCGGCCGGTCCGTTTTTGCCAACGATAAAAATCGGTGGCGCCAGCGAAACGTGGTGTTGCGGTGCACGCCCAGTTGTCGCGCCGCCTTGCGCACGGAATCCGATGCAAGCAGGCAATCGGCATAATCGAGCCACTGCGATTTATGGCGCAGGCGGGCCAGAGGCGTCCCCGTCAAGGCATTGAAGGTGCGCCCGCAGGGCACGCAGCGGTAGCGCTGCAAGCCGTGCGCATGGCCATGCCGATGCAGGTGCGGCGAGTGGCAGGCGGGACAGGCCAAGCGCGACTGCGCCACGCTTTCCAGCAACGCGACGGTCGCGTCGTGTGGCGTGTTGCCACGCAGCAGGGCCATGCCTGCCTGCCGCTGGCGCCGGTTCAACTGCGCAAACTGCGCGATAAAGCTGATCCATTCGGCTGGCTGCATGATCTGCTCCCGGTGTGGTGAGTATGCAGAGTCAGACAGCACCGTCATGGGAAGATTCCGGCATTTCCCCTATTTTACGAGGACATAGCCGCTTTTTTTGTCGGTAAAACACCACGCCGCACGCCTGCCGAGATTCTTGTTGACAGTCAAAATCGGCTGGTGGTAAGGTGTGCACACGTGTGCAATGCAGTGCAAGTCTTGAAAAAGCACATCCCGGGACAGTGACACCGCAAGATAGCGGTGCGGTCTGAAGTACCACAACGACAACAAACTTGGAGTGAGACGATGAAGATGCGTAATGTTGCGATCGCTATAAGCCTGGCCCTGCCGATGACGGCCATGGCCGCCGACGAACGCCTGTCCGTACTGTGTTCGGCCGACATGGAATGGTGCCAGCTGATGAAGAACCGCTTCGAGGCGGAAAGCAAGATCAAGGTGTCGATGATCAGGAAGAGCGCCGGCGAGGCGTATGCGAAGATCCGCGCCGAAGCGTCGAACCCGAAATCGGACATCTGGTGGGGCGGCACGGGCGACCCGCACCTGCAGGCCGCCGCCGAAGGCTATACGGAAGAATACAAGTCGCCCACCCTGCTCAAGCTGCAGCCGTGGGCGCTCAAGCAGGCCGAGACGGCCAAGTACCGCACCGTCGGCATCTACATCGGCATCCTGGGCCTGGCCTACAATGAAAACGTGCTGAAGAAGAAAAACCTGCCGCCGCCGCAATGCTGGAAAGACCTCGTCAAGCCCGCCTACAAGGGCGAGATCGAGATGGCCAACCCGAATTCCTCGGGCGCCGCCTACAACGCGCTGGCCACCGTGGTGCAGCTGTTCGGTGAAGAGGAAGCCTTCGATTTCCTCGCGAAAATGGGCCAGAACGTCAGCAAGTATCCGAACGCGGGCGTGGCGCCCGGCGAGGACGTGGGCCGCGGCGAAGCGGGCGTGGCCATCGGCTTCATGCATGATCTGATGAAACTCACCGTGGCCGGCTTCCCCGTGAAAGTCTTGCCGCCCTGTGAAGGCACGGGCTACGAGATCGGCTCGATGAGCATCGTCAAGGGCGCGAAAAACATGGAGCAGGCAAAGAAATTCTATGAATTCGCCCTGCGTCCCGACGTGCAGAGCGAGGCCGTGAAGGCGCTGGCCTTCCAGATCCCGTCCAACGTGGCCGCCACCATTCCCGCCGCCTCGCCGCGCCTGGAAAACATCAAGACCATCAACTACGACTTCGCCAAATATGGCGCGTCGGACACGCGCAAGCGCCTGCTGCAACGCTGGACGACGCAGATTTATTCTGCCGGCAATTAACGCGCGCCAAAACTTACTGCGCGTCGCGATTTGCAGCCTGCGATGCTCACTGTGCTAGCGCACAGCTGCGCGTCTCGGCTACAACTCACTGCCGCTCGCTACAGTTTTGGCAGGCGTTAAACCTATATAAATTGTTCAAAACGTCTGGAAATCAAGGCGCACCGCGCAACAGAATTTCAGACGTTCATAGTTGGATGAAACTCATGAAAAAGATATTTTACGGCTGGCTGCTGGCCGCCCTGGCAGCGTTGTGCCTGTTGCCCTGGCAGCAGCAGGAAGCGGGACTGTTCGCCGGCGAATGGCTGCGCGACGGCCAGTTCTTCGCGGAGCGTGGCGCACCGGCCGTGCTGCACCTGCTGTCGTTCGGCGCCTGGCCGCTGGGCGTGTTCTTCGCCCTGCTCGCCGCCAGCGCCGCGCTGGTGGCCGCCAATCCCCACCGCAAGACCCTGGGCCTGGGCCAGATCGCCATCGGCGGTGCCGGCATGCTGTGGCTGGCATGGCTGGGCTGGGGCCCGCTGGCCGCCGGCACCGGCCTGGGTTTCGGCGCGCTGCTGCTGGCGCTGTGCCTGCTGTTCCTCCTCACGTCCGGCGCGGCCGCCTGCGGCGTGTGCCGCGGCGACGCCTTCGTCGCCGGCGCCATCGGTCTCATCATTTGCCTGATTTCCCTGTTCGTGCTGTTCCCCGTCGCGCTGATCCTCGTCAGCGCCGGCCAGCCGATGGATGATGGCGGCACGGGCGCCGCCGCCCTGGCGCTCCGCATGGTGGATCCGGGCATCTGGAGCCTCAATTGCGTGTCCGGTCCCGGCCGCTGCGGCGTGGCCTGGAATACGCTGGCGCTGGCCTTGCTGACGGGCGTGTCGGCCACCTTCCTCGGTCTCGTGTTCGCCCTGCTGGTGACGCGCACCAATGGCCGCTGGGTGCGTCCGATGCGCGCCATCACGATACTCCCCATCGTCACGCCACCCTTCGTGCTGGGCCTGGCGCTGATCCTGCTGTTCGGCCGCAACGGCGCCATCACGGGCCTCGTCGGCGACCTGTTTGGCATCGAACAAAGCCGCTGGCTGTACGGCATGACGGGTGTGTGGCTGTCGCAGATGCTGGCCTTTGCGCCGATCGCCTTCATGACATTGATCGGCGTGGTGGAAGGCGTCAGCCCTTCGCTGGAAGAGGCGTCGGGCACCCTGGGCGCGAGCAGCTGGCAAACCTTCGTCAAGGTGTCGCTGCCCTTGATGCGTCCCGGCATCGCCAACGCCTTCCTGTTGTGCTTTATCGAAAGCATGGCCGACTTCGGCAACCCGATGGTCTTGGGCGGCAATTTCCACGTGCTGTCGACGGAAATTTTCTTTTCCGTGGTGGGCGCCTCGAACGACCAGGGCCGTGCGGCGACGTTGGCCATCGTGCTGCTGACCTTTGCCGTGGGCGCCTTCTTCATCCAGAACCTGTGGCTGGGCAAGAAATCGTATGTGACGGTGACGGGCAAGGCCGACCACGGCGGCCACGCCTCGCTCAATCCGCGCCTGAAGACCACCCTGTGGACCATCGCGCTGCCATGGTTCGCCTTCACGGCGCTGGTGTATGGCACGGTGGTGGCGGGCGGCTTCGTGAATAACTGGGGCCAGGACAATGCCTTCACCTTGCGCCACTACATCGACGCCTTCGGCATCACGGCGGGCGCTTCCGGCTGGCACTGGACGGGCCAGGCCTGGCCATCGCTGTTCACCACCTTGACGATTTCGGCCATCGCCGCGCCGCTGACGGCGTTTGTCGGCATCCTCTCGGCCTGGCTGCTGGTGCGCCAGCAATTCGCCCTGAAGAGCGCGTTCGAGTTCGGCACCATGCTCAGCTTTGCCATTCCCGGCACCGTCATCGGCATCAGCTACATCCTCGCGTTCAACTCGGCGCCGATCGAGTTGACGGGCACGGCGACGATTCTGATCCTGTGCTTTGTCTTCCGCAACATGCCGATGGGCTTGCGCACCGGCATCGCCGCCATGCGCCAGCTCGACGGCAGCCTGGACGAGGCGTCGATCACCCTGGGCGCCAGCAGCTGGACCACCATGCGCAAGGTCATCCTGCCGCTGCTGCGCCCGGCCATCGCCTCGGCTCTCGTGTATGGCTTCGTGCGCTCGATCACGTCGATCTCGGCCGTCGTGTTCCTCGTCAGCGCCGACTATGACATGGCCACGTCCTACATCATCGGTCTGGTGTCGAACGGCAACTACGGCACGGCCATCGCCTACGCCACGGTCTTGATCGTCGTCATCCTGCTGTGCATCCAATTGATCCACCTGCTGGTCGGCAAGCGCCGCCTTCGCCGCGTCAGCGCCGAAAAAACGCTGCCGGCCGCCGTTCCCAACCTGGAAAAGAGCTACGCATGAACCACTTTACTACCCAAGCAACAGAGCTTGCCGCGCTGGAATTCGACGGCGTCACCAAGCGCTACGGCAAGGCCCTGGCCGTGAACGATGTCTCGTTCACCATCGCGCCGCGCACCATGGTCACCCTGCTGGGGCCCAGCGGCTGCGGCAAGACCTCGACCCTGCGCCTGATCGCCGGCCTGGAGCGCGTCAGCGCCGGGCGCATCCTGCTGGCCGGCGAGGACGTCACGTTGACGTCGGCCGCCGAGCGCGACGTCAGCATGGTGTTCCAGTCGTATGCGCTGTTTCCGCACATGACGGTGCTCGACAATGTGTGCTACGGCTTGACCGTCTCGGGCGAGACCAAGCCGCGCGCCATCGAACGGGCGCAGGAAAGCCTGCGCCTGGTGGGTCTGGCCGATTTCGCCGCGCGCTTCCCCAACGAACTGTCGGGCGGCCAGCAGCAGCGCGTGGCCGTGGCCCGCTCGCTGGTGCTGCAGCCCAAGGTGCTGCTGCTGGACGAACCGCTGTCGAACCTCGACACGAAACTGCGCCGCCGCGTGCGCGACGAGATCCGCGACATCCAGGTCAAGCTGGGCTTGACGGCCGTGTACGTCACGCATGACCAGGAAGAGGCGCTGGCCATTTCCGACCAGATCATCGTCATGAACCGCCAAGTGATCGCGCAAAAGGGCACGCCGCACGAGCTGTTCGAGTCGCCGGCCGACAAGTTCGTCGCCGACTTCATCTGCAACGCGAACATCGTCGATGGCGTGATCGAATCGGTGGCCGACGGCAAGGCCGTCTGTGTGATGGGCAAGCTGCGGCTGCGCCTGCCATGCCGCGGCCAGCGCAGCGGCGAAGCCAGTTTCGCCGTGCGTCCGGAAGCCATCCTGCTGTCGCCCGCGCAGCCCGACAGCGCCATGGTGGTGCGCGTGGCGCGCGCCACCTACCTGGGACGCGAAATGCAATACACGCTCGACACGCCCGTCGGCGAACTGTTTGCCGTCTCGCACGACTTGAGCCAGGTTTTCACGCAAGGCACATCGGTCGCCATGACCGTACACGAACATGGCGCAGCCATCATTGGAGGACAAGCATGACAGATATGACACAGGCAGTACTGGCCGATGCGGCCACGCTGGAACGCTATGCCTATGCGCGGCACATCATCCGCCAGGCGGGCGAGATTGCGCTGGGCATGTTCCTGCGCCGCACGGAGCTGGTGATCGAGGAAAAGGGCTTGCAGGACATGGTCAGCATCGCCGACCGCATGGTGGAGGATTTCCTGCGCGCGCAGATCGCCGAACGCTTCCCGGAAGACGCCGTGGTGGGCGAGGAGCGCGGCGGCGGGGCGTCCGATGCGCGCTGCGTGTGGGTCATCGATCCCATCGACGGCACGGCCTGCTTCGTCAACGGCATGCTGGCCTGGTGCGTGTCGATCGGCGTGCTGGTCGACGGCCAGCCCGCCATCGGCGCCGTGTACGACCCGAATGCGGACGAGCTGTTCCATGCTTGCCTGGGGCAGGGCGCGCACGTGACGGCGAAGGCGGGCGAAACGCGGCTGCGCGTGAACGACGTGGCCAGCTTGCAGGGCGGCGTGCTGGGCGTGGGCTTTTCGCACCGCGTGGGCACCGACACCTTTTTACCGTTCCTGCTCGACGTGCTGGAAGAGGGCGGCATGTTCATCCGCAACGGTTCCGGCGCCTTGATGATCGCCTACGTGGCGGCCGGGCGCCTGATCGGCTATTTCGAGCCACACATCAATTCCTGGGATTGCCTGGCGGGCATCGTGCTCGTCAACGAGGCGGGCGGGCGCTGCAATGATTTTCTCGCCGATAAGGGCTTGGAAAAGGGCAACCCCATTCTCGTGGGCGGTCCCCGTTTGTATCCGCAACTGGAAGCGCTGGCATTGCCGCGCTGCCAATAAACCATCCACTTTGAAAGGGAGGGAAGGCGTCCAGCGGCGGACGCGCGCAGGAGCAACACACTGTTGAGCATCATGAGTAATCCACAACCATAAAAACAGGCAGGAGACAAGATGAAAAACGGGATGAACACCTTGCAGTTGAATACCATCGCCATGGGCTTGTTGCTGGCCATGCCGGGCTGTGTCCTGGCGCAGTCGAGCGTCGTCGTGTACGGGCGCATCCATGCAGGCCTCGACCATATCGAAAGTTCCACCTCGGCCGCGTCACCGCGTGGCGAATCGCTGACGCGCGTATCGGACAATTCCTCGATGCTGGGCTTCCGCGGACGCGAAGATCTGGGCAGCGGCAACTTTGCCTTCTTCCAGATCGAAGGCAATGTCAAGACGGACGATGGCACGGGCGTCCTCAACAGCAAGGATACCTATGTCGGACTGGAAAACGCCGCCTATGGCCGCATCGCGCTGGGCCGCTTTTCCACGCCGATCCGCCAGATGAATGGCTACACCAACCGTTTCGTGGGGCAAGGCATCCAGGATGACGCCAACATTTCCCAGCTCGGCGGTGAAGGCTTCAACCGCCGCAGCGCGAACGCCATCAGCTACCGCACGCCCGTGGTGCAAGGCTTCAGCGCCACGCTTTACCGCGCCAGCGAAAACGAGGCGTCGAACGGCGACCGTATCTATTCGGGCATGGTGCAATATGTAAACGGTCCCATCAAGGGGGGCGTTGGCTATGAAAAGCACAAGGATGCGCGTCCCGGTTTCAGCGAAAAAATGTTTCGCGCCGCCGCCAATTACAACTTCGGTGGTGGCGATGTGGGCGTGGCCTGGAATCGCATGATCTTTGACGTGGCCAGTGGCGACTTGCAGCGCGACTACTTCACCATCACGGGCGCCTACAAGGCGGGCGGCGGTTCCTTCATCGGCCGCTTTGGCGTCGCTGGCGATGTGTCGGGTAGCGCGCCGAACGGTGCCAGCGTCACCGTCAAGGCCACCTCGCTGGTGCGTGGCGACGACAGCGGCGCCAAGCAGGCGACCTTGGGCTACGAGTACTACCTGTCCAAGCGCAGCACCGTGTATGCGTATTACACACAGACGAGCAATGACAAGAACGCCAACTATTCCTTTGGCAGCAACTCGTTTTCCAGCGTCAAGAAGGGCGCCAAGGTCAGCGGTGTGATGCTGGGCGCGATTCATTTGTTTTAAATATTTGCCCGGAAATGCACACGTGTGCATTTCCGGGCAAGACGACTATCAAGGAGATTTACATGATTCAAGTGGCATTGTTCGGCGCCGGCCGCATCGGCCGTATTCACGCTGGCAATCTGGTGCGCCAGCCCGGCGTGCGCCTGAAATACGTGGTCGACGTGCATGCGGGCGCGGCGGCGGAAGTGGCGGCCCTGCATGGCGCCAGCGTCGCCAGCGTGGAAGCCGTGCTGGCCGACCCTGAAGTCAAGGCCGTGCTGATCGCCTCGAGTACGGACACGCATGCGGACCTGATCGTGCGCGCGGCCGCCGCCGGCAAGGCCATCTTTTGCGAGAAACCCGTCGACCTGACGCTGGAACGCGCGCGCGCCGCCGCCGCCGCCGTCAAGGAAGCGGGCGTGCTGTGCATGATCGGCTTCCAGCGCCGCTACGACCCCACGTTTTCCGCCGTCAGGCAGCGCATCGCGGCGGGCGAGATCGGCACGCCGGAGTTGCTCATCGTCACCAGCCGCGATCCGGGCCCGCCGCCCGTCAGCTACATCCAGGTGTCGGGCGGCATCTTCAAGGATATGCTGATCCACGATTTCGACATCTTCCGCTGGATACTCGACGATGAAGCCGTCAGCGTGCACGCGACGGGCAGCTGCCTCGTCGACCCCGCGATCGGCGCGGCGGGCGACCTCGATTGCACGGCCGTGACCATCCGCACGGCACAAGGCCGCTTGTGCCAGATCAACACCACTCGCCGCGCCGCCTATGGCTACGACCAGCGCTTCGAAGTGCTGGGCAGTGCCGGCATGCTGCAGGCAGGCAACCACAAACCGACGGAAGTGACGGCGTATGGTGCCGTCAACGTCAGCGTGGACCGTCCGGAAGATTTTTTCCTGGAACGCTACCGCGCCGCCTACGCCAGCGAGATGGCGCACTTTTTCGACGCCTTTGCCCACGGCGCGCCCCTGCGCACCACCGTCCACGACGGCTTGAAGGCCCTGGAACTGGCCGAAGCGGCCACCGTGTCGTGGCGCGAGCAGCGCATCGTGCAACTGTCATAAGGAAGCAATGCCATGAAGAATACGACTGAATTTGCCCAGGGCCGCGCGCTCGACGTGATCTGCCTGGGCCGCCTGGCGGTGGACCTGTACGCGCAGCAGATCGGCAGCACCCTGGAAGACGCGACCAGTTTCGCCAAGTATCTGGGCGGCTCGTCGGCGAATATCGCCTTCGGCACGGCCCGCCTGGGCTTGAAGTCCGCCATGCTGTCGAAAGTGGGCGACGACCATATGGGGCGTTTCTTGACGGACACGTTATCGAAAGAGGGTTGCGACGTCAGCCATGTCGGCATCGACCGCGACCGCCTGACGGCCCTCGTCATGCTGGGCATCAAGGATAAAAACACCTTTCCCCTGATTTTCTACCGTGAAAATTGCGCCGACATGGCCATCGACCTGGCGTCGGTGGATGCGGCCTTCATCGCTTCGAGCAAGGCGCTGTTGATCACCGGCACGCATTTTTCGACGGCTACGATGCACGCCGTCAGCACGCAGGCCCTGAAATTGGCGCGCGCCAATAACGTGCGCACCGTGCTCGACATCGATTACCGGCCCGTGCTGTGGGGCTTGTCGGGCAAGGCCGATGGCGAAACGCGTTTCGTCTCGAACGAAGGCGTGACGAAACATCTGCAAAGCATCCTGCCGCAGTTCGACCTGATCGTCGGTACGGAAGAGGAATTCATGATCGCCGGCGGCGGCGCGGACATCATGGCCAGCTTGCGTGCCGTGCGGGCCGCCACCCTGGCGACCCTGGTCGTCAAGCGGGGCCCGCTGGGCAGCGCCGTCATCGACAATGTGGTGCCGGCCAGTCTCGACGATGCATATAACTACCGTGGCGTGCGCGTGGACGTGCTGAACGTGCTGGGCGCGGGCGACGCTTTTCTTTCCGGTTTCCTGAAGGGCTGGCTGCGCGGCGAGGGCTACGCAGCGTGCTGCCGCTACGCGAATGGCTGCGGCGCCCTCGTCGTGTCGCGCCACGGCTGCGCGCCGGCCATGCCGTCGCCCGTCGAGCTCGACTATTTCCTGGCCAACGCGGCCAAGCTGACGCAGCCGGACCAGGACGCGACCTTGTCCCGCCTGCACCGCACGACGGTGGCGCGCAAGCAATGGAATGAGTTGTGCGTGTTTGCCTTCGATCACCGCACGCAATTCTTTGAGCTGGCCCAGCAGGGAGCCAGCGATGAAGCGCGGATTGCAAAGCTCAAGCAACTGTTCGTGCAAGCCGTGGCCCAGACGGAGGCGGCGCGCGGCTTGCAAGGCGGCACGGGCGTGCTGATCGATGACCGCTATGGCGCCGATGCGCTCAACGACGCGACGGGGCGCGGCTGGTGGATCGGCCGTCCCGTCGAGATGCCGGGCTCGAATCCGCTGCAGTTCGACTGGGGCCGCTCGCTCGCGTCGCGCCTGACGCAGTGGCCCAAGGAACATGTGATCAAGTGCCTGGTGCAGCTGCACCCCGACGATACGCCGGAAAACCGCCTGGAGCAGGAAGCGCAGATCAAGGGCTTGTACGACGCCGCGCAAATCACGGGCCATGAATTGCTGCTGGAAATTATTCCCGCCAAGTCGCTGCCGCAGCACGACGACACCGTGTACCGCGCGGTGAAACGGTTGTACAACCTGGGCATCTATCCGGAATGGTGGAAGCTGGAAAGCATGTCGGCCAAGCAGTGGCAAGAGATCGATGCCCTCGTGCACGAGCGCGATCCGTATTGCCGTGGTGTGGTATTACTTGGCCTGAACGCGCCGATTGCTGCCCTGGCCGACAGTTTCGAGCAAGCCAGTGCCAGCAGCACCTGCCGCGGCTTCATGGTGGGCCGCACCATCTTCCAGGAACCGAGCCGCCGCTGGCTGGCTGGCGAGCTGGACGATGCGGCCCTGATCGCTGCCGTGCGCGCCAACTTCGAACAGCTGATTTCCCTGTGGCAGCGCACGCGCAACCGCCTGGAGCGTGCCGCATGAAGACGACGATCCGCTTGACCATGGCCCAAGCCTTGGTGCGCTATCTGGCCGCCTTGCGCACGGAGGACGGTGATGGTTCCTTGATCCCGCTGTTCGGCGGCGCCTTCGCCATCTTTGGCCACGGCAACGTGGCCGGCCTGGGCGAGGCGCTGTACCAGTACCGGGAATCCTTTCCCACCTACCGCGCCCACAACGAACAGGCGATGGCGCACTCGGCCATTGCCTACGCGAAAGCCCACATGCGCCGGCGCATGCTGGCCGTCACCAGTTCCATCGGCCCCGGCGCGACGAATTTGCTGACGGCCGCCGCGCTGGCGCACGTGAATCGCTTGCCGGTCTTGCTGTTGCCCGGCGACGTCTTCGTCTCGCGCGCGCCGGACCCGGTGTTGCAGCAGCTGGAAGACACCGGCGACGGCAGCGTCTCGGTGAATGACGCTTTTAAACCTTTATCACGCTATTTCGACCGCAT
>NZ_WFLJ01000013.1 GCF_009208735.1 Janthinobacterium rivuli | reverse complement strand
CGCTGGCCGCGGGCGACGCGGTGGCCGTGCGCGGCCTGGCGGCCCTCAAGGGCAGCTGGAGCGGCCTGGGAACGCCCGCGGACGCGCCCGCCCAGGGAGGCCGGTGATGCTGGCCCGTCTGATCGCCGTGTCGCTGTCGCAGCGCCTGCTGGTGCTGGTGCTGGCCGCGCTGCTGGCGGCGGCCGGCGTGCAAGCGTTCCGCGCGCTGCCCATCGACGCCTTTCCCGACGTCTCCGGCACCCAGGTCAAGCTGATTTTGAAGGCACCGGGCATGACGCCGGAAGAAGTCGAGGCGCGCATCGTCGCCCCCATCGAGCAGGAACTGCTGGGCATCCCGCGCCAGGCCGTGCTGCGCTCGCAATCGAAATATGCGATCGCCGACATCACGCTGGACTTCCAGGAAGGCACGGACGTCTTCTGGGCCCGCCAGCAGGTCAGCGAACGGCTGGCCGGCGTGCTCAAGGACTTGCCCGCCTCCGTCAGCGGCGGCCTGGCGCCCATCACCACGCCGCTGGGCGAAATCTTCATGTTCACCATCGAAGGCCCCTTGAGCCTGATGGAAAAGCGCACGCTGCTCGAATGGACCATCCGCCCCCAGCTGCGCAACATCGCCGGCGTGGCCGACGTCAATTCGCTGGGCGGCATGGTGCGCAGCTTCGAAGTGGTGCCCGACCTGGCCGCCCTGGCCGCGCGCGGCCTGTCGCTGGCGCAGCTGCAGCAGGCGCTGGAAGCGAACAACCGCAGCGACGGCGCGGGCCGCCTGGGCAGCGGCGAGGAGGCGCTGCTGATCCGCAGCGACGCGGGCCTGCGCACGCTCGATGACGTGCGCGCCATCGGCATCGCGCGGCGCGGCGACATGGCCGTGAACGTGGGCCAGGTGGCGACGGTGCGCATCGGCCAGCTGACGCGCTACGGCGCCGTCACCGAGGACGGGCGCGGCGAAGCCGTGCAGGCGCTGGTGCTGGCCATGCGCGGCGCCAATGCGCAGCAAGTGGTGCGGCAGGTGCGCGCGCGGCTCGACGCGCTCGCTCCCAGCCTGCCCAAGGGCACCCGCATCAGCACCTTCTACGACCGCGGCAAGCTGGTGGAGCGGGCCGTGGCCAGCGTCACGGGCGCGCTGGCCGAAGCGACCGTGCTGGTGATCGTGCTGCTGACTGTCTTCCTGGGCAAGCTGCGCTCGGCGCTGGTGGTCGCCTGCATCCTGCCGCTGGCGGCGCTGGGCACCTTCCTGCTGATGCAGGCGTATGGCTTGAGCGCCAACCTGATGTCGCTGGGCGGCCTGGCCATCGCCATCGGCATGCTGGTCGACGCGGCCGTCGTGGTGGTGGAAAACATCGAGTCCCATGGCGCCCACGCCCAGCCGGGCGTGCCGCGCCTGCACCGCATCTACCGGGCCGTGTGTGAAGTCGCCCTGCCCGTGAGCGCCGGCATGCTGGTGATCATGATCGTCTTCCTGCCCCTGCTGACCTTGCAGGGCCTCGAGGGCAAGCTGTTCGCCCCCGTGGCGCTGACCATCCTGTTCGCGCTGGCCGCCTCGCTGCTGCTGTCGCTGACCGTCATTCCCGTGCTCGCCTCGCTGCTGCTGCCCGAGGGTCACGCGGGAGGGACGCCGCGCCTGGTGCACAAAATGGAAGCGGCCTATATGACGCTGCTCGGGCACGCGCTGCGCCGCGCGCGCCTGGTCGGCGGCGTGGCCGTGGCGGCCCTGCTGCTGGCCGTCGGCGTCTTCCTGCACGTGGGCAAATCGTTCATGCCCACGCTGGACGAAGGCGACATCATCATGCAGATCGAAAAACTGCCGTCCGTGAACCTGCAGGAATCGGCGCGCCTGGACCTGGCCATCCAGCGCCGCATCCTGGAACAGGTGCCCGAGGTCCAGCGCATCGTGGCGCGTCTGGGCTCCGACGAACTGGGACTCGATCCCATGGGCTTGAACGAAACGGACTCCTTCCTCGTGCTCAAGCCGCGCGCGCAATGGCGCAGCGCCGACAAGGAGGCGCTGGTCGACGCCTTGCGCACGGCCACGGCGAGCTTTCCAGGCGTCAATATCAGCTTTACCCAGCCCATCGAGATGCGCACCTCGGAAATGCTGTCCGGCGTGCGCGGCGACGTGGCCGTCAAGATCTACGGCCCGGACAACACTGAACTGGCCGCGCTGGCCGCGCGCATCGTGGCCCGGCTGCAGACGCTGGCCGGCAGCGAGGACGTGCTGACGGCGCAAAACGCGGGCGTGCAATACCTGCAAGTCGACATCGACCGCGTGGCGGCCGCCCGCCTGGGTCTGTCCGTGGAGCAGATCCAGGGCGATCTGCGCACCCTGATCGAAGGGCGCCAGGCGGGCATCGTCATCGAAGGCGGCAAGCGATTGCCCTTGCTGCTGCGCGGCGGCGACCAGCTGCAGCTGTCGGCCGACCTGTTCCGCCAGCTGCGCCTGCCCATGGCCGACGGCCCGGCCATCGCCCTGAGCCAGGTGGCCAGCCTGCGCACGGTCGACGGCCCCGTCAAGGTGGAGCGCGAAAACGCGGCGCGCCTGGTGGTGGTGCGCGCCAATGTGCGCGGGCGCGACCTGGTCGGCTTCGTCGACGAGGCCAAGGCCCTGGTGGCGCGCCAGGTGCCGCTGCCGCCCGGCTACCGCATCGCCTGGGGCGGCCAGTTCGAGAACCAGCAGCGCGCGGCCGCCCGCCTGGCCCTCGTCGTGCCCGTCGCGCTGGCGCTGATCTTCCTGCTGCTGTTCTGCACCTTGCGCAGCATCCGGCAAACCCTGCTGGTGCTGGTCAACATCCCGTTCGCGCTGACGGGCGGCGTGTATGCGCTGGCCCTGACGGGCGAATACCTGTCCGTGCCCGCCTCGGTGGGCTTCATCGCGCTGATGGGCATCGCCGTGCTCAATGGACTGGTGATGATCACCTGCTTCAACGACCTGCATGCGCGCGGCGCGGCCATCGGCGCGCTGGTGCTGCAAGGCGCCGCGCGGCGATTCCGGCCCGTCATGATGACGGCCTGCATCACGGGCCTGGGCCTGGTGCCGCTGCTGCTGGCCACGGGGCCCGGCGCGGAAATCCAGAAGCCGCTGGCCATCGTCGTCATCGGCGGCCTGCTCAGCGCCACCGTGCTGACCCTCGTGCTGCTGCCCCTGCTGTTCCGCCGCTACGGCGTGGCGCATCCATGCGCCCTCCCCCCACCTTTGACTGGAGCCATTCATGCAGCACCCTGACCCTTGCCCCTGCGACGCCATGCTGACGCTGGCCATGCCCGCCGCCCTCGAAGAGGACGTCCTCGATTGCCTGCTGCTGCACCCGGCCTGGGCCGCCGGTTTTTCCGTGCTCGAGGCGCAAGGCATGGGGCCGGGCGCCGCCTACCCCTCCAGCCTGGAGCAGGTGATGGGACGGGGACGGCGCAAGCTGGTGCTCGTCGCCGGCATGGACGCCGACCTGCGCCTGCTGGTAAAGGCGCTGGCGGCACGGCTGCCCAGGCCCGACATCGCCTACTGGATCAGCCCCGTGCTGTGCCACGGGAGGCTGGCATGAAGGCGCGCGCCCTGGCGCTGCTGCTCCTCGCGGCGGGAGCGCAGGCGGCGCCCGGCGCCCCGTCCGCGCTGCCGCCCGAAGCCGACGTGCGGCGCGTGCTGGCCAATCTGCCCGCGCTGCGCCAGGGGGCGCTGAACACGCAACTGGCCGGCGCGGAACGCGACAAGCTGGCCGCCAGCCCGTACGAATGGACGCTGCGCGCTGGCGCCAGCCGGCGCAGCGCGCCCGGCGCGGAACGCTACCGGGAACAGGAAGTGGCGCTGGAACGGCCCCTGCGCTGGTTCGGCAAGGCCGGCCAGGACCAGGCGCTGGGCGAGCAAGGCGTGACCGTGGCGCGCGCGCTGCATGCCGACGCCTGGCACGAGGCGGGCCGTACCCTGCTGCGCGACTGGTTCGACGCGCTGCGCGAGCTGGCCGGCGTGGCGCGGCTGGAAGAGCAGCTGGCCGTGACGCAGCGCCTGCAGGCGGTCGCCGCGCGGCGCGTGCAGGCGGGCGACGGCGCCGCGCTCGACCTGCTGCAGGCCGACACGGAACAGCGGCGCGTGCTGGCCCTGCTGCAGCAGGCGCGCCAGCGCAGCGAGCAGACGCTGACCTTGCTGGCGGTCGGCTACCCCGGCTTGCCCCGTCCGCAGGCCGATGCGCTGCCCCTGCCGCAGGCCGACGGCGAGGCCACAGCCAGCTGGGTCCAGCGCATCGAGCACATGGAACACATGGAGCACGATAGCCACGAACTGCAGCTGGCGCAGGCGCAAGCAGACTTGCACGCCATGCGCGCCAGCCGCCTGGCCAGCGACGCCATGCCCGACCCCACGCTGGCACTGCGCGCGACGCGCGAGCGCGATGGCCAGGAGCGGGTCATTGGCGTGAGCCTGTCGTTTCCCTTGCCCGGCGCCGGACGCGCGGCAGACAGGTCGGCGGCGGCCATCCAGGCGTCGCTGGCACGCGAACGTGTGACGCAGACGCGGCTGCGCGTCACGCTGGCGGCCCGGCGCGCCGCCAGCGACAGCGTGCATGCGCGCGAAATCTGGACTACATTGCAAGAGGTACAACAACATACCGTCCGCCAGGCGGAGCTGATGCAGCGCGCCTACCAGGCGGGCGAGTGCACGCTGGCCGACGCGCTGGCCGGCCGGCGGCAGGCGCTCGACGCGGCGCTGGCGGCGCAGACGGCACAGATCGAGGCGCTGGCGGCCCAGGCGCGCCTGCAACTCGACGCGCACGCCATCTGGTCCATCGACTGAGGCGGCGCCAACACGATTCATTCACGCAACTGACCGAGAAGGAAACACCATGAACACCAAGAACAGGAATACGCCGGGCTGGCGCTACGCGGCCCCGGCCCGCCTGCTGCACTGGCTGATGGCCGTGCTGATCCCCGCCATGCTGGCCCTGGGCTGGTACATGATGGAAATCGAGGACGATCCCGGCAGCGAGGTCTACTTCAACCTGCATAAATCGCTAGGCCTGCTGCTGTTGCTGCTGCTGGCCGCGCGCGCCGCCTGGCGTCTGGGCCACCGGCCGGCCGACTTGCCGCCGTCGCTGCCGTCCTGGCAAGCGCGCCTGTCGCGCCTGGGCCACGGCTTGCTGTACCTGGGCATGCTGCTGGTGCCGGCCACGGGCCTGGCGGGCGCGCTGCTGAGCAAGAGCGGCGTGGCCTTCTTCGGCCTGGCCCTGCCGCGCTGGTTCGCGCCCGACCATGCGCTGGCGGAACAGTGCTTCGAACTGCATGAACTGGCCGCCTGGACGCTGGCCGGCCTGGTCGTGCTGCATGTGCTGGCGGGCCTCAAGCATCTGCTGCTGGACAAGGACGGCGTGTTCCAGCGCATGCTGTAGCGCGCACCGCCCTTCAGCCTGCCTTCATGCGGCGCTCAGCCGCGCTTCATGCGCGGCGCCGATACTGGTCATGCCTTCCACCCGATGAGGAGTACAGCATGGCCAGAACAGGCAACACCGCGCATTTCCACGCCCGCCGGCGCCTGCTGCTCGGCGCCGGCGCGCTGGCGGCCCTCGCCGCCTGCGGCGGTTCCGGCAGTTCGACCGCCGTGCACGTGAAGGACCGGCAGGTCGCCGTCGCGCCCGGCGTCAGCCTGCACGTGCGCGACTGGTCCGCGGCGCCGGGCAGCGGCGGCGACGCCGACGTGATCGTGCTGCTGGCCGGCCTGGGCGCCAATGCGCATGCCTTCGACAGCCTGGCGCCCGCGCTGGCGCGCCGCCACCGCGTGCTGGCCATCACGCGGCGCGGCTATGGCCAATCCGGCAAGCCGCTTCCCATCGGCGCCGCCACCTACGCCCCCGCCACCCTGGTGGCCGACCTGCTGGCCGTGCTCGACGCCTTGCGCATCGGGCGCATCATCCTGGCCGGCCACTCGATTGCCGGCAACGAGCTGACCCTGTTCGCCGGCAGCCACCCGCGGCGCGTGCGCGGACTCGTGTATCTGGACACGACCTTCGATTACCTGGCCAGCGGCGGCTACGAGGAACCGGAAGCCACGCCCTTCGACGAGCCGCCGCCCGGCCCGGCCGACCTGGCATCGCTGGCCGCCTCGATTGCATATGCCAAACGTATCAACAAGCAATGGTGGCCGGCGCTGGAAGCGAACTGGCGCGACGCGCTGGACCTGCAGCCCGACGGTTCGGTGCGGCCAACTACCCCGCCCGCCATCGCCAGGGCCATGAACATGGCCGCGCACGATTTTTCGCCCGACTACCGCCGCGTACGCGCGCCGGCGCTGGTCGTCACCGTCGATCCCGGCACCCTGCGCAACCTGTTTCCATGGCTGTTGCAGTCCGATCCTGCCCTGCAGGACGAGGCGCAAGCGACGCTGGAGTTTGTCCGCCCGCTGCGCCTGGCCGACGGAGACCGCCTGGCCGCGTCCCTGCCCGACAGCCACCACCTGGTGATACACAACGGCTTCCACAGCGATTTCTTCATCGAATACGAGAACACGGTGGTCGACGCCATCGAGGCCATGCGCCGGGAAGCATAAACCCAGCTGCTACCAGATTTCCACTGCCGACCGCATGATTTGCCCCGCCAATCAGGAACGCATGGCAGCCCCAACCTCGCTGGCCTCGCATCCCGTGGAAGCGGCGCGCGCGGTGGCGCAGGCATACGCGGCACGGGCAAAAAAAAGGCTCCTGAAAACCAGGAGCCTTGCGGCGCTGGACAGCGCATGTGGTCCGCATCGGCGGCTCTGGGGTGCAGCGCCAAGCGGACCGCCATCCACGCCAAGGAGGTTCAGCCACCTGCCGTCAGCCGCCTTGCCAAGACACTTCATCGTAGCAGCTGCTTCGGCGGGAAAACTCTCCAATATTTGCATGCCGGCCAACGACCGCCGCTACAGCCAGCCCTCGCGCTTCAGGCGCCGGTGCAGCCACCAGCAGCCGGCGATGATGACGACGATGACGGCCGGATAACTGCCGCGCCACTTCAGTTCCGGCATGAACTCGAAGTTCATGCCGTACAGGCTGAAGACCATGGTGGGCACGGCCAGGATGGCGGCCCAGGCGGCCAGACGCTTGACGACCTCGTTCTGGCGGATCGAGATTTGTCCCAACGCCACCTGCATGGCCGAATTGACCAGCTCGCGCATCTGCCCCGCCGTGTGCGTGACCCGTTTGACGTGGTCGAGAATGTCGCGGTAATAGATGCGGTTTTCCTTGGGCACGATGTCGCCATGGAAACGGATCAGCTGGGTGCAGATGTCATGCAGCGGGTTGACGGCCGCGTCCAACTTGAGCAGTTCCGTCTTGAGCTGGTAGAAATCCTGCAGCTTGTCTTCGGAGAGACTGGGCTTGAACAGCTGCAGCTCATGCTGCTGGAAGCGGGCCTGCAAATGGTCGATGCAGGGCTGGTACTGGTCGACGATGAAATCGATGATGGAATAGAGCACGTAACCGGGGCCGCTGGCCAGCTTCTCGGGCACGCTTTCCTTGCGCTCACGCAACTTCGCATAGCCGGCCGAGGCGCCGTGGCGCACCGTGATGATGAAGCGGGGGCCGAGAAAGACGTGCGTTTCGCCGTAGACGATGGCCTCGCCGTCCAGCGTGGCCGTGTGCATCACCATGAACAGGGTGTCGCCGTACTCTTCCAGCTTGGGCCGCTCGTGCGCGCCCTGCGCATCCTCGACGGCCAGTTCATGCAAGCCGAAGGCCGCTTGCAGCGCCTGCATGGCCGCGACGTCAGGGCTGGCCAGGCCGATCCAGACGAAACAACCGGGATCGCCGAGGAAGTCGCCCACCTTGTCGATATCAAAGTGCGCGATCTTCTTGCCATCGCGATAGGCTTCGCCATTGACGACGGCGGCGTGGGTACTCAGGTCCATGGTGATTTTCTAAGAATGGCGGCAATATCGGGGGGCCAGTATAGCGGAAAGACCATGCTGGCCATGCCAACATTGCCAGCACATTGACATTCAGGCACGCCAATGTAAAATGAGAACCATTCGCATTTAAGAAGAACCTGCACTTGCCGGCGGCCTGGGGGAACTTCAGCGCCAACCTGGAGTGTATCGTGACGTCTGCCGTATCGCCTGCCGCCGATTCTCAAAGCCCCACGTCATTGAGTCAGCTGTATGGCCAGCACCATCCGTGGCTGCTGCGCTGGCTGCGCGGCAAATTGTCCTGCACGGACCACGCGGCCGACCTGGCGCAGGATACCTTCGTCAAGCTGCTGGCCACACCCGGCGAACGCGCCGTCACCCTGCGCGAGCCGCGCGCCTACCTGACGACCGTGGCGCGCCGCCTGCTGATCGACCATTACCGCCGCCAGTCGCTGGAGCAGGCGTGGCTGGCTACCCTGGCGCAGCTGCCCGCGCCCACCGCGCCGTCGGCGGAAGACCGCTTGCTGATCCTGGAAACCCTGCACCGGATCGACGCCATGCTCGACGGCCTGGGCGCGAAAGTGCGCACGGCCTTTCTGCTGTCGCAACTGGAAGGCCTGACGTATGCGGACATCGCCGCGCGCCTGCACGTGAGCGAGCGCACCGTCAAGCGCTACATGGTGCAGGCGTTCGAACGATGCATCCTGCTGCTGGCATGAGCGCGGCCATCGATGCGCGCGCCGCGCGCGAAGCGGCGCACTGGATGATGCGCCTGCAAGGCGGCGAACTGGACACTGCCGCGCAACAGGGGCTGGCCCGCTGGCGCGCCGCCCACCCCGACCATGAAACGGCGTGGCAGCGGGCCGAGCAAGTGTGCCGCACCTTCGGCATGCTGCCCTCGCCGCTGGCCATGCCGGTGCTCGACCGGCCGGCCGCCGCCGAGCGCCGCGCCGCCCTGAAGACGCTGGCCGTGCTGATCGTCGCCGGGCCGGCCGGCTGGGCCATGCTGCGCGTGGCGCCATGGCAGGCATGGACGGCCGACCTGCGCACGGCCACGGGCGACATCCGCCATCTCACCTTGCCCGATGGCAGCGACCTGAGCCTGAATACGGCCAGTGCCGCCGACATCGTCTTCGGCGCATCCCTGCGCCTGCTGCACCTGCGTGCCGGCGAAATCCATGTGGCGACCCGCCCCGATCGCCGCCAGCGTCCCTTCCTCGTGCGTACCAGCAACGGCAGCATCCGCGCCATCGGCACGCTCTTCACGGTGCGCCAGGACGACGTCCTGCTGGGCGCGCGCACCCACGTGGCAGTGTCGCAGGGCGCCGTCGAAGTGCGGCCCGCCGACGGCACGCCCATCATCGTGCGGGCGGGCTGGCAAGCCAGTTTCGATGAGACGGCCGCCAGCGCGCCGGAGCCGCTGGAGCCGCATGCGGCCGCCTGGATCAAGGGCTTGCTGTACGCGGACGACATGCCGCTGGCCGACGTGCTGACGCAGCTGGCCCGCTACCGACACGGCGTGGTGCGCTGCGATCCGGCCGTGACGCGGCTGCGCGTGTCGGGCGTGTACCAGCTGCGCGACACGGAGGCGCTGCTGGACTTGCTGCAGGCGTCGCTGCCCATCCGCGTGCGGCGCCACAGCCGTTGGTGGATTTCCGTCGAAGCCGCATAGAAAATTTAAAGAAAAATGTCCCTTTCCGCCATGTACCCCGTCAATCCACACAGGACCAACACATGAACGAAGGGAAACAAGCAATGAAGCACTACCGCCACACCAGCATCACCCTGGCCCTGCTGGGCAGCCTGGCCCTGGCCGCGCCCGCATCCGCCCGGCAGCACCCGCAGCAGGCGCCCGCGCGCCACTACCAGGTGGCGCCCGGCCCCCTCGGCGCGGCCCTGTCCGCGTTTGCGGCCGACGCCGGGGTCAGCATTTCCGGCGCCGCCAGCCTGTATGCGGGCTTGCACAGCCGCGGCTTGAACGGCGACTACCAGGTGGCCGACGGCTTTGCCCGCCTGCTGGACGGCAGCGGCCTGGTCGCCATCGACCAGGGCGGTGGCCACTACGCCGTGCGCAAGCTGCCCTCGGCGGCTGACGCGGCCACCCTGCCCGGCATCGCCGTGCGCGCCACGGCCGAACGCAGCACCAGCACGGAAGGCACGGGCTCATACACGACGCCGGCCACGGCCAGCGCCACGGGACTGGTGCTGTCGCTGCGCGAGACGCCGCAATCGGTCAGCGTCATCACGCGTCAGCGCATGGACGACCAGGACTTGCTGACGGTGCGCGACGTGCTGCGCAACACGCCCGGCATCGCCGTCAACCAGTTCGACACGGAACGCAGCACCTTTTCCGCGCGCGGCTTCGACGTCGACAATTTCCAGTACGACGGCGTGCCCACCACGTACAAGGTGCAGTATTCGGGCGGCGAGTCGGAAATGGATTCTCTGATCTATGACCGCGTGGAAGTGACGCGCGGCGCCACGGGCTTGCTGACGGGCGCCGGCTACCCGTCCGCCTCGATCAACCTGGTACGCAAGCGTGCCAGCGCCAGGCAATTCGAAGGGCAATGGTCGCTGGCGGCCGGCTCGTGGAGCGATTACCGGGGCACGCTCGACCTGGCCGCACCGCTGAACGGGGACGGCTCCGTGCGCGGCCGGGTGGCGGGCGCCTGGCAGGACCGCAAGTCGTTTACCAATGGCTATTCGAACCAGCGCCAGCTCGCCTACGCCACGGTCGAAGCGGACCTGGCGCCCGGCACCGTGGCCATGCTGGGCGCCAGCTACCAGAAGAACGATCCGAAAGGCAGCAACTGGGGCGGCTTCCCCCTGTGGTACAGCGACGGCACGCGCACCGACTTCGACCGTTCCGTCACGACGGCGCCCCGCTGGGCCGCCTGGGCCACGGAACAGACGAATGTGCACGCCACCCTGGAACACGCGCTGGGCCAGGGCTGGAAAGCGCAGGCGCAAGCCATGTACAGCAAGCACACGGAAGACACGCCGCTGGTGTTCCTGGCCGAGCGGCCGGACCGCATCACGGGCCTGGGCATGCTCGGCTATCCGAACCGCTACATCGGCGCGCGCGACCAGAGCAGCGCCGACGTGAAGCTGTCCGGCCCATTTACCCTGGGCGGACGCCAGCATGAAGTCATCGTCGGGGCCAATTACACGCTGCAACACGCCGAATTCAAGGTCAAGGAAGCGCTCGACCCTGAACCGATCGGCAATTTCCTCGCCTGGGATGGCAGCTACCCGCAGCCGGCCTGGGGCGAACCCGTGCTGTCGGAGCAATACACGACCAAGCAGTATGGCGCGTATGGCGCCGCGCGCCTGAATCTGGCCGACAGCACCAAATTGATACTCGGCGGACGCTTGAGCCGCTGGGACAAGGACCGCATCGGCTTTGACGGCAGCGCCCGCTTTGCCTTCGCCAAGAGCAAGTTCGTGCCCTACGCGGGCGTGGTGGTGAACCTCAACGACACGTATTCGGCGTATGCCAGCTACACGGACATCTTCCGCCCGCAGGAAAACCAGGACCGCGCGGGTGCCTGGCTGGACCCGCTGACGGGGCAAAGCCTGGAAGTGGGCTTGAAGGGAGAACTGGCCGAGGGCCGGGCCAACGCTTCCATTGGCATCTTTGAGATCAAGCAGGATAAGCTGGCCCAGCCGGACGGCGCGCGCCGCGTCCCCGGCACCACCACGCAAGCGTACTATGCGGCGCGCGGCGCCACCAGCCGCGGCATCGAGGGGGAATTGTCGGGCCGCCTGGCGCCGGGCTGGAACGTGACGGCCAGCGCCAGCCACTTCCGCGCCAGGGACCGCGAACAGCAGGACATCAACACCCTGTCTCCGCGCTCGACGGCCCGATTGTTCACCACATGGAAAGTCAAGCCCGGCCTCACCGTGGGCGGCGGCGTCAACTGGCAAAGCAAGTTCTACTTTGACGACGAAGGGCCGAACGGCAAGGAAAGAGTGACGCAGGAAGCCTACAGCACGGTCAGCCTGATGGCCACGTACCAGCTGTCGCGCCAGCTGACTGCCCAGCTGAACGTGGAGAATGCGCTGGACAAGAAGTACATCAACATCAATACCTATGCGCAAGGTACGTATGGCGCGCCGCGCAGCGTGCGGGGGACGTTGACGTACCGGTTCTGACGAGACGCGGCCCTACCCCGTCGCAATAACCTTGTTCAAGGCGCGCCGCAATTCCTTCAGCCGGGGCGGCTTGCCCAGCACGCAGTTGACGTGTTCGGGATAGTCGCTGTCGGCCGCCAGGCGCTGGCCCCAGCCCGTGAGCATGATGATGGGGGTGGCCGGCGAACACTGGCGCACGGCGCTGGCCACCTTGCGCCCGTCCACGTGGGGCATGCCCAGGTCCGTGATGACCACCGCGAACTGCGCTTGGCTGGCGTGTGCGGCCTGGAAACAGTCGATGCCGGCCTGGCCGCCATCGGCGGACGTCACGTCGTGGCCATCGATTTCCAGGATGTCGCGCAGCGACCTGAGCACCATCGGGTCGTCGTCCACCACGAGAATGCGCAGGCGCGGCGGCACGGCGTGGGCCGTGTCGGGCGCTTCCTCCCCCTCGCCTTCCGCGCAGGCGGGAAACGCCATGCGCACCGCCGTGCCCTGTCCCGGCGCCGTGACGATGTCGATGCTGGCGCCATGGCGCTCCATCATGCCGTACACCATGGCCAGGCCCAGGCCCGTGCCCCGCTCGCCCTTGGTGGTAAAAAACGGTTCCAGGCAGCGGCGGCGGGTATTCTCGTCCATGCCGATGCCCGTGTCGGCCACCTCGATCCGCACCTGGCGCGCCGCCTGGCCAGGTACGCCGACGCAGCTGGTGCGCACGCTCAATGTGCCGCCTTCGGGCATGGCGTCGACGGCGTTGAAGATCAGGTTCGTCAGCGCTTCGCGCAGTTCGCCCACGCTGCCGGGCAACATGGGCAACTCGTCCGCCAGCTCCGTGCGCAGGGCGATGACGATGCCGCGCTGCTGCGGCATGTCGCTCCAGCGCGCGCGCGTCAGGTCCAGCACCTGCCGCACCACCAGGTTGGCGTTGATGGGCGACAGCGCCAGTTGCGGTTCGCGCTGGCGGTAGAATTCGCGCATGCGCGCCACGGTGGCGGCCACGTCGTCGATGGCGCGTTCGATCACTTCCAGGCAATGCCGGCCCTGCGGACTGAGATTGGTTTCCGTCTCCAGCAAGGACTCGGTGTACAGGGCCACGGGGGAAATGGCGTTATTGATGTCGTGCGCGATGCCGCTGGCCATCTGCCCCAGCGCGCGCAGACGTTCCTGCTGCATTGCGGACTGCTGGGTCTGGCGCAGATCGTCATACGCGCGCTGCAGCGCGCCGTAGAGCTGCGCCTGGTTGGCCGCCAGCGCCACATGCTCGCTCAACTGGCTGAGGAATTCGCATTCGCCGCTGGTAAAGCTGTGTGCGGCGCGGCGCGCCACGATCAGGATGCCGAAGACCGTGTTTTCGGCCAGCAGCGGCGCCATGACGAGGGCGCACAGCCCCCCTTGCGCCAGCCGCTGCGGAAACGGAAACGCCACCTGGGCGATGTCGGCTTCATACACGAGCTTGCCGCGCACGCAACTCGACAGGCCATTCTCGTCGATGGGAATGTGCGCCTGCTCGCCCATCGTGAAGGACTGCGCCAGCGCCTCGCTGCGCACGCCCACGCACGTCACCTGCAGCGCGTGCTGCGCCGGTTCGTACAGGCAGATGCAGCTGAAATCGATGGGCAACTGCTCTTCCAGGCTGCGCACGACCACTTGGAAGATGCTGCGCAAATCCTGCCGCTCGCCGATCGAGCGCGTGATCTGCTGCAGCAGGTTCAAGCGCTCGAGTTGCTCGTGCACCTTGCGCTCGGCCAGCTGGCGTTCGGCGATCTGCGTCTCCAGGGCGGCATTCGTGTGCGCCAGCTCGTCGCGCGAGACGGTGGTGCGCCGCAGCTTTTCCGTCATGCCGTCGAAGGCGCGCGCCAGGTCGCCGATTTCATTCTTGGTGTGCACGCCGAGCGCAAAATCGAGCTTGCCGGCGCCGACGATCAGGGTGCCCTGCCGCAGCTTTTCCAGCGGTCCCGTGACGCTCGTCATGGTGAAGTAAATCAAACCGGCCACCAGCGCGATGATCATGCCGCCAAACAGCATCACGGCCACGTTGGCCCGCTGCTGCGCATCGAGCACGCCTTGGCGGCTCAATTCGGACAGCCGCATCGCATCCGAAATCATGCCCTGCACCTTGCCCATGATCTGGCCCGACAGGCGCGACTCCAGCTCGCCCAGCACCTCGCGCCGCTGCAGGTCCTGCCCCAGCTCGCGGTGATTCGCGACAAACAGCTCGAACAGCCCGCCCACGCCGGCCAGGTCGCCCTGCAATTCGCGCAGCAGCTTGCGCTCCTCGCCTCCGTTGAAGGCGGGCGTGGCCAGCAGGCCCGTGGACAGCGACTCGCTGCGCAACTGCCACTGGGCGCGCGTGCGCGCGCCATGGTGCAGCGCATATTCGATCGACAGGTAGCGCAGCGACGTGACGGCTTGCAGGATATCGGCCGCCGCCTTGTTCTTCGCCAATTCGCGCTGCATCGCCATGGTGGTGGAGAACAGCACGGCGACGATGATGGCCACGAGCACCACGCAAAACAGTTCGGCCAGCTTGAAGCGCGTGACGATTTTCATGCTGGCCCTCTCAATGGATGACCGTCACGGCCGTTGGCGCCACGGCTTCCAGGCCGTCCAGGTAGACGGCGTCGAGGAAGTTCGGCATGTCGCCGCGCTCGCCCAGCCGGTTCTTGATGGCCCAGCGCGCCTCGTCTTCCAGCGCCAGCAGCAAGCCCTGGTCGAGCACGACGCCAAACCGATAACCGTGCCAGGCCGCCTGCAGGCGCGCCGCCTCGCTGGCCGAGGCCTTGACGAACAGGGCGCGCGCGGCATCGGGGTCGTCGCGGCAAAAGCGCGCGCCGTCGATCAGCGCGTGCAGCACCTTGCGCATTGTCGCCGGGTGCGCGCGCACGTAGTCGCCCGTGCCGGCCACGTTGAACAGGCCCGCATACACGTCCTCGCCATAGAAGATGGCCGCCTTGCCCGCGATGGCGTGCGTCATGCCCGTCAGGAAGGGTTCCCAGCCGGCCGCCGCATCGACCTCGCCGCGCGCCAGCGCGCCGGCCAGCTGGTCCGGTGCGTAGTTGCGCAAGGTGACTTCGGCGGGCAGCAGTTTCTGGCGGTTCAGGAAGGCGTCCAGCGCGAACTGGCCGGAGGTGCCCAGGGTCACGCCGATGCGCTTGCCCTTCAGGCTGGCGGGCGTGGACACACCATGGTCCAGGCGCCCCACGATGCCGTGGTCGCGTTCGGCCTCGAAGATGCTGGCGATGATGACGACGGACTGCTTCTGCAGGCTGGCCAGCACCACGGGGATGTCGGAAACGGTGCCCAGGTCGGCCTGGCCCTGCAGCACGGCTTCCAGCGACGCCTTGCCCGAGGAATACGGTTGCAGCAGCGCGTCGATGCCCTCGCGCGCGAAATAGCCCTGCCCGTGCGCGGCCAGCACGGGGCAGCTGCCCACGTATTCCGCATTCACGGCCAGGCGCAGCTCTTCCACCGGGCCGGGCGGCGGCGCGGGTCGGGGGTCGAGGCGCCACACGGCGATGCCGGCCAGCGCCACCAGCAGCAGCGCGGCCGCCAGCCAGACCGCCCGCCGCGCTGGCGCCGGGCCGCTCATGCGCTGCACTGCGCCGTGGCCGACTCCAGCGCGCTGTTGATGGCCTCGGAAAACGCCGCCACGTCGACCGGCTTGGTGAGATAGCGGTAAAAGCCGGCCGCCAGCCCCTGGCGGATATCGCCGGGCCCGGCCACGGCCGTCAGGGCGATGACGGGAATATGCGCGGTGCGGGCATCGGCGCGCAGCAGCTGCATGACCTGCGTGCCGCTGATGTCGGGCAGGTCGATATCCATCAGTATCAGCTGCGGCAGGTGGCGGCGCGCCAGGTCCAGGCCCGTCTGGCCGTCGCCGGCCGACAACAGGTCGAGATCGGGGCGAAAATGGATCAGGCCCGCCACCAGGGTCACGTTCAGGGGATTGTCTTCCACGTACAGCAGCGTCTTGCGCTCCGGCAACGCTATCGGCTCGGCGGGCCGGACGATGGCGGGCAGGCGCGCAATGTCCTGCGGCGGCTGGCGCGCCGGGCAACTGGCGATGTCGAGCCAGAAGGTGCTGCCGCGCCCGGGGGTGCTGGCCACGCCCAGCCTGGCCTGCATGGCTTCGGCCAGGCGCTTGCTGACCACCAGTCCCAAGCCCGTGCCCTCCTCGTCGCGCGCATCGCGTCCCAGGCGGTTGAAGGGCTGGAACAGCGCCTCGAGTTGCGCGGCGCTCAGCCCGGCGCCCGTGTCGCGCACGGACAGGCGCAGCCGGCGCGCATCGACCGGCTGGCAATCGACGTGGATCTCGCCCTGTTCGCGGTTGTACTTGACGGCGTTCGACAGCAGGTTGATCAGCACCTGCTTGAGGCGCGTGCGGTCGGCCAACACATGCAGGCCGACCGCCTCGACGAAGGTCAAGGTGATGCCGCGCTTGCGCGCCAGCGGTTCCATCATTTGCCAGCATTCGTGGTAGATGCCGGCCAGTTCCACGGGCTCCATCGACAGCGACATATTGCCCGACTCGATCCTGGCGATATCGAGGATATCGTTGATCAGGGTCAGCAAATGCCGGCCGGCGCCGAAGATGTGCGAGGCAAAGGTTTTCCTTTCCAGCGCCGTAGAAGGGATGGAATCGGACGTCAGCATCTGCGAAAAGCCCAGGATGGCGTTGAGCGGCGTGCGCAGTTCGTGGCTCATGCTGGAGAGGAAATTGGTCTTTTCCTGGTTCGCCCGCTCGGCCACTTCGCGCGCCAGCTGCAAATCCTTGTTCATGGCGTCGAGTTCGGCCGTGTGCTGGCGCAGCAGCAGTTCCAGGCGCGCATTGGCGATGCGCAACTGGCGCGTTTCCAGCGCCCGCGCCAGGATCAGCAGGATGCCCGACACCTTGAACGGCTTGACGACATAATCGAGCGCGCCCGCCTGCATGGCCTGCACGGCCGAGGCGATCGTGCCTTCGCCCGTCATGATGATGCAAGCCAGCTCGGGATCGATCTTGCGCGCCGCTTCCACCACGGCGATGCCGTTCATGCCCGGCATCATCAGGTCGACCAGCAGCAGGTCGAACGATTCGACGGCCAGCAGGGACAGCGCCGCCTCACCCGAGGCGAGCCCCGTCGTGTCATACGCCTGGCCGCGCAAGGTGTCGCACAGCGCGCGCACATGCGCCAGCTCGTCATCGACGATCAGTATCCGCGGCGGCGTTGGTGAGCTGTTCATGCATTCTCCTGGCGGCATGGCCTTGCGGACAGGGAATTGGCCACGCAACCTGCGTTCCGAGCATAGCACTTGAAAATTACCAAAAATACACGCTTTGTCACGCGCGCGGCGGCGCAAGGGTGCTAGACAACCTCGGGCAGCCCCCGCAGCAGCTTGTCGAGGGTCAGCGGATAGTCGCGCACCCTCACACCGGTGGCGTTGTAGACGGCATTGGCAATGGCCGCCGCCACGCCGCAGATGCCCAGCTCGCCCACGCCTTTGGCTTTCATGGGCGAGGACATGGGGTCCGTTTCATCCAGAAAAATGACGTCCTGGTGCGGGATGTCGGCGTGCACGGGCACTTCATAGCCGGCCAGGTCGTGGTTGACGAAGTAGCCGCGGCGCCGGTCGACCACCAGTTCTTCCATCAGGGCCGCGCCCACGCCCATGGTCATGGCGCCGATCACCTGGCTGCGCGCCGCTTTCGGGTTCAGGATGCGGCCGGCCGCGCACACGGCCAGCATGCGGCGCACGCGCACTTCGCCCGTGTCGCCGTCCACGCCCACTTCCACGAAATGGGCGCCGAACGTCGATTGCTGGAATTTTTTATCGAGGTCGCCGTATTCCATGTGGTCTTCCGCGACGACGTCGCCATGGTAGGCGGCGGCAGCGAGCGGCACGCTGCGCTCGCCCTGGCTCACCTGCCCATCGGAAAAGCGCGCCTCTTTCTCATCAAAGCCCAGCTTGGCGGCGATGGCCTGGCGCAGGCGCACGCACGCCGCATAGACGCCAGCCGTCGAGCTGTTGCCGCCCCACTGCCCGCCCGAACCGGCCGAGACGGGAAAATCGGAATCGCCCAGGCGCACGACGACACGCTTCAAGGTCACGCCCAGCATTTCCGCCGCCGTCTGGGCGATGATGGTGTAGCTGCCCGTGCCGATGTCCGTCATGTCCGTCTCCACGGTCACGATGCCGTTGGCGTCCAGGCGCACGCGGGCGGCCGACTGCATGACGAGATTGTTGCGGAACGCGGCCGCCACGCCCATGCCCACCAGCCAGCGGCCGTCGCGCCGCATGCCAGGCTGGCTTTGCCGCTCCTTCCAGCCGAATTCCACGGCGCCCGTGCGCAGGCAGTCGATCAGGCGGCGCTGGGAAAACGGCCGGCCCGGTTTTTCCGGGTCCACTTTCGTGTCGTTGAGGATGCGGAAAACGATGGGGTCCATGTTGAGCTTTTCCGCCATCTCGTCCATGGCGATTTCCAGCGCCATCAGGCCCGGCGCCTCGCCCGGCGCGCGCATGGCGTTACCCTCCGGCAAATCAAGCACGGCCAGGCGCATGGCCGTCATGCGGTTCGGCCCCGCATACAGCAGCCGCGTCTGCATCACGGCCGTTTCCGGCTGACCGCCTTTCAAATCGCCCGACCACGATTCATGGCCGATGGCCGTGATCTTGCCGTCGCGCGTGGCGCCGAGGCGCAGACGCTGGATGGTGGCGGGCCGGTGCGTCGTGTTGTTGAACATCAAGGGCCGCGTCAGGGCGACCTTGACGGGGCGCTGCGCCGCGCGCGCGCCCAGGGCCGCCAGCAAGGCTTCCGCGCGCACGAACAGCTTGCCGCCGAAACCGCCGCCGATGTAGGGCGAGACGATGCGCACCTTGTCTTTCGACAGCCCCAGGGTGCGGGCCAGGTCGCCGCGGCCCCAGTCCACCATCTGGTTCGCCGTCCACACCGTCAATTTATCACCCTCCCAGGCGGCGATCGAGGCATGCGGCTCCATCATGGCGTGCGACTGGTCAGGCGTCGTGTAGGTGGCGTCCAGCCGCACGGGGGCGGCGGCAAAGGCGCCGGCGAAGTTGCCCGTCTTGCTATCGGGCTTGCCATCCTTCGGTTTGGTGGCGCCGCCCTTGGCCTTGGCCAGGTCGAAGGCGCCCTGCTGCTCGACATACTTGACGTCGAGCAACTGCGCGGCCGAGCGGGCTTGCTCAAACGTTTCCGCCACCACCAGCGCGATGGCCTGGTGGTAATGTTCAATGTCCGGGCCAGCGAGCAGATGGGCCGTGTTCATCTTGCCCTTGCCCAGCTTGCCAACCGATGCCGCCGTCACCACGGCCAGCACGCCCGGCGCGCGCCGCGCCGCGCTGGCGTCAAGCGAGGCGATGCGCCCTTTGGCGATGGCCGCGCCGACGACGTGGCCATAGGCGGCGTGCGGCGCGGCCTTGTTCTGTTCATACGCGTACGGCGCCGTGCCCGTGGTTTTCAGAGGGCCGTCGATGCGGTCCGTGGGACGGCCGACGATTTTCAGCTGGTCGATGGGATTGGTGGTGGCCGGTGTCGTGAATTTCATGGCCTTAGCCTTTCTTCGCTTGTGCTTGCGCCATCACGGCGGCAATCGTGCGCCGCGCCAGGGTCACCTTGAAGGCGTTGTCGGCGGTGGGACGGGCGCCCGCCAGCAGGCGTTCGCTCACGGCGGCGGCGCCGGCGGCTAGCGCCTGCTCCGCGCCAGCGATTCGCCACGGCTGCGGCGCGACGCCGCCCAAGGCCAGCTTGCCCGTGCCATCGGGCAAGATGATGGCCGCCACGGACACCAGCGCGAACGCGTACGAGGCGCGGTCGCGCACCTTGCGGTAGACGTGCGTGCCGCCTGCGGGCCGGGGCAAGGTCACGCTGGTGATCAGTTCGCCCGGCTGCAGCACGGTTTCCACGTGCGGCGTGTTGCCCGGCAAGCGGTAAAAGTCGGCGATGGGGATGCTGCGCGCGCTGCCGTCGGGCCGCACCGTGTCGATGGCGGCGTCGAGCACGCGCATGGCCACGGCCATGTCGCTGGGATGCGTGGCGATGCAGGCCTCGCTGCCGCCCAGGATCGCCAGGGGCCGGCTGAAGCCGCCGATGGCCGAGCAGCCGCTGCCCGGCACGCGTTTGTTGCACGCCTGGTTCGTGTCATAGAAATACGGGCAGCGCGTGCGCTGCAGCAGGTTGCCGGCCGTCGTCGCCTTGTTGCGCAGCTGTGCCGAGGCGCCGGCCAGCAAGGCGCGCGACAGCACGGCATAGTCGCGGCGCACCGTGGCGTGCGCCGCCAGCGCCGTGTTGCGCACGAGGGCGCCGATGCGCAAGCCGCCGTCCTGTGTCGCTTCCACCTTGTCCAGCGCGAGGCCATTGACGTCGATCAAATGCGCGGGCGTTTCGATGTCCAGTTTCATCAGATCGAGCAGATTCGTGCCGCCGGCGATGAAGCGGGCCCCCGGCGTGTGCACGGCGGCGGCCGCCGCTTCGGCCGGCGAGGCGGCCTTCTGATAAGTAAACACTCTCATGCCGGCCTCCCCGCCACTTCGGCAATCGCCTCGATGATGTTGGAGTAGGCGCCGCAGCGGCAGAGGTTGCCGCTCATGCGCTCGCGCAATTCTTCCGGCGTCGCCTGCGGCAGCGCGTTCAAGTCCGCGCTGACGTGGCTGGGGATGCCCTGGCGCAGTTCACCCAGCGCGGCGACGGCCGAGCAGATTTGCCCTGGAGTACAGTAGCCGCACTGAAAGCCGTCATGCGCGATGAAGGCCGATTGCATCGGGTGCAGCTTGTCCGGCGTGCCCAACCCTTCGATGGTGGTGAGCTTCGCGCCGTCGTGCATCACGGCCAGGCTCAGGCAGGCATTGATGCGCTGGCCGTCAAGCAGGACGGTGCAGGCGCCGCACTGGCCGTGGTCGCAGCCCTTCTTGGTGCCCGTCAGGTGCAGATGTTCGCGCAAGGCGTCGAGCAAGGTGGTGCGCGTGTCGAGTTCCAGGCTGTGGCGCTGGCCGTTGACGTCCAGGCTGACTTGCATCAGCACGGGCGGCGGAGAAAACCCGGCCTGGCCGGACGTGTTCACCGCTTGCGCCGCTCCCGCCACGCCGGGCACGGCCACGGCCGTGGCCGACAGCGCGCCGGCGATCAGCACGCCGCGCCTGCCGGCATTGATGTGATTAGATTGCGTCATCTTGCGCTTCCTCCTGGCTGTGGACCGGCTGGGTGGGCGCATGCAGGCCCGGAGTTCCAGTCTGGCAGCGGGATTTTTACGCGTCTGTACGCGAACGAACGTTCAGCCTCAGGCTGCGCCGGGTCGTGCCGACGCCGCCCTGCGCCGCGTAACCGGTGTGGCGGGCGCAATGGTCGAGCGCCTGGCGCAGGGCCGTATCGACGTTGCGCAGCGACATGTCGTGCCGTTCGGCCACCTGCTGGCGGGTCAGCTCGTCCAGGCGCAGCGCTTCGAGCACTTGCCGATGGCGCCGTGGCAGCGAGTCGACAGCCTGCGCCAGGCGCCGCACGTCGGCCTGCAGCTCGGCCAGGCGTTCCGGCCCCGCCGCCGTATCGGCGAGGAAGTCGACGAGGCCGGCGGCACCATCTTCACCGCTCTCGTCCGCATACAGCCAGGCGCGGTTGCGGCGCAGGCTATCCATGGCCGCATTGCAGGCCACGCGAAACACATAGGCGACGGGGCTGTGCGCCGGCGCCGCGCCATCCACGGCTGTCAGCGCGCCCAGGCGCAGCCAGGCGTCGTGCAGGCTGTCGCTGGCCAGCTCGGCGCAGCCCAGGTGGCGCGCCAGGCGCCGTTGCAGGGCCGCGTAATTGGCTTCCAGCACCGCCTGCAGCCGGGGGGCCTGCCCTGGCGCCGGTGCAGGCACGGGCGCCATATCGTTGGCCGCCTGCATGCGGGGCCGGATGGCGGGCCGGTACCAGACCATGCCTGCCTGCCGCATGGCACCTGCCATGCGCAAGGGCAAGGTGCCAGCCATGCCGGCCATCATGGCGACAACCTGCTGCGCTCTTGCGCCGTCAACTGGCGCGTGGCCGATTCCGGCAACGTCCCCAGTCCCAGCACGCGCACGGCGCTGCGCGGGTTGTAGTCGGCCGCCTCGATGCGCGCGCCATCCTGCGGGGAAGCTTGCGCGCTGTCGGGCGGAGCGTCATTGCCAAAGCCCAGCACGCGCACCGTGAACACGGATGGCTGCGCGGCGCGGGTGGCGGCGCGCTCGCGCTGCACGACGTCTTGCGCGGCAGCCGTCGCCTGGGTGGCGGCCGCGCTGGCGTTCGTCATGGCCGCCACGTTGACGGATGCCACCGTCGGCATGCCCTTCGCTTCGCCCTTGACCTGGATGTTCGCCGCGTTCATCACCGTCAGCGCGGCCAGGTTGACGTTGCCCGAGACGCGAATGCCCGCCTCGCCCGCGTCGATGGTGCCCAGCGGCGCCAGCAAGTCCACGTCGCCGGCCGGCACTTCGGCGATCGGCGCCAGCGTGGCGATGCCTGCGCCCGTGCTGGGCACGTCGGACGACAGGGTCACGTTGCCCCAGTTGTCATACACGCGCTTGGGCGGCGTGTAGACGATGGTCGACTTCGAACCGCGCCCCGCGTTGATGTCCCCTTGCGACGACCAGCCGAGGATATCGCCGCCAAACGTCGTCATGATGCGGCTCTGGCCCAGCAGGATGCTGCCGTGCGAAAACAGCTCGATATTGCCGCCGCCCTTGGTGATGACGCCCGAGGTCGCCGGCGGCGCCTCGCCTTCGATGCCGAACACCTGCCTGCCGCCTGGCGTCAGCAGCTGGATGTCGCCGCCGAAGTTCGTGTGCACGTAGCCGCTGCGGGGGTAGTAATCCCAGCGCTGCTCGTTCTCATTGCGCACCCCGTACAAGCCGCGGTACATGACGATGTCGCCCGCATAGGCAAGCGCCTTGCCGCTGGCGTCCGTGGCCGGCGCCAGGGCCGCGATGGCGTTGCGGCTGCGCAGGAAACTGCCATAGCGCGAGCTGTCCCGGTCGTTGTATTCGCGCCCGCCCGCCTTCAGTTCCGCGAAATACACATCGCGGGCAAACACGCGCTGCTGCGGCTCCGGCAAGGCCAGATAAAAGGCCTGCGCCTCGGCGGGCGTGCCCTTGAAACCGTAGCGCTCGCCCAGCCACGCCGCCAGTTCGCCGTCGTATGATTTCACCACCTTGCCCGCCTGCTCGGCCAGCGGCACGCCCTTCTGCGCCACGTTCGCCGGGTCCAGATACGGCTTGACGAAGCGCAGGTAATCGAGGCCGGCCGCGCCCACGCCCGCCTGCATGGCGATGCCGGCGCCCGGACGCTTGTCGCCCGCCACGACGGGACCGAGGCTGACGACGCTGCCCTTGTCCTGCATCAATATGTTGCGCCCGGCGCTGATGTCGAGCGTGCCGGGGCCGGCCACGTTGAAGGAGCTGTTCAGGATGTCGCGCCCGGCCGACACCACCGATACGTCAAACGCATTGTTGTGCACGATCAGGTTGTTGATATTGCGGAAGCTCAGGTCGCTGCCGGCGGTATTGCCGTCGTTGGCTTCCAGCTGCGCCGTGCCGCTGCCAACGATATCGCGGCCCGCCTTCATCCACACGGGCTGACCGCCCTCGTACCAGGTAATGCCTGCACGCTTGGCATTGGAAAATTCGAGGATGCGGCCGCTGTTCACACCCACCAGGTCACCCGTGACGGCATAGATGCGGGCGACTTGCGTGCCGCTGTTGGCAGGACCGGCCGAGGAGTCGGGACCGAAGGCGAACAGCGGGAAGTTCCATTTCGTCGCCGGCGCCCCCGTGCTCGAGACATTCGCGGCCAGAGGATCGGTCACGTAAGGACTGACATCCCAGCCCGTGAAACCCGGCTTGAACGGCGTCGCCATGCTGTCGGCAGAGGCGCCGGACTGGCTGACGGAAAAACCGCCCGCATAAATGGAGTCGCTGGCCAGCCATTGCAGCTGGGCGTTGGGCGACGGCGCCAGCAGCAGTGGGTGGTCATAGTCGCGGACGGCATTCGGGCTGCCGATCGCCTTGCCATAATACAAACTGCCATTCGCGGCCGCGGCCCGCACGATGGACGGATAGACGACGGCAAGGTCGGTGGCCGTGTCGATCGCCGCAGTCAGCGGGATCATGTTGCCACCGGCGGAGTACAGATCGAGCGCCGTGCGCGGCGTCCACAGGCTGAACCAGCTGTAGCCATACCCCTGCTCGCCCGCCGCGCCGGTGAACGGCGTGGCATTGAACGGGGTGACGCGGCCTGGGTCGGCCACATCCTGCAGCACCTGGTCGCCCAGGGTTGCCACGCTGAACGTGGCGTCGCCCGGTACCAGGGTCATGGCGCCCCGGGGCGTGGCGCGCGTGGCGCGGAAGGCATCGTAGGCGCGCGATTCCAGCGGCACGTGTTCGGTGGTTTGGGTGCCGTATTGCAGCGCCACGCTGCCCAGTTGCGTTGCCGACGCTTCCGCATGGCCACGCAAATCGACCAGCGCGCCATTCAAGTGGCGGCCACCGGAGCCGCCGCCGGGGTTGAGGGCGCCGCCCACGCGCAGCTCCAGGTCGCCGCCGCCCGTCTGCAGCAGGCTGCCGTCGGCCTGCATGCGGCCCGTGCCGCCCACGGCCAGCAGCAAGCCCTGCGAACGGGGATTGATGTTGGCGTTATAGGTGCTGCCGGTCAGCGGCGCCAGCACGCCGGCGTCGCCCGCCACCTCGGCGCGCACGTTACCGCCGCCCAGGGTACCGAAACCCGTAAAGCCCAGCACCGTGTCGGCCAGGGTGGGGCGGCCCACGTAGCTGCCGAAATTGATCCACCACGCCACCGGCTGAGGCTGTCCTCCCGTGGCCACGCCGCCGCTGCCCTGGCGCCACAGCCAGTTGCCTACTGCCACGGAATCGGCCATGCCATCCTTGCTGACCGGACGCAGGTTGCTTGCGCTGGCCGCGTCGACCAGCGAGCCGCTCAAGTCGCCCGCCACCTTCAGCAGCAGATTGCCGCCCTGGTCTGGATACCAGGCGCGGTAGATGCTGTCGGCGCCGCCGTCGACCAGGCGTTCATGGGCGCCGTCGGGGTTGCCCAGCACCTTGCCGTCGGCATTGCGCGAACGCGGCAGGTTGTACGGGTCGCCGGCCGCCGTCGGCGCGGACGACATGCCGGCCGTGTACACGCCATACAGACTGTCCATGCGCAGGCTGCCGCCGCTGACGAGGTCCAGGTCGCCCGTGCCCGTGCGCAGCACGCTGTAGCGCAGGCTGCTTGCCTTGTAGTCGAACGTCGGGTTCGATGTGCCGCACCAGGTGGGATACTCCTCGCACAGGGTAGGCATGCCCAGCGCCACAGGATCGAGCAAGTCGCCCTCCTTGACGCTCGGGTCGGCAAACTCTTCCGCGCCGACCTTGGTCCACACGTAGGCCACTTTCAGCAGGCATAGCGTCGGGTCGTTGGCGCAAAATACCTCGACAGTCTGGCCGAACTGGCTGGTGAATTCCTCGGTGATGGGCTCGCCCGCCACGATGCCGGGGATGCCCTCGCGCTCGCCCAGTTCCTGCGCTTCCTTGGTCCAGTACTGCACGCCCTTCGGCGGCACCAGCACGCCATACATGCCGTAGTGGCTGTCGGCCAGGCGCAAGGTACCGTGCGCGGGATGCGCCTGCACGCTGCGCGTGTCGGCCGCCTCCAGGTCGGCGCCGGCCACCAGGCGCATGCCCCACGCTTGCGAACCCTCGGCCAGCATGGGCGCGATGGCCCACAGCTTGCCCTGGCTGCCCGCCACTTCCGGACGCAGCGCGATTGAATCCACATTGGGCAACAGCTTGACATCGGTGCCGGACGGGATCAGCGAACCGACGGCCAGCGCCAGTTGGCCATTGAGCGCGAAGACCGAGCGTTCGCCGGCCACGCCAGGCAGGGGCACGCCCTTGGGCCAAGTCATGGCGCGCACCGTCACCGATTGCTTCAGTACGCTGCCCGCATCGAGGCGCATGCCGGCTGTCAAGGTCTGCGCCGTGGCCAGCAGGGTACCCGCCGCGTGGACGATATTGCCGGCGCCGTCGCGCACGGCGGCCGCCAGCACCGTGCCTGCCGGCACGGTGATCGCCTGGTCCAGGGTCACGGCCACGGGCAGGCGCGTGTCGGCCAGCAGATCGAAGCCCTTGACGGGCAAGTCGTAATTGAGCGCGATGCCTCCCGGGAACAAGGTGCCGTCGGCCAGGGTCACGCCCTTGCCCGGCACGATGACGTCGCTGCCGTTGATGTCGCGTCCCGGCAGCAGTTTCCAGCCGCTGTCGTCCTGGGTGGCGGGCGGCGGCGCGAAGCCGTCGTTGATGCTGCCATAGATACTCAGATCGCCGCCGGCGCGCAGCAGCAGGCTGCCCACCTCGCCCGAACCGCGCAGATTGCTTACCTGAAAGCGCGGATGCAGGCTGGCGTAGCGCATGCCCGACAGATCCAGGTCGCCCTGCACCACCAGGTCGCCATCTTGGGTCTTGCTGACGATATCGACGCCGGGACGCAGATGCAGCGCGTCGGCATAGGCGGCCGTGGCCAGGCCCGCCAGCTTGCCGCTGCGCAAGCTCTTGTTGGCCAGCGCCGCGTCGATGAAGGCCGTGCTGTCCCGGTGCTTGCCGTCGAGATAGGCCTGGTTGATCACCTGGTAAGGGCGGCCGCTGGCCGACAGGTCCGTGGCGTAGGCCGCGTCGTCATAGCGCTGCATGGCGTTGACGGCGATCGATTTCGCGCCGCGGATGGTCAAGCCGCCGCCCGCACGGACGTCGATGTCGCCGAAGGTGGCCGCGTCAAGGTCCGTGCGCGCGCCGCCGCTGCCCAGGCGCGGCGCACTCAGCTCCAGCGTGCCGCGCGCGGCGCCGTCGTGTTCGCCCTTGCCCTTGCCAACCACGGCCGCCGTGCCGTGGCGCACGTCGATCTGCGCGCCGCCCGCCAGACTCAATGTGCCCTCGCCCGCGTTCAGCTCCACCGTGGCGCGGTTCGGGCTGTCGATGATCTTGCCATAGCTGTCGACGCGCAAGACGGTGCCATGCGCGTCGAGCACGGCGTTGCCGGCCAAAGTTAATCCATGCTGGCCGGCCAGGCGGATGCTGCCCACGCGCTCGCCGCTGGCGTCGATCGTGCCAGCGACGGTGAGGCGGCCATTGTCGACGGCCACCTGCACTTCGCCCGCCTTCAGTTCACTGCCGATCGTCAAATCGCCCTGTTTCAGCTGGAAGCTGCGCGTGCCCGTCACCGCGCCTTCATTCAGGCGCTGGTTCAGCGACGCAAACTGGCTGTCCAGGGTGCCACCGGCGCCCAGGGTCTGCGCGCGCACGTCCACGCCGCCCTGCTTGTACGGCACCATGGTGCCGCCCGCATCGTAGCTGCCGCTGGCGCCGCCCAGGATCTTGCCCTGCAAATCGACCATGCCGGCCGCGCCGCCGAGCGCCACGGCCTTCAGGCTGCCGGCGCGGTTGTGCTCGGCCGACAGGTCGATCACGGCGCCGCTAGCTGCGCGGATATCGCCGGCCCGGCTGTCCAGGGTGACGTCGCCGCCCCAGCTGTATTTGTCCACGTCGAAGAAGGTGCTCTTGCGGCCCGCCATGTCGATGCGCGCGCCGTCAGTCACGGTGATGTCGTGCTGCGCGTTGACGGTGAGCTTGCCGCTAGGCAATACCACGGCCGTCGCCACGCTGACGCTGTCGCCGTTCAAGGCCAGCTGCGCGCCCAGCGCGGCGCCATTTTTGACGGGCGCCGCTGGCGCCACGCCGGCCGGCGCCGCCACCTTCAGCGCGCCGCCCGCCGTGTAGCTGTGCGCGGAACCGGCGTCGCCCGTCAGCAGCGGCGTACTGATGTTCAAATTGCCGCCGCTGTACCGGTAGCCCTTGCCCGTTTCATACCCGCCCTGCGCCTGGTAGACGGACAGGCTGCCCTTGTGGTTGGCCGTGACTTGTCCCGACGCTTTCAGGTTGACCGTGCCAAAACCGAGCGCCAGGCGGTCGAACGAGGCGACGCTGGCCGGCTGCGTGAACGGGCCGAAGCCGAAGTCGATGCGTTCCGCTTCCAGGTTCAGGGTGCCGCTGCCCGTGCCGGCGCCGTGCGCGATCACATTGCCGGCCGGCGAAAGGGCGCCGCCCCAGACCAGGTTGGCCGTGCGGATGGTGGCCACCGTGCCCGCATCGCCCTGGCCATACATGGCGGGCGTGGTCAGCACCAGGCGCTCCAGGGTGGATTTCCCCGTCGTCTTGTCGTAGGTGTCGAGCACCACGTCGCCATAGAAATTGACGCCGTCCGCCGCGCTCAGCACCAGCGCCTGCAGGGCCGGCGCGCCCGCGCTGGTGTCGCCGCGCAGCAGGCGGTCCAGCACGCCCTGGTTCATGACCAGGCCGTTGGCGCGCGTGCCGTTGGCCTGGGCCGCCGCCAGCGCTTCGCTGCTGCCCATGTTGATGGTGCCCACGGCCAGGCCCAGGTTGCGCGTGCCGTAGCGGGCGGAGTCGTCCAGCGCGAAGCTGCCATTGGTCGACAGCAGCAGGGTGCCTTCCGAGTACAGGCCGGCCGTGCCGATGCGGATGCCGCCGCGCGCCGTGCCACTGACGGGCGCCACATTGAGCAAGCCGTTCGACGCGGCCAGCATGTGCACGTCAGCGCGGCCCTTCTTGTAGATGAAGCCGTCGTTGGCGTCATACGCGGCCTTGCCCTTGCCCAGGGTGCTGATGCCGGCGCCGGCCGCGATATCGATCAAACCGTCGCCCAGCAGATAACTGCTGGGGTCCTGGGCGACGAGGAACACTTCGGGCGCCGACAGCACGGCCCCCGCGCGCAGGTAGATGGCGCGCGCCGAATTGGCGCCGAAACTCACGTAGTTGCCGGCCTGGCCATACTCCACCGACGGCGCATTGCCCACCAGGATACGGGCCGCACCGATACTGTTCAGGCTGGAAGCGCGCACGCTGACCAGTCCGGCATCGCGGGTGGCCGGCGCGCCGTCGGCGAGGATTTCAATGTCGCCCTTGGCGCTATTGCTCGGCATCACGATCACGGTGCCGCCATAGCCGCCCTCGGCGGCGCCGAACTTGCCCGTGCCCTTGAACTGGAAGGTGCCCAGGCCGCCGTCCTGCATCATGCTCAGCTTGAGCGTTTTCGCATCGGACGGCAGCAGCGCGCGGGGAATGCCCCGCGTTTGCGCATCGGCCAGCGCGAAGGCGGCATAGCCGGTCTCGTTGTACTGGGAATAGCTGCGCAAGACCTTGGCCGGCGTGAGTATCAGCTGGCTGGCCAGCGGCGCGCGGATGTCCGTGCCCGCGATCGACAGGGTGCCGGGCGCGGCCCAGGAACCGTTGCGCAGCTGCTGCGCCGGGGCCGCGCCGCTGCCCTGCCCCGCCAAACCGTTCAGCTCCACGCGGAAGGCGCCCGGCAACAGGGCGTAGGTCGACGGCATCAGGGTGTAGGTGCCGGCCGCCAGGCCGGGCACGCCGCTGCCTATCGTCACCTGCCGGCCCACGGCCGGATCGGACGCCGCCTTCTCGCCGCCCGCGGGCGCTTGCGGCGCCTGCGCGCCCGGCACGATGGCGTACACGGGATTGGTGGCCAGTCCCGGCAGGACAAAGCCGCCGTTCGCGCCCACCTGCGCCAGCGGATGGTAGCGCGCATCGGTGGAGCCGCCGCGGCCCGCGATGAAGCCGGCGCCCGCCAGTTCGCCGCCGCCGGACAGGTCGAGCAGCGCGCCCGGCCGCACGTCCACGGCCACGCCGCCCAATTGCACGCCGTTGAGCAGGCCGCCCTGCGAATTGATGCCGCCCACGCCCATCAAGGTGACCGGCTTGCCGCTGACGTTCCAGGTCTGGCCATCGACGGTGCCGCCATACGGCATGACCAGGCCCGCGCCGCTGACGGAACTGATGCTGTTGGCCAGCAGATTCACGCTCAGGCTCTTGTCATTGTCATAGCGGGCCGCGCCGATCACCAGGCGCCCCAGCGGCGCGCGCACCACGCCGCCCTGCTCGATATGCGCCGCTTCCAGCTCCAGCGAGCCGAAGGCGGAATACGGCATGGCCGGCACGGCATCGGTCGCGCGGCCGATGGTCAGGCTGCGCGCAGGGTCATAGCCGAACTTGCCATCGATGACGCCATGGCCGGCACGCACGGCGGCGCCGGCGCCCGATTCCGGATACAGCTGGGCCGCAGTGAGGGTCATGTCGCCCGGCGTGGACAGCACCGTCGTCGCCTCGTTACCATCCCAGCCCAGCGGCGACAGCAGCAAACGCAGGTCGCCGCGGCTGCTCAGGCGCACGTCGTCAGCCAGCATGTTCACCACGCCGCGCACGTCGATCAGGTCGCCCGTGATGCTGATCTGGCCGGCGAGCGGCGACTCCCCCGCGCTGCCCGGCGTCGTATAGAAATCGCGGCCGGCCGGCTTGACGCTGGCCAGGCGCACATACGGCGCCGCGATGTTGATGCGCGCGCCGGGCTTGCTGCCGGGCGACAGCACAGGCGCGCCGTACAGCTGGAAGCTTTGCCGCATCGTCAGCGACACGTCGCCATCGAACGACGCGGCGCCCAGCAGCGCCAGGTTGCCGAAACCGCCCGCCTCCACCTGTTCCACGGAAAACCGGCCATGGCCATACTTCAGCATCGCCGCCGCATCGCGCGCCGTCACGGCGGAGGCCAGGTCGCTGGCGGCCTGGCGCTGCGTCAGCCGCAGCTCGCGCCCTGCCAGCACCTTGTCCGTGGCCAGCACTTTCAGGTATTCGGGCGTACCGGTGGCTACGGACAGGCTGCCGCCCGCCGCGCCCGCGCCGCCGGCCCTGGCCAGCAGCCGGCCATCGAGGTACAAGCCATTGTTCGACGCCAGCGCGATGCCGCCGCCCGCGCTGGCCACGTCGACCGCCGTGCCATTGACGTCGAGCACGGCGTGCGCGCCGGAAGCGTCGAGCACGGCGCCGTCGCGCACGACGACGAACAGGCTGGCCGCCGATGTGCTGCCCTGCGCATGGTCGATCTCGCCGCCGACGACGATGCTGCCGCCGTCAGCCACCTTGCCGTAGCGCCGGCCTTGCGCGTCCGTGGCCGTGACGGCGCGCGACGCCACGTCGAGCACGGCGTTCTCGCCGATCCAGATGGAGCGGCCATGGCCGGCCGCCTCCACCGCCTCGGCAACCGTCCGGTCGACGTCCACGCCGCCCAGGCTGATCTTGCCACCCCAGGCGTTCAGGCGACCGTCCACCGTCAGCTGGCCCACGCTGGACAGCTTGATGGACTGGCCCGCATCGACGCTGACTACCGCGCCCTTGCCTATCAGCAGTTCGGCGCTGGCCATGTCGGCCGCGCCGGACTGGATATCGCCCGCTTGCAGGGCCAGGCTGGCGCCCTTGCGCTGCGTCAAGGTGCCCTTCAGCGCATTTTCCGTGACCTGTTCCGGCATCCACACGGCCAGTTTCTCGTTGTCCACCACGCGCAGCACGGGCATGCGCACGTCCACCCGCGCGCCGTCCGCCACCGTCACGCCCTGCTTGCCGACCAGGCTGTAGCTGGAAAAACCCTGGTCGAAGAAGCCGCCGTCCAGCTGCAGGCTGCCCGCGCCGGGTTTTTCAACGTTGCCGATCATGATCTTGTTGGCCTGCAATTCCAGCTTGCCGCCGCCCGCCACGCCATGGCCGCGCACTTGCGCGCCCTCGCCCAGCACCAGGTCGGCCTTCGGTCCGTAGCTGGCCAGGGTCACGTTGCCACCCTTGCCGCCCTGCTGCTTCGCCTGCGCCAGGATGGCCGCGCCCGAGCTCACGTCGATCAGGCTGCCGCTGCCGATGCGCACGTCGCCAAACGCACGCAGGGACACGCTGCCGCCATTGATATAGGGCAAGCCGGCGGCGGCCAGCGGGTCGCGCAGCACATTATTCAACAGGCCGCTGGTGTCGAGCGTGACGCCAGCGGCCAGCACCAGCTTGCCCGGGGGCGCCCCCGGATTGACGAAAGTATCGACCATGCCCAGCGCGCCGATCTGGTTCAGCACGTTGCCGGCCGCGATGCTGCCGCCATGGCTGCGCAGGCTGGTGTTCACCGCCACGTCCTTGCCGAACAGGGTGATGTTGCCGCCATCGGCCACCTGCAGCGCGCTGTCGACCGTGATCGCGCCCTTGGCGGCGACGCGCAAGGCGCCCAGTTGCTGCTCATTCAGCAAGGCGGTGTCGAGCAGCAGCTTGCCCTGGCGCTCCGCAGCCAACACGTCGGCCACCTCGAGGCCGGCGGCGATGCCGTCCTGCACGCGCGTCAGGCGCACCTCGTCCATGACGGCCGACAGCGCATGCTGCAGCACGCCCGTGCGCTTGTCGAACATGGGCTGGTACTGGCCGACAATCAGTTGACCCCGCTGCGCGGCGGCCAGCTGTGACTGCTGGTAGCCGTCGAGCAGCACCTGTGGCGCCTGCGTCTGGCGCTCGCCCTGGAAGACGTCGCCCGCGATCCCCCCCTCCAGCACGGCCGAACCCGTGGCAACCACCAGCTTGCCCGCGTCGCGGCCCACCGTGTAGCCGTTTTCCAGCCGCTGTTGCGCGGCGATCAGGGGATTGGCGTAGAAGGCGCTGGCCTCCTTGCCCCAGCGCGCGTGTTCTTCCTCGTACCCCTTGTACACGCCCGCATACGCCAGGTCGGCGGGCGCGCTGCCCGCCTCGTGCAGCTTGCCGTCCGCGCCTTTCAGCCAGGTCTGGCGCAGCGCGCCCGTCTGCACGTCCAGGGTGCCGCCCGACAGGTTGATGCTGGAGCCGGCCTGCGTGACGACGTCCTTGCCGCCGAAGCTGACGGTGCCGCCCTGCGCCATCCATTCGCTGACGGAGTGACCCTGCGTGCCCAGGTAACCGGCTACTTCCAGCAAGCCGCCGGCCGTGTACCAGCGGTCGCTGTCGTAGCCGTTCGTGCCTTTCGGCACGAACACGAGCTTGCGGCGGTCGACCCAGATATTGTTGCTGATCAAGGCCTTGCCGTCGCGGTTGACGGGCGCATCGCGCTGCTCGTTGCCCTGCACGTTGATCTCGACATTGTTCGCCGCCATCGCCACCTTCACGCCGACGGCGCCGGAAACGTCGAGCTGGGCGCCGTCGCGCAGCAGGCTGCGGCTGGCCGCGTTGACGGCGAGCTGGCCGCCCGTGGCCAGGGTCAAGGAATCGCCCATGAATTCCACCGTGCCGGCGCTGCCGATCTCGATGCGCGACTGGTCGCGGCGGTCGTTCACGGCAACGATGTTGTCCGTCGCCGCCACGGCCGGGCCGCGCATGGCGTCGCGCTGGCTGTCGAGCGCCGTCGTCTTGCCGTCGTCCTCGACCAGGATGGCGGTGGTGGCGCCGCGCCCCAGGGTGACGGCCGCGTCGCTGCCCAGCGCGTTCAGGTGCACGCTGCCGCGCGTGGCCGTGGTCGTCGTGGCCAGCAGCACGCCTTCCTGCCGCACGTCGCGTCCCGCCAGGGTGACGTCGCCTTCGCGCGCCTGGATCAGGCCCGTGTTGACGACCTTGCCCGCCGTGCTGGCGGCCGCGAATTGCGGCGTGACTTCGCTGCCGCGCGTGGTCGACAGCGGATTGCCATCCGTGCCCACGCCTTTCTTGATGGTGAAACTGTCGCCCGCGGCCAGCAGGGCCTGGCCTTTCGGCGTGGCGATCTCGCCCGCATGGTGGACATCCTTACCCAGCAGCATCACATAACCGCCGCCTTCCGTGCTGCCCTTGGGCGCATGGCTGGCCAGGCGCGCGCCGGCCTCTACCTGCACCTTGCCGCCCGCATCGGTGAAGCTCGTGGCGCCGGCCGTGCCGGGGCTGTAGATGCCGTTCTTCTGGAATTGCGCATCGCTGATGCGGGCCGCGGCCGCCACCAGGCTGCGCGTGTCGACCTGGCTCGTGCCGGTAAACACGATGCCGTTGCGGTTGACCAGCAACAGCGTGCCGTCGGCCTTGATCTGGCCCTGGATCTGGCTGGGTCGCGCTTGCGGATCGTTCACGCGGTTCAGCACGGCCCAATCCTTTTGCTGCTGGAACGTCAGGGTCGTGTCCTTGCCGACGTTAAACGTTTCCCAGTTCAGGATGGCCTTGTCCGCCGTCTGCTGCACCAGCACGGCCGTCTTGCCGTTCGCCACCGTCTGCACGGGGGCCTGCGCGTTGAGCCAGCCGGCCGTCAGGCTGTTGGTGTCGACCTGCAAGCCGCCCTGCGCCAGCCCATTCGGCACGCTGGCGCCGCCGGCCGCCGCCTGGCGCGCCTGCGCCTGGGCCGATTGCTGCGCGGCGATGGCGCGCGCGGCCAGGTTCAAGTTGTTGAGCGAGCGTTGCAACTGCTGGTTCGCCTGCAGTTGCTGGCCCTCGGGGCGGCTGCCCAAGGGCAGCGGCTGGCCATTCGGCAGGCGGCCCGAGCTGGCCGCCGTGTTTTGCGCCGCGCCCTTGGCCGCGAACCAGCCGCCGCTGAACGCCTGCTGCGCGCGCGCCGGCGTGGTGAAGGCGCCCGCCATCAGCATGGTGGTCAGCGCGTAAGCGAGCGGCGTGAGCCGCAAGCGGCTGCCCAGCGTGGAGGACCGCTGCGCGCCCGTGTCGTCGTTTTGGACTGGGCGCTGGGCAGTGTGAAACTTGGTCATGGCAATGGTTTCCTGGCTAGAGAGAAGGGAACGGAGCCTGGCGATAGCGCAGGCGTCCATGCCTCCATGACGTAGCTGGGCGGCGGAAGGGATAATGTTTTTTGAAAAATATTTTTAAATAAGCCAGCCCAAGGGAAACACGGGATCAGCTGAGCAGCACGATGCCGCCTGGCAGACTGGTCATTTGTGCGCCGTACAGGTCGCGTATCATCGCCAGCGCGCCATCGGTTTGCGCGATGGAAAAGCGCATGCGCACGAGGCGGCGGCCCAGCTCGGCATTGCGTAGCAGCACCCGGCCGGGCCGGTAGCGGTTGATTTCATCGACGACCTCGGCCAGCGGCTTGCCGACGAACGACAGCGCCCCCGTGCGCCACGCGCTGGCCTCCTGCGCCGGCGCGGGCGTGACCGCCTGCACGCCCCGCTCGTCATACACCAGTTGCTGACCCGCATCGAGGGTCTGGCGGTGCTGTTGCCACTGCACTTGCACGGCGCCCGTCAGGCAGGTGACGCACACGGTGTCGTCCGTGTGGCGCACGTTGAAGCGGGCCGACTGCGCCAGCAGGCGCCCCGCTCCCGCCACCACCGACACGGGCAGGCGCGCGCCGCTGGCGAGGATTTCCGCCTCGCCGCCCAGCAATTCGATCGCTTCCGGCGCCCGCACGTCGATGCGCGTCTGCGTATTCATCTGCACCGTCATCTGCTGCGACACGCTCACTTGCCGCTGCTCGCCCGTGCCCGTGCGGTAGTCGGCGCTCCACTCCTGCAGCGATGGCCAGGCCCCCAGCGGCGGACGCAAGGCCAGCACGGCCACGCCGGCCGCCAGCGCGCCGCCGAGAAATGCCCGGCGCCCGGGGCGCGCCGGGAAGGCCAGCACGTTCGCCTGGGGCGGTGCGGCGGCGGCACGCTCCAACGCGGGGGCCAGCGCCTGCCACACGTGCTGGAGTTCGCGCCAGGCGCGCGCATGCTCGGGGCTGCGCGCGCACCAGGCGCGCAAGGCGGCGGCGTCGGTCTGCGTGAAATCGTCGGAGCGCAGCCGCGCCCACCAGGCGGCCGCTTGCCGGCCGATGTCGGCATCGCCGTCGGCGGCATTGGAAGGGTCGCGTGGATCGCGGTCAGGAGCAGTCATGGGATTCATCAATATTTACGGCGGCCCGACACATCGCCGCGCTGGGCGGCCTCGGCGTCGGCCATGCACGTTTTACAGTGTTGCATGGCGGCCTGCAATTCTTTCTTCACCATCGCCACGGAAATGCCGAAGCGCTCGGCGATGTCCGCGTTGAGCATGCCGTCGATGCGCGCCGCCGTCAGGATGGCGCGGCGGCGCGGCGACAGGCCCGCCAGCGCCGCGTCGAGCGCTTGCACGTCGAGCCGCGCCGCGACGATGCGCGCCGGGTCGCTGATGTCGTCGCCCGCCTCGTCGGCCAGGTGCATCAGCTCTTCGCGTTCGCGCTCGGTGACGATGATGCGGTCGCGGCGGTAGGCATCGGTGGCGATATTGGCCGCCATGCGCAGCAGGTAGGCGTCGGGATTGTGGACGGGCGCGGCAGTCGGGCCTGGCGCCACCATCGCTTCCAGGCGCAGCCAGGTTTCCTGCAGCGCATCGGCCGCGTGATGCTTGCAGCCGACCACCCGCTCCAGGCGCCAGCGCAGCACGGTGTAGCGCGAACTGAGGTGGCGTTTCAGCCTGGTGCGCAGGTCGGGCATGCTCATGGCGCGGCCCCTGCCGGCGCGCCCGGGGCGCAATCGACTTCGCTGCCCGGTCCTTGCGGCAGCAGCAGGATGGAGACGGGCTGCGGCATCGACGGCAGCGGCGCCGCGCCGACGCGCATGCCCAGCACCAGGCGCGCGATGGCCGTGTCGCGCGCGCGCAAGCCCGTGCTGTCGAGCAGGTGCACGCGCTCCACCACGCCGGCGCGGTTCAGGTACAGTTGCAAGGCCAGCCGGTAGCCGCCGGGACGCGTCTGCGCCGCGCGGCACAGCAGCCCCAGCAACACGTGCTGCAGCCGGCTGACATAGGCCGCATGGTCGCCGCCGCCCTGCGTGGCGCCCGGAATGTCGGCGGCGGCCACGACGGCCGCCGGCGGCAAGTCCGCGGCGGCGGCCGGGGCATACACGATGACGGCTTGCGCGTCGGAGAGCCGCGATTGCAGCCCAGTACCCTCCAGCAAGGCTTGCAGGGCCGCGCCAGCCGCATACGCGCCGCGCACGGCGGCCGACTGGCGCTGCGCGTAACGCTGGTCCATCAGCACGGCGATGCCCGTGCGGCGGCTGTACAGGTCCAGCGCGTCGCCGAGGTGTTGCGCGGCGATATCGAACTGCAGCACGGGGCCGTCGGCCGGCTGCGCCCGCACGGGCCCCACCGCGGCCAGGAAACCCAGCAGTACCAGGTATCCCGCCAGCGCAAGCACATGGACGGATGCCGGGCTGCCTGTCATATCGCTATCGAGTCGCTATCGTGTGAGGGTGGAAGCACGTGGAAACAAGGCATTGCCAAGTAACAATTCTTGCTTCAACTGCAATAGCCTACACATCAAAAATGACGGCTTCGTGACATGCACAGCGTGCACACATTTCGCCATGCGGTACGGCCGGCGCGGCAACTATTTCGGCTACACTGGCTGTCACTTTCCCTTTCAGACGCCTGATGATCGAAAAGAATCTGCCCGAGCTGGTCATGCTGAAGCGCCTCATCGACGAGGGCGGCAGCCACCTGGAGGTGGCCGCGCCCTGCAGCATCGCCATGGATGGGCGCGAGTTCCCCGTGTACACGATTGCGCTGGGCAATCCGGCCCCCGACGTGCCCGTGCTGGGCTTTTTCGGCGGCATCCACGGCCTCGAGCGCATCGGCACGCAAGTGCTGCTGTCCTTCCTGGAAAGCCTGGTCGCGCGCCTGCGCTGGGACGCCACCCTGCACCAGCAGCTGGAACGCATGCGCCTCGTGTTCATGCCGCTGGTCAATCCGGGCGGCATGTGGCAAGCCACGCGCTGCAATCCGCGCGGCGTAGACTTGATGCGCAATGCGCCGTTGAGCGCGCGCGAAAAAGTGCCGTTCATGCTCGGTGGACAGCGCTACAGCGCCCGCCTGCCCTGGTACCGCGGCGCGCCAGACGCGCCGATGGAGCTGGAAAGCGCCGCCGTCTGCGACCTCGTCGAGCGCGAATTGCTGTCGCGCCAGTTCAGCATCGCCCTCGATTGCCATTCCGGTTTCGGTTTGCGCGACCGCATCTGGTTCCCCCATGCGCATACCAAGGTGCCGATCGAACACCTGGCCGAGATCGGCGCGCTGGAAGAGCTGTTCAGCGAGAGCTACCCCAACCACAACTATGTGTTCGAGCCGCAAAGCCGGCAATACCGCACGCATGGCGATCTGTGGGACTATCTGTACCTGAACGGCACCAGCTACACCGGGCGCGTGTTCCTGCCGCTGACCCTGGAAATGGGCTCGTGGCTGTGGGTCAAGAAAAATCCGCGCCAGCTGTTCAACCGGGTCAGCATCTTCAACCCCACGGCCGCGCACCGCCTGCAGCGCGTGCTGCGCCGGCACCTCGTGTGGTTCGATTTCCTCATGCGCGCCGCCAGCAGCCACGGCCGCTGGATGCCGGAAGGCTTGCTGCGCAAGGCGCAGCGGCGGCGCGCGCTGGCGCAATGGTACGAATCATGAGCGGATCGTCCACCTGGGTCTTGCTGCGCGGCCTGATGCGCGAACAGCGCCACTGGGGCAGCTTCCCCGCCACCCTGGCGCGCGCCCTGCCCGGCGCCGGCATCGTCACGCCGGACTTGCCCGGCAACGGCACGCGCCACGAGGAGGCCAGCGCCACCCGCGTGGCCGCCATGGTGGAAAGCTGCCGCGCGGACTTGCTGGCGCGCGCCATCGCCCCGCCCTACCATCTGCTGGCTCTGTCCCTGGGCGGCATGGTGGCCGTCGAGTGGGCCCACCGCTATCCGCAGGAAATCGCCCGCTGCGTGCTGCTCAACACCAGCATGCGCCCGCATAGCCCGTTTTACCGGCGCCTGCGCTGGCAAAACTACGGCTCCCTGCTGCGCCAGCTGCTGCTGGGTGATGCCGCCAGCCAGGAAGCATTGATATTGCGCCTGACGAGCAGCAGGAATGCCCATGGCAACCCCGCGCTGCTGGCCGACTGGCTCAGTTACCAGCAGGAATACCCGGTCAGCCGGCCCAACGCGCTGCGCCAGCTGCTGTCGGCCGCCCGCTACCGCGCACCTGCAAGCCGCCCGGCCATGCCCGTGCTGGTGATGGCCGGCGCGCAAGACCGGCTGGTCGACCACCGCTGCTCGCAGCGTCTGGCGCGCGCCTGGCAGGCCGATTGCCTGATCCACGGCGACGCGGGCCACGACTTGCCGCTCGACGAGGGAGAATGGGTGGCGCAATCGGTGGCGCGCTGGCTGGGGGGGAAGTGACGGACCATGACAGGACAACGACAGTACAATCATCATGCAGATAAGCGAGCAAAGAGAGCAACTGGCGGAACTGGTGCAAGCCGGCGTGCAGGAACGGATTTTTCCAGGCGCAGCCTGGGCCATGGGTACCCTCGACGACAGTATGGCGGGCGCCGCCGGGCGGCTCACGCCCGCGCCCGCCAGTGCCGCGATGCAAGTGGAGACCTTGTTCGACATCGCGTCGCTGACCAAGATCGTCAGCGTCTGGGCGCTGACGGGCAGGCTGGTGACGCAAAAACGTCTGCGCCTGGACGACCGCCTGGCCGATGTGCTGCCCGGCACGCAGGGCCATGCGCTGGCGCCCATCACCATTTTCCAGCTGCTGACGCATACGGCCGGCTTGCCGCTGCGCGCCCGCCTGCGCGCCAGCTATGGCGAGGTGTACGACGATATCGTGCGCGGCGTGCTGCGCGAACCGCTGGAAGGCACGCCGGGCCAGGCTGTCGAATACACGGACCGCGCGGCACTGATCCTCGGCCTGGTCATCGAGCGGCTGCTGGACATGCCCCTGGACCAGGCCCTGGCCGAGCATGTCCTGCGGCCGCTGGGCATGGCCGCCACGGGCTACGGCCCGGTGACGCCACGGCCCGGCCAGCTGGTCGCGCCGACCGAATATTGCGAGCAGGCGGGCGCCCACCTTGCCGGCGTGGTGCATGATTTCTCGACCCGGCTGCTGGGCGGCGTATGCGGCATCGCCGGGCTGTTTTCCAACGTGCCCGACCTGCAGCGCTTCCTGCGGGCGATGCTGGTGCCGCAAGCGGGCCGCCACGGCGAGGTGTTCGATGCGGACTGGGTGCGCGCCTCGCTGACGGTACAGACGGGTTCCTTAAATCCCGCGCGCGGCCTGTTCTGGCACCCGGCGGCGGGCACCGGGCCGGAAGACGACGTCTGGTGCCACCAGGGGTTCACCGGCACGGCCATGTGGCTGAGCCCCCGGCGCGGCCGCTATGCCGTGCTGCTGACCAATAAACTGTACTACACGCGCGATTCCGCCAGGGTCAACGCGTTGCGGGGCGACTTCATGCGTTGCGCATTCGGCCTCTGAGTTTTACAGCCGCAGGCTCACGATCATCGCCAGCAGCAGCGCGCCGGCGGCGGCCAGCAGCGCACCGCTGAAACTGTGGAACTGCGCCTGCAGGCTGCCTGCCAGCACGGGGCCGATGATCTGCCCCACGCTGTAGACCACCGTCATGATGGCCATCATGTTGGCGCCCGCCTTGAGCGCCGCCCGCTGCGCGGCCGGCATGGCGATGGTCACGGTGCCGACAAACGTACCGCCCGCTGAGCAAGTAACCGGCGGCCGAGGGCGCCAGCACGGGCAAGGCCACGCCCAGCGCCTGCAGCGCCAGATTCAGCCGCAGCGCCTGGCGCGTGCCGAGGCGCTCGTGCAGCCGGTGCCACAGGAAACACGAGGGCGCCGCGCCCAGGCCGAACACCGCCCACACGTGGGCGGAATCGAGATCGGGCAAGGCCGTCCTGACCAGCACGGGCAGATACGTGGCCGTGACGATGTAGCCGAGTCCCGCCAGCCCGTAGATCAGCACCAGCGGCCAGGGCGCGACGGGCGCCAGCGCCGGCGCGGCGGCTGGCGGCGACGCATCGGGCGTCGCCTGGCCGCCGGAGGCAATGACGGGCACGGCCGCCAGCCCCAGCAGCACGGTGACGCCGGCCAGCAGCAGCCACATGCCGGTGCTGCGCCAGCCCAGGTGCGACGCCAGCACCAGCAACTCGGCCGAGACGGCGATGCCGGCGCCCACGCCCGCGTACAGCAGCGGCGCGCCGCGCGCCTGCCGGCGCTGCACCAGCAGCCACAGCGAGGCGGCCACCATGGCCAGGGCGCTGAAGACGCCCGCCACGCCCCGCACCGTCACGAAAAGCCAGACCGGCATAGTCAAGGCCAGCACGCCCAGGCACAGCGCCGTGCCGGCCACCGACCATAGGCACAGCCGGTGCGCGCCGGGCGCCCGCGCGCGCATGGCCAGGATGGCGCCCAGCAGATAGCCCGCATAGTTGGCCGAGGCGGCCAGGCTGCAGTCGCGCAAGGTCAACACGCCCTCCCCCAGCATGTGCGGGTAGATGGCCGTGAAGGCGAAGCGGCCGAAACCCATGCCGATGGCGAGGATGGCCGCCGCCGCGACGGCTTCGCGCAGCCGGGCCGGCGCGCTCACGGCGCCGCCTCGCCGAGCTGCGCCAGCAAGTGTTGAAAGGCGGGCACGTCGAATCCCGCGCGCCACACCAGCAAGGTGTCAATCTGCCCGGCAGGCAGGGTTGTCAAGGTGGCCGGCGCGTCCGACAGCGCCAGCACGCTGGCGGGCAGCAGGGTCACGCAGGCGCCGGCCGCCACGCAGGCGATCATGCAGTGATACGAACTCATTTCCTGCACCCGCCACTGCGTGCTGCCGGCCAATCCCAGCAAGTCCTCAGCGATGCCGCGATAGGTGCAGCCCTGCTGAAACGCCGCCAGCGAGCGCGTGCGCACATCCACGGCGCGGCGCGCCTGCGCTTCGCTGGCCGGCAGCAGCAGGCACAGCTCCTCGCGCCACACGGCCGTCGATGCCAGGCCCAGCTCCGCCAGGGCGGCGGCGCCGCCGAACGCCGGCGGCAAGGCGACAAAGGCGCAGTCGAGCAAGCCCGTGCGCACTTGCTCGATCAGGGGGCGCGACGGCCCCGTGCCCAGCGCCAGGCGCGTCGCCGGATAGCGGGCGTGATACGCGGCCAGCAGCGCCGGCAGGCGGCTGGCCGCCGTGCTTTCCATGCTGCCGACGCGCAAGGTGCCGCCCTCGCGCCCGCCCGTGACGACGTGCCTGGCCTCTTCCGCCAGCGCCAGCAGGCGCTGCGCATACTCGAGAAAGCGTTCGCCCGCCGCCGTCAGAGCCATGCGTTTATTCGTGCGCACGAACAGTGCGGCGCCGATGTCGGCTTCCAGCTGCTGGATGCGCGTGGTGACGCTGGACGGCGCCCGAGCCAGCCTGGCTGCGGCCTGGGTGACGCTCAGTTCACTGGCGACCGAGCAAAAAATCCGCAATGATTCCAAATCCATCGTATTCTCTTTTTGAAAATGATTGTGCTATTATATTCTCAAACTAAGAATCGAATACGGTAATCTCAACTTCATGAAGGACACATCATGACTTCAATCGAACGCTTCCTCGACCGCCTCGGCCTGCGGTTCCCCATCATCCAGGCGCCGATGGCGGGCGTCTCCACGCCGCGCATGGCCGCCGCCGTCTCGCATGCGGGCGGCCTCGGTTCGCTGGCGATCGGCGCCGGCACGGTGGCGCAGGCGCGCCAGATGATCGTCGACACGCGCGCGCTGACGGACAAGCCCTTCAATATCAATGTGTTCTGCCATGCGCCTGCCGTCCGGGATGTGCACAGGGAAGCGGCCTGGCTGGCCCATCTGGCGCCCCTGTTTGCCGAGCTGGGCGCGGCCGTGCCGGTGGCGCTCGACGAGATCTATCCAACGTTTCTCGGCGACGAGGCGGCGTTCGAGCTGTTGCTGGAACTGCGTCCCGCCGTCGTCAGTTTTCATTTCGGCTTGCCGTCGACGGAAAAGATCGCCGCCCTGCGCCAGGCCGGCATCTACACGCTGGCCACGGCCACCAGCGTGCGCGAAGCAATCCTGATCGAACAGGCGGGGGTCGACGCCATCGTGGCGCAGGGCGTGGAAGCGGGCGGGCATCGCGGCGTCTTCGATCCGCAAGCGCCGGACGAGCGCCACAGCACCGGCGTCCTGCTGCGCCTGCTGGCGGGTCGCACCGCGCTCCCCCTGATCGCCGCCGGCGGCATCATGGATGGACAAGGCATCCGCGCCGCGCTGGACCTGGGCGCCGCGGCCGCGCAGCTGGGCACGGCGTTCGTGCTGTGCCCGGAATCGGCGGCCAATGCGGGTTACCGGGCCAAGCTGCACAGCGAACGGGCGGCAAGCACGCGCTTGACGGCGACCTTGTCCGGCCGCCTGGCGCGCGGCATCGACAACCGCTTCATCGAGTACGCCGAAGCGCCGGGCAGCCCGGCGCCGGCCGACTATCCCGTCGCCTACGATGCCGCCAAACGATTGAACGCGCTGGCCAGCCAGCACGGCAACAGTGAGTTTGGCGCGTACTGGGCCGGCCAAGGGGCGCCGCTGGCGCGGGCCATGCCGGCCGCGCAGTTGATCTCCACGCTGCTTGGGGAAATGGCGGCCTGATTTATTGTGCCGCCAGCCGTCGCGCTGGCGTCGCCGCCCCATAGCACGATGTCGCGCCCGGGACATTGCTCGCGCAAGGGCGGGCGACGGCGGCGCGGGCCAGGCTAGCGCAGCGGCGCCTTGAGCACGAACTTGAGTTCCGGCGTCAAGTCGCTTGCCGCTTCCAGGACCAGGCCGGTTTCATCATTGGCCAATGGCGCTGCGGGACTGATCGTCATTTCGCAGCGGGACTGCCCATCGGCGATCTGTACCGTGCCCGGCAGCGACACTGCTGGCGTCCTGGCACTGCGGATCGTCCAGTTTTTCTGGCAGATCAGGCGCGGCAAGTCGAAAGCCACCTGGAACGATTGATCCACCTGCACCAGGCGCGTGGCATTGGGCGTGGCGTTGACCAGTTGGACGACCGTCTCGTGTATGGTCTTCAAATCGGTTTCCACCGTAGAAATTTCCTGCGAGTTGATGATATAGGTATCAAACTGGCTGAACGAAATGCTCTTGGAGAAAGTCGCGTTCCCAGCCGTATTCGCGGAGGCCGATAGCACGCCGATCCCCGCACCGGCATTGCCAGACAGCGTGGTCTGGCCCTGGAACGACGATGCGCCCGCGCTGGAAATCCACACGGCGGGAAACATCCTGCCCGACGACACCTTGGTGCTGTCGGGCGCGGCGGGGTCCGCGCCGCGGATTTCCCGCGACAGCGAGTACAGCACGCTGATGCGCTGGCGGCGGGTCAGGTTGCCGCCGATATCGGGCGCCAGCGCCAGCGCAATCGGGGAAAAGACGGAGGCCTTGACCGCCAGCATGGATTTTTTTGTCTCCAGCGCATTCTTTGCGGCGATGGCGCCGTCATTGCCGGAAATGCCGCCGGCAACGCTGATGGACGAATTGAGGAAGCCCGAGCAATCCATCGCATAGGCAAAATTATTCGTCTGCGTATCCATATTGCGCAGCGGGTCGTAGCCCGTATAGGTTTCCGCACCGGTCAATGTCACCTGCCGGGCACTCGATTTCGTATCGACGAAGATGGCCGTATTCAGTACACGCAACACGCTCTGGCCCGAATACTTGTCGACTTCCGCCACCAGGTCGCTGGCCAGTATGCTCTTCAGCTCGCCAGGAATGTAGGCCTTGTCCTTCTTGTCCAGCTTTTTCGTCAACTCCTTGGGCAAGACACAGCCGCCATTCTTGAAAAAGCTATTCAGCTCGTTGCCGAGGTCAACGGCATTCTTTTCCTTCTGTATATTGGCCGTCAGGCTCTTGACGGAGACGACAGCAAAGGCAGTGGAGCACTGGAACGACAAGATCAGCGTTGCGGCAAAAAGGCGTGTACGTTGCATGGCCATCCCCGTTTTTGGAATTGAAGAGTTTGCATCTTCCTGCCGCCATACCAGAAAGACAATCTCCAAATGCCACGCGCGGGTGATTTATTTCGCTGGTTGCATTTCCACAACAATTGTTCAAGGCTGCCGGCAGCAAGCCGGACGATCAGGGCAGCCGATGCCGAAAGGTCGGCTCAATATTGCGCGCATGCAGCCAGCGCACGATGTCTTCCAGGGTGGCGTCCTGCAGCAGCAAGCCAGGCGCGGTGGCGGACGGTGCCGCAGGAGGGGCGGCCATGGGGACAGGCGCGGGTGCGGCATCCGCCAGCCTCGCATGTCCCTGCAATTTCGCCAGCGCCTGCGCGAACTGGGCCGGGTTAATGCTGCGCAAGCCCTCCAGAAAGCCCAGCTGGGCGGCGGGCGGCGGCGGCATGTCCAGGCCCGGCTCGTCGACAAAGGCGGCGCCCATGCTGGGGTGGATGAAGGCGGCCCACTTGCCGGACGGCTGCAGGCTTGGCGGCAGCGCCACCTGCTCCACGTAAGCGGGCGGCGCCACGGCGAGAATGTCGGTCGAGGCAGGCAAAAAAGTGGAACGCAGCAGCTGCACGAACTGGCGCGCCTGGGCGGCGGGCACGGGCGTGGCCAACGACAGCCACAGCTGGAACGCCGTGCCGGAAATGCTGACAGCGGGCGCCGGCAAGTCCAGCTCGTGCTGCACGGCATTGGCGATCGTGCACAGCGCGCTCCAGTGCGCCTCGCCGCCGCCCTTGCCGCCAAACTCCAGCACCAGCGCGCGCGTCAGGCCGCCCTCGCTCACGAGTTGCACGGCCACCGTCTGCTCTCCCGCCAAGTGGCGCGCCAGCACGGCCGGCATCAAAGGCTGCGCGCCGCCGTCCGCATCGACATAATGCTGGCGTTCCTCGAACAGATATAAACGGGTGAGTTCGGAAATCAATTTATGCATGGGCGGCCTCGTAATAACGTTGAGCTACACTTGTCAACGTGCGCAGATTATAGCTTCCCAAGCCTGAAGGTACCCGTCCGTCCGACGCCAAACACGAGCCAGCTGGCCACGGCGAACAGGCAGGCGGCCACGCCGCCGTACAGCATCACGGCGCCAAAGCCTTGCGCCAATGCCAGCTTCGCCACGCCGGCCGGCAGCGCGCCGGCACCCTTGCCAGCCGACAAATCCTCCGCCAAGGCGCGCAAGGCGGCCCCGTCCAGGCCGCCGGGCAGATGCGGCCGCGAGACGGACTCGATGGCGTTGATGAGGATAAAGCCCATCAGCGCAATATTGATCGACAGGCTGACCATGCGCGCGCTGATGTCGATGCTGGACGCCATGCCGGCCCGTTCGCCCGGCACGGCGCCCGTCGTCGTGTTGGTGACGGGCGTGTTGGTCAAGCCCAGCCCCGTGCCGGCCAGCAGGCAGCCGGGCAGGATCGTCAGCCAGCTGGCGGCGTCCGCGCGGCTGCCCCAGCACATCAGCAGCAAGCCCGTGCCGATGGCCAGCAAGCCGGCGGGAATCACCGCATCGGCCCGGTAGCGCAGCGCCAGCCGCTCGGCCAGCGGCGGCACGAGCAAGGTGGGCAAGGTGTAGGCCAGCAAGGTCAGGCCCGTGGCCAGGCTGCCGTAGCCGAGGCCATGTTGCACATACAGGGGCAGATAGATCATGAGCGGCCAGAAACTGCAGTTCATGCCCGCCGAACCGAGCAGCGCACCCGAGAAGCGGCGGATGCGAAACACGGAAAAATCGACCATCGGTGCCGCCTGGCGCTTCTCGATCATGACAAACAGCATCAGACTGACCAGCGCCACGGCCAGGCTGGCCAGCGTACGCGGGTCCGTGAAACCCAGCGCCGGCCCCTGCGTGATGCACCATGCCAGGCTGAACACGGCCAGCGACAGGGTGACGATGCCCGCCACATCCAGCTTGCGCCGCTGCGGATCGCGCGATTCGCTCACGCCCAGGGCCGCCAGCAGCAGCGCGACGACGGCCAGCGGTCCGTGCACGAGAAATACCCATTGCCAGTTCGACAGCGCGACGATGGCCGCGCCGATGATGGGGCCAAAGCCCAGGCCCAGGCCAAACACGATGCCCCAGGCGCCGAACGCCCTGCCCCGCGCGGCGCCCGCCGGGAACTGCTGCGACAGCACGGCCACCTGGCAAATCAGCATGGCGCCGCCGGCCGCACCCTGCAGCGCGCGCGCGGCGATCAGCACGCCGGTGCCGCCGGCCCAGCCGCATGCGAGGGAGCTGACGCCGAACAGCGCCAAGCTGGCGAGCAGCAGGCGCTTGCGGCCATAGCGGTCGGCCAGGGTGCCCGTGGCCATCAGCACGGTGGTGCACGCCAGGGTGTAGGCGTTCATGATCCACTGCAAGTCCTTGAAGTCGCCATGCAGCACGGTTTCCAGAGTGGGCAGAATGACGGGCACGCTGGAAATTTCCAGGCCGAACATGAGCGAGGCCAGGCACACGGCGGCCAGGGTCAGCGAGTTTTGTTGTGAAGTAGTCAGGTGCATCGAAGCCTTGATGTCGGTGGTCATGGAGGGGCGCGTAGAGGCGGCGCACTGCGAGCCGCCATTCTAGAAAGCCTGAACTCATGAGGGAAATGATAAAATTTTGTACAATTCATTCATTTTCATCATGAATCACGGGAACCCCATGGACTTCGATACCGCCCTGCTGCGCGCCCTGGTCGCCGTTGCGGACACGGGCGGCTTTACGCGCGCCGCCGAACGGCTGCACCTGAGCCAGTCCGCCGTCAGCCACCAGATCCGCCGCCTGGAAGAACAGGCGGGCACGACGCTGCTGGTGCGCACGACGCGCAGCCTGCGCCTGACGGAAGATGGCGAGGATTTCCTGCGCCACGCGCGGCAGATCCTCGCCGCGCAGGATGCCCTGTCGCGGCGCTTCCAGCGTTCCGCGATCGCGGGCGCCGTGCGCTTCGGGGTGCCGGAAAATTTCATGGGCGCGCGCCTGCCCGCCCTGCTGGCGCAGTTCGCGCACCTGTTCCCCGCCGTGCGCCTGGATGTGACGGTCGGCACCTATCTTGACTTGCAGAAAATGGTCGCCGCCGATGCGCTGGACCTGGCCGTCGTCATGGCCCTGGCCGATGGCCAGGATGAGGCGGCCGTGCTGCGCCGCACGCGCTTCGTCTGGGCCGCGGCGCACGATTTCCGGCACGACGGTCAGGCGCCGCTGCCGCTGGCGTTTTCGCCGGCGCCCTGCATGCACCGGCAAGTGGGCGTCGACGCCCTCGATGGCGCCGGCCTCGACTGGCGCGTGGCGTTCACCTCGCCCAGCCAGCAGGGCTTGCGCGCCGCCGTACTGGCTGGGCTGGCCGTCACGGCCCTGCCGCAAGGCGACCTGGAGCCGGGCATGGTGGTCATCGATGGCCGGCACGGCTTGCCCGCCCTGCCCGCCGCTGCGTTCCAGCTGCTGTGGCGCGCCGCCGGCAGCACGGCGGCGGCCGACGCGTTCGGACAATTGCTGCGCGAGTGGTCAGCCGCCGCGGCGGCTTGACAGCACCAGCAGCAAGGCCAGTGCCAGCATAGCGGCCGCGCTGCCCAGGGCCAGCGTCACGCGGTGCGCCAGCAGCGCCACGCCGGCGAACTGGTGCGCGCCAAAGGCCGAGATCGCCACCAGCGCCGCCAGCCCCAGCGAACTGCCCAGCTGGTGCGCCACGTTGACGACGCCCGAGGCGGCGCCCGCATCCTGCGCCGGCACGCCGGCCACGCCGGCCGCCGTCAGGGGACTCAAGGCCATGCCCTGCCCCGCGCCGATCAGCACCATGGGCAGGGCCACGCCCAGCCAGTACGCCGTGCCCGCGTCGACACGGCTCAGCCAGGCCATGCCCAGCATGGTCAAGCCCAGTCCCATCGCCAGCAGGCGCGCATTGCCGAGCCGGCGCGTCAACCGCGGCACGCACAGGGCCACGCCGAAGTTGACCAGGGTCATGGGCAGGAAAGCGAGGCCCGTCAGCGAGGGCGGATAACCGAGCACCACTTGCAGCAATTGCGTGGTGAAAAAGAAAAACCCGATCATGGCGCCCATGAACAATACCCTGGCCCCATACGCGCCATTGCGCTGCCGATCGGCAAACAGGCGCAGCGGCAGGATGGGCTGCGCGGCGCGCCGTTCGATGAGGATGAAAGCGGCCAGCAACAACACGCCCACTACCAGCGCAGCTTGCGTCAAGGCATCCCCCCAGCCGGCGCCGGCCGAGCGGATCAAGCCATACACGAGGGCCGACATGCCGAGGGTGGAACTGGCCGCGCCGGCCACGTCGAAGCGGCCCCGAGTGGTTTCACTGTCGGCGATATAGCGGCGCGCGGCCACCAGCATGGCGGCACCGATGGGAAGGTTGATGAAGAAACCCACGCGCCACGATAGCCACTCGGCCAGCACGCCGCCCAGCACCAGGCCCACGCTGGCGGCGATGCCCGCCACCGCGCTGTACAGGGCGATGGCCCGCGTGCGTTCGCGCCCCTCCGCAAACGTGGTTTGCAGCAGGGCCAGGGTCGAAGGCGCCAGAATGGCCGCGCCCACGCCCTGGATGGCGCGCGCGGCAACCAGCATGGCCGGCGAGCGCGCCAGGCCGATGGCCAGCGACGCCAGCGTGAACAGCGCCAGGCCCAGCTGCAGCAGGCGGCGCCGGCCAAGCACGTCGCCGGCGCGCGCGGCCAGCAGCAGCAAGCCGCCAAACGTCAAGGTGTAGGCGCTTTGCACCCAGGCCAGGCCCGTATCCGTAAAGCCCAGTTCCTGGTGGATTTTTGGCAATCCCGTCAGCACGATGGACGTGTCGAGCACGATCATCACGTAACTGACGAGGATGATGGCGAGGATGGCCGCCTTGTGCGGCGCGGCGGAACTGGCAGGAAGATTGTTCATGCCAACACTGTACAGCTGGCGCATTGCCATGAATAGATGCTAAAGTTTGCATGAACTTATTAGCAGAGCTAATGAATTGGAAAGACATCCTCGCCTTCGTGGCCGTGGCCCGCGAAGGCAGCTTTACCCGGGCGGCGGGCAAGCTGGGCGTGTCGCAATCGGCGCTGAGCCAGACCGTGCGCACCCTGGAAGCGCGGCTCGACCTGCGCCTGCTGGTGCGCACCACGCGCAGCGTCTCGCCCACGGAAGCGGGTGAACAGCTGCTGTGCACGGTGGCGCCCCGCTTCGACGAGATCGAGGCGGAACTGGCCCTGCTCAGCGAGCGGCGCGACAAACCGGCCGGAAACATCCGCATCAGCGCGGGAGAACACGCGGCGCTCACCGTCCTGCAGCCGGCCATCGCCCGCTTGCTGCCGAACTATCCCGACATCCACATCGAAGTCGTCGTCGACAACGGCATGACCGATATCGTGGCCGCGCGCTGCGACGCGGGCGTGCGCCTGGGCGAGCAAGTGGCCAAGGACATGATCGCCATGCCCATCGGTCCGGATTTCCGCATGGCCATCGTTGCCTCGCCAGCGTATTTCAGCCGGACTCCGCCGCCCGTCACGCCGCAGGACTTGATGGCGCACAACTGCATCAACATGCGCCTGCCCACTCTTGGCGGCCTGTACGCCTGGGAATTTTCCAAGGATGGACAGGAGCTGAAAGTGCGGGTGGAAGGACAGATGATCTACAACAACATGGCCATGCGCCTGCAGTCGGCGCTGGACGGCCTGGGCCTGGCCTGCATGGCGGAAGACGTCGTGCTGCCCTACGTGGCCGATGGCCGGCTGATCCGCGTGCTGGACGAGTGGTGCCCCGCGTATGCGGGCTACAAGCTATATTACCCGAGCCGGCGCCACCCGTCGCCCGCGTTTACCTTGCTGCTCGACACCTTGCGCTATCGCGGGGTATGAGCCAGCGCAATCGTCCACCGGACGTGGGCAGTCGCCAAACGAACATGCGTTTACCGTGCGGCGGCACAGGACTATAGTGACTGCTTTCCCACCTGTTCAAGGATCGCCATGAAACTCTTTTACTCGCCGGGCGCCTGCTCGCAGGCGCCGCACATCATCCTGCGCGAAACGGGCACGCCGTTCACCCTGGCCAAGGTCGACCTGGGCCAGCACCAGACGCAGGATGGCGGCAATTACTATGACCTCAACCCGAAAGGCCAGGTGCCGCTGCTGGCCCTCGATGATGGCACGACCTTGAGCGAAGGCCCCGTCATCGCCCAGTACGTCGCCGAACAGGCGGGCCGGCAGGACCTGCTGCCGCCCGTGGGCAGTCTTGCCCGCTACAAGGTGCTGGAATGGCAGAACTACATCACCTCCGAGTTGCACAAATCGTTCAGTCCCCTGTTCGACCCCCGCATCGACGCCGCCACCAAGGCCTTGTTCGTCCAGCAACTGGGCAAGAAATACAAGTGGATCGACAGCCGCCTGGAAGGCCAGGCCTACCTGACGGGCGACACGTTTACCGTCGCCGACGCCTACCTGTTCGTCATCACGGGCTGGGCGCCAGGCGTGGGCGTGGATTTGTCGGGCCTGGCAAATGTGCAAGCCTTCCTGGCCCGCGTAGCCCAGCGCGACAGCGTCAAGGCGGCGCTGGCGGCGGAAGGCCTCGCCAAAGGCGCTTGACGACGAAGGGACACATCGCCGAAGCGACGGCCGCGCTGGCCACGGTGCCCGAGGTGCGCGCCAGCTGGAAGAACAGTCGAAAACACTGGGCGAGGCGTCGGAAGCCAAGCTGCGTCCGCACGAACGGCTGGCCATGGCCTTGACCTTCATCCAGATCGCCGTGGCGCTGGCCGCCATCACCGTGCTGACGCGGCGCCGTTGGCTGCTGTGGGGTTCCGTGGGCGCGGCGGCGGCCGGCATACTGGCGGCGGCCAGCGCCTTCCTGCTGTAGCGGCCGTCAGGCGGGCGGCACGATGCCGCTCCAGCCCGGCAAATAGCGCGCCTGCTGGCTGCGCGCCAGCATCATGGCCTGCTCCAATGCTTTCGGGAAATTCTTTTGCAGGCTGGCCGGCGCGATGCGGCTGCGCAAGAAATCGGCCCACAGGAATTCGCTGAACGGCGTCACGTCCTTGGCGTAGCCGCCGGCGCTGCGCAATTCTCCGGCCAGGCTGCGGTAGGGATCGTCGTGCAAGCCGCTCAGGTGCCTGGGGATGGCGGAAAAATCGCGGCGCAAGCCTTCGCTGTCGTACGGATGCACCCACTGGTGGTGATCCATCACATGCCAGAAGTGCAGCGGCTCCAGCCAGGACAGATCCTTGAGGATCATCAGCCTGACGCTCTTGACGCCTTCCTGATGCAGCGCCAGGCCGAAATGGTGGTGGTCGACGATGTAGTGGCGCCCTTCCGGGCCGATGATGCTGGGAAACCAGTGATCGGCCAGCGCCGCCGCCCTCGCCTTCCGGCCCAGGCTGGCCCAATGCGCGCGCTTGAGCGCCACCTCCGCCATGCCCACCGTGATTTGCGTGGGCAGCAGCTTGTTCAGCCTTGCCTTGACCAGTTGCGGTTTCACGCTTGTCATGCCAACTCCCGGGATGCATCGCCTGGCCGCCAGCGTAGCATAGTCGCCGCTACTTTTCAGGCGCGGCGCCGTCCAGCAGGCGCACCGCTTCGGCCACGCTCAATTCGCTGAGCAGCAGCGCCGGCCCCGCCTGGACGGCCAGCATGTCGCGCAGCGCCAGTTGCAGCACGGCGCATGCCGGCTCCTTCAGCCGCGCCAGCGCCAGGGCCAGCCCCCGCTGGCGCGCAAACGCGGCAAAATCGCGCAAGGCTTCGACGCTGCTGCCGTCGAGGTCGGGCGACTCTTCCAGGCTGAGGATCACCTTGCACAGTGGACCGGCCCGCTCCTCCAGCATGGCGCGCGCCAGACGCAGGCTGCGCTCGGCATTGACGAAGAACAAGGGTTCATCGAGGCGCAGGATCAGCAGGTCGGGCCGCGCGCGGGCCGCCGGGTACAGGGTCAGCTTCACGTAATCGTGGCTGTCGCCCAGCCGCCCCAGCACGGACAGGCCCGGCCGCGACAGGCGGCGCAGCATCAGCAGCAGGCTCATGGCGATGGCCGCCAGCAAACCGTCGAGCACGCCGAACAGCAGCACGCCGGCAATCGCCGCCAGCACCAGCAGGCGGTCGCGGCGCCAGGTGAAATAGGGACGCAAGGAAACTGGGTTCAGGGTATGGCTGACGGCATGGATGACCACGGCGGCCAGCACGGGCACGGGGATCAGGGCCACCAGCGGCAGCAGGGTCAGCACGATGACGCCCACGACGGCGGCCGCCACCAGCCCGGCCAGGCGCGAGGTGGCGCCGGCCGCCTCGTTGGCGGAGGTGGCCGAATAGCCGGCGCCCACCGGCATGGCCTGGAACAGGCCCGCCACCACGTTCGCCGCGCCCAGCGCCAGCAAGTCGCGCTCGGGCGCCACGCCATCGCCATGCTTCAAGGCAAAACTGCGGATGGCGCCATACGATTCCGCATACAGGATCAGCGCCAGCGCAAACGCCAGCTCGGCCAGGCGCGTCCATTCCCCCTGCGTCAGGCGCGGCAAGACCGGCATGGCCAGGCGGACATCGATGGCGCCCACCAGGGCCACGCCGTGGCGCGGCAAGTCCAGCCACTGCCCGGCGGCGATGCCCAGCGCGATGACGATCAGGCCGGCGGGCCAGCGCTGCAGCCGCCGCAGCAGGAACAGCGACAGCAGCGCCGCCGCGCACAGGCCGGCGCCGCTCCCGTTCCACTGCCCAGCGCCAGCCAGCAGACCCGCCAGCAGATGCGGCACGTCGCCGTGCGCCGGCTGCACGCCCAGCACGCCAGGCAGCTGTTTCACGATGATGACGATGGCCAGGCCGAAGGAAAAGCCCCGCAGCACGGGCTTGGCGATGAATTCCGTGATGCTGCCCAGCCTGGCCAGCCAGGCCAGCAGGAAAAATGCCCCCGTCAACATCACCAGTCCCGCCATCAGCATCAGCCGGTGCCCCGCCGTGCCGCCCGGCATGGACGCCATGGCGGCGGCCAGCACGGCGGCCGAGGACGAGGTGGCCGAAACGATGGCAAAGCGGCTCGTGCCCAGCACGCCATAGCACAGCAAGCCCGCAAACAGAGCCAGGATGCCCGCCTGGGGCGCCAGGTTGCCGATGCTGGCATACGCCACCGCCTCCGGCAGCAGCAGGCCGGCGATCGACAGGCCGGCGCTGGCATCTTGCCAACGGTTCATTTGCGTCGCAGCCGATGCGCTCATGGTGACGGTCCCGGGTGGATGGCACATGCCGCCTCCATGATGCGGCAAAAATGCCTTCCCGGCCACCACTGCCGGCATGGACGGCAATAGCTGGCTCCCGCGCCCCACACTGTGCGAAAATGCCCGCCTTCGCCATTGCCGGATTCTGCCCATGCCGCACGCTGCCATCGCTACCCTTTCCGCATCCGACGCGCGCCGCATCGCCCGCCACGCCCCGGCGGCCGACGCCGCCCGCTTCCTGCATCCGGCCCAGCAAGCCCTGCTGCACCGGCGCGGCTGGCTGACGATGCTGGCGCCGCGCGGCGCGGGCGGCGCCGAGCTGCCCTTGCCGCAGGTGGTGCGCCTGGAAGAAGCCGTGGCCGCCGTCGATGGCAGCATGGGCTGGGTGCTGACCCTGTGCGCGGGCGCGGGCTGGTTCGCCGGCTTCCTGGCGCCCGACGTGGCGCGGGCCATCATCGGCACGCCGCGCGTCTGCCTGGGCGGCAGCGGCGCGGCCACCGGCTACGCGGACGAGGAAGGCGACGGCTACCGCATCACGGGCAGCTGGGATTACGCCAGCGGCGCGCCCATGGCCACCCACTTCACCCTGAACGCGCGGCTGCGGCGCGCCGGCCAGCCCCTGCTCGATGACGAAGGCAAGCCGCGCATCCGCGCCTTCCTCGTGCCCGCCGCCCTGGTGCAGCTGGTGCCCTCATGGAACAGCATCGGCATGCGCGCCAGCGCCTCGCACAGCTACCGCATCGACGGCGCTTGGCTTGCCAAAGAATATGGTTTCACCATCGATCCCTCCGCCGCGACGGCCGATGGCCCCCTGTACCGCTACCCGTTCTATTCGCTGGCCTACGTGACCCTGGCCGCCAACGTGGCCGGCATGGCTGCGCATTTCATGCGGCTGGCCGAGGAAGGCATGCGCCACCGCCGCCATGCGCGTGCCGGCTTGCCGCTGCTGGACGTGCCGGAAGTGGCCGCCATGCTGCAAGGCAGGAAAGACGCGCTTGCCAGCGCCCGGACGCGTTTCTACGCCGTGCTGGACGACAGCTGGGCAAAAGTTGCCGGGGGGGCGGCGCTCGACACGGAAGGCATGCAAGCCGTGCAGGACAGTTCGCTGGCCCTGGTGGCCGTCGCGCGCGCAGCCGTCGACGGCTTGTATCCGTACTGCGGCCTGTACGCGGCCCGCGAAGACAGCACCATCAACCGCGTCTGGCGCGATTTCCACACGGCCAGCCAGCATGCGCTGCTGCTACCCTAAGCTGCCCGACCAGCGCCTTAGCGCGGATAACTGTCGTCCGTCACCTGTTCCAGCCAGCTGACGGCCGTGCCATCTTGCGCCTCTGCAATGACGACATGCTGCATGGCGGACGTGGCCGTGGCGCCATGCCAGTGCTTGACGCCGGGCGGTATCCACGCCACGTCGCCCACGGCCAGCGCTTGCAGCGGCCCCTGCCAGTGCTGCACCCAGCCCTGGCCTTGCGTGACGATCAGGGTCTGGCCCAGGGGATGCGTATGCCAGGCCGTGCGCGCGCCGGGCGCAAACGTGACGATGGCGCCGGCCCCGGCGGGCAGGCAAAGCGGCAAGAGTGCCGCGGCGTATCGATGCATGGCTGACTTCCTTTCTTGCCGGTATGACAAATTCCACGGGCAGCCGGCGGCGCCTGTCCCGAAATCCGAGCTTAACAGCGCTGGCCCGCGCTGATTAGCGGCGCAAACCCGCTAGGGCCTATAAGCTGGGCTGATGAATCAGGCCGATGCGCGGCCGATGCGCGGCGTGACTCACAGGAAAGGCTGGCGGACGCCATGCGGGCCGGATTGCCTGATAATATGGGGGCATTGCTACTTCTCGCTCCCCTATCCATGCACGTCAACACGCTCAGCAGCCTGGCGCAACTCCTGGCCAGCGCCGAAACGGAAACCCTGGCCTTTCCCACCAGCATCAATACAGCCCTGCTCCTGCAAAAGGAACTGGCCAATCCGGATTGCCACTCGGCCGACATCAGCCGGCTGCTGCTGTGCGAACCGACCTTGTCGGCACGCGCCGTGGCGCTGGCCAATTCGGCCCTGTTCGCGCCGGGCCAGGCGCCCGCCATCACCAGCGTGCGCGCCGCCGTCGAGCGGCTGGGCCACCGCAACCTGTATGCGCTGGCGACGGCGGCCGTGATCCGCCAGCTGAACGCGGGCATCCGCGACGAAGCCTTGCGCGCCCGCGCTACCCAGCTGTGGGCGCACACCGTGCATGTGGCGGCGCTGGCGCATGCGCTAGCCGGCGCCGTCACGCAGACGGATGCCGATACGGCCCTGTTCGCCGGCATCGTGCATGAAGTGGCCGGCTTTTATATGCTGGCCCAGGCCGACAAGACCCCGGGCCTGTACGCCCAGCTGGAAACGCAGATGGCGTCCACGCTGGAAGTGATCGGCCGCGCGCTGATGCGCCAGCTGGGCGTGCCGCAGGCGGTGGCCGACGCCGTCAACGCCTTGCCCGGCTCGACCATCATGCTGCCGCCCGAAGGCTTGCGCGACACCCTGCTGCTGGCCAAGGCGCTCTCGCCCGTCCCTTCGCCGCTGCCGCAGGCCAGCGTCACCGTCAGCGCGCCGCTGCAAGCCTATCTGGAACACGATCCCGTGCTGCAGGCGCTGCGCACGCAGCCGTCGGCCGAGGCGCAGGGCCTGATCGAGGTACTGCTCAGCTGATGGCCGATCTGCTATGATGGCGCGGGCCGGGATGGACCCGGTCCGCTTTCATTGACGCCCACTGGAAAACTGCCTTGACTACCTCCTTACGCATGCTCGGCCTGGCCGCAGCTCTGACCATGGCGTGCAACGCCAACGCCGACAGCTTCGTTTCCTCGGCCTCCAGCGCCGGTTCCCAGTCGAGCGGCAGCATTTCCGATTCGCTCAACGGTTCGAGCAACAGCTCCTCGCGCGACAACAAGGTGGCCAATGGCCCTTACCGCATCATCGACGTGGCCGCCGTGCCGGGCCGCGACGGCATGACGCGTTTGACCATGCAGGCCGACGCCACGGCAACGCCGCTGGTGCTGGACTTGCCGCAGGCGGCGCTCGACAAGCAGCAGCTGGCGCAAGGCGACGTGGTGCATGCGCAAAACCGCGCCTACGGCATTGAATTCTCGCGCAACGACACGCGCGCCGCCTTCTTCCTCGTGCTGGCCGACGACTGGTACGGCGAACTGGCCACGCGTCCCGTCAGCCTTTGATTCGTTTTCTCCCGCGCCGCCCGGCGCTGCTGCTGGCCATTTGCGCCCTCTTCAGTGTCGGCGCGGCCCAGGCAGGCACCTCGCTCGCCTCCGCGCGCTTTTGCGACCGCGCGCAGGAACTCACGGCCACGGAACAGGACCGTCTGTTGCGCTTTGCCGCCGTCGTGCGCGAGGAACTGGCCGCCAGTGTAGGCAGCGTGGCCCTGATCAGCCGCTCGGGCCTGGACCTGGCGCGCTTCGGCATCCGCTATTCGCACGCGGCGCTGGCCTGGCGCCACGACAATGACAATGGCTGGTCCGCGCGCCAGCTGTACTACGCCTGCGACGAAGGCCGTCCGCGCATCTTCGACCAGGGCACGGCCGGTTTCGCCATGGGCACGGACAATCCGTCGCTCGGCTACATCTCTGTCGTGAAACTGCCGGCGGAAACCGTGCCGCCCCTGCGCCGCGCCCTGCTCGACCCCGTGCGCGTGCAGCAGTTGCTGGCGGGCCGCTACAGCGCCAACGCGTATGCGTTCAGCCTGAAATACCAGAATTGCAATCAGTGGGTGGCGGAAATGCTGGCCGCCGCCTGGGGCGAGCTGGCCGCAGGCGGCGACTTGCGCGCCCGCGCCCAGGACTGGCTGCGCGCCGCCTCATATGCACCCGCCCCCGTCGACGTGGGCGCGCGCTGGCTGATGCTCGGTTCGATCTTCGTGCCCCTCGTGCATATGGACGACCATCCGCCGGAAGCCATCGGCACGATGCGGCTGGCGGTGAGCCTGCCGGCCAGCCTGGAAGCGTTCGCGCGCCAGCGCCTGCCCGCCAGCGAACGCGTGGAAATCTGCCACGACGGCAAGCAGGTGGTGGTGCACCGGGGCTGGGAGCCGATCGCCGACGGCTGCGTGCCCGGCGCAAACGACCGGGTCATCGCGCTCGACTGATCAAGGCTGAAACGCCCCTAGCTGCAACACCATGTCCCACTGCTCGATGCCCGGCCCGAAACCGTGCGGCGTCACCTTGACGGCCTCAAAACCGTAGCCCGCATAAAAGCCCTGCGTGTGCTGGCTGGTATTCATCCTCACGCGGGCGACTCCCGGCACGGCACGGATGGCGTCCAGTCGCGCCTGCGTCAGTGCGCGGCCCAGTCCCTGGCCGTGCGCATCCTGCGCCACCATGCCCCAGCACAGGCTGGCCGCAGTGCCATCCGCCTCGATGGCGTGGCCGCCGCAGGCGACGATGCGGCCGTCGCGCAGAATGACCAGGTACGGATGCGTCGAGGTATCGAGCCAGGCGGCGAAGTCGGCGCGCTCGGACGGGTCGAAAAAGCGCGGCGTATTGCCGTCGAACAGCGCCAGGCAGGCGTCGCGGTCGCCGGCCTGGTAAGGGCGTACTGTTTGCATTTTGCGTGCTCAAAAAAACATGACAGGTAATTATAAGGGGTGCGTCTTCAGACCAGCTGCTCCGGGCTGACCACGTGCACGCCCGGCGCGCCGGCCAGCGCCGCTTCCAGCAAGGCGCTGGCGATGCGCGGCGCGGGATTGATGCGCCAGCGGCGCGGCAGCACGGGAGCCAGCACGCGCAGGATGCGCAAGGCGGCGCCCTCGCCCGCCCGCGCCACGGCGCGCCGGCCGCCGATCAGGCCCGGTCGCACGAGCGTGAGCGATCTGAAACCCAGCGCTTCCAGGTCGCGCTCCAGTTCGCCCTTGACGCGGTTGTAGAAGAAGCGCGAAGCGGCGTTGGCGCTGGCGGCGGAATTGAGCGCATACGTGCGCGTGCCGGCCGCCAGCGCCAGGCGCGCCACGGCCAGCGGATAGTCATGGTCCACGCGCGAAAATATCTGACGCGTGCCCGCCAGCTTCATGGTCGTGCCCAGGGTGCAGATGACGGCGTCCGCCTGCCACCAGGGCGCGCCGGACGGCAAGCGGTCGAAATCGACGAGGGGCGCATCCAGCTTCGGGTGCGCCGGCAAGGCCTTGCGCACGGGCGCGACGACCCGGCTGACGCGCGCATCCATCAACGCCAGGCGCAGCACTTCGCTGCCGACGAGACCGGTAGCGCCAACGAGCAATAGTTTCATCGTTTCCCAGTATAAAGTTGCTCACAGCCACCACCATACACGGAACTCAGGACAGGCGCAGCGCCAGCGCGGCCAGGGTCAGCAACAGCACGGGCAAGGTCAGCACGATGCCGACGCGGAAATAGTATCCCCAGGAAATGTGGATATTCTTGCTGTCGAGCACGTGCAACCACAGCAAGGTGGCCAGGCTGCCGATGGGCGTGATCTTCGGCCCCAGGTCGCTGCCGATGACGTTCGCATAGATCATCGCTTCGCGCACGGCGCCCTGCGCCGTCGTCGGGTCGATGGCCAGCGCGCCCACCAGCACGGTCGGCAGGTTGTTCATCACGGACGACAATAAGGCCGTCAGCACGCCCGTGCCCATGGCCGCGCCCCACACGCCGTACTGCGCAAAGTGGTTCAGCATGCCCGTCAGGTAAGCCGTCAAGCCCGCATTGCGCAAGCCGTACACGACGAGGTACATGCCCAGCGAAAAGACGACGATCTGCCATGGCGCATGGCGCAGCACGTGGCGCGTGGAAATCACGTGGCCCTTGCCCGCCACGCCCAGCAGCAGCGCGGCGCCCACGGCGGCGATCAAACTGATGGGCACGCCCAGGCTTTCTTGCGAGAAAAAACCTACGAGCAGCAGCGCCAGCACCAGCCAGCCGGCGCGGAAGGTAGGCAAGTCGCGGATGGCGGCGTCCGGGCGTTTCAGCTGCGAGGCATCGTAGTCGCGCGGGATATCATCGCGGAAAAAGAGCAGCAAGGCGCCCAACGTTGCCAGCACGGCGACGACGTTGACGGGCACCATCACGGAAGCGTACTCGGCAAAACCGATCTTGAAGAAATCGGCCGAGACGATATTCACCAGGTTCGACACCACCAGCGGCAGGCTGGCCGTGTCGGCGATGAAGCCGGCCGCCATCACGTAGGCCAGCGTGGCCCTGGTGGAAAACTTCAGCGCGCGCAGCATGGCGATGACGATGGGCGTCAGGATCAGCGCGGCGCCGTCATTGGCGAACACGGCGGAAACCAGGGCGCCCAGCAAGATCAGCAGCACGAACAGTTTTCTGCCGCTGCCCCCGCCCCAGCGCGCCACGTGCAGCGCGGCCCATTCGAAGAAGCCGGCCGCGTCCAGCAGCAGGCTGATGATGATCACGGCAACGAAAGTGCCGGTGGCGTTCCACACAATATGCCAGACGACGGGGATGTCGCCCCAGTGGATCACGCCGGCCAGCAAGGCGACGCCGGCGCCGATGACGGCGCTCCAGCCGATGCCCAGGCCGCGCGGCTGCCAGATGACGAGAATTAAGGTGGCGAGAAAGATCAGGAAAGCGGTCAGCATGCGGCGAGGTTCCGGAGAAGGCGGCAAGGCGCGCAATCGCGCCGAGGCCGGTGAATGAATGCAATGATTCCATAATACTGGAAATATCAAATGGAATCAAAGCAATGATTCACCGGCCAGGCATTCCCTCCAGTTACTCGGACAGCTGCACCGCCTTCTTGTCGAAGATGAACCAGCTCGTATCGACCTTCACGAGCAGCTTGGTCGCCGACAAATACTCGGCCGTCACGGGAACGGCATTGCAGTCTTCCTTCAGGACGATCAGGCTGGCCATGGAATTGCTGCGTATATTGGTCTTGTACGCGGTGTGATATTGCTCCGGCTCACCTGTCGGCCATGCCAGACCCGCATGCAGGGCCGCCTCGGACATCTTTTCCGGCGCCGCATACGTTCCGTCATAGCCGTGATAGCTGACGCAGACGCTGACGCCGTCGCCCGCGTCGACCTTGAAGTCACGCGCGCCGATGTCCACCGGCGCCACCAGCGTCTGGTAATTCATCTGCCAGCGGCGCTTGGTCGCACTCTGCGCCCAATCGTAGATCAGGGCCACGCCTGCCTTCGGGTTATAGGCGACGGTGCGCACCGCCCCTTGCAGCAAGGGATTCCAGACCGACGTTTTTATGTCGCGGCTGCGGTAGGCGTGCGTGGCATCCCCGGTGGCGACCGACCAGTCGCTCGCCTCGGCCGCATGAAAATTGATCAGCCTGCCATGTGGCTGCATATAAAACAGCGGCGCTCCCGGCGCGACGGGGCTGGCCGCCGGCTCCGCCTGGCCCAGGCCGGCGTCCTCATATCCCTCGCCCGCGTCGAACGTCAGCGCATTCTTGTAGCGCGTGGCGCGTCTGATCCGCTGCTCCGGCAGACTGCCGAATTCATTATAGGTGCCGCCCGAAATGAAAATACTCTTCCCTTTTGACACAAAGGTAAACGCATTGTTATCCGCATGGCTGTGGTTGATGGAGCCGAGACGGCTGGAACGGAAAAACAGGCTGGAACGCTGCGGATCGGCCGTATTGGAATGCATGGCGACCACACCCGCATCCTCGAACAGATACGTCCGTTTCAATGCGGGGAGCACGGCGGGTTCAACGGGTGGCCTGACTGCCGTCAGAAAATAATGATGGAAAGGCAAGGCCAGCTTCTGGGTCTGCGCAATATTGTCCCTGTAATACCATTCGTCGACAGGATCTTGCGATATCTGGGCGAACAGGCGGTAGGAGTTCCAGGCATAGGATTCATAGTTTCCCGTCAGGTTGCTGCCGTCGCCGAAGGCGCCGCGCACCTTGCTCCAGCGGCCCCGCACCGTCTGCGCGTGGAAATTGTCGCCGAACTGCCGCAGCGCGGGGATACGGCTGAGATCCACGTTGGCCATCAGCAGATACGAGGCCAAGGCCGGCGCATAGGCATTGAGCGTGTTCCACGCGTAACTTACACCATTGCCAAACGCGCTGTCCGTGCCGCCGCCCCAGGTGCCGGAACTCGTGATCAGCGTTTCCCAGGCCACGGAGAAACGGTCAACCGGCGCCAGCGGCTTGTCTTTTGCATTGCAGGCCATACCAAATTGGGCTCCCTGTTCAAACGTCACGTCGCCGGCCGGTCCCTGGCCGACGGCACCGGCCGACAGCATCAGGGTTTGCACCGCATAGTAGGCGGCGGCCAGCACATGGGAGTCATACGGATTGGCGCGCAAGCCCGCCTCCATCTTGTACATCAGCGGGTTGAGCCGTTGGTTGATCACATTCATCAGCACATAGCGGTCCTCCCTGGTCATGTTGTTGTAAAACATGTCCAGCCCCTGGGCCAGGGTGACCATGATCTGCCTGTTGGCCTGGTCCTGCCGGCATTCGCCGGTATCGCCGTCGGGTGCCCAGCTGGCCAGTTGCAGCAGGCGGGCGATGGCCAGTGCGTGATAGCGCTGGTCGCCCTTGAGCAGCGCCGCCACGGACAGCCGCTCTATCCCCTGGGCCGCCCTGAACGCTGCATCGGCGATAGTGGCTGCCGCCAGGCCGATGGGCTCCGCGGGCATGGGGTACAGTGCATTGGCCAGTACCTGCTCCGCCTCGTCCAGATACGTTTTGTAGGACGCGGCCAGGGGGCTGGCCTGCACGGCGGCGTGGATGGCCGAGGCTTGCATGACCTGGCCATCGGCGGCCAGCGGAACGATACGCGGATGCAAGCGCGGTCCTATCCTGGCCATGACTTCGGCGGCGGTGGGCAGGTCGGGCAGATTGTCGACGGCATTGCCGTCGAAATGAAAGCGCCGGACCTCGCCGGACCTGCTCTGGCCGTTCGGCAGGCGATACTGCACCTGCCACGTGTACAGCCCGGTTTCACTCAACAGTTCCGGCAGGATCAGCGACGTGCGCGTCGTGGGTATCTGCAATGGACTCTTTCCGCTGGGGAAATTGACCGTCAAGACCATCTGCGTGACGTTATAAATCTCCGGCCAGACAAACACGGGGTTGCGCACCTTCACGGAGGTGCAGTCGCGCGGCTCGATGCGCGCATACTCATGGCTGAGGACAAAATCGCGCTCCTGCACGGGTTTGCAGCCGGCCGCGTACGCTTCGGGAATATAGTCCTTGTCCAGCACGACCCCGGCAGACAGTTCGATGGTGCGCGTGGCGGTTTCCCCCTCGCCAGGCGTGCTGGCCGTCAAGGTATGGCGCAAGGTGGCGGCGTCGCCGGCCACATACCTGACAATCTGGCTGTTGCCGCTGACCGGCACGCCATTCAGCATGACCGTGGCGGCCCCGCTCACCTCCCAGTGCAGGCGCACCGGCTGGCCCTCAACCACCTTCAGGTGGTCGGCATCGAATGCCAGGATTGCGGGCGCGGCGTGCGCTCCCCCCATACAAACCGATAACAACAGCGCGACGTGGGACTGACGCATGCATGCTCCTCTTGAAATGTGAACCAGGAAAGACACTAGACCAGCATCGTGAAATGAGGAATAGTGATGTTATTTTAATAATAACACCAAAACGCGGCAATCTTATTATTTTGAAATTATTTTTTGAACACCAATACACCCGTCTTGCCATGCAGTGTCCAGCAGCAGGCTGGTGACGCGGATTAAGGTGGCGAGAAAGATGGGGAAAGCGGTCACCATGCGGCGAATGTCCCGTGCGGTGCGGCTCGCGGGCACCATGCGCCGCAGCCTGTGCATGTCAACAATCATTCCATAATAGTGAAATGATTGAATGAATGCAAAGGCCGCGCCGCAACTGCCTTATTTCAGGACGATGGCGATATCGCTCAATCCCACCGTGCCATTGCCGATGGCGGAGGCGGCCAGCGTGGCCGCGCCGCCGCTCGGCACCGCCGCGCCCGTCGCCAGGTCGATGCGGTACAGGGAGCTGGGGCCGCCGGCCGCCGTGCGCAGCGCAGCCAGCACCAGCCCGTTGGCGCCGCCCGCGATATCGAAGCCCGCGTCGCCCGCCACCGCCACGCCCAGCAGGCCCACATTGGCCAGGGTGCCGTCATTCGGTGGATTTTGCAGGGCGAGACTGGCGCTGGCCGTGTCGATATCGAACAGCATGGTCGCCGCCGTGCCCGCAAAGCTGTTGGTATAGGCCGCCGCCGTGACGACGGGTGAGGCGCCGGCACGGTTGATGGCGCCGTCGGTGGTGGTGGCGCCCGTGTCGACATTGATGCGCAGGCTTTGCCCCGTGTTGCCGATCACGCGCAGCCGATCGGCGACGGGGTTGAAATCCACGCCGAAGGCCGTGCCGACGATGGCCGTGTACGGCGCGCTGACGTCCGCCGCGTCGGCCGCCAGCGTCGCCTTGAGGGTGGCCGCGCCCGTGGCCGGGTCGATGGTGACGATGCGCGCCGCCGAGGAAATGCCGTACAGCAAGCCATCCTTGGGACGGATGTCAAAGCCCAGCAGGCGCTCGCCCGCCGCCAGGCCCGTGACGGCCACGTTGGCATCGAGCATGTTTGGCGTGGCCGTCTTGAAGGTGACGATGCGGCCATCGTCCGTCAAGCCATAGGCGACGGGCGCCGCCGGCGTTTTCAAGGCGATGCCGCGCAACTCTTCCGTCACGCCGATGGCCGCCACCAGGGTCGCCGGGGCGCTGGCCGCCGCCAGGTTGACGCTGTACAGATTGCGCGCGCCGGCCACCGTCATGACGGCGTAACCCGTGTTCGTGCGCGCATCGATGTCGAAGCCGGCCACGCTGGTCGCGGCCACGCCCAGCGGCACGGCGCCGGCCAGGTTGCCGTTGTTGGGCGGATTTTGCGTGTACAGCGTGGCGTTGGCCCCGTCGATGACAAACAAGGTGGTGCTGGCCGTGCCGGCAAAACCGTTGGTATAGGCGGCGGCCGTGATGGCGGCGCCCGCCGCGCCGCCGTTGATGTCGCCATCCGTCGTGGTGGCGCCCGTATCGACATTGATACGCAAGCTTTGCCCCGTGTTGCTGACGATGCGCAGGCGGTCGGCGACGGGGTTGAAATCGACGCCGAACTGCGTGCCGGCCAGCGCCGTGAATGGCGCCGTGGTGTCGGCCGCGTCGGCCGCCAGGCTGGCCTTGACGGTGGCCGCGCCCGTGCCGCCGTTCAGGGTATAGAGGCGCCCCGTGCTGCCAATGCCGTACAACTGCCCGTCGGCGGGCCGGAAATCGATGCCCAGCAGGTTTTCCCCCGCCTGCAAGCCGGTGATGGTGGCCGTGCTGCGGATGGTGCCGGGTGTGGCGCGGTCGAACGACAGCAGTTTGTTGCTGGCCGTCAGCACGAAGACATCGCCCGTGACGACGGTCGGCGGCGGTGGCGTAACGACGACGTCATCATGGCCGCCGCCTCCCCCGCAGGCGGAGAGCGACATGGCGACGGCGGAAACGAGCAGCAGCTTGGCAAATGGCAGGGATGGCAGCGTGGACATGAGCGTGACTCCGGTAAGTGAGTGTAGGGAAGTGACGCCCAGGCCGCTGTCGCGGCGAGCGCACCCCTGTACTACCCGCCATGCGCGCATTTGGATGCAGCCACGCAAAAAAAGTGTTGCCTCTGCCGTTTTTGATTGTCTTTAAGCAATTTGGCCAGGCTTTGCGCAGCTGACCATCTGTTTTGTCGAGCACGCCAGTGAGGCGGGCTGGCCCCGGCCACACCGGCTCAAGGACTGCCTGGCGCACGGCGGCGCCTGAGCTTTCCCCCTACTCCGCCAACCCTCCCCCCAGCGCCTTGTACAGGGCCACGGCCGACTTGAACTGGTCGCGCCGCAAGTCGAGCAGGGTTTGCTGCGCCGCATACGACTGGCGCTGCGCGTCGAGCAATTCCAGGCGGCTGTCCTGGCCCGCGCCATAGCGCAAGGCCGACAGCTTGCGCCGCTGTTCGGCGGCCGCCGCCACGCGCTGCTGGGCGTCGATCTGCTGCGCATACGTGGCGCTGCCCGCCAGGCCATCGCGCACGTCGCGGAAGGCTGCCTGGATGGCTTGCTCATATTGCAGCACGGCCACGTCCTTGCGCAGGCGCGACAGTTGCAATTCCGCGCGCAGCTGGCCGCCCTGGAACAGCGGCTGCGTCACTTGCGGCGCGAACGACCAGCTGCGCGCGCTGCCGCGGAACAGGTCACCGAGCTCCGGGCTGGCCAGGCCCAGCTGCGCCGTCAGCGACAGGCGCGGGAAGAAGGCGGCGCGGGCGGCGCCGATTTCCGCGTTCGCCGCCACCAGCGCGTATTCCGCCTGCAGGATGTCGGGACGGCGCGCCAGCAAGTCCGACGGCAGGCCGGGCGGCAGCCGCGTCAGCACGGGCTGGCCGTCGAGCGGCCGGCCCGCCGGCAAATCGGCGGGCAGCGGCGCGCCCAGCAGCAATTCCAGATTGTTGCGCGCCAAGGCGCTGGCCCGCTCGCGCGCCTGCACGTCCGCTTCGGCCGTGGCCGCCTGCCCTTGCGCTTGTGCCACGTCCAGGCCGCTGCCCTGCTGCGCGCCGTGCAGGCGCTGCGTCAGGATCAGGGCCTGGCGCCAATCGAGCAAGGTTTGCCGCGCCAGCGCCAGCTGCTCCTCGGCCAGGCGCTGCTCCAGATACGCGTCGGCCACGGCCCCGATCAGGGCCATGTGCGCGGCGCGCTGGCCCTGCTGCGTGGCCAGATAGCGGGCAAAGGCCGCGTCCGACAGCGAGCGCAAACGGCCGAACAGGTCGACCTCGAAGGCGCTCATGGCGATGCCGGCCGTGAACGTGTTTTGAACCTTGGCATCGGCGCCGCGCTGGCGCACGCCGCCCCCATTCGCGGCTATGGCCGGGTAGCGGCCCGCATCCTGGATCTGGTACTGGGCCCGCACGGCTTCCACGTTGAGCGACGCCACGCGCAAGTCGCGGTTGTTTTCCAGCGCGATGTCGACCAGGCGCTGCAGGCGCGCGTCGAGCAGCATCTGGCGCCAGCCCAGGCCGGCGGCAGTATCGCCAACGCCTGCCGCGGCGACCTCGGCATAGGCGGCGGGAATCGGCGGCGCCGGCTTCACCAGCGGCGGCGTCAGGGAACAGGCCGACAAGGCCAGCGCGGCCAGGGGCGTGATAAAAATCAAACGCATTACAACTCTCCTTCCGCCGTCTTGACGGCGATGCGATGACCGCGTTGATTGAAGTAGCGGTCCATCCTGTCGACGGCGCCCAGCACCACGACAAAGAACACGGGCACGAAAAACACGGCCAGCACGGTGGCGGTGATCATGCCGCCGAACACGCCCGTGCCGATCGCGTGCTGCGTCTCGGCGCTGGCGCCCGTGGCCAGCATCAGCGGCACCACGCCCAGCGCGAACGCCAGCGACGTCATCAAAATCGGGCGCAAGCGCAACCTGGCCGCTTCCACCGTCGCCTCGACCAATCCCTTGCCCTGCGCCTGCAGCTGGCGCGCATATTCGACGATCAGGATGGCGTTCTTCGCGGAAAGACCAATGATCGTGATCATGCCCACCTTGAAGAACACGTCGTTCGGCATGCCGCGCAACATCACGGCCAGCACGGCGCCCAGCAAGCCCAGCGGCACCACCAGCATCACCGCGACGGGAATCGACCAGCTTTCATACAGGGCCGCCAGCACGAGGAACACCACGAGCATCGACAGCGCCATCAGCATGGGCGCCTGCGAGGCCGATTCCTTCTCTTGCAGCGACTGCCCCGTCCACGCCAGCGCGAAGCCGGGCGGCAGCTGTTTCACCAGGCGTTCCATTTCCAGCATGGCGTCGCCGCTGGACACGCCGGGCGCCGCGCTGCCCGAAATGCGCGCCGCCGGATAACCCTGGTAGCGCACCAGTTGCAGCGGCGACTCGCTCCACACGGGTCGCACCAGCTCGCCCAAGGCGACCATGCCGCCCGCGTTGTTGCGGATGCGCAAGGCCAGTACATTGTTCAACTGCATGCGCGACGGCGCATCGGCCTGGATGATCACTTGCTGCATGCGGCCCGCATTCGGGAAATCGTTGACATAGGTCGACCCCATGGCCGCCGTCAGCATATCGGCGATGGCGCCAAATGACACGCCGAGCGCCTCGGCCTTGGTGCGGTCGATATCGAGGCGCACGCTGGCGCCGGGCGGCAAGCCGTCCGGATACACGCCCGCCACCTTGGCGCTTTGCGCGGCCAGGCCCAGCAACTGGTTCTGCGCCGCCTGCAGGGCAGCGACACCCTGATTGGCGCGGTCTTGCAGGCGCAGCGAAAAACCGGACGAGTTGCCCAGTTCATCGATGGCGGGCGGCATCAGGCTCATGATGACGCCCTCCTTCGCCTGCGCCATGGCCGCCTGCGCCAGCGCCACTTCTTCCTGCGCCGTGGCGCCGTTGCGCTCCTTCCAGTCCTTCAGCATGGTGAACGCCAGGCCCGCATTCGGCCCCGCGCCGGAAAAACTGAAGCCGAGGATCGATTGATTCACTTCGATGCCGGGCCGCGTGGCCACGTGCTGCTCGTACAATTTGACGACGTCGAGCGTGCGCTCCATGGTGGCGTCGGACGGCAGCTGGATCGAGGTGATGAAATAGCCTTGGTCTTCCTCGGGCAGGAAGGCCGACGGCAGCTGCATGAAGGCCACGCCCAGCGCCGCGACGATGGCGCCGTACAGCACCATCGAACGGCCGGCGCGTTTCAGCATCGCCACCACGCCCTGCTCGTAGCGCGCCGTCATACGGTCAAACTGGCGGTCGAACCACAGGAAAAAGCCCTTCTTGTCGTGGTCGTGCGGGCCGATCGGTTTCAACATCGTGGCGCACAGGGCCGGCGTCAGGCTCAAGGCCAGGAAGGCCGAGAACAGGATCGACACGGCCATGGCCAGGGTGAACTGGCGGTAGATGGCGCCCACGGAACCGCTGGCCAGCGCCATCGGAATGAACACGGCCGTCAGCACCAAGGTGATGCCGACGACGGCGCCAGTGATTTCGCGCATGGCTTTCGAGGTCGCCTCCTTCGGCGACAGGCCCTCGGTGGCCATCAGGCGCTCGACGGCTTCGACCACCACGATGGCGTCATCGACGATGATGCCGATGGCCAGCACCATGCCGAACATGGTCAGCACGTTGACGGAATAGCCGGCCAGCAGCATCACCGTAAACGTCCCCATCAGGGCGATCGGCGCGACGATGGCGGGAATCAGGGTGTAGCGTATCTTTTGCAGGAACAGATACATGACGAGGAACACCAGCACCATCGCTTCCAGCAAGGTGACGATGACCTTCTCGATCGAGATCTTCACGAACGGCGCCGTGTCGAACGGCACCGAATACTTGATCCCGGCCGGCATGGTGTGCGCCAGTTCGGCCATGCGCGCGCGCACGGCGGCCGCCGTCTGCACGGCATTGGCGCCCGGCGACAGCATGATGGCGGCGCCCGACGCGGCCTGGCCGTTTTCGCGGATGCTGAAATTGAAGCTTTGCGCGCCCAGCGCCACTTTCGCCACGTCGCCGATGGTCACTTTCGAGCCGTCGGCATTCGCGCGCAGCACAATGGCGGCAAATTCGGCCGGCGTTTGCAGCTGGCCCTGCACCGTCAGCGGGATGGTCACGCGCTGGCCGTGCACGGCGGGCGAATCGCCCAGGCGGCCCGGCGCGATCTGCGCATTTTGCTGCGCGATGGCGGCCGTCAGCTCGCCCATGGCGATGTTGTACGACACCAGCTTGGCCGGATCGACCCAGATGCGCATGGCCCGCTCGGAGCCGAACAGCTGCACCTTGCCCACGCCGGGAATGCGGCGCAGCTCTTCCGTCACGTTGCGCGCCAGGTAGTCGCCCAGCGCCACTTCGTCGTGCTGGCCATTCTCGGAAATCAGGCTGACGATCATCAGGAAGCCGGACGACGCCGACTCCACCGTCAAGCCGTTTTGCCGCACGGCTTGCGGCAGGCGCGGCTCGATGGCTTTCAGGCGGTTCTGCACGTCCACCTGCGCCAGCTCCGGATTCGTACCGGGCTGGAAGGTGACGGTGATCGAGGCCGAACCCGACGTGTCGGTGGACGACTCGAAATACAGCAGGTGCTTGACGCCCGACAGTTCGCGCTCGATCAGGCCCACCACGGAATCGTTCATGGTTTGCGGCGTGGCGCCAGGATAGTTGGCGCTGATGCTGACGCTGGGCGGCGCCACCGAAGGGAAGCGCGCAATCGGCAATTGCGGTATGGCGATCAGTCCGAACAGGACGATGAAGACCGCCACCACCCACGCAAAGACGGGGCGGTTGATGAAAAATTGAGGCATGTAGTTAAACCACTTTCAATAGATACGGATCAGCGCACGGCGCTGACGGGAGGGGCGGCGGCCACGGCGGCGGCGCGCTTCCACGGTTGCGGCGCGGCGGTGACGCCCGGCTGCAGACGTTCCTGGCCCTCGACGACGACCGTGTCGCCGGCCTTCAAGCCGCCGTTGACCACGTACTGGTGCTCGACCACGTCGCCCACGCTGACGGGTTTCAGGCTGGCCTTGTGCTTGGCATCGAGCACCCAGGCCTGGGCCTGGCCATCGCTGGCGCGCAGCACGGCTTGCTGCGGCACCAGCACGCCATGCTTCTGCACGGCGCGGGCGATGCGGGCGCGCACGAACATGCCCGGCAGCAACTGGCGCTGCGGATTGTCGACCAGCACGCGGATGACGGCGTCGCCCGTGCCCGCATCGACGCTGATCCCGGAAAACAGGATGCGGCCCGTGACGGGATGCGGCTGGCCGTCGGCGCCCAAAATGGTGACGGGCAGCTTGTCGGCGCCGCCTTTGCCATCCGCGCCCGCCGCCTGCAGCGCCGCCAGCGCGGCCGCCGGCTGGCGCACGTCGACATACACCTTGTCGATCTGCTGGATGCGCGCCATCGGCGTTGCATCGGCCATGCCCACGAGCGCGCCTTCCGTCACCAGTTCGGAGCCGATACGCCCGGCAATCGGCGCCTCGATGCTGGCGAAGGCCAGGTCCAGGCGGCGGCGCGCCAGGGCGGCACGCGCCTGCGCCACGGTGGCCACGGCTTGCTCGCGCTGGGCCACGGCGTCGTCATACGCCTGGCGGCTGATGGCGTCCGCCTCCACCAGCGGTTGCAACCGGTCGGCCTGGCTGCTGGCGCGCTTGGCCGTGGCCACCGCATGCTGCAGCGCGGCGGCGGCTGAATCGACTTCCGCCTGAAACGGCGCAGGGTTCAGCTGGAACAGCTTCTGCCCCGCCTTCACGTCGGCGCCCTGCTCGAACTGGCGGCGCAGCACGATGCCGCCCACCTGCGGGCGGATGTCGGCCGTGCGGAAGGCGGCCACCCTGCCCGGCAATTCGTCGCTGAGGACGACGGGGGCCGCGTGCAGCTTGAGCACAGTCACGGCGGCGGGCGGCGCGGCGCCCTCTTCCGGCGCGGGTTTGGAACAGGCGGCAAGGCTGAGCAGTGCCGCGGCGATCAACATGTTTTTCCTGGTGAGGTACTTGACTGGCATGACTTTTCTCTATGGCGGATCCCAACCGGCGGTCCGGTCGACAGATAAACGCAGGATAAAAGCCTTGCGTGGATGTTCCGTCAAAGAAATGTGGAGATTCGATGGAGAGCGCGAAGAATGCTAGACTATTTGCATGAACTATCATCACAGCGCCAGCCAGCCCTCGTTTCTTGCCACCACGCCCCCTTCCGCCCTCGTCCTGATCGCCGAAGATGAACCGCAAATCGCCCGCATCCTCGCCGGTTACCTGGAGCGCGACGGCTACCGCACGGCCTTCGCCCACGATGGCCAGGAGGCGCTGCAACAGCACCTGGCGCTGGCGCCGGACCTGCTGCTGCTCGACGTGCAAATGCCCAGGGTCGATGGCTGGGGCGTGCTGGCCGAAGTGCGGCGGCGCGGCGAGACGCCCGTCATCATGCTGACGGCGCGCGACCAGGATGCCGACAAGCTTGCCGCCTTGCGCGTTGGCGCCGACGACTACATCATCAAACCCTTTAATCCGGCCGAAGTGGTGGCGCGCGTGGCCGCCGTGCTGCGGCGCTCGCGCGTGCGCCACCACCCGGTGGGAGGCCAGCGCCTGCGCTGCGGCCCCATCGAGATCGACCAGGAAACGTATATGGCCAGCGTGCTGCGCGACGGTGCGCCCGTGCCCTTGAGCCTGACGTTGACGGAGTTCCGTCTGCTGGCCCACCTGGCGCGCACGCCGCGCCGCGTCTGCAGCCGCCTGGAATTGCTGGAGTCGTGCATGCCCGAGAGCAATTCGCTGGAACGCACGGTGGACAGCCACGTCAGCAAGCTGCGCAAGAAGCTCGAGGAAGCGGGCGTGACGAACATGCCGGCCAGCCTGCGCGGCGTGGGCTATCGCCTGGAAAGCGACGCCTGATGCGCCTCACGGGTTTGAACCGGCAGATCGGGCTGTCGATGTCCGTGCTGATGGTGTGCAGCATCCTGATCATCTGGGTTGGTTCCTGGGCATTCTTCGCCATCGCCTTCAAGATCGATCCCGGCATGCTGTCCGAGCCGGACGACTGGTCGCCCAGCACCGTCGAGTGGCTGTGGATCTTCGCCATCACCATCTGCGGCCTGGGCCTGGCCGCCTTTTTCGCCATCAAACTGGCCGCGCGCATCTTGAAACCGATCAATTCCGTGATGGACAGCGTGCGCCGCGTGGCCCATGGCGACCTGTCCGCGCGCGCTTTCGCGGGCGACCGCAGCCTGGGCGAGACGGCCATGCTGGTCGACGACTTCAACAGCATGGCCGAGCGCCTGCAGCGGGGGGCCAAGGAAAGCGAGACGTGGAATGCGGCCATCGCGCACGAACTGCGCACGCCCGTGACCATCCTGCGCGGCACCTTGCAAGGCGTCGTCGATGGCGTGTTCAAGCCCGAGGAGGTGCCGTTTTCCAGCCTGCTGGCGCAAGTCGAGGACCTGGGCCGCCTGATCGAGGACTTGCGCACCCTGAGCCTGGCCGACAGCGGCCACATGCAACTGCGCATGGCCTGGACGGACCTGACTCTGGAAATCGAGGAAGTGGGCCGCCTGCTGGCGCAGGAAATGGAAGCGGCCGGTTTTACCCTGCGCTTGCACCTGTCCGACCATCCCGTCTGCTGCGACGCGGCGCGCATCCGGCAAATCGTGCTGGCCCTGCTCGACAACGCGCGCCGCTATGCCCATCCGGGCCTGCTGCGCGTGCGCACGCGCGTGCAGGCCGGCCAGTACTACCTGAGCGTCGAGGATGCGGGGCCCGGCATTGCGGAGGAACTGGCGCCGCATGTGTTCGAGGCGTTCCGCCGCGGCGACTGCGCCAGGGCCGACCTGAACGCGGGCAGCGGCCTGGGCCTGGCCGTGGTCGAAGCCATCGCGCGCGCGCACGGCGGCAGCGCCGCCTGCACCCGCGCCAAGGCGGGCGGCAGCCTGTTCACCATCAAGTGGCCGGTCGAGCATACGGCCCCGCCGCCCGCCGGCTGACTATGCCGCCGGCGCGCGCAGCATGTCGACAAAGGCGCGCAGGACGGCCGGCATCTGCCGCCGGCTCGGGTAGTACAGGTAGTAACGGGGCGGCGGCGGCAGGCAGCGATCCAGCACGCACGCCAGGCGTCCCGCCGCGATATCGGCGCGCGCATCGGCCTCGTACACATACGCCAGCCCCGCGCCATCGCGGGCCGCGCGCAGCATCAGTTCATCGTCGTCAAACACCAGCGGCCCGCCGACGGCGATGCTGACGGCTTCGCCTTCCAGCTCGAACTCCCACGCGTACTGGCGTCCGCTGGGAAAACGCCGGCCTATGCAGGCATGCGCCAGCAGCGCGCGCGGCGTGCCTGGCGCCCCATGCGCCGCCAGGTAGGCGGGCGACGCCACCACGACGAACGGTTGCGGCGCGCCCACGGGCACGGCGATCATGTCGGCCGCCACCTGCTCGCCGAAGCGGATGCCCGCGTCAAAACCGTCGCGCACGATATCGATCATGCCGTCATCGGTGACCAGTTCCACCTGCACGCGCGGATAGCGCGCGACAAAACGCGCCAGCATGGGCGCCAGCAGCAGCCGCGCGGCCGGACGGGGCACGTTCAGGCGCAGCCTGCCTGCGGGTACATCCTGCAAGGCGCTCAAGTCCTGCAGGGCATCGTCGATTTCGCGCATGGCCGGCGCCAGGCGCGCCAGCAGCAGCTGCCCCGCCTCGGTCGGCGTGACGCTGCGCGTGGTGCGGTTCAGCAGGCGCACGCCCAGGCGCTCCTCCAGCGCGCGCAACGCATGGCTGAGGGCGGAAGCGGACACGCCCCGTTCCAGCGCCGCCTTGCGGAAGCTGCGCAGGCGGGCGACGGCGGCAAAGGCCGTCAATTCATTCAGCTCAGTCATCATTCATGAGAAATCTTCAGTAATGCATGCAGGATTAGGCATCTTATCGCATGCAGTCGCTTCGCCCATACTCCTTGCATCTTTTTTTGAAAAGGAATGAGAATGGAACACAGAACACTGGGCAACGCCGGCTTGCGCGTCGCCCCCATCGGCCTGGGCTGTATGGGCATGAGCTTTGCCTACGGCGGCGCGGACGAGGCCACCTCGCTGCGCGTGCTGCAGCGCGCCGTGGAACTGGGCGTGACCCTGATCGATACGGCGGAAGTCTACGGCCCCTACGCCAACGAGGAATTGGTGGGCCGCGCCCTGAAGCAGCTGCGCAGCAAGGTCAACATCGCCACCAAGTTCGGCTTCAATATCTTGCCCCATGGCCAGGGCGTGGCGCGCATGGCGGGCGTCGACAGCCGCCCCGAACATATCGTCCAGGCGGTGGACGGCTCGCTGTCACGGCTCGGTATCGACTGCATCGACTTGCTGTACCAGCACCGCGTGGACCCCGCCGTCCCCGTCGAAGAGGTGGTGGGCGTCATGGCCGAGTTGGTGCGCGCGGGCAAGGTGCGCCACCTGGGGTTGTCGGAAGTGTCGGCCGCCACCGTGCGCCGCGCCCATGCCGTGCATCCGATCGCGGCCGTGCAGTCCGAATACTCGCTGTGGAGCCGCGACGTGGAAGCGGAAGTGCTGCCCGTCTGCCGTGAACTGGGCATCGGCTTCGTCCCCTACAGCCCACTGGGCCGCGGTTTCCTGACGGGCCAGCTCACGTCCGGCGCGGCACTGGCGCCCGACGACTACCGCCACAGCCTGCCCCGCTTCCAGCCGCAGGCGATGGCGGCCAACGCGCACCTGGTGGCAGAACTGCAGCGCCTGGCGGCGGCGCGCGGCGTCACGGCGGCCCAGCTGGCCCTGGCCTGGCTGCTGGCGCAAGGCGACGACCTCGTACCGATACCCGGCGCCCGCAGCCTGGCGCACCTGGAAGAGAACGTGGCCGCGGCGCAAATCGCCTTGAGCGCAAGCGAGCTGGCCGCCATCGGCGCCGCCATCGCGCCAGCCGCCGTGCAAGGGGCGCGCTATCCGGACGTGGAACTTGCCATGGTTGGCCTGTAGACAGCCGTGCTTGAGTGCGCTAACTTGCGTACGCAATACAGCTTCTTTTGCCCTTTGCACTTGAAATGGCTGAATCCGCTATCATTTCCAATCTGAACTATTCATTATGAAAGGGATTTACATGTCCGCACTGCTCGAAACATTGCAATGGCGCTACGCCACCAAGAAGATGGACCCAAGTAAAGTGGTGCCGCAAGACAAGGTCGAGCGCATCCTGGAAGCCGTACGCCTGACGGCCAGCTCCAGCGGGCTGCATCCTTATGAAGTCTTCGTCGTGACGAATCCGGCCCTGCGCGAGCAGATCAAGCCGCATGCATGGAACCAGTCGCAAGTGACGGATGCCTCGCACCTGCTGGTATTTGCCGCCTGGGACAATTACACGGTGGAACGCATCAACCAGCGCTTCGACCTGGTCAACGAAGTGCGCGGCTTCAAGAATGAAGGCTGGGAAGCGTATCGCCAGCAGATCCTGGCCACGTATCCGCAGCGCGACGCGGAAACCAACTACCAGCACGCGGCGCGCCAGGCCTACATCGGCGTGGGCACGGCCCTGATCGCCGCGGCGCAGGAACAGGTCGATTCGACGCCGATGGAAGGGTTTGATCCGGCCAAGGTCGACGAGATCCTGAATCTGCGCGAAAAAGGCTTGCGTTCCGTCGTCATGCTGCCGCTGGGCTACCGCGCCGACGAAGGCGACTGGCTGGTGGACTTGAAAAAAGTGCGCCCCGCGCGCGAGCAATTCATCACCGAGCTGGCGTAAGCGCCACGCCCGTGACTGAAAAGCGGATGCCCTGACCGGCATCCGCTTTTTTCATGGCGACTCACCCGCTCCCTTGATTAACTTGGCCACGCAGCGCGGACAAGTCGCTGTAAGAATACTCTAACGTATCCGAATCTCATTGAAGTGAGATTTGGTGAGTAATTGTCTCTTTCCATGTGTTAATGTCGTTCGATGAATATCTCTATAGCAAATTAATTTGCAAAAATAGACACAAAATTCATTGAATTCATTAACGGGGAAGTAAGTGAAACAAGTAGAAGACCTGGCGGAACAGCCCGTCAAAGCAGCACCTGAGCACGCAATTCGCATCTCAAATGCCAGCAAGCTGAACCTAGCAGACTTCCAGAACTCCGTTCCTCTGCTACGTGAACTGGCCATTATCAATGAAGGTAATGGAGAGATCACCGACTTGCGGTTGCGCCTAGAATCATTTCCTCCGTTTTTGAAATCGAAGACCTGGTTGATAGATGCCTGTCAGGCGAAGTCCAACTACGACATCAGGGACTGCGATGTTCAGCTGGATGGCATCATACTGGGTAAATTGACCGAAGCTGAGACCTCGACAATTACATTGACACTGGTTGGCAAGGCCGGCTCGTCCCCGGAGCGGGTGCTAGCGACAGAAGAGCGCAAAGTTGAGCTGTTGCCGCGTAACCAGTGGGGAGGACTATCCCACCTCCCCGACCTCGTAGCCGCATTCGTGCAACCAAATGAGCCGGCAATTGACCGGTTGCTCAAGCAAGTCGCCGAGGTATTGCGACAGGCGGGAAAAAGCCCGGCGCTGGATGGCTATCAGGGGGGCGCAAAACGGGCATGGGAGCTGACCTCGGCTCTGTGGACAGCCGTGGCAGGGCTGGGATTGGACTACGCACTGCCGCCAGCCAGTTTCGAGCACCGAGGCCAGAAGGTACGCAGCGCGGCGCAGGTGATGGACGCCCGCATTGCCACCTGCCTCGACCTGACGCTGATGTTTTGCTCTGCGCTGGAGCAGGCGGGCTTGAATCCTATTGTGGTATTCACGAAGGGTCACGCGTTCGCTGGCGTATGGCTACGCCAGGAAGAATTTTCCACAGTAGTTGTCGATGACGTGACGGCCATCCGCAAACGCATCCGGTTGAAAGAACTGATCCTGTTCGAAACAACACTGATTACCTCGCGGCCGGCGCCATCCTTTACGTATGCAACCGATCTGGCAGCCAATCAGATCGCCGAACAGGTCGAAGAACTATTCGAGCTGGTGGTTGATATCCGACGTGCCCGCATGCAACGGATCAAACCGCTTGCCAGCGGTGCAAGCCAGCTCATCCTTCCACCCACCGATAGTGCGATGAAAGCAACCGCCACCACGTTTGACGATGGTGCACCTGATTTGCCGGACTACGGGGTGACGACCGAGCCTCCAGGATTCGATCCGAACGACAGGCTGGCCCGATGGCAACGCAAATTGCTTGACCTATCGCTGCGGAACAATCTTCTCAATTTCAAAAGCGGCAAAAAATCCCTCAGGATTGACGCACCGGAACCAGGCGTGCTGGAGGATGTGCTGTCCAACGGTGCGCCGATACGCTTGCTACCCAGACCGGACCTTATGGATGGGCAAGATCCACGTAACCAAGCAGTACACGAACAGCGCGCACGTGAAGATGTACGTCGCGAGCACGCCCTCGATGCGCTGAAACGGCGCGAGGTATTCGTCAACGTGAACGAGCCGGAGCTGGAGACCCGACTCGTCGATCTCTATCGTAGTGCCCGCACGGTATTGCAAGAGGGGGGAGCGAACACGCTGTTCCTGGCACTGGGCTTTTTGAACTGGACGCGCGATGACAAAGCGGCACAGAAGTGCAAGGCGCCGTTGATTCTTATTCCAGTGTCTCTGCAGCGCAAGAGCGCGCGCTCCGGCTTTACCTTGTGCCTGCATGAAGACGAACCGCGCTTTAATCCGACGCTGATCGAGATGCTGCGGCAAGACTTCCATCTCAACCTCGGTATCATGGATGGCAAGTTGCCGCAGGATGCCGCTGGACTTGATGTCGCGCTGATCTGGCGTACCGTTTCTCATGCCGTGCGAGACATCAAGGGCTGGGAAGTATCAGACGAAGTGGTACTAGCGTCTTTCTCGTTCGCAAAATATCTGATGTGGGTTGACCTAACCCAGCGAACGGATCAATTACGCCAGAACCCGGTCGTACGCCACTTGATCGACAGTCCGCGCGAACCCTATCTGTCCACGGTAGCGTTTCCGCCGCCGAAAGAACTCGATGCGCAATTCTCTCCTGACAAGACATTCTGTCCGCTTCCTGCCGACTCGTCACAACTCTCTGCAGTCATGGCTGGGGCCAAGGGCAAAAATTTTGTACTGATCGGACCACCTGGTACGGGCAAGAGCCAGACCATTGCCAACCTGATCGCCCAGTGTCTGGCCGAGGGAAAGCGAGTGTTGTTTGTATCGGAGAAGATCGCAGCGCTTGACGTTGTGTACCGGCGCTTGCGCGAAGTGGGTTTGGGTGAGTTTTGTCTAGAACTGCACTCGAACAAGGCACGCAAGCTCGATGTGATCACCCAGCTGCAAAAGGCTTGGGAGGCTCAAGGCGAAGTCAATCCCGAAGAATGGAACGCTCAGGCGGTCAAGTTGAAGCGACTGCGCGACGAATTGAACCAATATGTCGCTCGACTGCACCATCGACATCCTAATGACCTGACAATTTACAAGGCGATCGGCATAGTGGTCGATGGCGAAGATGTACCTAAACTCGATCTTTCCTGGGCAAATCCCAATGCGCATGACCATACCCAGCTTGAGGCGATGCGCGATTTAAGCGTCCGCCTGGAGGTCAATGCCGAGGCGGTTGGCGCCAGCGAATTACTCAAGGGACCGCTGATGGCAGTCGGGCAAGCGGAGTGGACACCTTCCTGGCAACAGGCATTCATCAGCGCAACCAGAGCGGTGGTGCCAGCAGCTGAAGAACTACAATTGGCCATCACGAATTTTGAAAATGCAACTAGTCTTGCGGGCTTGCCGACTGGCCGTCGCGCGCGCCTGGCAGTAGCAGATCTGTCGCAGGCGCTGCCTGATGCCTTTGGCCGTCAATGGGGCTTCGTGTTTCGGCCTGAGGCGCGCGAGCTTCTGGCTGATCTACGTGAAGGGCACCAACTGCTGCTCCAGCATCGTGAACTAAATGCGCGCATCCGTCCTGCATGGAACGAATCCGTCGTCGCACGATGCAAAAAAGCGCTGGCGCTGCTCGACGAGCGTGACCGCGTGATGTCACTACTGGGCCAACCTTGGTCTGACGATATTCTGACCGAGTTAGAGAAAGGATTGAAACTGCTCGACGATCTGGCCGCGAGTACAAGCAGCCTTTCCGTGCAGTATGGCGAACAGGTGGACGCACTAAACGTGCACCAGCTTCAACGTGGCTGGGTCGAAGCAGAACGCAGTACATGGCCCTTGTCGTGGATGCGCAAGCGCCGGATCTACAAAGTACTGACCGACTGCGTGACCGGCGACGGCAATGCCGATGTCACACGCGACCTGCCTTTGCTGGTACGTATCCGCGAATTGCGGTCCGCAATCGACAAGGTGGAAATGGGGCCGTTAAGCGAAGGGGTCTGGGCGGGCTTGAAGACGCGCCCTGAATTTGTTCAGGCAGCGCTGCGCTTGCAGCATGTGCTGGGGCAGGCGCGCCGACAGGAAGCTTGGGATGACCAGGGATTTGACCTCATCGAGAACGGGCGATGTGGCAAGTTGCTTGCTCTGGAGTTGGAGCGCTTGCGGCAACTGCGCGCGCTCAATACCGAGATCGCCGACATGCAGCCGCTGAACGCAGAGACAGGTGGACTGTGGAATGGCCAGGTGACACGCCCACATCTGCTGGCAGCAGCCATGCGCTTCGCGCTTGCCTTGCGCGCTGTGCAGGACGCTGGCGCACTGCAAGGCGAGCACGCGGAGGTCGCGACGTCAGACTGTGGCCCGGCGCTGGCGACCGATTACCAACATGTGCGCCAGCGCGCCATCCTTGAAGAAAAGCTGCGCGCCTTTGATTATCTGCGCGCCTCAACTGGCGGCACTTGGGCTGGCCTGCAAACACGCGCAGACGACATCGACAGCGTAGCAAACTTTTATTCGGTACTTACAGTAGCAATTGCCAACCTGGCCGAGACAATCGAAGACGCTGGCGTGCTACGTCAGGCATTTGAACAATTGGTGGTTGAAGGCAACGCAGTCCTTGCACCGTCCAGTGTACTAGCCAGTGCTGGCGCTCAGTATCGCGCAGCGCATGACGCCCTGCAGCCCATACTCGCCAATCTTGCCACCGTCGGCACATTCAGCGAAGGTGTAGCCATGCAGTTCAACGAGTTGCCATTAAACGAGCTGATCACCTGCTGCAAACAGATCGTTGCCGGAGAACCACGCCTGAAAGCATGGTGCGCGTGGCGCAAGGTGCGCACAGAAGCGCTGTCATTGTCGCTGGCATCGCTTGTCGACGCAATGGAGACCGGCACGGTGCAACCGGCAGAAGCACTGCGCGCATTTGAAACCAATTACAGCCGCTGGTGGCTCAATCAGGCTGTCGACAACGAAACCGTCATCCGCAACTTCGTTTCTGTCGAACATGAAAAGCGGATCGGTGACTTCCGCGCACTTGACCGACAATTTACGGACGTCACGCGCGCATGGGTGCGCGCCTCGCTGTGCGCCGGCATGCCGCGCTCCGAGGAAGTTACGCGCCAATCGGAATGGGGCGATTTACGTCATGAAATCAACAAAAAGAAGCAGCACATGCCGTTGCGCGAGCTGATACAAAAAATTCCCTCGGTACTGGGCAAGCTGGCGCCATGTCTGTTAATGAGTCCGCTATCGATTGCCCAGTATCTGGCAACCGATGCCAGTGCATTTGATCTGGTGGTGTTCGACGAAGCATCGCAGATTCCAGTATGGGATGCGATAGGCGCCATGGCGCGCGGCAAGCAAGTAGTGATGGTGGGTGATCCCAAACAGTTGCCACCGACCGCGTTTTTTGATCGCGCCGAATCGTCGGACGATGACGCGGATGTCGAAGGCGACCTGGAGAGTATTCTCGACGAATGCATGGGGGCGAACCTACCGACAATGAATCTGGCCTGGCACTATCGCAGCCGCCACGAATCCCTGATCGCATTTTCCAACCATCATTACTATGGCGGTGGCCTGGTAACATTCCCATCGCCGGTCGCCGACGACCGTGCCGTAAGCTTCCATCACGTAGATGGCGTGTACGAGAAAGGTGGCGCGCGGATCAACAAACGCGAAGCGAAGGAGCTGGTGGCCGATATCGTTGCAAAACTGCGCACGCCAAACTTCCAGGAATCGAAACTGACAATCGGCGTTGTCACCTTCAATACCGAACAGATGAACCTGATCGAAGACTTGCTTGACGAAGAACGCCGCAAGGACCCATCTCTGGAACCATATTTTTCGGAGACGGAACTCGAACCGCTGTTTATCAAAAACCTGGAATCTGTGCAGGGTGACGAGCGCGATATCATTTATTTCTCGATTACCTATGGTCCAGACCTGGCGGGCGCTGTTTCGATGAACTTTGGTCCGATGAACCGCGATGGCGGCGAGCGTCGGCTGAATGTCGCGATCACGCGCGCGCGCCAGGAGTTGAGAGTATTTTCTAGTCTGAAGCCGGAGCAGTTCGACCTGTCTCGCACGCAGGCCGCTGGAGTGCGAGACCTCAAACACTTTCTGGAGTTTGCCGAACGTGGCCCCCGCGCACTGGCCGAGGTGACAAAAGGTAGCTTGGGTGGCTTCGACAGTCCATTTGAAGAAGCAGTCGCCGCAGCACTTGCCTCTCGCGGCTGGCAGGTGCATACCCAAATCGGTGCTTCGTCTTTCCGGCTGGACTTGGGCGTGGTGCATCCCGATGCACCTGGCATCTACCTGTGCGGAGTCGAGTGCGACGGCGCCACCTACCACCGCTCGGCAACGGCGCGCGACCGGGACATGTTACGTGAGCAGGTATTGCGCGGTTTAGGATGGGAAATCGTGCGTATCTGGTCTACTGACTGGTGGATAGATCGGGCAGGTACACTTGAAAAGACGCATGCTGCATTGGAGCGCTTGCTGGAGTTCAGCCGGCAAAGGCGCAGCAAGGTGGCGGAGCGCGAGGCAGCCGAGGCTGAAGCAAAGGAAATCCTAACCAAGACACAAGCAGAAACGATGGCGCCTACAGAACTGATCGAATTAACAAGACCCGCTCTTGATATCCAATACGCCTCACGCTCTGTCGCCGGTCAGAATATTGACTCACCGATCAGCCAGCAATTTGAAATGACTGACCCTGCAGTGGTAGGCGGCGTGAACGCCGACGCCTTTTTTGAAGCATCCTACGATGGCCATCTTCGAGAGATGATTGAGCAGATCGTTGATCTCGATGGGCCATCACGCGACACCGTACTGGCACGCAGGATCGCACGGGCGCACGGTTGGCAGCGTACCGGGGCACGCATTCAGGAGCGCGTCTCCTCGATAGCGCTTTCGTGTCTGAAATTCACAGAGGAAGACGTCGGCATGTTCTTCTGGGCACGGGACCGAGAACCTGAGCGTCCTATTATATTCAGCCACAATGGGAACGGCGGACGCAGCGTGGACGAAATTTGCATGGCGGAATTGATCTCCCTCGCCCAACTAATTGCCGGCGAAGGTTGCTCTGGCGACAATGCTGTGATGGCGATGGCTAAACGACTTGGTATGCATCACGTTCGAGCCAGTAGCCGCAAAAGGCTAGAGACCGCACTGGACAATGCTAGGGGCTAGAGCAGGTACTTCATTTTTAGCGTGTTGAGAAGTGATGTCATACTGATCGACATCCGTTTTTTTGACCATTCAAGCCGCCTGCGGAAAACGCACCGTCACCTGCAGACCCCGTCCCTCTCCCCCTTCGCCCAGCGCGATATCGGCCTGGTGGTGCTCGGCGACGTGGCGCACGATGGACAGGCCCAGGCCGCAGCCCCAGGCGTCGTTGCCGTCGGGCCGGAAGAAGCGGTCGAACAGGCGCGCATGGTGCTGGCGCGGCACGCCGGGACCGTTGTCGGACACGCGCAGCAGGGGCCGGCCCTCTTCCAGCGCCGCCTGCAAATCGACCCTGCCGCCCTGCTGCGTGTAGCGCAAGGCGTTGTCGATCAGGTTATTCAGCAACACTTGCAAGCCATCGGGATCGGCCTGTACCAATACCTTGGCCGGCGGCGCATCCACCACGCCCAGGTCGATCGCGCGGCTGTCGGCCAGCGCGCTGTGATCGGCCACGGCCGCTTCCAGCAATTGACCCAGATCCACCGTGCGCAGCTGGCTGGAAGTCAAGGCCGTTTCGTGGCGCGCCAGGCTGAGCAGTTGCCGCACGAGGTGCGTGCTGCGGTCCAGCCGTTCGTGCAGCCGCGCCAGCGCCACGCGGCGTTCTTCCTCGCTGCCGGCCCGCTCGGCCACCTGCAGCTGCAGTTTCAGCGCCGTCAGCGGCGAGCGCAATTCATGCGCGGCATCGGCGACAAAGGTGCGCTGCGCCGTCAGCGCCGCCTCGAACTGCCCCATCAAACCATTCAAGGCCAGCGCCACGGGCCGCAGCTCGGGCGGCATGTCGTCGGCCGCCAGCGGCGTCAGGGCGTCCGGCGAACGCCCCGCCACCGATTCGGCCAGCCGGTGCAGCGGCGCCAGCGCGCGCCCTACCACGGCGACGATCAGCAGCGCCAGGATCAGCGCGAACACCAGCAGGGGCGCGCCGGCCCGCATGGTCATCCGCCAGGCCAGCTGGTCGCGCACGGCCTGCGCCTGCGCCACCTGCACGTAGCGGCCGCGCCGCGTCTCGCCGTACAGGCGCCAGTCCTCGCCGTGCAAGCTGACATCGGCGAAGCCGGCCAGCGCATAGCGCGGCAATGCCGGCTGGCCCTGCAGGACGGGCAAGGGCTGACCGTCCTCGTCCCACGCCTGCAGCACGAACGCTTCTTCCGGCTCTTGCGCGGCGGCCAGGCCCGTCTGCGGCTCGAACTCGTCGGGCAAGGCCACGGCCAGCTGGCGCAACTGCAAGTCGGCCAGTTCATTGGTTTCTTCCAGCAGCGAGCGGAACAGCGAAATGCCGGCGCCGAGCACGCACAGCAAGGTGGCGACCAGCAAACCGAGCAGCAACTGGCGGCGAATGGTCAGCAAGATGCCACCCGCATCTTGTAGCCCACGCCGCGCACGGTCTGGATGCAATCCGCACCGAGCTTCTTGCGCAACTGGTACACGTACACGTCGACGGTATTGCTTTCCACTTCGCAATCCCAGCCATACAGCTTCTCGCTCAGCTGGCGTTTCGACACCACCTTGCCCGGATGGTCGAGCAAGGCGCGCAGCACGGAAAACTCGCGCGGCGGCAGCTTGATCAGCTCCCCCTCGAACGTGACGTCGTGGCTGGCCAGGTCGAGGATCAGCGCGCCATGTTCGATGACGGAGCGCGAACGGCTGACGCGACGGCGCAGCAGCGCGCGGATGCGCGCCAGCAGCTCGTCGAGGTCGAACGGCTTGACCAGGTAATCGTCGGCGCCGCTGTCGAGCCCTTCCACGCGGGCCGGCGTGCCGTCGCGCGCCGTGATGATCAGCACGGGCAGCTCGGCGCCCCGCGCGCGCATGGCGCGCAGCACCTCCATGCCCTCCTTGCCGGGCAAGCCCAGGTCCAGCAGCATCAAATCGTAGGCGAAACCGGCCAGCGCCAGCTCCGCATCGTGGCCATCGCGCACCCAGTCCACGGCATAGCACTCGCCGCGCAAGCCCTCGACCAGGCTTTCCCCGATCATCGGATCGTCTTCCACCAGCAATACGCGCACCCGGGCCCCTCGCAGTCTTGAAAATACCGCTATCTTAACGTGGCTGGGGAAAGCGGGTTTGGCCGCCGCCGCGGCGTGTGTCCGGCGCCCGGCGCGCGAATTCACGATGCGGTGACTATGTGCGCATTTGGCGCGTTCTTTATGCGGTATATTTTCCTTCCCTCCATGCATCTGGAAAGGCATGCCATGTCCAATTCCACCCAAGATACCGTCATCGTCAAGGCGGCGATTTATCCGCCCATCGGCATCGCCCGCGTGGGCAACAGCCCCAGCGAATACTTTCTGGGACCGGAGGTGCCGGAACCGGCGCCGCGCCCGGCCGGCTATTACCGCGATGCCTCAGGCGCCATCAAGCGCCAGGCGGCGGGCTTTCGCATCTTCGGCCTGAATGCCGCCGGCGTGGCGGTGGCCGAATTGAACGCCAGCAATGCCGACATCGCATGGTCCGTCACGCTGGCCAACACCAAGGCGGCGTGGTACCAGTTCCAGATCGCGCTCGACATTCCCGAGGCGAATGTCACCCAGCCCTCGTTCCTGCGGAACATGGCCGTCACCGACCGCGCGCAACTGTCCATCACGCCGGGCGAGCGCAAGATCAGCGGCAGCGAACAGCCGGCCGTCGCCTTCGACAGCGGCAGCTTCATGGGCACGCCCGTCTACCTGGGCGAATTGCGCACGGACGCCATGGGACGGCTAATCGTGCTGGGCGGACATGGCAAGTCGGCTTCGTGGAATGGCGCGCGCGCCATCACCTTCGCCAACAACGAGGGCTGGTATGACGACACGGCCGACGGCCCCGTCTGCGCCACCGTGCACTACCAGGGCGAGGCCTTGCCCGTCGACATGGCCTGGGTCGTCGTCGCTCCGCCCGACTACGCGCCGCAGCAAAAGTCCGTGCGCACCATGTGGGACTTGATGCGCGACTTGTTTGTTTCGGAAGGGAAACTTGCCGCGCCGGCCATTCCCTCGTTCCAGGACGACATCCGTCCCATTTTCGAGCGCCTGTCCAACCTGCAATGGGTCAATGCCGGCTTCGCGGCAGCCTTTGGCTGGGATGGCAGCACGCCGTTCAGCCGCGACGAATGGATGGCGCGCCTGGCCAGCCCGTCCGACAAGCGCAAGGAATGGCGCAACGTCATCTACAACCAGTTCCGCCAGTTCGAGCGCGACGCCTGGGCGCCGTCACCATGGCCATGGCTGTATGGCGATGCGATGGCCATCCCGCCGGCGGACACGCCGCGCCAGAATTGCGCGCTGAGCAATTTGCAGTTGCGCTTCCTCAAGCAATGGGCGGCCGGCGAGTTCACGGCCGACTATGCGCCCGGCAAGACGCCGCCGCAAAGCCTGGCCGACGTGGACGTGGCCCTGCAACCGGACACCCTGCTGCGCGCAGCCATGGAATTCTGCCTGGCCGACGCCTTCCACCCCGGCTGCGAAATGACCTGGCCCATGCGCCAGGCCAGCATGTACAGCGCACCGTTCCGTCTGGCGCACCGGCCGCCCGGCTGGGTGGAGCCGGACTACGGCGCCGTCTTGACGCCGGACAATATCTCCAGCCCCTGCTCGGCGCAGATCGCCGGCGGCGTGACGCGCTGGATGGCCGTGCCATGGCAAACGGACACGGCCAGCTGCCGCTCCGGCTACCAGTCCGACTACGATCCCTACGTGCCCACCTTCTGGCCCGCGCGTGTGCCGAACCAGGTGATGAGCAAGCTCGCCTACGACACGGTGATGAACCGGGAAGTTCCCGTCGACGACCGCCTGGCCGCCTTCGCCCGGCGCGCCGCGTGGATACGGCCACTGGGCAACATCAGCTATGAAGAACAGATCAACAATATGATCGCCGACCTGGCGCAAGTGGGCGTGGTCGAGGTGCGCCCCGGCCCCACGGACGTGGCCGGTTTCCCCGCGTTCCTGCAGGTGGAAAACCTGCCGCCGCCCACTGCCGGCAAGCACCTGCTGCGCGCCGCCGCAGGCATACCGGACGAGTTCGTCGACGTCGACCTGGAAGGCACGGAGAAGGCGCGCCATCTGCAGCGGCACCGCTTGTGACCGTGCTGCAGGCCGACGTGCTGATCGTCGGCGCCGGTCCGGCCGGCGCCACGGCCGCCTTGAACCTGGCGGGGCGGCACCGGGTCTTGCTGGTCGACCGGCTGGCCACGCCGCTGGCGCGCATCGGCGAATCGCTGCCGCCCGCCGCCGCGCGCCTGCTGCGGGACATGGGCTTGCTGGACGCCTTCCTGCGGCAGGGCCATGCGCCCTACCACGGCAACCGCGCCTGGTGGAATGGCGCCTGGACGGAACACCACTTCCTCAGCGATCCCGATGGGCACGGCTGGCACCTGGCGCGCGGCACCTTCGACCGGTGGCTGCGCGACGAAGCGCGCCGGCGCGGCGCCGCCCTGCTGGCCTCGGCCAAGATCGTGGGCATCGCACAGGACGATGGCGGCTGGAAAGTACGTCTGGCAACGCAGCACGGTCCGTGCGACGCGGCGGCGCGCATCGTCATCGACGCCACAGGACGCAATGCCCGGCTGGCCCGCAGCATCGGAGCGCGGCGCCAGCGCGGCGACCGGCTGGTATCAGTATGGCAATACGGGCAGGATCGCGCGTCCTCCGCGCGGGGCTTTGCCCACATCGAGGCGTGCGAAGACGGCTGGTGGTACAGCGCGCCCCTGCCCGGCCAGCGCCGCGTGCTGGCCCTGCATACGGATGCGGACTTACTCGACAGCAACGCCTTGCGCGATGCCGGCTGGCTGGAAGCGGCGGCGCGGCGCTTGCCGGCCACGCGGGAATTGCTGGAACAGCAAGGCTACGCGGCCGATACACCCGCCCTGGCCACGCCCGCCCATACGGCCAGCCTGGACGCCGGCGCCGGCCCAGGCTGGTTCGCCGTCGGCGATGCGGCCCTGAGCTTCGATCCGCTGTCGTCGCAAGGCATTTTCAACGCCCTGTACACGGGCCTGGCCGCCGCCGAGGCCGCCGACCGCACGCTGCGGGGAGAATTGCTGGCCTATCAACACTACCGGGGGGAACTGGCGTCCATCGGCGCGGCGTACGAGCGCCACCGGGCGTACTGCTATGGCCAGGAAACGCGCTGGCCAGCGGCGCCGTTCTGGCGCCGGCGCAGCCAGCCATGCGACAAGCCCTGCAATGCGCAGGGCTCGGACATGGCGTCATCAAACGTTTACTGCGCCAGGTAGCGTTCCGAACGGGGACCGTACAGCAAGCCATTCGGCACACCGGCCGACAGCATGCGCGCATTCGCCGTGCCAGCCAGCGGGTGGCTGGCATCGGTGCTGGTGTTGATGATCTGCTTGACCGCCGCCGTCACCAGCATGCCGACCAGGCCGCCGCCACCGCTGTTATTGCCTTCGTTGCTGGACGCGCTGGCCGCGCCCTGCCACAGCAAGGCGCCCGTCTTCAGGTCGACCAGTTTGGCATCGACCGAGACCACCGTCACGCTGTCGATCACGGCGTAGGTCGTGCCGTACTTGGAAATCGTCACGTACAGGCCCGCATCGGCGCCGAAGATCTCGTTGAGCTTTTTCGCCTCGACGCCGTGGATATCGGCCGCGTTCGTCAAGCCGTTCTGCTTGAAGGTTTCACCGACCACGGCCACCGGCAGCACATAGTAGCCCGCCTCGGCCAGCGGATACGTCACTTGCGCGTAGACGCTGTTGCCGGCATTGACTTCCGGCGAGTTGTTCAGCGGCGGCAAGACCACGATGGAACGGGGCTTGGCGGCCTTGAAGGCCGTGTAATCGTAGCCCGCCTGCTTGGTGGCGCAACCGACCATGAAGATGGCGGGACCCAGGCACAGGGCCATTTTCAACATGCGCGACATCATAATTTCTCGCCTTTTTTCAATTTACCCAACAGGAAGTCCATGTACGGCGTCGATTCCGGGAACAGTTTTTTCTCGTCCTCGAACTGTGCGGCGACCTGCTCCGGCTTGCCGGCGATCGAGTACAGCATGCCCAGGTGGGCGTGGAAGCCCGGCGGCGCGTGATTGCCTTTCGCAGCGATCACTTGCAAGTCTTTTTCCATGGCAGCCATCTGCTGTTCCGGGCTTTCACCCTTCAGGTATTCGTACACTTGCGGCTGATAGCCTTCCCATTGGTACAGGGTCTTCGATTGCGTGGCGCAACCGGTCAGGGCGGCACAGGCGAGCAGCGCCAGCAGGGCTGCGCCCTTGTTCATCATTGTCTGTTTCATGGGATACCTTATTGTTTGCGCAATGCGCCCGCTTCGACGCCAGCCACCAGGCGCTCGACCGCTTCGCGCATGGCCAGGTCCAGCACCTTGCCGTTGAGGGTGGCGTCATAGCTGGCGGTGCCGCCAAAGCCCAGCACTTCGCGGTTCGACAGGCTGTATTCGCCGGCGCCGCCAGCCGAATACACGACTTCCGAGGTGGCGATATTGACGACGTTCAAGGTGACCTTGGCGTAGGCCACTTGCGTCTTGCCACGGCCCATGATGCCGAACAGTTGCTTGTCGCCCACTTCCTTGCGGCCAAATTCAGTCACGTCGCCCGTGACGACGAAATCGGCGCCCTTGATATTCTGGCCCTGTTTCTTGAAGTCGGCTTCCTGCTTGAGTTCCGCCATGTTGTCGCGGTCGAGCACATTGAAACGGTTGGAGGTCTGCAGGTGCGCGATCAGGATCGTCTTCGACTGGCTGCCCAGGCGGTCGACGCCGTCGGAAAAGATGCCGCGCATGAAGTTGGAGCGGTTGTCGAACTTGCCGACAGCGATCAGGGTGCGTGGTCCAACGTAGGGACGGGCCGCGCTGGCAACCGTGGGGACGGCCAAAGCTTGCGAGGATTCGGAAGCGCAGCCAGCCAACGCCGCGCCAATCAGCGCTGCCATCAACAACGCGCCGGGTGTATTCTTGTTCATAGTGCCCTTAAGATATGGAGGATCAGGAGCAAGCTGCCAAATTGAATTTTGGCAAGTTAATTTCCCAAATGCAATTATATGAGATTGCATGTCTCACAATTCTCTCCAAAAGTAACGATGGCGAAGATTGCATTGTTACGCACCATGTCCAGGCGCGGCCCTGCTTGACTTCCCAGGTCCGATTCATTAACTTAGCAGTAAAAAAGCAACGGTGCGCCGTCAGCGCCGCATGCCACTGCCGGCCACAGAACCTTGTCCGCCACTGCCCCCCTCACCTGGATGGACCTCAAGGCCATGCCGACACACGATCAATCCCCGCCCCATCCGCTGACCACGGCGCTGGCGCTCTCGCTGGGCGCGGCCATCGCCCTTGGCCTGTCGCGCTTTTCCTATGGCTTGCTGCTGCCGCCCATGCGCGCCGACCTGGGCTGGTCCTATCTGCTGGCCGGGGCCATGAACACCTTCAATGCACTCGGCTATTTTCTCGGCGCCCTGGCCACGCCGGCCCTGATGCGCCGCCTGGGCGTGTGGCGCCTGCTGATCATCGGTTCCGTGCTTGCCAGCATCTTCATGCTGATGTCGGGCCTGGTCAGCGACACGGCCACCCTGTTCCTGCAGCGCGTGTGCGCGGGCGTGGCCAGCGCCTTCATCTTCATCGCCGGCGGCGTGCTGGCGGCGCGGCTCGGTTCCATGCACAGCCAGCGCGCCGGCTTCTACATCGGTCTGTATTACGGCGGTACGGGATTCGGCATCGCGCTGTCGGCCCTGCTGGTGCCGACCGCGCTGGCGTCCGCCCAGGCGCACGGCGCCGCGCATGCCTGGCAGTGGCCCTGGCTGGCACTGGGCATCGCCTGCCTGCTCGCCACCGCCATCATGGCCTTGCCGGCAAAAGCGATCGGCGAAGCGCCGCGCGCCGTCGACACGCCGCGGCGCTTCGCCTGGCGCGACTTTTTGCCCAGCCTGGCCGGCTACTTCATGTTCGGCGTCGGCTACATCGGCTACATGACCTTCGTCATCGCCCTGCTCAAGCAGCAAGGCATGCCGCCCGCCTTGATCACGGTGTTCTACGCGGTATTGGGCCTGGCGGTGGTGGCGTCGTCGCGCATCTGGGCGCGCATGCTGGACCGCTACAAGGGCGGCGAATCGCTGGCGATATTGAATGGCGTGCTGGGCGCGGCGACCATCCTGCCCGCGCTGACGAGCTTTGTCCCCGTCGTGTTCTTCTCCGGCCTGGTCTTCGGCGCCGTGTTCCTGTCGGTCGTGGCATCGACCACGGCCCTGGTGCGGCATAACCTGCCGCAGCAATCCTGGACGGCCGGCATCAGCGCCTACACGACGGTATTCGCGCTGGGCCAGATCGTCGGCCCCATCGTCGTCGGCTGGATCGCCGACGGCCCCGCCGGACTGGAACGTGGCTTGATCGCCTCGGCCATCGCCCTCTTCATCGGCGCGGCGCTGGCCGCGCGGCAAAAGGCGCTGGCGGCGGGCGCGTAAGCGACTGTCTCGCACATGCACTGGCACCGCTTATTGCGGTTTGGCATACTTTGCGACGCCTGTTACATCGAACAGTACACAACGCTGGTTTCCAACCACCCAGGCGTCGTGCCCTGGTGGCATATAGAAGACGTCACCCGGGCCATATTCCATTTCGGCGCCATCATTCATCCTTACCACCATCCGTCCTTCAAGGACCATGCCGGTATGAGCTGCCTGGCACGAATCGGTTCCTGCAATCGGTTTTACGTGCAGACTCCAGCGCCAGCCAGGCTCAAATTCGCCGCGCCCCATGGTCTGTTCGCCAAGCGTAAAGACAGCCATCCGGCCGGCTCCGTCCTTGAATGGGCGGACTTCGTCCGGCTGATCCAAGGATTTCTTTTCTAACATCGCACTCATGGCCCGTCCCTCCTTTGGAATTTCTGGAAGTATTAAATTTCCGAATTGGAATAACTGACACAATATAAAAATCACATCATTTTCCAATATAGTTTAATAATGGAAATTTACAAGCAGAGCACTTGCCGCACTTACCTCAAATGCGGAGCCGGATCGTACAATTGAAACTTCCGGGCCAATGCTTCAACATCCATTTACACTGCAGGCATAACCCACCTTCGCGGAAAGAAAACGATGAACACCGATGCACGAAAAATCCCGGCGACGATGGATGCGGAAACGCTGGAATTCATCCAGGGCCTGTTCGCCCTGGTGCGCGAAGGCGATACGCAGCAACTGGGCGCCATGGTGGCTCAGGGCGTGCCAGTGAACTTTCGCAACGAAAAAGGCGACAGCCTGATCATGCTGGCCAGCTACCATGGCCACCTTGAAACGTCCCGCCTGCTGCTCGCAGCGGGCGCCGACGCCAACGTCCCGAACGACCAGGGCCAGACGCCGCTGGCCGGCGTGGCCTACAAGGGTTACCTGGACATCGCCGAACTGCTGCTCCGGCACGGCGCCAACGTGGAAGGCAACAGTCCCGATGGCAAGACCCCCTTGATGATGGCCGCCATGTTCAACCGCCTGGCCATCCTCGACCTGCTGCTGCGACACGGCGCCCGCATCGATGCCGTGGACAGCCGCGGCATGACCGCCGCCTCGCTGGCCAAATCCATGAATGCGCAAGAAACCCTGGACCGCCTGGCCAGCTTGGGGCAGACGGCATAGCTGACGCTGCCGAATGAGTGATTATTCCCTTTCGATCGTCAATGGGGTTGCTAAGTGACGGTTTAAATACTTTATAGCAACTGTCGGGTCCCATCATCTTTGATGTTTGGAGCGATTGACGATGCGGACGCAAGAGAACACAGTGATTATCCCCTGCATGGCAGGATATTTTCGTACCATCGAAGTGAATTATCCTTCATCAAATATCGACATAGCGAGGCAGCAAGTCCTGATCGACCAGACGAATTTCAATGGCATTGGCGATCTTGACGTGCTCAGGATTCTCATCATTGAAAGGCTCGTCGGTGACACTGACGATGATGGTGCCGATCTGCCTGTCTTTACCTTGCTCGCCCGTCGCCATGACGGGTACCAAGGCGCGGGCTTCTGGCACTTGCTGGGTCGTCAGTACACGCGGCAGGTACAACATCCAGCCAACACCTGGACGATCCTTGAAAACTTGTTTTTCAAAATAATCGTTACGTGCAACCGTAATCAATCCCGGCCGCAGGGAACCCGCGATAATGGACAGTAGCTCTTTCACTCCATGTATGCCAAGCCGTTTCGCCCCGACGCCTTTGTAGCTGATCTTAAACGACCAAGCGGGCCAGTCACTGTCGCTAAACCCAAGCGCCATAGTCGCGCCCTCACCCTCTCCTAGTTCGCCATTCCAGGCGCTGAGAAATCGGAATTTCTCGCCCTTGAACTCCGTCTCAAGTAAGGCTTCGGCCGCTGTGGTGAGCTCTCCCGAAGCGTCGAAAACCGGATACAGAAACGACTTCTCTTTAGTATCCTGCGACAAAAACCAGTTCTTTCCAAGCGCCTCGGTTTTCTGCAAGAACCGGGCGACCATTGCGATTTTTTTGACGGTAGGACGGAATGCAATGGATGGGTTCACAGCATCACGTTTAAATAAGGATTTTATTATCATGTTATGGAATGTAAAAAGTGGCAATACCCAGATCAGGCCTTGCAGTACCGGTTGATTGATAAATGGCCGACCGATTCGCCGCGCTCCTCGTGCATTCCTTGATATGCTGGTAGCTCAACGTTTAGGCAGCATACCCCAGGATGCAAACCAGGATGACGTCGATTGAAAGCGCGTTCCTGCGCCAAGACCAGGGCGCCCTGGACGCGGCAGTCAGCTTACTCCGCATTCGGCGGCCGCGCATTGGGAGCCGGAGCGTTGGCGGGCAAGCTAGCCGGAATCAGACACTGTCTGTACTACACAGCGAAAATCCTTTCAAGGCTGACGTCTTGCCCTTTCGTTTCCCCGTTTGAATGGCGTCGCGTGACTCACGCGCCAGTTGTTCCCGTTGCTCAGTCAGGAAATCCATCAGCGCACGTAACTTGGCTGGCATCTGTGCGCACGACGGCACATACAGGTAGAAGCCCGGAAATGGCGGGTACCAGCCGTTCAGTATCCGCACTGGCGAGCCGTCTGCCAGGTGCTTGCGCACGCACAGGTCGATGTGCTGCACCAACCCTATGGAAATACTGTAGGGTAGCGGTGGTACTGAAAAAATTGCCACCAATAGCTAAGACTCTCCTGATCCATGCTTCTTGAAAGTTGAAAAACTGATGGATCGGATTGGGGCCTGAGTGTGCTGCAAAACTGTTGGTATGCGATCTCATGGCTGCCTGATCCAACGCCGAGATCGAATCTGCCCTACCCCTGGCGACCCCTTGCCACGTTGCAAGACAGTGCCGCCAATCAATAAGCGAGAAAGATCATCATGTTGGATAAGAAATGGTGGCATAACGCCGTCGTGTATCAGATCTACCCACGTAGTTTTCAAGACAGCAATCACGATGGGGTCGGTGATCTGGCCGGCATCATCGGCAGACTGGACTACCTGCAACAGCTGGGAATCAACCTGATCTGGCTGTCGCCAGTGTACCGGTCGCCGATGGACGACAACGGCTATGACATTTCCGACTATCAGGATATCGCCGCTGAATTCGGCACATTGGCCGAGATGGAGCAGTTGATCGCAGAGGCGGCCAAGCGCGACATCCGTATTCTGATGGATCTTGTGGTCAACCACACCTCTGACGAGCATGCCTGGTTCGTCGAGGCAAAGAAATCCAGGGATAGCCCCTACCGTGACTACTACATCTGGCGCAATGCAGGCGCCGATGGCTCCCCGCCCGACCAGCAACGTTCATTTTTTGGCGGGAGTGCATGGGAATACGATGCCGCCAGCGGTGAATATTACTTCCATCTGTTCTCGAAACGACAGCCGGACCTGAACTGGGAAAATCCCCAGGTGCAGGAAGAGGTGCATCGCATGATGAACTGGTGGCTGGACAAGGGCATCGGCGGCTTCCGCATGGATGTGATCGATCTCATCGGCAAACAGGTCGACCAGCAGATCATCGCCAACGGCGCACGACTGCACCCGCTGCTGCAGCACATGCACCAAGCGACCTTGGCCGCACGCGATGTATTGTCGGTGGGCGAGACGTGGAGCGCCACCCCGGAGACCGCCAAGCTGTATTCCGACCCGGCGCGCCAGGAGCTGTCGATGGTCTTCCAGTTTGAACACATCACCATGACCCACGATGCCAAGGAGGGAAAGTGGAAGCCGCGGCCGTTCGATCTGATCGCATTCAAGCAGATCATCGGCAAGTGGCAGACCGAGCTGGCCGATGCCGGCTGGAATTCGCTGTTCTGGAACAACCACGACCTGCCGCGCGCCGTATCCAAATATGGCGACCCCGGCCGTTACCGGGTCGAGTCGGCCAAGATGCTGGCCACCGCGCTACATTTTCTCAAGGGCACCCCCTACGTCTATCAAGGCGAGGAAATAGGCATGACCAATGTCCGTTTCGAATCCATCGACGACTATCGCGACATCGAATCGCTCAACCTCTACCACGAACGCACGGCCGCCGGTGTGTCACCGGAGACGATGATGGCTGGTATCCACGCCAACGGGCGGGACAATGCACGCACCCCGATGCAGTGGAACAGCACACACAACGCCGGCTTCAGTACTGGCACGCCATGGCTCAAGCTGAATCCAAACTACCGCGAGATCAACGTCGCGGCCGCGCTGGAACAGGCCGATTCGGTCTTCTTCCACTACCAGAAACTGATCGCACTGCGCAAGCACTGGGACGTCATGGTCTACGGACAATACCTGCCGTTGCTGGAGCGGCACCCGCAGGTATTCGCCTACCGGCGCAGCCTGGGTAGCCAACAGCTGGTTGTCGTCAACAATTTCTCTGGCGAACACGTCGAACTGGACCTGCCGGCAACGCTGCACGGCATTGCCGGGCAAGGCTTGATCAGCAACTATGCCCAGCGTGACAGCTGGACCGACCACCTCAGCCTGCAGCCATACGAATCGTTTGCCATCGCTTATGTGCGTGAGGCGGGGCGCGGGTAAAGCGTTGTTGTGCAATCACATCGAGACGCACGAGCGCATGGCGCTGGGTGGCGTACTTGCGCGCCCATGCGTACCCGCCATTGTTCGCGCAGCCGGTCTTGCATCTGTTCGAATAACGTAGCGCCTAGGTTTTTAGCCATATACTCTGATCACACTCTGATCCTGCCCGCTGAAGACGACCTGACGTTTCAACGATTTGGCCCGCAGAGGGATCAACAGGCGCAAAAAACAGAAATCCGATATTACCGAACTTGAATCTTTTCCTTCACGAACGACAGCCATCGATCGTTAGGATTGGGTCGGCCGAGAACCGTCTCGATATGTTCGAAGCTGCGCCAAGTGGCAGGCTTTCCTCGAAAAATCAGGTAATGTTCGCCGACGATAAAGTCAGGCCGCAAGACGCAATCGGGATCGTTGTAAAGGCGCCCGCCACCGCGCTCCCAGAATTTTCCGTCACTATGGTCGCTCGATGAAGGTCCGGGCCGCGTTTCGCCTTGCGCGCCAACGAGAATGAAGCGCGATTGAGGAAAGCCCAACAGACGTTGCTCGACTTCGAATTCGTATTCGACTGGTGGGCGTCCACTAAGTGCTAGAAGTGTGGATGGGGTCGCACGAATAACCCGGGCAACGGAAACATCGGTCGCTAGCGCAATCTGCTGGTCCGGCGTGACCATCTGCTCAGCAGGAGGCATGCGACAGGCATGGCTATTCAGACTCACCGCGATGCCCAGCAGCAGCGTGGCTACAGTATGCTTTGCCATGGGCTCTCTCGTTAATAGGATCATGCGGCCTCCTGCTGCGGATGAATGATGAAAGAAAATTTCGCTAGCGATTACCTAGGCTTAGGCTCATGGCCCGCCTTTGACCGATCGCGGACGGGCTGAATGGCGCAGTGCACGAGATTATTGCATTAATGACCAACACATAGGATTACTACGGGTATCACCCCTAATATAGCTAGTAATGCAAAACCGTTAATACAGAACCACAAGAAAACACTGAACAAACCATTAAATGCCTAATTTTTCCCTGCGGTCAAACGCAAGCACGTATTCGATATGTTCGTAGAACATCGAGCGCGCGGCCCGTCAGCGGCGCGCGGTCGGTGGAGATCCCGGCTTGGCGCGCAGCAAGGCCTGTCGCACGTGCACCACCAGCAAAGCCAGTGCCTCCACGCCGAAACTGGCGTCATTGACGATCTCGATGACGTCATCCGCCTCGCCCGGACGCAATCCTTGCTCGGCGCAGCGCTCCATCTGGCCGGCGAGAACGGCCATGTCCGCATCGGAGGGGTCGGTACCGGCACGCGCCCGCGCAGCCAGGCGCGATGCCAGCACCGACAGTGGCGCATCGACGTGCAGCAGCAGGAACGGCACCCGGCTGCGGCGCGCCAACGCGCGAAAGGCCAGGCGCCGTCGGCGTTCCAGAAAAGTCGCGTCGACCACCATCACGAAACCGGCCGCCAGCCCCTGCTGCGCGAGCCGTGCCAGGCGCCGGTACGTCGCGGCATTGGCGGCCTGGTCATACATCCCCTGCGCTGGCGAGGCGGAGGCGACGGTGGCGACAGCGCTGGCAAACAGCCGCTTGCGCTCGACATCCGAGCGCAAGCGCACCACCTCCAGCGGTTCGACCAGCGCATTGCACAGCCATGACTTGCCGCTGCCGGCCAGTCCGACGGTAATCAGCAGCGCCGGCGCGGCGGGTGTGATGCACGCATGCGCGAAGGCCAGATAGCGCTGCGCCTGCAGCAATGCCGCGGAGCGACCGCGGCTGCCCGCCTGGGAGCGCAACAGGAACACCTTGCAGCGCACCAATGCCCGCTGCACCCGGTAATACGGCAGCAGCGCCAGGCTGCCGTAGTCGCCGCAACGCTCGAGATAATCGTTCAGCAAGCGAGCGGCCAGGCCGCGGCGGCCCTGGCATTGCAAGTCCATCCAGGCGAACGCCAGGTCCTGCGCCACGTCGATCCAGCGCAATGCGGTGTTAAACTCAATGCCGTCAAACACGCGCACCTGTCCCTCCACTGTCAGGATGTTGCCGCAATGCAAATCACCATGGCATTCGCGCACCCAGCCATCAACCTTGCGCCGGGTAAATATCGGCGCCAGCGCTTGCTCCTGACGTGTCAGCCAGGCCGCAATCTCGTCGAGCATGGCACGCTGGCGCGTGTCGTCGAGCACGGCGGCTATGCCGGCCACATCCTCGTGGGTGCGGGCAACGATCAATGCGCCATTGCCCCAGGGCGACTGGGCTGTCGCCCGCGCAGCGCCGGCATGAAAATCCGCCAGCAACAGCGCCAGGGCGCTGACTTCATCCACGCCAAGCTGGCCGGCATTCAGGCGCGCCTGCCACAGGGCGGACTGGTCGAAGCGACGCATGCGCACGGCATACTCGAGTACCGGACCCTCGCCGTCGATGGAGGGACATGCCCGCGTGCCTGTGATGCTTGCCAGGCCCAGGTACAACTCCGGCGCCAGGCGCCGATTCAAGCGCAATTCTTCCTCGCACGCATGCCGCCGTGCCGACAAGGTACTGTAATCGAGCACGTCGCGATGCAAGGCCTTCTTGAACTTGTAGGCCAGGTCGCCCACCAGCATGATGCGTGAAATATCGGTAACGATAAGCCGCACCCGCGCATCCTCGCTGTCAAGGCGATGTGCCAGGCGGTGCAATAGTCTGGTCTGCCGCGAGACCTCGTGCTTCTCGATGCTTTGCGTGGTGTCAGGCCACTGATGCTCACTTTGCTGCGCAGGCATCGCCCCCTGGACAAGCGGCGGCAACGCGCCCTTCCGCCCTGCCGCGTGACCAGCGGCACGCACGTGGGCAGGCTGCGCGGCCGCATTCTGCCGGACAGTACGGATGATGCCATTCACGTGGGAAGGCAGCCGCTTTTTCCAACGTAGTTCAGCGGCAGGGCCTGCGGGCGCCAGCACAATGCTGTTTTCGACGCCGCGCAACCCGCGCAAGGCATATACCGCTTCCTCGGCCCGCTTGCGCTGATAGTTCCAACGTAGCGTCCCGTCCAGCCGCAGCACGCCGTCGTGCGCCACCACCGTGACGGCGTCGGCGGAGCTGGGCAATTGCGCCTTGACGGCCGCTACCGCCGCGTTGGCAAGGTCGGCATCCGAGCGCGCCTGCCCCACGAGCGCCACGTCGATCTTGTTGAGCACGCCAGCTACCCCGGCCACTCCCATGGCGCACCGCCCGGCCAGTATCTTGCCGGCGAAATCATGCACGCGCCCCGACAAGGTGACGACGCCATGATGCACGGACACCATGATGGCAGGTGGCCCTATCCCGGCAATACAGCTGAGCTCATGCTCCACGTTCTGCCTTATTTCAGGATCGTTCAACATGCTTTCCTCCACAGCCTTGGCGCCGCGCGCGCACCGCATTTTCTTGCTGTGCATCGCCTGTCCGGCAGCGATCCTAGCATGGCCACGCCGCCAGAAAATATGATCTGGATCAATGCTTGCCGGGTGCCAGTTCACTGAGCCAGGAATTGAGGGCTGGCTTGACCTAGATCAGTCGGCGCTCCTTACAAGCAAGGCTGAAACGGGTATGGTGAATCTTTTATGGAGCCCACCATGTACAAGACCATTTTGATGTATGCCGACCAGTTTTCCGGTTTCGAACGGCGCCTGCAAGTGGCAGCGGCGCTCGCCAGTGAAGCCGGCTCCCATCTGATAGGAACGGTGGCCAGCGGCGGGCCGCAACTCGACTACCTGGTCTACGGGGCGGTCACGCTGGCGCCGCCCCCGCCAATCGACTACGAACCCTTGCGCGACGCGGCGCGCGAACAGCTGGTCCGCTTCGATGAGCGTTGCCGCCAGCTTGGCGTGGCCTCGTATGAAACCCGCTTTCAGGATAGCAGCGCGGCCGATGCGCTGATCCTCCAGTCGCTGTACTGCGATCTGGTCGTCACCGGCCAGAGCGACCTGAGCGACCGGTCGCTCATCTGGTCGACCCGCCTGCCCGCGTATCTCGCGCTGCACAGCGCCCGTCCCTTGCTCGTCATACCCGATGGCGACGGCGCAGTGACCATACCAGGGCGCTCCATCGTCATCGGCTGGAACGCCACGGCCGAGGCCAGCCGCGCGGTGGCTGGCGCGCTGCCGCTGCTGGTGCGGGCGCAGCGCGTGCAGATCATCGTGCTCAATGCACGCCAGCATTATGGGCAGCACGGACAGGAGCCGGGAGCCGACCTGGCCACCTACCTGGTGCGCCATGGCGTGCGCGCGGAAGTGAGCCGCAGCGAAACGACCGAAGAATGCGGTACGGCACTGTGCCGCCTGGCCCAGGACAGCGGCGCGGACCTGATCGTGGCAGGGGCATTCGGCCGCAGCCGCTTCCATGAATGGGTGCTCGGCGGGACAACGCACAGCCTGCTGAGCCAGTCACGCCTGCCGCTATTGCTGGGGCATTGAGGCGCATCGTCGGCCGGCCGCTTGCGCGCCGCTGACGCCCTGGCGCAGGCCGCAAGCGCTTTCTTATCCTACAAGGAGCAGGTTCATGGTCACCGACAACGACATCAAGACGCAAGTCGAACAGGAATTGCTGTGGGATGCACGCATTAATCCCAGCCACATCGGCGTCTCGGTCAACGACCGTGTCGTCACGCTTTCGGGCTTTGTGCATGCCTACAGCCACAAGCTGCACGCCGAGCGCGACGCGCAATGCCTGACCGGCGTGCTGGGCGTGGCCAACGACATCGAGGTGCGCCCCCACTCGCGGCTGGACGCGGAAATTGCCCACGATGCCATTGCCGCCATCGCGCTGCAACTGCCCGTGTCGTCGAAAACGATCAAGGTCATCGTCGAGCATGGCCATGTCAGGCTGGAAGGTACCGTCGACTGGAACTACCAGCGCGAGCACGCCCAGCTGGCACTGCGCCATGTCCATGGCATACGCGGCATCGAGAGCGCCATCGAGATCAGCCACAAGGCCATCCCGGCCGATATCAAGGCGCGCATCCAGGCGGCCCTGAAGCGCAGCGCCCTGATCGAGGCCAGCGGCATCAAGATCGAGACCGATGGCGATGCAGTGACGTTAAGCGGCAAGGTGCGTTCCTGGACGGAACGCGACGAGGTCGAGCGCGCGGTCTGGATGGCACCAGGCATCACGGCCGTCACGAACGAGTTGCAGGTTGCCAGCTGAAACGTCCGCGCCCAAGGACGGGGGCGGCATCCCCGCCCCGCATGCCGGCTGTCCATGGTTGCCGGCGTCACCCATTATTGACTTTGTTGTCCTCTACCAGCTCCTTGCGCAGCGGTTCCAACTGCCGGCGATACGCGTCGGCATCGCCAAAGGCAATAAACCGACAGACATGGGCATGCACTGGCGGCGTGGCATCGGCGGGCCCGGCGTGCTTGATCGGGCACCAGTATTGCTCGGTGCGCCCTACCACTTCGCGGGCATAGGCGAGCAATCCGGTGGCATAGGCACAGTACTGGCAATGGAATTTCTCCAGCACATTCAAGTAAGCGAGGCTGCCGCGGTCATACAGGAAAAAATCCTTCCGCCGAACGCGAGCGATGCGGTACAGAGGAAAACAGACCAGCTGGTAGAGGCTGATGGACAGATCCAGCAGACCAAGGGGAACGGCAACGAGGTAAATGAATGGCACGGACAGGATATGGCGCCATTGGGCATGCCGCAGGTAGGCAAGCAGCCCCGTTTGCGGACGGTTCCCCTGCTGCGCCGCCGCCCTGGCCTCCAGCAAACGGCAGCCCGTCAATGCCTCTGGCGATACCGTCTCCGGCTGCCGCCCACCGCGCCCAAGCTCTTGCTCCAGCTGCTCAATCCGTGCCTGCAGTTCGCGATTACGCCGTGTCATGGCTGTCGCACCTCGTTGTAATCAGAGCAGCATGGGCGCGCTGCCACCTGACCACAGTAGCGCATAGCGACAACGTTGTCTGCCGGGCAATTTGAGGCATATCAATACAAGCGATACAAAAGGCTATGTCACCGTCAGATGTGGGAACGCTCCCAGCGTTGCCTTCAATAACGTTTCGGGTGAACGGATACGTCTGGCGTCGAGTATCCAGCGCCATCCCAGGTAATTTGGCAGGTAGCGCGTAGCCACGCCGTGAAACGGCCTTAACCATTCGCGCAGGCGGCTGTGATACGCATTGACGTTCTGCACATGCGCGGCACCGCGCACGCGGATGTCGGCGCGCAAGTTGACGGCCTCGTGGCTGAGGCCCGCTTCCCGCGCAAACGCCCGGTAGGCGGCATGGCCATCCGTGACCAGCAGGATATCCTTGTCGATGACAGGCAACAAACAGCGGTGCAGTTGCGCCTTCGTCAGTTGCCCTTTGCCGGTGACGAAATCGAGGGTCTGGCCCGTGCGGTCGCGCGCCACCAGGATGCAGACCTGTTCATTGGAAATGCCGCGTTGGTGGGCATGGCCACCCCGGCGGCGGGCCGGACGCGTCATCTGCCTCGATCCCTTTTCCGATTCCAGCACATATAACTCGTCGGCCTCGGCGATGCCATGCAGGCCATGCGGCCGGTCCGTTTTTGCCAACGATAAAAACCGGTGGCGCCAGCGAAACGTGGTGTTGCGGTGCACGCCCAGTTGTCGCGCCGCCTTGCGCACGGAATCCGATGCAAGCAGGCAATCGGCATAATCGAGCCACAGCGACTTATGGCGCAGGCGAGCCAGCGGCGTGCCCGTCAAGGCATTGAAGGTGCGCCCGCAAGCCACGCAGCGGTAGCGCTGCAAGCCGTGCGCATGGCCATGCCGATGCAGGTGGGGCGAGTGGCAGGCTGGGCAGGCCAAGCGCGGCTGCGCCACGCCCTCCAGCAGCGCGACGGTCGCGTCGTGTGGCGTGTTGCCACGCAGCAGGGCCAGGCCCGCCTGCCGCTGGCGCCGGTTCAACTGCGCAAACTGCGCGATAAAGCTGATCCATTCGGCTGGCTGCATGATCTGTTCCCTGTGCGGTGGGTATGCAGAGTCAGACAACTCAGCCAAGCGAAGATTCCGGCATTTCCCCTATTTTGCGAGGACATAACCATACAAAATCGCAGGCATTCCAGGCGCAACGGGTCCCTCTGGCATCGCTCGACGGAGTGACCGTGATGCCGCAGGATCGTCGCGCGGCCAGTTCATTGCCGATCTCCTCGCGCCACGCCGGACATGGCCCTGGCTAGATTAATGTTGCGCTTGACAAGCATCAATTCCCCACCTTCCGTTGTGAAAACCGGCCGCTACACTGACGTCATCACTGCGTTTCCTGCAGCAGACCCTGCGTGCCGCGACACGCCAACGCTGGAGAGCCAACATGCCCGAAGTCAACCTCAAATTTGCCAACCTGCTCGCCACGGGCAGCAGCAGCTTGCTCGATCACTACAATGCGATGGCCCAGCACACGTTCGACAATGGCGCCGACGCCGCGCGCCTGACCCTGCATTACCTGCGGGACTTGTCACAGGCCAACATGGACATGCTGCTGCAGCGCGTACAACAGAAAGGCGTCGCCCATCTGTACGAGTTCGATCCGGCCAGTTTGAAGGCGCAATGCACGCTGGGCGATGAATACCGCGCCAATCTGTTCGCCATCCTGCTGGACATGCAGCGCAGCATGGTGGAAGGCAGCAGTTCATCGCTCTACGATGGCTACAAACGGTGGCAGAAGATCGCAGCCTAGGAAACGGCCATGCTTTCGCCACCGGGGACCAGGGGCCGCGCCTGGCCAGCCTGGCCCAGGTATTCCTGCCATTCAGGAATAGCGCGCTGGCGCGGCCACGCCCTGCGGATAACCGACCGACTGCGCCAGCACCACGTGGTGTCCATCCGCCAGGCCCATGGCTGTGGCGAGCTCCCCCTGGTCGAACCAGCCACGCGATACCACCGCCAGGCCCTCGGCGGCGCAGAACAGGTAAACGTTTTGGCTGATGTGACCGGCATCGAGGGCGGCAAACAGCAACTGCCTGGCTTGCTCCTCGGGCGGCATGCGCGACAAATTGGCAACGTACAGCAGGTTGACGGGCACCTTCGCCACGAAATCCTGCTTGCCCGTCACGGGCCGGACATCGACGGCGCTCAGTTGCCGCAATGACGGTGCAAGCGGATCATAGCGATACAGGCCGCTGGACATGGCGACATAGATGTCAATTTCCTGCGCGTTGCAGACGGAAGGAGCCGTCCGGTAACCGGTACCCGGACGGTTGCAGCCATCGGCGGCCCACAGCAGGCGCGACAGCCGGTACCAGGACAGCTCGCGCTCGCTGAAGTCGCGCTGCGACTGGCGCAATTTCAACACCTCAATGAGGGCCATGCCCAAGGCACTGATATCGGCGTCGAGTTCGAACGTAGCCGGCCCCATCAACGGCAAAGGCTCGCTTGTGAATGCATTTTTCTTCACGTCCCCTCCATTGCGTGAAAATCGGCTGGCCATTGTTTCCTTAACTGATCTGCAGGCGCTTCGCGCTGCCACCAACCAGCTTGGGCAGCTCCAGATCCAGTACGCCGTCACGGTACTTGGCTTCGGCCTTGTCGGCATCGATGTCCTGTCCCAGCGAGAAACTGCGGAAATACTGTCCCACATGGCGCTCGCGGCGCACGACCTTCTGACCATTTCCCTCTTCGCGTTCCTGCCTCGATTCGGCCGAGATCGAAACGCGGTTGCCATCGATCTCCACCGAGATATCCTCCACCTTAAAGCCTGGCAATTCAGCCTTGATCAGGTAGGCTAGCTCGCTTTCCGTAACGTCGAGCCGGATTGGCGACGGTCGGGAAAAATCCTTCAGCGCATCCTTGAAACCCATATCCTTGAAGAAATCATCCATGCTGCGCAAGGGATCGAACCTTGCGATGTCGCTGAGCGGATCAAAATGCGTCATGTGGTGTGCCATCTCTTTGCCTCCTGAAAAAGTCGCTGCCGCAAATTAAAGCCGGGCAACGGCAGCCGTGTACCCAAACTCACTATAAGGGGCCAGCTTGCGCCTGTCTGCTTGAAAAATGATCGATATCAAGAGCGACGGTAATCGGCAGACAGACGCTGCCTGTCGCCGATTACCGTCGCGGATGGCACACCGGTTGCGTAACACTATTCAGGCAAGGTATTGATACAGATCATGGCAGGCGGAGGCTGCCTGCCTGTAGTGTGAAAGGCAGTTGCCCCATTTAACCAGGAGTATCGTCATGATTGCCCACGTGAAACCGCTTGGCAGCCTGCTGTGCGGCGCACTGCTCGCTTGCGCGCCGATGATTGCCCAATCGCAGCCGAAGGTTGGACTTGCGCACGATCAGGAGATGGCAAGGGTACAGTTGCAGGCGATGGCAAATCAGCATATCGACAGCGCGCGCACGGCTGTCGCCGTTCTGGAGAAGGATCCGCTCATGACGGAAGCGCTGCGCTGGTCGAAGGGGGTCTTCATTCTGCCCTCCTACCGCCGTGCGGCGCTGGCCGTCGGCGCCAGCGGGGGCACCGGCGTGCTGCTGCGCAAACGCGACAACGGCAGCTGGAGCGCTCCGGCCTTCTTCAAACTGGGTACCTTGGGCATCGGCCTGCAGGCCGGCGTGGAAGCGGGACCATTCGTCTTCGTGCTGCTCAACGACAAGGCAATGCAGCAATTCCTGCAGCGCAATAGCTTTTCCGTCAGTGCGGATGCCGGATTGACTGTCCGCAATTGGCAAAAAGTGGCACGCGGCACCGTTGGCAAGGGCGACGTGATCGCCTGGTCGAGCGCGAAAGGCATTTTTGCCGATGTGGCTGCCGTCAGCGTGGACGATATCCGCTACGACGAGCAATTGACCAACGCCTACTACCACCGCACGCTGTCCGCTGGCGACGTGCTGGCGGATCGCGTCAGCAACGACCAGGCCCAGGGGCTGCAGCAAGCGCTTGCCACCGCCAGTGCGCCGGCCCCCTAGCGGCGGGAGCCTGAGGCGATGCTTTCCCTGACTATCCTGATGCATGGGCGGCTGGTTCGCGCGCCATGGTCTGCGAGGACGTGATGCATGACGACATGACACCAGCCGCTTCCGGGGAGCCCCATGCGCGCCTGCTGCTCGATCACGCCGCCGGCGGGCAGCGCCAGTGGATCCAGCGCAATACCAGCCTGTATCGTTCCGGCGATCCCGTCGCTGACTATGTATTTTTCATCCACGCCGGCAGTTTCAAGCACTATTGTACGGATGAGACGGGCGCGAGAAAAATCACCAGTTTCCCTGCACGCGGAGACTTCCTGGCACTCGACAGCATCGGCCTTGTCAGGCATACCTGTACCGCCGTGGCGCTGGAAGACAGTGAAGTGTATGCGATCAGCCACGCCATATTGCGCCAGCAACTGACCTTATTGCACCGCCTGCTTGCGCAAAGCATACGGAAAATGCGCGCCAGCACAGCCCAGCTGCATCACACCACGGCCGAGCAGCGGCTGGCAGCCTTTCTGCTCGACCAGGCCAAACGGCACAGCAGGCTGGAAGGCACGCCGCCACGCTATCGCCTGCCCATGTCGCGCTGCGACATCGGCAATTACCTGCACCTGTCGCCGGAAAGCGTCAGCAGGGTCATGCACCAATTCAAGCAGGACGGCCTCATTGTGCTGGAAAACCGCGACATCACGCTACGCGATGCAAGCGCAATGGAAACCATCGCGACTGTCGCGCCGCCCGCATCACCGCATGCCGGCCAGCATCCCCTGGCCACCAGTCACATGTCGAAGAGCTAATCATGTATGACACCTCCAGTTACGGCAGCGAAGCGGCATCCCCGCTTCCATGCGGCGAATGCGGCAGTCGCGGCGTTTGCTTGCCGACGGGCATGAGCGACGCGGATTGCGCCAGGGTCAGCGGCCTTGTGCTGCAGCAGCATCATCTGGCGCGGGGGGATACCTTACAAGGAATCAACGAATCAGTGCACGGGCGCTGGTATGCCATTCGCAGTGGCCAGTTCAAGTCCTTTCAGGCAGACCCGCATGGAAGACCGTGTATTACCAGGTTCGCCAGGAAAGGCGACCTGCTGGGGCTCGACAGCCTTGACCTCGACCACTACACCGACTCAACGACGGCGCTCTGCGATAGCACGGTGTGCGAGTTTTCCTATCCGCAACTCATCGAAGCGGCTCGGCATTTTCCTGACCTTGCACGCGTGCTGGAATGCCGGCTGAGCAAGCAACTGGCGCAACAGCAGGCGCTGGCCCTGCTGGTCCGGTGCGACTATGCGGAACAGAAATTCGCGCAATTCCTGTCGCACCAGGACTGGAATGACATCGACCAGGCTCATCAGGTGCCTGAGTTGCACCTTGCCTTGTCGCGCAAGGAAATTGCCGACTATCTGGACCTGACGCACGCCACGGTCACGCGCATGCTCTCGCGGCTGCAGAAGCTCGGCATCATTTCCGTCAGATATCGTCAGCTGCGCCTGCTCGACGGCCCTGGCCTGCTTCAGATTGCCGCAGGGCAGCCTCCTTCCTCGAAAGGAGGCGCGGGCACGACCATGCCTGGCATACATTTGCTACCGCCAGAATGATCTGGATCATGGTTTCTCTGCAGTATCAACGGCACACTGGACACTCCACAACAAGTTCGAGGAGAGCACCATGTTCAAGCACATACTGGTTCCAACGGACGGTTCTCCCGCCTCGCGGCCTGCGCTGCTGTCGGCCATCGCCCTGGCGCGCTCGTGCGGCGCGCGCATTACCGCCCTGCACGTAGTGCCGGATTTTCACGTCATCACGCAGAATACCGATATGCTGGAGGCGACCCGCGCAACGTATCTGGAAGAAAGCATGCAAAACGGCAAGAAAATACTCGACTTCGTCAGCACCCAGGCACGCGAAGCGGGCGTCGAATGCGGCACCTTCCTGACGCGCTCCGATTCCCCCCATGAAAAAATACTCGATGCCGCCCAGGCAAACGGCTGCGACCTGATCGCCATGGGCACGCATAGCAAATTCGGCTTGAAAGGCGTGCTGCTGGGCAGCGAAACACACAAGGTCCTCGTGCACAGCCCCGTGCCGGTACTGGTCTTTCGCGCGGCCTGAGCACGCGCGCAAGCCCGCTCCAGCGCCGGCCAGGCCGGGGCTTATCCTGCGTCGCCTATCGTGACGAGATTATCCTGCGCCTGTGCATAGGCAAGCGCATAAGCGAGCTCACCGGGGGAACCGGCATGCAAGGTGAACAGCGGTTGCCCCACCGCCACCACGGTGCCCAGCGGCGCATGAAACACCATGCCTGCCGCCGGCGTCTTGGGCGCGCCAGCCAGCTTGGCGGCGCGGGCGAGCAGACGGTTGTCGATGGCCATGACCGTGCCGGCGTGCAGCGCGCACAATGGTTGCGTAAAGGCTGCGCGCGGCGGCGCGCGCATCCCGCCCTGGGCGGCGCAGATGGCCTGAAATTTGCGCCATGCAGCGCCGCTGTCCAGGGCCGCGGCCGCCATGGCCATGCCGGCGCCCTGGGACGCCTTGCCAGCCAACTCCAGCAAGCCTGCGGCCAGCGCCAGGGCCCGCTGGCGCAAGTCGTCCGGCGCATCGCGGTGATTCTGCAGCACGGCCAGCACGTCGAGCGCTTCGAGCGCCGGACCGATGCCGCGGCCAACGGGCTGCACGCCGTCGCTCATCTGCACGCGCAACGCCATGCCCAGGCTGCGAGCGACCTCCGCCAGGCGCGCGGCCAGGATTGCCGCAGCCTCGGGCGAGCGAACCTTGGCGGTGCGCCCCACCGGCATGTCGATCAGCACATGCGTAGCGCCCGCCGACGCCTTCTTCGACAGGATGGACGCGACCAGCAAACCGTCGCTGTCGAGCCCCAGCGGGCGCTCCACGCGGATCAGCAAGTCATCCACCGGGCTCAGCGATACCGCCCCGCCCCAGGCGATGCAGCCGCCCTCCTGCTCCACCACGCGGTGCATCTGCTGCGCCGTCAATTCCACGGGCGCCAGGGTTTCCATCGTATCCGCCGTTCCGGCCGGCGACGTGATGGCGCGCGAGGACGTCTTGGGTATCAGCAAGCCACAGGCGGCGACGATCGGCACCACCAGCAGCGTGGTGCGGTTGCCCGGCAAGCCGCCGATGCAATGCTTGTCCGCCACGACAGGAGCATCCCACTGCAGGCGCTGCCCGGCATTGACCATGGCCATCGTCAATGCCGCCGTTTCGGCCAGGTCAAGCCGGCTGCCCGAGCACGCCGTGATCAGCGTCGCCAGTTCAATGTCCGAATACGCGCCGGCGGCGATGTCGCTGATGATCGCCGTGATTGCCTCGTTGCCGAAGGGACGGCCGTAGATCTTGCCGCGCACGGCCGAAAACGATTCCACCGCTGGCGCGTGGCCAACCTGCACCAGCTGCCCGTCGGCCTGCCCGAGCGCCGCCCAGGCGGCCTCCGACAGGCCGATTTCATCCATGTCGATCAATGGAAAGTGCACGACATTCAGGGTCGCGACGATCCTGCGCTCGCCGCACCACAGCACCAGCCGCGAACGCGCTTCGAAGCCTTCCGCCTTGCAGACGGGGCTGTCGCTGCGGATATAGGCGATGGCTTCCTGGTAAGTATCGATGCCGAGGCGCCGCAAGCGCAACACCGATGCGGCGACCGCCTGGTGCTGCAGGGACGGCGCGCGGCGTATCATGTCAGCGTCACTTCATCGCCATACGCGGGAACACTGCATTCCCAGCCCAGTTGCTCGCCGATGCGCCGCCGCAGCGCTTCGGCGGCATCCGGTTCGCCATGCGTGATGAAAGTGTGGCGCGGCGCCTGCCGCAATGGCGCCATCCAGGCGATCAACTCATCGCCATCGGCATGCGCGGACAGGTTGCTGATCTGTCGCACGGTGGCGCGTACCGGCACATACTCGCCATGGATCTTGACGGCGTCAGCGCCAGCGACCAGCGTGGCGCCGCGCGTGCCGCCAGCCTGAAAACCGGCAAACAGGATGCTGTTGCGGCGGTCCGGCGCGAATGCCTTCAGATGGTGCAGCACGCGCCCTCCCGTCGCCATGCCGCTGGCGGCGATGATCACCATCGGCATGCGCCGCTGGTTCAGCTCGATCGACTCCTGCGCACTGTTGACGATCGTGGCCGCATGCGACATGGCCTCGCACTGGGTTGGCGTCAGGCGGTGGTCGTGCGGATAACGGCGATACAGCATGGTGGCATCCACCGCCATGGGACTATTCAGGTAAACGGGCAGCGCCGGGATGACGCCACGCTGCTTGAGCAGATGCACGTCATACAGTATGGTCTGCGCGCGTCCCACGGCAAAGGCGGGAATGATCGTCACGCCGCCACGCGCGGCAGTCTCGCTGATGGTCGTGCCCAGCAGTTCCATGGCGTCGCAGGCGTCATGGCGCCGGTCGCCATAGGTCGATTCCACGACCAGATAGTCGGCCTGCGGCAAGGACTCGGGTGGCGCCATGAGCACATCGTTCGGACGCCCGAGATCACCGGAAAAGACCACCCGGATGCCCTCCCCCTGCAGCAGCACGCTGGCCGCGCCAAGGATATGCCCGGCACGCTGCAGTTCCACGCGCAAGGAGGAAGCGATGGTGAAGGGCTGGCCAAACGCCACGGGAGAAAGGTGTTCGAGCGCCAGGACGGCATCGGCCTCGGTGTACAGGGGCAAGGCGGGGTGATGTTTGCTGAAGCCGTGCCGATTCGCGTACTCGGCCTCCTCCTCCAGCAGGCGGCCACTATCGGGCAAGATGATGCGGCACAGGTCGCATGTCGCGGCACTCGCATAGATCTTGCCACGAAAGCCGTCACGCACCAGCAGCGGCAGGTAACCGCTATGATCCAGGTGGGCATGCGTGAGCACGACGGCACCGATCTCGGCCGGTGCCAGCGGCAAGCCCGCCCAGTTGCGCAAGCGCAACTGCTTATACCCCTGGAACAGGCCGCAATCGACCAGAATCCGCTCATTGCCGCTGGTGACCAGGTATTTCGAACCGGTCACCGTCCCCGTCGCACCCAAAAAGGTCAGTTTCATCATCGTCCCCCAGCAAGCAGTACAACGTTCAGTCGCTGCTGAACGTCAGGTCCCCTGCGCGCGTCACGCCCGCCTACAGCATGCCAAGTTCCAGCGCATAGCGGGTCAACTCGGCGTTACATGCCATTTTCATCTTTTTCAGGATGCGCGCACGATAGCTGGTGACGGTATTCGGGCACAACTGCAACGCGGCGCCGATCTGCACCAGCGACTGGCCAGCGGCGATGCGCTGGAACACTTGCAGTTCGCGCTCGGACAGGCTCTCGTGCGCACCCACGGGGCCCTGTGCAACCACCATTGCCAGTCGGTCCGTCATCGCCGGGCTGACATATTTCCCTCCCAATGCCACCTTGCGCACGGCCTGCACAAGCACGTCGGCTGACACATCCTTGGTCAGGTAGCCAGACGCCCCCAGGCTGAGTGCGCGCAAGCCATAGATTTCTTCCGAATAATGACTCAGTATCATCAGCCCCATGCGCGGCCGGGCCAGGCGCAGGGTTAGCAACAGTTGCAAGCCGCTTTTCCCCGGCAGCGCAATGTCGATGAGGGCCACATCGAATTCCTCGGACGTAATACGTTCGATCGCGTCGTCATAGGACGTCGCCTGGGCGCCAACGCAAATGTCCGCTGCCGTGCCAAGCATCAGCGACACGCCATTGCGCGCGATGGCATGGTCGTCAACCAATAGCACCCGTATGATTCCCGCTTCCATGATGAAGGTCCCGAGCATGCCTTGCCTGGCGTGATGTGATGCTTTTCATGCATTTGATTCTGCGCCGAACGGCTGGCGGCGTCAACGCTTGGCTGCAGCAGCCGTGGCTGCGCGGCAGACAAAGCCGCTGCGTACTGGCAAAGAATGGATGTAGGGGATCCCCTACCCAAAAGCTTGTGGAATTTGCTACGCAAGACCAGCGGTTAATCTTATATGCACCTTGCCTCGCCGCGCACATACTATTAAACGTGTAGTAATACATATGGTCAGAAACATAAAAATTTAATGCAAACCATGTACAACAATAAGAGGCACCCATGAACATCCAACTCTCGACCCGTCAATCGCTGCCAGCGAAAAATTTCATTAGCGGCAATACCTGCGCGAAATGCAGTTCTCGGCTGCGCTGCCTGCCATACGGCCTGGACGAGCGTAGCGTCGCTCAGATCGATAGAATCATTGGCAAACGGCACTGGGTGGAACGCAATGAGTTGCTGCTCAGGGTAGGCGATCCTTTTAGTTGCCTGTACATTATTCACGTCGGCCAGTTCAAGACGTTCCGCGATAGCGCACATGGCAAACAGCACGTCATGGGCTTTCACATGGCCGGCGAAATTCTGGGCATGAACGCCATCAGTACCGGCATTCATGACAGCAATGCGATGGCATTCGAGGATAGCGAGGTCTGTGAAGTCCCCTTTGCCCAGCTGCAGATGCTATGCGCCAACATTCCAGCGCTACAACAACATTTCCACCGCCTATTGAGCGAGGAAATCAATCGGGACCAGCGCGTCATGCGCTTCCTGGGCAGCTCGGCCGAGCAGCGCTTTGCCACCTTCCTGCTTGATCTGTCGAGCCGTTTCGCGGCCCGTGGATATTCGCGCCATGACTTCACGGTACTGATGTCGCGTGAAGACATCGGCAACTATATAGGCTTGACGATGGAAAGCGTCAGTCGGCTGATGTCGAAGTTCCGCCGCCAGGGCTGGATCAGCACGGACGGCAAAGATCTGCATATCCTCGATCATGGCGCCATCGAGGCGCTGGCCAACGGGGAGAGCATGGAAATAGTGGCAAGCGTCGATCCACTCGCGGAACGGACCAAGGCGCTACTGTCCTCCATCTCGAGGACGGCAAGCCATGCCTGAACAGCGATACATCCGTGCAGCGGCGCAAACAGCGGCGTTGCATCGGTGGCTATCGACCAGCTAGCTGCCAAGTATCGGCGGACCGACGCCATGTTCGATGGCGAACCGCGTCAGCTGCACATTATTCTTGGCGCGCGTCTTTTCCAGCAGGCGCGCCCGGTAAGTGCCCACCGTATTAATGCTCAAATGCAAGATTTGGGCGATATCTGCCAGGTCTTCGCCGGCAGCAAGCAGCCGCAGGACTTCCAGCTCGCGGTCCGACAGTTTCTCGTGCCAGGCCGTCCTGCTGCCACTGATCATGTCCGCAATGTCTTCCGTCACCGCCGAGCTGATGTATTTCCCTCCGCAGGCAGCCTTGTGGACAGCACCCAGCAGTACGGACGCATTGCAGTTCTTCGTCAGGTAGCCCGCGGCGCCGTATTGCAGGGCCCGCACGGCGTACACCGTCTCGGCATACATGGACAGCATCAGCACGGCAACGCGTGGCCACTCCCGGCGTAACTTCTTTAGCAATTGCAAGCCATTCTGATCGGGCAAGCCGATGTCGACAATGGCAACGTCAAACGCCTGCGCCTGCAGCAGATACAATGCCGCGCGCGCCGTCTCGGCTTCGGCCACGACTTCGATGCCGTCGTCCGTGCCCAGCATTAAACGTATGCCGTTGCGGGCAACGACATGGTCGTCCACCAGCAGCACCCTGATTTTCCCGCATGTCATGCGCGCCCCCGTATCGGTAACTGCACGACCAGCAAGGTTCCATGCTCGACGGCCATGAAACGGATATCGCCGCCAAAATGCTGGGCCCGCTCGCGCATGCCGGCCACCCCCCAGGAGTTGGCGGTCGCCAGGCTCTCGCAATGCATGCCCTTGCCATTGTCTTCCACTTCCATCCTGATCGACGAGTAGGCATGACTGACGCGCACGTCGACCCGCGTTGCCCCGGCATGGCGGACGACATTGGTGAGCGCTTCCTGCAAGATACGAAACAAGGCGGTACTGCGCTCGGGGTCGATCTCCAGTCGTGCAGTCTCCGGAGAAATGTGGGTGCGGCAAGCGAGCCCCGCCCTGGTGCAGACCTCTTCCGCGTGCCACTCCAGCGCCGCCCAGACACCAAGCTGGTCAAGCACGCTGGGGCGCAGTTCGGTGATCACCCTGCGTAGGGCCGCGGTAGCGGTATCGAGCAAGGTGCAGGCGTCCTCGAGCCGCGGCTGCAGAGTGCCGCCATTGCGCTGGTCATGTATCAGGGCAACGGAAAGGTGGGCTTTGACCCCAGTTAAGACACTACCGAGTTCGTCGTGCATTTCCCGGGCAATCCGGATACGCTCGCCCTCCTTCACGCGCTCCTGATGGGCAATGAACTGGCGCAGCTTCTGATGCGATAGTTCCAGCGTCTCCAATGCCAGCTTGCGCACGCTGATATCTTCCACCATGCCCACATATTGCCGATTGAGCCCGGACGTACCGCACACCACTGTCGCACTGAGTATGGCCCAGATCGCATGACCATCCTTGTGCAGGTAGCGTTTTTCGATGCGATAACTGCTGATCTCACCGTTGCACAGGCGCCGCCCGAACTCCACGCTGTTGGCAACGTCGTCGGGATGGGTGAGTTTCAGGTATCCCATCGCCAGCACTTCCGGCCCCGTATAGCCCAACATCTCGCACAATGCCCGGTTCACGGTGACCCAGCGGCCTTGCATGTCCGCCATGATCATGCCCAGAGAGGAGTTTTCAAATGCCCCGCGAAATCGCTCCTCGCTGGCATGCAGTTGCGCCGCCGCCATGGTGCGCTCGGTAATATCATTGAGTACCAACAAGACGACGCCTGGCCCAAAATGCTCCTGGCTCAGTTTGGCTTCCACCATGGCTGAAAATACGTCGCCCACGCCCTTTTTCATGCGCAGCACGGCCGAACACGATGCATCGCGGTCCAGCAGGCGCTGGCGCAGAAAGTGAAAAATATCCTGGTCATCAGGAAGAATGAAACGCGTGAACGGCAGGCCGATCAGCATCTCTGGCGGCGTGCCCAACAAGTCCGATGCGGTGAGATTCGACTGGATGATGATGCCGCGGGCATCCATGCTGATATAGCCGACCGGCGCCTGATCATACAGGCGATTATACAATTCGCCAGTAGTCTTCAAGGCAGCCTGGGTGGCGCGCAGCTCATCGTTCTGCATTTCCAGCTCGATCTCGCGCACGCTCACCTCGCGCTGCGCCGCCTGCAGCGACGCGGGATGGCGCTCGTGCGAAAGACGCTTTGACGCCCCCAGTTTCAGCTTGAGCCGCAGCTCCGCATGCTGACGCAATAAGTTCCAATATTGCTCGGTCTGAAAAGGAACGGCAAAATACTTTTTTCGCTTCGCGCACATAATTGGTTGAGCATACCCATCTTTAGCAAGTTACCCCCCTGCGGCATCACATCTTGGCAAGGTTCGTGGATGGTGTGTACTAATCAATAATCATAATTTATATTAGCGCAATAGCGAGCTCAGTAATAGTCGCGACAAAAAAATGCCGTTTTTTGTACAACAGGCAGCCAGAAAAGGTAGTGTGGATCGACGTAATCTCCCAGCGCTGTGCTCACCGGGCAACGCCCGTCACCAGAGGTTCGGCAAATTTTCGCCCAACGCTTAGACTGTTGCACGTTGAACACAAAGTGGTGACAGCGCATGGCCGGAATCGACCTGAAGACTGCCCGACACGCGTGTTATCTTGACAATGCCTTCGTGCGCCACCTCGACAAAGGCGGCGCCGGTGCCGTTCAAGGTGGAGTGCAGGCGCAAATGGCCATGCAACAAGACATAATCGCTACCGTTCCGAACTATCCAGATATCTGCCTGCATGGGGAGCTTCCTGTCGGTGTGCCGTCGCCCGGTGAACTGGGCTCTGCTTTGGGTCGACCCGCGCCATTGCTGGCGAAGGGTGAAGGTGGTGCGCGCTGATTTGTACTGTATCGTTTCAAATAGGTACAGTCACGGGGGATGGATGATCTACATCAATGCGGTGAATAACTGAGCATGACAACAACAAAAATATAAAAAATACAATATTAATCCTGAGAATTTTTTACCCTGACGGACAGGCGGGCGCACATGTGCCGTACGGATCAGCCTGGGGGGGCCGCCGTCCTCTCTCTTAACTGGATAGGTCTGCCTGCCCCACATACTCCTGGCACCAGTTCTCATTGATTTCAACGGCATTTGTGCGGGAGAACTTCTTTTCGCGCGAATCGCAGGTACATACGTTATTGCGCCCCGATGCCTTGGCCTTGTACAGGGCATGGTCGGCGGCATTGAGCAAGGTGATGGACATCGTTTCCATGGTAATCAAGGGGAACACCGCCACGCCGATACTGACCGTCACCTTGCACAGGGGACTGCCAATATGGGCAATGCCGACACTCTCTATGCCATGACGAATGGTTTCCGCGAGCGATACGGCGCCGTCGACATCCGATCCTGGCAAGAGCAGAACCATTTCCTCACCACCATAGCGTGCCGCCATATCGCCCGCCCTGCGCATGCCCGAGGCGACCACGCCGGCAATTTTCTTCAAGCATTCATCGCCAGCCACGTGACCATAAATGTCGTTATATTGCTTGAAAAAATCAACATCAATCATCATCAGGCCCAGGGAATTCCCTGCACGCTGGGCCCGACTGAACTCCACAATCAATGCTTCATCAAAACTGCGTCGATTTGCCAGCCCCGTCAAGCCATCCTGCAAGGCGAGGTGCGTCAAGCGCTGGTTGGATACTCTTAATTCATCGCTCGACTCCTTGAATTCCTCCTCGACGATCAAGCGTGAGGTCAGCTGATTGAGCAAGCGGCAGCCAAAAAATCCGATGAGCAAGATCAAGGCGCTCAACGCGGCAATTTGCAGGCAGGCATCATTGCGCCAGCCACTCAGGACCTCATCCTGCGACAAGGCAGTCAAGGCCACCAGCGGATATTCGGCAATTTTGTGATAGCTGATGATCCTTGATCTCCCGTCCAAGCCCTGACTGGCGTGCGTATCCCTGATCTTTGCCATCGACGAGGATGCAGGGAACAGTTTGAATGGCAACTCCGTAACGTCATGCACCCGGCCATCATAGGGAATTTGCAATACGAGCCCGGCATCATCACGCGTCACCAGAATCGTTCCTTGCTCGCCTATGGAAAAGTCCTCATAGAATTTTCTAAAATAATTGAGGCCGATAGTGGCCAGCACCACGCCGCCAAAACTCCCGTCGGGAAGGTTGATTCTGCGTGACACCGCCAGGATCCATTCGCTGTTGACCTGCCGCCCCGCGCCCATCCCCAGATAAAGCTGCAGATCATTATGCAGACGATGGTAATGAAGAGATTCCATGTCCCGGTTGTCGAGATTGACCGGCATCGTCGTGCCGGAATTGACCAATGGCCTGCCATCTGCGGCAAAGATAATGATGGCATGCAATTGGGGAAGCTCCGCGACATGATTTCTCAACAACGCTTGCATACGGGACTGGTCGAAGCCTGACGCTCCCGGCAGGTCGCTGCGCTCGACCAGTCCAAGCAACAGGGTGTCGACCTCCCTGAGCGTATCGTAGGCATGCTGCGCGACAGCCTGACTGACATTCGCAGCCGCGTCGCGCGCTTCGTGCAGCCGCACTTCGCGCGCGCGCCATATCGTCAGCAACTGGATCGTCAGGATAGACAGGCATACCAGCACGACACATGCCGTCGCCAGGCTGACCAGGGGGAAATGCCGGAGAAGAAAACCGCGTGGGTAGTCGGCAGAACGCACGGTAGCAGACATGGACTCGCCCTTCTCACTCGGTATGTAGGTGCTACGCGGCAAAGGTGAGGCCCGGCGTCGCGCGCGACGCCCGACAGCTAGCCGCAGGCACCTTGGCAACAGGCGTGCGCGCTGGCATGCAGGCCAGGACAGCCCGGCACCAGCCATACCGCGACACTAGCTGATGGCAATGTGTTTGCTCGCCTTGCCGCTCTTTTTCGGCAAATTCAGGGTGAGTACGCCTTCCGCATAACTGGCGACCACCTTAGCATCGTCGATATCATGTGCCAGCGTAAAACTGCGGCGCTGTTCGCCGTAGGTGCGCTCCGTACGCAGCAGCTTGCCGACCTTCACTTCGCTCTCGTGTTTCAGTTCGGCCGCAATCGAGACGACACCGCCCTCGACCTCGACCTTGATGTCCTCTTTTTTCACGCCGGGAATCTCCGCCTTGACGGTGTACGCCGCGTCCGTTTCCGATACGTCGATCTTGATGCGCGGCTCCACGTTCCAGTCGCGCAGCGCAGGCCGTAGCTGGAAGTCGCGGAACCAGTCCTCGATGCCATTGAGCGGTTCAAAGCGCGCAATCTCGGAAAATGGGTCAAATCGGGTCAGATGGTTAGCCATGATGGTGTTCCCTCCCTCGTTGCTGGCACCCGGATGGATGCATGCAGCCATGATATTGATCCGGCACTGAGAAATGAATGATGCACATCAAACGGCGCGTGGATCATTGTGCTACCCGGGAACAGTGCCCCTGCCGAGTAATGCCGTGAAAAAATGTCCGGGCCGGTGTCCGGCACCTCGCCGCCAGCCGTGACATCAGTGCCGCAAGCATACGTCCCCCTACCACGATTCGCTCCGCAAGACCATGATTGACGTCAGTGAGCCAGGCGCCGCGAATGGCTAGACTGGACTGTCGTCTTACTCTGCAGGAAATGTCGTGCTTGCCAACTTTTTCGCCGCATCGCTGCTGGCTTCCGGCATGGCCACCGCGACTGACAGCTGCAGCATTCTCGTCTATCACCGGTTCGGCGACACGGCCGCTGACAGCATGACCACGACCACGGCAGTGTTCGTCCAACAGATGACGCAATTGCGCGCGCATGGCTACCGCATCGTGCCCGTGGCCGACCTGCTGGCGTCACTCTCCCCGGGCCATGGGCTGGCGGGCAAGCTGGTCGCCATCACTGTCGACGACGGCCACCGCTCCGTGTTCTCCGCGCTGTTCCCGGCCATCATGCGCCTGAACGTGCCGGTCACCTTGTTCATTTATCCGTCCGCCATCGGCAACGCGCCCTATGCCTTGACCTGGGCGCAATTACGCAGCATGACGGCGAGCAAACTGGTATCGATCGGTGCGCACACCTACTGGCATCCTGATTTCCGCGTGGAACGCAGGCGCCTGACAACCGACGCCTATGCCCGCTTCGTCCAATTCCAGCTGACACGCCCCCGCACCGTGCTGCAAGAACGCCTCGGTATCGACGTGACATTGCTTGCCTGGCCATATGGCATTTCCGACGAGGCGCTGCGCCGTGCGGCGCAAGATAGTGGCTACACGGCGGCGTTTGCGCTGGGCAATCGCAATGCCTCGGGCAAGGACCCGCCGTACGCACTGCCGCGTCACATGGTGGTCGATGCGGTGGGAGTGCCAGCATTGCTGGCGCGCATCGCCAGGGGACCTGCATGTACTCGATGAGGCGCCGCCTTGCGTGGATATGCTGCCTTGCATGGCCCGCCCTCGCGCTGGCGCTGGAAGGCCGGGTCATAGATGCGGCGACGGGCCAGCCGATCGCGGGCGCCATCGTCTCGTCCGGACATGCGCAAGCCACCAGCGATGCGAACGGGCACTACGCTCTTCCCGTGTCGTCGCCGCGCCTGCTGGCCAGGGCCATCGGCTATGCGCGCGCGAGCATCCCCGTCGTGCCGGCCAGCGCGACGGCGCAGGCAATCGGCCTGCACGCCCTGCGACCTAAGGCCCTCTATCTGTCCGCCTATGGCATCGGCGACAAGCGCTTGCGCGAAGCGGCCCTGGCGCTGCTCGACACAACCGAGCTCAATGCCCTGGTCATCGACCTGAAGAGCGATCGCGGCCTGGTTCCCTATCCGACGCGTGTGCTGGAGGCAAGCCGTTGCGGCGCGCGCAGCGTTACCACCGTGCACGACATGCGCGCCATGGTGACGCAGCTGAAGGCAAAAGGCATCTATCTGATCGCCCGCATCGTGGCGTTCAAGGACGCACTGTCGGCCGCTGCCCATCCGGAATGGCGCGTCAAGGATGCGCGGGGCCAGCCATTTCACGACAGGGAGCAGCTGTCGTGGCTCGATCCTTTCTGCCAGGGCGCCTGGACCTATCTTATCGATCTGGCGGAAGAAGCGGCCGACATGGGGTTTGATGAAGTGCAATTTGATTATGTCCGCTTCCCGGATGCCGACAAGCTGCAATTTGCCATGCCAAGCACGGAAGCGGCGCGGGTCGAAGCCATTACGGGCTTCCTCGACGCGGCCCGCAAGCGCCTGGTGCGCTACAATGTCTTTCTGTCGGCCGACATCTTCGGCTATGTCGCATGGAACAAGAACGACACCAATATAGGCCAGGAATTGACGAGCCTGGCCGGCGTCGTCGACTACCTCGCACCGATGCTGTACCCGTCCGGTTATCAGTTCGGCATTCCCGGCTATCCCAACCCCGTCGCGCATCCAGGCGAGATCGTCTACCTGACCTTGCGCCATGCCATCGCGCGCACCCGCATTTCCCCCTTGCGGTTCCGCCCGTGGCTGCAAGCCTTCCGCGACTATGCCTTTGACAAACGCGTGTTCGGCACGGCGGAGATCAGGGCACAGATCGATGCTGCCGAATCGGCCGGCAGCAATGGCTGGATGCTCTGGAACCCGCGCAACACCTACAGCGCCGATGGATTGCATTCGCGCTAGCGACACACGCTATCCTGGCAGTATCGTGCGCACCAGCCTGCTGATCAGCATCGGCGACCGGCTGCTGTCGAGCGCCACGCTGAAGCGGCACAATTCCCCCGTCGGCGTGATGACGGCAAGGTCGTCCATGTCGGCAGCCGATACCATCCTGTGCCGCGCGAACGCCGGCCCATACTCGCGTGCTGGCAACCGGGTATCGATCAGCGCCTGGATCGCTGTGGCGCCGTGCACGTCGCCGAACGGCGACGCCGTCGACCACGATGCATCGGGATGCAGCAAGGTCGCCGCCCCCGCACCGTCGCGCCGGTCCACGCAATCGAGAAATTGCATCAGCAGCAGGCGCCTGGAATTGCGCGCCGCATAGCTTGTGTGCAGCAGCACGCGCGCCTGGACCGCATTGGCTTCCTGCATTTCCGTGGCGTACCAGGTTTGCACGGCCCGGTTTTCATGCGCACTGTGCCGCACCGCCTGCTTGTCGAGTTCGTAGATCGCCCGCATGCGCTTGTCCAGCACCAGGGGATCCATCGATTTGGGCTCGCCACCGCCGCCCAGGCAGCCGCCGACGCAGGCCATGACCTCGATGGCGACGAATTGATCGCGCCATGCGTCCGTCTCCAGCATATGCTGTGCCGCGGCGATGCCATTGCAAATGGCGACCGTGCCCAAACCGGCGATCTGCGCCGTCTTGATCCCCTGGCCGATGCCGCGCAATGGCTGCCACTCCAGCGCCAGCGCGTCCTGCCTGCCAAGCAAGTGGACGGCGGTGCGCAACATGGCCTCCATCACGCCGCCCGACGCGGCGAAGATCTGTGCGGCGCCCGTGCTTTCCCCCAGGGGATCGTCGAACGCGCCATCGTCCGCCAGCGCATGGAAGGCGATGCCGCGCGACTTGATCATCCGGGCCAGCTCCCGCGTGGTCAGGACGTGGTCGACGTCGCCGGACAAGCCGGGCCGGACCGCCTCGTCCTTCTTGGCCGTGCACGGCATGACGCTGACCACGTAGGGTTCCGCCCTGCCCTCGGCAAAGGCAGGGCCGAGCGAACGCGCGAAGGCGCTGCGCTTCGTCAGCGCGCCATGCATCTGCTGCGGCGACTTGGTCGTGCTCAGATGCGGCAGCAGGTCAGGCCGGTTGATTTCCACCCAGTTCACCCATCCCGGGCAGCAGGAAGTGAACAAGGGCAAGGGCTGCGCGTTTCCTGCCTGCCCTCCTATGCGCGCCAGCAACTCGCCCGCTTCTTCCATGATCGTCAGGTCGGCGCCGAAATTGGTGTCGAACACGTAGTCAAAACCGAGTTGCCGCAAGGCATTGATCATTTTTCCCGTACTGACCGTGCCGGCCTGCATGCCGAATTCTTCGCCGATGGCAACGCGCGTGGCCGGCGCCACTTGCACCACGGACACACGCCTGTGCTCATCCAGCGTATGCAGCACCGCGTGCCAGTGCGGCGTCTCGACCAGCGCGCCGACAGGACAAACCAGCGTACATTGACCGCAAGAAATGCACTGGGTGTTGGCCAGGGTATGGTCAAAGACAGTCACCGGCAAGCGTCCCGAGCCGCGTTCGGCGAAGCCGATCACGTATTGCTGCTGTCCCGATGCGCCGCACGCTTCCACGCACAGGCCGCATTCGATGCATTTGGACAGGTCGCGCCAGATGCTCGGCGAGGTATGATCCGTCAAGCGGTGTTCGGGATGCGCCACCGAGCCGCGCGGCAGCTTTTCCCAGCGCTCTTCCCATTGATTTTCGCTGATCAGGCTTTGCAAGCGGCAAGAGCCGTTGACTTCGCAGCGCAGGCAGTCGTTCGGATGGCGCGCCAGCAGCCATTGCGCATCCATCGCGCGAAATGCTTGCAGGTCGCTCGATGCCGTCTCGACCACGTCCCCGGCTTTTGCCAGCGTGATGCAGGCCGGCTGCATGTGGGGCTGGCCGGCCACATGCACGAGGCACATGCGGCACACGGCATGGGTCGGCAAGCGCGGATAGTAGCAAAGCGTGGGGATATGCACGCCAGCTTGCCTCGCGGCATCAAGGTAGGTGGAACCTTCCTCGACATCGACAGCCCGCCCATTGACCGTCAACGAGATCATGTGTATCACTCCCGGCGTACCGCGGCCACGCACTTGCTCGGCGGCAAGCAATGCTAGCCCATATATTGCCCGCCATTGACATCAAAGGTTGCCCCCGTGATGAAGCCGCTGGCGTCGTCGGCCAGGAACGCCACCAGGCGCGCGATATCCTCAGGCGTGCCGAGCCGGCCAACGGGGATGCCGGCGATGATTTTTTGCAGGACCTCGGGGGCGACCTCGGCCACCATCTCGGTATCGCAATAGCCGGGAGCGACCGCGTTGACCGTGATCTGCTTGCGCGCCCCCTCCAGCGCCAGCGCCCGCGTAAAGCCGAGAATACCGGCCTTGGCGGCGGCGTAGTTGGCCTGGCCAAGCTGGCCCTTCTCGCCATTGACGGAGCTGATATTGACGATACGGCCGAACTCGCGCGCCCGCATGCCCTCCATGACATGGCGGCACATATTGAACATCGAGCCGAGATTGGTATTGATGACCTGCCACCACTGATCCGGGTCCATGCGGTGCAATAAGGCATCGCTGGTGATGCCGGCATTGTTGATCAGGATATCGATGGGCCCCAGTTGCTGTTCCACCGTGGCGATACCATCGCGACAGGCGTCGAAATCGCTGACATCCCAGCGGAATACGGGAATCGATGTCGTCTCGGAAAATGCGCCGGCGGCATCCGCATTGCTGTGGTAGATGGCGGCGACCCTGTGGCCACCCGCCTGCAAGGCGAGGGAGATGGCCTTGCCCAGGCCTCGGGTACCACCGGTAACGAGTGCGATTCGTTGCATGAAGACGACTCCCATCAAGGCAATCCGAACGATTTTGCGCCAGCTTCGGTCGGCTCGCAGCGGCAAGCGCGAGGACGTCCATCCAATGTACGTGACTGCGGGCAGTCACGTCACTGGTCCGGTATGACATAGATCAATCCCTGCCAGATTAATTTGACACATCGCCGTTTGACGGCATGCGGCTCATGCCGGAGCCGAGAATTCCTCGAATGCCGCCAGCGCATTGGCGCAATACATCGCCGACGGCCCGCCGCCCATGTAGATGGCCATGCCCAAGGTCTCTTCGAATTCGGCCCGGGTGGCGCCCAGCTTGACGAGGGCCTGCACATGAAATCCTATGCAGGCATCGCAATGGGCCGCGATGCCCAGGGCCAGCGCGATAAACTCCTTGGTTTTCCTGTCCAGCGCACCGTCGCGCGTTGCCGCGCGCGCCAGATCGCCAAAGCCTTTCATCACGTCGGGAATATCGGCGCGCAGGGTCGCCAGTTGTTGCGATACCGACTGCGTCAGTGCGCGATAGCCGCCAGATTGCATGCTCATGTGTGCGCCTCCCTTGCCTGTTTCATTTTTTCACCGCACAGGTACGGATGCCAAACGGCAGATACGCGGAACAGAAGCGGAAAATGCCTGTCGCCAGGGGAATCACCCCCAGCCAGCCCCAGCAGTATCCGGATGGCACGATCGATATTGCCGACGTTCGCGTTCATGGTCTTGCTCCTTAATGGTTAATCGTCGCGATGACGACAGGAGACGCACGCCCTCGTTCCCGGTACGCGTCAAGCTCTATCCGTGCATATTTCATGCCAGCGTTATACAAAGTGAGGATTGGAGAGAAAACAGGGACTTGGGACGACGCGACAGGCAGCAGCACGCTGCCATTCGACCGGCGGCACTGCCATGCTGACAGACATGGCAGTGGCACCAGGCCACGACCGTCCGGCCAGGTGCTAGGCGATACCCAGCGCTTTCAGGCGGCGGTACAAGGTGCGCTCGCTGAGGCCAAGGTGCGCCGCGAGTTCCTTGCGCGTGCCGCCGAAGGTGGCGTGCAGCTCGGCCAGCGGGATGCTGGCGCCGCGCGGCGGCATGTCTGGCGCGGCGCCCTGCGCCACCGGCGCCGCCAGCAGCTGCTCGACGCGGATCACGCCATCATCGGCGAACAGGCTGGCCCTTTCCAGCACATTGCGCAGTTCGCGGATATTGCCCGGCCATGGGCGCCGCCGCAGCTGCGCCATGGCTTCGGCGTCTATCGTCAGCGTACGCTTGCCCGCGCCGGCGCGGCGCAGAAATGACTGCACCAGCAAGCCGATGTCGTCGGGCCGGTCGCGCAGCGGCGGCAAAGCGATGGGGAAGGCACTGATGCGGTAATACAAGTCCTGCCGGAATTCGCCCCGCGCCATCATGTGTTCCAGCGATTTGTGGGTCGCGGCGACCAGGCGGAAATTGGCATGCTGGGTCTCGACACTGCCCACACGCCGGTAAGTACCCGACTCGATCAGGCGCAGCAGCTTGACTTGCATGGAAAGGGGCACGTCGCCTATTTCGTCGAGAAACAAGGTACCCCCTTGCGCCGTATCGACCAGCCCCGGCTTGCGCGAGGTCGCGCCCGTGAAAGCGCCCTTTTCATGTCCGAACAATTCGCTTTCAAACAGCGTTTCGGTCAGTCCGGAGCAATCGACGACGACGAACGGTCCTGTGGCACGCGCGCTGTTTTCATGTACGGCACGCGCAAACAGTTCCTTGCCCGTGCCGGACTCGCCCAGCAGCAGCACCGGCAGCATCGAGGGCGCCACCCGCTGCAACGCCTCCAGCACCCGGGTAAATGGGGCGGAACGCCCGACGAGCCCTTCCTCGCTCGGCTTGGCCGAAGCGCTGCGCACCACTTCCAGCCGCTCGACATACGCGGTAATGGTGCCGCCGGCATCGAAGATCGGACGCAGTTCGACGGCGACGTGCTCGGGGCCCCGCGGCGTATGGTGGATGTGCAGCACGCGGTCGGGTCCACGCAATTCCCGCGCCTTCTTCATGGGGCAATGTTCACCGGCCTGGTCACAAGGGGCATCGTAGTGATGCGAGATGCGGTAGCACTTGTGACCAGTCACCGGCTGGCCGATGCTGCCAAATTGCCGCTGGTAGGCGACGTTCGCGGCCAGAATCGTGTAATCGGGGTCGAGCACGATCATCGGCTGGACCTCGTGTTCGAGAAACGAGATCAAGGTTTGCACCATGGGCGCGCTGGAGGATGGCTCGATGCGGGTGAGCGGTGGCGTTGGCATGCTGGCTCCTTGTTGTGCAGCCATACTGTCGCAGGACTGCCAGTGCGTCAAGAGGCACTGCCACTGTCAGGATGGCATGCCTGGCAAAACAGGCGCGCGGCATGGCGCGATCCAGAACAGTGATGTAGATCATGGTCAATGGCAGGCAAGCGGCGCTAGCATGAGATACGCTCACATCGCGAGCAAAAACCTGCACCCCTTACGGAAGGAACTGCCATGTCTATCGCGAACCTATGTCGCCAAGCAACCACTGCCGGCTTGTTCATGCTGCTGGCGTCGGGGGTTGCTGTGGCGCAAAGCAATGGCCGCCAGAGCAGCGCGCCCGATCTCGCCAGCAAGGCGATGGCCAGCGCCAGCAAGCGCGTTGAAGCCGCCATTCCTGTGGTGCACCAACTGCAGGCCGATGCGCGCATGCAGCCCTTGCTGCAACAAGCCAAGGGCATGCTGATTGTTCCCTCGTACGGCCGCGCTGCCCTGGGGGTGGGTGTTCAAGGGGGAGGTGCACTGCTGCTCGTCAGGCGCTCCGACGGCAACTGGAGCGGACCCGCCTTCTACAACCTGGGCGGCTTGACGCTGGGTTTGCAGGCCGGCGCCGAAGGCGGCCCCATCGTGATGCTCTTGAACAATGATAAGGCCGTCAACGCAGTCATGAAGAAAAATAACTTTTCCCTCAATGCCGCAGCGGGGCTGACCGTGGTGAATTGGTCGAAAATGGCGCAAGGCACGGTTGGCATCGGCGACGTCGTGGCCTGGAGTGGGACAAAAGGCCTGTTCGGCGATGTCGTGGCTGTGGGACTGAGCGACATCCGCTTCAACCAGCATCTGACCGATGCCTTTTACGGACGCGCCTTGTCGCCCAAGGATTTTGCTGCGGGAAACATTGACGATCCGCACGCCCTCCCCTTGCAGCAAGCACTGAGCGAAGCGTCGGCCACGCTGAAATAGGCCCACCATGCACGAGATCGAATGGAAGGAGTTGCCATGCGGGCCATGGTGCTGGAACACGGCGGACCTGGCGCACAGTTGCAAGCACTGGAGCGCCCGGTACCGGCACCAATGGGGCAGGATGTGCTCCTGCGCGTGCTCGCTTGCGGCGTTTGCCGCACGGATCTGCACCAGCTCGATGGAGAACTGCCCGCGCACCGCATGCCAGTCGTGCCAGGACACGAAATTGTCGGCGCGGTCGTTGCCATCGGCGCCCAAGTAAGCAATCTGCGGATCGGCGCGCGCGTCGGCGTGCCGTGGCTGGCAGGCAGTTGTGGCGCCTGCGTATATTGTTGCTCCGGCCGCGAAAATCTGTGCGATGCCGCCCGCTTTACCGGCTACGACCGCGATGGAGGCTATGCCGAGTACGCGTTGGCCGACGCCCGCTACTGCCTGCCGCTGCCCAATAGCCATGACGACGTGCACGCGGCGCCGTTGCTGTGCGCAGGACTCATAGGCTACCGTGCCTATGCCATGACGGGTACGGCGCGCCGGCTCGGCATCTACGGCTTCGGTGCTGCCGGACACATCGTGGCGCAACTGGCGATAGCGCAAGGGCGCGAAGTCTATGCTTTTACGCGCGATGGCGACACCCGCACGCAGGATTTCGCCCGTTCCCTGGGGGCCACGTGGGCGGGCGCATCGACAGGGCCGGCCCCGGTCGCGCTGGATGCGGCCATCCTGTTCGCGCCGGATGGCGCTTTGGTGCCACTGGCGCTGGCCGCCTGCGCCAAAGGGGCCACGGTCGTCTGCGCCGGCATCCACATGAGCGATTTGCCCGCCATGCCCTATTCCCTGCTGTGGGGAGAGCGCGGCGTGCGCTCGGTCGCCAACCTGACCCGCGCCGACGGCATGGCGTTCATGGCGCTGGCGGAGCGTTTCAACCTGAAGACCTCGCCATTGGCCTATCCACTGTTTCAGGCCAATGCTGCGCTGGCGGACTTGCGCGCCGGGCGCTTTGACGGCGCCGCCGTCCTGGTACCCAGCCTCAGGCCCTGAGCCATCATCGCCAGCCTGGCCGCTGCCATCGATCCAGGCTGAGCGGAAGGAATGCAAAACAAGGGGATGCCGCGATGCAGCGCCAGGGCAGTAAAATCCATACTGGTGACCAGGCTGTCGCTGGCAAAGCGCGCTCGTGGCGTTCATCATTGCGACGGCAGGCGCGTCATGCGCCGCTGATTCAAGAACGTTGTACATTGAAAGGTAAAATGTATGTCTGGCGACACCCATGTTTCTGAGCGGATCAAGAATTGCCGCGACAATCTTTGTATCTCACAAGTGCTGCTTGCCGAACTGGCGGGCATCAACCCGACGCAACTGTATCGCTACGAATCAGGAAAGGCCAAACCACGGCCGGAAGCGGCAGATAGAATTGCCGCGGCCCTCGGCGTCAGCACCGCCTGGCTTGTGCACGGAACGTTGCCCATCGCAAGAGGCGCGCAAATCGACCCGCCAGTGCCGGCCGGAGCGGCGATGATACTGAAATTCCTGGAGCTTCCCCCCGCGCTTGCCTTCGCCGTGAAGCGCCTGGCCATGCAAAATGGCAGCACCGTAGAAATAGCGCTGCTGGACCTCGCGCGTCAAGGCCTCGAAGCCATCCAAAAAAAATCCGTGGATTGCGCCGAGTCCGCAAGCAAGAGCGAGAAAGAGCCGGATCACTACCGTGCCGAAAAGTCGCGCTAGATGGAGTGATGCAGCCGTCAATGCACGCATTTCCTTGGCGCGATGGTCCAACTGGACGCGCATCAAAAAAATGGCCATTGATAATTTTTTGAATTATCAACGGCCATATATTTTTCACTTTAAAATCAATCGCTTAAAGCGAGCTCCTCACTCCCATTCAATTGTCAACGAGCTGGCTAAGCGCTTGATTTTTCAGTGTTTTCCAAACCATTCAGGTACCGATACCCTCAAAAATACCCTCACCTGCAAAATCCGCTACTGCCTGTTTGTCGCGACCGAGATGAAAGACACCAGTCCGCTTGCTCACACCTGTCATCCGATTCTTCTGGGCGAGAACGCCTTCATTTCAGCACAGCTGCAATCGAAGCGCTCCGATAAACTTAAGGATACGCCGATCCTCAGCGCCACGCTGTCACCCTGTCATTGACGCAATATCAGGTCCGCTATAGCGACAGAGACGAACAATGGGACGCGCTTATCTGCCTACCGCTTTTACCATGTCCCACATCGCCACCGCTTTTCACGTCTCAAGCAGGACAGTCAGCCGGGCCGTATCGGCATTTCATAAAGCGCAACTTGCTGCAGATCGAGACGGCCAAGGCTGAGATCGTGTACGAATGCCGGATCTGACCCCGCCCCCACTGACCCCGCCCCCCCAACAACGAAACGCCGATTCAGGCAATGAAGAAATGGCAGGCAAAAAAACCGGAATTATTTGTTAAACGTGTTTATAACCAGGCGGGTCTTGACACTTAGATCATCGGAAAAACTCAACTTTTCATTATTTCACCCTCCCATTTTTTCAAAAGAATAGAAAATTTTTCCCTGTCAGGATTTGAAAATGGGCACGCCAATATTGATTTAGATACTATGAGGAATAATTTCATCCTCAATGCTTCATCATCATTAAAGCCGCCCAAGCCTGCAAGAGTTTGAAAGTATCCATCTCTATTTTTAATTATTTCAAAAAAATCATCCTCTCTTGAATCAGTCACCCCAATTAATATTGACTCATGAATTGGGTTAGTTAAATCCACCAATGAGAAATCATCAAAAAAACCTTCAAAGTCCGCTCTAATGCGGCGTATTTTTTTTAAAAATTGAGGGTTTTTTGCTGCAAAACTGAGAGAAATTTTCATATTATCAATGTTTTACTGGATTATACGGAGGACGTTTTCCGAGAGACGGGGTCACGAGAGACGGGTCAAGTCCGCCATTCCGACACGGCCTCAGCCATTCCGACATTCAAACCTCTGCGCAATCTCAGTGCCGATGTATATAGCTCAGGTACCATCTACCGCATGACGCGACCACTACGACTTGAGTTCGCCGGCGCCCTCTATCACGTTACTTCGCACAGCGACCGGCGCGGCGCCATTTACCGGGACGATACCGATCGCCTTGCCTGGCAAGAAGTACTTGTGTTGGTATGTGAGCGGCACCATTTTGTCGTGCATAGCTTTTGCCAGATGACCAATCATTATCATCTGCTCGTTGAAACGGTCGAGGCGAATCTGTTGCAGGGCATGCGCCAACTGAACGGCTTATATACCCAGCATTTCAATCTGCACCACAAGCTTGTAGGACACGTATTGCAAGGTCGCTATAAAGCTATCTTGGTCCAGAAAGAAAACTACCTGTTGGAATTGGCCCGCTACATCGTCTTGAATCCAGTCCGGGCGCACATGGTCGTGTCACCCGATGAGTGGCACTGGAGCAGCCATCGCTATTTTTTGGACGACGCGCCAGCTCCGTGCTGGTTGGCGCGTGACTGGCTCTGAGCCAGTTTGGCGCTACGCGCGAAGAGGCCATCCCAGCGTACTGCCGGTTTGTCGCGGGCGGGATGGGCGAGGAAAGTCCGCTCACTCACACCTGTCATCAGACTCTTCTGGGCGACGACACCTTCGTTTCGGCACATCAGCAATCGCAGCGTTCCGCAGCATTCAGAGATACGCCAAGGCAGCAACGCCGCGCTGTCGCGCTATCACTAGCACAATATAAAGCCCTTTATAGCAACAGAGACGAGGCAATGGCACGCGCCTATCTCTCAACCGCTTTTACCATGTCCCAGATTGCCGCCGCTTTTCACGTCTCGATCAAGACAGTCAGTCGGGCCGTATCGGCATTTAATAAAGCGAATAAAGCGCAACTTGCTGCTGATCGAGAAAGCCAAGGCTGAGAACGTGTACGAAAGGCGGACCTGACCCCGGCCCTGCGTTAGGTGATCAATACGTTGCCGGTTGCAAGCATATTTCGAAGATCATCTAAACCACCTAGCTGGACTTCCCACAACCAAAGCTGACCATCGCCAACCCGCCGCAAAGAAGAGAATGAATCTGCACGAATAATATCTTCTAGGGTCTGAGAAACTGAAACCTGTGCATTTAATTGCGTATCATTTAGGACGTTTACTGGATAGACATCTCGAATTTTTTGGAGGCGTACTTCAGGCAGTGACGCATACCATTTATTTAAACGCTTTCGATCCTCAGCAGTCAGCTTTCCACCGTCCAGACCCAGGACATGGAATTCGGGTTTCTGTTCAATAAATTGAGAAAGAGCATACCCAAAATCCCAGTGCCTCAGACCAATGCACGACATTAAAATGCTTTCAAAAATATCCCCGCCAAACTCCAAGAAGCGCTCTTCAATTGCCAAACAAAACAACGTCTCACCAATCTCTTCAACATAACTTAAAGAGGCCGAAGCAAAACTGTCATAACCAGGCTCTGCGCTGCCTTCTGGATTTGCAACCAATGACATCACATGAATATCAGAGAAACCAGATTTCAGCGCCTTTGTGTATACTCTTCCGCCAATTTTGGTTAAATCGCCCTTGTAACCTAAACCTTCGGCCGCAAAATATGTTGGTGCAATCCCGATACGATGGAAAATTGACGTAACTAAATCGTAGAACGCCTTCAAGCCATCAGCACCTGGAGCTGGAGTCGTGTAACTATATAGTCCTATTGCAAATACTTTCTCAGTCATCGAATTCTCTTATCATGGTCTTGGTGTACGTGTAGGAACGACCACTTTTGGTGGAAGCGGCGTGAAGCCCTGTGCTCTGATCTGCGCATCAAGGCGCCTCGCACCTGTCACCCGATTCTTCTAGGCGATGACGCCTTCATTTCAGCACATTAGTAATCACAGCGCATCGAGACGCCCAGAGATACGCCAAGGTCGCAGCGCCGCGCTGTCACGCTGCCATTAGAGCAGTTTCGGGCGCGCCATAGCGACAGAGATGAGGCCATGGCACGCGCTTATCTGTCAACCGCTTTTACCATGTCCCACATCGCCGCCGCTTTTCACGTGTCAAGCAGGATAGTCAGTCGGGCCGTATCGGTATTTGATAAAGCGCAACTTGCTGCAGATCGCGACGGCCAAAGCTGAGATCGCGTACTAATGGCGGACTTGCCCCCCGGCTCTTTGGTCCCGTTTCCAATAAGGTCAACAGCCTGACTGGCGTTTTCAGCCGCATGATTCGGAAGAAGAACTATCCGAGCATCCGCAGGACGCTTTTTTTTTTGGCGTACTATGATCGCCTTCCTACTTGCCGGTAACTGCGGCGGTGGGCCTCTCACCGCTATCCGTCAGTACATCGAGTAGCACAGGGCGCAGCACTCGACAGACCAACAGGACCGCTGGGCCGTTCGCGTTCTCCCCCCCTCCTTGACGGACGAAGTTTGCTGCGTAACCGATCAAACCACTCATGATCCATTGCTGTATGTCATTGTCATAAATTTCAAGTGATAGGTGCGTATCTCTCTCTTTTTACTGTAACGTCACGACGAGTTTTAATATTCACTGACATTCCTTTATGGTCTTTGCACTATAAAATAGATCTATAGTATTCGTCCCCTGTCCTTGATGCATGCTCTGTCCCTCTTTGATCTCCAATTTGACTCCTTTTTTGCAAAAAATATTATTTCGACGTTTTTCCCATCCTAACAAAAGAAGCGTATTAATGTTCTTTTGCAGTAAGGCTGAACTCCACCCCTCATCTTTGAATGTTAAAAAATACGTTGCGGAATCTCTCTGCGCTCTTGGTTTTCTGCTAACAATATTGCCTCCATTTTCTAATATTTCATTGACGTCATTTTCCATGAATATCATTTTTTCATGGCCGCTTATATCAGTTCTATTTTTAATAAATGAAAAAACAAAAACAATAAATATAATGGCAAAAAATGTTAAGTGTATTTTTTCTTTAATTTTAATGCTCATATGTATAAAATTTCCAGATGGATGAATTCTGGAGCTGCCGATTATTGGTTTATAGGGCCTGATGCTCCTACATTGACATTAATTGATGGGGCCGGTACTTTTGATATGCCGCCGAATCCGATGCCTACTTCTTTCGCCGTTTCCCCACCTATTGCATGATTAATGCCAAGACATGCTCCGTAAGCACAGCCACTTAATCCTGCTGATGCTCCAGTCATCAAGCTATCGGTGCTTTTTGCTTTATCTTCACGGCTTCTATTATACTCATAGCTGCTCGGCAAATACCCGAAAGTCGCTGTGGCTCCATTCGAAGCCGCATCAGGAACAAAGCCGCCCGCATAAATTGTCCCATTATGTAAATTAATGGAAATGGATACGCCAAAATTGAGATATTTGGTTGATCCGCTAAGCGATAGATAGTCTGGCAGTGGTATCCCCATTTTTAATGTATCCATGCCAGAGGACGCTGCCCCTCCATAACTCCAGCCAGGAGGAACCGAGAAGTTCTCGAATTTCGGTGAAGTAACGGGGGGAGGGGCAGAATTATCCCAGCTGTAGTTTCCACCATCGTTATTTTTAATGAAATCCATAACATTTCTCGATGGCAAACTCAATCCAGTCTGCACCATCTTATGGTTGCCATTACCATCTCCAGTTAAAACCATTCCAGTTGTGTCGTACAAATCTGTGCTTTTTGTGTTTTTATCAATCCCCACTATCATGCTACTTTGCCAGGTTTCTCCCAGATTTTTATTATTGGCGCTCCGTAACGCATTTTCAAAATCAGAGGCGGTGTACGCTTGACCTTGAGAGTTTCTTAGACCCTGCAAGTTGGCTTTTTCAGCCAAATTACGAGCAAAAGTCTTTTCTTTGGCCAAAGCATCTTCATGCAATTGACGATTGTTTGTATCCGCTGCTATTGCCGTGCTAGCCCCACTTCCTCCGCCGACTAACGCACCAATGCTGCTGGCTGTGACTTCAGCAATCCCTTGCGAAATCATCTTCGCAGCGTCAGGAGATAGGCCCTGCTGCTCCAATGCTTGCTGGGTATTTTTTTGCAAATCGGATAGCGTAGTTGCGGCATTGGCAACAGCTCCGGCGCCCAATGCACCTGCAACGCCACCTGTAAGCAAGCCATTCACACTATGTAATGCGGTGCGATAGATGCCGCCCTCCTCCCATTGTTTTGCGGAATTGATCAATTCCAATTGTTTTTCTGGATCTCGTTCCACATCTGCCATTGCTCTCAGATTTTCAGACTTCGATGCTGCAAAATTTGCAATCAATTTGGGGGATATGTCATTGAATGCCTGAGTAATCTTGATCTGCGATTGCACTTCAGAATCAAGTGCGCGACCGTCCCAACTTTTCGTCAGCGCCCCGCTTTGGTCCTGATCGCTGCGCACATCGCGGTTGAGTTCGACCAGCATTTCCGTCGCTGTCTTGCCTGACAGTGCTTGCTGCTTAGCTGCATCCGTGATCAGGATAGTACCGCCGCTGATGCCCGAGTTTGTCGTACTGCTCTGGCTACCGGATACGTTACCAATACCTCCAGTCCCCCCTGGCGCCGATTTCGCACCCACTGCAGCCTTATCTTTTGCAGTGCTTGCCGTAGTCTGGTCACCTAACTTTCCACTGACTGATCCGCTCAAACTGAACCCGCTCGCCGAATGCTGGTCCTTGTTTTGCAGCTCACTCGTCGTCAAGGTGCCCGTGATCAGCGAGTTCTTGCCATCTGTGATGGCCTTGCCGCTGCTGGCAATCACGCCGGCCTGCAAATCGGTATTGCCGGCGACGTTGATCTGGAAGCCGCCGTCGCCCGCCTTGATGCCGCTTTGTTCCGTGACGCTGGCAAAGTCACCTTTGGCCTTGCTCTTCGAGACGCTTCCGCCGATGCTGCTGGCGCCATAGCAGGCAGGGGGAATGCACAAGCTCATGTTGAAGCCCGCGCTGCTGCTCTTGCTGGCGTAGGTACTCGTATCCTGCAGACTGATAATGTTCAGGTTGCCACCGATGGCGCCCTTGACCGCGTCCGCCGCCAGGATCGCGCCTTGCAAGGTCGTGTCGCCACCACTGATGACGGTCGCGGTCTTGCCTGCTGTCACATAGGTGTTGGTGTAGTAATTGTCCGTGCCATCGGCCTTGCCGCGCGCCTGGTTGGCCGCAATATCGAGGCTGAAGCCATTCTGCGCGCCGCCGAAGGTATAGCCGACGCCGATGCTGGAACCGCTGCTGCTGTTCTTGCTCGTTTGCGTCGCCGTATTTTGTGCTGCAAGCAGGTTGATCTTGTCGTCGGCGAACAAGGTAAGATTGCCGCCTGCAGCAATCTTGCTGCCAGCTACCGTCAAGTCGCTGTCCGCCCCTGCCCCGGTCGCAACGATGCTGACGTTGCCCGCAGCATTGACCGCGCTGCCGACCACCGTGCTGCTGCTCTGGTGCATGTCGCTTTCGCTCTTGCTGCTGCCCAGGCTGACGCTGATCTTGATGCCAGCAGTGTTGGTCAATCCCTTCGAAGCCATGCCAGCCAGATCCGTGGCCTTCGATGCCAGAGTCACGGCCGCCAGTGCCTGCATGCGCGAGTCCTTCGTTTGTTCGGCTGCTTTTGCCAGGCTGCCGATGCTTTTTACGGCATCGACAATCGGCACATTAACCGTGCCGCCAAGGGCCACCTTGCTGAAGGTCGTGTGCTGCTCGCTGGCATTGCTGTTGTACGCCTCCTTGATCAGCACATTCTTGCCCACGATGCTGATATCGCCAGGCAAGCCGCCATTCGCACCCGCGCCGGTGGCTAGTACTTCGCTGGCCGTCTGCGTATACGTCTCGCCCGCGCGCAGCGACACATTGCCGCCCAGGCTGGCAATCTGGCTGCCCACTTGCGCCACGCCCGTGTTCTTGCCATCGCTGGTGGTTTTTACCGTGCCGAAAGCTGGCTGGGTGAAGCTGCCGATAAAGCCGGACTTCTTGCTGTAGCTGCTCGACGTCGTGTCCTTGTCATTCTCGGCACTGACGATGCTCAGGTTGCGCAAGGCGGTCAAGTCAATATTGCCATCGGCCACCACCGTGCTGCCCTTGATGGCGACGTCGCGTCCGCCCACCATCGTCACACTGCCGCCACTGACGGCGCTGCCAGCCTGGGTAACGGTGCGCCCATCGTCGGCCTGGCTGGTCAGCGACTTGCTCAGGCCAAAGGTACCGCTCTTCTTGACTTGCTTGGAGTGAATCTCCTTGCCGTCCAGTCCGACGGATTCGATACTGATATCGTTTTTTGCCATTAAATTGGCAGCCTCGTGCGCAAGTACCGATGAACCCGCCACCTTCAGGTCATGCCCGGCAACGATATCGACGGTATTGCCCGTCAATGAAGTCCCCAGCGCCGTGCTGGTCTGCACGAGATCGTGCGTGGTCGTCGTTTTGCTGGAGAAAGTACCGCTCTTCTTGACCTTGCTTGCCACATCCAGGCTGTCGGTGGCCACGCCATTGAGCAGGCTGATGTCATTGCCCGCCACCAATGCTAGCGCCCCGCCCGCCTGCACATCGGCCGCGCGCGCCAGCAAATCATTTCCTGCCTGCAAATTGACATTGCCGGCGCCGATGATCTGGCTCCCCACTTCGCCCGTCTTGCTTTCTTTGCGGTAATTGTCCGCGTTGCGCACTTCATCGTGCGTCGACGCGACGGTGACGGTATTGAGGGTCAGGTTATTGCCTGCGACCAGGCTAGTCTGGCCATTCACGCCGGCATTGGCGATGACGCCGCCGGTCAGCGTCAGATCACGCCCCGCCTGGGCGATCAGCGTATTGCCTTCGCCCGTGCCAGTCACATACAGGCCCGCCACCTTGTCGACGACGGTACTGGTTTCGCTGTTGCCCACCCCTTTCTTGCTGGCATTACTGACAGTGGTCGTGACGATATTGATGTCGCGCCCGGCACTGGCGATCAACTTGTCGCTTGCTATCACCTGACCGCCAGCATTATTAATATCATTGCCGGCCAGCATGACAACCTGCTTGCCACCCAGCTCGCTGCCTTGGCTGGTAGTCCTGGTCGAGCTACTGCCATACCAGCTTTGACGCGTTTCTGTATCCCGTGCCGTAGAAATGTCGATATTGCGTTCCGCAGACAACTGCAACGTTTCCGCTGCCTGGACATTTGCCGCTTTCAGCTGGATATTGTCACCAGCACTCAGGCGAATATCACCTGACGATGAAAGAGTGCTACCGGTTTCCTTGACAGACGAACCGCTCGCATTCCTATCCTTATAGTCGTACAGTCGTTGGTCGTTGCCGCTACTCACCGTCGTGATGGCGATATCACGGCCAGCCGCGATACCCACACCGCCGCCAGCAGCAGTATTGACTATGGATGCACCTGTGACGTTGACGTCGCGCCCAGCGGAAACCAGTAAGTTGCCACTGTCAGCTGTGCCATTGCCAGTGACATACAATCCGGCTAGACGGTCCAGATTGGTGCTACTAAAGCTGTTTCTCCCGCTCTCGCTGCTGGACGTCAGTGTGGAGGTCTTCACGTTGATATCCCGGCCCGCACTGACTTGCAGCTCGCTATTGGCGGAAATGGTGCCGCTGATGTTATTCAGGTCCCTCCTGGCATGGGCGGAAATGGCATCGCCAGTGATGCGCCCGCCCAGGTTGTCGATATTTTCCGCATTCAGCTTGACGATCGTGCGTCCGGCAATCGTGCCGCTATTGGTCAAATCGCCTTCTAGATTCAGATTGACCTCCTTGCCGGCCAACAATCCGCCCTGGCCATCGATATCGCCCTCACGCACGCGCACATACACTTGCGGCGCCAGCACTTTTTGCGTGCTGCCGTCGGCCAGCACGACGTCCTGTTCCACCAGCCAGACGATATCGCTGGTCAGCCCCGCCATTTGCTCCGCTGTCAGCGCAATACCGGGACGAAGGTCCCATTGCTTGGCAAACGCGACACCTTGATCCATCAGTGCCTTGTACTGCTGTTCGTCACTGGTGTAATCGCCGACGAAACGCTGCCCCGTCAGCTCTGCGACTTGCTCGCGCACCAGGCGTTGCTCGTAGAAACCGTCGCCCAGGCGCTTTTGCGTCACGGAGGGATCGTTTTTCACCTGCTTGAGCAGATAATCGGAACCCGTCCACTCCCGATAACTGGCAAAGCGCGGATCCGTTTCCACCAGATAGCGGGATGATGGCGCAGAGCTCACTTTATACAGGCTGGCGTTCGGAATCTGCAGCGATGAACCCGTGGTCCGCACCACTTGTGCGCGCGTGGATGGATTGCCCAGTTTCACCTGGGTAATGCCATTCATGCGCACCTGCCCTATTCCACCGACAGCACCTGCGTATGCCGCGCTGCCTGTCGAGGCTGCAATAGCCACGTCTTTCAGCGGGTTTAATCCGGTTCCGGCGCTTGCTTGCGCGCCGTTGACACCCGCCAGCGCAGTCGACGCCAGCGTTGCAATTTCGCCGGCCCGGCCAAGCTTGGCGGCATCGGCAATACCGCCTGGTCCGCCCTTGCCCTGCACTTGATCTGCCGCAATGCCGGCCCCGGCTACGGGACCAAGGCCTGTATGCGAGCTGGCGTGGCTGCCGGCAATGCCACTCAACTGGGCAGCATTCACCGCCCCAAGCTCTCCAGCTTGGCCAAGGACGCCACCATGGGCCGCGCCGCCCGGCCCCTTGCCGCCCGACACGGCCGTGACCGCCCCCACAGACGAGCGAGACAGCAAGGCCGCATCAACGCCTGCGCCATGCTGGCCAGCGCCGCTGGCCGCATCAACGTGCGCGCCGGAAACCGTGTCAACGGCAACAGTACGGGCCGCATCGCCCGTACGCGTGCTGCCCGTCGCACCGTGAGCGCCCGACACCGTGGCGGCGCCCTGTGCGGCAACGCTACCTGCCGCGCCTGTCGACACGTGGTTCAGTGATGTCCCTGTATCTGCAGCGATGCCTGTCGCGCCATCAAGCTTGCTGCCTGGCGTGACGCCAACAGCCGCATCGGTGACGGGATTGCCAGCACGGTCAGTCTTTTGGACAACACTGCCGCCATCGACACGATTAGTTTCTTGACCGCTGACATCGGCTTTCCGGATTTCTGTTGCCTCCGTAGAAAAAGCCGAAGTGCGCACCTGCGTTTCCGCACCGCCTATGCGTTCCGCCGCACCACCAACGCCGTTTTTGACGGCACTGCCTGGTTTTGTGCCCTGGCCGCCGGTATTGGCATTTCCTTCATTGCGCGACGTACTGACAGAACTGGCTGGAATAGTCCTGGTCATGTCAACGGGCCGGATGCTTATCCCCGTCTGAAGCAAACCAGGGTTATTATTCACACGGTAGCGGGTTATTTTTCCTTTTTCATGTACAACTTTCTCCCCCTTGGTTGTCTTATTATTAAGAATCGCCCGATCTATATCCAATGTCCCACCGGCAATAATATGACTATTGTCATTTACAATCGAACCTGAGCTAATTTTTAAATTATTGCTTGCAATAATTCTCCCTGGATCGGAACTAACGACAACGCTCTCATAGGTTGTACGAATTACTTCACGCTTGATAAAATTTTGATGATAGATATCACCAGGTGTCACCAACGATATAGAAAGGTCGCTGGGATCGTTGTAACCAATACGATCCAGAATCACGCCTGGAGTACCCTCTGCATACGTGATATCGCTCCCATCTGGTTGATACTCAGATATATTCTCCGTCGTCATCCGCCCTTCCTCAAAAACCAGATGGTTATTGAGCACATTCACCTGACTCGCGCCCAGGTTCAAGCTCCCCAACGCCTCGATCGTCGCGCTGGCATTCGTCACCGCTCCCGCCCAGCCTGTGGCGATACGGTTGCCGTCCAGGTAGCCGCCGATGGCCATGTCGCCACCGCTGAAGATCAGGCCGTGTTCGCGGTTGTTGAGTGTCGTCACGCCGATATCGAGCCGCTCGCGTGCGGCGATGGTGGCCGCCACGCCGCCTCCCACGTCATTGTTGACGGTGCCGCCGGCTATGCTCAGATGGTCGCCATAGATGCGGCCCGTGCCGACGTTGTTCAGCGTGCCGACGTTCAGTTGTGTGCTGATGCCATCGATCACGCCGCGATTGTTCAGTACGCCGCCGACGTTGACGCGCGTTGTGCCCGCGTTGATGTCGCCCGTGACTGTGTTATCGAAATTCGCAGCGCCCAGGGTCAGCATGCTGAGCGCCTGGATTTTCCCGGCATTGGCCAGCTGTCCGCCGATGGTGATATCCGCATTACCGTTGGCCATGATCTCGGCGCCTGCGTTCAGCGTAAAGTTGCCGGCCAGGTCCAGCGCCATATCCTTCTGCGATAACACCTTGCCATCGCCGCTCAAGCTGCCCGCGCGGATGTCGGTGCGCTGGCCGCCGATGATGGTGCCGCCCGAGTTGGTCACGGCCAGTCCCCGGCCAGGGCCGGTGTCCTGCAGCGCCAGCGTGCTGCCGGCGCTGAGCATGCCCAGTGTGTTGTTGATAATGCCTGCACTGTTGATCGCCAGGTTGCCATCGGCGCGCACCGCGCCCTGCACATTGCTGACATTGACACTGTTCAGGGTCACATGGATGCCTTCGATGCCCTGGTTCGCGCCCAGGGTGCTGGCATTGTCAATGGTGCCGCCCGTCACCGTGACGGCCGCGCCGGAGCGGATCAAGCCTTGCTGGTTGTTGATACTGCCGCCACCCGCGTTCAAGCCAATATTGCCCAGCACCTGGATTTGCCCGCCCTGGTTTTGCAAGCCGCTCAGGGCCAGGTCCAGCGCCGACTTGCCGACGAGCTGGCCGCCACGGTTATCCAGCTGGCCCACGCTGCCCGTGATGTTGCCGGCCGCGCCCAGATAGCCGCCCGCATTGTTCCAGCTGCCCGTTTGCAGGGTCAATCCTGCGCCGCTGCTGATGCCGCCCGCGCTGCCCGGATGGCGCACCGCGTACGCGCCCGCATTGGTGTTGAGCAAGGCATTACCGTGCGTGTCGATGGTCATGGCGCCGCCCGACTGCAGCAAGCCGCCATCGTTGTCCAGGATGCCCGTCTGCAAGTTGACGGTGCCTGCGCCCGCCAGCGTGCCCTGCGTATTGTTGAAAACCTGGCCGTGCGTGTCGAGCGTGACATTCGCGCCCGCAATGGTGCCCTGCCCGTTCCACAGACCGCCATTGCGCAGGATGATATCGCCGCCCGCTTGCAGAGTGCCGCCATTGTTGACGGTGGCGCCCGTGGACGTGACCGCCAACAGGCCTTGTACCGAGGCCAACTTACCCCCGGCGCTGTTGTCGACGCTGGCCGCGTTCACGGTCATATTGCCCGTGGCGGCCAGCAAGCCGCCCGCATTGTTCAATGCCTGCACCACATTTGCCGTCAGCTGCCCGCCCGCCGTGGCGCTGCCGCCCTGGTTTAGCAGATTTCCGGCACCCAGCACGACATTGCCGCCGCCGGCGATGACGCCGCCATGGCGGTTGTCGAGCACGTTGTTTGCCGTCAGCGTCAGGTTGGCCGTGCCGGCCGCCTGCAGCTTGCCGCCCTGATTGTTGAGGGTCGGTGCAACAATCGTCGTGTTGCCGTTGCTGGCAATCGTGCCGCCGCGGTTGTCCAGGCTGGTCGTCAATTGAATGCTGGTATCGCCCTTGCCCAGCTGCGTCAGGTTGCCGCCCGCATTGTCCAGGATCGTGCCCGTCACGCTCACTTGCTGCGCGATGGTGCTGGCGTTGCGGTGGTCGATGGCGCCGGCCGTGACGACCAGCGCGCCATTGCCCGTGATCTGTCCGCGCTGGTCGTTCAACTGCGCGGCCTGCAGACTCAAGGTGCCGCTGCCCGCATGTTCGATCTTGCCATCCGTATTCGTCAGCGTACCCGCTTTCAGGCCCAGGTTGGCGCTGTTGACGGCGATGCGCCCGCCCGTGTTGTCCAGCACGCCTGCTGGCGATGTCAAGTCGATGGCCGTATTGCCGGCACCCGTCTGTACGATGCTGCCTTGCTGGTTGTTCAGGTTGCCGGCTGTGACGGCAAGTTGGCCGGCGCTGATGTCGCCGCGCTGGTTGTTCCAGCTTGCCTGTCCAGATGTAATCGTCAAGGCGCCGGGCGTAGTGACCACGGCGCCACTGGTGCTGACATCACCGCTTGTCGCCGTCAGGCTGATATTGCCAGCGCTGCTGCGGCTGCCGCCGAGGTCGACGCTGCCGCCGCGCAGGACGGCATTGCCTGCCGCCAACACTTGCCCATGCGCTCCCAATGCCTGCTGCGCCGTGATTTGCAGATTGCCGCTCGTCTGCAGGCTGCCATCGGCTTTCACACCCGCGCCGATCAGGCTGGCCGCGCCGCTGTTGACGCTGTTGGCACTGATCGTGTTGTTGCCCTGGGCCAGGATCACGCCGGCATTTTCCAGCGCGCCCGTCACGGTGAGCGTTTGTTCTGTGCCGGCAAACAGGCTGCCGCTGTTGCGCACGCTGCCCGCCGTCGTCGTCAGATTGCCGCTGGCAACGAGGCTGCCTTGCGCATTGAGCAGCTCGTCCATCGTCAATTGCGCATTGCCGCCTGCCGCCTGCAACTGGCCCAGGGTATTGTCTACCTTGCCGCCAGCCAGCGTCAGGTCGCGCCCGGCAATGATCACGCCGCTAGTATTGTCCAGCTTGCCCGTTGCTGCCACATTGACATCTTGTGCAGAAGCAATACGGCCATGCTCATTGAGCAACTCGCCCGTTTCCACGCGCACATTGCCATTCGCCTCGATCTTGCCGCCGCTATTGTCCAGGCGCGTACTGGCCAGCACTGTCGCCGCGCTCGTGCCCAGCTGCGTGATCTGCCCCTCGCGATTGTCCAGGCTGCCGGCAGACACGCCCACCTGCTGCGCCAGCAAGCTGGCATTGCGGTGATCGATGTAAGCTGCCGCCACCTGCAGCGCGCCATTGCCCGTCAGCTGGCCCCGCTGGCCGTACAGATTCGTGGCGCGGATGTCCAGCACGCCCTTGCCGGCATGCTCGATCTTGCCGTCGATATTCGTCAAGTCGCCCGCCTGCAGGCGCAGGTTGGCGCTGTTGACGGCGATGCGCCCGCCCGTATTGTCCAGCTTGCCTGTTTCGATGACCGTGTCGCCAGCACCCGTCTGTATCAAGATGCCTTTGGCGTTGTCCAGGTTGGCCATGCGCAGGGACAGTTGCCCCGCACTCAGACTTCCGCCCTGGTTGATCAATGCCTGCCCATTGGCCGCATTCGCCGTGATAGCCAGCAAACCATTCGTCGACACGACCGCCTTGCTGCTCGTCACATTGCCCGTCAAGGCCGTCAAGCCGATATTCGCCGCGCTGATCTGGCTGCCGCCCGCGTCGATCGATGCGCCCGTCAGCTGCAGCTGGCCGGCCGCCATGTTCTGGCCACCAGCCTGCAAGGCGCCACGGGCCGTCACGGTCAGGTCACCGGCCGCGGCAAAGCTGCCATCGGCGCGCATGCCTGCCGCCAGCAATCCATTACCGCTCAGACTGCCCGCCGTGATCGTCGTATTGCCGAGGGCTGCCAGCGAGCCTGTATTGCTGAGCAAGCCGCCGATATCCAGAGTCTGGTTGCGCCCCGCATACAACACGCCAGCGTTCAGCACATCACCGACGACTTTGGCGGTGATATCCGTGGCCGCGCTGAGCGTGCCCTGCGCATTGCGCAGGCTGGCCGCATCCAGGCGCAAGGCGCCGGTCCCCGCCTGCAGCAAGCCGCGCGTATTGTCGATGGCGCCGCCCAAGTGCAAATCGGTTGCCGCCGCGATCACGCCATCGGTATTGACGAGCGCGCCAGTGCTGGCGATGTCGGCGGACGTGGCCGAGGTGATCTTGCCCTTGCTGTTGTCCAGGCTGCCGGTCTGCACCGACAAGGTGCCGTTGCCAACGATTTCGCCATTTGAATTGTCCAGTTGGCCGGTGACGGCCACCGTCATGCCGCCCGCGCCCGTCTGCAGCAGATGGCCGCCCCGGTTGCTCAGGCTCTCGGCCTGCACGTTCAGGGACCGTCCCGTGGTGGTGGCGTTGGCGTGGTCGAACAAGCCTGCCTTCAGATCGACGGCGCCATTGCCGATGATACTGCCGCCGGCCCCCTGCAAGTTTGCTGCCGTGATGGCCAGGGTGCCAGCACCCGCATGCTCGATCTTACCGCCCGCATTCGTCAAGGTGGCCGCGCCCAGGGCCAGATTGGCGCTATTGACGGCGATGCGCCCCGCGCTGTTGTCGAGATTGCCCGTCTGAATAACGGTATCGCCCGTGCCCGTCTGGATGACGCTACCCTTGGTGTTGTCCAAGTTGCCCACATGCAAGTCGAGCTGGCCCGCCTGCAATGTGCCTTCCGCGTTGTGCAGGTTGGCGCTCGTCGTGATGTTGAGCGCGCCTGGTGTCGACACCACCGCCTTGTTCGTGCTGACATCGCCCGTTGTTGCCGTCAGGCCGATGTTCGTCGCGCTGGTCTGGCTGCCGCCGATGTCGATGCTGGCACCTGTCAGATTGGCATTGCCCGCCGCCAGGTTCTGGCCGTGCGCGGCCAGCGTTTGTGTTGTGCTGATCGTCAAGTCGCCAGCCGTGCCCAGCTTGCCATCGGCCTGCATACCGGCGCCGATCAGGCTACTTGCGCTGCTATCGAGGCTTTTCGCCGTGAGGCTGTTGTTGCCTTGCGCCGCGATCACGCCCGTGTTCACGATGGCGCCGCTGGCGGTCAAGGTTTGATTGCCGGCCGCATACAGGCTGCCGCTGTTGTTCAAGGTGTCGAGCGTAGCGTTCAGGTTGCCGCCGGCAAACACGCTGCCCGCGTTGTTGTTCAGCTTGCCAACCTTCAAGGTCGCATCGCCCGCCACGGCCTGCAACTGACCCTTGGTATTGTCGATATCGCCACCGGTCAATGCCAGATTGCGCCCCGCCGCCACCGTGCCTTCCGTGTTATCCAGGCTACCGATGTTCAACTTGGCATCCTGTGCCGCCACGATGCGGCCCTTGTTGTTCAACAACGTACCTGCTTTCACCAGAGCATCGCCATTGCCTTCGATATTGCCGCCCGTGTTGTCCAGCAAACCAGTCGCATTGACATTCATCAAACCTGTACCCGCTTGCGCCAGGCTGCCGGCACGGTTGTCCAGGCTGCCCGCGTTCACCGTCAGCTGATTGGCCACGGTGGTGGCATTGCGGTGGTCCAAGGTCGCAGCGGTGAGGTCCACTTTACCGTTGCCCGTAATCTTGCCGAACTGGTTGTTGAACTGGCCCGCGTTGATAGCCAGGATGCCCGCGCCCGCGTGTTCCAGCTTGCCATTGATATTGGTCAAGACGGAGGCGTTCAAGGCCAGGTTCGCGCTGTTGACGGCGATGCGGCCTGCCGTATTGTCCAGCTTGCCGGTGGTGATGACGGTGTCGCCCGTGCCCGTCTGCACGATCTCCCCGCTGGCGTTGTTCAGGTTGACCACGTTCAGTTGCAACTGGCCGGCCACCAGCTGGCCCTGCGTATTTACCAGTGACTGCGCGTTATGCGCGTTGGCCGTGATGGCCAGCACGTTGCTGGCGGAAATCACCGCCTTGTTCGTCACGACATCGCCAGTATTTGCCGTGATGGCGATATTCGTTGCGCCAGTCTGGCTACCCGACAAATCGACCGATGCACCTTTCAACTGAGCGCTGCCCGCTGCCAGGTTCTGCCCGCTCGCTTGCAACACGCCATCGGCATGGATGGTCAGATCGCCTGCCGTACCCAGGCTCCCATCCGCTTTCACACCGGCGCCCAGCAAGCCGCTGCTGGTCACTTTGCCAGCGGTAATCGTCGTGTTATTCACGGAGGCAATCGACCCGCTATTGTTCAGCAAACCACCCACCGTCAGTTGCTGGTTGCGGCCCGCATACAGCAGGCCAGCGTTATTCAAATCACCACTCACTTTCGCCGTCAGGTCCATGCCAGCGCTCACTGTCCCCTGCTGGTTCAGCAAGGCCGCCACCTCAAGATGTAAATTGTCCGCCTGCAAGACGCCGCGCGTGTTGTCCAGTGCAGTGCCGCCAACCTGCAGATTGGTGGTGGCGGCGATCACGCCATCCGTATTGTTCAGCACACCTTTGCTGATGACAGAAGCTGCTGCCGCCGACGTGATGCGGCCCTTGTTGTTGTCCAGCACACCCGCCTGCACATTCAGCGTCCCCGTGCCCGCATGCTCGATCTTGCCATCCTGGTTCGTGACCTTGGCGGCATCGATATTCAAGTTCGTGCTGTTGACGGCGATGCGGCCAGCCGTGTTGTCAAGATTGCCCGTCTGGATGACGGTATCGCCCGTGCCCGTTTGCAAGAGAGTGCCCTTGGCGTTGTCCAGATTGCCCACATGCAAGTCGAATTGACCCGCCTGCAAGGTGCCTTCCGTGTTGTGCAGGGCGGCATTGCTCGTGATGTTCAATGTGCCTGGCGTCATCACCACGGCCTTGTTCGTGGCAACATCGCCCTGAGTGGCCGTCAGGCCGATGTTCGTCGCGCTGGTCTGGCTGCCGCCGATGTCGATGCTGGCGCCTGTCAGGGTCGCCTTGCCCGCCGCCAGATTCTGGCCGTGTGCAGCCAGCGTTTGCGCGGTGTTGATGGTCAAGTCACCAGCCGTACCCAGCTTGCCATCGGCCTGCATGCCGGCGCCGATGAGGCTGCTTGCGCTGCTGTCGAGGATCTTTGCCGTGAGGCTGGTGTTGCCTTGTGCCGCGATCACGCCCGTGTTAATGATGGTGCCGCTGGCGGTCAAGGTCTGGTTACCAGCCGCATACAGGCTTCCGCTGTTATTCAAGGTATCGAGCGTAGCGCTGAGGTTACCGCCAGCGAACACGCTGCCTGTCGTATTATTCAAGGTCGCAACATTCAAGGTCGCATCGCCCGCCACGGCCTGTAACTGGCCCTTGGTATTGTCGATGTCAGCACCGCTCAATGCCAGGTTGCGGCCGGCAGCCACCGTACCATCCGTATTGTCCAGGCTACCGACGTTCAACGCGGCATCCTGCGCCGCCACGATGCGGCCCTTGTTGTTCAGCAAGGTAGTGGCCTTTACCAGCGCATCGCCATTGCCTTCGATCTTGCCGCCCGTATTGTCCAACAAACCAGTCGCATTGACGTTCATCAAACCTGTACCCGTTTGCGCCAGGCTGCCGCTGCGGTTGTCCAGCGTGCCCGCATTGACCGTCAGCTGGTTCGCGATGGTCGTGGCATTGCGGTGATCCAAGCTAGTCGCCGTGATGTCGAGCTTGCCATTACCCGTAATCTTGCTGAACTGATTGTTGAACTGGCCCGCGTTGATGGCCAGGATGCCGGCGCCTGCGTGCTCCAGCTTGCCATTGATGTTCGTCAATACCGTGGCGTTCAAAGCCAGGTTCGCGCTGTTGACGGCGATACGACCCGCCGTGTTGTCGAGTTTTCCTGTGGTAATGGTTGTATCGCCGGTGCCCGTTTGCACGATGTCGCCGCTGGCGTTGTTCAGGTTGGCCACGTTCAGTTGCAACTGGCCGGCCACCAGCTGGCCCTGCGTATTTACCAGTGACTGCGCGTTATGCGCGTTGGCCGTGATGGCCAGCACGTTGCTGGCGGAAATCACCGCCTTGTTCGTCACTACATCGCCAATATTTACCATGATGGCGATATTCACCGCGCCAGTCTGGCTACCCGACAAATCGACCGATCCACCTTTCAACTGAGCGCTGCCCGCCGCCAGGTTCTGCCCGCTCGCTTGCAACACGCCATCGGCATGGATGGTCAGATCGCCTGCCGTGCCCAAGCTACCGTCCGCCTTGATGCCAGCACCCAGCAAGCCGCTGCTGGTCACTTTGCCAGCGGTAATATGGGTGTTGTTGACGGAGGCGATCGACCCCGTGTTATTCAGCACGCCGCCCACCGTCCATTGCTGGTTGCGGCCCGCGTACAGCAGGCCAGCGTTGTTCAGGTCACCGCTCACTTTCGCCGTCAAGTCCGTGCCGGCGCTGAGCGTGCCTTGCTGGTTCAGCAAGGTAGCGGCATCCAGACGTAAATTGTCCGCTTGCAATATACCTCGGGTGTTATCCAGTGCAATACCGCCCACCTGCAAGTCGGCAATCGCTGCCATCACGCCATCGGTATTGTTCAGTACACCTTTGCTGACGATGCCGGCCGCCGCGGCGGATGTGATACGGCCCTTGCTGTTGTCCAGCACACCTGCCTGCACAGACAGGATGCCGGTTCCCGCATGCTCGATCTTGCCATCGCGGTTCGTCAGCGTAGTCGCATCGAGGGCCAGCTTGTCGCTGTTGACGGCGATGCGGCCAGCCGTGTTGTCCAGATTGCCGGTCTGGATGACGGCGTTACCCGTACCCGTTTGCAGCAACGTACCTTTGGCGTTGTCCAGGTTTGCCACATGCAGGTCGAGCTGGGCCGCCTGCAAAGTACCGTCCGTGTTGTGCAACGTGGCGCTGGTCGTCACGTTCAACGTGCCCGGCGTCGTCACCACGGCCTTGTTCGTGCTGACCTCGCCCTGGGTTGCCGTCAGGCCGATGTTGGCCGCGCTGGCCTGGCTGCCACTGATGTCGAGCGTGGCACCTGTCAGATTGGCATTGCCTGCCGCCAGCACTTGGCCGTGTGCATTCAGCGCTTGCGCGGTGCTGATCGCCAGGTCGCCAGACGTGCCCAGCTTGCCATCGGCCTGGATACCGGCGCCGATCAGACTGCTTGCACTGCTGTCGAGGAGATTGGCTGTCAGACTGGTGTTGCCCTGCGCCGCGATGACGCCCGTGTTGACGATGGCGCCTGTTGAGGTCAGGGATTGATTTCCGGCCGCATACAGGCTGCCCGTGTTGCTCAAAGTGTCGAGCGTGGTGGTCAGATTGCCGCCGGCAAACACGTTGCCTGCCGCATTATTCAAGTTCGCCACGGTCAAGGTAGCGTTACCGGCCACGGCTTGCAACTGGCCCTTGGTATTGTCGATGTCAGCACCGCTCAATGCCAGGTTGCGCCCGGCGGCCACGATCCCTTCCGTATTGTCCAGACGATCTACATTCAACGTGGCATCCTGCGCCGTCACGATGCGGCCAGTGTTGTTCAGCAAAGTGTTTGCCTTCACCAGCGCATCGCCATTGCCCTCGATCTTGCCGCCCGTGTTGTCCAGCGAGCCGGCGGCATTGAGGCTCATCAAACCTGTACCCGTTTGCGCCAGGCTGCCGGCGCGGTTGTCCAGGCTGCCGGCGTTGACGGTCAGCTGATTGGCCACCGTCGTCGCATTGCGGTGGTCGATGGCGGCGGCAGTGATGTCAAGCTTGCCATTGCCCGTGATCTTGCCGTACTGGTTGTTGAACTGACCTGCGTTAATGGCCAGAACGCCCGCACCCGCGTGTTCCAGTTTGCCATTGATGTTCGTCAAGACCGTCGCGTTCAAAGCCAGGTTGGCGCTGTTCACGGCGATGCGTCCGGCCGTGCTGTCCAGCTTGCCGGTGGTGATGACGGTGTCGCCAGTGCCCGTCTGCACGATCTCGCCGCTGGCGTTGTTCACATTCGCCACGTTCAGCTGCAACTGCCCACCTACCAGCTGGCCCTGGCTGTTCACCAGGGCTTGGCCATTGGCCGCATTGGCGGTAATAGCCAGCAGATTGCTGGCGGAAATCACGGCCTTGTTCGTCAATACGTCGCCGCTGCGCGCGGTGATGGCGATGTTGCTTGCCCCCGTCTGGCTGCCCGACAAGTCCACATTGTCGCCCGCCAGCACGGCGCTGCCCGCCGCCAGGTTCTGGCCGCTTGCTTGCAAGAGGCCATCGGCGTTGATGCTGAGATCGCCCGCCACGCCCAAGCTGCCGTCCGCTTTCACGCCGGCGCCGAGCAAGCCGCTGCTGGTGACCTTTGCAGCAGATATAGTGGTGCTACCAACGGAGGCGATGGAACCGCTGTTGTTCAGCACACCGCCCACCGTCAGTTGCTGGTTGCGGCCCGCGTACAGCAGACCGGTGTTGCTCAAGTCTGCGCTGAGGCGCGCCGTCAGGTCCGAACCGGCGCTGACCGTGCCTTGCTGGTTCAGCAAGGTCGCCGCGTCCAGACGTAAATTGTCCGCCTGCAATACGCCATGCGTGTTGTCAATATTTACACCTGCCACATGCAAGTCGGCAGTCGCAGCAATCACGCCGTCCGTATTGGTCAGCGCGCCCTTGCTGGTGATATCTGCCGAGGCAGCGGACGTGATACGGCCCTTGCTGTTGTCCAGCACACTAGCTTGCACTTGCACGCCGCCATTGCCGGCGATGTTGCCACGCGTATTGTCCAGGGTCTGCGCCACGTCCACGCGCATCTGTCCTGGTCCCGTCTGCTGCAGGGTGCCGTCGCGGTTGTCCAGATTGTCGGCCTGCACTGTTACCTGCTGCCCGGACGTGACGGCATGACGGTGATCGATCGTTTCCGCCTGGATATCAACCAGGCCATTGCCCGTCACCTTGCCGCGCTCGTCATCGAAACGCACCGCGTCGATGCTCAGGCTGCCCGTGCCCGCGTGTTCGATGCTGCCGTCGCGGTTAGTCACAGTTTCCGCAGTCAGCGCCAGCTTGGCGCTGTTGACGGCGATGCGTCCGCCCGTGTTGTCCAGGGTGCTGCCTGTTAATACCGTGTCGCCAGTGCCCGTCTGGATCAAGGTGCCGCCGCGGTTGTCGAGCGATCCCGTTGTGATATCCAACTGGCCCGCGCTCAGGGTGCCGCGCACGTTCGACAGGGCCTGGCCGCTGCCGGCCGCCGCCACGGACAGCAGGCCCGTGGTCGTCACCAGTGCGTTATCGGTGACGATATTGCCAGTACCAGCATGCAACTCGATGGCCGCGCCGCCCGTCTGGCTGCCGCTCAGGTCGATGGCCGCTGCGTGCATGCTGGTCTTGCCGGCGGCCAGGTTCTGGCCGTGGGCCGCGATCGCTTGCGTGGCCGTCAGTTGCAACTGGCCGCTGCCGGCCAGGCTGCCGTCGGCGCGGATGCCGGCGCCCAGCAAGCTGCCGGCCGTGCTGTCGATGCGGTTGGCGTCGATGCGGTTATCGCCTTGCGCGGCAATGACGCCGCTGTTGCTGACGGCGCCGCTCACCTGCAGCGCCTGGCTGCCGGCCGCATACAGGTTGCCGCTATTGAGCACTTCACTGGCCCGGGTGGCAAGGTTGCCACCGGCAAACACGCTGCCGGCCGTATTGTTCAGCTTTGCCACCGTCAAGGCCGCATCGCCCGCCACTGCCTGGATCTGGCCGCGCGTATTGTCGACGTCGCCGCTGTCGAGGCGCAATGTGCGACCCGCCGCCAGGGTCGCCTCGGTATTGTCCAGCGCGCCTGTCGACAGCGCCACATCCGTGCCCGAGACGATACGGCCCTTCTGATTTTGTACATTCCCCGCCTGCACGCTCAAAGCGCCATTGCTTTCCAGCGCGCCACCGCGGTTGTCCAATCCGCCGCGCACGTGCACGCCGGTCGCGCCCTGGCCGCTCTGCGCCAGGCTGCCCCCCCGGTTATCCAGGGTAGCGGCGTCGATGCTGAGCTGCCCCGCCACCGTGCGCGCAGCGCGGTGGTCGATGTGCTCGCCCGTGAGCGCCATGGCGCCATTGCTGAGGATGCTGCCGCGCTGCAAGTTGACTTGCGCTGCGCCGATCTCCAGCGCGCCCGTACCCGCATGCTGGATTTGCCCATCCTGATTGCTCAGGCTGGCAGCATGCAGACGCAGGGCCTGGCTATTCGTGGCGATGACGCCGCGCGTATTGTCCAGTGCACCCGGCAAGCGGATGGCCAGATCACCGTTGCCCAGTTGCATGATCTGGCCGCCCACGTTCGACAAGTCGTGCGCGTTCACGCCCAGCTGCTGGCCAGTCAACTGCGCCGCATCGCTGCGCACGGTGTGCGCCGCGTCCAGTTGCAGGCGGTCACGGGCAGTGACCTGCGCGCGGCTGGCATCGAGGTCGCCCGCGCTGGCACCCAGACTGACATTCCCACCCGAAACTTGCGCGCCAGCAAGGTCCAGCTGGCGCGCCGCCAGGCTGCTGTCGCCGCCAGCCACGGCCGTGCCGTGCACGGCAATGATGTCCCCAGCAGAAACGCTCAGCTTGCCGCTGGCGGCCAAGGTATTGTCCAGATTCAAGCCAGCCGCCAGCACCGAGCCGGCAGTGGCATCGATGCGCGCCGCCGCCCCCGTGGCATGCACCTTGGCATTGCCCTGGGCCGCGATCACGCCGCTGTTGGCAATGTTGCCCTGCGCCTGCACCTGGCTGTCGCCGCCCGCATACACGGTGCCGCTGTTGGCCACGTCGCCCGTGACGGCAATGCTCGTCTGGCTGCCGCTGCCGGCGGACTGGATATTGCCGCTGTTGCTCAGCCAGCCATTCGATTGCAGCACCAGATTACCCGCCGTGGCCGCTAAGACACCCGCATTGCGCACGCCCAGGCCCGCTTCCGTGCCGATCAGGGTGATCTTGCCCGCGTACATGCCGCCCAGCTGTGCCACGTCCAGCGCGTAGGCCGGTGCCGGCCCCACGCCAGCAATACCGCCCGCTACGCCATGCGCCGCATCGATCTGGTTCGTCCCCGTCACCACTTTCAATTCCTGCGCCCAGATGCCGCCGTTGATCTGTGCGGCGCGCGCCAGGATGGCCGTGTAGTCGCTCAGCGACGTGTCCAGTCCCCGTCCGTTGATGCTGACCACGCCGCGCTGCACCATGTAACCGTCCAGGCTGCCGCCGTTGAGGATAGGCGTGCCCGTCGTCAGCGTGACCCGGCTGGCATTGATGAAACCGCCGCCGTCGATGGCCACGCCGGCCGGGTTGGCGATGACGACCTCGGCCCGCTGCCCGGCCACCTCGACATAACCGCGCAGCTGGCTCGGGTTGGCCGAGTTGACTTCGTTCAATATCACGCGCGCGCTGCCGCCGGCCAGCCATGGATTGCCTTGCACCCAGCCGCCCGTCTGCGTCTGCACATTGCCGCGGCTATTGTTCAGGATGGCACCATTCGCCGTCACGTCGAACTGGCTGTAGGTATTGCGCGACACGCCCGCTGCGCTCGGCGTCTGGATGTTGACCTGCGTCACGCCGTTCGCGCTTTGCACCACGGTCGGACGCTGGCGGCCCGGCGCGTTCGGATCCGCCACGATCTGTCCCATGGCCGGGCCAGCGACAAAACTCACCATGCCCAGCGCGCCAAATATCGCCAAGGCCAGGGGCCGCAATTTGGCATTGACCCCGCCACCGCCATCACCGCCAAAGACACCACTGTCCAGGCCTCCCTCCCCCTTGGCAGCCTTGCCTTGCGACGAAGCATTTTCGGCGACGACCATCAATTGGCCACGGCGTTTGTTGAAGATGATGCGGTACAGGTTCTTGTTCATGAAAGTCCTAATAGCGGCCAAATACAGGGAAAGGAAAACGTCTGGCGGATGGCTGCGTTTAGTGACTTAATTCTTTAAAACTACGTAACTACATTGCTAAATATCAATAACTGGCGTTCAGGCTGAAACCTGCCGTATGACTGGCCGTGCGGAAGAGTTCAGGTTTATGCACGGGCCAGCCGACAAAGGCGTCGTACTGCACGCCCAGCCATTGCCCCCGCAAGCCGACGAAGCCGCCCGTCAGGCGGCGCGCGATCAGCCATTCCGCGGACGGCCCGGATACCTCGCCATGATCGAGTCCCGCATACGCTTGCTGGCCGCTGCTGCCCAGCGGCACGCCGACCTCGTTGCGCAGCAGCCAGCCCCGTTCGGCCGACAGGCTGCTTTCGCCGTCATAGCCGCGCACCGTGTAGCGCCCGCCGATGGCGAAGCGGTCTTGCGGCACCAGCGGCGTACGGTTGTGCTGCGTGCGCCAGCTGCCCGTGTAGTGCAGCGGCTGGCCAGCCAGCGTGAACGGCGCCGACACGGCCGCGTCGGCCAGCAGCAAGCGCATGCGCGAGGTACCCTCGCCAAACGCTTCCTCGGGCGCGGCCAGCGCCTCCATCGCGCCCGTGCCGCGCCGGTATTGCAGGTTCACGTCCAGGGTCGCCTGGCCCATGAATTCGCGGTGGCCGATACCGATTTCCCAGCCGGCCATGCGGCGGCGCTGCACTTCCACTTCCGTGTCGTCGATGAAGTTTTGCGCGGAACGTTGCCAGCCCCGTAGCGACACCGTCGTCTTGCGCGAGGCGTCGCGGTACACCAGGCGCGACAACTTGACTTCGCGATTCTGGCTGGCGCCGCTGTAGTTGTAGTCCTGGCTGATGCCGGCCACGGACTGGTGGTAATGGCTGTCGCTGACCGTGAAGGCCAGCAGCCAGTAGGCGTAGGGAATCGAATAGTGGGCCACCATGCCGGCCGTGCCGCGCGGGCCGTCGCGGTCACCGTCGACGTTCTGGTTCAGGCTCAGGTAAAACAGGTCGTTCAGGGTCAGCCAATGGTCATACGACAGGGTCACGCTGCCCTGCAGCTTGCCCGTCGAGCGCGAACCGCCATCGTCGAGGCCCAGCGCCAGGCGGAATGGCAAGCCCTGCTTCCACTGGATCTGCAGGTCGCTCTCGCCCGGCTTCGCATTGCCGCCCTCGGCCGGCATGATCTGGATATCGGCTTCGGCCGTCGGCACGCGCTTGAAGTTTTCCAGCGCCTGTTCCGTATCGCGCACATTGAGCAAGTCGCCAGGGCGCGCCGGCACGGCATTCCACCACGTGGCGCGGGGATTCGTGCCGGGCGCAAAGCCGATCTGGCGGATGCGCCCCGGTATCAAGGTCAAGGCCAGCGTCCCCTTGCTCAAGTCCTGCGGTTCGGCCAGCACGCGCGTGGTGACATAGCCGCGCGCGATGATGGCGTTCTGCATGCGGCCCATCACCACATTGATGGCCTGCGTGCCCAGGCAGCGTCCCAGCGCAGAGTCCGGCGCACCCAGGTCGTCGCGCCCGGCGGCAGCCAGCGCCCACTGGAATTGCGCGGCGCCCTCGCCTCGCAACACCAGCTGGTCAATCGTAAAGCATGGCGATTCGCCCGCAGGCAGGCGGTTGGCGGACGCGGCCGCGGGCGCATCGAGCAGGCGCACGTCGGGAGTGCGTTCCTGCTGCTGGCGCAGGAGGCGCTCACGTTCTTGCTGGCGGATAAGTTCTTGGCTGGCATCGTCGCGCTGGCTGGCGCCAGGCGGATTGGGAAGGGGCGGTGCAATTTCAGGACGGGTCTGCGCGGACACGGCGGCACACAGGGTGCCGCTAAACAAAAATACACCGCACCATGGCGTCAAGCGCAGGTGCATATGTTGCCTTAAGTAATTATTTACGTAAGGAAATTATAAATTAATTATTTCTATAGGGCAACTTAATTTATTTATTGAGAACTTTACCTCCTTGGTAACTGTCTTTCAACTATCCAATTACCACTAGTAAATAGATGCGCGACCTCGTGGCGTCAAAGCAGGCAATGGGCACCCCAGCATCGAGGCCATAAAAAAAGCCCTGTAAAAACAGGGCTTTGGCTTACCTAATCAGTAAGAACATGACATTTTATAATCGAAACTTATTCCACTCGATGGTCAATGAGCCGGCTAAGCATTTGATTTCTCTATGCTCTTCGGATCAATGAACAGCTGATGCCCTCGAGACAAGGTAGTATATGTCGATATATGAATACTTAGCAAAGAATCACATCAAGAGAATAGGGGGAAGATTTTCGCCCCCATCTAACGCGTCAACGGTCCCATAACTATGAAATAGTCAAGACGAGGTCATTACCACAACAATTGCGTGGTTTTACTCTGGAAATTTCTTAATTAGATACGGATTCCGTCGAGCGACTGGTGCTTATCCATCCACGACTTGACCCACAAAGGTTGACGGCCGCGACCGCTCCACTGCTGTTCTTGGTTGTCAGGGTTGCGATACAAAGCAGCCACAACTTTTTTCTCTCCCTTCGCTGCATTTTTTGGTACGCCTGCGATCAACTGGGTCAGCGGCACGCCGACCCGCTGTGCAATCGCCTGCATTTCCGCACGGGCTCTTTCCAGCTCGTCTTTTTGTCGGGCCTTGATTTCTTGAATTGCTTGCGCTTCCAACTTTTTTAACTCGACCAGTGACAATGATGAGATATCCATACGAACTCCTTGAAAGTAGTACAAATTTTCGATGACACCTGTATGTGACTTGAGCACGCATGCCAAGTCAACGCCATTCTAAGACAATTCGCACGTGCTTTAGCCCCCTTATTTCTCATTGTGCCATCGAAATACCTAGCGATAGGGGGCAATTTCGGCTGGAGCCATGCAACTGGCCCGACAACAATAGCGGAAATCACCGTTGCCACGAAAGCCGAAATATGGAACCACGACCCCCTTCTTTCGCATCGACCTGGCTTCTGGCCATGCTCCAAGGACAGACCTATGACCAGATCGCAGCGCGGTTTCGTGTCACGAAGTCGACGGTGTCCAAATCGGTTGCTGATTTAGCGCGAGATCTACAATCCGTCGTAGGTGTGATCGGCATCGACGAAGACAGTGCTCCCACTGCTCAGGTCATCCGCGCGCATGGGAAAGATTATCTGGAGGCATTGGAACATTTCGTGCCGCTGGCGAAACCTGCGGCCACAACCTCACCGCCGATCATTGCCCATACGCAGATTGAGCAACTAGTGCTGCACACGGCACGGCATAGTCGCTGCAAACAGCGCGATATCGCCCTTCTCCTCATGCTTATCCATACCGGCGCACGCCCGAATGAGATCGCCAGGATGACCGTTGCCGACTACATCGATGCGCCGGGCCGGTACCGCTCGCCACCATGGCTGCCAGCGCATGCCGCGTCGAATGGCATAGCACGCCCGCTTCTGCTTTGCGACGCAACAGCGTTGTACTGGCTTGACGCGTATTTGGCGTGGCGCGTGGCCGCTGGATACGGTGTCAGCGATCCGAGCGCATATCGAGGACTGCAGGGCGACAGTAGCCTATTTCTCAGCCGGACCGGTGAGTCGTTCACCTCGCCATGCGCGAAAGCCTCCTCCGAAAAGGGTTTACATGATGTCCTGCAACGTATCTTCCGCTACGCCAATCTGCCTGGCCTTGGTGTGCTGGGCGCGCGGCGCTCCGTCGCGCATCGCCTGCTCGCCGACGGCTGCACAGCCGAGGAGATCGCGTTTTATCTTGGAACGCGAGCCGGTACGGTGCGCCGCCTGTTGTCGAAGAGTACCCAGAAACCACCACATCCGCGTATGTAGTCCTTACCTTCCCGCCCCTGAACGCATTCAGTCTTGCCGTTGCCTGGACCAACTCCGTGCGTTCGCGCCACGGGAAAAAGTCGGGACACGATAGCCGGGTTGACTCACTACAGACCAATGAGAGGATGGTTCATCGCTCATTTTCACGTAAAGGAGACCATCATGGACAAGGAAATCGTCAATCGCTCGCTTGCGCAAGGCGCTCCGCCAACGGTCCTTGGCGAACGGCCAGCCCGCATTCCCACCGGCGGCACGATTCGGGCGGGCATCAAAGTGCTGACCAAGGCGGCCGCGAGCAATCCGCAAGCCAAGGCGATCTACGAGCAAGGGCTCGCCTCAAACTGTTCATTTGAAGAGATCGGACAAAAAATTGCCGAAGCTTTTCCAGACATCAAGGCACCGCTTGTTCCCAAAAATGTGGCCTGGTTCACCGTACGTCCGAATGACTTTCCCAATCCGGCCCTGGCAGCGCAGATTTTGGCGGCCTTTGGCGAGGATCGGGGTGACGGCGTCATCCGGCTGTATCGTTTTCCAGTCATCTTTCCTGCCGATACCTGGCAACTGGTCATGCCACACGAACTGGCCGCCTGGGCACGCAACGACAAGCGCTACTGGAGCGAATATGCGTCGGATGGCCATACGCGTTACTGCAAAATGTACGCCCCGGTCCGCTTTGATGAGCGCAGCCAGCGCGTTGTACGTACCTTCGGTGGGCGGCCACTCCAACTGCGGCCAGAAAACAATGGCGTCTGCGATCCTGAAAACTGCCCGGAATTTCAGAACCGGCAATGCAACCTGACCGGAAAGTTCATTTTTTATATTCCTGGCATTCCCTCGATCGATGCTTTCGTGCTGCACACGAACAGTTTTTATGCCATGAGCCGCGCCATCGAACGCTTTGAAACCATCTCGTTCATGCGCGGTGGCCGTCTTGCCGGCTTCCTGGATCAACACCGCACGCCCTTTTATTTCAGCAAAAAGCTGCGCGACGTCTCGCATATCGATCCCAAAACCGGGCAATCCGTGCGCAGCGCACACTGGATCATCGAACTGGAAGCACCGATCGATGTCTCCTCGCTCTTGATCCAGCACGACGATGAAAGCGCTTTACACCTGGCGGATCAGGCTGCCAATATTTTGCAGGGTCGCAATGAACAGCAAGACGCGCCCGTAGCCTGTGGCAGTCCCGATGATGGATATGTCGCAACATCGGAACAGCCTGCGGAGACCCGAGCATCTATAGAGCAGAAGCCGGCCCCCGAATCCATGCAGTCTGCGTTACCTGCGCAGGACGCCCCATCTACCGAAGATGAAGCGATCAACACCCTGTTCGACCTCGCCGCAGCCTATGGCGTAGATCGGGAGCGCTTCGGCCTCTTTGCTGATCGCCAGTGGGGCGCCGGCTGGCGGCGCAATGTAAATGGCCGCCAACGCGTGCTGGCGGAACTGGAACGCTATCAAAATGATCCGGAGGGCTTTTGTGACAAGGTCAACGCCCGCCTGCGCGCGTCCGACACGCCTTTATCCAGGCCACGCACTCCAACAGCGCCAGCCAAGGACAAATAATCATGCGCATCGCTCATTTTTCCGATCTGCACTATGCAGTATCGACCTTGCCCGAGGTCGATACGTGCTTCACCTATGCCGTGGACCAGGCGATCGCAAGACAGGCCGAGGTCGCCGTCATTACGGGCGATACCACCGATCATGCCCTCGATGCCCATTCGCCGGCGTTGATGGCGCTTGCGCGCCAGATCCGGCGCCTGGCCGACCATTGCCCAGTGCTGATGTTACAAGGGACCTTCTCACACGAGCCACCCGGTACGCTGGATCTGTTTTCACTGCTCGGCGGACGGTATCCCATTCATGTGGCCAACCGTCTGCAGCAGGTCATCCTCAATAGCCGGCGTGAATGGACGGCTTCGACACACGCCCGTTTCGATACCAAAGAATGGTGCAATGTGGAGTGCGCCCTGCTCTGCTCGTGCGTTCCGACCATGAATAAGGCGAATTTGGCCGCCGGTGCCGGCGCGGAACAAGCGGGACAGGCGATGGGCCACTATCTTGCGGACCTACTGGCCGGTTACGCGCCGGGCAATCTGCTGGCGCGCCAGCGGGGCATACCCACCATCGCGCTCTCCCACGGTACCGTGATCGGCTGCATGACAGAACATGGGGTGCCGATGGCGGGAATGGACCATGAATTTACCGCAGGCGCGCTGTTTCAGGCACGAGCCAATGCCGTCATGTTGGGGCATATTCACCTGCATCAGGCGTGGGAGCAGCATGGGCAGATGATCGCCTACCCTGGTTCCATTGGACGGTTGCATTACGGTGAACAAGGTAGTAAGGGCTTTTTGATGTGGGAGATCACAGCAGAGGGCGCTTGCTGCGAACTCGTCGCGACGCCGGCGCGCCGCACGCTGGAACTGGCGTTTGCCGGGCCGCCGGATATGGATGCACTGCACCAATACGTCGCTAGCCACTCCATCGAAGGTGCCTGGGTGCGTATCCGCTGGCAGTGCCTTGAAGAGGAACGCACCGCCATCGACCGCGAAGCGATCACGGCATTGTTTCGTGGCGCGGCAGGCATCAAGCTCGAAGGCCGTGTGATTCCCATTGTCCGTGCAAGAGCGGAGGGAATGGCACGCTGCCTTCAACTCGAAGAGCAAATCGATACCTGGGCACGCCAGGTAGACACGCCAGCGGCGCCCCTATTGACCTGTCTGGCCCAGTTAGCCACCCACTCACCCGCCGACATCGCCATGGCCGCCCTGTCAGGAGAAACGGTCGCGGGCGAAGCTTAGACAGGCGGAGGCAATGCTTCGCGAAACGGGCCTGTGCAGCCTTGAGGTGCGCATGCTCCGCTTCATACTAAACATCAGAAAACACTCTGAACAGGAGAGATCACCATGCGCCCTCTTTCCCTCACCTTGACGGGCTTCATCGGCATTCGCGACGGGATGAACAAAGAAACATTGACGCTCGACTTCGAGCGTATGACAGCCGGCGCCCAGCTGGTGGCCATCGTCGGCCCTAATGGACGAGGCAAAACGACCGTTTTAGACAACATGACTCCCTATGCAACCATGCCGTCCAAGGCAGGGGCTGACGGCCTTGGCAGCTTTTCCTACTATGACGAGGTATATTTGCCGGTCAACCGCAAGGAACTCGTGTGGGAAATGGGGAAACAAAGATACCGCACCCAGATCATCATTCGCCTCAACGGCAAGCGCAGGAGCGAGGCCTACCTTCATCAGCTCTGCGCTGGCACTTGGCAGCCCGTGCAACTGCCAGACGGTACCCTTTCCGATGGTCGAATGGAGTCGTATCAACGCTGCGTCGAGGACATCGTCGGTCCGGCCGCCACTTTCTTTACCACGGCATTTTCGGCGCAGAACAGGCGCCAACTGGCTCACTACCGCAATGCGGAAATCAAAATACTATTGAGTGACCTGCTCGGACTGGAGCGCGTGCGTACCAAGGGTCTACAGGCTGCGGAGACGGCCAAGCTGCTGCGCTACGGGCTTTCTGGCTTACAGCAGGAACGGCGGCTGCTACAGCGACAGATCGATGACAATCACGCGCTTTCACGGCAATTCACCACGCCGGACGACGCGCTGGAGGCGCTACAGCGCTGCAGGAAGACAGCCCTGGAAGCGCTGGATGCCCAAAAAAATACCCTGGCGAACATCAAAGCCGAACAAGCCGTTGACGCAACCTACCTGAACCAGCGCCAGCAGCTCCAACAAACGCTCCAGCAGCTACGCGATCGCGTGCGGACGGTCAATCAGCGGATGGACGAGCGCGAACACGACCTCATTGAGGTAGGCCAGGCATTGGCACAACGGATCCTGCAACGGCGGCAGGCGCATGCACAGGAATATCAGGCGCTAACCAGCAGGCACGCGAGGCTGCTGTTGCTAACCGCCGATCACTGGCGCGTGGCCCAGGCAACTCGGCGACTGTCGATCCTGACCCGCCTCCTGGAATGCCGCAGCAATCATGCCGCAGCCTGCCGTCAGTTGCATGATCGGCATACCGAAGCAGCCTCCCAGCGTGCGCTCGCCATGCAAAAGATCGATGCGATCAACAGGGAAATCGGTGAAACGGTATGTCAAACCAGAGCATTGCACCAGCGCCTCTCGCTCACCTCACTCGTTCCGTGCGCGGGAACCGAACTACAAGGACAATGCCAGCTTCTTGAACACGCCCGCGCAGCCCGCCCCATCATTCCGCAGTACGAACTGTCCCTGCGGCGCCTGGAACAAACGCGGCACCAACAAACCGAGCTGCTATCGCAACTGGACGCGCAAATCGCAACACTGCCGAACACGGCAGAGCGCTTGGCGCGCGCGCTACACCGCCTGGATAGAACTCGGGCTAAATGCTCAGTCAATCAGCAGCTTGCCGCACGCACCGGCGAGATCGAGCAGGCACGCGCCAGCATCGACGATATCGCCCGCCGCATTCCCCTGTTCGCACAGGCGGCCGACCATGAAACGGATACCGAAAAGCAGGAAAAAGTACGCATCGACAGGGAACTGGCAGCCATTGCAGGTGAGCGCGCCCGGGCCACACAGGATGCGCGCGTGGAACGCGAGCGTATTGAACAGCAACTCTCCGCGCTTCCTGTGCCGTTCGATCCGACTCGTCTCGCGCATGCTCATCAGGAAATCGCTCACTGCACGGACAAGCTCGCGGCGTGCGAAGCACAACTGCACGAAGCGATCGGGCGCCAGCACCGCCTGACTGAGCTTCAACGCCAGCTACTGGGTCAACGTCAAACGCTAACCGCCCTGGATGCCCGCATTGCTCATATTGAAGAACAAACTGCAACCTGGTCTTTGTTCGCCACATGCCTGGGCAATGACGGCGTGATCGCATTGGCCATTGACGACGCGGGCCCCGCCCTGTCGATGCTCACCAACGATTTATTGATGGCGTGCTATGGGCCACGCTTTACGGTATCCATTCGCACGCTGCTCGACTCGAATAAAGGGCAATCCAAGGAAGGGTTTGACATCATCGTCCACGACGCCCATACCGGCTTCGCCAAGAGCGTATCCAAAATGAGCGGGGGTGAACGCGTCTGGATCAACGAATGCCTCACGCGGGCCATGGCCTTGTACCTGGCCCAGTCAAGTAACCGACGCAGCGAGACGCTTTTCTCGGACGAGGCCGACGGAGCTTTTGATGCCGAGCACAAACGCATGTTCCTGGCGATGAAGCGTCAGGTCATGCAACTGGGTGGCTATCAACAAGAGTTTTTTATTTCCCATACGCCGGAATTATGTGATTTGGCTGACGCTACGCTCAACCTCATGTGAAGTGAACCACAGGGTGGGAGTAAGTCCCTGTGCCAGGTTCACCTGCGCCGGGCCAGCGCTCAGTGACTGAAATGCTCAATTGCGACGCGATCACCCCACTCGCAAAAAAAAGCGCCTCTGGTAGAGGCGCTAACTGTTTCCAGACAGGCATTAAGCACGGCCTTCACCAAGCGCAACAAGGCTGGCCGCCCTGCTTTGCCTTTCGCTCACGATGCATTGACGTCGCCCATTTCTCCAACAAACCCCATCAACCCTTTGAGCACATGAACATCTCCAGGCACCGTGAGCACGACACAAGCGCATTTCGGCTGCCGTCTTGGCGAGACGATTACCTTCCAGCCACAGTTCCTGCAGCGACTCATTGAATAGAAACACCAGCGGCATTTCCTCCCTTCCGTCGAAGTAGTCTTCGTAGCCTAAGTGCAGAGCTGCCCGAAATGCTTCCAGGTGCACAAGCTCGCCGCTACCGGGTCGCCACTTTTCAGTTGCTTCGATATATTGCTGAACTACGGCCAGGCCGTGTACCTCATCAGCACCGTCCATCATCGCCTCCATGGTGTTCAACCGTTTCGGCAGGGTCCTGCTGACGCTTCCTGCGCAATTCCATCAACTGTTCAACACTGTCGCGTATCGCTGCGTGCGCAAAACCCATCAGCCAGGCATCCCGCAAGCCGACCTCCCTATTAAACAAGCGCGGTACTTGCTCAATGCCGCGCTTATAGTCGTCATACCCCATCTCCTCAGCGCGATATAACATCACGCTCATCAGCTCGTGCCGCCGCCGTTCATCGTCACGGATGTCCAGCGCGCGGCAATACTCGTAATAAATCAAACCAATCGTTATATTGATCACTTCGTTCATGACAATGCTCCTTAGTGCAAATGCCCCACGTCACCGTCCATCGAACCTCCATGTGCATAGCAAAGATCCTTTGCTGAGCACAGGTGTCCGGTCGTCAGGTCGCAAAAGCAAATGCACGTCCTGTTTGTTCGAATAAACTGCGCGCCGTCCCGGGTCACAACGCGTGTACCCGGAGACAACGCCTCTAACTGCTCAATGAGCGGATCGACCTCTCCAGCTGCGTTGGCGCGTGTTGCCCCACTCCTCTTCCAGTGTGAATATTGATGTTTCATGATGTCCTCCATACTTGAGGGAATTGAATAATCCTGGGCAATGGATGCCTGCACACTGCACGACCCTGGACCATGCCAGCCTTATCCATGCTGGCGACTTGAAATCTGCTCGATGGATGCCTATCCTGAGCAACGGATGCATATACGGAAAACGATCTGTGCTGGATGACGGATCTGATGAGGGCCACCATTGGCAAAAACATGTTGCAACTTGGCGTACATATCCGACTGACGTCGAGAGACGTCGAGCGCCTGCGCTACGTCACCGGCTTCGAACCAGTGGGTATCAAAAGGCTCGCCGATCTCGACGCCTACATCGAACAATGCAAACAGCATCTACAGGGTCGGGCTGACGAGACGCGGTTACTGCATAGGCTCATCGACGAGACGGTGGCATCGTGCCGCACATCGGCCAGCGTCATGCTTCACCGATAGACTTGTTTGAGGCGCGACGTCGACGCCGCCACGCCTAACTCGATCGCCAATCAACGCGCCCTGCCGCCAGTGCGCCTTGTCGGCCGCTGAGACGCATCGATACCCGCCTGTTGCCCAGGTTTAGTCGCAGCCTGGTCATGCAATGGACGAGCAATCTCTGCCGGCGATAACCCTTTGCCGACATCCACCTGACTAGCGTCCGCAGATGTCAGCCTGCGTACCTGAGCGGCAGCCCTGTCCTCGCGCTCCGGCAAACAGACCATCACGATCGCTCCCATCATTCTGAATAGCCTTCCCACCATGCCGAGGGGAACGCCGATCACCACATGAGCAGTCCAACGGATACCAGCGCCAATCTTGCGCAGGCGTACCTGACGCGCTTTTTCACTTCGAAGTACATGTCTGCAGCGCAGATACAGGCCACTATGCTGTAATCGCAATTCACCGCTCTTCTCCAGATGTGCCACCAACTCCGCGGCAATTATCGGATCTGCCGCGCGCCGATATAGACTCGCCCAAACCCGTTCTTCTTCAACTTCGACCAAGGAGCGCCGACGCTTTCCGGCCCTCATCTCTCCATCGTTTTGCATGATGTCCTCCACCAAAAACAAAAGGGAACGCCGGCATCCCATTGGATGCTGGTGCTCCCTCATCGACACACGCCTCGCCCCAATAAAAAGCAAGCGAGACAATCTGTTTAGCACTCCCACTCATCTGGTAACGAATAACCGCATGCGGGGCAATCAATGCTCCAGTGTTGATTGATCGCGCCAGATTCGGCACTTTCCCAGCTGTGGTACCTGGCGCGTTCATGCGAACATGCCGGACACTCCGCCTCAAAGCGCTCATCGTCGAGGTCCATCCCACCAGGTTCGACGCCCTTTCCAAATACCCTGGTTACCATGTTGAGCTCCTTAGCAAGCCCTAGGTCCATACGATGAATGAAACTGGGCAATCAGCCGCGTCAGCCAAGATCGCCGCAACCAGAACTCAGTCGTGAGACGGACAACACGAGCAAACACCGCGCCTATGCTCGACCTCTGGTACTGAAGCCCACTGCCAAGATGAGACCGATAGAACTGCAGCGCGTCATTTGAAGCGTGCGGCAGCATGGGACTACCTGAGCGCGGGAGCAGTAATGCACACCGGACATCTACCTCCCCGTCCACCTCATGCAATCCGGTACCGCCGAGCAATACGCAAAGCGGGTATTGCTGATCCTGTAAAAATTGTCGTTGGGACATGATAGCTCTCCAAAAAAAGAAGGCACCATGGTCCCGTATGGGACCGCGATGCCCCATACACGAGTAGATATGCCTGGCTATCGTCAAAAGCCGATAGGCAAGCGAAAAAGGCCCACCATTCCTGAGAACAGGGGCCTAACCTGAGAAGTATCTAAAAGACGGTACTTCCATGACGCAAACGATCCTCTGCTTGCGCAAATCAGCCTGGTAAGTGGCCAGGCGAAGATCGGTTGCCGAAGCAACGTGTCGAAGTCCTACTCGACCGATGAATGACGGGTAACGACCGCAACGCTCACCACGCGAGTGGCAAGATCCTGCAAGACATCCGCGATGGATGATGCAGGAGCAATGTGAGAGCGATTCTCACAGAAAGCATTCTCATTTTGTACAAAACAGTGAAATCTTCAAGCAAGCGGAAGCGACAAGTTCGCCGAATTTTAGCTGACTGATACACACCGACTCATTTGCCAGAAAAATCAAGTGCAGCGGGCCTTGCATCAAAGCGACGTTGTTGATTAGTCCGCCAATCGGGGTCAATGCTCGTAGCTACCTGGTCCAAATCCCTCATCAGGTCCGGTTTTGGGCACTCAAGAAGATTGGCCGCGAGGCTTGCTCTATCAGCAGAACCATAACCGTATTTTTGCACTAGGAATGCTGCCAGTTCCGGTGTTTCGGCACCTCGATCCACATCTTTTTTTCGACTCTCTGCATAGCGATACATGAATACCCACGACCACCTAAAAATGTAGCGCAGGAACTACAGTTCTTCCAATATCGTAGTGACTACGCTACAAAACATCTTGAATAGGTGTTTCTCAATCGATAAGCTGCGTTCATCTTATTGGAAAAGAGCAATATGCAAACGACTTATCTACCCGAGCGCAATGTCAGTCAGGTATTGCTAACAAATCTCATCAACGCACTTAAGGTCGCCGGCCCGGAGAACGAGGATGGCAATCCCACACGCCTCAAGCAGGTCGCCGTGCAGCGCGCTACTGGCATCGCCCGCAGCACGCTGAACGATCTTCTGAAGGCATGCGCCGATGGCGATGCCAACCCCGACCTACGTACGCTGTGCCGTCTGGCAAATGAACTGCACATTCCTGTGGCTTTTCTGTTGATGGGCCCACGTGAATGGCGCACGTTGCTGAGCACGTTTTCCGACATGGCGACGGGGGACATGCATCATGCCGCCGCGAAACGAGACTTTGGCAATGGGCTGCGTGGTCCGCAGGCCGCGCTGCAGATCCTGCGCGACGCCGATGTCTATCCGCTGCCAGTTCCCAAGTTTGCCGATGCAGACGACAGCCCCGAAGTGGCCCGGCTTGAACGACAAAACGAGGCGTTTCGCCGCGCCACGCTCGTCACCGCGGCCCTGGTGCAAGCCGCCGGGTCGGATGCCGACATGCTAAAGCCCCTGACGCTTCTGGCCGCAGCGTATGCAAACAACGACAAATCCCGTTACCTGAACAATATTACTTGACCGAGGAGTTGCCATGCCACTAATTACCGATCCCGACCTGAACCAGTTATTGTCCGACGCCGCCAACGACGACCTGGGCATTCTGGCCGACTACATTACAGACAAGGGCACGGGCCGCATTTCCCTGTCGAGCGAGGTCTGCAACGTCCTGCACCAAGCCCGTACCAAAAACGACTTTCCGCAGGCGTCCCGCGCATACATCGCTGAGGAACTGCAGCGATTTGGCGGCAATTCCCTCATGAATCTGTTCCGCGGCGGAGCGGGCGTGAGCTACAAGGAGGTGCTGTGCGATGTCGCGGAACACCTCAAGGCGGAATTCCGCAAGACGGATGATTGCGGCCGGATCGAAACCGCCATCCTCACCCGCTTGCTGGTGCAGTCGATGGAAAAAATGTCGGCTGCGGAGCGCGAAGACGTACTGAAAGACTTTGGTCAATCCGGGATGCCGATGGGCGCTGCCGGCCTGGCCGGAATGACCGCCGCGATTCTCGCCTCCGCTGCTCTGCGCTATCAGCTGGGCGCCATGGTTGCCGATGCTTCCGTCAAGGCCCTGCTTGGCCGGGGCCTGATCTTTAGCGCATCCGGCGCGACCGGACGAGGCGTGGCCGCCGTACTCGGGCCGCTCGGGTGGGCTATTGCCGGCATGTGGACGGTCTATGATCTGGCCAGTCCCGCATACCGTGTGACGGTGCCATGCGTGATCCAACTGGCATACATGCGCAACAAACCACTGGCACTGGGCCACGCGTGTAACCGCTGCGGTGCGACGCTGGCATCAAACGCGAAATTCTGTAGCGCATGCGGTCAGCCTACCGGCGCCGTCAACTAACGCTCCCCTTTCATTCACCTGACCTGGAACAGACATGTCGAACCAACTCAATTCACCACTCGATCACCTGGCAGCGCATGCGATCGCCTTTGCGGCAGGCGCCATCGTTGTCATCTCCGGCCAAGTGTATGGCCTTTATGTTCGCCGCAAGGCGCAGCGTGCAGCCAGCGACGTGCAAGGCAATATCAACGTAGGAGCCAGCCGCTGATCAGCGGTCAACTGAATCAAAAACATCATGGAACATTCTAATTACAACCCATTCACGATGCCCCTGGCGGCAGCCAGCGCGCAATTCGCACGCAATACGACCGAATACGATTACGCGCATTCTACGCTTGCCTGGTACGAGGCCGCCTCCCCCGACGCGTTACACGCTAGCCTGCAGTGCGACAAACGAGTACTGACTGGTGTCGGCATCTCGCTGCAGGCATCGCGTACGACGCTGAGCGAACACGACCTCAACATCACGCAGCTCAAGCAAGCCATTCCGTCGATCTGGCACCTGTTGTCAACTGAGCGAAAAGTCGCGGTGCGCATGCATGATGAGGCGGTGAACCAGCGGGGTCAGCTCGTGGCAACCGCAGACCGTCTCGCATTAGTGCAGGAAAGCACTGTCCAGAAAATACGGGAGCAAGAGCGGGAACTGGTGCGCTACCGGTCCTTCGATCCATTGCAGGCGCAGGCCAAGCTCGCGCTGATTCCGGCAGAGCAGGCGCATTTGATGAGCGTGATCGCGGATTTGACAGTCAAGGAGCAGAAGGTGGCAGCGGATCTGGCGCCGATGCTGGCGCAGTTGTATCAGCTCGATCAGGAAGAAACTAGTCTGATTCATCAGATCGGTCAGGCCAACGCATTTGACGAGGCCCTGAGCAGGGAAAGCGATGGCAGGGCACGCCGTGTCATTCACGAGCAATGCGACCGGATGCTTGGCAACGCAAAGCCGCGTGCTGCTGCCGCGATGCGTGAGAGAAAATTGAAGGGCGTGCGCGCGACGATGGCGAAGGTAAAGGAGCGCCTCGAACTGGTGGCGCGCCGGCACAGCATGAACGTGCAAACGCTGGTCATCGATGGCAGCAATCTTCTGTATGCAAACAAGTCGAACGGCGAGAGGAGCCTGCTCGGACTATCGGCCCTCGACGCTTTGGTGCCGGAACTGGTCGCCAAGGACAAAAAAGTGATTGTGTACTTCGACCATGGTGCGCCCAATTTGTTGCGCAAGACACCGGCAGAACTGCGCCGGCGTTTTGCACCATGGACAGATGATGTCCACATTGCAGCGCCGGGCGAAAAGGCCGACGAAAGCATCCTGGCAACCGTTGACCTCGATCCTCACTCTTATGTCATCAGTGGCGATCGCTTCCGTGACCACATGATGCAATACGACTGGCTCCGGGACCGCCTGCTCACGCCACACCTGACATCGGAACGGCTGTTCCTGCATGCCCTGGATATCCACCTTTCCCTGAAACCAGCGCCATAGTCGACCAGCCGCTGCGTCAGGTGGCGCGGTGGTAACGATGGCCCAATAATCACGATAGAAACGGAACAATGTATGGCACAAGGCAAGGCAGAAAAAGACAGCAAAGCGGCGGGTTCGACCATCATGAAAGTCGTCGAGACGATTGCCATCACGCCCGAGGATGCACGCGCAATCGTGTGCCAGTACGAAATCCAGGCGCGGGCCAAACATGCTGACGCCAGCGACGACAAGATCAAAAAGCTGGTCGCTAACAAAATCATCAAGCGTTACGCGAAACTGGCAGCGACATCGGGCGGGGCTACCTCACTTGCTGGTGTCATACCAGGTGTCGGCACAGCGATCAGCATGGTGGGTGGCGGACTCGCAGACGTTTCCTTGAGCATGAAGTTTCAGATTGATATGACGATGTGCCTTGCGATGGCGCTGAAGGACAACCTGGCCAACGAAGATGCCAAGCACATGTCGTTCATCATCGCCTTGTGCGGAAGTCTTGAGAAAGCAGGTGTGGCAGGTGGGACAAAGATTGCGTCGCGGGCTGGCGTCAAAATGGTCGACCAGTATCTGAAAGGTACCGCGTTGGTCTTCATCAAGCAACTGTTTAGCAAGGTCGGCATCACCTTCACCAAATCGGCCACGCTCAAGGCCATTCCGTTCGGGGTAGGTGTCGTCCTGGCCAGCTCGGCTGGCTACGCCATGTCGCAATATGTCGGCAAATCCGCACGAGATTTTTTTCTGCTGGACGACGACCTGGATTGACGCAACGGTACCGGTGTCATCAAGCCGAAAGAAAAAATCGATACTTCAAGGGTTTTTCTTCTAGCAGTGGGGCAGGAAGACGAACGACAAAGGCGCCTGCCTTTTTGAGCGGAATGCGCAGATTGCCAGGGTGCAACTTAGATGCCATTGCGGCCGACGATCACTAATCCCTGCCTCATCGTGTCCTTGCTTTGGCCGACCGTATTCATGAAAATCGAGTGCACCAGGCTAAGCCCTCCCCTTACACACAAATTCAACCTGCGTATCATTGAGCATGAAATCAACCTAGCTGGCCAATTTTAGCTTGGTATGGGTTATTTCATGGTCGCCTTTTTCATAAAAGAACATAAAAAATTAACCGTTCAACATTCATGTGCGTATCGCTGCTGGCACCATCGACCGGTACTGTAAATTCAATGTCCTTGCGGAAATAGATCGTCATGTGTCGCTCCCAGTCTCTGGTAACGCTCATGAACCAATTGATTAAAACAGCGCATGAATTCTCCCCCATCGTCACACGAAACGATCACATGCTTTTCCAGACGACCACATCGCGAGACGCGCCGCGTGTCAGCAATCACGCACGATGTGTGACTAAAGTTGCATATAACAAACGGCCGCCCCTCCATTGGTGCATCAAAATAAACTTGCGCAGCGGAGCGGGCATCGGCCATTTCGATGCCCTTGCGCCCGCTTTTCTCGATGACCGTATAGGTTGATCCGGCCGTCCGGCATGCTCGCAGCAACTGCCGGCTCTTCGCATTCAGTTCCATACGACCTCCCCTGCGGACCTTCCCAGCACCAGTTGTACGAGGCTAGCTCCGCTGACCAGCACCACTTTGCTTGTGGTCAGGTGGGGATACACGGCCGCGCCGCTGCGTCCGGTATGCAGGAACAGCCCCGCCCCAAAACCATGATGACAAATGGCCTCACCGAAGGCCGCCACGTGGTGGTGATTCACATGGCCGCCGTAGCGCTTCGACTGCACCGCGCACCAGCCATACCCAGGCAGCCACACCTTGCCGTCAATCCCACCATCCCCAGAGTACCTCGGGTTGCGCAGCACAAATAGCCCGGCGTCTTCCAGGGCCGAGAGAACGACCTCTTCGAACACCAGCGGATCCACGTTACGCAGATAGGCCAGGCACCGCGCCGCATATCCGTCCCCCCGGAACTGCCGCACAGCCCGCAACACCGCGCGCGATTGACCAATACGCCTGCGATGGTCAGGCAGCCGGCGCATGCGCATCGCATTGAACAACTGCGAAGCACATCGAACCAGCACGCCGCTCACGCCGCGCGAACGGGCCAGAACGGTTTCATAGCGCTCGCGCGGTGGACGCGGAGCGCGGACGGCGCCAGGTTTTCTATACTTGACGCTCTCACCGCCATCATCGCCGGCCACTGCGCGCTTGACCCACCGCGTACGCGAATCTCCCGACGACCAACGCTGCCAATGTCCCCGTTTCATGATGCCGCTCCCATTAATTTCACTTCGTCACTGCGCCGGCCCGCCGGCGAACCCAGATATGCATTGCTGATCTGCCTTCGATGATGGCCCAGCTGTTCGGCCACCTGCCGATAGGCATCCGCCATGACCTCACGATCGATTAACAGCTCACCGCCCCGTACCGGCGGCTGCACCTGCGTGATATCAAAGTACAGATCACCGGCGAACTGGTGCCGCAACCCATGTGGCGTAACACCTAGGTCATTCTTGGTCAGTCCGACTGAACGCACCACATTCGAAAACAGGTCCAGCGACTGTTTCAAGGACAGCCCAGGATGTCCGATATGCCCCCAGTCCTGCCGGGCGAGACAATGCGCCCGCGCCAGTGCTTGCCGCTGCTGAGGCGTGCGCACTGCCGCATAGCGCAGCCGGCCGCCCTTCGTCCCGCGCTTGATGCGCAAGAAACTGATGTAATGATCGGATCGAGGATGCTGCACCGGCAAGGCATACGCCGGTATCTCGGCGGCGCGCGGGCAGAACATCACAGCCTCCTTGCGGCGCAGGCCAAAGGCAATCATCATCGCCAGCTGCCCTCCCACGTGGCTGTCAACCGCATCGACGGCTGCGATGACCTCATCGACAGCAAGACCGTGGCTTTCCCACCCCTTGTCGATGAGCGCACCATATGATCGGCGCACCAGACGCGGCTCGCTCACATAGCTGACCGCGCTGCGCACCAGTCCCGGCTTGCCAATCCAGCTGGCGAAGACTCGGATAAAGCTCATTTGCTGTTGAATGTAAGCTGCGCTGCAGGGATATGCACGGCGCGGTATCGTCATCGGTATATCAAGCAACACATCCGCCGGTAACGGCTGCGCCGTCCAATACGCCATCAACGCGCGCACATGCCGCTCCGCCAGGTTTTCAGGTACTGGCTTGAATCCCAATTTGCGCAGTAACGCGAATATCCGGTACAAGCCCTGGCTGCGCGCCTCCCTGGTGCTATGCGAAACCCCTTTTCCTACGCTGGCATGCCGTTCATTAAATGCGTCCAGCAACGCGTCAAGCTGCTCCCTCCATTGCGTGTTATGAGACATGACTTCTCCCTCCTGATACTCAAGGATTGTCGAATTGGCATGCTGCACTGTCTGGCGCGCATGCCCCCGGTGTGGCCTTCAACTGGCATCGGCGCCTGGCCTGCTGCGCCGACGAGGGAGATATGTTCTATCTATTCCAACGCGCTGCCCCTATCTCAGCGTCGATGGCGGATTCTCTATTTGCCCGAAGGCGCGGTGTCTTAAAAATGCTCATGCGAATAACCAGCGAATTTCTCCTTCTGTGTTAGTCCCCGCGTCTTGCGCGAGCAGTGCGGCGCTTGCGCCACAAAGACATTTAGGTGCCCCGGCCACTCTCAATTGAACCAGGACCTTGCCCCCTCTTCCCTCACGGTCATCCCCTCAGCCCTACCACCAGGCCGCTTCGTGATTGCGCACTAACCAGGTTGATCGAAGCTTCTTCGGCAACGTCACAACAAGGCACCGCGATAGGCTCTTCGTACAGCAGGAAGATTGAATAGGTGATAAATCACTCTCCTGCGGTTCGCGGCCGCAGGCGATACATCGACACTACCAGGATCGTAAATTAGCGACGGAGCGCCGCAAGGCCCTCTCCGATTTGACAAGCGTCTCTTGACGAGAAATCACGCGCGAGCAGTTACCCCCGCAGGGGCAGCCCGACATACTTCTTCACTGACATACCACTCAATTCGACCGCAGGGCGCGGCCGATTAACTTCGCTTCGATAGACAGGTTACGACTGCAACGGCATACCACGCTTGCCAGCGCCACATTCGGAACGCGATGTTCCTGGAAGTGGGTCCAGACAGTCGTCACAGAATATGATCAGTTTTTTCGAATGTCAAGCCGATTTTCGGCACTGAAAATTTGTGATTGAGGTCGAATTTATTTGGTAATCGCATCTGGCGAGGATTTCTCCCTATGAAGAACGCCGCGCGGCCATTCCTCTGATTGTAAATGGTTTTGAACATGGGAACGGACTGAGCCAGGTACACAGATGCGCAATCAAAATACGTCCGCGGTGCGGCGCAATTCCAGCGCAGATGCGATGCGATCTCCTGCCAGCATGTACCACTATAGCCGCGCCACAGCGCGACTCCAGTCGGTCCCCAGCACGTCTGGAATCGTACTTGCTACAAATTCTGCTAAAAAAGCAGGGCTTTTCCCATGGAATATGTACCACCCCACTATTACTGTTGATCACTTGCAGCAATCAGGAGGACGAAGTGGAACCCATCGTGCGAGCCGTGGACATTGGCCGGGGAAATACCAAATTCATTGCAGGGGTCAGCGATGGTGATGTGCGCTGCGCGATGTTCCCGTCGCAGGCCCACCCATGTGAAACGGTCTATGAGCAGGAGGCCTGGGGAATGAAACGTCGGACCGTCTGCGTTCCGGTCGACGATCTGAACTATGAGGTCGGGCCGGATGCTCACCTGGCCTCCGACATCTTCAATGCCAATGTATTGCAGCATGACAGCTACAGTGCAACGCCTGAATATCTGGCTTTGTTACTGGGTGCACTGCATTACATGCGTCTCGACCGGATCGATCTACTGGTACTTGGTCTCCCGGTGGCCACGTATAAGCTCAAGAAACAGGTGGCGGCGTTGGAGCGCCGCGTGACCGGTGAACACATCCTGGCGGAAGGCAGAAAAATCACGATCGCGCGCGTCAAAGCAATTGCGCAGCCATCCGGGGCCCTGATGTACTGCGGGCTGACCCATGGGCGCCTTGCTCAGATGCGCAAGGAACGCAATCTGATCATCGATCCGGGTCGGCGGACGTTTGACTGGCTTGTGACGCAAGGCATGCAGCAAATTGACAAGCGCAGCCATTCGGTACCGCGTGGCATGTTTGATGTGCTCCACACGATCATCGAAGGCATCAGCCGAGCCACCGGCTCTCACTACCGCGAATACGACGCGATCGATTTGGCGCTGCGAACGGGAAAAAAGCCGGTCATCTTTCAAAAAGAATACGACATTGCTCAACACCTGCCACTCGCGCAGAAGATCCCGGAGCAGGCTGTCGCCGAAATGCTGCACTACGTGGGCGACGCTGCCGACATCAAAAATATTATTCTGGTCGGCGGTGGCGCCTTCTTCTATCGCAAAGCATTGAAAACCGCATTCCCGCATCACGAGCTGCAGGAACTGAAGGATCCGATCTTTGCCAACGTTAAAGGTTTTCAGTATGCCGGCACGGAGCTAGCCAAGCAGGCCGATACTTCATCAGCTCGGACAGATGGGACCGACCGGCTAAACATGGCGCCTTAAACCATGGGCACACCTCTTACCATCCGCTTAAGCGTAGAACTGGAACGCGCGGACAACCCTCCCCTGTATGACGATCTCGTCAAGTTCCCAAAAGGGCCACGCCGCGTGAATCGCCTACGCACACTGGCCTATGCCGGACTGGTAGTACAGCAATGCGGACAAACCACATCAGTCATGGAGGCGCAGTGGATTACCAAGCCAAGTACTGGACCAAACACGCCGGGGCAGGATGCCGTCGTCGCCTTGGCATCGATGGAGCTTTTTGGCCCGTCAAGAAGCGAATAGGAGTCGAACATGGAAAACGAAGAGCTACCTCGACTCAGTGCTAGCCAACTGGCCGAAATGGGGTACTGCGAACGCAAGATCGTTCTGGCCGACAGGTTTGGCCCACGCTGTTCGCCCACGCGCGAACAGGCACGAGCCTATGGAGAGCTGCAGCACGTGAAATTCTTCATCGAAACGTTGGAGGTGAATGCCGTGCCGTTAGGGGCCACAAGTTTGCGAGAACAGTCGTCCATCCAAGCCAACGCATCATCGCAACGAACGACCAAACGCCCAAAATGGTTATACAGGATGCTACCAAGATGGCTAGCGGGGATGCATAAGACGAACTGCCAAGTAGCGCAATCTGTCCGAGCAAGGTTTGTAAAATTATGCGATCGACTGTACCGGTCGCGACGGAAAAAAGTGGAGACGAGGCGTCGTCGGCGTCTTCACCTTGTATCTCGTACCACCGAAAAAAGATGAGCATGTCGACTTTTCTATCGGCGCTTTTGCATATAGGTGGGGTACTTCTGCTGCTCTGTCTGGTACGGGGAGTAAGAAGACATGCGATGTCTCGAACGCGACCGTGCTGGTTCCCGGAGGAACTACGATACGCCAGCCTGGCTTACGCAGAACAAACCTTTACGCTTGACTCCCCCATTAAACTGATCGCGCGTGTTGATCGAGTCTATCGCCACAAAGGAAGACTCACATTGATGGAATACAAAATTCGACGTGTGGAGCGTGTTTTCATGTCCGACGTGATCGAACTCTCAGTCCAAAAGATGATTCTGGAATTGGCAAACGGAGCCAAGGTGAACAATTATGGATTTGTCGTTGTGGAGCGCCCCGACAAATCAGGCCGCAAAGCGATCAAGGTTTTCTTGTTAGGAATTGATCAAATCAAAGCGCTCTATCTCCGGCGCTTAAGAATATTATCCGACGCTTCATCCGCTTGTTTTTCGGAATCAGCATCCCACTGTCATCATTGCGAATACATACAGGAATGCGAAAACTTGAAATAGCAACAACCAACATAAAACTTCGTTACGCCACAAAATAACAATAGACAAATTTTTTGAAAATTACATTTTAACACCCTCCTAAACCTAATCATATTACTGTGCATACGATACTCATCGCTTTTTTATGTTGTCACACATTACTAGCCAAGCTGGATACGCGAACCCCCACATCGTAAATACCCACATGAGGAAAGTAAGGAACCAATGCCTCCCGAAATATGGAAAAGTGACTGCATGCCACACCCACGCTGCAGTCCCGACAAAAACAATAAACAAAAAAACCAGGACGGATACAAACGTCTTCATCGTGACCTCCTATAAGTTTCACTCAATAAATACATAGTTTAAAAAAAATCTCGCCGGTATAAATGCAACTCTCTTAACAATCTAAATTTCTCTAATTTTCATGAATCCCTTTTAGACATAGGCACTTCAGAAGAGTTCCAAAATTCTCAAAAAATATTAGCATCAATGAATTCAATTGCGATGTCACAATACCCCACCTATTCAGCGAAGACTTAATTTCCTGAACAACACCCCAATGAATTTCCCTGAAATATTTTAAAAGGTATCGCACCATGATGACAAAAAATATTCAATACGCCATATAAAACGTCTTCCATATAAAAATTGATACTTCGCAATAACATTTACAATGATTGCCGCTAAAATATCTGGCAATACAAAGGCGACGGAAGAATCATGAACTTCTTTGACGGCGAGCCCATCGCTCTGGCGGCTCTCATTGCCAACGATATGCAAGGTGAGCGGCAGCTGCCCCTACACTTTCCGTATCGCGACGGCCCGAAAGTACAATGAGGCGTTGCTTGAAATGCTGGAATATTTCAAATGTCTGGAAAAAAACCGTCTCCTACCATAGAGGGAAGCATGGAATTCAATATTGAAATTTACAGAAATGTGGGGCCGATTTTTTTGGGATGAACCAACAGCAGGTCATTCAAGTACTAGGGCATGTTGAGCGAACAAATAATTCCGATCCAGACATTGTAAAAATACACTGTCCGCCCTATTCTCTCCTGGCACATATCCGACGAGACACTGATCAGCTTTGTGAGGTCGGATTCGGGCACCGCGCATCCAATGTGATGCTCGATGGAATCCATTTCTTCGAACATCCCCCTGTTCAGGTTATTCAGAACCTCTTGGCGCGGGATTCGACGGCCAAGGCTGGCTCCGGCTCTATCGCTTTTCCAGTGCTTGGCATCTCTTTGACAGGATTTCAGACTGGCGATGACAACGCAAGAACCATGACGGCTTTTGTAGAAGGTTATTGGGACAGCGTTTTTCCAGGAATGGCCCCCTTTAAAATGTAAGGCACGACAGCATGGCAATTGATCCCTCTTCCACGTGCGGCATGTCATGACAACGTATCGCTTGTGCGTGATGCAATATTACTAACCATTCTTTCTGACAAGCGTTCAATCGCACTGCGATGGATCAATGAACTCAAAAATTTACCGGTATCTGACCTTGATCCAGGTCCTGACTTTCTCCAAGGGATCGCGTATTGTGAACTCGGTGACCCGGACCGGGCGTTTGAACACTTCCAATGCTCGTTTACGATGTCCAAGGTATATATTTTTTAGATGAAGATCCCAAATATCTGGCGTTTTATAGAGAACACGCAGCAAACGGAAAAATGCATGGACTTACCTTCCAATGTAAGCAAGCAGATCGATTTGCTATCAGAAATGGGCAATGACTTGGCCGATCAAGGCGAATTCACCCAAGCAGCGGAGAGATGGACGCAGGCCCTTGAACTGCTCCCTGCACCGCAGGCTGAATGGGAAGCGTACACCTGGCTGAAAGCCTCGATTGGAGATGCGCTATACCATCTTGCTGATTTTTCTGCGGCGCGCGAAGTATTGTTCGATGCGCTGAATGGTCCTGACGGCCAAGAGAACCCGTTTGTGCATTATCGCCTCGGGCAGGCGGAACTGGCCTTGAAAAATGAAGAGGCTGGCATCGCGGAGTTGCTCAAGGCGTACATGCTCGACGGTGAGGAGATCTTTACCGAGGAAGAGGATGGGCACATCTTTTTTCAGAAACTTCGGGATGCCGGGCTGGCCAGCCAACAAACATAGTGGACTGTATCGAGGTGCCAAATGCGTAAAATGATCATGATCATGATCATGATCGTCGTCGTCATCCTGCTCGCGAGTATCGCAGGATTGTTGGCGATGGACAGATACGACAAGCATGTGGAGAAACAAAGGCAAAAAGCGTTCGACGAGAAGTTTTTGAAATAGTAAATCGGCGCGATGTGGGATGCAGCCATGATCGATGAACTTCCGCCAGATCAGTTCCATACCATCGTTGAGAATGACATGGATCGAGCGCGTCTACTGTGCAGAACATCCGTCCCAAGGAAATTGGAATGTCTATCATCAGATTCAAGCCCGTAAAGGGAAGCACACGGTTCGCACATCAGCAAGTCGAAATCGACGACAAGATTGTGGGAGAGGTATGGCGTGAACAGTCCCGCGTTATCGTCAGCAAGCTCTCCCAGCCTTTGCGCCAAGAAATGAGGTGGCGGTGGTTCGGCAAGGGAGAAGATGATACGAAGATTTTTGGACGCGATCGTCAAGGGCTTGTCGGCCTAGGCTTCACATCGAAGGATAAAGTTGTTGATGCGTTATTGACTGCTAGTGCTTCTAACGCAAGATGACTGAATATCGGATCTAGCGAGTACCGGTACTCTGAATCACCACGCAAATAGCCACCGGCTGCTAGGTCCCTGGTTCTTGGCCAATGAGAACTTGATGGATCGTCAAAGCGGCCTGGGTGTCCTGCGAAGCACCTGATATGCGATCTCGTAGCTGTTTGATCCAACGACAAAATCGGGGCTGACCACCCCTGCCCTACAGAGAACCTCGCGCGCTCAAGAAAAAGCTGCTTGGACATCGGCGGGCCATCTAGGCTCCTTCGTGCCATCGCAACTGTTAGTTTTAACAATTCAAGAAATTCATGGACCTTGCAGTTTTTGACGCCCTCAGCATATACTGTGTTTATGTACAGTAGTTTTGAGAACGATCAACAACCTCTAGCCAGACGCCATGCTTTCACCTTCCCTTCAACGCACCAGCTCTACCGCATTGGCTAACAGCCCCATGCTGCGTGACGTCTGGCGCGCAAGTGAATTGAGCCGAGGAACAACCAGCACGGTTACTACCGGTCATAGCATCTTGGATCGTGAGCTTCCTGGCAACGGTTGGCCACTATCGACCTTCACGGAGTTGCTAGTTCAGCAAGCAGGTATCGGGGAAATGCACTTATTGCGGCCAATGCTGGCACAACTGTCGCAACATCGCCGGATCGCCCTGGTGCAGCCGCCGTACTTGCCCAACTCCGCCGCCTGCAAATTCATGGACCTGAGCTGCCCAAACCTGCTCTGGATACGTGCGCCCAGCACCGCCGATGCTCTCTGGTCCACCGAGCAGATCCTGCGCAATGGCAGTTGCGGTGCGGTATTGTTGTGGCAGACGAATATCCGCGACGAAGCATTGCGGCGCCTCAATCTGGCGGCGCAGACAACCGAAACGTTCTTCTGGCTGGTCCGGCCGATGAGCGCAGCGGCCGATGCCTCACCGGCGCCATTGCGCCTGGCTTTGCGCCCCGCCGCAGGTGGCATTTCCACTCACATCATTAAACGGCGTGGCCCACATCATGAGGCGCCACTCTTTATTCCGCTGGCTGACATGCCGGCACGTCAACGATTTTTGGACGATCAAAATGCGGTTCTGGTTCAGCGTACACCTCCCACTGTTGCCTCTCGAATGCCTCAGGCCGCGCTGGTGTGAACCGGGGCCCTATGCGGTGGTCGAGAAGGGCCGCATCATTGCGGTCTCGCAGCATGCCTATGCCGAAGGGATACGTATCGGTATGCGCCTTGGCGGCGTGGCGGCTGTCTCGCCGGATACCGTCATCCTAGAGCGCAGCCTTGAGCGCGAACTGATCATGAGCAATGCCGTCGCGCTCGCCCTCCTCCAGTTCACCCCGGAAGTGGCGCATGCCGGCGACTTCAGCCTGCTGCTGGATGTGACCGCCAGCTTGCGCCTATTTAACGGGCGAGCCGCCATCAGCCGGCGCATTCGCGCTGCCCTGCAAGCCCTTGGGGTGACCTCGCAGCTCGGCACGGCGCCGACGGCCATGGGGGCCTGGCTGCTGTCGCGCTGGCAGCCGGCAAAACGCCAGATCATTTTGCGGCGCACGGTGCACATGCGCTCTCTGGAGCGCCAGCTCGACCGCATGCCCTGCGCCTATCTGCCCAGCACGGCGAACCACCTCGAATGGCTAACAGACATTGGGGCAGATCATCTGGCGGCGCTACGGCGCCTGCCCCGCCCTGGCATTCAACGCAGGATGAACAAGCAAGTGCTCGATGAGCTCGACCGTGCCTATGGGCTTGCTCCTGAACTGTTTGAATGGATCGCTATTCCCGAGGTGTTTTCGGCGCGCATCGAAACATTTGACCGGATCGAACACGCCGATGCCCTGCTGGACGGCGCCACTGGCCTGCTACAGCAATTTGTCGGATGGCTGGTCGCGCGTCAGCAGGCCGTGAGTGTTTTTGTTCTGCTGCTGGAGCACGAGCGCGGCAAGACTGCGATCCCGCCCACGCCGATCGAGATCGGATTGGCAGAGCCGACCTGGCGCGATGAACATCTGATTCGGCTACTGAAGGAGCGCCTGGCGCGCACGGAACTGGTTGCCCCGGTCATCGCCCTGCGCCTGGAAGCGCGCCTGCTGACCGCGATGGCGCCACCGACGCAAGATCTGTTTCCAGAACCAGGCGGCAACCCAGCCGACTACAAACGTCTGCTGGAATTACTCAGTGCCCGTCTTGGCAGCGACAACGTCCTCTGCCCTGTCGAGCATCACGACCATCGGCCGGAGGAAAGCAATGCCTGGGCTGCCGCCACCGGAAAACACAAGGCGGCCAGCTCCGAGGACGAGGCTTTTGAGCGCCCGTTCTGGCTGCTACCTAAACCCATCCCGCTGCTGCTGCGCGGCGAACGTCCCTTCTATGGTTCCCCCCTAAAAATGCTCAAGGGGCCGGAACGCATTGAGGCCGGCTGGTGGAACGATCAAATCGCGGCCCGCGACTATTACATCGCGCAAGGAAGCGATGCGACCTGCTACTGGATCTACCTGGAGCGCGTCGTTGACGGCCGCTGGTATCTGCACGGGATGTTCGGCTGATCATGGACCAGCCGCCAGTTTCCACCCTGCCGGACTATGCCGAGCTGCAGTGCATGAGTCATTACTCCTTTCTGCACGGCGCCTCTCCGCCCGATCAATTGGTGGCGCGCGCGGCGCAGCTGGGCTACCAGGCCGTCGCCATGGCCGACGAATGTTCCCTGGCCGGCGTGGTCAAGGCGCATGTGGCCGCGCGGGAGTGGAACATTCATCTCATCATTGGCAGCCAGATGAGGGTGACACCGGAGGACGGCACCCCGCCCTTCACTGTGCTGGTCCTGGCCATGGATCGCGACGGCTACGGCAACCTGAGCGAACTCATTACCGCTGCGCGCACGCGCGCCGACAAGGGAAGTTACCTGGTGTGGCCGCGCGACATCGCCAACCCCACCGCCCATCTCGCCCACTTAAAAGGGCTGCCGGGCTGCCAGCTCATCCTGTGCCCCAAATATAACGCCCCCTATGAAGAGATCGAGCGGCAAGCCGAATGGCTGGTGCGCAGCGCACCGGGCCGCGCGCGCGTCGCTTTGACGTTGCACCACCGTGCCCAAGATGACCGGCACCGCGCGATGGTCGAAGCCATCGGCGCCGAATTCAGCCTGCCGGTGGTGGCCACCGGCGACGTCGTCATGCATCTGCGCTCGATGAAAATCATCCAGGACACCATGACCGCGATTCGTCTGAATACGCCGGTGGCGCAGTGCGGCTATCAGCTGGCGTCGAATGCCGAAGCGCATCTGCGCTCGCGTCTACGGCTGGGCAATCTGTATCCGCGCGAAGCCCTGGATGAAACCCTTCGGGTGGCCCAGCGCTGCACTTTTTCGCTCGATGAGCTGCGCTATGAATATCCAGGCGAGATTGTGCCAGAGGGACAGACCCCGGCCAGCTACCTGCGCGAGCAGGCGTATATCGGGGCACACTGGCGCTACCCGCACGCCATTCCGGACAACGTGCAGGCCCAGCTGGAATATGAGCTGGAACTGATCGGCGACATGCAATATGAACCTTATTTTTTGACGGTATTCGACATCGTGCGCTTCGCCCGCTCGCAAAAAATCCTCTGCCAGGGGCGCGGATCGGCCGCGAATTCGGCTGTGTGCTACTGCCTCGGCATCACCGAAGTCGATCCCTCGCGCGGCACCCTGCTCTTCGAGCGCTTTATCTCGCGCGAGCGCGATGAGCCGCCCGACATCGATGTCGACTTCGAGCACCAGCGCCGCGAGGAGGTGATTCAATACATCTATCGCAAGTATGGCCGCATGCGGGCCGCCCTGACCGCTGTCATCATTTCCTACCGTCCGCGCAGTGTCTTGCGCGATGTGGGGCGCGCGCTGGGCGTGGATTTATCCGTGGTCGACAAGGTGGCCAAGGCCTCGCATAGCTGGGGTGGGCGGGCCGACCTGCAGCAGCGCCTTATTACCTGTGGACTCGATCCGCACTCCCCCATCGCCGAGAAATGGGCGGCGATTGCCGAGCGCCTGATGCGTTTTCCGCGTCATCTTTCCCAACATCCGGGCGGTTTCGTCATTTCGCGCGGCCCCCTCTCCCGCCTGGTGCCGATTGAAAACGCGGCCATGCCGGAGCGTACCGTGATTCAATGGGACAAGGATGACATCGATGAACTGGGCCTCCTAAAAATCGACATCTTGGCGCTCGGCATGCTGTCGTGCATCGCCCGCACCCTGACGTTGATCTCGGAGCAGCGTGGAGAGCGTTTTGAACTGGGCGATATTCCCCATGAGGATGCCGCCACCTACCAGATGATCTCTCAAGCGGACACCGTCGGCGTGTTTCAGATCGAATCGCGGGCGCAGATGTCGATGCTGCCGCGCATGCAGCCGCGCGAGTTCTATGACCTCGTCATCGAGGTGGCGATCATCCGGCCAGGGCCCATCCAGGGCGGCATGATCAATCCGTACCTGCGCCGGCGCCAGGGCCTGGAAGCAGTGACATATCCGAGTCCCGAGATCGAAGCCGTGCTGCGGCGCACGCTCGGGGTGCCCATCTTTCAGGAGCAGGTCATGTCGATCGCCATGACAGCAGCCGGTTTTACGGCCGGTGAAGCCGACCGCCTGCGCCGCGCCATGGCTGCATGGAAAAGAAAGGGGGGCCTGGAACAGTTCGAAGACCAGCTCATGAGCGGCATGGCCGAGCGCGGCTACAGCACCGAGTTTGCCACGTCGATTGTTGGCCAGATACGCGGCTTTGCCGAATATGGTTTTCCGGAATCCCATGCGCATAGCTTTGCCCTGCTGGCCTATGCCAGCAGCTGGCTCAAGTGCCATCATCCTGCCGAGTTCCTGGCCGCCCTGCTCAACAGCCAGCCCATGGGTTTTTACAGCCGCTCCTCGCTGGTGCAAGATGCGCGCCGGCATGACGTCAAGGTAAGACCCGTCGATGTCTGTACGAGCGGATGGGAAGCATCCCTGGAGCCAATGGCGGACGGCAAACTGGCGGTACGCCTTGGTTTAAATAATATCAACGGGATGGTGAAAGAGGCGGCCTGGCGGATTGAGGAAGCCCGCGCTGCAGCACCATTTAAGAATACACGCGATGTTGCCATGCGCGCGCAACTCGATGCGGGGGATATGAAGGCGCTGGCATCGGCCAATGCCCTGGTAACGCTGACAGGCAACCGGCGCATGGCCATGTGGGATGCCGCGGCGAGCGTGCCGGAGCGGGATTTGATGCGCGCGACGACCATTGCCGAACCCGTGCTGGAGCTGGCGCCACCGACGGAAGCCGATGACATCTTGGCGGACTACCGTCATGTCGGCCTGACGCTGGGCCGTCATCCACTCGCTCTCCTGCGCGAGCGCCTCAATAAAATGCGCTTTGTGCCGTCGGATATCCTGAACACCTTCAGCGATGGCCAGCTGGCCAGGGGCTGCGGCATCGTCACGGTAAGACAGCGACCGGAAACGGCCAAGGGGGTGATCTTCCTCACCCTGGAAGACGAATTTGGCACCATCAATATTATTGTCTGGCCCACGCTGGTGGAAAAGCAACGCGCGGAACTGATGAATGCCTCACTCCTGGGGGTGTACGGAATCTGGCAATCGAAGAGCGGTGTGCGCAACCTGATTGCCAAGCGGCTCGTCGATTGCTCGCATCTGCTTGGACAGCTTGACACGAAGAGCAGGAATTTTCATTAGAGAAGCATCCGGCCCACTTCCAACATTAACTCGCTACGATCAGGCTTCGTCAACTATTTTAGATGTCGGGCCATTGGTTTTGCAGAAGGCAATGCGATTGCTTCGCCCCGCAGAAGATGCATACATTTGGCTGTTGCCAATGATCTCGCCGTTGCCAGCTTTAAGAACGAAGTATGGTTGATCCGCTTTCGACGTCAGACGAACATACCTGCGCCGGGTGCGAAAGGGTTTCTTACGGGGTCCATGCAACCTTCATTGATAGGAAATTCTAGTAGAGTATAAGCTCCTCACGTTATACATGTTTATATTTTAGTAGATTTTATTAGACTTCTATCCTTGTAGAAAGTTCCAGCGGGCTTCTTTTTTCCACCGGTACGGATTAGCCTTATTCGGCCATAAACGATGGCGAAAATGTCATATCCGACTGATGCAGCCGCAGTGAGCTTGTGTTGCAGGTTCACGTTTTGGAGGTTGATAACGATGATGTCTTCAACGTCTACATGGTTTACAGGGTCGTGAACCGCTCGCGATGCTGTTTTTCTAAGATGACTCGGAACAGCCTACTGTTTAGATGGTGACGGGGTTGCTGATTGTGGCGTCTCTTGGTCTTCCCCGTCCATAATGGACTGTGTCCGACGTTGATGCGGCCCAGGAAACCGCGCAGACCGGCTGCTTCTACGCTCTATAGCGGCACCTTTGGCTACGACAGCCTGGTCCATCTTTTTGCTGAGAGCGCTCTTTGATATCTGGGATTTCGTACTGTGGCAATGGCGTTGCCGTCACGATTGGCGCGGCATGGCACTTGGCGGCACTGCAACAAAAAAGACGTTTGCCCGGACCCGCTTGATGAATCGCGACCGTCAGGCTTGACCTAATGACCTCACGATGATGTATGTCAAACCTTGGTCTAACAGTAATCATCCATTAAAAGGTATTGCGACTTCGCAATACCTTTCTTGCTGTGCCCGTTAAAGTCGTTGCTAATTCAATGCAAAGGCAACGGGACAGCAATGAACTTCTTTGACGGCGACACCATCGCACTGGAGGCCCTGGCCGATGGCATGCAAAGTGAACGCCTGTTGCGCCTGCGCTTCCCGGAGGGAGATGCACCCGCCAGCACCTTGCTAGCCAACAGCCTCGACGCCAGCGAAAGCCTTTCGCGCGACTTTTCCTATGTGGTGGAAGTGCTGTCCGATAATGCCAGCATCGCGCTCGACAACGTGATGGGCAAGATGGTGACCATCGAACTGGTGCGTGAAGACGGTACCTTGCGCTACTTCAATGGTTACGTGTTCGAGTTCCGTTTCCTTCGCACGGACGGCGGTTTCGCATTTTATGAAATGGTGCTGGAACCGTGGCTGTCGCACCTGCACTTGCGGCAAAACAATGTCGCCTTCCACGGCTTGACGGTGGCAGCGCTGACGGACAAGGTCTTCGATGACTACCTGATGCGCGACTACAAGCTGGCCGCCAGCGGCCTGGACCCCGCCATCACCTACACGTGCCAGCACAACGAGAGCGACCACAACCTGCTGCACCGGCATTGGGAACAGCTGGGCTGGCACTACCGCTACGAACACCGCCTTGACGGCCACACCTTGTGGCTGGACGACGACAGCACTACCGGCAAGCCCATCGATGGAGAATCGAACGCCATGCCCTTCCAGCACCAAGCCGGTTCCCTGGAGGACGATGGCGTGCATCAATGGAGCGCGGTGCGGCGCATGGCGCCAAGCCAGATGACGGTGGCCAGTTTCAACTTCAAGAATCCGCGCAGCGCCCGCGCCAGCCGCGACTCGTTGAACCGGCAAGGCGCCGTGCCGTCTCTGGAAGTGTATGAAAACACGGGCAGTTATGGTTTTAAAAACCTCGACGATGGAGAGCTGCTGGCGCAGCGCCGCATGGAGGAGCGCGATGCCCAGAGCCAGCTGTTCGAGGCGCAGGGCAACGACCGCACGGCGCAACCAGGACGCTGGTTCACCCTGAGCGGTCATTTCGACACAGCTTTGACCATCCCACGCAAGCCTGCTACCGAGTACCTGATCCTCTCAGTGCGCCACCGAGCCAGCAATAACTACCAGCAAGGCAACCACGCCACTTCCCACTACAGCAACACGTTTACCTGCATCGAGCGCGCCATCCCCTGGCGCCCCGGCCGCAATTTCTACAGCCGCGAGCCGAAGATCTATGGCGTGCAGACGGCCACCGTCGTCGGCCCGCCTGGCGAGGAAATCCACACGGACGGTTACGGACGGGTAAAAGTGCAATTCCACTGGGACCGCCTGGGCACCTTCGACGACAAGAGTTCGCCGTGGATACGGGTGATATCGACCTGGGCCGGCCCGAATTTCGGCCACATCAGCCTGCCCAGGGTGGGCATGGAAGTGGCCGTGCAATTTCTCGATGGGAACGTCGCCATGCCCCTCATCATCGGCTGCGTCTACAACGCGCGCAACATGCCGCCGTGGGAGCTGCCGGCCAACAAGACGCAGAGCGGCATGCTGAGCCGGTCCTCAAAAAAAGGTTCCGCCGTGCACGCCAATGCCCTGCGTTTCGAGGACCGCAAGGACGCGGAAGAACTGTGGCTGCATGCGGAAAAGGACCAGCGCATCGAAGTCGAGCATGACGAGTCGCACTGGGTCGGCAACGACCGCCGCAAAACCGTCGACCGCGATGAAACCGTCCACGTCAAGCGCGACCGCACGGAAACGGTGGGCCACGATGAAGACATCACCGTACATAACAACAGGACGGAGCGGGTCGATCAGCATGAGACGGTCAGTATTGGTGGCAATCGCAGCAAGACTGTGTTCAAGAACGAAAAGGACCACATCCAGAAGAACTGGTCTGTCCGGGTCAACAAGACCAAGACCGAAACCATCGACATGGCTTACATGCAGAACGTGGGCATGGCGCGTCTGGAAAACGTTGGGCTCGGCTACAGCCTGAACATCGGTCTGGGCATGCACACAGTCATCGGCGTGAATCAAACCACCCGCGTAGGTAAAAAGATTTACATCAGCGCAGGCGATGAACTCGGTATTACCGTCGGCAAGGCGACACTGCTCATGAAATCGGATGGTTCGATCTTCCTGAATGGCTCCCAGATCAGTATCGAGGCGAGCGGGCCACTCCAGATCCTTGGTCATGACGTGGATGTCAACTAAAACAGGTCCGTCATGGAATTTCGCAACCTGACCCCTTTCCCGGCCATTTCCTTCGAAGCGCTCGATCAGCGCGATATCCGGTTCCATACGGTGGTGATGCGTATCACCTTCAATGTACAGCCGGACGGAACGCTGGCGTTCGCAGAAGAGCAAACGCCGCTGCTTGCCAGCGACCTGTATTACGGCGAGCCCAATCTTTCGAGCGTGCGCCAGGAGTCAGACTTCGCGCCGTACAAGCCCTTCACTGATGTGCTCGTCAATGCGCATGCCCATGTACCAGGAGGCCATGCATTGGAACAGTTCCTGACCGGGATCGAAATTAAACGCGCCTCCATCGTCCCGAATCTGCCGCCGCGGCCGCATGGCATGAATCAGTTTACGCCGCCGTCTGCTGCTCAACTTTCCGCATGGGCTAAACAATGCAAGGTCGCGCAGCAGCAGGCGCAGTCAGAAGCTGTAGTCCTGTCTAAAATCCTGCTGGTCAGCGGACCGCGTCTCTGGCGGTACCGGCCCCGCCTGCTGCGAACTTTGACCGCTTTCTCGCTGCACGCGTGGGATCTATCGCGTGCGCGGCCAATCATGGCCCTACCGCTGCGTTATGAGGTCAGTTACGGCGGTGAAAACAAGGTGGCCGCCGACAGTGCTCATGCGAGGCGGGTACCGAAGCAGCATCGCCTGCCTGCGAAGGACTCTGGTGCGTCAGAGGCTCACACCGTCATCGCGCATAGTGTGCACGTCGGCAATCCGGTTGGCATCGGCTGGATCGAACCCTGGTACCTCAAGACTGTGCGCTGCAAACGCATTAGCGCGCCGCAGCTGACTTACCCGCAAGACCAGGTTCACGCCCACGAACCTGTGCATCGCTGCCGGCCGGCCGGTTTTGGTGTGGTGGGTCGCGCCTGGCAGCCACGATTGGCTTTCGCTGGCACCTATGAACAGCAATGGCTCGATGAGCGCCATCCGTATCTGCCGGCAGATTTCGATTTTCGCTATTGGAACGGTGCACCCGAGGACCAGCAGGTACATCCCCACTTGGCAGGCGACGAAACGGTCACCTTGTTCAACATGTGCCCACCAAAAACGCCGGGCGCGATACACGATGCCAATGGCAATACGCATCTCACTTTTAGGTTGCCGGGCCATTTGCCGTTCGTGCTGGTGCGTTTTGCCGATGGCCAGCTTGGCGAACTGGCGGCCGATCTCGATACCTTGACGATTGAGGCAGAGTCGGCGCCCTCCTCATCTGAGTTTGCCGTGCAGGTTGTCTGTATCTGGCGCGCGACGGTGGCGTCTACGCCCGCAGTACGGGTATTGGAAGCCCGCATGATTTCAAACCGCGATGTCGTGTCCATGCGCGCTGCATCGACTGGCGCGACAAATATATCAATCCCAGTTCACTGAGGAAACCATCATGCCTACAGGTGCACGCAAAAATAGCATCTTCATGGTCGTCAGCCTGGTGCCTGACGTGTGTAAAACTCCGATGGGATCAAGCATGGTCCCAGTTCCCTACCCTATCGTCGGTGATCTGGGCAACAGCGTGGAGGTGGCCAGGAACGTCCGTTTCAATGGCAACCCGGTGTTCCTGCTCAACGACAGTGTCGTGACCACCGTCACCGGCAATGAAGCGGGCACGGGTGGCGGCATGAAGTCGGGCGTCAACAAGGGCAAAGTACGCGCTACAAGCAGTTCGCAGTCGGTGCGCGTGGAGAAAAAGTTCGTCGTGCGGCATGGCGACGAATGCGAAATGAACCTGGCGAGCTGATTGTATGCGCTGCCTCATGTCCATGTCAGAGGTACAGCTGGCGACGCAATTCTTGTCTCTGGACCGTTGCAAATCGGTCAGCGATGGTGGGAAGGCACCAAAATGACGACCAAGGGCCAGTTTATCGAAAAGGCAGCCGCTTCAGCGACGTCTTTTGGCGTCGATGCAATCGGAGCCAATCCACCGACGGGTCCGGAAACGCCGGAAGAGGAGTCGGCTTGGCAACAGGCCAGCCCTTGGGTGCATGGCATCCTGGGTGTCGCGAGCTTTATTCCCGGACTGTCGATCGTTACCGGTGCCGCCGATGCCGCGATCTATGCAGCAGAAGGCAATTATGTCGAAGCTGGTTTATCGGTGGCCAGTATGGTCCCGGGTGGCAAGGTGGTCACCACAGCCGGCAAGGTTGCCAAACGCGCAGTTGGCCTTGCGCAAAATGCAGGTACTGTGGCAAAGGTCACCAAGGGCGTGCATGAAACCAGGGAGATGGCCAAGGCCGCCAGCCGGCTACAAAAGAGCGCGCCGCTGAAAAAAACCGAGTCTGCAGTAAATTCACGGCGCGCGGCAGGCAAAGCCACGCCAGGCAAAGCGAAGAAAAATACGACGGTAAAAGGTCGAAAAAAGCTCAAGTGTGGCGAGCAGGGTTCGTATGCGGATTTAAAAACCAAAACGGGAGGAGGCAAATTCCACCGCGACCACATTCCCTCCAAAGCGGCCTTGAAGCAACGCGCGGAGAAGCTAAAAAATGGCGCAGAATTGACTGTAGCGCAACAAAAAGCAATTGAAGAATGGGGCAATTCGATTGCCGTGCCGCGCCAGGCGCATATCGATATCAGCCCCACCTATGGAACAAAAAATATAAAATTAGCACCACTAGACGCTGACGATCTGGCCGCTGCTGCGCAACGCGATGTCGATGCCATGCTGAAAGAAATTGATGAGTATGACGCTGATGGCGGCTGTAAGAAGGCGTACAAAAAAGCTGCCAAGCACATTTTGAAAATGACCAATCAAGATTTTGATGATGCCTTAAGAAAAATCTTGAACACTGTTAAATGAGGACGACATGGACCGCATCGATCATATTTCTCTTTTGGGTCAATACTATGGAGAGGGCCCGTTGGCCGCAGCCTTGGAATGTTGGGGTTTAAAACAACACCCTCGAATTCCCCGAGATGAACTCAAAACGTCAATTGCTTTACCTGAGATGGGAATTGAACTTACCTTTACAGATGAACGTGCCCTAGATGTTCAATTCAGATCCTATCCAGACGGTGCACTTGTCTTGACCAATATCTTCTTCCATGCCATGAAAACGGATCAGCATGGGGCGTATGAAGGCGATCTTCCCTTGAACCTTTCCTTTAGTTTTGATAAAACAGAACTGATATCATGCCTTGGCGAGCCGGACATCGTGGGCTTGGACGGAACGCTGATGCGGTTTGATCGGCCGCAATATTTCGTCTCTGTGCAAACGGATGATTCCGGGCACATCGCGATTGTGGGTGTCCAGGCGGCCAGAAAGGCGACCCTCAAAGGGACAGTATCCTAACAATCTCCGGCGCCTGAAGGAAAATGGGTACCCAATCGTGGATCGCTTGACACCATGATGATCGATTAATCGGAAATGGAAGTTATGACAATGGACGCCACATTGATTGCTGGTCTGTTTGGTCAAGAAGTGCATGCTCCTCAGGTGCGTGCGCTATTCGATCAGTTAAATACCTTACGCCGGCCGGTCACAGATGGGACAGAAGACTCTGCGTTTTACGACTGGGTACTCGTGCGGCGCCACGGCCTCGAGCTCGGATTTGTTGACTCAAATTACCATGCGGGCGCCGCAAAAAGTACTTGGGGACACGGTGAACCACTATTGGTCCAAGCGTATTTCTACTCGGCACACGACGATATTGCCGGATTTGAAGGGACGCTACCTTACGCCGTGACATTCACCGATAGCCGACCCCAAGTACGCAAGAAACTGCAGAAATTCGATGCAAAGCGACGTTCTTATTTGAACGATACATGGGACATCGATGCGCTGACATTGAACGTCATGTATAGCGAGACCGAGGACAAGATTGATCGCATCGCCTGGTACTTGCCTGCGCGTCCGCTGCAGTTGCCGGCAGCGTCAGACACACCTTCGCTCGATTCTGTTGTTGCGTCACTTGGCGAACCCGTGGATTCGCCAGTATTTCGGACAGTGTGGTCGCGCTATATTGGTGCCGCTCAGTGGAAGTCTGCTGTCGACGAAGGGATAATTGACCTCGCGGAAAAGGTAGGGATCACGATAGGGATAAGTGTTAGTCAACCTACTTCGGTGTGCCGCTCGATCACTTTCCACAGCAATCGAGACAGCGATGCGGTTGAGTGGCCAGGCACCTTGCCGATGCAGCTGTTGTTCGGCGACAGCCCTGAAATTTTGTTCCTGAAGATAAAAGACTCTCCAGCGCAGCACGCAGATTCTTCACTGACGGGGTACGCCGTGTGGCATTTCCCAGATTACACGTTACATGTGCTGTACAGCAATGTCCTCAATAGGATACTGCGGGTTAAATTGATTTCTCCTGGCTGTTGGAAGTGTGTTGACGAGAGCTAATGCTTGAGCGATTACGTGGCAAAGAGTGGACTCCCACCAGTTCACTAGACAAATTTTGACCTCACCTAATGCTAGAGCGATTACACGACAATCATTGGTCAGAAAGACAGCCGAGTCTGGCAAGTTGGCTAAAGAGGCAGACAAGGCGGCCGATTCAGGAAAACCGAGCGGGCAAGACGAGAAAAATACGCCCCTCAGGAGCAGAAAAAAGACCATGTGATCATCTGTGCCAGGTTCATGGAACCGGCCCCTATCGTAGCGGCGCCCATAGCAAGCCAAGCAATGACGGCAAGTATTCTCACCACATGCTGCCTGACGTGGTCAGTCCATTAAAGCACAAAGACGGGCCGGCCATACAAATGGACCCGCTTGATCATGCAAATACGTCAAGCAATGGGAACAAGGGGGTTCGAGGCGCCAAGTATAGGGCTGACATCGAGCGGCTTCTACAAAGTAGAAAATGGCGAGAAGCAATGTTGAAGGAAGTCCAAGATGTCCGACGGATTGCGCGGAATAACAAGAACCCGAGAAAGTACAATGAGGCGATGCTAGAAATGTTGGAATATTTTAAGTGTCTGGAAAAAAATAAGCTGCTGCCATAGGGGGAACAATGAATTTCGATATCGACATATACAGAAGCGTTGGCCCGCTCACCTTTGGCATGGGGCAGCACGAAGTTACCGCAGTTTTGGGAGTGATTGATCAAACTGTCCTCGCTGACGACGCCATTGTGGAGCTGTACTGCACGCGTTTTGACCTCTTGGCGCAAGTGCGAAGTGATACAGACCAGCTCTGTGAAGTTGGTTTTGGGCATCGTGCGACTAATGTTTGCCTCGGAGCGATTTACTTCTTTGAACAGAGCGCTCAACAGGTTATTGCCGAACTTTGCAAGCTTGATTCGACAGCTAAAACAGGATTTGGATCAATCGTTTTTCCGCTGCTTGGCATCTCCTTGACTGGATTTTTAAAGGGAGGTGATGATGCGCGCACAATGACGGCTTTTGCAAAAGGTCATTGGGATAGCATGCTGCCAGAGATGAAGTCCTTTGTTCTAAGCAAGTCAAAATCTATGCGATAGCGTAAACCAGATGCGCCGCACTCGGCTACATTCCAGTAAAAGAGTACTATCAGGAGAGTCGAGATGGGGTATAGAAAAGCATACGCATTGCTATGCCTGTTGCCTGGTTGCGCGATAGCGCCACATGAATCCCCTATGGTCTTACCACTGCTCGGCCAAGATAGCTTTGTCATCGCCGCGCGCTACGGAACACCCACAAGCTATCAATATCAGGGCGAGAACCTGCAACTCAACTATGGAAACGAATTATGGGGCTGCCGGGTCATCTTCTTACTCGATAAACACCAGCGGGTCATCGGTGTCGCCAGCAGTGGTGCAAAATGCGGCTCGCTGCCTTAGATGCCTGCGGGTGAATCGCCACCAGTAGCTTAGACTCTCCTGATCCATGGTTGTCGAAAGAAAAAGAGCCGATGTTCGTGTTAGGGGCTGGGGTGTTGCCAAGCACCTGGTGTGCGATCTCGTAGCCGCCTGATCCAACGACGAGATCGGGGCTGGGTCTATCGCCCCTGCCCTGCAGAGACTCATGCCGCGCTCATCCAAGAGCTGCCTGAGCTTCGGTGGATTCCTGTATGACACTATCCATGGCTTAGCGAATTTCAAGCAGCTAGGACCGTAGGGTAAGCTGCCGATTTACTCGCTTGATTTGACATCGAATTTTCACTTGTACTCTGATTACGCATCGATGAAGGACACGTGGAGCTGTGAAACGACTTCACTGCAATCATCGATACCGGCACAACTGTGGCAAAAAAGAAACTCGACTTCGGAATAGCGGGCACAACAGGTGGGGCGTGGGAGGATGCGAGATAATAGTTATAAGTGTTTGCAGGAATGGATCTCCGAGCGTACGCATTGTGGCGTTGAAAAATATTCTCCAACGCCAAGATATTGCGCAAGGCAAGGTGATCGCCTAGGTCGTTACATTGGAATCGACAGCTCGCGAAAAAACGGAGGACCTATGACGACTGGCACGAAGATCGAATGGACTGAGATGACGTGGAACCCTACGGTCGGTTGCACGAAGATTTCGCCTGGCTGCAAAAACTGCTACGCAGAGAAGATGGCCGAGCGTTTGAAGGCAATGCGCACTCCCGGATACGAGAACGGTTTCGAGTTGACCCTGCTGTCCAACCGCCTGGAGGATCCGTTGGGGCGCAAGAAGCCGACCATCTACTTCGTCAATTCGATGTCTGACTTATTTCATGAGAATGTACCTTTTGAATACATCGACTCAGTTTTCGATGTCATCACGAAAGCACATTGGCATACCTTTCAGATATTGACCAAACGCGCGGAACGCCTAGCGGAGTACTTCGGCACCCGCATGGCGCCTGCCAATGCTTGGATAGGCGTGTCGGTAGAAGACAAGAAGTATGGTATCCCCAGGATCGACCACTTGCGCAAGGTACCTGCCGCAGTGCGCTTCTTATCGGTAGAGCCCTTGCTGGAAGATCTGGGCGATATTGATTTAACGGATATCCATTGGGTGATTGTCGGGGGAGAATCTGGTCCTAAGGCGCGACCTATGCGCCAGGAATGGGTGGAGGCTATTCAGGTACAGTGCGAAGAGCAATCGTCCGCGTTCTTCTTCAAACAGTGGGGTGGCTGGGGGGCCGACGGAAAACGTCGCGCAAAAAAAACGAACGGACGTCTTATCAACGGACGCACATACGACGAAATGCCTACGACTTTATAAAGGTCTGCATGCTCAGTCAGTACACGTGGAAGAATGGCCCGGAGGCCATCGCTCAGCATAGCGTCGCCAAGCACCGTATTTTGCAGGCGTACCTGGCAGAATATTTCAAAGTTCTGATTGGCGGCCGCCGCGATGAGTTCAAGCTCACGCTGGTGGATGGCTTTGCCGGTGGCGGGCTTTATTATCACGAGGATACACGTGAGGTAGTGCGTGGTTCCCCGCTGATTTTTCTAGATGCCGCGCGAGAGGCGGAATTTCTTGTCAATCGCGATCGTACCCATCCGGTAAAGTTCGACTTGTCTTACTTCTTCATTGAGGCCAAGAAAGACGCTTACCAGCACTTGATGAAGGTACTGCAGGAGGATGGCCACAGATCACGGCTGGACAAGGACATCTTCGTTAAACACTCTTCATTTCTCACCGAGGCGCAGGCGATCATCGACTTCATCGCCAAGAAAAGCCCGCGCAACGGTCGATCCATTTTTGCATTAGACCAATTTGGCTACAACGCAGTCCCTACTGAGGTCATCCGGCTCATTCTGAATTCGTTGCCTGGCGCGGAAGTGATCCTCACCTTCGGGGTTGACTCCCTGCTTAACTATGCAAACGAGAATAATCTCGCCAGTGGACTGCGCAAGCTCGGTATTCCTACACTGTTGTCAGGCAAAAGCATCAAGGATATCAAGTCCTCTGATCGTGACTGGCGCTTGTTCATTCAATCGTCGCTGTATCAGTCGCTGGTTCAGCGATGCGGTGCCAAACATTTCACGCCATTCTTTATTCGTAACAAAAACGGGCATGGTGACTACTGGCTGATCCATTTATCGCAGCACCATAAGGCGCGCGATGTGATGACTCAAGTCCACTGGCAGAACCAGAATTACTTCATTCACTATGCCGGTGCGGGCCTCAATATGTTCAACATGCTGGGTTACGATCCGCGCTTCGATCACCGGCATTCCGGCCAGCAGTTGCTGGGGTTCGAATTCGATACGCCGGCGCGCGAAAAGAGCATTAGCGCACTGATGGACCAGATTCCCAAGATTGTCTATGCCCACGACGAAGGGCTGACATATGAGTCGCTGTATGTGTCGACATGCAACGAGTCGCCTGCAACTGGTGAAATTTATCAGGATGCGATCGGCCAGCTTGTCGCTTACGGCGAAGTGCAGGTGGTGGGCCCCGCCGGCGAGCGGCGCCGGGCGGCACGCCAAATCAAACCTGGTGACCGGATTGTTCCAGCGCCGCAGCGGAAGCTATTCTGATCGCTATTCGAATAGGTTTCCCTGGTCCGCGCTGGGCTTGCTGCACGTTTGCTTGTGTGTTTTCGGCTGCGTGTCGAATTTTCCCAGGATGTGTTGTGCCATCCGACGCGACAAATCTATCGCATTCGGCGAAGGATTGGAAATGCAGCAAAATAGAGCGAATAGCGGCGCGTTTTTGCTGCCGCGCAGGACGAGTGGCTGACTGACCCATCCTTTGAATACTTCTGCCAGTCGCGCTTGTACGAACGCAGCAATCTGCTCAGAATCAACGACACGCCGCATCGCCTCGTTGTGGTCGATCAGGCCTGCTTGGCCATCTGATTGATAAAAGTGCTCCCGCCATACGGTTGTGCCTAATACCGAATCCAGCGCTGTCAGCTTTCCTTTGTCGATCTTGTTGAAGTCATGGGCTGCCTGGCGATAGATTGCACTTAGTGGGAATAAGTACCAGACGTCAAGCGCCTTGGTGGATGCGGCCAGCTCGAGCGTGCGCCAGGGTACTGTCATGCCGTAAGGATCGAGAAACAGGACACCACGGCTGCTTTTCCAGTCAATCTCGCACATGAGCTGCTGAAGTGCGGCATTGGCGTCTTGCTGATGCACCTGGCCACCTGGGCATCCCTTTATCAGTGCATTCAATTCAACGACGTGCGCTTCATTATGATCAATCAGATGTATTTCATCGAACGCTGGCGCCGTCTCGATGGCGAGCTTTGCGGAGCCTGCGATGGTTTCAACGGCCATATCGCTGGTTTTGACTTCGCATTCGCCGGAGCCTGCAAACGCGTCAATGTAAATTCGGCGGAATCGGTTCGTTGGCGAAGGTTTATTCTGTAATGCAGTGTTGAAAGCACCTAAATACCTGCGCAGCATGTCGAGCTTAATCTGGGTCCAGGGGCCACCAAATGAATGCTTCATACTGCGTCCTTTCCGTGTGGCGGGATAGATTAGGTACTGCTACCCTATACATACGATCTTATAGGCCCACGATACTCATGCAAGATTAGATAATTACATCAGGGTAATGACATCCTTGATAATGGTCAAACGATAAGCAAAAAATTGGATCGCCACCAGTAGCTTAGACTATCCATGATCCGTGGTTCTTGAAAGATGAAGAGCCGATGGATCGTATCCGAGGCATGGGGTCCCGCCAGCCACCTGGTGCGCGAAATCGTCACTGCCTGATCCATCAACGAGATCGGGTCTGGCCTGTCTATCCCCCCTGCCCTGCAGAGAGTCATGCCGCGTTGAAGCAAAAGCTGGCCTTCCCTTGCCATGACGGGCTGCGAAGGATGGTTTATCCGATCGAGGCAGCAGCAGTGCGCCTGCTTTTGCGCGCGATAGCGGCACAGTTGGCTACGATAAACTAGCCCGTCATCTGCTTCGTGCGCTCGGCCACGCTCTGGTGGCGGACTGGTCATCACCTAACTCCCAGCCCGCCCAATTGAGAAAAGCAATATTTTGAGCTTCTGAAGAGCGTCTAGCGAACCCATGGCGATTCAGACGGCGAACCCTTGGAGGCCGTACAGGCCTATTGCCGGTCTCAGCACATCCTTCCGCCAGTGGAGGTTGCCGAAGACAACGACGGTTCCTCCGTCCTGCAGGTTGAGGCCGCCAACAAGCTGCGCGATTACGGCTGGTGGATCAAAAGGATCAGATCGCGCGATGTAAGAATGGCGCATCAGCGCGACAGGCCACGCCGGACCGCATCAGCGCATGTAACGGTAAGCGGGCAATGGCCATCGAATTCAAAGCTTCGATCCCCCTAGCCATCTCCGCCATGTGCCACGTCGGCAGCGGCCACGCTCATGACGTCGTCGCTGTCGCATTGGCCAGGCCCCCTACTGTCAAGGTGCAATACCGGCTGGCAAGTCACGCAAGAAACGAATGTGGCACCGTCGACATCATCGCCAGTCCCACAATCGTGGCAACCTACGCGCTGAACCGATAAATGCCTAGGTATTGACTGCATATTAACTGCGGCAAGCGACAGTCGCTGCCTGTCGGTGTCTGTACGCGCTTTCTGGCAAAGCGATGCCTGTCAGCGCCGTCCCAACTTGAACAGGGCCATGGCCTGCTCCAGTTTGATGGCCTGATCCTGCAAGGCGGCCGAGGCACTGGCGGACTGTTCGACCAATGCCGCGTTCCGCTGTGTCACTTCGTCCATCTGCGTAATCGCCTGCTGCACGGTGCCAATACCATGGCTTTGCTCGCTCGATGCCAGGGCGATCTGGCTCATCAGGCCATACACCTTTTCCACCGCCTCGAGCATTTCTTGGCTGCTGCTACCTGCATGCCCGGCCAGTTCGGTGCCTGCGTCCACTTGCCGCAAAGACTCCGCAATCAATTGCTTGATTTCATTGGCGGCCGAGGAGCATCGCTGTGCGAGGCTGCGCACCTCACCGGCGACGACGGCAAATCCACGACCTTGTTCACCTGCGCGGGCGGCCTCCACTGCGGCATTCAGGGCCAGGATATTGGTCTGGAATGCGATCGCTTCAATCATGCCAGTGATGTCGCCAATCTTTCTCGACGAGGCGTTGATGTCGGACATCATGCGCACCACTTGCTCAACATTTTCTCCGACCTTGCCTGCCAGTCCACGGGTTATTCCAGCCATGTCACTGGCCTGGTCCGCATTGCCGCTATTTTGCTGCACAGTCACGGCCAACTGCCCCATGCTCGACGCTGTTTTCTGCAGTGCCAGGGCTTGCGCGTCAGTGCGCTGCGACAAGTCCATATTGCCGGACGCAATTTCACGCGTCACAGTACTGATCTGCAAGAAATTATCCCGCACATCGCCCACGATGGAATGCAAATTCACGCGCAACTGACGCAGGGAACGCAGCAATTGCCCCATTTCGTCGGTACGGTCCGTATCGTCCTGCTGGGTCAAATCGCCACCGGCCATGACATCGCAAGCAGCCCTTGCCTGCTGCAAGGGCTGCAACACCGCTGCATGCAACGCATGCCAGAAGAATCCCATGGTGCCGATCAAGACGATCAACATTCCTGTTCGCCATTTGCCGGCATCTGCCGGCAAAACATCTGTACTCCAGCACAATTGCAACAACAGCGCGACCATCAGGAAACTGAAATTCCAGGCAATGCGTCTGCCTAATGGCATGTTGCTCAAACGGCGCAGGGTTGCCAGCCAGCCAGTCCGTACGACAGCGCCCTGACTCAGCGCAATGCCGTGCGCTTTGCCTGCCTTCATGCGAGCGTACAACGTGATCGCCTGCGCAACTTGCGCCCGGTTCGGTTTGGTACGCACGGACATGTAGCCGACGGTACTGCCACTTTCGATCACTGGCGTGACATTCGCCAGCACCCAGTAATAGTCGCCATTCTTGCAACGATTTTTCACCATGCCACTCCAGGAACGACCGGAACGAATCGTTTGCCAAAAATCGGCAAACGCCTCTGCAGGCATATCCGGATGCCGAAGAATATTTTGCGGTGCCCCCATCAGTTCTTGCGCGCTATAACCGCTGATCTGGATGAAATAGGGATTCGCGTAAGTAATATTACCCTGCAAGTCCGTCGCCGAAACGATCGTACTGGTATCACTGAGTTCGATCTCGTGATCGGTAATCGGAAGGTTCATGCGCATATAGGAAGTCTCTTGGTGAACTCGGATCGTATTCGATCGACGAACGGGTGACGCGCGCCTCAGCTTTCTGGCTCAGTGCCGAGGACATGCTTGCAATGCCAATATCTTAATATTTTCCGATTCCAACAGGCAATTTTTTATTCAAACTAACTCTTACCATGGGCATGGAATGTGACAATTTTGGCGGATCAATTCTCATTCGTACCGATTGGCACAAATACGTCGTCAATTTGCGAATTTCCGCCAGGTGCAGTAGCGGCATGGTCAGGCTGTTGCACCTCGACGAAGGCCGGCCCTAGTTATTACGAACTTGATAGCCATCACAGCATGCACCACTCTCCAATAGTCGTGTTCGATTGGAACCAAGAAACCGGGTGTCGTGCTACGTGTTCTTGCGCTCTTGAACTTAAGCAACGGAACAGCCTCGTGCCGGCCCTAGGATGACGTGTTCGATAGAACTGGGCCACGCCTTACAGAAGTTCCCAGGCTCGGCCACCTGGCTCTAAAGTATTAATTTGGCATGATATCGATCAAGGTTTACCCGTGCAGCATTGCCACATCCAAGGTAAGGTAAAGCGCATGGTTCGCCCCCGCGCCTTCGGCAAAGCACCACCGGCATGCTAGTGGTCCTTCACTGTCGAATGCCGCGGAACGGTAGCTGGCTGCCACTGCGGTAGGCCGCGCGAGCGAACCCACTACGGATTCACCTGGCCGCTCGAGCGCTATCCAGCCCGGCAACTTGCCAGCCATACCTGAAAGAGCATGCCATGAACCCTGAAACCACCCTCCTGACCAGCGATCCGCTGCTGCACAATCTGCCACTTGACAGCGACCATGCTGCATTGACGCCACTGAGTCAGTCGCTGCTCCAGGTGCTAGGGCAGCGGCGCAGCAATCGCATTTTCTCGGCCCGCGCCGTGCCGATGCCAATGCTGGCGCACCTGCTATGGGCAGCGTGTGGCGTGAACCGGCAGGAGACGGGACAACGCACGGCGCCGTCGGCAAAGAACTGGCAGGAGATCGACATCTACGTGGCCCAGCAAGATGGGCTGTTTCTGTTCGAACCCGCTGCCGGCGCGCTGCGCCAATTGGCGCAGAGTGATGTCCGTGCTGAAACCGGCTGGCAAGACTTCGTTGCCAGTGCTCCGGTCAACCTGATCTATGTTGCCGATCTTGCCAAAATGGATCAGGCACAGCGCTGGGAGCAAAAATTCTTTGCCGCGCTCGATACCGGCTACATCAGCCAAAACGTGTACCTGTTCTGCGCCGCCCAAGGCTTGGCGACAGTCGCGCGCGCCTGGGTAGACCGCCCGGCTCTGGCGCAAACGCTGGGGCTCAGGGAAACCCAGCGCATCATTCTGGCCCAGACGGTGGGCTTTCCCGGTCGCGCGACGCACGCGGCACCACCTCAGGATGGGCGCGCAGACGGCGGGGCCAGCTGACGCGGCCCCACTGCACCCGCACAACAAACTATGTCGCCAGTGCCTGTCCGTTGAAGGGAAACCATGAAAAACTGCCTGATCGTCTACTATTCGCGCACCGGCGTCACTGACCAGGCAGTCCATGCCCTGGCAAAAGAATGCGGCGCCGACCTCGAAGCGCTGAAACCGCTACGCCCCTACGGCAACATCGGCGGCTTCTTGCGTGCCGGGTGGGAAGCCGCACGCCGCATTCCGGCACCGATTGCCACTGTACAACGACGACCATCCGACTACCCTTTCATCGTGCTGGGTACGCCAGTCTGGGCGGGCCACATGAGCGCCCCCATGCGCACCTATATCATGCAGCAGCGGCAGCACTTCCATCGGGTGAGCCTGCTCTGCACCATGGGTGGACGGGGTGGCGACAAGGCACTCGACGAAATGGCAGCCCTATGCCACAAGGCCCCCATTGCCCGGCTATGCCTGCGCGAACAAGAAGTAAGAACGGGGCACTATGTCGAGCGGCTGCAGGCACTGGCGGCAGAACTGGGGCGGCTCGAACCAGCACCTCCGGTATTTGGCCTCGGCTTCTCTCCCATCTAGACGCGACCGCAGATCTGTCGCGGTGTTGATCAGAGGGCTATGTGTTCCCGGCATGGCACTTCTTCCCTCAAAATGGGCGGATCTGTCCTGGCCTGCACATAAAATTGGTCGGCGAACGATGTCATCGCTATGCGATCCATTGCGAACTGGCTCTTGCGGATCATGTGCATGAGTTCGATGCCAGCAGTCACGGAGCCGGCGGAGTGGAACGATTTGAAGTTGAGTGGCGGCTTGGTCACTCACTTGATATGAATCGCCACCTGTCGCTTAGACTCTCCTGATCCATCGTTCTTGGCTGATGAGAAACCGATGGAGCGTGTTAGGGGTCTGGATGTCCTGCCAGGCGCCTGGTATGCGATCTTATGGCTGTCTAATCCACCGGCGAGGTCGGTTCTGGCCGGACTATCTCCCCTGCCCTGCACGGACTCCTCCCGCGCTCTAGCAAAAGCTGACCTTCATATGACTGCCGGCGAAGTATGGTTTATCCAGTCGAGGCAGCAGCAGAGCGCCTGCTTTTGCGCGCTATAGCGGCACAGTTGGCTACGATAAACTAGCCCGTCATCTGCTTTGTGCGCTCGGCCAGATAGAAGGCTTTGCGCGATGGTGGTGGCTGGTCATCATGAGCCTCCCAGCCCGCCCAATTGCGAAAAGCAGTATTTTGAGCATCTGAAGCGTCTAGCGAACCCATGGCGATTCAATCTCCCCTGCCCTGCAGGGACTCCTGCCGCGCTCAAACAAAGGCCAATTGAGCTTCGGCAGTCTCCGGCAGGATCTCTTCCATGGTTAAACTCCTTGCGATGTTGTTGCTGAAGTTTCGCGGAACTCCGACATTGACTCGGAGCGGCACCGTGTCGGCGGTTTGGCCTTCGTCGCCAGGGCCTGTCCGGGCATGTATGAGCCCTTAGCGCTACTCGAGTTAAGTGCAGGACGTCGACGGAGTGTTGATGCTGATCTGTTTCTACCCTTCGAGCTGGTCTTGATTTAGCCTACTCGCCTCATTGCTGTGAGTGATCAAATCATTTGATTCAAAAGATTGCCAACGGTTTCCGACAAGACCTCGGAACCGATGAAAAGACCCAACCGAAGTTGGCACAGAGGGCACCGATGAACTGCAGCAGGAAAGGGCTACTTGAGGCGCTTAATAGGTGGTACTAGCGGGCTGCCATAAGGCTTACGCACGTTCGATACAATACCCGTCTTGGAATCATAGTTGTACGGCATATGGAGCGGGATCGAAAGCGCGGCAAAGTCCATCGTGTTACGTGTTACCAAAGCTAGGCCCCAGCGGACTGCCGTCGCGCCGATGATGGCGTCGGGTAGCTTGATCTTGGGCGGAATGACAAGGCTGTTGCCTCTAATGGCGATTGCAACATTTGTTATTTCCCAGTCTATTGGGAGTAACGTAAACGTAGTAAGCAGCGCGTCAAGGCGCGATTTGTCCTGCGGGCGAGCGATTTCTCCCGCCCGCAGTTCCATGTAGGTAATCGCACTGATAGCTGGTTCGTCGTAGGAATTGAGTTCAATCGAGGCCTGGTGACACCCGCCGAGCATGTCGATAAATATATTTGTGTCGAAGAGAATCACCGCTATTCACTCCGGATTTGCTCCTGGTACTCAACGCCGTCGAGTGGAATGTCGGTGCGGTTTCTCCACATCCCCTCAGCCGCGCGTAGCGCTTCAGCGCGCAGACGCTTCTGCTCTTCAGGTGTGCCAGGGGGCCGAATGATCGATGCTGACACGTGTTGGTCAATATTTAGTTTGGCGCTCATGCGGGCCTCCCTTGATCAAATTTGTTGGTGCAACCAGTGTAGCAGATTGGGATTTCTATTGGGCTGGTCAGCGACCTAAGGACCGCCTTTAACCTGTGACTTTGCCTCTGCATAACCGGTACAGCCTATCGATAATGGTGTCTTGGCCTTAATATTGACCACCCGCTGCCACATTTTTTGCACGGGCCAAGTCAACAGAGCGTCCCAGGCAGACTCCACCAAACAGGCAATAGGTGAACGCCTCAGAGTTTTCCCGTGCTTCCTTCGCACTTTCGAAGAAACGATTACCTAGTTCTTTCCAAGCATCACTTTCAGTGGGTGCTGCGAGTGCATTCAGGGCATTCACGACTTCTGCGAGTACTCTTTGGGTGGCGTTTGGAAATGTTGATGTTACGACTGCTATCAGCAAGTCGACATCATATTGTTGATGTTTCATAATGGCTCCAGCAAGCGGAAATAGTGCAATAACTATAACAAAAAAATGTTATCCAGTGCAAAAATATACTTGGAAATATTGCCGTTTTTGAAGTGTCACGTGAATGACGTGGGGCACCTTGGCTACACTGGATCTATATTTCTTGGGAAATGAGAGCACCATGGATCGTATTGAGCACCTGGGCGCCCTGCCAGACGCCAAGTGTGCGATCTAGTAGCTGTCTGATCCAACGCCGAGATCGGGTCTGGCCTGTCTATGTCCCCTGCCCTGCAGCCACTTCTACCGCGCTCAAGTAAAAGATGCTTGAGCTTCGGTGAAATTCACCATGCACGCTTCCGTGGCCAAACCTCTTGCAACGTTAATCCCGGGGTTCACGGTGCGCGGCGCAATCGATTCGCGTTCTTTATCGCATCATTTCTTTTCTGCAACGATATATTTCAGTTAAAGTGTTGCGTTGATCGATTGAATCTGCAGCCAGCAGCAGACGTTCAGTTCTTAGCCCCGGAGACCGAAACCTTGCAAGGAGCGTAAGTGGATTTCACGGAATTAGCTTTTAGGAGAGTTGATGATCGTTGGATAAAAGCCGATGACTATGTGGATTGGGCAAATGAATTACTCGAATGTGGTTGTGACGCCCCGAGCATTTGGGAGCTTGCGGCTTGCCGTTGGGATGCCTATGTCGACCCGGATCAAGTTGAACGGCTATTTATTTCTTCCGTAATAGAGTTAGGTTTCGAATTGCCGAACGACTGGTACGCTGCGCTATGCGCATATTCCAGTAGCTTATGTGAAAAAATGTTAAGTGGAGTTACTCAACCATGGGACTGCTTGAGCGAAATGCTGGCTCTTGCGGAGGATCATAACGAACCATATATTCATTGGATATGGATAGACCTATCAAGTGACCTTGAGCCGATCGAAAGGAGAGGACAGGGGTACGTTCGATTCAATGACGCATTGGACCTTAAGAACCCCGATGGCTGCATTCGCAAAGTTGCGCAACAGTTCATTTCCCTTTGTGCGATGCCTCATCCCGAGAAATTCCCATGGGTCTGGATTTGCCAAGAATGCGACGCAATTAGCGATAAAAGCACATTTACTGAAATAAGCGTCTGTACATGCCAAGTGTGTGGCGCTATTTCTGGAATGAGAAATTTGCGCTACTTCGAGCACCGAGAGGAATTTGTTAAGCGCTGCGCAATGCAGTGAGCAGGAAGGGCGACTGGGTTAATTTGTAGATTTCAATCACTGCGCCAATGTCTGCAATGGGGCGGAACCTCGCAACGACGGCAACCGGCCGGCAAGCAGCGGACGCCCAACTAGCAACTTAAAGGAACTAAGTGGCCTATCATCTGGTGATATTTAAACAGTCTACAGCGATTGAGCCAACCATCGATCTGTACTTAGGTTCCGCTCGCACCGTGAATCTCTATTGGGAAGCCGCCGGCATCGATATCGGACTGCCAACGATTAGTGCAATTACGGAACGAGCTGATTCCGAGGCGGGATTCTGCATTTCGGGTACCACGCTTACTGCTTTTAAGGTGGAGTTGGAGCTGCTTTACAAACACTGGAATACATCGCACAAAGGCCACGAATTGCCGCCTACGCATTCAGAACTGATGCATGCCGTGATTTTAGCATTGGACGATGAGTCGTTTGATAACGCAACGCTGATGATTGCATAGCTCGCTAGTAGGTTCGAGAGGCCGCTTTATGGCGGAACCTGGCAACGACGGCAACCGGCCAAGAGCGGACATAATGAAGAGCCGCTTACGGCCAACAAGCGGTCATTCGCGACAGCGTGACAATGTGTGAGTTTTTCTGCTTGGCAATCCGCTATGCTCTGGTGCCGCTATCGGCGAGAAGCGGCAAGAACCTTTAAATATCACCTTACAAAAACTATGAAGATACGCTCTAGTCAATATGAGGCTCTCATTTTCTTTGTTTTTCCAACTATAGCTATGGGTTACGATCTACACATTACGAAAGCCGGGGAGTGGTCGCAGAGCTCGCAAACGCCAATTTCCGAGGTGGAATGGAAGAGTGCTGTCGCCGCCGACGGATTGCTGAAAATGGATACAACTGCTACGGCTGCGAACCCTCAAACACGTGAAATAATTCAGGTCAGCAATCCATTGATGGCGGCATGGATTGATCCAAAGACGAACGACAAGCACTATTTCTACTATCATCGTGGTGAGATTTCGGTAAAGAATCCGAGTGAGAATGCGATCAAGAAAATGAAGGAATTAGCGGTAAAGCTCGATGCCCAAGTGTTGGGCGATGAGGGCGAGCAGTATTGAGGAACGACAGCAATCGCCCATAAGTGCAAGGTCACGACGTTATTGAAGTGTAGTTAAAGGTTGTCCTATGATTAGTAAAGATAACGCTCCGGCAGCATGGGCCACACTGATGTACGAGCTTGAAGATGCGCAAGAACACTTGACCATGCTCATATCGAAGATGAGTAGCGAGGCTGACTACGATGAGGTAAATCTTCGCATTGACCTAGGTCATGTGTTTGCGCACTTGAACAGGGCTTGGCATCTGCGTGACTTGACGGAAGAACTCGGTCAAGAGCAGTGGCAGCGCGCCGGCCAATTTCCCAAGGATTTAGACCCGATATAGTTCGTAGGCGATTGGCTGGATTCAGCCAAGAGCGGACCTCGAACTTGGGGTGAGTTAATGTATTAAGAACGAATTTTCGGAGATTTATGAGTTTAGAAAATATTGATTTTTACTTCGCTTGGCCTGAAGCAGTCGAAGTGCAGGCTAACATTGAGTGGACGATTCCGTCAACTCATGATGTTCTTTTTTCAGGTCTTATTGAAGCAGATGCTACTGCATATTTTTATGCGATTGTTTCTTTGGATAAGAAAATATGGCGCACCCATTATATCGGTAAAGTGTATGCACAAAGTTCTTCTCGAAGACATCGTGCCGCAGACCATATAGCACGCTTACAGGAGTTGCAAAGAAATTATCCGGGTCGTGTTTTTCATCTAACGCTCGGCACTCCTAGATTTGACAACGGAATTGAAAATCCAGATGAATTAACTATAGACAAAATCGAAGGGTTGTTGATATATAGCAATTGGAATGAAAATATGATTAACAAGAGAAAAATTGATACGTTTAATTGCTCACGTCAAATTTCTATTGAAAACACCGGTTTTAACCAGCATTTGTGTAAGCGCTCCGCTTATGGTGTTTTTTATAATGCCGGCTAGCGAATTGCCGAAGAAGATCTTAAAGCGATTTCTGCCAGTAGCGGTCCTTCCCTCTAACCTCCTGCTGTGCAGACCAAACCCTCGCCATAATCCTCGATTCTCCGAATGGCAGCTTGGGGGCGGAAGCTGCCGCGCATGAACGACGGCAATCGGCCAGAAGCGGACAGTCGGCAATTGACCAATATAGCTTTACTCAGAAAGTCAGCATGTCTCACCGTGATCCTTTTGATGTTATTTCATCCACCGTTGATCTGGATGATCCGGTAGAGCACGGTGATGCTCAACGCTTTATGGTTAACGCCCTGGCTCGGG
>NZ_WFLJ01000012.1 GCF_009208735.1 Janthinobacterium rivuli | reverse complement strand
ATATTACTCACCCGTTCGCCACTCGCCACCAGAGCAAGCTCCGTGCTGCCGTTCGACTTGCATGTGTAAGGCATGCCGCCAGCGTTCAATCTGAGCCAGGATCAAACTCTTCAGTTTAATCTCTGTTTAATGTCATTTCTGACAGGTCGGACAGTATCGCTACCATCCAAATCTTTTGCATTGCAAAAGATTTGCTCACTCAAAAAACTGACAGGCCACTACTTTCGTAGCGCCTATTTCATTATTTCTTGTGAACATTTGATATATTTTAAGTATTACGCCAATCCGAAGATTGACGCTGCACTTACATCAAATGCCCACACTTATCGACTGTTAATTGTTAAAGAACTGTATTCGGCTACTGCTTTCGCGCTATCGACAAAGCGTTGTGTTTGTCAGCTGCGAAGAAGGAAGAGTATGAAGCGTTTGCAGCATTTCGTCAACCTTCTTTTTCACCCTGCTTTACTCGGCATTTGCATGCGTCGCTCAGCGAGGGGGCGAATTATAGCCAAGGCGCCGTGGCTACGCAAGCGCCATTTATGGCAAGACGAACGATTTCACCAAGGTCAGCTCGCCGGCGGCCCGCATCGGTACCTGGAAGCTTTGCAGCTTTTCACGCGGCGTGCCTTCGTTGGTGATGATCGATATCCGGGCGACGGTCAGCATGGCCGTGTTCTCACCGCTGCCGTAGTAATTGACATAGGCGTGATAGTTACCCTTCAGCGGCGCCGCGCTGGAAAAGATTTCCGGCCCATAGCCGGTGGTCACATCCACATCCAGCGCACCGCCATCTTTCAGGACGCGATTGCCGTACCAGGCATGACCACCGTCCGGCGTGACCACATGCAGATCAAGATCGGTGCCGGGGCTGTCCCACGACAGCACGATGCGCAGACGCGCCTGCGTCTTGCCCTGGTAGCTGTCGACAAACTGGGTGCGCGCACGGCTCCTGCCATCGGGCGAACGCACTTCCACGCTGTTCGAGCCGCTGCCGAATCCATAGGGTCGGCCGTAGCTACCGTCCTCGTCCACCTCCATCGGCATCGCCACGCCATTGACTACCAACGTGGCGGGCTTGCCCTTGACGGCGCCCGCGATACGTCCCCGTATCTGCGCCGTCTCGGCCTGGCCCGGCTGCAGGTTGACCGAGGCGGCGGGGTAATTGACCGCTTGCGTATAGTCCTCGCGCGCGCCGGCCGAATTGCGCCAGCCGCCCTTCGGTGCATCGATGGTGACCTGGGCCTGCGCCCAGAGTGGCAATAGCATCAGGGGAATCGCGCAACGGCTAGAAAAACTCACAGGGCCTCCAGGTTAAGGTCAACGAGCCGGCGGGCCAGCCGCTCGACATATTCTTCGTCCTGGCCGCGCGGATGGCGGCGCAGGCCAAGGTGTAAATATTCATGGGTCAAGGTGATGCGGTCTTCGCGCGTGGCCAGCGGCCGCATGAAGATGCGGTTGCGCGACTGTTCCGAATACGGCGCGCCGCTGGACAGGGCACAGACCAGCGGCGCTTGCGGCGGCGCCTCGTAGCCGGCCTCGCGCAGCAGCACGCGCTGCCAGCGCGGCACGTTCTGCGCCAGCCAATCCTCGTTCTGCGCCAGGCGACGGCAACGCGCGCCGGTGTTGCCAAAGGTACTCAGCGCGCCGCCGGGATAGGCCGCCGCCAGCAATTCATCATAGTGCTTGCCCTGCCTGGCCTGCCGCACCGCCTCGCTCCACGCCATCGTGCCCTCGGACGGCTGGTTGCTGTGATAGCGCACGGTGACGCCATCGACGATCAACTGGTCGGTCCAGCGCGCAATCGCCAGCGCCGCCGGCGTGGCGGGGCTGGGACTGACGCGCTGGGTCGCGCTGCTGTCGGCGATCTGCTGGCAGCCCGCCACGGTCACCGCGTTCTGCTGCAAATACGTGCGTGCGGCGATCGCCAGCGCCTTGGCCGCTTCCGGCTCATTCGTACTCGCCTCGCGATCGAGCACCCGCGCCACATATTCATTGACGCCGAAGCGGCCGCGCAATTGCGGACGGCCGCCCTTCTCTTGCAGCAGCATCAACTCGCCGTTGCTGCGCAAGGCCAGGTTCTGGCCATTCTCGAACTGCACATGGTAGCGCCCATGCAGCGGCCCGGCTACGGCCACGCCACGTTCGCCGCGCACGGCGCGAAGCGGATAACGCTTGAAGTAATCAACCACCACGCAGCCGCCATCGTCGGCCGCGCCGACTTTCGGCAAGCTGGCAGCCAACCTGGGGGCCCACTGTTCGAAGACATTGCTGCTGCCGCCCGCGCCGCCAAACCAGATCGGCGTGCCGTCGGCCAGCCAGCCCGCCGCGCCACCAATCCGTTCGTCTGCCCGGCCCCGCGCGTGCCAGGAATACGTCTTGACGCGCAGCTGGCTGCCGAACCAGCGCGCCGTCCCGGCCCCGCGCCCGTCCAGCACCACGCGCAGCAGCGCCGCTTCGGCGTCCACGCGGCTGGCGGCCGGGATGCTGTCGAGCGCGCGCAGCAAGCTGTCCAGGCGCACCATGCGCGCCGGCGCCAGCTGGGCGGGATCGGCCAGCCAGGCGAAGTCCCCGGCAGGCGCCGCGCCCAGGCGGCCGGTCCAGTATTGGCGCCACGGCGCGGCCGTGATCATCAGGCGCTTGGGCGAAAAAAATGGCCCGCAGGACTGCGCCAGCGCCGCGTCACGGCCGATGCTCTGGCCCGCATCGCAGCAATACACCTCTTCCGGATCGCGGCCGCCGCAGCGGTAATCCGGCATCGCCACCTTGTTATCCGTCGCATACACATACACGAACAGCTTCCACAGACTGGCCAGCGGCACTTGCCGCGCGCCGCCAAACGGCGGTGGCGTCGTGCCGCCCTGACGCAGCTGGCGCACTTCCGTCTTGCCATCACGCCACCAGGCCACATCCAGCGATGCAGACCACGCAGGTGCGGCCAGCAGCAGGGCCGCCATCAATGCGGGAAATGCCACGCGCATCACTCGACCTTCAGCGCGCGCGTGCTCTTGCCGCCGCCCTCGAAGGCTTTCTGCTCCGGCTGGTACATGCGGTAAAAGCGCGCCGGCGGCAGCACATAACTGCCCTTCTGCGCAAAGCGAATCAGATGGCGCACCGTCACCTCGCCGGCCAAAGGCTCGATCGGCACGGCATAGCCGTCGCGGCGCTCCGTGTGGCGCGCGCGTTCCAGCGCGGCCGGCTTGTCGCCCGCCATGACCATGCCCCAGGTGGTCGATTCGACCATGGCGCCCGGTGGCAGCGCCACTTCCAGCAGGCCAAAGCGGTGCTTCGCGCCCGGCGCCGCTTTCAAGGTGATTTCATCGAGGTACAGCGCGTCCGTGCTGAGCGCCTCGCCCGGCTTGACCAGTTCCGTCGTGTAGCCGCCCTTGCCTTGTTTCATATGCAGGATGCGCCGCTCGACGGTGACCGGCAAGCTTTGCGTTTCGGCGGCGTGACTGTCGTACTGCAGCACGGCCACCGTGCCGGCCGGCGCCGGTGCGGCGAGACGCAGTTTGTCAGGCACGCCCTTGACGTCAAGCCAGCGCCAGAGCGGCTGACCGCTGCGGCTGTCGCGTTTTTGCCAGGCGCCGTCCAGCACCACGGCCGGCCCCTTCCCGAACGATGCGCCACCCAGTTTCTTTTGCACCCACATCAACGTCATCGCGCGGTCCAGCGTCGGCATCTCGGCACGCACGCCGGCCAGTACCGCATCGGCCTGCGATGGCGGCACTTCGCCGGCCAGCATCAGCAAGGCCTGCGCCACGGGCGCTTTGGACTCGCGCAAGACTTGCCAGGCACTGGCCACTTGCAGCTGCAGCCCATGCGGCAAGGCGACGCCATTCTGGCTGGCGACCAGCGCCACCAGGCCAAGACTCATCGCCTGCGCTTCGCGATCCAGGGCCCCGCCCAGCAGCAGGCTGCCGCCGTCGCCCGCCTGGCGCGGCTTGCCGCCCAGGACGGCGATGGCGCTGTCGTCCACCAGGCCGGCAGCCAGCGTCTGCGTGGGCAAGCCCATCTCGCGCGCCATCCACAGCACCAGCGCGCGGTCGCCCATCGCATCCTTCAAGCCATGTTCGCTGTAGACGGCCAGCAGCTTGTTCCAGTGCTCGGGCGGCAGCTCGATGCGCAGCGCGCGCGCCGCATACCAGTCCGCGTAATAGGCGTAGGCCGTCATCAAGGCATTGCCGGCCGTGGCATTGCCCCACCAGCCGAAGACGGCGTTCGGACCGGCCATGGAGACCAGGCGCAGGCGCTGCGCCGTCAGCAGCGTTTGCAGGCGTTCGCTTGCCGCGCCGGCGTCCGGCCCCAGGCTTTGCGTGGCAAGCGCGAGCGGAATCAAACGGCTGGCCGTCTGCTCCACGCAGCCATACGGATAGTCGATCAGATCGTCGGCGATGCGCGCGAACTGGCTGGCCGCGCCCTGCGCGAACGAGACGCGGATATTGCGCGCGTCCGCCGGCAACTTGAGTGGAATATCACTCGTGGCGCCATCGAGCGGCAGCACCAGCGAGCGCGGACTGCTCCAGGCGGCGGGCAAGATATGCATGGCCGTGTCAAGCGCGTCGACCACTTTGCCATTCTGTTTCAACTCCAGGCGCAGCGGCCCGGTAGCGCCAGCAGCGAGCGGGAATTCGACATAGTTCACGCCCGGTTTGGCGGACAGTTTTTCCGTCTTCGGCTGCGCACCACCGGAAAGGACGACGTCGAGCGCCTGCTCCTTGCCCGTCTGGTTGAACACGGCCACCGAGGCGCGCGGCGCGTCGCCGGCGCGCATCCAGTCGGGCGCCGTCCACTTGGCATAGAAGTTCTTGTCCGACCGCAGATAGGCCGTGCGCTGGCCCACGCGCCCCTGCTCGTCCATCGCGCGGCCCGTGATACGCCAGCGGGTCAGCGCGTCCGGCATGGTGAAACTCACGCGCGCATTGCCATTCGCGTCGGTCTTCAGCGATGGCGCCCAGTACGCCGTATCGATATTGTCGCGGCGCGGACGTTCGAGCACCTTGACGCCGCGCTCGTTGTAATTGTGGCGCGCGGGCGCGCCGGCGGTGCGGCCCTGCGCCATGTCGTAGCTGATGAAAGACAGGCTGGCCGTGGTGCGCACGTTGTTGCGGCGTGGATGGTAGAAGAAGTCGCCGATGTCCGGCGCGATTTCCGGCTGCAGCACATAAATCATTTCATCGACCACGCCTAGCGCCACCATGGTGCTCAGCGGCTTGCCGTCGAGGGTCGCCTTGACGTCCAGGGTCACCTTCTCGCCGGGCTGGTAGACCTCCTTGTCGCTCTTGAACTGCAGCGCGATGCGCGGTTCGATCACTTGCAGGCCGGCGTTCTCGAAGACGAAGTCGCCATTGCGCGTGTACGCCACCGAGAACGTCATGTTCGGTCCATGTTCCTCTTTGACGGGAATGCGCACGCGCCACTGCCGCGGCGCCACGCGCTTCGCCTGGTACCAATCCGCGGCGCCGGCCATCAAGCCATGGTGCTCCACCTTGTCGCGTTCGAGCGTCAACAGCGCCTGGTCGACCTTGTCCGAGAACGTGATCAAGGCTTCGGCGGTGTCGCCCGGACGATAGCGGGCGCGATCGAGCACGATCTCGATGCTGCCCGGCGTCGTTTGCACGCCATCGCCGGCGACCCAGTGGCTGGCGGCGGCCAGCAGGTTGCCCCGTTCGTCGCGCAGCGCCAGCTGATACGAACCCGATGTGGGGAATGTCACGTCCCAGCCCTTGGCGTTTGGATCGAATGCGCCCTCGGTCTTGCTTTGTTTTTCCAGCTGCACCATCTCCCAGCGCACGGGCTTGGCCGCGCCCTGGCCATCGGCCAGCAAGTCGAAGTGCACGGACTGGCCCGGATCGGAAAACTGGCGCGTGGCCTTCAGCTGGTAGCTGCTGCTCGAGCGTTCTATCATCAGCTCGCGCGTCGCCTTGACGCGGTAGGCCGCACCATCGGTCGCCAGCACGGTCAGGATGTAGCGCGACGGGTCGGCGGCGGGAGGCAAGGTGAAGTCCACATTGCCGCTGCCGTCGCTCGTCACTTCCTCGGTCTTCAAGGCCACGGGGAACAGGCCGCTGTAACGCAGTTCGCCCTCGACCATCGTGTTTTGCTGGCCGCGCAGCGACAGGGTCATCTTCGCGTTTTTCACCGGCTTGCCATCCGGGTAGCGCAGCGCGATGCTGCCCTTGACCGCCTCGCCCGTCTTGAATTCCGGTTTCGAGGGCTGGACGTTGATTTCAAAGTGCGGCTTGACGTATTCGGCCACGCGGAAGGCCGCGCCGTACGCGCCATCCCTGTAATTGAAGCGCAGCTCATAGCCGCCGGCGGTGGCTTCCGTCGGCAGGCGGAAGCGCGTGTCCGCGCCCGTATCGCCGGACAGCTGCAGCGTTTGCGTCAGCAGCGGCGTGCCGTTCGGATTGAGCACGGTCAAGCTTAGCGGCGCGCCAGCCGCCGCCTGCGATGCGCGCGCCGACGTGAATTCGCGGCCCACAAACTTGACGTTGACCTCGTCGCCTGGCCGGTACAGGGGCCGGTCGGTCACCGCATAAATCTTGGTGTTGTAGATCTCGCTGTCATAGTAAAAATTCTCGGACACAAACACCCCGCCGGCGCGGTCCTGGCCCAGCACATACGTGTGTTCCGGGCTGCCGCGCTCGAGCGAGGCCACGCCGTCGGTGCCGGTGGTGGCCGACTGCAGCACGCCCGTGCCGTCGGTCCACGCCACGCTGGCGCCGGCCACGGCGGCGCTGTTGTCGCGCCGCGCCGTCCACACCAGCATCTGGCCGGACGATACCTTGGTGACGGCCACCGTGTCCGACACGAACACCAGGGTGGTGGCGCGGTGCTCGCCGATGATCGCCTCGACCAGGTACAGGCCCGGCTGGCGTTTGCCCAGCGGGATCATCACGTTGCCGGCGCCGGCGACGATGAAGTCGCTGCTCGATCCATCGAGCTTGACGCCTTTCGGCGGCGCGATGGCCCTGGCCTGCCAGATCGGATAGCGGAAACTGTCGACCAGCTCCATGCCCTTGATCGGCTTGTACTGCGGATGGTTGGCGAACACGGTCGGCCGGCGGATCGCGTCATTCGTGGCCAGCTGCGGCTGCTCCTTCGTGACCGCGCGGCGCGCCTCGCCGGAAAACAGCTTGCGCCAGGCCAGGCGCGACTGCTTCCACCAGCTATCCCACAAAAAGCTCAAGGTGTTGGCCAGGCCCTCGCCCTGGTAATTGCCTTCGACCTGGATGCGGTGCAGATTGCGCTGTTTTTTCAGGAATTCCATCGGCTCGGGCACGCGGTAGACGACGATGTCGGCACCCGAATACGCTTCCAGATTCATGCGGCCCATGTCGCGGCCCGGCACCTCGAGCCGCACGCGCGACTCGTCGGTGCTGCCGTAACTGGCGTCCGACAGCAGGAAGAAGGGCTCGCCCTTGAAGGTGGCGTAGTTGCTGGACTCGCGTTCCTGCGCCGAGGCGCCGCCAATAAGCGCCAACGCCAGCAGGCTGGCAAATAGCAGCTTCATGATAAAAACGCCAGCCGGAACACCCCGGCGAAATTCGGATTGTTGACGACAGGTTGCCACCGCGTGTCCTTCCAGCTCGTGAGTTCTTTGATATCGACGGTCCGCAGACCATTGTCGTCGGGGGTGACGGTGCCGGTGTGGTAGGCGATGCGCGCCCCCATCCAGACCATCAGATGCTGTTCGTCGCCCTGGTCGAAAAACAGCAGGTCGCCGGGCAGCGCCTGGCTGATTTCGCGGGCGATGAAACGGCTGTTGTGCTGCACCAGCGCCAGCGCCGTGACGAAGTGGCCAACCTTGCCATCCGTCTGCACCCAGCGGTTGCGCAAGGCGGCCTGGGACGCGCTCAATTCCAGCTCGGGCGGCAGGCGCCGGTCGCTGGCGATGCCATTCGCATGCAGCCACTTCGCGTCATGTACGGTGAGCGCTTCGTTGACGGCAAAGCGCACCAGGCCGGCGCAATCGCGGTGCGTCCAGCGCGGCGACGGCCCCCGTTCGATCTGCGCATTGACGATGCGCAGCATCCACGCCTGGAAGGCGCGGCTCTGCGCCTGCGACAGCCGCACCTGGGTCCCGGCAGCCGCCCGCAGGGCCCACGCGGGCATTGCCACGGTGGCGGCGCAGGCGGCGAGCCAGCGCAAGGCGGCACGGCGCGCATGCCACACCGTCATCGTGCGGTCTCCTGCCATTCCAGCGTTTCCCACGACGTGCCGCTGGCGGGCTGCCGCTGGAGCACCATGCGCAGCGGCGGATATTTTTTCAAGGCGTTCAGGCGCGGCACCAGGTGTTCATTGGCGGCCGCGCGCAAGACCGGTTCCTTATTCGCCGGCAGGGTATCGAAGGCTTCCAGCTGGATCAGCCGGGCCAGCGACGCCGGCGCGATCAGGCCGATCATGCGGGAAGCGTCAGGCAGCAGGTCGCTGGCCGCCGGCGCTTGCTTGCGGCGCACGGCCAGCACCTGGTCCACCAGCTTGCCGTCGGCCGAGAAGACAACCATATTGCCGGCCACGGCCAGCGCCGGCGTGGACTGGCCCAGCGCCGTGGCGACGCTGCGCTCCCAGCGAATAGCCCCATCCTTGCCGGTAGTCTTGCGCACGGGGTCCTTGCCGCCGGTTGCCGCCTCGAACAGGCTGCCATACACAGCGTCATCACCGGCTTGCGCACTGCGCGTAGCCACAAACACCGGCGTATGCAGGCGCGACGTGCCGTACCAGCACGCGGCGGCCGGTCCTTGCAAGTGCCCGGCCAGCGGCGACACCGGTTCCGATGTCTTGCTGCCCAGGCGCTTGAGCACGGGCTGCAGCGCGGTCCAGTCCACCGGCACGCTAAAGCAGGCGCTGGGACTATGCGGCAGCAGCGGCCACAGGCCGCCGCTGTCATAAGCACCGTTTTTCAGTTTGTCCGCATTGAGCAGCACCTTCGATTGCCAGGTGCCCTGTTGAAAATCGAAGCGCAGCGCTTCGAGCGCGCCAAAGAAGGGCTGGTAGCCGAACGACAGGAAATCCGCCTTGACGGCGATGCTGTGGCCCTCGGGCGCGGCGCCGTCGAGATGGAACTGCGCATGAAAGACGTTCTGTTTTGCCGCTTCCGGCGCCAGCAGGCTGGCCACGGTTTTCTCGGCCGTGCCATCGCCCTTCTTGCCGCCGGCGCCGCCATACAGCATGCCGGGATGGGACAGAATCACCAGGCGCTGGCCGTGCGCGGCAAACAGCAAGGTGCGCTGATAGGCATAGTTCAGTGCATACACGGGCACCTGGTCACCATCGACGCGCAAGCTGCCGGCCACGCGCATTTGCGTGTCCTTCAAAGCGATCTTGCCCGCTTCCTCGAGCAGGCGCGTCAACTGGCTGCGCGACACGGCGATGGCGAAATGCTTGAGCGAGCCGTCGGCGTCGCGCCACAAGGCCACTTCCGCCGGCTGGTCCAGCACCATGCGCAGCAGCTGGTCGCCCCAGCCCAGTTCATGTTCGTAAGCAATGCGGCGCAAGCTGCCCTTGAGTCCCAGCCGGTCTTCGCTCTGCTCGTAATAAAACAGGAAATCTTCGCGCAGCACGTCGCGCGCCAGCGGCACCGTCAGCAGGTCGCGCGGCAAGGACGACAGGCTTTTCGTGCGGACCAGCGCGTCGGGCCGCGACAAATCGAGCTTCAGGCCGTTGACCGGCCCCATCGCGCCCCAGCCGAAGACCCGGTAGCCGACGAGCGCGGCGGCCGCCAGCGCCACCCCGGCCAGCGCCCCGAACAGGACTTTCTTATTGAGTACTTTTTTCACCAGCACCGTGTATCCCCTGTTTCTCTGCCAAAGCATTGCCATGTTAGTAATTATTGACAAATGGTAACATGACGTTTGTGGCCGCAGCGCACAGCTGACGCGACAGCGTAAAATAGCGGTTTCCCCGTTTCAATCGCCTCCCATGACCATCCTGCTTTCCACCCTGAACGCCCGCTACACCCACGCCTCGCTGGGATTGCGCTATCTGCTGGCCAATATGGGGCCGCTGCAGGCGCAGACACGGCTGCAGGAATTCGTCATCGGCACGAAAACCACGGAACTGGTCGAGCGCATCCTGCAAAACAAGCCGCGCATCATCGGTTTTGGCGTGTATATATGGAACGTCGAGGAAACCACCAAGCTGGTAGCCATGCTCAAGCGCGTGGCGCCCGACGTCATCATCGTGCTGGGCGGGCCGGAAGTGTCGCACGAGGCAGGTGAGCAAGAGATCGTCAAGCTGGCCGACTACCTGATCACGGGCTGGGGCGACGTCACCTTTCCCAAGCTGTGCGGCGAAATCCTCAACGGCCCGAAGCCGCTGATGAAGATCCATGCGGGCGTGCAGGCGCCGCTGGCGGAACTGCAGCTGCCCTACTCCTTGTATACGGACGACGATATCCGCCACCGCACGATTTACGTGGAAGCGTCGCGCGGCTGCCCGTTCAAGTGCGAATTTTGCCTGTCGGCGCTGGACAAGACGGCCTGGCCCTTCGCGCTGGAGAACTTCCTGGCCGAAATGGAATCCCTGCATGCGCGCGGCGCGCGCCTGTTCAAGTTCGTCGACCGCACCTTCAACCTGAACATCAAGACCAGTTTGAAGATCATGCAATTCTTTCTGGATAAGATCGAGGCCAATCCGGACGATCCCATCTATGCCCACTTCGAGCTGGTGCCCGACCACTTGCCCGACGCCTTGAAAGAAGGCATCAGCAAGTTCCCGCCCGGCGCGCTGCAGTTCGAGATCGGCATCCAGAGCTTCAATCCGGACGTGCAAGCGCTGGTGAGCCGCAAGCAAGACAACCAAAAGGCGGCCGACAACATCCGCTGGCTGTGCGAGGAATCGAACGCCCACCTGCACGTGGACTTGATCGCCGGCCTGCCGGGCGAGGATGAAGCGAGCTTCGCGGCCGGTTTCAACAAGCTGGTGGCCCTGAAACCGCATGAAATCCAGTTCGGTATCCTGAAACGCCTGCGCGGCACGCCCATCATCCGCCACACGGAAAACTATGGCATGGTGTTCGACCCGCACCCGCCCTACACCATCCTGGCGAATAAACAGCTCGATTTCATGAGCATGCAGCGCCTCGTGCGTTTCGCCCGCTACTGGGACCTGGTCGCCAACTCGGGCCGCTTCGCCAATACGGTGCAATGGATGCTGGGCGATGCGCCGTTTGAAAACTTCATGGATTTTTCGAACTGGCTGTACGCGCACACGGATGCCACCCACCGCATCGCCATGGAGCGCCTGGCCAAGCTGGTGGCGCAATGGCTGCAGACGCGCGGCATGAGCGCGCTCGAAGCCAATGCCCTCGTGGCCAGCGACTACGCGGGCGGCGCGCAGGCGGCAGCGCACGCCAAGCCAAGCGAAGTGAGCACTAGCAACACCAAGGTGCGCCCGGACGTCGCCCTGCCCCAGCGGCAGGCGCGCCACCTGGCGTCCTGAGGGGCCGGCGATTGAACAGCGGTGGCGGTCTGCGCCATTCTCCCTTAAACTGGCACGATGCCGACTGTACAATCGCCGAAACTGACCCTCTCCCAGACCAGCTCCCAACAGGGAGCCCTTGTCACTGCCAGCGGCACCTGGCAGGTGCACGCGCTGGCGCATGACAATGCCATCAAGGCCATCGACGCCCAGCTCAAGCCCTTGCAGGGCGACACCAAGGTGCAGTGGGACCTGTCGGCCATCGACAGCATGGACCATATCGGCGCCCAGCTGTTCTGGAATGCCTGGGGCAAACAGCGCCCCGCGCAGCTGACCCTGGCGCCATCGCAGGAAGAGTTTTTCCGGCGCATCGAAGAAACGGGGCCCCTGACAACGCCGCCCTCGCGCGCCAACCGCCTCACACCCGTGATGAAGCTGGGCATGGCCATCCTGCTGTTTTTCGAACATTTGAAGGGCTTTATTGGCCTGGTGGGCCAGGTGACGCAGGATATCGGCCGCTTCGCGCGCCATCCGATGCGCGGGCCATGGCGTGAAATTTCCGCCAATATCTTCCATGCGGGCTTCCAGGCGCTGGGCATCACGGCCCTGGTCGGCTTTCTGATCGGCGTCGTGCTGTCCTACCTGTCGGCGCAGCAGCTGCGCGCCTTTGGCGGCGACATCTACCTGGTCAACCTGCTGGGCATGAGCGTCATCCGCGAACTGGGGCCGCTGCTGGCGGCCATCCTCGTGGCTGGCCGCTCGGGGTCGTCCATCACGGCGCAGCTGGGCGTCATGCGCGTCACCGAAGAGCTCGACGCCATGCTGGTGATGGGCATTTCGCACGGTTTCCGCCTGATCATGCCGAAAGTGCTGGCTCTGGCCATTTCCATGCCCTTGCTCGTCATCTGGACGGATACGGCCGCGCTGATCGGCGGCATGGTGGCGGCCAAGGTGGAACTGAATCTGTCGGCGCGCTATTTCATCCAGAAACTGCCGGACGCCGTGCCGCTGGCCAACTACATGATCGGCCTGGGCAAGGGCGTGATTTTCGGCATGCTGATCGCGCTTGTCTCGTGCCACTTCGGCCTGCGCATCAAGGCCAACACGGAAAGCCTGGGACGCGGCACCACCACCGCCGTCGTCACGGCCATCACCGTCGTGATCCTGGCCGACGCCGTGTTCGCCATCGTCTTCAATGGAGTGGGCTACTGATGGCGGACGACACCGATATCGCTTGCGGCAGCGGCAAGGAAGGCCAGTTCAACCTGCATGGCGACGCGCCCGTGGTGGAAATCACCAATCTGTGGACCAAGTTCGGCCGCACCGTCGTGCACCAGGACTTGAACCTGGAAATCGAACGGGGCGAAATCCTCTCCATCGTGGGCGGTTCCGGCACGGGCAAGACGGTGCTGCTGCGCCAGATGCTGGGCCTCGAGCATCCGGCCCGCGGCTGCGTCAAAGTCTTTGGCGAAGATATCAACAAGGCAAGTTCCGACCAGCTGCAACAGTTGCGCAACCACTGGGGCATGCTGTTCCAGCAAGGCGCGCTGTATTCGGCCCTGACCGTGTTCGACAACGTGGCCCAGCCCATGCGCGAATTACGCGTGCTGCCCGAAGCGCTGGTGCACGACGCGGTATTATTAAAGATGAACATGGTGGGCCTGGGTCCGGAACATGCGCTGAAAATGCCGTCGGACTTGTCGGGCGGCATGATCAAGCGCGTGGCCCTGGCCCGCGCCCTGGCGCTGGAGCCGAAGCTGCTGTTCCTCGACGAGCCGACGGCGGGCCTGGACCCGGACCTGTCGGAAAGTTTTGTATCCCTGATCCAGTCGCTGCACCGCGAGCTGGGCCTGACGGTGGTGATGGTCACGCATGACCTCGACACTTTGTTCGCCCTGTCCACGCGCATCGCCGTGCTGGCGGAAAAACACGTGATCGCCATCGGTCCCACGCGCGAGGTGATCGAAGTCGACCACCCGTTCATCAAGCAATTTTTCCTTGGCGACCGCGGCCAGCGCGCGCTGGCCGTCCTCGATGAGAAACAGGCGGCGGCGGGCAAGGCGGCGCAGCCAGGCGGCGACGCCGGCACAGACAAGAAAGTGGAGAAGTAATGGAAAACAGATCACATGCCCTGATGACGGGATTCTTTACACTCACCCTGCTGGTGGCCGCCATCCTGTTCGGCGTCTGGTTCAACCGCGACCGCGTGGAACGGGTGCCCTACCTGCTCGCCACCACCCTGTCCGTGCCGGGCCTGAACCCGCAGGCGACCGTGCGCTACCGGGGCCTGGAAGTGGGCAAGGTCGACGCCATCGATTTCGACACGCAAAAAGCGGGGCAAATCCTCGTGCACATCAGCGTGGCGCCCGATACCCCCGTCACCAACACGACCTTTGCCACCCTCGGCTACCAGGGCGTGACGGGCATCGCCTACATCCAGCTCGACGACGAGCACGTGGGTTCCAGGCTGCTGGGCACCAGCAAGGACAAGCCGTCGCTGATCCCCCTGCGCGCCGGCTTGCTTGACCAGCTGGAAAAGCGCGGCAAACGCATCCTCGACCAGGCCGAACAGATCACCAACAAGGTGAATAATTTGCTCAGCCCCGACAACCAGGCGGCCATGCTCGGTGCTTTCAACGAAGTGGGCAAGGCCGCCAAGGCCTTCGGCGCCATCCCGCAACAACTGGAGCCGACCCTGACGCAATTGCCGCAACTGACGGAACAGACACGGCAAACCTTGACGGCCGTCAGCACGGCCAGCAAGAACGTGTCGGACCTGACGGCCACGTGGAAAAAACTCGGTAACGACATCCAGGCGCCCGGCGGCGTGCTCGACAAGGTCAATGGCACGGTCGACCGGGTCGGCAATTCGGTGGAAACGGTGGCCAATGGCGTGTCCTTGGAAGTCTTGCCGCAGGTAATCGAGCTGAGCGGCGAGGCGCGCTCCTCGATGCGCGCCCTGAAAACCACCATGAGCACGCTCAATGAACAGCCGCAGAGCATCTTGTTCGGCGCCCCAGACATCCCGCCCGGCCCGGGCGAGCCCGGTTTTTCGGCACCGGGCAAATAAGGAGAACACAGCATGCCTATCCCACGCAATCTCGGCGCACTCATCCTGGCCGGCGCTTTCCTGCTCGGCGGTTGCGCCAGCCGCGGCCCCGTCCCCACGTTCTATGATTTCGGCCCGGCAGCGCCGCAGGCGGCAGCGCCAGCGGCGGCGCCCGCCGTGCCCGTGCTGGTGATCGCCGACGCCAACGGCCCGTCCTGGCTGGATAGCCAGCGCATGTATTACCGATTGCTGTACGCCGACGCGCAGCAATCGCGGCCGTACGCCTACAACCGCTGGACCACGCCGCCGCTGCAGCTGTTGAGCCAGCGCCTGAAGACGCGCGTGGCGCAGAGCGGCGTGAAAGTGCTGTCGACCACGGACGCGGCCGCCGGCATGCCCCTGCTGCGCATCGACGTCGATGATTTTTCGCAGGCGTTTGACACGCAGACGCAGAGCAGCGGCCACGTGTCGCTGCGCGCCTCGCTGTTCCGCGGCCACCGCCTGATCGACCAGAAAACCTTCAGCCGCAGCGGCCCGGCCAGCAGCGCCGACGCGCAAGGGGGCGCGCAAGCGCTGGCGGCGGCCTCGGACGCCATCGCCGCCGACCTGCTGGCCTGGCTGGGCACGTTGAATATCCCGAAAGAATGACCGACCCCGCACCTTCCGCCAGCCCGGCGGCGCCGCTGCCGCCCGTCCGTTCCTCGCCCGTGTCGCGCGCGACCCTGCTCGCCTACGTCTTCCTGATCGTGTACGCCAGCTGGTTTCCGTTCACGGGTTGGCACAGCAATGGCCTGTCGCCGCTGACGTTCCTGGAAAACACGCGCATGCCCCGTTACTGGACGGGCTTTGACGTGGGCATCAACGTCGTCGGCTATATCCCGCTGGGCGCCTTGATCGTGTATTCGCTGTTTCCAAGGATCACGGGTTTCTTTGCCGTCATCGTCGCCAGCCTGTGCGGCATGTTGATTTCCGGCAGCATGGAAGCCGTGCAAACCTATCTGCCCAGCCGCGTATCGTCGAATCTGGACTTTTACACGAATTCGGCCGGCTGCTTCCTCGGTTCCCTCATCGGCGCCCTGACGGCGCGCAAGCTGCTCGACCATAGCCATTTGTACCGCTTGCGCCAGCGCTGGTTTGCCCAGCACGCCAGCCAGGGCCTGGTGCTGGTGGCCCTGTGGCCGCTGGCGCAAATCTATCCGCAAGGCTATCTGTTCGGCCTGGGACAGCTGCTGCCGATCCTGTCGGACTGGCTGTCGCGCCTGGTGGGCATGGAGATCGACCTGGCCACCTACCTGCGTCCCGACGTGATATTAACCGTCGAGCAATATTGGCTTTCGGAAACCATCATCACGGCGTGCGGCATGACGGGCGCCGTGCTTACCTTGCTGTGCCTGCTGCGTCGCGCCGCGCCCCGCGCCATCCTGATGCTGACGCTGATCGCCGCCGCCCTGACCGTGCGCTCGATGGCCAGCGCCCTGCTGTTTTCGCCGGAGAACGCCTTCGTCTGGATCACGCCGGGCGCCCAGGGCGGTTTCCTGATCGGCCTGATCATGCTCGGTGGCCTGGCGTTCGCACCGCACGTGGCGCAGCGCCGCATCGCGACCGCCACCTTGCTGCTGAGCCTAGTGATGGTGAATACGACGCCGATCAACCCGTATTTCATGTCGACCTTGCAAGGCTGGGTGCAAGGCAAGTTCCTCAACTTCAATGGCGCGGCGCAATTCCTCGCCTTGCTGTGGCCATTCATGGCCCTGTGGTTCCTGTGCCTGCCCTCGCACCGCCTGAACCGGCCGGAGGACGTGCAGCGCCAGCGTCGCGAAGACCACCCATAAGCGTTATCATGGCGCATTGATGAATCAGCAGGAGATTAGTATGAGCGACGCACCGTATTTTGAACGCCACGTTTTTTTCTGCATGAATAAACGTGAAGACGGCCGCAACAGTTGCGGCGACCATGGCGCGGAAGCGGCGCAAAAGCATTGCAAGCGCCGCATCAAGGAGCTCGACATGAATGGCGCGGGCAAGATCCGCATCAACCAGGCCGGCTGCATGGACCGCTGCGAGGAAGGCCCGTTGCTGGTGATCTACCCCGAAGCGACCTGGTACACCTATGTCGACACCAGCGATATCGATGAAATCATCGATACGCACCTGGTGGGCGGCAAGATTGTCGAACGCCTCAAAATCTAAGCCGCATATTTAATCCTAATTTAAGCCTACGCCACCAGTATGAGCATCATGAACAGAAACTCGGAAAAATTTACCCTCGCCGGCCATGCAGGCAGCATGGAAGGCTTGCTCGATTTCCCGGCAGACACCCCGCGCGGCATCGCCCTCGTTGCCCATCCGCATCCGCTATACGGTGGCACGATGGATAACAAGGTCACGCAAACCCTGGCGCGCGCGTTTGTCGCCCTCGGTTACGTGGTGGCGCGCATTAACTTCCGCGGCGTCGGCGCTTCCGAAGGCATGCATGACCATGGCGTGGGCGAGACGGACGACATGCAATTGCTGTACGAGCACATGCGCAGCCTGTACCCGGGCTTGCCCGTGGCCCTGTCCGGTTTCTCGTTCGGCACCTTCGTGCAGTCGAAACTGCAGGAGCGCCTGGCCGCCGCCGGCACGCCCGTCGAGCGCCTGGCGCTGATCGGCAGCGCGGCCGGCAAATGGGCCATGGCCGATATTCCCGCCGACACCATCTTGATCCACGGCGAACTGGACGACACGATCCCCCTGTCCGCCGTCTTCGACTGGGCCCGTCCACAAGACATTCCCGTGATCGTGATCCCCGGCGCCGACCACTTCTTCCACCGCAAGCTCAATCACATCAAGAACCTCGTGATTGCCCTGTGGCAGGGTGACAAACCCGCAATCGCAGCAGATGATCATTGAAGTGTGGGCTTACTAGCGCCTCCACGGCTATAATTGATCCGTTTTTTCCACGCGGCCATGCAGGTAGCAACAGCATGGCCCTCAGCCTTCATCTTTTTCTCGCAGACCAGCCCCATGAAAAAACTTTTAGCGGCACTGGCCTCCAGTGTATTTTTCTTTTCCGCCGCCTACGCCCAGAGCGTGCCAGCCCCGACCATCGCCGCCAAGTCCTGGCTGTTGCTTGACGCCACGAGTGGCCAGATCATTGCGTCGCAAGATCCGGACGCGCGCATCGAGCCGGCATCGTTGACCAAGATCATGACGGCTTACCTGACGTTTGCCGCCATCCGCGAAAAGAAACTGGCGCTGGACCAAAAAGTGAACGTCTCCGTGCGCGCCTGGAAAGTCGATTCGAGCAGCTCGAAGATGTTCATCGACCCGGCCACCCCCGTCTCGATCGACGACTTGCTGCACGGCCTGATGATTCAATCGGGTAACGACGCCGCCGTGGCGCTGGCTGAAGCCGTTGCTGGCGATGAAGGCACGTTCGTCGTGCTGATGAACCGCGAAGCGCAACGCATGGGCCTGAAAAACACGCGTTTTGCCAATCCACACGGTTTGCCTAGCCCGGATAACTATTCCACGGCGCAAGACTTGTCCGTGCTGGCAAAGCGCGTGATCGCCGACTACCCGGAATTCTACAAAATCGATTCCATCAAGAGCTTTACGTACAACAAGATCACGCAGCCTAACCGCAACCGCCTGCTGTGGCTGGACCCAACCGTGGACGGCATGAAAACGGGCCACACGGAAGCGGCCGGCTATTGCATGATCGCCTCGGCCCGCCGCCCAGGCGGCACCGGCGAGCGCCGCCTGATCTCCGTGGTGCTGGGCACCTCGTCGGACCAGGCCCGCACGCAGGAAAGCCAGAAGCTGCTGAACTGGGGCTTCCAGAACTTCGACACGGTCAAGCTATACTCGAAAGGCCAGGCCGTGGCCACGCCGGAAGTGTGGAAAGGCTCGAAAGGCACCGTGAAAATCGGTTTCGCCCGCGACGTGCTCGTCACCGTACCAAAAGGCACGGCGGCCAAGATGAAACCCGTGCTGGAACGCAAGGACCCGCTGGTCGCGCCATTGGCTGAAAACGCCCCTGTCGGCAAGCTGAAAATGATGGTTGACGACAAAGTCCTGCTGGAACTGCCGGTCGTGGCGCTGGAGCCGATCAACCAGGCAACGATCTTCGGCCGCGCCTGGGATTCGATGCGCCTGTGGATGAAATAAGCAGTCAGCATTCCCCATAAAAAATGCCCGCAGATGCTGCGGGCATTTTTTTCGCCGATTCACTTTACTTCAGCGGCGCATCCCTCAGGTGCGGCTGGCGCGCCACGGGCGGGAAGGTGCCGTGGCGGCCTGCCGCAAACGTCGCTTCCGTCTGCGATGGTTCCACCGGCACGGCCACCTTGCGCACCTTGGCCACCTGCGCCGCCGTCACGGGCGTGCCGCGGTTGCCCCAGCTGGTCTGGATGAAGGTCACCACTTGCGCCGTCTGCTCATCGTTGAAAATGTCGGCATACGGCGCCATCGTCAGCGCCGACGGCGCCGTGCGCGTGGCCGGCACGGCGCCGCCCGACAGCACGATGTTGATGGCCGAGGTGGGATCGTTCGTCTGCAGCACGGCATTACCGGCCAGCGCAGGGAAAGCCTTGTCGTAGCCCTTGCCGTCGGAGCGGTGGCAACCGGCGCAGCGGTCCAGGTACAGCTGCGCGCCTTTCGAGTTGACGATGCCGCTGAACAATTGCTTGCCCAGCTTGTCGTCGGCCACGAAGGCGGGCGTGGCCGGGTTCGATGGCGGCAGGGACTTCAGGTATTTCGCCATCGCCGCCAGGTCGCCATCCGTCATGTGCTGCATGGAATGGGCCACCACGTCGTTCATGGCGCCAAACGAGGCCGTGTGGCTGTTGCGGCCCGTCTTGAGGAATTCGGCGATCTCGGCCGCGCTCCAGCGCGCCAGGCCGCCGCCATGTTCATTGCGCAACGAAGGCACGGACCAGCCGTCGATCACGCCGCCGCCCGCCAGGAAGGTCGTGTTGCCCTCATCCGTCAGCGATTTTTCCTGCATGCCCACGCCGCGCGCCGTATGGCAGGCGCCGCAGTGGCCCAGGCCCTGCACCAGGTAGGCGCCGCGCAGCAATTGCGCGTCGCCCGTGGCCGGTATTTTGTACGGCTGCGGCGTGGGCGCGAAGGCCCAGCGCCAGATGGTCAACGGGAAACGCATCGACAAGGGCCAGGGAATGTCGGCCGCCTTGTTCGGCGTCGGGTCCGCCTTCACGCCATGCATGAAGTAGGCATACAGCGCCTGCATGTCCGCCTCGCTCAGGCGCGAGTACGACGGATACGGCATGGCCGGATACACGGTGTAGCCATGTTTCGTCACGCCGGTGCGCATCAGCTTGTCGAAATCGGCGAAACTCCAGTCGCCGATGCCGGCCTTTTTATCGGGCGTGATGTTGGTGGAATACACCTTGCCGATCGGCGTTTCCATGCCCAGGCCGCCCGCGAACGGCTGGCCTTTCGTGCCGGCCGTATGGCAGGCGATGCAGTCGCCGGCGCGGGCCAGATATTCGCCCTGGCGTATCAGCTGGGCTTTCGGGGTGGTGGCAGACCAGGCGATGCCGGGGGTACTGGAGGCGAGCGCCAGCAGCAGCGCGCCCATGGTATGGGTGAATGTGTTGTTCATCTTCTTGTTCTTTATCAGGCGACCAGGGGACGGGGATCTTTCAGGTATTGCTCGCGGATGGCCTTGGCCGACCAGTAGGTCAGCGCGCAAGCGAGGCCCGTCGGGTTGTAGCCGATGCCGACCGGGAACACGCTGGAACCGACGGCAAACACGTTGTGCACGTCCCAGCTCTGCAGGTAGCGGTTGACGACGCTGGTCTTGCGGTCCGCGCCCATGGCCGTGCCGCCCGCCCAGTGGGTGGTCTGGTAATTGCGCAAGTCGAGGTGGTCGCCCACGTTCTTGACGGACACCTTGATAGCTTCCGGATTCATCGCTTCGGCCACCTTCATCATCTTGTCCGTGACGAAACGACTCATCTTGATGTCGTTTTCCTTCCAGTCGAAGGTAAAGCGCAGCAATTGCTGGCCATACTTGTCCGTGTAGGTGGGGTCGAGGTCGACATAGCAGTCGCGGTACGTCATGTTGGCGCCGTGGCAGTCAAAAGAAACCGTGTTCAGATAGCTCTTCTTGACGGCCTTTTTCCAGGCTGTACCCCAGGCGGGCGTGCCGTCCGGCGTGGCGATGCCGGAAATCGGCTTCGAGCCGGCCGGGTTGCACCAGGCGGGCGAGCCGCCCACAAAGCCCAGCGGGCCATGGTCGAAGTTGTCGCCATTCCAGTCATCGAGCGCGACGCCGGTGCCGCCGGCGCCGATGAAGGGATTCGTGTTCGTGTCTTCCTTGAAGAAAGTCTGGATGGTGGACATCATCTGGTAGGCGATGTTGCGCCCCACCACGCCCTCGTTGCTGACGGGGTCGTACGGCTTGCCGATACCCGACAGCAGAAACAGGTGCGCGTTGTTGTAGGCAAAGGCACTGGCGATGACCAGGTCGGCCGGCTGCTCGACGGCCTTGCCGTCCGCATTGATGTAGGTCACGCCGGTCGCGCGTTTTTTACTGCCATCGAGATTGATGCGCACGACGTTGCAATTGGCGCGCAATTCAAAATTCGAGATCATGCGCAGGGCCGGCATGATGTTGACGTTGGGCGAAGCCTTGGAATAGTTATAGCAGGCGTAGCCGGAGCAGAAACCGCAGAAGTTGCACGGGCCCATCTGGCAACCGTACGGGTTCGTGTACGGGCCGGACGCGTTCGACGAGGCGTTGACGAACGGGTGGTAGCCGACGGCCTTGGCCGCGCGGCGGAACAGCTCGGCCGTGTATGGCACTTTTTGCGGCGCCAGCGCGTAATTGTCGGAGCGGTCGCCCTCGAACACATTGCCGTCGCCGACGACGATGCCGTTGACCTTATACGCCTGGCCCGAGGTGCCGAAGACTTTTTCCACGAAATCGAAGTGCGGCTCCAGCTCGGCGTAGGTCACGCCAAAGTCCTGGATCGTCATGCCTTCGGGGATGAATTTCTTGCCGTAGCGGCGTTCGTAGTGGCTGCGGATTTGCAGCTCTTCCGGCAGGACGCGCCAGTGCATGCCCGACCAGTGCAAGCCGGCGCCGCCCACGCCCGTGCCCGGTTTGAAGGCGCCGATCTGGCGATACGGCACGGCCACGCCCGTGATGCTGTGGCGGAAGGTGAACGTGCTTTTCGACATGTCCTGGAACAGCTTGCTGCGCTGGATATAGGTCAGCTCGTCGAGGGTCTTCGGATAGGCGCCGTCGGGATAGGTGTCGCGGTACTCGCCGCGTTCCAGCGCGACCACGTTCAGGCCCGCTTCCGTCAATTCCTTGGCCATGATGGCGCCGGTCCAGCCGAAGCCCACAATCACGGCATCGACAGGCTTCATTTTTACATCGGGTTTGATATCACTCATGATGGTTTTTCTTTTTCTTTGATCGGGTACTGATAACTGAAAAGGTTCGGGGCAAGGCGCATTGCCGCAGGCAATACGCTAGTACGACCAGGCAGTGCAACGCCGCCATGGACCTTTTCAGGCGATGGAGACTGGCGGCAGAGGATATTTTTTCCCATACTGTTCCACCCAATCCATGTAGTCGGCGCGCGCGCCGGGAAAGCCCACCATCTTCCAGGCCAGCATGTCCTTGTTGCCACCGTGCACGGGATCGCAAAAATATCCCTCGCGCGTGTTTTGCAGCAACTGGTTGAAGAAGACTTTCGACGGCACCGCGCCGATGTCCAACGTTCCCTTTTGCAATTGCGTGATGACGGCGTCGCGCTCGGCCCCGTTCAGTTGCACGAAAGGCTTGCCGGACTGCTTGTTGACGGCCGCGTTGACGCCAGCCAGGGCGCTCTTGTACAGCTCGCGCGGCGCCATGTGGAACTGGTAGCCGAACTGTTCGATCGACGGCACGAACGGCCCCTGCATGTACCACAGCGCGCCATACGCGTACGGCGTGTTCATTTGCAAGTCGATGAATTCATGCGCGCCCGCTTCCAGCGCGCCCGGCCCTTCGCCATCGGCCGGAATCAGGCGGTCGACCAGTGCGCTCAAGGTGGCCCATTCGGTGGCGTCGAAGAAGCGCGGTTTGTAGGCAGGCTGGTCCTTGGAGACGGCCATGGCCAGGCCGCCGCCGGCCAGCAGGGCCACGGCAGGCGCGGCGCCGACGGCCTTGCGCAAGAAATTACGCCGATGGGGCGAAATCCCGATGATTTTCATAGGTTTTCCTCAGGCGGCACGAGCCGCCACAATGATGGATGTAGAAGTCAGAAAGAAAATGCGGGCATGCGCCGCTGAGATTGCAGATTTCACGTGGAGATGACTGGGGTATCGCGGCGCATCCGCCTGTCGGTTAATTGATCAAGATGATTGACAAGCAGTTGCTTTGCATTTACGGTGCGCATCGTACCATAATTAAAAGAAACATTCAGAGACGGGTGAGACGTGATCAAAAAAGAGGCAGCGGTGCGTGGCCGCCCGCGCAAGGCGGGCGTGGAAGATGCGGTACTGGAAGCGATTGTCATGCTGGTGCGCCAGCATGGGCTCGAAGCGGTGACGATACAGATGGTGGCCGACGCGGCAGGCGTGGGGCGCCAGACGATCTACCGGCGCTGGCCGCGCCGCGAAGACATGCTGCTCGACGCGCTCGTCAAGCGCACGGCGGAAAAGCTGCAGCGCGCGCTCGACATGCCGGATGGCCAGGAGATCGAGGCGATCTGTGCGCGCATCTTCGACAACCTGAACGCCGATGGCCGCTTCACCTGCGATTTACTGGTGCTGATCCACAACGATGCGGCGGCGCAGCTGCGCTTTCGCGAGCAGATCGTCGCGCCGTGGATCACCCTGGTGGTACAGCGCCTGGTCAACATCGGCGTACGCGCCGACCTCGACCTGCGCCTGTTCGCCTTCATGCTGCAATCGGCGCTGGTGTACCAGATGCAACTGGGCGGCCAGCTCGACGATGCCCTGCAGGAGCGTTGCTGCCGCTTTATCCGCAGCATGCTCTAGCACTGGATATAATCGTGGCGTACGCTTCTTCGCCACCACCAGAAAGCCAGCCCATGAGCCATGTATTTCCCGCCAGCCTGCAAGCACCGCGCAGCCGTTTGAGTGCCAACGGTCCCGAACTGTCGCGCATCGTCGCCGGCATGTGGCGCATCGGCGAGTGGAATATGTCAGCGCAGCAACGCCTGGCCTTCATCGAGCAATGCCTGGCGCTGGGCGTGTCGAGCTTCGACCATGCCGATATCTATGGCGATTACAGCGCCGAAGGCTTGTTTGGCGAAGCGCTGGCCTTGCAGCCGGGCTTGCGCGACAGGATGGAGCTGGTCAGCAAGTGCGGCATCAAGCTGCTGTCGCCGCACCGTCCCGGCCATGCCATCCAGCATTACGACACGAGCGCGGCGCACATCACCAGTTCCGTGGAACAGACCTTGCGCCAGCTGCAGACGGACCGCCTGGACTTGCTGCTGATCCACCGTCCCGACCCGCTGATGGATTTCGACGAGATCGCCGGTGCCTTCACGCAATTGAAAGCGGCGGGCAAGGTGCTGCACTTTGGCGTATCGAATTTCAGCCGCCACCAGTTCGAGTGCCTGCACCGGCGCTTCCCGTTGGTGACGAACCAGGTGGAATTCTCGCCGCTGCACGTGGCACCCCTGTTCGACGAAACCTTCGACGGCTTGCAAGACGTGGGGGTGGCGCCGATGATCTGGTCGCCGCTGGCCGGCGGCCGGCTGTTCCAGGGCGGCGATGCGAATGTGGAGAACTTGCGCAATGTCATCAAGCAGATCGCCGACCAGCTGCAGCGCCCGTTTGCCAGCGTGGTATTCGCCTGGATCATGCAATTGCCTTGCCGTCCCCTGCCGCTGACGGGCACGGGACGCATCGAGGCCGTGGGCGTGGCCGTGGAAGGCACGCAATTTACGCTCAGCCGCAGCGACTGGTTCGCCATCCTGCGCGCCGCGCGCGGGCACGAGGTGGCTTAAACTTTAATCGATCTCGTCGGGGTCGTTGAAAACCTGCGGCAAGGCGATGCCGCGCCAGCCCAGGTACCACGCCAGGTTCAGCAGCAGGGTGGCGGCGATGTAGACGGCGAAGAACAGCGCGAAGAAGCTGGTTTTCAGCCACACCAGCAGGGCGATGGCGACGATGAGCACCAGCAGCGCGGCCAGGCTTTTCTTTTGCTTGGAGCTGGGGAAACGCAAGGTCGACACCATCAGGCTGCCCACGCCCACCAGCAGCAGCATCAACAGATAGCTGTGCAGCGTGGAATCGATGGGCGCCGGCCAGGCCACCACCACGGCCGCCACGCAAGCGGCCCCGGCCGTGATCGGCATGCCGACGAAATACAGGGGGTCGGTGCGTCCCACGTTCACATTGAAGCGCGCCAGGCGCATGGCGCCGCACGCCACAAAGAAGAAGCTGGCCATGCCGCCAAAACGCAGCAGCAGCGGATCGTGCACGCCCATCTGCACAAAGCCGTAGCAGTACAACAGGACGGCCGGGGCGCAGCCGAAATTCATCACGTCGGCGATGGAATCGAGCTGCACGCCGAACTGCGAACTGGTATTGGTCAGGCGCGCGACATAACCGTCGAGCGCATCGAACACGCCGGCGAGCACCAGCAGCGCCGCCGCCAGGCGGTAGGCATCCGCATCGCCGACAGTCGCGTTATCGACGGAAATGACGATGCTGGCAAAACCGCAGGCTATCGAAAGCAAAGTCACCATGCTGGGCAAGGCGTATTTGGCGCGCTGCAGGCGCGACTTGGGCAATGTGTTCAAATTTGTGGGCAATCAAAGTAACAGGAATGAGGCGAAGCGGCGGCAAACGCCGCACCATGCCCATTCTACCCTGCACAGCCGCGGCACCGTCCGTGCACGAGCGCGCGACATATCTTTTCATGGATGCTCTACAGCGTATGAAAATACCTTAGAATCGTTTTACAGGGCAGTACGCTGCTCCCCACCACTGTCCGCCTACCTATACAGGAGTCAACTTGATTGTCTCGTCACTGCGTTGGAAATACTGGATAACCGCCCTGCTGAGCGCAGCCCTGCTGAGCGCCTGTGGCGGCGGCGATAGCGGCGACAAGACGTCGCTGAACACCTCGACGCAGGCCGGGCAGCTGACCCAGGAACCGGGCGCTCCCGTCCTCAGCAATAATATCGCCACCGATGGTTTCAACTGGATCAATTACCGACGCAGTCAGGTCGGGTTGACGCCGCTGGTACGCAATAGTCTGATCGACAACGCGGCACTCGGCCACTCCAACTATCTGAACAGCAATAGTGTGGTGGTGCACAATCAAATCAAGGGCAAACCCGGCTTTACTGGCGAAACACTCTACGACCGCCTGACCGCGTCTGGCTATGGCGTCACTTCCGTCTGGGGCGAAGTCATCGCGGGCGTGGCAAGCAACTCCGGCTTCTACATGGCGGAAAACCTGATCACGGCCGTGTATCACCGCTTCCTCATCTTTGAACCGATCTTCAAGGAAGGCGGCGCCGGTGCGGCCGTCAACAACAGCGGCTACGCCTATTTCACCACCGACCTGGCGGGCAATAGCCGCTACGGCCCCGGCTTGCCAGCCGGACAGATCGTCAGCTACCCGTTCAGCGGACAGACCAAAGTCGCCACCAGTTTCTCCAGCAATGAAGAGGAACCCGATCCCGTGCCCAACCAGGACGTGGTCGGCTACCCCATCAGCGTCCATGCGAATTTCGACGCCACCCTCAGCGTGACGGCGTTCACCGTGCGCCAGCGTGGCGCCGGCGCCGACCTGACGGTACGCCTGCTCAGCAAGGAAACCGATGCCATCAATACATCGCGTTCAGTGGCCGCCATCATCCCGCTGGCTCCCCTGCTGGCGGCCACCACCTATGACGTGAGTTTCATCGGCAAAGTCAATGGCGCGGACGTCACGCGCAGCTGGTCATTCACGACGCGCTAGGCGGCAGGCGGGCGCCAAGCGGGCGCGGCGTCGAGGACGACTGGATGTAAAATAGCGGTTTCTGCTTTACTGCCATTGACAAGTTTTGGGGCGCTCTGCACAGCATGCTGAAACCACACGCCACTTGCGATGATGACGCCGCCGTCGCGGCATCCGACATGGTCCGTATTCTCGATGTCGAGAACGGACTGGGCCGCATCATGGGCGACCGCATCCTGTACCTGAAAATCCTGCGCCGCTTCCTGCACGACCACGGCACCACGCCGTGCCAGATCCGCGCCGAATTCGACACCGGCAACTATGCCTCCGCGCGCCTGAAGGCGCATACCCTGAAAGGCGCCGCCGGCATGATCGGTGCGCACCATGTGCATGGCCTGTCGGCAACCTTGGAGTCGGCGCTGCGCGCGCAGGCAACCGACCTGACCCAGCAGATGCTGCAGCTGGAACTGGCGCAGGATCAATTGCTGGGCGCGGTCAGCAGCATGCTCGGCACGCCGGAGGCCACCCACACGGCGGCGCAGGACGTGGCGCCCGACCCTGCCGCGCCCGCCATCCAGTTGCTGCTGGCGCGCCTGGCCAGCCACCTGCGCGAAGGCGACGGCGCGGCCATCGACATTCTGGAAAACTCGGCCAGCCTGCTGGCGGCCAGCCTGGGCGTGCATGTCTACCAGGAAGTGGCGGCGGCTGCGCATGAGTTCGACTACGACGGCGCGCTGGCGGCGCTGCTGCGGCGCCGCTAGCGCTCAGCTGTTGTACTGCGCCTCTTCCGCATACGCCACGCCACAACTCTTGCAACAGAAACGGCGCACGGCGTCGAGCGGCTTGTCGCAATACCAGCACGCGCCTTTCGGCGGCAAGGAGGCGATCAATTCCGGCATGGCGGGCAGTGGGCGCGCCACTACCTCATCCTCGCGTTCCACGACGTCCGGCTGTTTGCTGTCCATGGCGCTTCCTTTCCTAGCGGCACTTCAAGGCCGCTCAGCAAGATTACGTCAGCGCAGTTTGGACTCCATGACATTTCTCAACGGGGCAGAGGCTAGCCTGACTTTCGGTAGCTGCGCACCGCGTCATTGGCCTGTTCTGCAATGATTTTCAGCAGCCGCGGCTGCTTGGCGTACCTGGCGGTCAGGCGCTTCCACTGCCGCTGCGCCTGGCCGCAGGATTGCTCGACGGCTTGCGTGATCTCGCGCTGGCGCGCCTTGTCGTTATCATCCCACTCGCCGGCAAAATGCTCGCACATTTGCGCATGATCAATGAACTGCACCACGTCGCGCGGCAGCTTTTCCTCAGCCTGAGCCAGCAAGGGCAGGCAGCACAGTGCGGCTGCGATCCACATTTTCATCGTTGCCCCTTACTTGCCGATACAGAAACGGCTGAAAATCACGCCCAGCAGATCGTCCGGTGAAAACTCGCCCGTGATGCTCGACAGCTGCACTTGCGCCAGGCGCAGTTCTTCGGCGAACAGATCGAGCGACTGGTCGTCCTGCGCCGCGTGCTGGGCGGCGATGTCCAGGTGCTTGCCGGCCGATTTCAAGGCGATCAGATGGCGTTCGCGCGCCAGATACAGCGATTCGCCCGTCTGCTGCCAGCCGGCGATGCGCAGCAGTTCCGCACGCAACAGGTCAATACCGATGTGCTCGTGCGCAGACAGATACACGTGGGTGGCGTCCGGCAAGCTGTCGACGCCGGGCTTGTGGCCGGACAGATCGATCTTGTTCCACACGCGCACCACCGGCACGCCCTCGGGGAAGGCGGCAACGATGGTTTCGTCGGCCAGCGTCGGGCCGTGGTCGGCGTCGAGCAAATGCAGGATCACGTCGGCCTTGCCGATCTCGCCCCAGGTGCGCTCGATGCCGATGCGCTCGACGGCGTCGATGGTGTCGCCGGCGCTGCGGATGCCGGCCGTGTCGATGATGTTGAGCGGAATGCCTTCGATCTGGATGGTTTCACTGACCTTGTCGCGCGTCGTGCCGGCGATCGGCGTGACGATCGCCACGTCGGCGCCCGCCAGCGCGTTGAGCAGCGACGATTTGCCCACGTTCGGCTGGCCCGCCAGCACGACGTTGAGACCTTCGCGCAGCAGCGCGCCCTGCGCCGCCTGGGCAAACACTTTGTTCAAGGCTTCGATGACGGCCTTCAACTGGCCGCGCGCGTTCGATTTTTCCAGGAAGTCGATCTCCTCTTCCGGGAAATCCAGGGTTGCCTCGACCAGCATGCGCAAGCCCGTTACCTGCTCGACCAGCGCGTGTATCGTGTTGGAAAAAGCGCCCGACAGCGATTGCGAGGCGGACTTGGCGGCCGCTTCCGTCGAGGCGTCGATCAGGTCGGCCACGGCTTCGGCTTGCGCCAGGTCCAGCTTGTCATTCAAAAACGCGCGGCGCGTGAATTCACCCGGCTCGGCCAGGCGCAAGCCGCTGTCACGGCCCGCTTCGAGCACGCGCGCCAGCAGCAGTTGCAGCACCACGGGGCCGCCGTGGCCCTGCAATTCCAGCACGTCTTCGCCCGTGTACGAATGCGGGCCCTTGAAATGGATGGCGATGCCCTGGTCGATGATGGCGCCGTCGCTTTCCGTGAATGGCAAATAGGTGGCGTGGCGCGGTTTGAGCGGCTGCGCGCCGAACAGGGCCGTCATCAGGGGAGCGAGGTTTTTGCCGGAGGCGCGTACCACGCCGATGCCGCCGCGCCCGGGAGCGGTGGCGATGGCGGCGATAGGGGAAGAGTCGAGTTTCATGGGGATATTGTAGATTATTCGGGAAAGGCTGCGGGAGCCGCGCTATTTTCAGCGACAAACCAGGTGCACATGAAGGGGGGGGCAGTGGAAAGCCGGAAAAACCCACTTTTTTGACATCGTACCCATTGGGTACGATGTCAAAAAAAAGCCCGCGCGAGGCGGGCTTTCTGTTCGCTGGCCGGACTTACTTGACGGCAGGCGCGTATTTCTTGGTGATCACCCATTGCTGGCCGATCGACAGGACGTTGTTGACGACCCAGTAGAGTACCAAGCCCGACGGGAAGAAGAAGAACATCACCGAGAATGCCAGTGGCATGAACAGCATCATCTTCGCTTGCATCGGATCGGCCGGGGCCGGGTTCAGCTTGGTCGTGATGAACATCGAGATCGCGTACAACACGGGCAGGATGCACCATGGGTCATGCTGGGCCAGGTCGGTGATCCAGCCGATCCATGGCGCGCCGCGGATTTCCACGGACGCGTTCAAGACCCAGTACAGAGCGATAAAGACGGGCATCTGGATCAGGATCGGCAGGCAGCCGCCCAGCGGATTGATCTTTTCCGTCTTGTACAGCTCCATCGTGGCCTGGTTCATCTTTTGCGGATCGCCCTTGAAGCGTTCGCGGATCGCTTGCATCTTCGGCGTGACCAGTTTCATCTTGGCCATGCTGCGGTAGCCGGCGGCCGACAGCGGGAAGAACAGCAGCTTGATCAGGATCGTGAAGGCGATGATGGTCCAGCCCCAGTTGCCCAGCACGCTGTGGATCTGTTCCATGACCCAGAACATCGGCTTGGCGATGATGGTCAACCAGCCATAATCCTTGACCAGTTCCAGGCCAGGCGAGACGTTTTCCAGCAGATGCGCGATTTGCGGACCCGAGTACAACTTGCTGTCCATGCTGGCCGAGGCGCCTGGCGCCAGGGTAGGCAATGGCAGCACGTTGCCGATGGCGTACAGGTTGGGGCCAACCTTCTTCGTGAAGATGTCGCGCTTGGCGTTCTCAGGCGGAACGAAAGCGGACACGAAGAAGTGTTGCGAAATCGCAAACCAGCCGCCATTCGCCGTGGCCGGGTGCAGGCCCTTCATGGCGTTGTCGTTGCCCTTCTTCTCGTCTTCCGCAGCCGCTTTTTCGATTTTCTCGAACGTCAGCTTCTGGTACTTGTCTTGCGGCGTGTACAGGGTCGGGCCCGTGAAGCTGCTGTTGAAGAACGAGTCGCCAACCGGCTTGTTGCCGTCATGCGTCAGCTGCAGATACAGCTGCGGCGTGACAGGTGCCGCGCCCACGTTGGACACGTCGTGGCGCACGTCGATGACGTAGTCGCCGCGCTTGAAGGTAAACGTCTTGGTCAGCTTGACGCCGCCTTCGACCGCTTCCATCACCAGCTGCACTTGCTTGCCGTCACCGATGGTGCGTACGCCAGGCTGCACGGTGAAACCGCTCGCGTGCGTCGGGAAGGGGCCGCCGACCAGGCCCGATTGCGCCAGATAGGTATGGTTCGCGCCTTCGTCGAACAGCACTTCGTTTTGCTTGCCGTCGTCAGGCTGGCACCATTTGAACAGGCCGAAGCAGCCGCCAAACCAGCCCGGATTGCCCGCGCCCTTGAATTTCAGCAATTCCAGACGCTTGACCTGGCCGCCCAGGGTGTCGATATCGACCTTGATGACGTCGGTGGTGATGGTAATCACTTCGCGCTTGAACGCGGCGGGATCGACAGCCTCACCCGGCAGGGCAGGCACGCCTGCAGCAGCCGAGGCAGCCAGGGTATCCGTCTTGGCAGGTGTCACAGGCGCCTTGGCGGTTTGTTCCGTGTTCGCGGAGAACATCGACGGCTTGCCGTTCGAGATCATCCATTCGTTCCAGAGAATTACCAGCGAGACGGAAAACACGATCCACAGGATGGTACGTTTATTGATATCCATTAGGGTATTTGTCAGGAGTGGTTGCAACCGCAAGCGGTCGTTGAAGATTGTTTAGCGTCGGCCGGCGGCACCGGGTCGACGCCCCCCTCATTCCAGGGGTGGCAACGGCACAGGCGCTTGGCAGCCAGCAGGCTGCCCTTGGCCGTACCGTGCACGCGCAGCGCTTCCATCGCGTAATGCGAACAGCTCGGATAGAAACGGCAATTCTGTCCCAGCATGGGGCTGATCAGCAACTGATAAGCGCGCAGCAGGAACAGCAGCAGGGTTTTCATGGCGCGGATGGTGGTGGCGCAGCAACAGAACGGGCCTGGGCGGCGATTTGCGCCGCGAACAGGCGGCTCAATTCCTCACGCAGCTCGGCTTTGAGCCGGGTCGTGGTGGCCGGGCCATCCTTGCTGTTGACGGCGCGCGACAAACGCACCACGCAGTCGACCGGCGGCATCGCGCTGTTGCGAAACAGCTCGCGCGTGACGCGCTTGATCGTATTGCGGGTCGCCGCGCGCGGCGCGAAACGCTTGGCCACAACGACGCCCAGCCGCGCATGCGGCAATTGATTGTGTCGGGTGTACAGCACAAAATGCGCTGTTTTTTGCGAAGGGCGCAAACGAAAAACGGATGAAAATTCATCCGTTTTAACGATACGCCGAAAGCGCGCGAAGTCGTGTGAACCTTCGCGTTGATTGCCGACTGGAGTACAGCTAGCCACGCGATCAGCTGTCAACGACAAGCCTAGACGGCCAGGCGTTTGCGGCCCTTTGCGCGACGTGCGTTGAGCACATCACGGCCACCACGGGTAGCCATACGAGCGCGGAAGCCGTGCGTACGCTTGCGGCGAACGACGGAAGGTTGGTAAGTACGTTTCATGTTGGTCTCGCTAAAAACAAAAAAAATGCAAAATCGGGTCTGACGTCCCGTCAGTTTTTGGTGCCAATGACAATCGCGCACTTATGCCAAGGCACAAGCTGGCCAATCTCATCGCCCGCTTAATCCACGCTTAGTCCATATTGTCGTTCCAAATGAATAAACACGGAATACGGGCGGGGAACCCTGAATTATTCAGCATATGCCCCCCTCTTGTCAAGGATTGCCGTGATCGTCTGGAAATTTCCGCGCCGCCCCCATCTGCCGGCAAGGCCCCGCCACAGGCCGCGCCAGCACTGCCTGCGACGGGATAACCGGGGGATAAGTCGCCTCTTATGCACATGGCGCCCCACCCCGCCACAGAAAAATAAGCGTCGTGCCTGTGGATAACTTTGTCAGTCGGGAGTAGAATAGCGCGTTACGTGTGGCGAGCCCTCGCGCGACGCCGGCCTTGCAACACGGTGAACGCAGGGCAGAATCGATACGCCCTCCCACACCTTTTCACATAGACATACATGGATAATTTCTGGCAGGCCTGTTCCGCGCAGTTGGAACTGGAGCTGACACCGCAACAATTCAGTGCGTGGATCAAACCGCTTATCCCTCTCGATTACGAAGAGGGCAAGCTGCGCATTGCTGCGCCCAATCGCTTCAAGCTCGATTGGGTCAAGACCCAGTTCGCCAGCCGCATCACTGCGCTGGCCATTCAGTACTTCGAAGCGCCGACGGAAGTGCAGTTCGTGCTCGACCCGCGCCTGGCCCTGCCGAAGAAACCCGTCACCGCCAGCACTCCGGCCAGCGATCCGAATGGCGGCGCGCCCAGCGCGCGCGCCGCGGAGCCGCAGCCGAGCGTGCCGGAACTGAGCATCGGTGCCGCGCCGCGCCGCGAGCAGAGCCGCATCAACACCGACCTGACCTTCGACAGCTTCGTGACGGGCAAGGCCAACCAATTGGCGCGCGCCGCCGCCATCCAGGTGGCGAACAATCCGGGCGTGTCGTACAACCCGCTGTTCTTCTACGGCGGCGTCGGCCTGGGTAAGACCCACTTGATCCACGCCATCGGCAACCAGGTGATGGCCGACAATCCGGGCGCGAAGATTCGCTACATCCACGCGGAACAGTACGTTCGCGACGTAGTGACCGCTTACCAACGCAAGGGTTTCGACGATTTCAAGCACTACTATCACTCGCTCGACATGCTGCTGATCGATGATATCCAGTTCTTTGGCGGCAAGAGCCGCACGCAGGAAGAGTTCTTCTATGCGTTCGAGGCATTGATTGCCGCGAAGAAACAGATCATCATCACCTCGGATACCTATCCGAAGGAAATCACGGGCATGGACGACCGCCTGATCTCGCGCTTCGACTCGGGCCTGACGGTGGCCATCGAACCGCCGGAACTGGAAATGCGCGTGGCGATTCTGTTGAAAAAGGCCAAGCAGGAAGGCGTGACCTTCTCCGACGACGTGGCCTTCTTTGTCGCCAAGCACTTGCGTTCGAACGTGCGCGAGCTCGAAGGCGCGCTGCGCAAGATTCTCGCGTACTCGCGTTTCCATGGCAAAGAGATCACGATCGATATCGTCAAGGAAGCCCTGAAGGACTTGCTGTCGGTGCAGAACCGCCAGATTTCCGTGGAAAACATCCAGAAAACGGTGGCCGACTTCTTCAATATCAAGGTTGCCGACATGTATTCGAAGCGCCGCCCCGCGAATATCGCCCGGCCGCGCCAGATCGCCATGTACCTGGCCAAGGAATTGACACAGAAGAGCCTGCCGGAAATCGGCGAGCTGTTCGGCGGTCGCGACCACACCACGGTGCTGCATGCCGTGCGCAAGATCGCGCTGGACCGCACCAAGAACCCGGAATGCAACCATGAATTGCATGTGCTGGAACAAACGTTAAAAGGCTAAGCGCCGCTTGGGCAAGGCTGGCTCAAAACGTGCTTTACCCTTATTATCTGGGAGAGCGCCGCAGCCGGCCTGCCGGGGCTCCCCTTGCAATGATTGTTAAATTACTACGTTAAACTTCATACCTATACATTGAGGATAAATATGCAATTGGTCAAAACCACCCGAGATACCCTTCTCCGGCCACTGCAGATCGTGAGCGGTATTGTCGAGCGTCGGCACACTATGCCGATTCTGGCCAATATCCTCATCCGCAAAGACGGTGAAAATGTCTCCTTCCTGTCGACCGACACCGAAGTGCAGATCACCACGCACGCGGAAATCGGTTCCGGCGCGGACGTCACCGGCACCACCGTGGCCGCGCGCAAGCTGCTGGACATTTTGCGCGCCCTGCCCGAATCGGGCGACGTCACGATGACCCTGCTGAACAAGCGCCTGACCGTGCAAACGGGCAAGTCGCGCTTCGCCCTGCAAACGCTGGCGGCGGAAGAGTTTCCAACCGTGCAACAAGCGGAAAGCTACAACGCGTCCGTCACCCTGCCGCAGAAAACCTTGAAGCACCTGTTCAACATGGTGCATTTCTCGATGGCGCAGCAAGACATCCGCTATTACCTGAACGGCTTGCTGCTGGTTCTGGATGGCAATAATGTCATCGCCGTGGCCACCGACGGCCACCGCCTGGCGTTTTGCCAGGTCGCCACCGAGCAAACGTTCGCGCGCCAGGAAGTCATTATTCCGCGCAAGACCATCATCGAACTGCAGCGCCTGCTGGAAGAGAACGATGAGCCGGTACAGCTGGACATCGCCGCCAACCAGGTGAAACTGACCTTTGCCGACATCGAGCTGATCTCGAAACTGGTCGAAGGCAAGTTCCCCGACTACACGCGCGTGATTCCAAAGGGCTACAAGAACGACTTCACCATCGGCCGCGATGAACTGCTGCGCTCGCTGCAACGTGCCGCCATCATGACCAGCGACAAGTTCAAGGGCGTGCGCTGCATCATCACCCCGGGCAGCATGAAGATCAGCTCGACCAATGCGGACCAGGAAGAAGCCGTCGAAGAGCTGGAAATCGACTACGGCGGCGATTCCGTCGACATCGGCTTCAACGTGACGTATCTGCTGGACGTGCTGAACAACCTGAAATGCGAATACGTCAACATCGCGCTGGGCGACTCGAACTCGTCCGCCCTGATCTCCATCCCTGACAATGCCGACTTCAAGTATGTCGTCATGCCGATGCGGATTTAAGCCTTAGTCGCAGCATAAAACTGGGGTCAGACCCGACGGGTCTGACCCCAAAATCAGCAATCGTTATTTGAGAAAGCAGTCCATGTCCGAGAATCCACAAGACACCCCGATCCAGGCCAAAACGGAAGAATACGGCGCCTCCTCCATCCAGATCCTGGAAGGCCTGGAAGCCGTACGCAAACGCCCGGGCATGTACATTGGCGACACCTCGGACGGCACCGGCTTGCACCATCTGGTATTCGAAGTGCTGGACAACTCGATCGATGAATCGCTGGCCGGCCACTGCACGGAAATCCACGTCACCATCCACAGCGACAATTCGATCTCGATCACCGACAATGGCCGCGGCGTGCCGACCGGCCTGAAAATGGACGACAAGCACGATCCGAAGCGTTCGGCGGCGGAAATCGTCATGACCGAGCTGCACGCGGGCGGCAAGTTCGACCAGAACTCGTACAAGGTATCGGGCGGCTTGCACGGCGTGGGCGTGTCTTGCGTGAATGGCCTGTCGAAACTGCTGAAACTGACCATCCGCCGCGATGGCAAAGTGCATCACATGGAATTCGTGCGCGGCGTGCCGCAAGACCGCCAGATCGTCATGGTCGGCGACATCGCCACCTCGCCGATCAAGGTCATCGGCGAAACCGACAAGCGCGGCACCGACGTGCATTTCTGGGCCGATGAAGAGATTTTCACGCACGTGGAATTCCACTACGAAATCCTGGCCAAGCGCATCCGCGAACTATCCTTCCTGAACAATGGCGTCAACATCAAGTTGTCCGACCAGCGCACGGGCAAGGAAGAAGTCTTCGCCTTCGAAGGCGGCACGCGCGGCTTCGTCGAATACATCAACAAGGCCAAGTCGGTCTTGCACCCGACCATTTTCCAGGCCACGGGCGAGCGCATGTCGGACCAGGGCACGAACATCTCGGTCGACGTGTCGATGCAGTGGAACGATGCCTACAATGAACAGGTGCTGTGCTTCACGAATAACATCCCGCAACGCGACGGCGGCACCCACCTGACGGGCTTGCGCGCGGCCATGACGCGCGTGATCAACAAATACATCGATGAACACGAGTTCGCCAAAAAGGCGAAAGTGGAAATCAGCGGCGACGACATGCGCGAAGGCCTGACCTGCGTCTTGTCGGTGAAAGTGCCGGAACCGAAATTCTCGTCGCAGACGAAAGACAAGCTGGTGTCGAGCGAAGTGCGCGGCCCCGTCGAAGAGATCGTCGCCAAGACCCTGGCCGATTACCTGCAAGAAAAACCGAACGACGCCAAGATCATTTGCGGCAAGATCGTCGAGGCGGCGCGCGCCCGCGAAGCGGCCCGCAAGGCCCGCGACTTGACGCGCCGCAAAGGTATCATGGACGGCCTGGGCCTGTCGGCCAAGCTGGCCGACTGCCAGGAAAAAGACCCCGCCCTGTGCGAACTGTACATCGTCGAGGGTGACTCGGCAGGTGGCTCGGCAAAACAAGGGCGCGACCGCAAGTTCCAGGCGATCCTGCCGCTGCGCGGTAAAGTCTTGAACGTGGAAAAAGCCCGCTTCGAGAAAATGCTGTCGTCGGAGCAGATCACCACCCTGATCGCCACGCTCGGCACCTCGATCGGACCGGACGAATTCAACGTCGACAAACTGCGCTACCACCGCATCATCATCATGACCGATGCGGACGTCGACGGCGCCCACATCCGCACCCTGCTGCTGACCCTGTTCTACCGCCAGATGCCGCAGCTGGTCGAGCGCGGCCACATCTACATCGCGCAACCGCCGCTGTACAAGGTGAAATCGGGCCGCGACGAGCGCTACCTGAAAGATGACGCCGAAGAAGCGAGCTACATGATGACCGTGGCGCTGAACACGGCCGTGCTGGTGCCGCGCACAGGCGCGGAAGGCATTTCCGGCGAGACCCTGACGGAACTGGTGCGCAAGTTCAACCTGTCGAACAGCATCATGACGCGTCTGACACGGGTCATCGACCGCGCCGCCCTGACGGCCATCATGACGGGCGTGCAACTGGACCTGTCGACCCTGGACCTGGCGGAAACCTCCGCTCTGGCCCTGCAGACGGCCATCAACGACAGCGCGGTGAAAGTACACGTGCGCTCCGACGACCTGTCGGAAAAACACATGCTGCGCATCGAACGCATGCACCACGGTAACGTCAAAGTCAGCGCCATCGACGCCGACTTCGTGCAAGGCCCGGACTACGCCGTGCTGAGCAGCGGCGCCGCCACCTTCGAAGGCTTGATCGGCGAAGGCGCGTTCGTGCGCCGCGGCGAAGGCGAGCGCGTCAAGGAAATCGCCGTGGTCGATTTCCACCAGGCCATGCAATGGCTGCGCGACGAAGCCGAACGCACCGTCTCGAAACAGCGCTACAAAGGTCTGGGCGAAATGAACCCGGATCAACTGTGGGAAACGACGATGGACCCGACTGTGCGCCGCTTGTTGAAGGTACAGATCGAAGACGCGATTGCCGCGGATCAGATCTTCACGACCTTGATGGGCGACGACGTGGAACCACGCAGAGCGTTTATTGAAAACAATGCGCTGCGCGCGGGCAATATCGACGTATAAGCCAGCGTCCCTGGTTTCCGCTGCAGCCAAGGCGGCCCTCTTCAGGGCCGCTTTTTTTATGTCCGCCAGTATCCTGCCGTCATCTTGACATACTTGCCAAAAGCAATCAATAATCTGCCATAAGCAAGCAAATGGAGCCAGCAATGTCTACAGAATCACTCAGCGAACGTACGGAGATCGTGCGTCGTTTTAACCGTTTTTATACGCGCCAGATTGGCGTGCTGCATGAGCACTTGCTGGACAGCGCATTCTCTCTGACGGAGGTGCGTATCCTGTATGAATTGGCGCACCGCGAGCAATTGACCAGCGCGGACCTGTGCCGCGAGCTGGGCTTGAACGCGGGCTATCTGAGCCGGGTCATTGCCGGGTTCGAAAAGCAGGGGCTGATCGCCAAGACGCGCTCGCCGACGGATGCGCGCGCAGCGCAATTGCAGCTCACTGAACAGGGACAGCGCACCCTCGCGCCCCTGGTGGACGCCTCTCGGCGCGAAGTCGCTGCCATGCTGGAGCGCTTGCCGCCGACGGCGCAGCAGGAGCTGGTCTCTGCCATGGAGCAAATCCAGGGCTTGCTGGGGGAAGGATCGTCCAGTTCATCGCCCAGTTATATCCTGCGCAACCCACAGTCGGGCGACATGGGCTGGATCATCCACCGGCAAGCCGTGCTGTACGCGCAGGAATATGGCTGGAACAACGAGTACGAGGCGCTCGTTGCCGAGATCCTCGCCAAGTTCGTGCGGGAATTCGACCCGGCCCGCGAGCGCTGCTGGATCGCCGAGAAGGACGGCAAGGTGATCGGTTCCGTCTTCATCGTGCGCCAGGATGACACGACGGCCAAGCTGCGCCTGCTGTATGTCGATCCCTGCGCGCGCGGCCTGGGCATCGGCAGCCGCCTCGTCGAGGAATGCCTGCGCTTCAGCCGCCAGGTCGGCTATATGAAAATGGTATTGTGGACCAACAGCATTCTCACCGATGCGCGCCGCATCTACGACAAGGCCGGCTTCCATCTGGTCGAGGAAGCGGCGCATCACAGCTTTGGCAAGGACTTGATCGGCCAGGTGCTGGCGCGCGACCTGTGACGACCCGCGCTGCAGCGCCGCCGCATGCCACTGTGGCGGCGGCAGGACACTGGCCGCCGTTTTCCTCACCACTATCCCCACTGCCCCCAAGAAACCAGTACACTAGTTCCTGAGCGCAACTAATTTTGTGCGCGTGCCAAGCCGCCTGCCGTTGCCGGGAGGCGTCCCTGCCGCAAGGCGTGTTGTCTGCCTGGACAAATGTCATGTTCACTTCGCGCAGCCTGTCTCCTGCCTTCTATTACCTGTTCTTTTCAGGAGAACGGGAGCAGCAGCAGCGCTTTTTCAAGGAACTGCATTTCATTTCGATAGCCATCCTGACGTTTGGCCTGGCTTGCTGGCTGGTCACGTTCAGCCTGACCTTGCCGCGCGCCACGTTTGATCATGCGCAGGCGGCGCTGGGCGTGACGGGCATGCTGGTCGGGCTGCTGCTGACCGTGTATGCGAAGTCCTTGCAGGCCATCATCGCCAGCGGCACCATCAGCGTGCTGTTCATTGCTTTCAGCTTTCGCGTGCTGATGCTGAGTACGGAAGATCCCGCTTTCTGGGTATTGCCGCTGGGCGTGATGATCACCCTGACGACGGCGCCCATCTTCAGCGGCATCGCGTATTACCTGGGCGTATCGCTGGGCGTGTGGGCCATCATGGGACTGGGCCAGTTCCCCGTGCATGCGGGCCAGGCCGATCAGCACTGGCCCGTGCTGGCCGTCACCATCAGCGTGATCATCGGCCTGGCGCTGAATGTCTATTTTCTCGTCTTGCGCATCCATAACTACCGTGCCCAGCGCGAGCTGGCGACGATGGCCTACAAGGATGGTTTGACGGGGCTCAACAACCGCCGCATGTTTACGCAAGGCGCCCGCACCTTGCAACGCACGGCGCGCACGCCGGCATATTTCCTGATGATCGACATCGATGATTTCAAGAAAATCAACGACGTGTACGGCCATGACGTGGGCGACGAGGTGCTGAAAAAGATCGCCGAAGTGATCAGTGAACTGTCGGGCGAGCACCTGTGCGGCCGCCTGGGCGGCGAGGAGTTCGCCGTCATTTACCTGGGTGAAAAGAACGCCGCCTGCGCCTTTGCCGCGCAACTGGTCGACAGCGTCGAGGCGGCTTTCGTGCCGGAACGCAAGGTGTCGGTCAGCATCGGCGTCGCGGAACTGATCAAGGAAGCGGACTTGTCACATAGCTACCGGCGCGCCGATGAATCCTTGTACCAGGCCAAGAAAAGCGGCAAGAACCGCTACGTGCTCAACGCCGCCTGAACGCCACCGTGCGGCGCCGCGTCGAGCAGCGCCAGCAGAGCTTGCGGCGCAATCTTCCAGGGATCGCGCTGCTCGGGGTCCACCTCGTACCAGCTGTCCTGGGCGCCGATCTTGAGGATGGTCAAGGGGATATCCTTGCCCTCGAAGAAGGCCAGCATGCGGCGGATCAAACGGCTCACCTTGGCGTGCTCGTCGGTGTACAAGGAGCCGCTGTAGAAACAACCCTTCTCTCCCATGCGCAACATCCTGGTCGTGCCGAGGCGCGAGCGGCCCAGGTACTTGTGCAGGAACTCGGTCACTTCCTCATCGTCGACGGGAATGCTGCAGGAAATGGTGATCTTGGCCATGACAATGGGGGACAGTGATTCAATAGCCAAGCTTAGCAGAAAGCGTTTCATTCCTGAAATGCTAAGATCGCGGCCCGCGCATGCCGGCAACCGGACCGGCCTGACGTCTCGACAAGGATAGCCATTGAATACCCGAGGAAACACCACTTTCCGCATGCTGTCGCTGTGCGCCGCCCTGTGCCTGCCGCTTTCCAGCATGGCACAGACCATTTCTGCCGAAGACGCCGCCTTCGTGGCCGCCACCGTGCCCGTGCCGTCGCCGCCGCTCAGCCTGAACGAGCATCCGCAAATCCGCGCCGACGTCTTCCGGCTGCTCGGTTATGCGCGGGGCGACTATACGCAGGGCGATACCTTGATCGCGCTGCAGGTACTCGACAGCATGCGTTCGCTGCATGACATCCGGCGCACCATGCTGCCCGACGGGCGTTCGGTGCTGGCCTCCATCAACCCCGGCCAACACGGTGCGCAGCGCGCCGCCATGCTGTTCGACCCGCAACGCAAACTGCTGGCCCTGGGCCTCGTCAACGGCCATTGCCAGGCCGCCATCGGCGACGCCGCGCCCGCCTGCCTGCCGTCCACGCACGCCGTGCTGACCTTGTTTGTGCCACCGGGCGCGAAGGACGAGAGCGCCGCACCGCTGCTCGTGTGGGCGCGGCAACTGCCGGCCATGCTGGCGCAGGCGGCGCCGGAACAGCGGCAAAGCATTGCCGTGGTGGAGTACATCACGACGCGTCCCGACCAGCCCGGCTGGGAGCCGCGCGACGTGCCGCCCGGTTTTCCCGCCAGCTTGCTGCATCTGCTGCTGCCGAATGCGGAATTGAGCAGCAGTTCCAGCGGCGGCAAACGCATCGCGCCGGCGGGCCTGGCAGGTTTGCCCATGCGCACGCCCACGGAAGCAGCGGAGGCGGGCGACGAGCCCATGCCCGACGCCAGCATCACCCTGCGCAGCTATGCCGATTTCCACTGGGTGCTCAACACCTACGCCACACTGGCCAAGGGCGCGCAAGTGCAGGGGCATGACGACAAGGTCGTGTTCACTGGCAGCGATACGGGCGGCCGCTACACGGTGACCTTGCGCGAACAGGGCAATAAAGACAGCGTGTTCATCACCGTGGCCAGCTGGCGGGGAAAATAGGCGGCAGGGAAAAGCATTGCCATTACGCACAAGAGCATGGCATTTTGGCATTTTGCGGTATGATTTCCGGCCGTGCGGCGCGGCCCCGTCCCTGCCTCGCCCACCTGCCCTTCAAGCCAGCCACGCTTGCGTAGCATCCTGCCCTAAGGAATTCATATGTTCGGTTTTAACTTGCGCGTCGCCAAGATGGTGTGGACGGCTTTCCTCATCGCCTTCCTGCTATTTCTTACCTACAAGGTCTCGTCGACCCTGATCGTGGTGGTGTTTGCCATTTTCTTCAGCTACCTCGTATATCCGCTGATCGGGCTGCTTGAACGCCATGGCCCGAAGCGCCTGCCGCGCACGGCCAGTATCGGCATCGTCTTCCTGGTGGTGATCTTGCTGGTGGCGGTGCTGGGGTCGATCTTCGGGGCGCGCATCGAGGAAGAGGCGATCAAGCTCAGCGATCAATTACCGACGCTACTCAAGGGGAATAATTTTGCCGAGCGCATTCCATTGCCGGAATTCATGGAGCCGTTGCGCGCGCGCCTGCTGTCGTTCATGCAGACACAGCTGAGCAGCGGTTCGGGACAGGCCATGCCGCTGGCGAAGGAGCTGGGCTTGACCGTCATGCATGCGGCCAGCAACCTGATCTATCTGGTGCTGGTGCCCGTGCTGAGCTTTTTGCTGATCAAGGAAGGGCCGGACATGCGCGACGGCTTGCTGTCCCTGCTGAACCGCCCGAACAAGAAACTGTGGGGCGCCATCATCGATGACCTCGACATCCTGCTGTCGCGCTATGTGCGCGCCCTGCTGCTGTTGTCGATCGCCACCTTTGTGTCCTACAGCATCGCCTTTTCCCTGATGGGCGTGCCGTACAGCCTGCTGCTGGCCGGCGCGGCCGCCCTGCTGGAATTCATTCCGTTTGCCGGCCCGCTGGCCGCCGCCGTCATCGCCGTGGTCGTAGCCGGATTCAGCGGCTTCGAACACGTGTTCTGGCTGATCGGCTTTATCGCCGCCTACCGTCTGTTCCAGGATTACGTGGTCAATCCCTACCTGATGAGCGAAGGCGTGGAAGTGAGCCCGCTGATGGTGATCGTCGGCTTGCTGGCCGGCGACCAGCTCGGGGGCGTCGTCGGCATCTTCCTGTCCGTGCCCGTGATGGCTGCCATCAAGATCGTCTTCGTGCGTGCCAGGGCGGCCTTGCAGGCGCGCCACGATGCTCTGGAGAAAGCGGAACAGGCGGCCGAGGAAGCGCGCGCCCAGGCCCTGGCCGAGGCGGCGCGCTTGCAGGAGCAGGGCAGCAAGATAGCCCTGGAGCAACAATAATCTAGAATCAACAACGCCTAAAAACCGTAGCGAGCGGCAGCAAGTTGTGGCTGAGAAGCGCAACTGTGCTAGAGCACAGTGAGCATCGCAAGCCGCAAATTGCGACGCGCAGTAGGTTTTTAGGTGTTGTTAAAACTCTTCCCACTCGCCGCTGTTATCCGCGGCAGGCTTGGCCGGACGCGGTTTGGCGGCAGGGGCAGGGGCAGCAGCGGCACCGGCCGGCGCCAGGCGCAGGGCCGGGCGTTTCAAGGCCGTGCTGGCGGCGGCCACGACAGGCTTGCGCAAGGCAGGCTTGGCCGCCGCAGGACCGCTGTGGGCGGCGTCCAGTTTAAAGATGCTGACCATTTCGGCCAGCGCCGCTGCCTGTTCCTGCATCGATTCCGAGGCGGCCGCCGCTTCTTCCACCAGGGCCGCATTCTGTTGCGTCACGGTATCCATTTCCGCCACGGCTTGATTGATCTGGCCGATGCCCAGTTCCTGTTCGCGGCCGGCGGCGCTGATCTCGCCCATGATGTCCGTCACGCGGCGGATGCTGGACACGATCTCGTCCATCGTCGTGCCCGTCTGGCTGACGAGCGCGCTGCCGGCGCCCACGTTCTGCACCGACGCTTCGATGAGCACTTTAATATCCTTGGCGGCGCTGGCCGAGCGGTGCGCCAGGTTGCGCACTTCCGTGGCGACGACGGCAAAGCCACGGCCTTGCTCGCCGGCACGGGCCGCTTCCACGGCCGCGTTCAGGGCCAGGATGTTGGTCTGGAAGGCGATGCCGTCGATCACGCCGATGATGTCGGCGATCTTTTTCGACGATTCGCTGATGGTGCCCATGGTGTCGACCACTTGCGCCACCAGCGCGCCGCCCTTGACGGCCACATCCGATGCGGAGACGGCCAGCTGGTTCGCCTGGCGCGCATTGTCGGAATTCTGCTTGACGGTCGAAGTCAGCTCTTCCAGCGAGGAGGCCGTTTCTTCCAGGCTCGACGCTTGCTGCTCCGTGCGGCTCGACAGATCCAGGTTGCCCGAGGCGATTTCATTGCTGGCCGTGGCGATGGCGCCGCTGCCGTCACGCACGCCGCGCACGGTGGTCGACAGGCGCTCCTGCATTTTCTGCAAGCCCGTCAGCAAGGCACCCATCTCGTCGTGGCGCGTGATGACGATGTCGTTGGCCAGGTTGCCGTCGGCAATGGCGCCGAAATGGCGCAGGGCCTGGTCCAGCGGGCCAAAGATGGCGCGCAGCAGCAAGATACTGGAAATAATGGTCAGCAAGGCGCCAACGATCATGCCGCCGATGGCCATGATCACTTGCGTGTGGTAGCTGGACTGGCTTTCCGCATACATCGCGGCGGCCGAAGTGGCCTGGAATTGGGTCAAGGTTTCGGCAGCCTGGTCCAGAGTGCGGTACAGCGGCGTCAGCCCCTTCATCATCAAGCCGTCCGCTTGCTCGATGTTGCCTTCACGCAAAGCCTTGCTCATGACCAGCACGCCATTGTTGATATATTCGCTGCGCTTCTTGTCCATGTCGTCGGACAGGCGCTTTTCGTCCGCGCTTTGCGGCAGGCCCAGGTACACCTTCCAGGACTTGTTGGAGGCTTCCAGGAATTGTTCCGCGCGCGCCAGGGTATCCTTGGCATCCGGCGCATCCGGGTGCACCATCACGCGGTCCATTGTGAAACGGGCACGGCCCAGGGCAATCTGCGATTCGCCGATGGCTTGCGTCGATGCCAGCTGATTGCTGTAGACCTCGTTGAGGCTGTTGTTGGCCGATTTCAGGCTGATGATACTCATGGCGCCCAGCACGGCGATCAGTACGCCCAGCACACTCATGGTGGCAATCAGGCGCATTTTTATTGTTATGTTCGACAGCATGCAATTTTCCTTGGTAGGGGCGCAACCATGCCTGCGCTCACCAAACGGGATAGCAGCAAGCGCCAGAGAGGCGGGTCACGTGAATTGTTCAGGACAGGTCGATACGGCGTGTGCGGCGGCAGGGGGGAAGGCGGCCCGCGCATATCGTCAGGAGTGCAATACAGGGCAACGAGGTCGAGGTTTCCCGTACTTTTAATTTCCTGACTGCAAGATACAGGGAAAGATTACCAGTAGCAACATCCAGCATGGATTTTCACGCTTTGTAACAAGTAGATGATGTTTTTTGCGCAGAACTGTCATTCCGCTGCCGTGCGCGGTCGCGTGGGAATGCCAGGTATGTTAATAGACGGTTTCTGTCATGAGCTTGCCGTCGAGCATGGTCAGCATGTGCCGGCCACCGCCCGGCGTCGCCGCCTTTCACGGCCCCTGTCGCACGTCATCGACGTACAAGCCGCCGCCGCCAGGTTCGACCCACTGGCCCTGCTTCTTGCCGTTCACATAGTTGCCCTGCCATTGCACCACACCATCGATGCGGCGCTCGCTGGGGCCGTCCAGGCGGTCTTTCACGAAATGGTCGTAACCGGTGAAGCTGTGCATGTCCGCTGCGCGCCATTCTTCCACGCCCGGACTCACTTCCCAGCGCCCCGTGCGCTGGCCCTTGACCATCAGTCCCGTCGTCGTTTCATCGCCGCTTGCATACGTCCATGGTCCTTCCGCCTTGTCGTCGACGAAGGCGCCAGACGAGCGGATGGTGTTCGGCTCTTCGTAGTGCCATATGCCGGTACGCTTGCCGTGCACATACTGACCACGGGCAAACACGCTGCCGACGCAGCCATTCACCTCATATTCGATAAATACCCCATCCTGGCTGGCGGCAAAGCGCTGCGGCTGTGTTTCCCAGGTGATCCACTTGACGTGGTAGCTGGGCGCACGGCTCCCTTGCCAGCCCTTGCCCAGCAAATACGTGACAGTGAGGAAATGGCCATCCTTTTCCTGGAAGGTTTTTTTATAGGCAAACGCGGGCTTATCGGCCGGCTTGCCGGGCAATAAGTCACCGTCGATATTGAAATAGCCGACCAGGGTGCCGTGCGCATGCTCGATGGCGTCGAACTCGGCCACGCCCGTCGGCGCGTAGGCGATGCTGTAATCGATCAGTTGCAAACGGGCCAGCGCCGCGCGCACCCGCGCCTCGTCCATGGTGTTCGCACCGCGCACGATGGCGTTCAGGGTAGGCTGCAGGGCGGCGACCTTGAACATTTTGCCGCCGCTGGATTCGTAGCGGTAGGCATGCAAGCCATACTGACCACCGTTGCGGGTGAGCACGAACGTCGTTTCGCCTTCGCTGTCGAGATCAAGCTGGAACACGGCCGCGATGCTGGCCTTGCCATACTTGTCCAGATTCATGCGTTTCTCGCTGATGCCATTGCACTGGCAGTAATAGCCGTTGACTTCGCCATTTTCCCGCAGGAAGGCCAGCACCACGCCGCCGTCGCGGCGCTCGACAACCTTGGCGGTGGCCATGGGGACGCCTTCGTAGAAACGCGCCGCCTGTACTGGCGCCAGGGCGCCCAGCGCCAGCAGCGCCGCCATCGTACTCATCCAAAATGTTTGCCGCATGCCAACTCCACTGCCGAAAAACCGCCATTATGCATGGCCGTTCAGGCAAGACCGGACACGCCAGGCCGCCGGCGCCACAGAGGCCGCTGCACCGTCTGCGCCAGCAGCACGCCCAGCAGCGAGATGCCGCCGCCGACCAGGTGGTACACATGCATGCTTTCATGCAGCCAGACGATGGCCAGCAAGGCCGTCAGCAAGGGCAGCAGGTTGACGTAGATGCTGCAGCGGTTCGGCCCCAGCAGTTTCACGCCTTCGATCCACAGGTAGGACAGCACGATGGACGAACCGATGCCCGCATAGCCGATCAGGGGCAAGGTGGTGGCGTCCAGCCTGGCGCTGCCGGGCGGCAGCAGCAGGAACAGCGGCAGCATGCACGCCAGGGCCGCCAGCGCCTGGCAATAAATGGCTTGCCAGGCGGGAATGGACAAACGCCAGCGACGCAGCAGCACGCCGTACAGGGCAAAGCTCAGGCAGGCCAGCAGCATCAGCGCGTCGCCCGCATGCACGCCTTGATGCAGCAAGGCCAGCACGTCGCCGCGCCCCACCAGGTACAGCAAGCCGCCAAACGACAGCACGCCGCCGGCCGCCATGCCCACCGTCAGGCGCTCGCCCAGCAGCAGCACGCTGAGCAGGGCCGTCATCAGGGGCGCCAGCGCCGTGACGATGGCCATGTTGGTCGCCGTGGTGCTTTCCGCGGCGCGGTAGGACAGGCTCTGGAACAGGGCCATCGACATCACGCCGCACACGGCCAGCTGCCACCACTGGCGGCGGATGGCGGCACGGTTGCGCCACAGCGGACGGGCGATGAACGGCGTCATCACCAGCAGCACCAGCACCAGGCGGTAAAAGGTGATGGCCGTGGGGGCGATGCTGGACGCGGCCAGCTTCGAGACGACGACGTTGCCGGCCCACAGCAGCATGGCCAGGAAGGGATAGATATAGGCGCGCACAGGCATGCGAGGCTCCAGGAAGAGTTGCGGGAAACCATCATGCCGCAGGCGCGCCGCGCCTTCTCGCGCTAAGATGTCTCTACCTATTGCAAAACTGACCCTCTTTCATGGATTGTTCCTCCGCCGCCTTTCAGGAATTGCTGCCAGTCACGGCGCGCGCCATGGCGCTGGCCGTCGACTATGCGCATGGCCATGTGATTTCCGTGCACCGCCACACGCATGCGCAATTGCTGTACGCTATCGAAGGCGTGATGACCATCGAGGCGCAGGGAGGGCGCTGGGTGGTGCCGCCCACGCGCGGCGTGTGGCTGCAGCCCGGCATCGCGCACCAGGTGCGCATGAGCGGCGCGGTGAAAATGCGCACGGTGTTCATCGACTGCGCCAGCTCCCCGCTGCTGCCGCGCCACAGCTGCGTGCTCGACATCAGTCCCCTGCTGCGGCAACTGATCGTGGCGGCCGTCGACATCGCGCCCGATTTCACGGAAGGCAGCCGCGACTGGCATCTGCTGCAATTGCTGTTGCACGAGCTCGACAGCCTGCCCGTGCTGCCCCTGTATCTGCCCTTACCCGTGGATGCGCGCCTGCGCGGCATTTGCGCGCGGCTGATGGCGCAGCCGGGCGAACAGCAGACGGTGGCGCACTGGGCGCAGGAACTGGCGATCACCGAGCGCAGCCTGCACCGCTTGTTCCAGAAGCAGACGGGCATGCGCTTTGGCCAGTGGCGCCAGCAAGCGCGGCTGCTGCGGGCGCTGGAACAATTGGCGCGCGGCAGCAAGGTCATCGACGTGGCCATGGACAATGGCTACACGAGCCAGAGCGCCTTCACGACCATGTTCAAGAAGCATTTCGGCACCACACCGACGGCGTTTTACCAGGCAAAAGTCATCGCCGCGTAAAAAAAATGCTGCTATGCATCAATAATCATGGGCGACAGCCGCCGCTCTTGTTATCATCGCAAGCCTTATCGCAGCGCGCCCATCCTGGCAGCGGTGCTGACCTCAATCACATCACCATGACACAGAATTTTTTCCAGACATTTATCCTGCTCTTGCTTGTCACCGATCCGTTCGGCAACGTTTCCCTGTTCGTCAACGCCCTGAAACGGGTACCCATCGAGCGGCGCTGGAAAGTCGTGGTGCGCGAATGCATGATCGCCTTCGGCATCTTGCTGCTGTTTATGTTCTTCGGCCGCCATTTCCTCAACGCCTTGCAGTTGTCGGAAATCGCGCTGCGCATCGGCGGCGGCGTGATCCTGTTCCTGATCGCCATGCGCATGGTGTTTCCGCAGCCCAGCGCCGGCAATAGCGACCACGAGATGGCAGGCGAACCGTTCATCGTGCCGCTGGCCATCCCCGCGCTGGCCGGCCCGTCGGCGCTGGCGACGGTCTTGCTGTTTTCCTCGCATGAAATGAACGACGTCATCGCCCACGTGGCGGGGCTGACGGCCGTGGCCGTCGTCTGGCTGGCCGTCTTCCTGTGCGCCGAACGCTTGCAGCGCGCGCTCGGTCCAAGAGTCATGACGGCGTTTGAACGCCTGATGGGCCTGATCCTGACGGCGATGGCCATTGAAATGCTGCTCGCAGGCATACGCGCGTTCCTGAAGTCCGTTTGACATAGAACAATCAACCACTGGAGGAATCACCATGAGCCGTTGCGCCCACCTTTGCCTGATGGCCGATTACAACCAGTGGATGAATGCCAAGGTGTATGCGGCGGCGGCCAGCCTGCCTCCCGGCGAGCTGGAGCGCGAGCGGGGCGCCTTCTTCGGCTCCCTGCTGGCCACCCTGAACCACGTGATGGTGGGCGACACGCTATGGCTGCAGCGCTATGCGCAGCACCCGGCCGGCTTTCCCCTGCTCGACCCCATCCGCGCCATCACGCCGCCCGCGTCGCTCACGCACCCGCTGTTCGCGGCCGAGGATTTTGCCGCCATGCATGCGCACCGGCAATGGCTGGACCAGCTCATCATCGACTGGGCCGCCTCCATCCGCGAAGAAGACCTCGACCACTTGCTCGATTACCGCAACAGCAAGGGGCCGAACCGGCGCGAATTTTTCAGCCTGCTCATGCATTTTTTCAACCACCAGACGCATCACCGGGGCCAGGCCAGCACCCTGCTGTCGCAAGCGGGCGTGGATATCGGCGACACGGATCTACTGTTTCGCATCCCCAACCATCTTGCCGACTGAGGGCAGGCGGTAGCGCCACGCCTTGAGCAGGATCAAGGCCAGCGCCAGACCGCCCAGTAGCGCGCCGCAAGCCAGCGCCCCCGGCATGCCGTAGGATTCGATGGCCATGCCTCCCGCCAATGCCCCCACCGTCACGCCCAGATTGATGGCGGCGATATACACGCCGATGGCGAACGCGGGCGCCTCGCGCGCTTCGCTGCTGAGCCACACTTGCGTGACGATCAGCCCACTCGTGTGCGCCGCGCCCCAGAACAGCAGCAAGACGGCCAGCGCCGCCCAGCCGAGACCAGTTCCCGCATGGCGGTACAGCAGCCAGTACGCCAGCCCCAGCAGCAGTGGCTGCAGCACCACCGTGCGCAGCACATGCGTGCCCAGCTGGCGCCCCGCGAACAGATTGCCGGCCACGCCGCCCACGCCAAACACCACCAGCGCCAGCCCCGTCTGGCGCGCCGACAAGCCCGCCACCTGCTGCAGGTAAGCGGCCGCATACGCATACACGGCAAACATGGCGGCAAACACCAGCACGGCGGCGGCGATGGTGAACCACAGGGCGGGTTTGCGCAGCACGGCCAATTGACTGCCATACGCCAGCGGCGCTTCGCGCGGCGTGTCCGGCAAGAACAGGTACAGCCCCAGCGCAGCCAGCGCGTTGACGAGGGCGCAAGCCAAAAACGATGCCTCGTAGCCAACCTGCGCGGCGATCCAGGTGGTGAGCGGAATCCCCAGCACCATGCCCATGCTGGTGCCCGTGAACGCATGCGCGCCGGCCCGCGCCGCCTCGCGCGGCGGGTACAGGGCGGCGGCGGCCACCATGGCCAGCGAGAAATACACGGGGTGGAACAGGGCCGGCACGATGCGCAGCGCCAATAACCACTCGAAGCGGGGCGCATAGGCCGAGGCCACGCTGGCCAGCGCGAACACCAGCAGCGAGACGATCAGCACGCGCTTGCGGCGCCAGCGCGTGGCCAGCAGCACGAGGAAGGGGCCGCCCACGGCGATCACCAGGGCGAACAGGCTCACCAGCGACCCCGCCTGCGCGGCCGTCACGCCATAGCGCTGCATGATCATCGGCAAGATGCCCACCACGCCAAACTCGATGCAATACACGCCGAACAGGCCCAGCGCGAGAAAGACGATGGGGTGCGGGCGCGTCATGACAGCGTCCCGGTGCCATACACTGCCTGGCACAGCTCCGTCACGAACGGTCCCGCCATGCCCTCCAATGCCGTATTCGTGAACGCCACCACCGACAATTCTTGCGCAGAGTCGACAAACCACGAGTGGCCATACGTGCCGCCCATGCGCCAGCTGCCCACGGACTCGGACGTGGCGGCGGCAAGCGGGTCCGTCAGCACGGTAAACCCCAGGCCAAAGCCGCGGCCCGGCCAGAACGGCATGTCGAAATCACCGGTCTGGCTTTCGCCCATCTGGCGCGCCAGCGCCGGCGGCAGCAGGGGCGCGCCACCCAGGCGCAAGGTTTCCAGCAGGCGCATGAAGTCCGGTGCCGAGCCCACCATGCCGGCGCCGCCGGATGGATACGCGTGCGCATCGCGGGCGCGCGCCGGAGCTAACGTAAAACCTGCCATGCCATCGAGAAACGGCAGATGGTCTTCCCCCGCGTCGCGCAAGCGGCGCGGCCGGGACTCGCCCGCCGCTCGGTCCGCATACGCGACGGCCAGGCGCGCCGGATCGGTAGCCATGAACCCCGTGTCGCGCATGGCCAGCGGCGCCGTCACCAGCTGTGCCACGGCGTGCGCCAGCGGCAAGCCCGTCACCGCTTCGATCACGGCGCCCAGCACATCGGTGGCGATCGAATACGCCCAGCGCTCGCCCGGCGCATACGCGAGCGGCACGGTGGCCAGGCGGCGCAGGTTATCCTCCAGGGAAATACGGGACGCATCCATGCCGTCCGATACCCCCGCCTGCGCATACGCGCCGCCCGGCGGCTGGAAGAAGCCATAGTCGAGGCCCGCCGTGTGCGTGAGCAAGTGACGCACGGTGATTGCCGCCACGGCGCCGTCCGGCTGGCGCGGCGCAAAATACGGCAGCCATCGCACCACCAGGTCGTCCAGCCCCAGGCGATGCTGCCCCACCAGCGCCAGCGCGGCCGTGGAGACGATGGGTTTGCTGACGGACGCCAGGCGGAAGACGGCGTCATCAACCATGGGCGTGCCCGCCTCGCGGTCCAGGCAGCCAGCCGCGCGGCGATACACGTCCTGGCCCCGGTGGCGCACCAGCACCACGGCGCCCACCAGGCGCTGCTGGCGCAAAACAAGATCGAGCAAGGGATCGATGCGGGCGGACAGAGCCGCGGCAGAGAAGTTGTACGTCATGGTTCAGCCTTTCAAATGATCAGGCTGCCAAGGTAAGGCAAGCGCAATCAAAGAAAAACAGGCTATAGTTTCCGTCTGTGCGGACGTTGGCGTCCGCAATCAATGGTGAGGAAACGGAAGCAACATGGATAACCTGGCGGGATTCACGGCCTTCGTGCAGGCGGCCGAACTGCGCAGCTTCGTGGCGGCGGGCCGGGTGCTGGGCATTTCCGCCTCGGCCGTGGGCAAGAGCATCGCGCGGCTGGAAGCGCGCCTGGAAGTGCGCCTGTTTCAGCGCAGCACGCGCAGCATCGCGCTGACCAGCGAAGGCACCGTGTTTCTCGAACGCTGCCGGCACATCCTGGGCGAGATCGAGGCGGCCGAGCTGGAGTTATCGAACAGCAAGAGCGCGCCCCGAGGCCGGCTGCGCGTCAGCCTGCCGCAAGTGGGCAGCCTGCTCAATCCCGTGCTGGCCGCGTTCGCGCGCGCATATCCACTGGTGGAGCTCGACCTCGATTTCAGCGACCGCCGGGTCGACGTGATCGAGGAAGGCTACGATGCCGTCGTGCGCGCGGGAGACAGCGCCGACAGCCGTTTGATGAGCCGCCAGCTGGGCCGGTTCCAGCTGCAACTGGTGGCCGCGCCCGCCTACCTGGCGCAGCACGGCACGCCGGTACTTCCCGCCGACCTGGTCCGCTACACTTGTCTGCTATACAAGTTCCCCAGCAGCGGCAAGGTCGAGGCGTGGCCTTTGGCCGAATGGCCCGCCTTGCAGGCGGCCGGCCTGCCGGCGCTACTGAACTGCAACAATGTCGAGACCTTGCTGCACTTCGCCGAAAGCGGCCTGGGCATCGCCGCCCTGCCCGACTTTGCCGTGCGCGCGGCGCTCGCTAGCGGCCGCTTGCAGCCGGTGCTGGACGCGCACCGCCGGCACGACGGCGCCTTTCGCCTCCTGTGGCCCAGCAGCCGCCACCTGACGCCGAAACTGCGCGCTTTCATCGATTTCCTGGCCACCCACATGTTTGCGGAAAACTGAGTCCGCCTCCGGCGCCGCGCTCGTTGTTTCCACACGACAACTTATTTAATTTGCTACCAATTTTTAAACTTTTCGGGGACTTGATACAAGTTTTTGTATTGCAGTGCGGAATTTTGAGGAACAATTACAGGCTGGTCGCCCTTACGTATAAACCCGTAGCCGTGGCCTGTCGACGTTTTCCTTCACTTCCGCACCACGAAAGCAATCATGTCACTCACACAATTCAAAATCGGCACCCGGCTCGGGATCGGGTTTGCTGTCGTCCTCGGCCTGCTGGTGGCCGTCTTGCTCGTCGGCCTGTACTCGATGGCGCAACTGAGCGCACGCACGCACGACATCGTGACCGACAAGAACGTCAAGATGGCCGCCGCCAATACCATGAGCGACAACGTGCGCAACATTACCCTGGCGATCACCAGCGTGGTGGTGGCGCCGACGGAAGCGCTGGTGCAGGCGGAACTGGCGAAGATCGGCGAATCGCGCAAGAAATACGGCGCCGCCAAGGAAACCTTGCAAAAGAAAATCTCGACGGACAAGGAAACGGCCCTGATGGCCGAACTGGACGCGGCCCTGAAATCGGGCGCGCCGCTGAACAACAAGGTCATCGAGCTGCGCAATGCGGGCCAGACGGAAGAAGCGGTTGCCTTCCTGACGCAACAGGCGGCACCGAGCCTGAAGATCGTGCTGGGCGCGCTCGACAGCCTGGTCGCCTATGAAGCGCAGCAGGCGGCGCAGGCGGCAACGGACGCCGAGACGCTGAGCGCGAGCGCGCGCGCCTCCATGATTGCCCTGGGCAGCGTGGCCGTGCTGCTGGGCGCTTTTGTTGCCTGGATCATCACGCGCTCGATCACCCAGCCCATCAATGCGGCCGTGGGCGTGGCGGAAACCGTGGCCTCGGGCGATTTGTCGTCGCACATCGTCGTCAATTCCAGCGATGAAACGGGCCGCCTGCTGGGCGCCCTGAAAGCCATGAACACCAGCCTCTTGGGCGTGGTGGCGCAAGTGCGCCACGGCACGGATGCGATCTCCACGGCGTCGAGCGAAATTGCCGCCGGCAACCTCGACCTGTCGTCACGCACGGAAGAGCAAGCCAGTTCGCTGGAAGAGACGGCGTCGGCCATGGAAGAGCTGACCTCGACCGTGAAGCAGAACGCGGACAATGCGCGCCAGGCCAACCAGCTGGCGAAAAGCGCATCGGAAGTGGCCGTGCGGGGCGGCAGCATCGTCTCGCAAGTGGTCGACACCATGGGCACCATCAATGCCTCGTCGCGCAAGATCGTCGACATCATCGGCGTCATCGACGGCATCGCCTTCCAGACGAATATCCTGGCCTTGAACGCGGCCGTCGAAGCGGCGCGCGCGGGCGAACAGGGCCGTGGCTTCGCCGTCGTGGCCACCGAGGTGCGCAACCTGGCACACCGTTCCGCCTCGGCCGCCAAGGAAATCAAGGAATTGATCGCCGCGTCGGTGGCCAACGTGGACACGGGTTCGCGCCTCGTCAATGAAGCGGGCCAGACCATGGGCGACATCGTCGACAGCATCGTGCGCGTGACCGATATCATGGGCGAGATCACTTCCGCCACGCACGAGCAGACCATCGGCATCGAACAGATCAACATGGCCATTGCCCAGATGGATGAAGTGACGCAGCAAAATGCGGCCCTCGTGGAAGAAGCGGCGGCCGCCTCGCAAAGCATGCAGGAACAGGCGGGCGAACTGGCGCACGTGGTGGGCTTCTTTAAAACCGGCAACCATGTCGCCAGCGCACCCAAGCTGACGCCGGTGCGCACGACGCCGGCAGCGCCAGCCATCGCACGCCCCGCGGCCAAGCCAGCACCCGCGCGCCAGGCCGTCGCGGCCGCGCCGGCACGCCGCGGCAATGCCAGCACCGAGAGCGAATGGGAAGAGTTTTAAGCAATAGCAACATCCTCCCCACGGGAAAGCCAGGCAGGAAGTTGCTGCCTGGCTTTTTTTCGTCCGCAATCGCCACTTTTTTTGCGGCAAAGCCCGCGCAATAGGCAAAAGTGCAAAACGTGCACCGCGCATACGCTTTACAATCCTCGCTCGCTTTACAAAATATTGGTCATCATGAATCAGGCAGAACAGCAGCGCCTCCTGGCTATCCTGGAGTATTGGCACAAGATCGAATTCTTTATCCCGTTTGACCTGAATCAAATCACGGACGTTGAAGACCAGTCCACCGTGCGTCTCCTCCACCGCGAACAGCTGGCGCAATTGCCGCCGCAGTTCGCCACACAGTGGCAAGTGCCGTCCGACCGCGAGATCGACGGCTACTCGCTGTTCCTCGGCGTGTTCGACAAGGCCGAAATCAACAAGGCTTGTCCGCCGGCCAATGGCCCGGAAAACATCGCCGAAACAGAAAAAACAGAACTGCTGGGACGCTCGTGCTTTGCCCGCCTGAACCTCAATGCGCTGGGCGAGCCACAGTTCGATCCCGTGTCCGTGTCGACTTTGCCGTGGGCCCTGGGCCGCGCCCGCACGCCGGACTGGTCGGGCCTGAGCCTGGACGCCTTCAGCGACAGCCAGCTGGCGCTGCAAGACAGCCTGCGCAATTTCGCGGCAAGCCGCGTCCCGCAGCCAGTGACGGACGAGGCGGGCAATGTCTCGTCTCCCCTGTCCGGCATGGAAATCGCGGCCCTGGCCGACCTGCTGCGCGACTGGGCCGGTTTCCACCCGTCGGCCGGCCAGCCGCTGGCCGTGCTGGAATTGCGCACGCGTAAGAAACGCGCCGCCGTGGCGGACGCCGATACGCTGGAGGCCAGCCAGAACCGCAGCCTGGACTTCGGCGATGCGGTGGAGCCATCGGTCGATATCCTCAACAGTTTTTACCTCGATGACCTGGAGCAGATCATCCGCGCCTTGCGTGGCGGCAAGCTGCCCGCGACGGTCGCCGCCTACCTGACGCCGCTGGCGCAGGATGAGCGCATCGACCTGTACAGCCCGGCCGGACGCCAGGCGCTGGCCGCCATGCTCAATCCGGCGAACATGAACCGGGGACACTGGCTGGAAGACGCCAGCTACGCCATGAGCCTGATGCAGCAGTTCGCCATCCACGGCGCGCGCACGGGCTTGAGCGAGCGCGGCATCTTTTCCGTGAATGGCCCGCCGGGCACGGGCAAGACGACCTTGTTGCGCGAATTGTTCGCCGACAATATCGTGCGCCGCGCCAGCGTGCTGTCCTGCCTGGACCGCGCCGGCGACGCCTTCATCGGCAAGGTGGCCGTGGCCTTCGAAGGCGTGCGCGACCCCATCACGATCGCCCGCTTGCGCCCGGAACTGACGGGCTTTGAAATGGTCGTCGCCTCGTCGAACAATGCGGCGGTGGAAAACATTTCCGGCGATCTCCCGAAACCGAAACAGCTGGGCAAGGAATGGGCGCGCACGCGCTATTTCGAAAGCGTGGCGCGCCGGGTCGTGGCCGACGGCAATGGCGCCAACCGCGCCCTGGGCGAGGCGGAAGCGCCGTGGGGCTTGATGTCCTGTGCGCTGGGCAACAGCGCCAACCGCCGCCGCTTCGTCAGCAATTTTTATGACGACGACTGGGACAAGAGCACGGCGCGCAAGACGCCGAACGCGCAGAACATCCGCCAATGGCTGGCCAGTTACCAGGGCGTGAGCTTCGCCCAGGCCGCGCGCGAGTTTCGCGAGACGGAACACGTGGTGGAAAAAGCGCTGGCCGAGCACGCCCAATATGCGGCCCTGTGGCAAGCCGTCGGCACCTGCACGGAAGCCGATTTCATCGAGGCCAGCCAGCAGGCGCTGATTGCTGCCGAGCAAGAGATGGATGCGGCGAATGGCGCCCTGTCCGACGCGCTGGCGCAGCAGGACACCCTGCTGCTCAGCAAGAAGGAATTGCTGGAAGAGGAACGCCTGGTGGCGCTGACGCAGCCCGGCTTCTTTGCCCGCCTGTTCCGCACGGCCCCGGCGCGCGCCTACAAGGAGGCCGTCGTCGCCAATGCCGAGGCGCAGCGCCAGGCCGCGCGCGACGTGTCCGCCATCAAGCTGCTGCTGAAAGGCGAGCTGGAGCCGCGCTGCGAGCGTGCCCGCAACAGCCTGCACATCGCCCTGCGCACGGCGCAGTCGCGCCAGCGCGAGTGGGATGACAGCACGGAACTGCTGCGCCGCGCACGCATGCGCTTCCCCACCATCATCGCGCCGGCCACCCTGGACGAGCTGGACGGCGACACCCTGCAGATCGCTGGCCTGTGGCATGAACCGGCCCTGGCGCGCCTGCGCTCGCGCCTGTTCGCCAAGGCCCTGGCCCTGCATGAAGCGTGGCTGGCCGAGGTGGCGAAGAAAGGCGGACCCGGCTTCGGCGGCAACTTGCTGGCCGTGTCCAAATTGCTGAAAAACAAGCGTGCCTATGACCAGTCGCACGTCGCCATGGTGTGGCACAGCCTGTTCATGGTGGTGCCCGTCGTGTCGACCACATTCGCCTCGTTCGCGCGCCAGTTCCAGGGCATGGGCCCCGAATCGCTGGGCTGGCTGTTCATCGATGAAGCGGGCCAGGCACCGCCACAAGCGGCGCTGGGCGGCCTGTGGCGTGCCAAGCGCGCCGTCGTCGTGGGCGACCCGCTGCAGATCGAACCCGTGTTCACGGTGCCGGGCCGCCTGGTGCAAACCTTGTCGGCCCTGTCGCCGCACACGCGCGATGGCAGTTATGCGCCAACGTCCGTTTCCGTGCAGACCCTGGCGGACAAAGCCAATCGCTATGGCGCGGCTGTCGGCGCCAACAGCGAAAAACCCTTGTGGATCGGCAGCCCCTTGCGCGTGCACCGCCGCTGCGTGGAACCGATGTTTTCGCTGGCCAACAGCATCGCCTACGAAGACAAGATGGTCTACGGGCTGGCCGAGCGCACGCCGCCGGCCGGCGCACGCGGCCTCACGCGTGGCCCGAGCCGCTGGATCGACGCCGTAGGTCCCGTCAGCTACAAGCAAGTGGTGCCCATGCAGCTCGATTTCGTGCTGGAAGTGCTATTAAAGCTGTATCGCCGCGACGGCAAGCTGCCGGAGATGTATGTGATCACGCCGTTCAAGGCCGTGCGCAACGAATTGCGTTCGCGCATCATCGACATGGACTGGGACCGCCGCCTCGGCTACGGCAAGGCGCCGACGGCGCGCGAATTGCGCCAGTGGAGCAGCCAGATGGTGGGCACCGTACATACCTTCCAGGGCAAGGAACAAAGCGTGGTGATGCTGGTCCTCGGCGCCGACGACAGCACGGTGGGCGCCGCGCAATGGGCGGCGGACACGCCGAACCTGCTCAACGTGGCCCTCACGCGCGCGCAGCATTATGTGTACATCGTCGGCAACCCGTTGCTGTGGGGGCAGTTGCCGCATTTTGCACCCGCGTGCGCGCAATTGCCGCATACGGGCATGCATGAGTTCCTTGTCGAAATGGGCTAAACGGGGAAGGTCAGGGTAAACGTCGTGGCGGCCGCGTCGGATGCGACCGTCGCGCTGCCGCCATGCAACTGCATGATGGCCGTGACGATGGCCAGGCCCAGGCCTGTGGAGGCGGCCGAGTCGCTGCGGGCCGGGTCGGCGCGGTAGAAGCGCTCGAACAGATGCGGCAAGTGGCGCGCGGGGATGGCGGGGCCGAGGTTGCTCACGCTCAATTCCACGCCCTCGTTCGTCGCATGCGAGCGCAATAAAATCGTGCTGCCGGGCGCCGCGTGGCGGATGGCGTTCGACAGCAAATTGCCCAGCGCGCGGCGCAGCAGTTGCGGCTCGGCCGTGACCGCGCCGCTGCCGTGGCAGGCCAGCGCCAGCCCCCGCTCTTCGGCCAGGCCTTCAAAGAAATCGGCCAGGCGCAAGAATTCGTCCTGCACGGGCAAGGCTTGCTTAATCAGGATCATCTCATCCTGCTGCGCGCGCGCCAGGAACAACATGCTGTCGATCATGCGCGACAGCCGCTCCAGCTCTTCCACATTCGACGACACCAGCTGTTCGTACTCGTGCGCGCTGCGCGGACGGGCCAGCATGACCTGGCTTTGCCCCAGCAGATTGGTGACGGGCGTGCGGAACTCATGCGCGAGATCCGCGGAAAACTGCGACAGCCGCGCATAGCCTTCCTGCAGCCGCGCCAGCATGGCGTTGAGCGCCTGGATCAGGGGCAAGAGCTCCGTCGGCGCGCCGCGCGCCTCCAGCTGCTGGCCCAGCTTGCCCGGCCGCACGAGGGCCGCGTGCGCGGCGATATTGCGCAACGGCCGCAGTCCCCGCAGCAGCATCACGCTGGCAAGAATCGCCGCCACCAGCGCGCTGACGGCGACGGAGACGACGATCTGCCAGCGGTAGGCGGCAAACATGGCTGCGCGGTCGCCATAGACCCGTGCCACGGAAATGTCGGCCATCTGCGCCGGCTCGCCGATGCGCGCGCTGGCCGCCACTACCCTGGCCGGATAGCCGTCGCGGCTGGTCCAGCTGACGATGTCGCTGGCTGTCACGGGCGCATCGACGGCCACGGGAACAGGATGCGCTACCGTCTCGCCGTTCGGATTGACATCGATCAAACGCGTGCCATCGGCGCGCACGATGCGCACCAGGGAGTTCTCTTGCCCGCTCATGGTGTCGCGAAAATACTGGGGCCGCTCGCGGATGATGTCGAGGGTGCCCGCGTTACCGAGTAATTGCTGGATCTGCCGCAATTTGCCTAGCAACAAAATGTCGTCGCGGCGCTCGATTTCCGCCACGAACGAGCGGTACAAATGCATGCCCAGACCGGCGGACACGAGGGCCACGATCAGCACGAACACGAGCGTGACGCGCAGGGTCAGCGAGCGGCGCAGTTGCGAGAATTTCATGCGGTGGCGCCGCTGTCGGGAGCGCTGGGCGCGCGCAATTCGCAGACATAGCCCATGCCCCGCAAGGTGTGGATCAGCTTGGGTTCGAATGGATCGTCGAGCTTGCTGCGCAGGCGGCGGATGGCCGCGTCGATGACATTGGTGTCGCTCTCGAAATTGATGTCCCACACTTGCGAAGCGATGATGGAGCGCGACAAGACTTCGCCCTGGCGCCGCGCCAACAGGTGCAGCAAGCCGAATTCCTTGGCCGTCAGGGTGATGCGCTGGCCTTGCCGGCTGACCTTGCGTTTCATCACATCGATTTCCATGTCGCCGATGCGGATCACGTCGTCTTCGCGGGGCGGCCCGCGCCGCAGCAGGGTGCGGATGCGCGCCACCAGTTCGGCAAAGGCGAACGGTTTCACCAGGTAATCGTCGGCGCCCAGCTCCAGCCCTTTCACGCGGTCCTGCACCTCGTCGCGCGCCGTGAGGAAAATCACGGGCACGTCCGCGCCGCCTTCCTGCAGCCGCAGCGCGCGCAACACTTGCCAGCCGTCCATGATGGGCAGCATGACGTCGAGCACGATCAAATCGGGCGCCTCGCTGCCGGCCATGTGCAAGCCGTCGCGGCCATTGCGCGCCAGGCTCACCGTAAAGCCGGACTCGGCCAGGCCGCGCAGCAGATAGTCGCCCGTCTTCGGCTCGTCTTCAATGACCAGGATGCGCATGGGTGGAAGCTTTCGTGTGGGATGTTGAAGCATTTTACGCCGCGCGCAGACCGCCGCGGATGATAAAAATGTCATGCGGCGCTCATCTTCTCGTAGGGTAACACTGGCCATACTGGCGCCACTTTACTCAACGGATAGCCACATGCGATCTCTTTTCCCTGGCATTACCCTGCTGTGCCTGCTGGCCAGCCCGGCGCACGCCCAATTGCGCAAGGTCGATGATGTTTCTCTGGCGGCGGCCAACACCCTCGCCAACGCGGCCATGGCCGCTTGCCAGGCGCAAGGCCGGCACATCGTCGTCAGCGTACTGGACCGGGGCGGCAATGTCGTCGCCGTGCAGCGCGCCGATGGCGTCGGCCCTCACAACACGGATGCCAGCCGGCGCAAGGCCTACACGGCCCTGTCCACCAAAAGCGATACCTATGCGCTGGCCGTGGCGGCCCGCAACAATCCGGACATGAGCAATTTGATCAGCGTGCCGGAGCTGTTGCTGCTCGGAGGCGGCCTGCCGTTGATGGCCCAGGGACAAGTGGTCGGCGCCATCGGCGTGGCCGGTGGCGGTGGCGCCCTGCAAGACCGCGCCTGTGCCCAGGCAGCCCTGTCCTCCCTTCCCGAACTCGATCTCCCCTTACCTTGAAAGCAACACGATGACCTACCTGAAAAAAACCGCCGCCGCCCTGGCCTTCGCCAGCCTGTCCAGCACGGCCCTGGCCGCCGCCAATCCCTTGAGCGTGCACATCCTCGACTTGCAGAGCGGCCAGCCGACGGCGGGCGTGACGGTGACCCTGGAGCAAAAGCAGGGGACTGACTGGAAGCAATTGAGCAGCGCCGTGACGAATGCGCAAGGGCGCATCGCGGCCATGTATCCGGCCGGGACGCCCATGCAGGCGGGCGATTACCGCATCGTGTTCAAGACAGGCGAGCACTATGCGCGCCTGAAACAGGAAACTTTTTTCCCGGAAATCCCCGTGCAATTCCACGTGGAAAAGACCGACCAGCACTATCACATTCCCTTGCTGCTCAGTCCTTTCGGTTTTTCCACGTATCGGGGTAACTGACCGCCGATCAGCCCAGCGTCTTCGCCGTCTGGCCGAACAGCACGCTTTTCGCGTCCTCGCTGACGGTGGGCTGCACGTTGATTTCGGCGGCGCGGGCATACGCGCGCACGGTGGCGGGACGGGCGGCGATGGCCGCGAACCAGCGCGCCAGGTGCGGGAAATCTTCCAGCTTCTGGCGCTGGCGCGCATGCGGCACGATCCACGGGTAGATGGCCATGTCGGCGATGGAATAGCTGTCGCCGGCAACAAACTCGCGGTCGGCCAGGCGCTTGTTCAGCACGCCGTATAGCCGATTCGTTTCATTGACGTAGCGCGTGATGGCGTACTCGATGGGTTCGGGCGCGTATTGCACGAAATGGTGGTTTTGCCCTGCCATGGGGCCCAGGCCGCCCATTTGCCAGAACAGCCATTGCATGACTTCGGCGCGTCCGCGCACATCCATCGGCAGGAATTGCCCGCTTTTCTCGGCCAGATATTGCAGAATCGCCCCCGACTCGAACAGGGACAGCGGTGCACCGCCATCGGCCGGCGCCTGGTCGACGATGGCGGGAATGCGATTGTTCGGCGCGATGGCGAGAAACTCGGGCTTGAACTGTTCCCCCTTGCCGATATGCACGGGAATGATGTTGTAGGGGATGCCCGCTTCTTCCAGGAACATCGTCACTTTGTGCCCGTTGGGCGTGGTCCAGTAATACAGGTCGATCATCGTGGTCTTTCCAGGTAGATAGGTGGGGCAAGCGGTGGGGCAAGCGGACTTGGCATCACTATTGTCGCGCCGCAACTGATATGCATGGATATAATGCCACGTAAGCGAAAAACAAGACGGCGCCCAGTCAGGGCAAGTGCCCACTAGCACCGTCAAGCAGGCATCCCGACATTCCCGAGCACAAACCAAGAAAGCCGACCATGCGCAAACTCCTGATCGTCACGCTGTCCGTCCTGCTGTCAGGCTGTGTCCAGGACTTCGCCATCTACATGTTCGATGGGCAAGACCATTCCCTGACCGTGCGCCGCCAGCAACGTTATTTTTGGCAAGATACCGTGGAAGTGCAGCTGATGGCGACCAATCTGCCGCAATGCCAGCGCCTGCATACCCTGTCGACGGATGCGCCGGCCGACATCACCGTCGAGCTGTTCGCGGCCGGCGATGGCATATGGAATATCCGCATGGGCAAGCAGCTGTGGCAGGCGGAAACGAATACCTGCAATGCGCTGACGGAAATGGAAAACGACCCGAAAGCCGACCTGGGCCAGCCGGTCGGGCAATTCGTGGTCGTCGATGACAAGCTGGAATTCGAACCGGCGCCGCAAGCGGCGGCGCCCGCCCAGTAAGTCCTTAACGAAACCCCTAGCGCGCCGCCAGGCTGCGCAGCGGTTTTTTCGCCACGGCGCGTGGCGCGCCAGCGGCCGCCAGGCGCGGCGCCGCCGCACCACCCTCATGCGCCGACAGTTTGAAGCGCGCCACCAGTTGCGCCAGCACGGCCGCCTGGTCCTGCATGCTCGACGCCGCCGCCGCCGCCTCTTCCACCAGCGCCGCATTTTGCTGCGTCACGCTATCCATCTCCGTGATCGCCTGGTTGACGTGGCCGATGCCCGTGCTTTGCTCGTGCGAAGCGGCCGTGATGTCGGCCATGATGTCGGTCACGCGCGAGACGGAAGCGACCACCTGATCCATGGTCGTGCCCGCCTGTGCGACGAGCGTGCTGCCGGCCGCGATGCTGTCGACGGAAGCGCCGATGAGTTCCTTGATTTCCTTCGCCGCGCCCGCCGAGCGCTGCGCCAGATTGCGCACTTCCGACGCCACCACGGCAAAGCCGCGTCCCTGCTCACCGGCACGCGCCGCCTCGACGGCCGCATTCAAGGCCAGGATATTCGTCTGGAAGGCGATGCCGTCGATGACGCCGATGATGTCGACGATCTTGCGCGACGAGGCGTTGATGGTGTCCATGGTGCCGATCACTTGCGCCACCACGGCGCCACCCTGGCGGGCCACGGCGGAAGCGGACTGCGCCAGTTCATTCGCCTGCACGGCATTGCCCGCGTTTTGTGTCACGGTCGAAGTCAATTCCTCCATCGACGCCGCCGTTTCTTCCAGCGAACTGGCTTGCATTTCCGTGCGCGCCGACAAGTCCATATTGCCGCTGGCAATCTCGCTCGATGCCGTGGCGATCGTCTCGGCGCTATGGCGGATTTCACTGATCGCATCGACCAGGTTGGCCTGCATGGTTTTCATCGCATACAGCACGCTGTGGCGGTCGTTGGCATGCGTGCGCACGGCACCGCTCAGATCGTTATTCGCGATCTGGGCAGCCACGTCGGCCGCATATTCGGGATCGCCGCCCAGCGCATGGCGCAGGCTGCGGTTGATGGCCACGACGACGGCGGCCAGCAGCGCGCACACGAGCAACAGCACGCCCAGCGAAGTCAGCAGCGACTGGCGGAAGGCCGCGTCGATATCGTCCATGTAGACGCCCACCACCAGGGTCCATGCCCACGGTTTATAGGCCACCACGCGGCTCATCTTCGGTTCCGGATTTTTCTGGCCGGGACGGGGGAAATAATAGTGGACGAAGCCCTTGCCCGCATCGCTCTTGCCGACGGCAACGATGTCGCGGTACAGATAGGTGCCGTTGGCATCTTTGAAATCGGCCATGTTCTTGCCATTCGTTTGCGGCGCGGCGGGATTCATCACGACGACGGCATCGAGGTTGATGATGGACAAATAACCGGTCTCGCCGAAACGCATGCTCTTGATGACGGCGGTGGCTTGCTTCTGCGCTTCTTCCTTCGTCAAGGCGCCGCTGGCGGCCAGGTCGCCGAACATCTTGACGGCGCCCAGGCCCAGGTCGGCGGCATTGCTCAGGTCGGCGCTGCGCTCTTCGATACGGATCTTGCGCACTTCCAGGGCGTTGTAGACAAAAATAACGGTGATGCACAACAGGCTGCAAATCAGGGGAATCCATAACTTCTGCTGGAACGTCAATTTCTTCATGCTGTGTCTCCAACTATCTATTTGCGGCGATGGGGCGTGACCCGCTTCCTGCTCGACAGGCCAGCAATGCGGCGGCGACGGTGCTCTGGCGGCACCGTTCAGACTGCTTCAGCATACGCTTGAACGACCGATATTTACAATGCCGATAAGCAATGTTTTTTGCCCGGTGTTGTTAATGCGTTGCGACAATTGATGAGAATTGATGCTGCACCGCAATAGGTTTTTTCCCGATCAGCGTGCTACGCTACAGTCGATCTGACGTCGCCACCGCGCAAGGAGCCCCATGTCGACCACTTTCACCTGGCAAGGCTTTGCCATCCTGTCGGCCGTGTTCGCGGCCCTGACGGCCATCCTGGGCAAGCTGGGCGTGGCCCACCTGAACAGCAATATGGCCACGTTGATACGCACGGGCGTGATCCTGCTGGTGACGGCAGCCATCATCTCGCTGCGCGCGGAATGGCAGCGCCCGTCCGGCGGCAATTGGGTGGGCTGGACTTGCCTGATCGCTTCGGGCGTGGCCACGGGGCTGTCGTGGCTCTGCTATTTCCGTGCGCTGCAGCTGGGTCCCGTCTCGCTGGTGGCGCCCGTCGACAAGCTCAGCGTGGCGCTGGTGATGCTGGCCGGCTGGCTCGTGCTGGGCGAACCGTTCACCGTGAAAGCGGCCATCGGCGGCGGCTTGATCGTGCTCGGCTCGCTGATTTTGCTGTTGTAATGCATTCCCCGGCACGCGGCGGCGCGCCTGTGTCAGAATGCACGCCGCATAGATCGAATCACGAAAGCACAGCATGACCAAGAATGAAGCCATGAAACGCATCAACGACCGCCTGGGCAAACCCACCCTGACGGACAAGAACACGCATTTTGCCAGCGTCGCCAGCTATGGCACGGACGAAGGCTGGTGGCTGAAGATCCCCTTCCTGACGTTCAAGCAGGAATTGCACTTCATCCTCAATAACGAGAAGACGAAAAGCTTCCAGCACCTGAAGATCGGCGCCAACCAGATCCTCAGCCCCGGCATGAAATTCCGCAGCACGGGCGGCGCGGCCGACGCCTTCATGTCGGCCTCGGCGCCGAAACGCCTGGTCGACCTGCTCGACGGCGGCAGCAAGTACAACTTTACAAAACACTTCGTCAACGATTATCGCTACTAAAACACCTGACCAAACCTACTGCGCGGCGCGCTTTGCGGCCTGCGATGCTCACCGTACTAGAAGTACGGTTGCGCTTCTTAGCCACAAATCACTGCCGCTCGCTACGGTTTTGTCAGGTGCTCTTGAGTTTGCCAGCCCTCCCTTGGCGGCAGCCAGGCCCTGATCAAATGCTGGGCAATGTCGAGCGCGTCGTCGCGGCTGGTGCCGAAATGCAGGGGGTAGCCCCAGAACTTGCCAAATAACACGGCAAAAGCCTTGCCGGCCAGTCGCTTGGCCGCGCTCGGTTCGATCAGCACCATGCCCTGGATGTACGCGCGGATGGCGGCCTTGTTCTGCTTCATCCACAGCGATGTGCGCTTGCGCTCCGCCTGCGGGTGTGCATGCCCGTCTTCATCAAAACCTTCCTCGCTGAGGATGACAAACGCTTGCCGGCGCGCCAGCAGGGCCTCGAACTGGGCGAACAGCACATCGGCCTGGGCGCCGGATGCGCCGTCGCGGCGCATCCAGACGAAGGGAAAAGTGGACAAATCGAGTTGCATGGGAGACTCCTTCAGGGGTTGCCGTTCTTCCTCACCTTCATCAGAACACTGGCGGCGGCAGTTGCCGTTGAAGCGGGGCTGCGGATGCCCATACGATACCGTTGGCGGTACTGCGCGTCATTGCATAAAATAGCCACGTTATTATTCAATCCAGCCAAAGTATTCCCATGCCCCATGCCCTCTTGCCCAACATGCTGATGGCCCACCTGGGCCTGGACGATGACGCCTCCATCCTCGATTTCGACGTCGATGGCGTGCTGCGGCCCTTGCTGGCCGTGGGCCTGGCCAGCGTGCGCGAGGACACGGAACAGGCGCCGCACCAGCACCGCAAGGGGCAGCTGCTGTACGCCACGCGTGGCGTGATTCATTGTGAAGTGGACAGCGGCGTGTGGATCGTGCCGCCCCAGTGCGCCGTGTGGATACCGGGCGGCCTGATGCACGCCGCACAGGGCGTGGGCGAGGCGCAATGCTATTGCCTGTTTGTCGAGCCGGCGATGGCGCCGGCCTTGCCCGCCGTCTGCTGCACCGTGGCCGTCTCGCCATTGCTGCGCGAACTGATCGCCAAGGCGGCCGGCTTTCCCACCCTGGCCGCGCTGCAGGGCGCGCAGGAGCGCCTGGTGCTCACGCTGCTCGACGAACTGGCGGCCGCGCCCGTGGAAGACTTGCATTTGCCGATGCCGCGCGATGCGCGCCTGCGCCGCCTGGCCGCCCTGCTGCTGGCGCAGCCGGCCGACAAAAGCACCCTGGCCGAATGGGCCAGCCGCATCGGCATGAGCGAGCGCAGCATGACCCGGCAGTCACTGGAGGAAATGGGCATGAGCGTGGGCCGCTGGCGCCGGCAATTGCACGTCATCCTTGCCTTGCAACGGCTGGCGCAAGGGCGCAGCGTGAAAGCCGTGGCGCTGGAACTCGGCTATGAAAACACCAGCGGCTTTGTCACCATGTTCCGCAAGGCCGTCGGCAAGCCACCGGCGCGCTACCTGGCGGAACGGGAATCCAAGAGAATATGAAAGCGCATGAAAAAAGGCGGCATATGCCGCCTTCGCCATGCATCGTCGCCGAAAAATCAGCTTTCGCGCGCCAGCGCCAGAAATTCCGTGCGCAGCGCCAGGTTCGGCTGCATCTCGCCCAGCATGGCCGAGGTGATGGTTTCTTCGCCCGGCGTGCGGATGCCGCGGCTTTCCATACACAGGTGACGGCAGCGTACGACCACGCCCACCGATTTCGGTTCCAGCACTTCCATCAACGCATTGGCGATCTGCATCGTCATGCGTTCCTGCACTTGCAGGCGCTTGGAGAAGCAATCGACGAGGCGCGTCAGCTTCGACAGGCCGACGATCTTGCCGTTGGGCACGTAGCCGATGGTGGCCTTGCCGAAAAATGGCGCCAGATGGTGTTCGCAATGGCTGTAGACGGGGATGCCGCGCACGACGATCAACTCGTTGTACTGTTCCGCGCCATCTTCAAAGGCTTTCAGCAAATCCACCGGATCCTGGCCATAGCCGGAGGTCCAATGTTTCCACGCCTTGGCCACGCGCGCCGGCGTTTCCAGCAAGCCAGGACGCTGCGGATCTTCGCCAAAGCTGCTGATCAGCCGGCGCCAGTCGTTTTCGGAGAATTCTTCTTGAGACATGCTAAACCACCCTAAAATTTTCAATTGCCGCCAGTATATAGAAAATGCGGCAAGCTGCCTGAGCAGCCACTGCTTTGCTACTGCGCCGGCGGACGGTGTGCCTGCACCAGCAGCGCCGAAATCGACACGCTGGAACTCGCTTCCGGCCACGCATCGCCGGGGCCGAACCAGCGCGCCTCGGCGATCTCGTTCTCGTCCAGGCGGATCTCGCCGTCGAGGTAATCGGCCGTAAACGCGATCATCAGCGAATGGGGAAACGGCCAGGATTGGCTCATGAAGTACTGCAAGTTATGCACGCGCAAGCCCACCTCTTCCATCACTTCACGGTGCACGGCTTCCTCGATCGATTCACCCGCTTCCAGGAAACCGGCAAGCGGACTGAAGCGCTGCGATGGCGAGTGCTTGTGCATGGCCAGCAACACCTGCTCACCCTTGCGGATGAGCACCATCATGGCGGGAGAAATGCGCGGGTACGCGAGCATGCCGCAGGCGGCGCATGTGAAGCAGCGTTCGCCGCGCGTGCGCTGCATGGGCGTGGCGCACACGCCGCAATGACGGTGCGTGCGCGCCCACTCGGCCAGTTGCACGGCGCGGCTGGCCAGCCCCAGGAAAGCGTCGTCGACGGCATTGAAAAGCGAGCGCATGCCGTGCCAGGTCAGGTTGCCGGCAGCGGGCAAGGCGTCGTCATCCGTCCAGACGGTCTGGCAATAGCGGCCCTGCCACAAGCCCACGGGCTGGGCGCGGCGCAAGTCGATATCGAGCGCGGCCGCCTCCGCCGCGGTGGGCAGGGACAGTTCCGGCGTACGCAACAGCAGGCGCCCGCGGTGGAAGACAAAAGTGAGCGTCTCGCTGGCGGCCGGGGCCGGTTCGGGCGCGTCGATCAGGGGGACGAAGGCATCGGGAGTCTGCAGCATGCTCGGAAGAAATTTGTAAAGGTTGCTCATCATACTCCCGCTGCCGGACGCTTGCGCGCATAGCAGCGCCCGGGCCGCAAAGCAAGCACTCATGGGCCAGGACCACGGTTTTTTTCGCGGCACCCCCCATCCGTTGCGCAAATGATACTGATAACGATTCTCATTTACGAAATAGCGCCCAGTTATTACAATACCGCCTATTCCGTCTCCATCGCCAGCCACTTGCCCGCGTGCCAACACACTGCGGTGCAGAGCCAGCCAGGAACCACTACCCTGACCTTATCGAGAGAGCAAGATGGCAATCAAGAGCCGCAAACACGCCCCAACCCGTTTCAACCAGCACATCGGCGCCGCCCTGGCCGTGATGCTGCTGCCCGTCGCCGCCCAGGCGGCCGACCCGGCCGGTCAAAGCGCGCCCGCATCGCAGCAAACCCTGAACGAAATCAAGGTCGTGGGTTCCAAGGAAAATGATTTCAAGGCCGAAAAAGCCTCGTCGCCGAAATACACGGAAGAGTTGGTCAACACGGCGCAAACCATCGTCGTGATCAAGAAGGAATTGATCGAACAGCAAGGCGCGCTGACCTTGACGGATGCGCTGCGCAATACGCCCGGCGTCGGTACCTTCTTCCTCGGCGAAAACGGCAACACGAACACGGGCGACGCCGTCTACATGCGCGGCTTCGATGCGTCGGGCAGCATCTATGTCGATGGCGTGCGCGACGTGGGCTCCATCTCGCGCGACGTCTTCAACATCGAACAGATCGACGTGCTGAAAGGCCCGGCGGGCACGGACAGCGGCCGCGGTTCGCCCACCGGTTCGATCAACCTGGTCAGCAAGACGGCCACCATGGAAAACAAGTTCAATGCGCTGCTGACGGCGGGCAGCGGCAAGCAGAAACGCGCCACGGCCGACTGGAACCGCGTCCTCGACAGCGACTCGGGCACGGCAATGCGCCTGAACCTGATGACGCAGGACAGCGGCAACCCGGCGCGCGACGAAGTCAAGAACAAGCGCTGGGCCTTCGCGCCCACCATCACCTTCGGCATCGGCAAGCCGACGCGCATCACGGCCAGCTACCTGCACGTGGATCAGAATAACGTGCCCGACGGCTTCGTGCCCACCATCGGCTTGCCCGGGTACAGCACGCCGGACAGTATCACGCCGACGAACAAGGTCATCCGCACCTTCCTGAATAGCGCCGCCAAGGTCGATCCGAAGAATTTCTACGGCTCCACCGCGGACCACGACAAGGTCAAGGCCGACATGGGCACCTTGCGCATCGATCATGATTTCTCGCCCAACGTGCAGATTCAGAACACCACGCGCTACGGCAAGACCAAGCAGGATTACCTGTTGACAGCCTTCATGGGCAGCACCGCCAACCTGAAGACGCCGGTGGCCACCGATCCGTCGACCTGGACCCTGGCGCGCTCGCTGCGCACCGTGAAGGATCAGGAAAACACGATCCTGACCAACCAGACCGTGGTCAGCGCGCAATTCGATACGGGCGTGCTCAAGCACTCCGTGGTGGCCGGCGCCGAATTCACCAGCGAAAAGCAGACCAACTACAGCTATGTGCCTGCCAGCCTGGGCACCATGCCGGACGCCAATCTGTACCATCCGAACCCGCGCGATCCCGTCACCGGCTACCAGCCCGTGCGCAGCGGCGCCTACAGCCAAGGCGAAGTCAACACGCAAAGCGCCTATGTCTTCGACACCGTCAAGTTCGGCGACAAATGGATCTTCAACGGCGGCGTGCGCTTCGACCATTTCAACACCAGCTATGACGCCGTCACCCTGCAAACGGCCGTCGCCGCAGGCCAGGTGCAAAAATTGCCGGTAGGCACCCCTATTCCTGTTCACATCACCCTGAACGACACCTTCGCCAACGGAAAGATCTCGGCCCTGTACAAGCCGACGCCGGACAGCAGCGTGTATGCGCTGTGGGCCACCTCGAAGGCGCCGCCGGGCACCAACTTCGCGCTGAGCACGGGTGCCAGCAGCGCGCAAAATCCGATCTATGATCCGCAGGAAACCACCACCAAGGAAATCGGCACCAAGTGGGATTTCCTGAAACAAAAACTGTCGCTGTCGGCCGCCGTCTACCAGACGGACGTGAAAAATGAAGTAGAGCAAGATCCCGTCGACCTGATCTACTATCAGAATGGCAAGAAACGCGTGCAGGGCGTCGAAATCGGCATGGTGGGCGAGATCATGCCGAACTGGCTAGTCAGCGCCGGCTACACGCGCATGAATACCAAGGTCGAGTCTGGCAAGGTCGTCACGGCCAGCGGCATCAATAACCTCAGCTACACGCCGAAACAGGCGTTCACCGGCTGGACTTCGTACACCCTGCCGTTTGGCCTGAAGATCGGCGGCGGCGCGCGTTACGTGGGTGAAATGCTGCGCGGCACCGATGGCGCCGTCGGCACGCCGGCCCGCGTGGATGCCTACTGGGTCTTCGACGCCATGGCAACCTACACCGTCAACAAAAACCTCGACTTGCAGTTGAACGCCTACAACCTGGCCGACAAGACCTACGTGGCGGCCATCAACAAGTCCGGCTTCCGCTACACCCCGGGCCAGCCACGTTCGTTCAGCCTGACGGCCAATATCAAGTTCTAACATCAAGAGAACACGCATTGCGTCACATCAAGCCCCTCTTCGGAGGGGCTTTTTTATTGTCCTGATAATCTTGTCTTTTTGGCGCACCGCCGCCCTGCCGCGACTAGCGTATGAAAAGTCATACAGCGATGTCCCGCCGCGTCCAATATTTCGCGCAAGCACGCCAAGTTGCGACATCTAAACAACAAAAAAAGCTTCCTTAAATCAACAACTTAAGAAGTTAGGTCCCAAATTTCCATTTCAGGCATATCCTTTGCTATGTACAGGTTTTGCTGCAAATAATCGCTGGCACGCAAGGGCTTGTTTTTGAGAAATATTGACTCCAAGCTTGAGTTGCTCGCTATCAATAATCCGCTCACAGCGGCGTTTCACCGGAGGAGTCAAAATGAAAAAGAAACGGCCATTAACCCTGTACATCCTGATTGCCATGATCCTCGGCATTGCCGTCGGTTATGGATGCAACACCGCCTTCCCTGATGCCAAGCTCAGCGCGCAAATCGCTGGCAATATTTCCATCGTCACCGACGTCTTCCTGCGCCTGATCAAGATGATCATTGCGCTGCTGGTGTTCTCCACCCTGACGGTCGGCATCGCCCACATGGGTGACGGCAAGACGGCAGGCCGTATCGGCCTGAAAGCCATGTGCTGGTTCGTCGTCGCCTCGTTGGTCTCTCTGGCGCTGGGCATGGTGCTGTCGAACCTGATGCAGCTGGGAACCAACCTCGGTTTGCCATTACCGGACATCCACGCCTCGACCAACCTGAAAACGGCCGCCTTCACCTTGAAAGACTTCTTCACGCACCTGGTGCCGAAGTCGCCGATCGAGGCCATGGCCAACAATGAAATCCTGCAAGTGCTGGTGTTCTCGATCTTCTTCGGCGGCGCACTGGCCGGCCTGGGCGAATCGGGCAAGACCCTGACGGCCGTCGTCGACCAGCTGGCGCAAGTCATGCTGCGCATCACCGGCACCATCATGAACCTGGCCCCACTGGCCGTGTTCGCCGCGATGGCCTCCGTCATCACCACCCACGGCCTGGGCGTGCTGGTCACGTTCGCCAAGTTCATGGGCGGCTTCTACGTTGGCCTGCTGTGCCTGTGGGCCCTGCTGATCGGCGCCGGCTTCGTCGTCATCGGCCCGCGCATCTTCAAACTGGTCGGCCTGATCCGCGAACCGTTCCTGCTGGCATTCTCGACGGCCAGCTCGGAAGCGGCCTATCCAAAGCTGCTGACGGCGCTCGACCAGTTCGGTGTGGACCGCAAGATTTCCAGTTTTGTGTTGCCAATGGGCTACTCCTTCAATCTCGACGGCTCGATGATGTACTGCACCTTTGCCGTGCTGTTCATCGCGCAAGCCTATGGTATCGACCTGTCGATCGGTACCCAGATCACCATGCTGCTGCTGCTGATGCTGACCTCGAAAGGCATGGCCGGCGTACCGCGCGCCTCGCTGGTGGTGATTGCCGCTACCCTGAACCAGTTCAATATTCCGGAAGCGGGCCTGCTGCTGCTGATGGGCGTCGACCAATTCCTCGACATGGGCCGTTCGGCCACCAACGCGGTCGGCAATGCCGTCGCCACGGCCGTCGTCGCCAAGTGGGAAGGTGGCCTGGCCACCGAGGAAGAGGCCGCCGCAGCCAACGCTGCCAACCTGAACACGGAAAGCCATTGGGGCGAAGCGGATCACGCTAGCAAAGCCTGATAGCGCCATGGCCCGCCACAAGCGGGCCATTTATTTGTTGTCGATGTTGAGTAACAAGCAGTCAGGTAGTGCGATCAGTAGTCATTCCAACTTATTAGAGAGATTTTCATGAAAAAAGTCCTGTTTACCCTGCTGGCCCTTGGCGCAGCTTCCGGCGGTGCATTGGCGCAATCGAGCGTGACCATGTATGGCGTGGCTGACGCCGGCCTGGTGTTCGACAAGGATGCGGCCGGCGACCGCCTGAACCGCGTCGCTTCCGGCATCGCCTCGGGCTCGCGCATTGGCTTCAAGGGCAAGGAAGACCTGGGCGGTGGCCTGGCCGCCACCTTCGTGCTGGAAAGCGGTTTCAATATCGACACCGGCACCTCGGGCCAGGGCGGCCGGCTGTTCGGCCGCCAGGCATATGTCGGCCTGACCGGCAACGCCGGCGCCGTCACGCTGGGCCGCCAATATACGCCGTACTACCTGGCCCTGCGCGACGTGGCCGATCCGTTTGTCATCGGCCTGGCCGGCACGGCGTCGAACATCATGGCGACGAATTACCGCATCGATAATATGGTGCAATACAGCACGCCGACCTGGAGCAAGCTGTCGGCCGACCTGGCGTATGGCTTTGGCGAAGTGGCCGGCGACAATGCGAAAAACCGCAGCATGGGCGGCGCCGTCCATTACATCGACGGCCCGCTGAACGTGACCCTGACGCACCACCGCCAGGAAAATTTGGTGGCGAAGCACACGCGCAACACCCTGCTGGCCACGCGCTACGACTTTGGCGTACTGCAAGGCAACTTCGGCTACGCCGACAACCGCGCCTTCGACGACAGCAAGAGCAATGACATTCTGGTCGGCTTCAGCGCACCGTTCGGCGCCACCAAGCTGGTCGCCTCGTACATCCGCCACAACGACAAGAGCAATGCCAACCGTGACGCCCAGCAGTGGGCCATCGGCGCCTTCTACGCCCTGTCCAAGCGCAGCGACCTGTACACAGGTTACGGTCACATCAGCAACAAGAACGGCGCTTCCTACAAGGTTGGCAATGCCACCGACGATGGCACCGGCAACAGCGGCTTTAACTTGGGCATGCGCCATACCTTCTAAGGACGTCGGCCAAAATCTACTGCGCGGCGCGCTTTGCGGCCGGCGATGCTCACCGTACTAAAGTACGGTTGCGCTTCTCAGCCACAAATCACTGCCGCTCGCTACGATTTCGTCGGACGTCGTGATGTCCGTCAAATAGAAGTGTGAGCCGCCGGATGTATATCCGGCGGCTTTTTTATTTCCGCGATTGCTTAAATGCGATACTGTGGGTTCTTGCAAGTTGGCAGCTGATTTTATGAATAGCAGTACTACGAAACCCTCCCTTTCCTGGCGCCAGCGCCTGGCGCAACGCTCGGGCCGCGAAACGCTGGCCTGGGGCGTGGTGCTGGCCGCCTGTCTGGCCACCGTCTGGCTCGTGTATTTCTGGACTGAACGCATCGCCATCGGCAAGCTGCAGGCCAGCGGTGCGCAGCGCCTCGAGGTGTATGTGAGCAGCCTGGAAAATGCGCTGGAAAAATACGACTTCCTGCCCAAGACGCTGGAGCTGAACCGCGACGTGATCCGCCTGCTGCAGCACCCGGAAGACCCGGTGCTGGTCGATACGGTCAACCATTACCTGGAGCAGATGAATGCCCAGGCGAAATCGTCGACCATTTTCATCAGCAACCTCGACGGCAACACGCGGGCCGCCAGCAACTGGCAGCAGCCCGACAGCTTTATTGGCGACAATATCTCGTTCCGCCCTTACGCCCAGGACGCGCTGCGCGGCACGCCGGGCCGCTTCTATGGCGTGGGCACGACGCGGCTGGAACCCGGTTACTTCTTTGCCCACGGCATCTACCAGAATGGCCACATGCTGGGCCTGGCAACGGTGAAGGTGAACCTGGAAAACCTGGAAAAACGCTGGGTGCAAGGCGCCGACAAGGTGATGCTTGCCGACGAGCACGGCGTGATCTTCCTCAGTTCCATGGCGGACTGGAAATACAAAACCCTGGCGCCGCTGTCGCCCGCCATCGTCGAGGAACTCAACCGCACGCGCCAGTATTACTCGAAGCAGCTGGCAGCCATTCCCTTCGTCTCGGACCGCCAGCTGGGCAATGGGGCGCGCGTGATCAGCGTGCGCGAGCAGGAACACGCCGACACGCCGCCGAAGATCAGCTCCAGCGTGATGACGCAGATCAAGCTCAAGTCGCCGCAAGGCTGGACTTTCATTTACCTGTCCGATCTGGCGCAGGCCAAGGCCAGCGCGCGCGCTGCGGCCGCCTTTTCCTGCGTGCTGCTGGGCTTTTTCATGCTGCTGTTCTTTTACCTGCGCCAGCGCCGCGCGGCCGTGGCGCAAAAATTGCGCGCCCGCGAAGACTTGCAGCATGCCTACGACAACCTGGAAGCCATGGTCGAGGAACGCACCTCGGAACTCAATGCCATGACGCAAAGCCTGAGCCAGGAAATCGAGGTGCGCAGCAAGGCCGAGCAAAAACTCCACATCACGCAAAACGAACTGTTCCAGGCCGGCAAGATGGCCGTGCTGGGGCAAATGTCGGCCAGCATCACGCATGAACTCAACCAGCCGCTGACGGCGCTGCGCACCATGTCCGACAACGCCGTCATCCTGCTCGAACGGGGCCGGCTCGACGACGCGCGGCGCAACCTGGCGAAGATCTCGCAAATTGCGGCCAGGATGGGAACCATTACGGGTCAATTGAAGATTTTTGCGCGCAAGTCGACCACCAGCCTGACCTCCGTCTCGATCCCCACGGCGATCAGCAACGCCCTGTTCCTGGTCGAACGCCGGCTGCAGGTGGAAAACGTGCGTTTCACCCTGCAACTGCCGCCGGAAGACATCTTCGCCATGTGCGAAAGCAACCGCCTGGAGCAAGTGCTGGTGAACCTGTACGCGAATGCGCTCGACGCCATGAATGGCAGCGACGTGCGCAGCCTGCGCGTGTCCGTCGAATCCACGCCCGAGCACGTGCTGATCCATGTGGCCGACACGGGGCCGGGCCTGTCGACGGAAGTGTGCGAACGCCTGTTCGAACCGTTCTTCACAACCAAGCCGCAAGGCCTGGGACTTGGATTGGGACTGGCCATTTCCGAACAGATCACGCGCCAGTTCGGCGGCGTGCTGCGCGCCGAAAACGCCCCCGGCGGCGGCGCCATCTTCACCATCGAACTACAGATTGCAACGCAGGAGGAAAAACATGTTTGACGGCTTGAAGGTCTTGCTGGTCGAGGACGACCCCACCGTACGCGAAGGCAGCGAGCAGGCACTGCAGCTGGCCGGCCTGGACGTGCTGGCCTTCCACTCGGCCGAGCTGGCCTATAAACTGCTGACGCCGGATTTTCCCGGCATCGTCGTGAGCGACGTGCGCCTGCCCGGCATGAGCGGCCTGGAATTGCTGCAGGCGGTCAAGACGCTCGATGGCAACCTGCCCGTGATCCTCGTCACGGGCCATGGCGACATCACCATGGCCGTGCACGCCATGCGCACGGGCGCCTACGATTTCATCGAAAAACCATACTCATCCGAGCAACTGGTCGACGTCATCCTGCGCGCGCTGGAAACGCGGCGGCTCACGCTGGAAGTGCACAGCCTGCGCCGCCAGCTCGAGGACGGCGGCGGCATCGAATCGCGCCTGCTGGGCAATTCCGTGGCGATGCGCGACATACGGCGTCTGATACTCGACGTTGCCGACGAACCGGCGGACGTGCTGATTTATGGCGACACGGGCACGGGCAAGGAAATGGTGGCCCGCTGCCTGCATGACTTCAGCCACCGCCGCAAGCACAACTTTGTCGCCGTCAACTGCGGCGCGATTCCCGAAAGCATATTTGAAAGCGAAGTCTTCGGCCACGAACCGGGCGCATTCACGGGCGCGGCCAAGCGGCAGGTGGGCAAGATCGAGCACGCGGATCAAGGCACGTTTTTCCTCGACGAAATCGAAAGCCTGCCCCTGTCCCTGCAAGTCAAATTGCTGCGCGTGCTGCAGGAACGCTATATCGAGCGCCTGGGCTCGAACGTGCCCACGCCCGTCGACGTGCGCGTCATCGCGGCGGCCAAGCTGGACCTGGAAGAGTTATCGCAGCAACAGAAATTCCGCAGCGACCTGTACTACCGTTTGAATTTGATCGTGCTGCATCTGCCGCCGCTGCGCGAACGGCGCGAGGACATTCCCATCCTGTTCGAACACTTCGTGCTGGCCGCCGCCGCCCGCTACAACCGCGCCGCGCCCGTGGTTTCCAGCGCGCAGATGCGCAACCTGATGGCCCACTCCTGGCCGGGCAACGTGCGCGAGCTGCGCAATATCGCCGACCGCTTCGTGCTGGGCATCGCCGGCGGCGCCTCGAGCCTGCTGGCGGGCGGCCAGGCCAGCCCGTTGTCGCTGGCGGAACAAGTCAACGGCTTCGAACGCGCGCTGATCGAACAGGAACTGCGCGCATATGCGGGCAACGTCAGCGAAGTGAGCGCCGTGCTTGGTTTGCCGAAACAGACCCTGTATCACAAGATGCAGAAGTACAATCTGGTGGCCGAAGAGTTCAGGTAAGCACGCCGACCCGGCCCGTGCGCAGCGGCACGACCCAGTCGGGCCGGCCGTTGGCCAGCGCCAGCCGGGCCGCCTTGTCCCAGTCATATTCCACGGCATGCAACTGCGCCGTCCAGGCGCCGTCCAGGCCCTGTTCGGCGATCGCATAGCGTGCATGCGGCATTCCGTTTTCCATCACGTGCGGATATCCGTGGTCGTCGTCGTAGGCTTGCAAGCCCACGCTGCCCGGATTGACGATCAGCCGCCCATCGGCCAGGCGCACCTGGCGCGGCATGTGCGTGTGGCCGCACAGGATCAAGGCCGCGTCGGCCTCGCCGGCCCGTTCGGCCACCTCCTGCGGCGTGGCGGCGCGGCTGCCTTGCGGCGTGACGCTGTCGAGAAAATATACGAGGTCACTTTGCGGCGTGCCATGCACGAGCAGCACGTCATGCCGCAGGCGCAAGGTGGCGGGCAGAGCCGCGATCCAGTCCAGTTGTTCCGGCAGCAGGTGCGCGCGCGCAAAAGCATCGGACACGCCCATGCGGACCGGGTCGCCGAACAGCTGGCGCTCATGGTTGCCGCGGATGGTGGGCAAGTCGAGCGCCATCAGGCGCGCCGCCGTGGCGCGCGGCTGCAGATGGCCCGAGACGATATCGCCCAGGTTGACGGTGACGTCGACGCCGCGCCGGGCGATGTCGGCCAGCACGGCCTCGAGCGCGTCCAGGTTGCCGTGGATATCGGAAATGGCGGCGATTCTCATGGTGTGATTCCCTCCCGTGCGCACCATTCTGCGCGCGTCAAGCGATACAGGCAATGCGTGCGCAAATGATGCCCCGGCGGCAGGGCCGGATGCTCGAACGTGGCTGGCTCGCGATGCATGCCCAGGCGCGCCATCAGGGTGCTCGAACGCAGGTTGGACAAGGCGGTGAACGCGACGATTTCCGGCAGCTGCACGCGCTCGTAACCTGCCTGCAGGGCGGCCTGCGCCGCTTCGTGCGCATAACCTTGTCCCCAGTAATCGAACGCCAGGCGCCAGCCGATTTCCACGCACGGCGAACATGGCAGTTCCACAGCGGGAATATGCAAGCCCGTCATGCCGATGCAGGCATCGTTTTCCCGCAAGGCTACGGCCCAAAAACCCCAGCCCCGCTCGGCGATCAGGCCGCTGCAACGCCGCGCCATGGCGTCGCTGGCGTCGCGCGCCAGGGGCGCCGGGAAACAGGCCATCACGCGGGGATCGGCATTCAAAGCCGCGAATGGCGCCAGGTCGCTGTCGCGCCATTGGCGCAGCACCAGTCGCGGCGTCACCAGTTCCATTATCTGCTGCATCGTTTACATCCCTTCATTACCATTCGTTACAGTTGGTTTACCGGCGGTAGGACAATTCCGACGGCCATTTGCGCCGTGCGGCTACGTAATCTAAATGTCACAGTTGCTACCATTTCCTCATTGCACTGTTGCCCGGCGTGGCCCCCCATGCGTCGCGACAGTTTTCACTTTATCTTGAGGAGTAGCCCCATGTCTGCCATGTCCGTGTCCACCCGCCTGTCCCCACCACGCCCGCACCACCTCGCCTTGCGCGGCGCCATGATGCTGGGCGTGCTGGGCATTGCCACGGCGGCCGCCACGGCGCGGGCCGAGCCATCGCCCACGCTGGACCGTGTCAGCATTTCTGTGGGCGCGTTTTCCGCCGACCCGCGCATCAATATCGGCGCCGATACCCAGTTTGGCCGCATCGACGCGCCCGAATCGAAGCCAAGCCACACGACCATCCCGCGCATCAAGGCGGACTTGCTGATCGGCGACCGCCATGGCCTGGCATTCGACTACTACCGCTACGACAAATCCTACACGCCAAGCTTGACGGGCGAGACCATCATCAATGGCCAGCCCGTCACCGGCACGGCCACGGCGAATGCCGATTTAAAACTGGACCTGGCCAAGCTGGCCTATAAATGGTGGCTGGGCAGCGGCAACGACACCTTCGGCATCGGCCTGGGCGCCGCCTACTACCACGCCGGCCTGAACGGCACGGCCACCGGCATCGTCAATGGCGAGACGGCCACGGCGCGCGATTCCATCGGCGAACACGCATTCGCACCGCTGCTGGAAGTGGGCTGGCGCCATGCCTTCACGCCCGACTTGCGCATGTATGCGGAAGCGTCGGGCATCAAGAAAAATGGCGGACGCATCAACGGCCACATCTACGGCGGCAATATCGGCGTGGAATGGTTTCCGTTCAAGAACATCGGCTTCGTGGCCGATTACGGCATCTCGAAAATCAAGCTGCACCGCGACAGCGAACGCGATGCCGACCTGAACATCCGCCTGACGGGGCCGTCGGCGTATGTGAAGGTGCGCTTCTAAACGCTCAGGCCGCCGGTTTCAGCAAGGTCAGTTGGAACTGCGGCAAGGCCGGATCGTCCCACGGCTCGACCCGGGCAAACGGCAGGCGCGCAAACGCCTGCCGCCAGAAGGCGCAGGCATGCGCATCGGCGCGAAACGTCGCCACCAGCCACGTCTGCGCACTGTCCAGCAGCACCCGGCGCACCACTTCCAGCGCCACGCCTCGGCGCCGGTATTTCTTCAGAATAAAAAAGTCGCTGAACTCCCGCACCGCCAGTTCCCCCGCCATGCCCGGCTCGGTGATATAAAAGCCCGCCAGGGCGCCGTCGACCTCGATCCAGTGCGCCGTGTGGCCCGGCGCATGCACATACTCGGCCAGCCCGGCATCGCACACGTCGTAGCGGCCGTCGGCCAGCACGTCTTCGCCGCTCCAGGCGGCATTGTCATAACAGTAGAGTTGAAACAGCCGCGCCAGCGCCCCCTCTTCGCCCGCGGCAATGGCGCGCAAAGTCATGTTTTCTGGCATTGCAGACATATCCTCACCTTTTCCGCACCGCAGCGTCATTGAAACCGGCGAGTGTAGCACCACGTCACTCATCCTTCCCTCCGGCATTTCATCCCGGCATTTCCACCCTTGGTCGCAAAAACATTAACTTTCTCCCAATTGGCTATATATTATTGTTTTTAAGTAACATCCGCCATCGCGGTTGATAAAAACAAGGGTGATCCCCTTCCACAGACCGGCAGACATGCATCTGCCGGCTTTCATACCCAAGCTCTGGAGAGTGCTGCACATGCTATCGATCAAACAGCTGAACAAAACGTATGCCAATGGCGTCAAGGCCATCAACCATGTCAGCCTGGACATTCCCAATGGAATGTTCGGCTTGCTGGGACCAAATGGCGCGGGCAAGTCCTCGCTGATGCGCACCATTGCCACCTTGCAAGATCCCGATAGCGGCAGCATCCATTTCGATGGCGTCGATGTCCTCAAGGACAAGGCCGGCCTGCGCCGCCAGCTCGGTTATCTGCCGCAGGATTTCGGCGTGTACCCGAAAGTGAGCGCGGAAACCCTGCTCAATCACTTTGCCGTGCTGAAAGGCTTGACGGAAAAGGGTCCGCGCAAGGAAGCCGTGGAAGCCTTGCTGCAGCAAACCAATCTGTGGGAAGCACGCAAGCGCAACCTGGGCACGTATTCGGGCGGCATGCGCCAGCGCTTCGGCATCGCCCAGGCCCTGCTGGGGGCGCCGCGTCTGGTGATCGTCGATGAACCGACGGCGGGCCTGGACCCGGACGAGCGCAACCGCTTCCTGAACCTGCTGGCCAAGATCGGCGAGCAGGTGGTGGTGATCCTGTCGACGCACATCGTCGACGACGTGACGGACCTGTGTCCGCGCATGGCCATGATCGTCAAGGGCCAGGTGCTGGTGCAGGGAGAGCCGCAGGCCGCCATCGACACCTTGCAGGGCAAGGTGTGGCGCCGCAGCGTCAGCATGGACGAGCTGGCGCAGTACCAGCAAACCTTGAACGTGCTGTCGACGCGCCTGGTGGGCGGCAAGCCGCAAATCAATGTGTTTGCCGACAGCCAGCCCGACAGCGGCTTCGTGCAGATCGCCCCGGACCTGGAAGACGTATACTTCTTGCATGTGCGCAACGCTGCCCGCGGCGGCATCGCCGCTTCCGCCGCGCCGGCCGCAGAAGCAGCGTAAGGGGCCGCCATGTGGAAGGAATTTTTCAAGTTTGATCTCGGCTATCAGCTGAAACAGCCGCTGCTGTGGGTATTTGCCGTCATCATGGCCCTGATGGCCTTTGGCGCCACCACCAGCGACTCCGTGCAGATCGGTGGCGCCATCGGCAACATCAACCGCAACGCGCCCACCGTGGTGGCGCAGATGCTGGGCATCTTCAGCCTGCTGGCGATGTTTCTCGTCACCGTCTTCATCGCCGGCGCCGTGCTGCGCGACAGCGAAGTGGGCATGGCCGACATGCTGTTCGCCACGCCCATGCGCAAGTGGGATTACCTGTTCGGGCGCTTCGCCGCCGGCTTTGTCGCCTGCCTGGTGATCTTTGTCGCCATCGGCCTGGCCACCATGCTCGGCCCCCTCATGCCCTGGGTCGACGCGCAGCGCGTGGGCCCGTTCTCGCTGCAGGCGTATGCGTGGAGCTTTGCCGTCATCGTCATCCCGAATTTGCTCTTCATCGGCGCCCTGCTGATGCTGCTGGCCGCCACCACGCGCTCGATGCTGCTCGTGTACGTTGGCGTGCTGGGCTTTTTCGTCCTGTGGGCCATGGCCGGAGTGTTTACGCGCGACATCAACAACGAATGGATCGCCGTCCTCCTCGACCCGTTCGGCGTGCGCGCTTTTGGCCGCATGACGCGCTACTTCACGGCCGCCGAATCGAATGCGGGCCTGCCGCCCCTGTCCGGCTTCCTGCTGGCCAACCGCCTGCTGTGGCTGGGCATCACGATCGTGCTGTTCGCCGCCACCGTGGTCCTGTTCAAGCCGCAGCGCACGGGCACGGGAAAACGCCTGTTCGGCAAGCACAAGGCCGAGGCCGCCGCGCCGGCCATGGCGGCACCACTGCACCTGCCGCGCAGGGTGCCCGCCTTTACGGCCGCGACAGCCTGGCGCCAGTGGTGGCACATCCTGCGCTTCGACGCCGCCGGGGTCTTCAAGAGCCTGCCCTTCCTCGTCATGCTGCTGTTCGGCATGATCAACCTGATCGCAGGCGCCAGTGTCGGCAAGAACATGTTTGGCACGGCCGTGTATCCGATGACGCATTTGATGCTGCAAACGATCAACAACAGCTTCAGCTTCCTCCTGATCATCATCGTTACCTTCTATGCGGGCGAACTGATCTTCAAGGAGCGGCAAGCGCGGATCGCCGACGTCGGCGACGCCATGCCCGTGCCCGATTGGGTGCCCCTGCTGGCCAAGTGCACGGCCCTGATCGGCGTCATCGCCGGCTACCTGCTGGCGGGCGTCCTCACGGCCATCGGCTTCCAGCTCGTCAAGGGTGGCGCGCCCGTGGAACTGGGGTTGTATCTGAAAGGCACCCTGCTGGGCGCCCTCTTCTTCGTGCTGATGGGCTTATGCGCGCTCACCTTGCAAGTGCTGTCGAATAACAAGTTCATCGGCTATCTGCTGGTGATCCTGCTGATGGTGGCGCAAGCCGTGCTGGGCATGTTGCACTTCGAACACAATCTGTACAACTTCGCCGCCACGCCAGCCATCAAGTATTCGGACATGAATGGCTATGGCCACTTCCTCACGGGCTGGTCCTGGTTTGCGCTGTACTGGAGCCTGTTCACAGTGGCGCTCGTCATGCTGGCGCGGGCATTCTGGGTGCGCGGCTTGTCGACCGGCTGGCGTGCGCGCGTGCGCCTGGCCCGCCAGCGCCTGCACGGCCGTGCCGGGGCCGCGCTGGCGGCGGCCCTGCTGTGCTGGGCGGGCACGGGCGGCTGGATCTTCTACAACACGAACGTGCTGAACAAATACGAGACAGCGAACGTCAGCATGGACAAGCAGGCGCGCTACGAAAAAATGTACAAGCAATACAAGGACTTGCCGCAGCCGAAGATCACGGACGTCCAGGCCGACGTGGATATCTATCCCGCGCAACGCAAGGTCTTGATCAAGGGCCACTATGTGCTGCGAAACAAGACGGCGCAGCCGCTCGACACCCTGCGCATCCAGCTCGATCCGGACCTCAAGACGACGTGGTTGAACTTGCCTGCGCACAAGGTCGAACTCGATGACAAGGAACTCGGCTTCAGCATCCTCAAGCTGGCCCAGCCCCTGGCGCCGGGCGCCATCCTGCCACTGGACTTCACGGTGGCCGTCACGCACCAGGGTTTCACCAACAGCGGCGCGCCGGACCAGGTCAACCTGAACGGCAGCTTCTTCAACAACCAGGCGTTTTTCCCGCACTTCGGCTATGCGAAGGAAATGGAGTTGACGGACCGCAATGAGCGCCGCAAGCGGGGCCTGGGCGAGCCGCAGCGCATGGCCAAGCGGGAAGACACGTCCGCGTATGGCAACACGGTGCTGGGCGGCGATGCCGACTGGATCCATTTCGACACGACGGTGTCCACCAGCGGCGAGCAGATCGCCCTGGCGCCCGGCTATCTGCAGGCAAGCTGGGAAAAGGATGGCCGCCGCTATTACCGCTACAAGATGGACCAGCCGATGCTGCCGTTCTTCGCCTACCTGTCGGCCCGCTGGGACGTCAACAAGGGCGACTGGCACGGCGTGCCGATCGAGATTTATTTCGACAAGAAACACGGCTACAACACGGATCGCATGATTACCTCCGTGCAAAAGTCGCTCGACTATTACAGCACCGCGTTCACGCCCTACCAGCACAAGCAGGTGCGTATTCTGGAGTTCCCCGGCTACCAGACCTTCGCGCAGTCATTTGCCAACACGATCCCGTATTCGGAAGGCATCGGCTTCATCGCCGATCTGCGCGACAAGGACGATATCGACTATGTGTTCTACGTCACGGCGCATGAAATGGCGCACCAGTGGTGGGGCCACCAGGTGATCGGGGCCAATGTCCAGGGCGCCAGCATGCTGATGGAATCGCTGGCGCAATACTCGGCCCTGATGGTGATGGAAAAGGAATACGGCCGCAACAAGATGCGCCGCTTCCTGCGCTATGAACTGGATCGCTACCTGAGCGGACGCGGCGGCGAAGCCATCGAGGAATTGCCGCTGGCGCGCGTGGAGGGACAGCAATACATCCACTACAACAAGGGCAGCCTGGTGTTCTACCGCCTGCGCGACGAGCTTGGCGAAGAGGCGCTGAACCGCGCCCTGAAACGCTATCTGCAGGACAAGGGCTACCAGCAGGCGCCGTTCACCACGGCATCGGAATTGCTGGCCTACATCCGCGCCGAGGCGCCGCAGGACAAGCAGGCGCTGATCACGGACCTGTTCGAGAAGATCGTGTTTTACGACAACCGCGTCACGCAAGCGACAGCCGTCAAGCGCCCGGATGGCCAGTGGGATGTCACCCTGCAGCTGCATCTGGCCAAGCTGGAATCCGACGGCAAGGGCAAGGAAAGCCCGCGCGCCTATGACGAACCGGTGGAAATCGCCATCTTCGCGCGCGCGCCTGGCGCCAAGGAAAAGGATGAAAAAGTCCTGTTCACGGACAAGCGCGTGGTGTCGGGTAGCGACCCGGTCATCACCATCACGGTGAAGGAAAAACCGTTCGAAGTGGGTGTTGATCCATACAACAAGATGATCGACCGCGTGCCGCGCGATAACCGCAAGGAAGTCACTTTCAATTAGGGCTAGCTTCAGGGCGCTTGATGCTACGCAAACAGGCCACGCCGTCACCGACAGCGTGGCCTGTTTTTTATGCCGTCAGCGTTTTAACGGTACACGAGCCCACCATCGATCAGCGGCGCCTGGCCCGTCATGTAGTCCGAGTCCGGCCCCGCCAGGAAGGAGACCAGCCCTGCCACGTCTTCCGGCGTCTCGGCACGTCCCAGCGCGATGCCGTCCACGTATTTCTTGTACGTCGCACCCAGTTCGGCGCCAGTCAGTTCGGCCATGCGCTTGTCGATCTCGACCCACATGTCGGTACCGACAACGCCGGGGCAATACGCGTTGACGGTGATGCCGTCGGCCGCCAGTTCCTTGGCCGCCGCCTGCGTCAGCGCGCGCACGGCAAACTTGGTGGCCGAGTACACGCCCAGCAAGGCGAAGCCGTCATGCCCGGCGATGGAACAGGCATTGATGATCTTGCCCTTCTGCTGGCGTTTCTTGAACGTCTTGGCGGCCGCCTGGATGCCCCACAGCGTCCCTTGCACATTGATGCGCATGATGCGGTCGACTTCTTCCGGCGTGACGTCGAGCAAGGGCTGAACTTGCGCGATGCCGGCATTGTTGACGATGATGTCGAAGCCGCCCAATTCTTGTTCGGCAAACGCCACGGCGGCGCTCACCTGATCGAGCTGCGACACGTCGGCAATGAAGGTGACGGCGCGGCGGCCCAGCGCGCGCACTTCGGCGGCCGCCGCGTCCAGCTTGTCCTGGTTCAAATCCACCAGCGCGATATCGGCGCCATCCTTGGCCAGGCGCAAGGCGATGGCCTTGCCGATACCTTGCGCGGCACCCGTGACCAGCGCGACTTTTCCGGAAATACCCATTTGCGTTCCTTTCAGTATAGGGAAAAAGAGCAGCAAAAAACCGGTCCGGCGCAGCAGCGCCCGCGGCCGGTTCCGCAGCGTAGAGACGCTTCAGCCTACCTGAAATCGAAATTTTTCCGCAGCTTGAAACGTGCGCAGCCAAAAAAAGTACCTGGATCAAGAAAGGGGGAAAAAACCATCCTCGAACTGGCCATGCGCGCGCTGCCGTACAGGCGCCTGGCAGCCGCTGGCGTAAGATGGGCGGCATTCATCCACGTTGAAAGGAGTGCCCTATGCTGCATCGTCCACTGCCCCTCCGCGCCAGCCTGCTGCTAGCGGCCCTGGTTTTCACCACGCCCGCCTGGAGCGCCGATCCGCTCCACAAGGAAACCGTCGAATTGACGGCAGGCAAGAGCGCGCACAGCGTGAAAGGCAAGATCAAGGGCTACGCCACGGCCGAATACACGCTGTCAGGCAAGGCGGGACAGACCCTCAGCGTCAAGCTGAAAACCAATCAGCCATCGAACTACTTCAACATCCGCCAGCCAGGCCAGGATGAAGCCCTGTTCATCGGCTCGACCAGCGGCAATACTTACCAGGCGAAACTGCCGGCCGATGGCGAGTACACGGTGCAGGTGTATTTGATGCGCAATGCGGCGCGCAGGAATGCGGTGGCCAGCTACAGCCTGGAGATGCGGCTGCGTCCTTGAGGCTCCGACAGCATGCCAGCACGGGGCGCAAAAGATGCGAGAGCGCTGCCCCCGTCTTATCTGGCCCGATTCGCTGCCTGCGGGCGGGCGGCCACGAGCGATTCCAGCACCAGGCCCGCCATCACGGCCAGGACCGGCATGATGGGTTCACGGTATCGGAAGATCACGTAGAACAGCATGTGAACGCCCGTGTAGCAAGCAAGCGCCAGCCAGAGCAGGGCGACCTGCCGATTTCTTAGCCTTGGCATCAGCAGCGTCCCAATCGCACCGGCAAGCAAGACCAGGAACTGTATCGCCCACAGGAGACGAACCAGCTTTTCCGCCGGCGACTGAGCTCCTTTGCCCTCATGCAAGGGGGGTGTCCAGAAGTAAGCCGCTTTCTTCACGGCCAACGTCAGGAACGCTGTTGGATGGGCCTTCACCCAGGAAATAGCTTCCTGCTTCAAGGTCTCGGAGGCCTGGACTTCTCCTGTTTTCCGCAGGGTATCCCAGGTGGGGCCGCGTGGTGTCGCCGAGATGGAAACAAACATGCCTGTCGCGGCCGGGTTGTTGCCCAAATAGAGATTGAAGCCGCCATTGGTGTTCAAGACAGGTGCGCCTATCACTTGCATGTTCCTGAGCAGCCATGGGCCAGACATCGCCAACGCCACTGACAGCGCAAGCATGGCCATGCTCACCCGCTGAGCCATCGATGCGGGAGACAGCAGCAACGCCCATGCGACGACCGCAAGCAATGACAAGGCAGCATTGCCAGTCAATGCCAACAGCCCCAAGAGTGCCCCGCACCCGATTGCCACGGTATTCGAGCGCTGGCGCGCCAATCTCAGTGCGCACCACATGACCCCCAGCATGAGGGGAATCATCAAATTTTCCTTGGCCAGATACATCCCATAGATGCCGTTCGGAAGGTACAGCGCCCAGGCAGCCGCGGCGATGAGACGCCCCAACCTGCCTGCGCCGGCTTCCTTGGCCACCAGATAGCACAGGATGATTGCCGCCCCTCCCAGACACATGTTCACCAGGCGCACCGCCAGGAGGTCGTCGCCAAAGAGAAAAAAGACAGGGGCGAGAATAAACAGAGGATAGCCCACGTTATACATCGCATGGTTGCCCATGCTGTCGACAATGCCGTTCCCGCCAAGCAAGTTGAGCGCCATGCTCCTGTAGGCAAGTTCATCGCCTTCCGGTACATGCTGGAAGCCGGCCATCGCCGCTGCCCTCAGGGCACAGCCGATGCCGGCGATGATCGCCAGCCACAGCCATTCTTGCCGTTGTTGCGCATTGTCATTCATCAGCTCCTCCCCACCAAAAACACCCCCGCGCAAATCAGCGCCACGCCAATCACGCGGGACATGCCGACCTGCTCGCCCAGCAGGTAAGCGATTGGCAGGGTGAGCACGAATCCCAGACCGACCAGGGGATAGGCCTTGCTCACCTCCCATTGCGACAACACGCCCAGCCAGGCAATCGCTCCCAAGCCATACAGGAGGAAGCCCCCCAGGACATACTTGTCCGTGAGGATATGGATGAGGGTCATGCAGGACTTGGGCTCTGCCATCATCGCCTTCACTCCGGCCCCGGACATGCCGGTCTTCAATGCGAACTGCGCCATGACGGATAGCGCGATGCTCAGGATGGCAATGCAGAACGTTGTCATGGATAGCTACCCAATACGAGAAAATGCGCCCCCAGCATGATGGCCACCATGGCGCAGACGGTCATGCGGCTACCGTGATCCTTGAGGGCGTAAATCACCGGGTCATCGTGCATTTCACCCCGTGAAGTTTTCACCCACAGGCGCGCCAGCCAGTAAATCAATCCCAGGGCAACCAGCCACAGCATCTGCGGGGTGCCATAGCGCCCCTGCGTTTCCGGCGCATTGATGAACAGCCCGAACACCACCACGGCAGAGAGGGCCGCCCCGCCCCCCAAAGGCCACAACACCGCCAGATCGGTCACCCGGTAATCGCGTCCACGCGTGGCGGCCTTGCCATTCTCTTCCAGGGTGACCAGCTCCGCACACCGCTTGACCAGGGCGAGGCTGAGGAACATGAAAACCGAGAAAGCCAGCAGCCAGGAACTGGTGGCGGCACCAATGGCAACCGAGCCTGCCAGAATGCGCAAGGTGTACAGCAGGGACAGCATCAGCACATCGATCAGCACGTATTCCTTGAGCACCCAGCTGTACGCGCTGGTCAGCACGAGGTAAAGCAGGAGCATCAGGAGGAAGGCATGGGATACGCAGAAGGCCAGAACGAGGGCCAGCACTAACGCCGCCGCCGCCACGACCAGGCCCTTCAGAATCGGCAGGCGGGCACTTGCAAAAGGGCGAAGCCGCTTGCGGGGGTGTGCCCTGTCGCTTTCCAGGTCCCACAAGTCGTTGACCATGTAGGTGGCGGAGGCGGCCAGCGAAAAAGCCAGGAAGGCCACGGCCATGGTGATCAGCTTGCCCAGGTCGAGGAAGGAGAATGCCGTCAACAGGGGGACGAACAGCAACAGATTCTTTAACCACTGGTGAACACGCAGCGCTTTCATCCACACGCCAGGCCCGCCGCGTTCGCCCGGAAACTCGCGTTCGATCGGGACATGCCGTCGGACGGTGCGGGCCGTACGCCAGGCAACATCCACCAGCACCGCCGCCTTGGCGGCTTGCCAGATGGGGACATCCGCCTTGCTGTCGCCAGCATAGACAAAGCATGGCCCCACCTGCTCCAGAATGGCTTGCAGCTTGGCCCTGCCCTTGAGATTGTGACCGGCTTGCGTCGCCAGCACCTTGTCGAACAGGTCCAGATGCCTGGCCACGCTGTGGGCAATCGAATGGTGGGCCGCCGTCGCCAGGACAATCATGCGGCCCTTCTGCTTTTCCTCGCGCAGGTAATCCAGCAGGGACGCGCGGTAAGGCAGGTGTGCGCCCGAGATGCTGGCATGCGCCGCAATGGCTTCCTTGAAGCCGGCCCGCCCTCGCATGAGCCAGAAAAGCATGCGGAGCAAATTGAGCGGGGATTGCTTCACCACCTTGACGACGGATTCAAGCAGGGTATCGGTTGGCGTCAGCGTGCCGTCAAGATCGACAACCAGGGGCGCTTTGGTCGAAATAACCACCATCGTCTCCCTATTCTGGTGTGGCATTGCGGATGGGGTGCTGAGAGTAGTGCTTAAATTATAGGGGGAGCCATGATGGCGATAACCAACATATATCAAGGAAGAGAGCGGTTATCCGCTTGAACTGAAGGCCCGTAACACCTTAAAGAGACCCGCACAACAAACAAAAAAAACGCCTCGCAAATCAATGATGTGCGAGGCGTTTTTTATTACAAATGAACCGTATTGCGTCTTAGAACGGAATATCGTCATCCATGTCCGAGAAGTTCGGGGCTGGCTTCGGTGCCGGGCGTGGCGCCGGTGCCGGGGCTGGACGCGGGGCTGGTGCCTGGCGTGGGGCCGGGGCTTCGTAGCCGCCGCCACCACCGTAGCTGTCATCGCCACCGCCGGCGTCGCCGCCCATGCCGGAACGGCCGCCCAGCATTTGCATCTGTTCCGCGATGATGTCGGTTGCGTACTTCTCGACGCCGTCCTTGTCCGTGTATTTACGGGTTTGCAGACGGCCTTCGACGTACACGGACGAACCTTTTTTCAGGTATTGGCCGACGATTTCCGCCAGGCGGCCGAAGAACGAGATACGGTGCCACTCTGTCAATTCTTTTTGTTCGCCCGTGTTGCGGTCCTTCGATTTGTACGAAGTGGCCACGGCGATGTTGGCGATCGCGTCGCCGCTAGGCATGTAGCGGATTTCCGGGTCACGGCCCAGATTGCCGACGATGATGACTTTGTTGACTGATGCCATGAATAACTCCTGATGAACTGCGGCGGGAGCCGGAACTCGCGCGCGTTAGATTTTTTGCTAAACGAGGATTATAAGCGACTAGTCCGCGCAAAGCACACGCTTTATGGGGTCCGCCATCTCCCGCGCGGCAGCCCGTTTTTTTCACGGCAGGGGAAAACAAGAAACTTGAATACTGGTATTATATACAGTGTTTAAACGTCTGCACGCATCTGTATCAATCTTTCCCGGGGCACGCCCGCGGGGCGGCGCAATCCGCCCGTGGCTGCCTCAGGCATGCAGAGCAAAACCCGGCTATAGTAACAGGTTGACCCGTTGTGGCTCTTCATCCGCACCCAGGCACAATGCGCCCGCCGCACCACTCACTGAAAGCAAGGCAATCACATGGAACAGATCCGCATTCGCGGCGCTCGCACGCATAACCTCAAGAATATCAATCTCGATTTGCCGCGCAATAAGCTGATCGTGATTACCGGCCTGTCCGGCTCCGGCAAGTCTTCGCTGGCCTTCGACACCCTGTACGCGGAAGGCCAGCGCCGCTATGTCGAGTCGCTGTCGGCCTATGCGCGCCAGTTCCTGCAACTGATGGAAAAGCCCGACGTCGACCTGATCGAAGGCCTATCGCCGGCCATCTCCATCGAACAGAAGGCAACGTCGCACAACCCGCGCTCTACCGTGGGAACCGTGACGGAAATCCACGATTATTTGCGCCTGCTGTACGCACGTGTCGGCACGCCCTACTGCCCCGATCATCCGGAAAACGCCCTGGCCGCCCAGTCCGTGTCGCAAATGGTCGACGCCGTGCTGGCCATGCCGGAAGACACCAAGCTGATGATACTCGCGCCCGTCGTCGCCAACCGCAAGGGCGAACACGTGGACCTGTTCGAGCAGATGCAGGCGCAGGGCTTCGTGCGTTTCCGCGTGCAGAGCGGCACGCATGCGGCCAAGATCTATGAAGTCGATGACCTCCCAAAATTAAAGAAAACGGAAAAACACACGATCGACGTCGTCATCGACCGCGTCAAGGTGAACCAGGAAATCAAGCAACGCCTGGCGGAAAGTTTCGAGACAGCCCTGCGCCTGGCCGACGGCCGCGCCATCGCCTACGAAATGGATACCGCCAAGGAACACGTGTACTCCAACAAGTTCGCCTGCAATGTGTGTGGCTATTCCCTGCAGGAACTGGAACCGCGTCTGTTCTCGTTCAACAACCCCATGGGCGCCTGCCCCGAATGCGACGGCCTGGGGCACATTGAATTCTTTGACCCGAAACGCATCGTCGCGTTCCCGAACCTGTCGCTCGCTTCGGGCGCCGTCAAGGGCTGGGACCGCCGCAACCAGTTTTATTTCCAGATGCTGTCGAACCTGGCCGCGTATTACGAGTTCGACCTGGACATGCCGTTCGAGCAGCTGGCACTGAATGCCCAGCAAGCCGTGCTGTACGGTTCCGGCAAGCAAGTGATTCCGTTTACCTATGTCAACGAGCGGGGCCGCACCGTCATCAAGGAACACACGTTCGAAGGCGTGGTCAACAATCTGCAGCGCCGCTACCGCGAGACGGACTCGATGGCCGTCAAGGAAGAATTGGCCAAGTTCATCAATGAAAAATGCTGTCCGTCATGCGATGGCGCGCGCCTGCGCGTGGAAGCGCGCTTCGTCAAGGTCGGCACGGGCAAGCAGCAGCGCGCCATCTATGAAGTGGCGGCAAAACCGCTGCGCGAGACGCTGGAATTCTTTGAAAAACTGAAACTGACGGGCGCCAAGAAAGAGATCGCCGACCGCGTGGTCAAGGAAATCATTTCGCGCCTGAAATTCCTCAACAACGTGGGCCTCGACTACCTGTCGCTGGACCGCAGCGCCGACACGCTGTCCGGCGGCGAAGCACAACGCATCCGCCTGGCATCGCAGATCGGCTCCGGTTTGACGGGCGTCATGTATGTGCTCGATGAACCGTCGATCGGCTTGCACCAGCGCGATAATGACCGCCTGATCGAAACGCTGAAACACTTGCGCGACATCGGCAACAGCGTGCTGGTGGTCGAGCACGATGAAGACGCCATCCGCACGGCCGACTACATCGTCGACATGGGCATCGGCGCGGGCGTGCACGGCGGCGAAATCATCGCCGAAGGCACCCTGCAAGATATTCTCAAGAACAAGAAATCGCTGACGGCGCAATACCTGAACGGCAAGCTGAAAATCGCCGTACCCGCCAAGCGCCATGCCAGCAACCCGGAAAAGCAGTTGGTGATTACTGGCGCGACGGGCAACAACCTGAAAAAAGTGTCGCTGAGCTTGCCGGTGGGCTTGATGACGTGCGTCACGGGCGTCTCCGGCTCGGGCAAATCGTCGCTGGTCAACGATACCTTGTATCCTGCCCTGTCGCGCCATTTGTATGGTTCGCAGACGGAACCGGCGCCGCACGAATCGATCAGCGGCCTGGAGCACTTCGACAAGGTCATCTCCGTCGACCAGGCGCCGATCGGCCGCACGCCGCGCTCGAACCCCGCCACCTACACGGGCTTGTTTACGCCGATCCGCGACTTGTTCTCCACCGTGCCGACGGCCAAGGAACGCGGCTACAGTGCGGGCCGCTTCTCGTTCAACGTCAAGGGCGGACGCTGCGAAGCGTGCCAGGGCGATGGCGTGATCAAGGTCGAGATGCACTTCCTGCCCGACGTCTACGTGCCCTGCGACGTCTGCCACGGCAAGCGCTACAACCGCGAAACGCTGGAAGTGCAATACAAGGGCAAGAACATCACGGAAGTGCTGGGCATGACGGTGGAAGAGGCGCATGCATTCTTCAAGCCCGTGCCACTGATCGCGCGCAAGCTGCAAACCCTGCTCGACGTGGGCCTCGGCTACATCAAGCTGGGGCAAAGCGCCACCACCCTGTCCGGCGGCGAGGCGCAGCGCGTGAAATTGTCGCTGGAACTGTCCAAGCGCGACACGGGCCGCACCCTGTACATCCTCGATGAACCGACGACGGGCTTGCACTTCCACGACATCGATTTGCTGTTAAAGGTCATCCACCGCCTGCGCGACCAAGGCAACACTTTGGTGATCATCGAGCACAACCTGGACGTCATCAAGACGGCCGACTGGATCGTCGACCTGGGTCCCGAAGGCGGCGCCGGCGGCGGCCAGATCATCGCCACGGGCACGCCGGAAGACGTGGCGCTGAACCCGGCCAGCGTGACGGGTAAGTACCTGGGGCCGCTGTTGAAGCAATAAGCTGCAGCACTTAAAAAATGGCGCGGATTGTCCAGACAATTCGCGCCATTTTTTCTTTCCGCGCAAACGTCAAAGTTTGCTCACCTTGCTGGCTTTGGCAGCGCGTTCCAGTTTCGCCTGCATATAGGCCCAGGAGCGCTCAAGCGCCTCATACAGCGCCGTACCGTCTTCCAGCAGGCGCGGCCCAAGCAGGCACATGCCCCGCAACATTTCCGGCGACTGGCCGCGTTGGCCATTCCAGGCTTGCGCCGCCATCGCCTGGACTTTGTAGCGTTCGCCAGCCTTCTGGCGCTGCGTGTCGACCGCCTTGCCCTCCTCATCCGTCCACACGGCCTGGAAGAAACGGCCGGCGTCTTCATCGGACCAGATACCGCCTTGCTTCATTTCTGCAAGCATGGCATCGAGTGTCTTGTGATAGCGCGCCTGCTGCTGGCGCATGCGCTCGACATTGCTCTTCAGCCCCGCTTCCAGCGGGACGCCATACTGCCGGGCATACTCGATGTTCTCGCAATCCTGGCGGTGCTCGGCATGGGCACTGCTGCCGAGCAGGCAAGCGGCCACCGTGCTGATGATGATGAGCGTTTTTTTCATTTTTTGAGCAGGCATGACGGCAAATAATTTCCACAAGACAATTATTATAGCTGCCATAAAAAACGGCGCGAATTGCTCATGCAATCCGCGCCGTTTCTCTCTTTGCTAGCACCCCAGTCATTGCCGGCGTGTCATTTATCGCACGCCAGTCTTTGCCGGCGTGTTTCTCCCCCCACTACTAAACTTTACGCACCCAGCCGCTTTTCCAGCGCCGCCTTGTGACCTGCCAATTCCTGCGGCAGATGATACGCGAGTTTTTCAAACAACTCCGTATGCAATTTCAATTCTTCCACCCACGCGGCCTTGTCGATCGAGGTGATGGTGTCGAACTGTTCTTGCGTGAATGGCAAGCCATCCCAGTTCAGGTCGCCATACTGCGGCGTCGTGCCAAACAGGTTTTCCACGCCGCCCGCCTTGCCTTCGATGCGGTCCAGCATCCATTTCAGCACGCGCATATTGTCGCCAAAGCCAGGCCAGACGAATTTGCCTGCATCGTCCGTACGGAACCAGTTGACGCAATAGATCTTCGGCAGGGCAGCTGGATTCACCTTGCCCACCTTGACGCCCATGTCCAGCCAGTGCTGGAAGTAATCGCTCATGTTATAGCCGATAAATGGCAACATGGCAAATGGATCACGACGCACGACGCCCATCTGGCCCACGGCCGCGGCCGTCGTTTCCGACCCCATGGTGGCGGCCATGTAGACGCCTTCGACCCAGTTGCGCGCTTCGGTGACCAGCGGCACGGTGGTCGAACGGCGGCCGCCGAAGATGAAGGCCGAGATCGGCACGCCGGCCGGATCGTCCCAGGCGGCGTCGATGACGGGGTTTTGCGTAGCAGCAACTGTGAAGCGCGCGTTCGGGTGCGCCGCCTTGGTGCCGGACGCGGGTGTCCAGTCCTTGCCTTGCCAGTCGATCAGGTGGCTAGGCGCCTCCTTGGTCAAGCCTTCCCACCACACGTCGCCGTCATCCGTCAGCGCCACGTTGGTGAAGATCGTGTTGTCGCGCATGGAGGCCATGCAGTTGTAATTGGTTTTTTCGTTGGTGCCCGGCGCCACGCCAAAATAGCCGGCTTCCGGGTTGATGGCGTACAGGCGGCCATCGGCACCGGGCTTGATCCAGGCGATATCGTCGCCGATGGTGGTCACTTTCCAGCCGTTAAAACTTGCCGGCGGGATCAGCATGGCGAAGTTGGTCTTGCCGCACGCCGACGGGAACGCTGCCGCCACGTAATGCTTCTTGCCTTCCGGCGATTCCACGCCGAGGATCAGCATGTGTTCGGCCAGCCAGCCCGGATTGTTGTCCGATGCTTGCGCTTCCTGGTAGCCCATGTTCGAGGCGATGCGCAGGGCGAAACATTTCTTGCCCAGCAAGGCGTTGCCGCCGTAACCCGAACCAAAGGACCAGATTTCGCGCGTTTCCGGGAAATGCACGATGTACTTGGTGCTGTTGCACGGCCATTTCACGTCGGCCTGGCCGGCTGCCAGCGGTGCGCCCACGCTGTGCACGCACGGCACGAACTCGCCATCGGTGCCCAGCACGTCATACACGGCACGGCCCATGCGGGTCATGATCTTCATGTTGACGGCGACGTACGGCGAATCGGACAGTTCCACGCCGATGTGCGCGATCGGCGAACCCAGCGGGCCCATCGAGAACGGCACGACGTACATGGTGCGGCCGCGCATGCAGCCGTCGAACAGGCCGTTCAAGGTGTGGCGCATTTCGCCAGGCTCGGTCCAGTTGTTCGTCGGGCCGGCCGCCTCTTTCGTTGCCGAGCAAATATACGTGCGGTCTTCGACGCGGGCCACGTCGCTCGGATCGGAGCAGGCCAGGTAGGAATTCGGGCGCTTTTCCGCATTCAGTTTTTTCATGGTGCCGCTGGCAACCATCTCGGCACACAGGCGCTCGTACTCTTCCTGCGAGCCATCGCACCAGTAGATGCGGTCCGGCTTGGTCAGCGCGGCAATGTCGGCCACCCAGTTGATCAGTTTCTGTTGTTTAATATAAGCTGGGACGTTGAGTGCGGCGACGCCACCCATGACGGGCTGATTCATATTACCTCCAATACCAATAAAAGAAATTCTGGTCGTTCTGGCAAGACAGGCAGCATCGTTGAGAGGTGGCTGCGGCTCACTGCGGGCGGGGTGCGCACGCGGGCAGGGCTCTGGTGTCGTTTACCTGGATCATGCACCCAGGCTGCAGGAACAGTTTGCGCTATAACTATAATCAGGAAGCTTCAAAAGTGCCGGCGATTGTACACCCGCGTAACGGCTATTCTCGCAAAAATGTAGGAGAATAGCTTGACTAATGTAGTAGGCTATTCAGCATTTCCCGTATCCTGTTATTTCCCTACCAAATCCTCACTAAAATCGGCCATCCACCATGAAAATTGCCATACTCGATGATTACCAGGATGCCGTGCGCGGCCTCGATTGTTTCCAATTGCTCGACGGCCACGAGGTCAAAGTGTTCAGCAATACGGCGCGGGGCCTGGGCCAGCTGGCGATCCGCCTGGCGCCGTTCGACGCGCTGGTGCTGATCCGCGAACGCAGCAGTTTCAACCGCGCCTTGCTGTCGAAACTGCCGAATCTGAAACTGCTTTCGCAAACAGGCAAGGTCAGCGGCCACATCGATGTGGCGGCCGCCACCGAGCTGGGCATCGCCATCGCGGAAGGCATCGGCTCGCCCACGGCGCCGGCCGAGCTGACGTGGGCGCTGATCATGGCGGCGCAGCGCAAGATCGTGCCGTACGCGCAACATTTACAGGAAGGGTTGTGGCAGACCTCGTCGCTGGAACCACAGCGCAATACGCTCGGCACGGTCTTGAAAGGGCGCACCCTGGCGATCTGGGGCTACGGCAAGATCGGTCAATTGATCGCCGGCTATGGCCGCGCCTTCGGCATGAGCATCCTCGTGTGGGGCAGCGAAGCGAGCCGCGCGGCGGCGGTGGCGGCCGGCGATACGGCGGCAGCGTCGCGCGAGGCCTTCTTTGAACAGGCCGACGTCCTGACCTTGCATCTGCGTCTGTCCGATGCGACGCGCGGGCTGGTGACAAACGAGGACCTGGCGCGCATGAAGCCGACGGCCCTGTTCGTCAACACCAGCCGCGCGGAACTGGTGATGGAGGGCGCGCTGGAAGCGGCGCTGCCGCAGGGGCGTCCGGGCGCCGCCGCGCTGGATGTGTTTACGGACGAGCCGCTGCCGCCAGGCTCGCCACTACTGCTGCTGCCGAACGTGCTGGCCACGCCCCACCTGGGCTACGTCGAGCGTGACAGCTATGAACTGTATTTCCGCTACGCCTTGCAAAACATCGTCGATTTTGCGCAGCATCAATGCAAGCGCCTGCTCAATCCCGAGGTGCTGGCGCATGCGCGGCAAGCGCCTCAGGAGCGCTGAAACCCCTTGATGAGGTCCGGCTCGCCCGTGATGCGGATGGCGGGCGCGGGCAGCACGTGCCGACCGCGCCACAAGCCGGCCCAGCCGGGCGGCCAGGCGATGTCCGGCCCGCCGTACGACGCCACGCCGGCGCGCACGGCGACCACCGGCACGGGCGGCATGTCTGGCAAGGGCTCGCCCGCGGTGCGCTGCATGTCCAGGCTGTACATATAGTCAGGCAACAAGGCGTCGCAGACGCGGCCAAACCAGTCGCTATGGTCGTCGTCGCGCCCCAGCGCCTGCGCCAGCCCCTGCGGGTCGAAACGGGCCAGGGCATCGATCAGCTCGCCCGTGGTGGCGCCCGGCGTATCGCCCCAGCCCATCACAGGATTGACGTTGTAATCGGCGCCCGAACCGTACCAGCCTTCGCGCCACGGCCGTTGCATCCAGTCGCGCGGTCCCGTAAACAAATGCCAGCGCCAGTGCAGGCCGGACGGCTTGGGCCAGGAATACAGATACAGTTTCTGATAGCCGGCCTGGTGCAGTTCGCGCACCATGGCCATCAGGCGCGCGTGCGGCATGCGGTCCGGTGGCGCGCGCCGAAACAGGATCGCTTCGCCATCGGCGAATTGCACGTCGTCGGTCGACAGGTTCAGGTCCAGAGTCCGCGCTTCGCTGCCGAAACGGGCGGCGATCCAGCCCGTCAGCAAATTGACGGACGTGATCACCCCGTAACCGCGGTGGCGGTGAAAAATGACGGTGCCGGGAGCGAGCGCTTTCATACGGAGTCGGGGTGGCAGGCAAACAAAGAAACCAGTGTACTCACAGATGGCCAAATTTTCCAGATGCGGCGCGGTAGCGGGGTGGCAGGCACGCTGCCCCATCTGCGGCGGCATTCACGCAACGCTGCCAATCCACGCTATCATGCGCGTCATTCTCCACTGACATCGTGACCACATCATGACTTTGCGCATACTCGCCACTGGCGGCACTTTCGACAAACACTACAACGAATTGAACGGTACCCTGGGCTTTTCCGACAGTCATTTGCCGGCAGCGATTGCCCGCGCGCGCATGACGGCGCCCGTGGCGCTGGAGCAATTGCCCCTGCTCGATTCGCTCGACATGCAGGATGCGGACCGCCAGCGCGTGCTGGCCTCGTGCCGCGCGGCACAGGAAAAAGCCATCGTCATCATCCACGGCACCGACACCATGCGCGAAACGGCGCAGGTGCTGGGCGCGGCGAACCTGCAGCAAACGGTCATTTTGACGGGCGCCATGATTCCCTACGAAATCGACAACTCCGATGCCCTGTTCAACCTGGGCTTTGCCTGCGGCGTGGCGCAAACCTTGCCAGCGGGCGTATATGTGGCCATGAATGGCCAGATCTTCGCCTGGGACAATGTGCAAAAGAACCGCGCCGCCGGCGTGTTCCAGCCCTTGTAAGCCTATGCCGGACAGGCCGCGTCAGGCAGACCGTCAAACGCTCCGCCTGACACGCTGTCACAATTCAAACAGCCCGTTTTCAACGGGCTTTTTTTACGTTTTTTCACTTTTCACAAATTCTGCAAAACCATAGCTTTCGTCGAATTATTGTAGGTAAAACATCAAATTGCCAATATAATAATTTTGTGTTGTAAAAAAACGCCATTGATCATTTTTAAAAACACTGATATTGTTAAATATAAAACTGTGATTTAACAATTAAGTTAAATATTCTTCTGTATCCATAATTTATTGCCAAATCCAACACGGTTGATATGCATTTTTCCTTGCTGAGACGACATAATGTTCGCCTCGACAAGTTATAAGTGCATTTATAACAATATTGCACCAAGTAGTCTTCCACCTCCCACCGACGTGGTTCCACCTACCGTACACGAGCACCGCAGGTCATCTATCCGATGGCCTAAACGGTGCTCGCGTGCCGCTTGTCGTTATTAAAACTACTACGGAGTAATTGTTACAATGGCATTAAAAGAAAAAATTGGCGTGCGCAGCGTACGCCTGGCCCTGACCGTTCTGGCAGGTAGCGTCTTGTTCTCTGGCCAATCCATGGCGGATGAAGCAATTCAAAAAGTTGAAATTACCGGTTCGAGTATCAAGCGTATCGCTGTCGAAGGCGCACTGCCAGTGCAGCGCCTGACGCAAGAAGCAATCGCCAAAACGGGCGCCACCACGGTCGCCGACCTGCTCCAGGCCCTGCCCGCCATGCAAGGCTTTACCGTCGGTGCCGCCGCAGCTGGCACCAATTCGGGCGGCCGCACCAGCGCGTCGATCCACGACATCGGCGAAGACTACACCCTGGTCCTGCTGAACGGCCGCCGCATCGCGCCACAAGGCTCGGGCACTTCCGTCAACCTGAACGCCATTCCTATGAGCGCCGTTGAACGCGTCGAAGTGCTGACCGACGGCGCTTCGGCCCTGTACGGCTCGGACGCCATCGCCGGCGTGATCAACTTCATTCTGAAGAAGAACCAGCAAGGCGGCTCCCTGGAAGCCACCTATGGCGGTCCGGAAGACAAGGGCGGCAACGCCTGGAACACCAGCGTGACCTATGGCGTCGGCGACATCGACGAAGACCGTTTCAACGTGCTGGTATCGTACCGCCATGACGAGCAATCGAACTTGCGCGCCACCGACCGCACGTTCGCCCGTTCGTCGCGTATTCCAGTGAGCCATAACGGCAAACAATATGTCTTCGACAAGACCGCCATAGGCACGGCACCGGCCAACGCCACCGTGTCCGTCAAAGGCAAGGACGATTACCTCTTCAATCCCTACCTGGCGAAGAATAATAATTGTGGCGCCGTGACCAATGCCCCACTGGCAGCCAATAAGCTGGCTTGCGGCTACGATGGCGGTTCGACGGTTGAAATCGTGCCTGAATCGAAGCGCGACAGCCTGTTTACCCGCGCCACCTACAAACTCAACGATTCGCTGAATGCGTTTGCCGAAGTCGCCTACTCGCGTTATGACCTGACCGCGCGCATCTCGGCCAATCCGGTGGCAATCCCGATTGCGCTTAACGGTGCGCAGTACAACAAGTATGTCCTGCCTTACCTGACACCAGAGCAGGTCAAGGACATCACCTCCGTGTCAGCCAACTATCGCATGAGCGACTGGGGTACCCGCGACTCCAACACCATCACCGAGACCAAGCACTTCGTCGTCGGCGTCGAAGGCGAAATTGGCGCGTGGAACATCGATGCGGGCCTGACCTGGTCGCAAAATTCCATCGATGAACGCTACATCGGTGGCTATGCGAAAACGGCCGATATGAAGGCCCTGCTGAAAAATCCGGCGTTCAACCCGTTCGTGCCCGCCGGCACGCCATCGCCGGAAATGCAAGCGCTGATCAACAATTCGCAATTCAACGGCTCGATCCGCACGGCATCGACCACCATGCGCGGTATCGATGCGCACGGTTCCCGTGAACTGTTCACCTTGCCAGGCGGCAAAGCCAACATCGGTATCGGCGCCGACTACCGCGAGTACAACTACGGCCAGACGCCAGACGCAGGTGCAAACACCAGCACCATCTACGGCTTCAACACCTCGCCACGCTATGACCTGAGCCGTTCAACCTACGGCGTCTTCGCCGAATTGCTGGCTCCGATCACCAAAACGGTAGAAGTGAGTCTGGCTGGCCGCTATGACTCCGTGTCGGCGATCGACAATGGCGTCATCAACAAGACCATCGGCAAGGATGCCAATGCCAATACCTACAAGGTCACGGCACGCTGGCAGCCGATACAGCAAGTACTGCTGCGCGGCTCCTACGGCACCGGCTTCAAGGCTCCGGACATGCTGAGCATTGGTCAGCCTCTGGTCAACAACGGCTTTACCGGTACTAACTGGAATTGCCCATTCCCAGGCGATGCGCTGTGCCGTGCGCCTAACACCCAGTACAATAAAATGTCTGGCGGTAACGAAAACCTGAAGCCGGAAAAATCGAAACAGTTCACCGTCGGTTTCCGTATCGAGCCTAGCTCGGCATTCTCGTTCGGCGCCGACCTGTGGGACGTGAAAATCACCGACGCGGTTTCGGCCGTGAGCGAAGCGCAAGCGTTCAACAACCCAGGCATGTACCGCGACCTGTTCGGCACCTATATCGAACCGACGACCGGCAAGTCGTACTTTGCGTTCAAGTCGCTGTCGATGAACATCGGCCAGACACACAACCGCGGTATCGACTGGGACATGACGGCACGCAAGAAGTTTGATATCGGTAACTTCACGGCTAACCTGAGCGGCACCCATATGCTCAAGGCCGACTACACCGTACCAGGCACCAAGGATCAGTGGACCAACAACATGAACTTCTACGGCATTTCCGATGCCGTGACGTTCCGTAACCTGATGAAGCTCAACATGAGCCTGGAATCGGGCAAGCTGACCAACACGGTCATCGTGAGCTACCGTAATGGCTATACCGACGCTTCGGCCGAAGTGGTCAACCTGGCCACCAGTACGAAGGAAAATATCCGTCTGCACGTGCCTTCGTACACGACGGTTGACTTCCAGGGCCGCTATGCGTACAGCAAAGCAGTGACCTTGCGCGCAGGTATCAAAAACCTGTTTGACCGCGAACCGCCGCTGTCGCTGCGCAGCTCGCGTGGTCACCAAGTTGGCTACGATCCACGCTACGCCGATCCAATGATGCGTTCGTTCTACTTCACGGCCCAGTACAAGTTCTAAGTTGACCTCGTCAACGTAGGCTGAGCCGCCCAAGGGCCTTGCAAACGCAAGGCCGTTTTTTTCGTCCAAGGCCCGTCATGCCAGGCGAGGGGCGAAAAAAAAGGAGCGTCAGCTCCTTTTTCGTACCGGCATGGCGGCTGTTATGCCGTCGCCTCGCCACCGAGGGCTTCGACCACGTCGGCCATCAACTTGCTCAGCTCGCCCGTCATCAGCATCACGTCGCCGTCGAAACGTTCTTCGTCGTTCTTCGTGCTCGATTCCGTTTCCTTGATCACGTCCAGCGGCTTGACGCTCTTGATGGCCAGCGATTCCGTCAACACGAACGAGATCTTGTCGTTCCACGTCATGGCCAGGCGCGTGCACTGCTTGCCGGCGGCGATATGGCGGCGCACGTCGTCCGCTTCCAGGGTATGGCGCACGTAGCGCACGGTGGCCTTGCTCTCGCCCGTGGCGCGCAATTCCGTATCCATGTCGACCGTGAAGCCGGCAGGCGCGTCGTCGGCTTGCAGCCATTCCGTCATCACCGCCACGGGCGAGCGCTGCACGCGCAGGCTTTCCAGCGGCAGCTTGTCCACGGCTTTCAACAGCAGCTTGATGACTTCATCGGCTTTCGCCGGGCTGGCGGCATCGACCACCAGCCAGCCATTGACGGGGTCGATCCACGTCCAGACGTTGCTGCGGATGCTGAAGGCGCGCGGCAGCAGCTCGTCGGCCACGCGTTCCTTCAATTCTTTCATGGCTTTCTTGCCGGGCGCGAAGCCTTGCGCTTCTTCCATCTCGGCGGCGCGGGCCTTGGCCACCTGGTTGATGACGGTCGCTGGCAACAGTTTCTTTTCCGTGCCCAGCAAGATCAGCATCTGTTTGTTGACCACGTGGACCAGGCCGCCGTTCGGGCGTGGCGTATCCCAGCCCTGGCGCATCAGATCCATGCTGGTCGCCGGCGTAAATTTGTTCGAGGACAAGGCCTCTTCCAGTTGTTCTGGCGTATAAGCCCACGGTGCGGGCAGGCGGTAAATCTGAAGATTCTTGAACCACATAGTTTTTGTCTTCCGTTTGTTTCAGTAGTGCCAGGGGAACGCCATTCTACACTTTCGACACGGGAATGCCGTCAAAAGCGCGGACTGGCGCGGTGTTGTTGATGCGTCGGGAATGCTGCTACAGGGCGGGAAACAGCTCCGCCTGGGCTGGCGCCTGCCGCGTCACGACGGCCGGATCGGACAAGGTCGAGATGCGCACGCCCAGCAGGCGGATTTTCTTTTCAAATGGCACGCGCCGCAAGCAATCGCGGCTGGCCCGCAGGATGGCGGCGGCGTCCGACGTGGCGCTGGGCAAGGTGATGTCGCGCGTGACGGTGCTGAAATCCTCGAAACGCAGCTTGATGCCCACCGTGCGCCCCGCCAGCGACTGTTTATCCAGGTCGCCCGCCACGCGCGTGCACAGGCTTTCCAGCTTTTCCGACAGGGTGGCGCGGTCGCGCACCACCTGCAAGTCGCGCTCGAACGTCGTTTCGCGGCTGACGGACTTGGTTTCCCGGCTCGTCTGCACGGGCCGCTCATCGATGCCCAGCGCCGCCTGGCGCAGCCAGCCCGTGTACAGGTCGCCAAACTGCGTGCGCAGCATGGCCATGTCGGCCCGCGCCAGCTCGCCGATGGTGACTATGCCCAGGCTTTCCAGCTTGGCCGTCGCCTTCGGGCCGATGCCGTTGATCTTTTTCGCCGGCAAGGGCCAGACCCTTGTTTCGATATCCTCGGGCGACAAGATGGTGAGTCCGTCGGGTTTTTCCAGGTCGGAACAGATTTTTGCCAGCAATTTGTTGGGCGCCAGGCCAATCGAGCACGACAGCCCCGTCGCCTCGAACACGGCCGCCTTCAGGCGCGCCGCCATGGCCGGCGCCTGCTCGCCGTATTCGGTGAGGTCGACATAGATTTCATCGATGCCCACGTTCTGGATGATCGGGCACAGCTGGGCCACGGCTTGCTTGAAGCGCGCCGAATACTCGCGGTAGGCCTCGAAGTCGGCTGGCAGCAGGATGCTGTCGGGCGCCAGTTTCGCCGCCTTCATGATGCCCATGGCGGAAAACACGCCAAACGCGCGCGCCGCATACGTCGACGTGGTGACGACGCCACGCCCCACGTAGTCGCGCATGCGCGCAAACTGCCGCGTGCCATCTTCCTGCAGCACGGGCTGCTGCAGGCGCCCGCCGCCGATGACGACGGCTTCGCCGCGCAATTCCGGATACTTCAACAGTTCCACGGAGGCAAAGAAGGCGTCCATGTCCAGGTGGGCTATCCAGCGGCGGGCCGCGGGCGGCTCGGGAAGGGGGGAGGCAGATGTGGTCAAGGACACCTCGCGGCGAGATACTGTAGTTATATACAGTATCGCTGGAAATGCCCGTGGATGCAAGTTGAAACGCAGGAGCCGGCGGTTGCTTTTCTCAATAGCAAGATTACAATCCTGACATAACTATTCAAAGGAGTCGCCTTGTCTATCGCTCATCACGCTGCGCGCCGCCGGTCCGTCTGGTCATCCATCTTGCCGGCCCTGCTGCTGTCCACCTTGGCGCCATCCGCGCTGGCCGCCGACGCCGCCGCCACCATCGCCACGGCCGCCGCGCCTGTCGCCGCCAAGACAGCCTGGCAGGAAACGCGCCACGGCACCATTGTCACGGACGATTACCGCTGGCTGCAAAAGAAAACCGATCCTGCCGTGATCGATTATCTGAATGCGGAAAACGCCTACACGGCCGCCGTCACGGCCCCGATCCAGCCGCTGGCCGACAAGCTGACTGCGGAGATCAAGGGCCGCATGCAGGAAGTGGACTTGTCCGTGCCTGCGCGCCAGGGCAATTTTTACTATTACACGCGCATGGAAGCGGGCAAGCAATACCCGATTCACTGCCGCCGCCCCGTCGGCGCGAACGGCGCCTACGATGCGCAGGCGGTCGAGGAAATCCTGCTGGACCAGAATCAATTGGCCGAAGGCCACAAATTTTTTGCCGTGCGCGCCTTTGCCGTCAGCCCGAATGAACAGTTGCTGGCCTACACCACCGACACGACGGGTTTCCGCCAGTACGAGCTGCATGTCAAGGATTTGAAGACGGGCAAGTTGCTGGGCGATACCATGCCGCGCGTGACTTCCCTGGCCTGGGCGGCGGACAACGCCACCCTGATGCTGACGCAGGAAGACGCCACCACCAAGCGCGCGGACCGCTTGTTCCGCCTGCCGCTGGGCGGCACCTTGCAACAGGTCTACCACGAGCCGGTGGAACAGTTCGCCATCGGCGTGAGCCGCACGCGCGATCATCGCTACTTTGTGCTCACCGCGCGCAGCACGGACACGAGCGAAGTGCTGCTGCTGCCGACGAGCCAGCCGCAAGGCAATTTCCAGAGCGTGCTGAAACGCGAAAAAGGCCATCGCTACGGCATCGAGCACCGCGACGGCCAGTTGTACATCCTGACCAACAAGGATGCGAAGAATTTCCGTGTCGTCAGCGCGCCGCTGTCCGCGCCACAGCCGAAACACTGGAAACCCGTCGTGCCACACAACAAGGATGCCGTGATCCAGTCCATCGACGTCTTCCAGGGCTATCTGGTGGTGATGGAAAAGGCGCGCGCCCTGAATCGCGCGCGCATCCTTGATTTCGCGCACAAGAACTGGAAGACGGTGCAGTTCGACGACCCCGTCTACCTGGCCACGTCGGCCGGCACGCCGGAATTTTCCGCCACGCAATTTCGCATGTCCTACCAGTCGCCCGTCACGCCGCCCACCGTCATCGACGTGGCCATGGCGGATGGCAAGCGCACGGTGCTGAAACAGCAGGAAATCGTCGGCGGCTTCGATGGCAGCCGCTACACGACGCAGCGATTGTGGGTGACGGCGCGCGATGGCGTGCAAGTGCCGCTGTGGATCGTCTACAAGAAGGGCGTCAAGCTCGACGGTTCCGCGCCGCTGCTGCTGTACTCGTACGGCTCGTATGGCATCTCGACGGAGGCGAACTTTGGCCTGGCCCGCATCAGCCTGCTGGAGCGGGGCGTCATCTATGCGCAGGCGCATATCCGCGGCGGCACCGACATGGGCGAAGCCTGGCATGAAGACGGCATGCTGATGAAGAAGAAAAACACCTTCAATGACTTCATCGACAGCGCCGACTACCTGGTGCGCGAAAAATGGACCAGCCCGAACCGCCTCATCATCCAGGGCGGCAGCGCGGGCGGCTTGCTGATGGGCGCCGTCGTCAACATGCGCCCCGACCTGTTCCACGCCGTGCACGCGGCCGTGCCGTTTGTCGACGTGATGAACACCATGATGGACGCCAGCCTGCCCCTGACGACGGGCGAGTACCTGGAATGGGGCGACCCGAACCAGAAAGCGCCCTACGACTACATGCTCAGCTACTCGCCCTACGACAACATTGCGCGCAAGAATTATCCGGCCATGCTGGTGACGACGGGCCTGAACGACAGCCAGGTCATGTACTGGGAACCGGCAAAATATGTGGCCAAGCTGCGCGCGTATAAAACGGACGGCAATCCGCTGCTGCTGAAAACGAATATGGGCGCCGGCCACGGCGGCGCATCGGGCCGCTACGACGCCATCGCCGAGAATGCGTTCAATATGGCGTGGATGCTGTCGCAGTGGGACATTACGGAGTAAAGTGAAAAAAGCGCTTGCAGAAGGATTTTGTCCGTCCTATAATAGCGCCTCTTCCAGACGTGGTGACAAACGTCGGGATAGTTTTCTGAGACAAGCAACGGGTGCTTAGCTCAGTTGGTAGAGCGGCGCCCTTACAAGGCGTAGGTCGGGAGTTCGAGCCTCTCAGCACCCACCAAATCAGAAAACTGTCCAGTGCTTCATGGATCAGCAATACAGATCATACGAGCTTGGAGTGGTAGTTCAGTTGGTTAGAATACCGGCCTGTCACGTCGGGGGTCGCGGGTTCGAGTCCCGTCCGCTCCGCCAATAAAAGAAAAGCCCTTTGGTTCTCTGAACCGAAGGGCTTTTCCCATTTCAGAAGCCAAAAACACGTCACGACGCCCTTCCAGGAATATTTTTGCGCTTTTCAGCAAAAAAATGCTTTTATCCCACAAGAATAGTTGCACAAGCGGGAAAGCGCCCCCTATAATAGTGCCTCTTCCAGACGTGGTGACAAACGTCGGGATAGTTTTCTGGGTATGCGGGTGCTTAGCTCAGTTGGTAGAGCGGCGCCCTTACAAGGCGTAGGTCGGGAGTTCGAGCCTCTCAGCACCCACCACCAATACAGAAAATTATCCAGTGCTTCATGGATCAGCAACACAGATCATACGAGCTTGGAGTGGTAGTTCAGTTGGTTAGAATACCGGCCTGTCACGTCGGGGGTCGCGGGTTCGAGTCCCGTCCGCTCCGCCAATAAAAGAAAAGCCCTTTGGTTCTCTGAACCGAAGGGCTTTTCCCATTCTGGGGTCAGACCCTCAACACCGCCAACGTCAAGCTCAACGCTAACTTATCCGGGGGTCTGACCCCGGCTGTTAGAATCAGCGCTACCCTGACTCCGCTCCTGCCTGATGCGCCTGCCCCGCAGTCTTTCCCCCTACCTCGCCCTGCGCTTGCGCCTGGCCCATCATGCGTTACTGCAATTTGCCGCCAGCCTGGCCAGCTCCATGGAAATCCTCGTATTCCTGGCCGGTCCCGTCCTGCTCGGATTGCTCAGCGTCATCGCCCTGCCTGGCTTTCTCGCCATGAGCCTGCCCTGGCCCGCCGCGCTGGGCCTCCTGGGCGGGCAAGCCTTGCTCAGCTGCCTGCCCGCCTGGCTGCTGCGCAAGCGCCTGTTGCCAGCCCCTGTCGCCGCCTGGCTGCGCCAGCTGCCCTTGCCGCCGCGCCTGCGCCGGCAAGCCGATGTCGCCGTGGCCGGCCTGCTGATGCTGCCGCTGGGCCTCGCCTATGCCGTCTCGGCCACTGTCTGGCTGCTGCAGTCGCCACCCTGGCTGCGCCCGATTGCCGCGCCCGGCATGGCCGCCACCCTCGCCGTCTGGCTGCTGGCCTGGCTGCTGACGACGCTGATCGTGGCGCAGCGGCTGCGCGCGCCGCGCCCCGCACAAGGAGCGCGCCTGCCCACGATGACGACATACGTGCCGCAACGGCCCCGCTGGACTACCCTGTTCCTGTGGCGCCAGCTGTTCTGGCTGCCGTTCTGGCGCAACGACAATGTGATCGGCCTGCAGCAAAGCGTGCTGCTGGCCACGGCTGGCGCCACCATGCTGGCCTGGCTGCTGCGCGCACCGCTCGTGCCCGCGCCGCTGCTCGGTTTACTGGCCAGCGCCAGCCTGGTCATTGTGACGGACCGGGGCGACAAGGCCGTGCGCGAGCAGCTCGGCTTGCTGCGCCCCGCATTGAACGCCTGGCCGCTGGCCGGCACGGCCCTGACGCGCCTGGCCTGCGCCGCCAGCCTGCTGCCCGCCTTTGCCGTGCTGCTGGGCGCCGGCGTCTTGCTGTACGCCATCGATCCCGCCGCCTTGCAGCAGCGCGTGACCAAGGTGTACGCCCTCACGGCCGGCGCGGCCCTGCTGGCCATCGTCGGCCTGCCCCGCCTGACGGCGCGCGGCCGCGTCGCCCTCGTCGTTTTCTCCATCCTTGCCTTGAGCGCCATCGGAAGCGAATTATGGAATTGAAGCTGCCTACTCCCGTGCTGCATATCGAGCACCTCGATTTTCACTTTGCCACGCACAGCGTCTTCCAGGGCTGCAATCTGCAATTCGGTCCCGGCATCACCTGGCTGCGCGGCGCGAACGGGGCCGGCAAGACGACGCTGCTGAAACTGGCGGGCGGCGCCCTGCTGCCGGCGCGCGGCGCCATCCGTCTCGATGACGTCGACAGCGGCGCCATGCCGCTGGCCTACCGCGCGCAAGCCTTCTATTGCGGCGGCGACGCTCCCGCCCTGCCCTGGCTGCAAGTGCACGAGTTTCTCGACCTGCACCTGGCCCTGTACCCGGGCAGCGACCAGTCCCTGCTGAATGACGAACTGGAAGCGTTTGCCATGACGTCGACCTTGCAGCAAAGCATCAACGCCCTGTCCCTGGGCCAGCATAAAAAACTGCAACTGGCGCTGGCCCTGGCCTTGCCCGTGCGCCTGTTGCTGATCGACGAGCCATTCAACGGCCTCGACGCATCCGCCATGGCGTACTTGCGCCAGCGTCTGGCCGAGCCGTCACGCCTGGCGCGCCAATGCATCGTACTCACCAGCCATCTGGCGCCGGACGTGCCGCTGGCGGCGACGGTAGAAATATAGACGGGAAATACAGCTTTGCAGATCGACCAAGGACAGCTTACGATGCCGTGTTGCAAAATCCGGCGATCCCGGTGCAGCCACTACCCATAACACGGCGCGCTTATTCACCGCGCCAGGCTTATTCTTGGAGAAATTATGTTGAACACCCACCGCAGCGCCCTGGCCATCCTGTGCGCCATCCTTGCCACCTCGGCCAGCGCCGCCGGCCCCACGGGCACGGCCGACGACTATGGCACGCCGGCGCACCACGGCGCCGCCCAGCGCAGCATCGAACTGCAGGCCGATACGCGCCACATCAACGTCACGCGCGGCGAAACCGTCACCATCGCGCGCGCCGGCCAGCGTTTTACGTGGCACGTGCAAACCTTCAACAACAAGACCGTCTTCGCCCTGGCCGACATCGCGCCAAAGGACATGCCCGTCGATGGCATTCAAGTGTATGTGGCCAGCAATCCCCTGTACGCGGGCAGCTGATTTGCTCCACGCATAAAAAAACCGGAACCACCTTGCGGCGTTCCGGTTTTTTTTCGGCGGGACAACTTACGCCGTCAGCGCTTCTTTCGCTGCCGCTTCATCGACCACTTCCTCGTCGTCCGAGCGGATCAGGTGGTCAAAGGCGGACAGGGCTGCCTTGGCGCCTTCGCCGGTGGCGATGATGATCTGCTTGTACGGCACCGTGGTGACGTCGCCGGCCGCGAACACGCCCGGGATCGAGGTCTGGCCGCGGGCGTCGACTTCGATTTCGCCGTGGCGCGACAAGGCGACCGTGCCTTTCAGCCACTCCGTATTCGGCACCAGGCCGATCTGCACGAAGACGCCTTCCAGCTCGACCTTCTTCGATTCGCCGCTGACCCGGTCCGTGTAGCTCAGGCCATTGACGATCTTGCCGTCGCCGTGAATCTCGGTGGTTTGCGCCGAGGTGATCACGGTCACGTTAGGCAGGCTGTGCAGCTTGCGCTGCAGCACCGCGTCGGCGCGCAATTCCGCGCCGAATTCGATCAGGGTCACGTGCTTCACCAGGCCGGCCAGGTCGATCGCCGCTTCCACGCCCGAGTTGCCGCCGCCGATCACGGCCACGCGCTTGCCCTTGAACAGCGGGCCATCGCAGTGCGGGCAGTAGGCGACACCGTGGTTGCGGTATTCCTTCTCGCCCGGCACGTTGATTTCGCGCCAGCGGGCGCCGGTGGCCAGGATGACGGTCTTGGCTTTCAGGATCGCGCCATTCGCCGTTTCGATCTGCACCAATTTACCCGGCGTCAATTTCGCGGCGCGCTGGGTGTTCATGATGTCGACGTCGTATTCCTTGACGTGCTGCTCCAGCGCCACGGCGAACTTCGGACCATCCGTTTCCTTGACCGAGATAAAGTTTTCAATCGCCAGGGTATCGAGCACCTGGCCGCCAAAACGCTCGGCCAGCACGCCCGTCTTGATGCCTTTGCGGGCCGCGTAGATGGCCGCTGCCGCGCCGGCAGGGCCGCCGCCGACGATCAGCACGTCGAACACGTCTTTCTTGTTCAGCGCCTCGGCCTGGCGGGCGCCGGCGTTGGTGTCGAGCTTGGCGAGGATTTCCTCGACATTCGTGCGGCCCTGGCCAAAGTGTTCACCGTTCAGGAACATCATCGGCACGGCCATGATCTGGCGCGCTTCCACTTCTTGCGGGAACACGCCGCCATCGATGGTGGTGACCTTGATGCGCGGGTTGATCACCGCCATCGCATTCAAGGCCTGCACCACTTCCGGGCAGTTATGGCAGGAGAGCGAAATAAACGTTTCAAACTCGTAATCGCCGTCGAGGTTGCGGATCTGCTCGATCACGGCATCGTCGAACTTGATGGTGTGGCCGCCTACTTGCAGCAGCGCCAGTACCAGCGACGTGAATTCATGGCCCAGCGGCACACCGGCGAAACGCACGCCGATATCGGTGCCTGGGCGGTTGATGCTGAACGACGGGGTCCGTACGCCAGCGTCCATGCGCTCGACCAGCGTGATCTTGTCGCTCAACAGGACTATCTCCTGGAGCAATTCTTTCATCTCGCGGGCTTTTGCGCTGTCATCGAGAGAAGCGACCAACTCAAGCGGATACACCACTTTTTCCAAGTAGGATTTCAGTTGGGTTTTGAGGGTGGCGTCTAACATGATTTTTTCCTTTTCTACAAATATTTAGGCGAATGCCGGGCCGGACACCCGGTCCGGCATCGCGGTAACTACTTGTTTGCTGCTAGATGTTGCAAGGCTTCAAGACTTAGATCTTGCCAACCAGGTCCAGCGATGGGGTCAGGGTTGCTGCGCCTTCCGTCCATTTGGCTGGGCATACTTCGCCTGGGTGGTTCGCCACGTACTGGGCGGCTTTGACTTTGCGCAACAGTTCCGCTGCGTCACGGCCGATGCCGTTGTCATGCACTTCCAGCACTTTGATGAAGCCGTCAGGATTGATGACGAAGGTACCGCGCAGTGCCAGCCCTTCTTCTTCGATCATGACTTCGAAGTTGCGCGACAGGGCGCCGGTTGGGTCGCCGATCAGTGCGTATTGCACTTTCTTGATCGCGTCCGAGGTGTCGTGCCACGCTTTGTGCGCGAAGTGGGTATCGGTCGAGATACCGTAGACATCGACGCCCAGTTTCTGGAATTCAGCGTGGTGATCGGCCAGATCTTCCAGTTCGGTTGGGCAAACGAAGGTGAAGTCGGCTGGGTAGAAGACGAATACCGACCACTTGCCTTTCAGCGACGCTTCCGTCAGGTCGACGAATTTGCCATTGTGGTAAGCGGTTGCCTTGAATGGTTTAACTTGGGTATTGATCAGCGACATAGTCATTTCCTCTCGTGTGGTGAATCAGTAAGACTCTAGTGTAAGGGGTTTTAACCCATAAGCAAAATTGATTGTCACAATAGTTTCAATTGGTTTTAGCTATCATGACGCCATGGGAACTCCATGATAGGCAGTTCCCACAGGATTGGATAGCGGTGACAGTGGATACCCCTGCCGCCGCCAGGTGTTCAGTTCTTAGTTTTTCAGCTCTTCCGGCACCTTGCCGCCGTTTTCCGCCAGCTTGATCATCACCTGGCGATGCAGCCAGATATTCATGCTGGCCGAATCATTGGTGTCGCCCGTGAAATGCAGCTCCTGCGCCAGTTCCTTGCGCGAAGCCAGGCTGCTGTCGAGTTGAAGCAGTTTCATCAGGTCGACGATGGATGTGCGCCAATTGAGTTTTTCCGCGTTCTTGCTGGCCAGGTCGACCAGCACCACTTCCACGTCCACGACGGGCACGGCAGCCGCTGGTGCAGCGGCCGGTGCGGCCGCCGCCGGCGCGTCGGTAGCGGCAGCGGGCGTGGCAGCCGGTGCGGCGTCGGACGAATGGTGGAAGATCTTGTTGTAGATATTGCTGAAAATGCCCATGAGGTCACCTCGAGTTGAGTGAATGGAAGAAGGTATGCCTGCGCTCCAGGTCCAGGACCCGTGACAGCAATGCCGGGCGCAGGCGCCAGCCCGTCGAGTATAAGCCCGTTCAGTCCGGGAGCCCTGTCCCGCAGGGCCAGTGGAAATCTGGTGGCAGGGCACGCCTGTTTCAAGGGTGCAAGGGCCGCCGGGCGTGCAGCAGCGCATCGAACGCTTCGCTGGTCAGCGGCGGCGCAAACAGCTCGCCTTGCGCGAAATCACAGCCTATGCCCAGCAGCAAACCGTGCTGCGCTGCGGTCTCCACCCCTTCGGCGATGACCTGCAAGCCCAGCTTGTGGGCCATGGTGACGATGGCTTCGCACAGCACCAGTTCGCTGGCGCCGGGCGCCAGCTTGCGCACCAGCACGCCGTCGAGCTTCAGGTAATCGATGCCGCATTGCTGCAATTGCGTCAGCGAGGCATGGCCGCTGCCGAAGTCGTCCAGGGCGATCTGCAGGCCCGCTTCGCGCAAGTGCTGCAAGCGGGGCGCCATGCTGGTGCCGGCAGGCAAAAGTACATCTTCACGCATGTCGAGCACGATGGCCGAGGCCGGCACACCGAGCGCCGCCAGCTGGCGCAACCAGGTACCGGGCGCCTCCACTTCGCGCTGCAATTCCAGCGGCGACTGATTCAGGCACAGCTGCAGTCCCGGCAAGCCGATGGCATGGCCGTGCGCGCGCCAGTGCAGCAGTTGCGCGGCCGCCGTGCGCAGCGCCCAGTCGCCGATCTCCACGATCAGGCCGCTGCTTTCGGCCAGCGCCAGAAAATCCGGCGGGCATACCAGACCCCGCTGCGGATGGTGCCAGCGCAGCAAGGCTTCCGCCTTGACAAGCTTGCCGCTGTCCAGCTCGACGATGGGCTGGTAATGCAGCTGCATCTGCTGTTCGCGCAGGGCCGTGCGCAAGTCCGCCCCCATGCGCATGCGGTTGACGGCCGCCACCTGCATGGCCGGCGTAAAGTAGCTATAGCGGTTGCGTCCCGCCCCTTTCGAGACATACATGGCCTGGTCCGCATGCTTGAGCAATTCCTCGATCGTGCCCGCATCATCGGGATACAGGGTGATGCCGATCGAGGCCGAGACGAAGGCCTGCTCTTGTCCCAGCTGGAACGGCGCCAGCAAGCCGTCGAGTATCTGCCGCGCGATGCGGTCGACTTGCTGCAGATCGTCGAGGTCGGACAGGATCACCGTGAATTCATCGCCGCCCAGGCGCGCCACCGTGTCCGTCTCGCGCACGCCCACGCGGATGCGCCGCGCCGCCTCGATCAGCAGAATATCACCCTGGTGATGCCCCAGCGTGTCGTTGACTTCCTTGAAATGGTCGAGGTCGATGAACAGGATGGCCACGCGGCTGCTGTCGCGCCGGCCCTGGGCCAGCGCCAGGCGCAAACGCTCGTGGAACATGCGCCGGTTCGGCAATTGCGTAAGGGTATCGAAATTGGCTTGCTGCCAGATCAGCGCTTCCGTTTGCCGCTTGTCCGTCACGTCTTCCAGCATGCACAGGTGGTGCGGCCCGCCATGGCGCGCCGTGGCGATGGCCGTCACGGAAGCGTCAACCCACACCACGCCGCCATCGGGCCGCACGATGCGCTTGGTGTGGCGAAAACCCTGCATGCGCCGCGCCAGCAGCTGCGCTACCTGTTCCTGCTCGCCGGCCACGTCGTCGGGATGGCTGATCTCCATCCAGCTCGAGCGCTTCATGTGTTCCAGGCTGCGCCCGCTGATGGCCAGGTAGCGTGGATTGATGTCGAGAAACTGTCCGCTCAGGGTATCGATCAGGGCGATGCCCATGGGCGCTTCCTCGAACATGGTGCGAAAGCGCAATTCCCCTTGACGGATGGTTTCCTCGGTGCGGCGGCGCTCGCGCGCCAGGTTGTTGAAGTGAAAGGCGGCCGACACGGCCAGCAGGCTGCCCGCCACGCCCAGCGACAGGTACAGCCAGCCCAGGTCGGCGCCCGGCACGGGGCGATACAGGAAACCCTGGTAGGTGCGGCTGTCCGTGGCATTGCGCGGCAGCACGCCCATGGCCGCATACGTGTGGGCGATGTGCTGCCAGCGCTGGGGATTCATGTAGCCGAGCTCCACCAGCACGGGCTGCAGCAGCAATTCCATCTGCTGCGCCTCGTACAGCAGATGCGCGTGGTCATGGCGCTGGCTGTATTTGGCATGGATCACGCGCGCCATTTCCTCGCGGTGCGCCATCGCGTATTGCCAGCCGCGCAGGCTGGCCGCGCGGAACGCCTTCACGCGCTCGGGATGGCGGCGCAGCTCGTGCTCGCTGGTAAACAGGTTGTCGCCGTAGAAATCGATACCGGCCGTGCGCGGCGTAAACTGGTAGTAGGAAAAGCCGGCCCGGTCCAGGTAGTCCGGCTCGTTGGTGGAATACGCGGCAATCGCGTCGACCTTGCCATCGATCAAATCCTCGACCCGGTAGCTGGGCGGCAAGTGGCGCATCTGCTGCGGCGCGACGCCCATTTTCGCCAGGAACAGCGACACTTCATCGGCGGCAAGGGCCGCATCGCCGGGCGCGCCTATCATCACGGGCGCCCCCACCAGCTTGCGCACGTCGGGCGCGCCGCCCTGCTGGCGCATCAGCAGCACGCTGGGCGAATGCTGGAACACGACGGCCAGCACCACCAGCGGCTTGCCCGCCATCCGGCTGAGCAACAAGGTGCTGTTGCCCACGCCATACTCGGCCTGGCCCGCCAGCACGGCCGCCTCGGCAAACGGCGCGCCGCCGCCTTCGACCAGCCTGACTTCCAGCCCCGCTTCGCGGTAATAGCCCTGCTCGATGGCCGCGTAATAGCCGGCAAACTGGAACTGGTGCGTGAAATTGAGTTGCAGGGTAACGGGTTCCAGCGCCCGGGCTGGTGTGGCTAGGCACAGCAGCAGGAAGAAAATGCCGCGCCAGGCGCGCGCCAGCCTGCCGGCGGGCGGCAAGACAAGGCGGAAAGCGTCGGGGGCTTTCATCGGCATGGCGGAACACCACAGGAAGCTGCCGAGCTGGCAGGGGTAAGGCTATTGTAGCCGCCCCTTTTGCCGATGGATAATTATTTCAGTGAGGACAAGTGCGTTGATGTTTTTGGCAAACTATTTCGCGTTTATTTGCGCTAGAACACGACGCCGGCCACCAAAATGATGTTGGCGTACGGACTGCACTCGCCCGTGCGCACGATGGCGCGCGCGCCCTTGCTCAATTGCTTGAACTCGTCGTGCGTCACCTGGCGCGCATCGGGCACGGCCAGGGCCGCCACCTGCGCCGCCATGGCCGGATTATGCTGCGGCAACTCGCTGGCGAGCAGATGGTATTCCACCTGCATTTCAGTCAATACCGTGTTGACGGTGTCGATGAAGCCGGGGATGCCGCGCGTCAGGGCCAGGTCGATCAGGGGCACGCCCGGCTGCGACGGCAAGCCCGCGTCGCCGATGACGAGCATGTCGCCATGGCCGAGCGAAGCGATCATTTGCGACAGCGCAATATTAAGCAGCGGTGATTTTTTCATGATCTTAGAACAGCTCGTGCAAGTGGGGGATCGAGGTTTGCGCGCCAGGCTTGGTGACGCTCCAGGCGGCCGCGCGCTGGCCTTGCTGGATCGCTTCGGCCTCGTCCATGCCGGACGCCAGGCCAGCGACAAAACCGCCGATGAAGGTGTCGCCGGCCGCCGTCGTGTCGACGGCTTGCACCGCTTCGGCCGGGAAGGTGAAGTCGCCGCCATACAGGGCCGCGTGCACGCCCTTGGCACCCAAGGTGATGATGACGTTGTCGCTGCCCAGCTTTTGCAGCGCGGCCGCCAGCGCCTTGGCATCCGCCCCCTCCGGGCCGACGCCGGCCAGCATGGCCGCTTCGATTTCATTCGGAATCAGGTAGTCGACCAGTTCCAGCAAGCCGTCCGGCAGGCTGGCCGCCGGGGCCGGGTTCAGCACCACGGTCTTGCCCAGCGAGCGGGCCAATTTGATGGCGTGCACGACGGTGGCCATCGGCGTTTCCAGCTGCAGCACGACGATATCGGCCTGTTCAATCAAACCTTGCGCCGCGTCGATGTGCGCGGGGCTCAACAAGTCGTTGGCGCCGCCGGCGATGACGATGCTGTTCTGGCCATTGTCGTCCACGAGGATCGAGGCGATGCCGGACGCCACGCCCGGCAAGGTCGTGATGTGGCTGTCGATGATACCGTCGCCGACGAGCGCCGCGCGCAAGGTCGCGCCGAACGCGTCGTCGCCCACGCAGCCGACCATGGCCACTTGCTGGGCGCCCGCCACCTTGCCGCTCAGGCGCGCGCAGGCCACGGCCTGGTTGGCGCCCTTGCCGCCAGGAATCGTGCGGAACGCGCCGCCCGTCAGGGTTTCGCCGGGGAGGGGCATGCGCGGCACGCGCAAGACCAGGTCCATATTGATGCTGCCGATAACCACGATCATGATGTCATTCCCATCAGTTCAGTTGCAGGTGAAGAAGTAGGTGCGGAAAAAGGCACGGTGGCGGCCACGCTGGAGCCGCGCACGTGCAGTGCGGGGGCGATGCTGCGCTGCTGGCGCGGCAAGGCGGGGTCGGCGATGCGCGCCAGCAGGCAGGCGGCCGTGATGTGGCCCAGCTCGCGCGTATTTTGCGCCACGCTGGTCAAGGCCGGGTGCACGAAGCTGGCCAGGTCGATATCGTCGAAACCGACGACGGCCAGCTCGCCCGGCACGGCGATGCCGCGCTCGGCGGCGGCGCGCAAGGCGCCAAAGGCCATCAAGTCATTGCAGCAGAACAAGGCGTCCGGACGCTGATCTTGCGGCAGCGCCAGCAAGTCCAGCGCGGCCCCATAGCCGCCCGCGCTGGTAAAGTCCGCATGGCGGCACAGGGCGTCGGCCAGGACCACGCCCGCGTCCGCCATGGCGCCTCGCACGCCGTCGATGCGGTCGTTGGAAATGCTCACTTCGCGGGGACCGGCGATGCAGGCGAGGCGCCGTCGTCCGAGACCCAGCAGGTGATGCGCGGCCAGGGCGCCGCCGGCGCGGTTGTCGACGGCCACGGCATCGATGGACAGGTCGCTGGGCGCGCGGTCGAGCAGCACGGCCGGCACCTTCATCTTGCGCAGCAATTCGCCGTCGCTGTCGGCCAGCGCGGACAAAATCAGGCCATCGCAGCGCTTGGTCAGCAGCACGTTCAGGTAGTCGCGCTGCTTGACGGGGTCGTCATCGGAATTGCACAAGATCACGCTGTAGCCGGCCGCGTAGCAGCTGTCCTCGATGCCGCGCGCCACTTCCGAGAAATACGGGTTCGTATTGTTCGGAATGATCAGGCCGATGGTGCCCGTGCTGCGGCTGCGCAGGGAACGCGCCAGCGCGCTGGGCACGTAATGCAGTGCCTCCGCCGCCGCCAGCACGGCGCGACGCGCCTCGTCGCTGACGGGGCGGGTATTGTTGAGGACGTGCGACACGGTGGTAAACGATACCCCCGCCGCCTGCGCCACTTGCTTGATGGTTGCCATGGGCGCTGCGTCGCTTAGGCGCGTTCGCCGCGGCGGCGGTAGGTGTCGAGCACCACGGCGGCGACGATCACCAGGCCCGTGACGATGCGTTTCACGGGTTCCGACACGCCCACTTGGGCCAGGCCCGCTTCCAGCACGGAAATGATCAATACGCCGATGAAGGTGCTGATGACGGAGCCGCGCCCGCCCATCAGGCTCGTGCCGCCGATCACGACGGCGGCAATCACTTGCAATTCCATGCCCACGCCGCCGTTCGGGTCGGCCGCTTCCAGGCGCGACACCTGGAACAGCGCGCCCACGCCGGCAAGAAAGCCCATCAAGGCAAACACCAGCACTTTCGACGGCTTCGTATTGATGCCGGACAGCCGCACGGCTTCTTCATTCGTGCCGATGCCGATCCAGTGGCGTCCCAGCACCGTGCGCGTGAGCACCAGGTGGCCGATGACGACGATGGCGATCGAGGCGATGAAGGCGGGCGACAGGCCGAATGCGATCGGCGAGCTGATGCCGTCGACGGCGCTGCCGATGTATTCCGTGCGCGAATTGGTCACCTGATACGCGAGGCCCCGCGCCATTTCCAGCACGCCCAGAGACACAATGAACGAGGGAATGCGCCAGCCGACGGAAATGAGGCCAGTCGTCGCGCCGCACAGGGCGGCGACGAACATGCCCAGCAGGGCCGCGCTCCACACGGGCCAGCCCCAGTGCACGACGGCCAGGGACAGCACGGAAGCGGCCAGCGCCATCACGGAACCGACGGACAGATCGATGCCGCCGATGATCAGCACGAACGTCATGCCGACGGCCATCACGACCAGCGTGGGGATATTGTTCGACAGGGTGCTCAGGGTGGCCAGGGTGAAGAAATTTTCGCTGGCAAACGAGAACAGCACGCACATGGCCAGCAGGGCGCCGATCAGGCCCGCATAGTTTTTCAGGTCGGCCAGGCTGCGCTGCAGATACGATGGGGAAGAAGTAGTGGTCATGGGAATCTTTCCGGCGGATCAGGCCGCAGCTGGAGTGGAATTAGGGGTCAAATAGCCGGAGAAGGCGGCCGACAGCAGCGCGTCCTGGCTCCAGGCGCCGCGCTCGAAGGTGTCGACGATGCTGCCCGCGCTCATGACGGCGATGCGGTCGCAGATCAGCATCAGTTCGCGCAAGTCGCTCGAGACGATGACGAGGCCCTTGCCCTGGCGCGCCTGTTCAGCCAACACCTGATAAATATCAAACTTGGCGCCGATATCGATGCCACGCGTGGGTTCGTCGAACAGCATCACGGGGCAGTCGCGATACAGCCAGCGGGCGATCACCACCTTTTGCTGGTTGCCGCCGGAGAGCTCGGCCACCGTTTGCGCGCTGTTGCGCGAGCGGATGCCCAGGCGCTCGATGTAATCGTCGGCCACCGTCGCTTCGGCCGCGTCGTTGAGCCAGCCCGCGCCACTGACGGTGTCGAGCGACGCCAGGGTCGTATTCACGGCGATCGACTGGCGCAGCAATAAGCCTTGTCCCTTGCGGTCTTCCGTGATCATGGCGATGCCGGCTTGCACTGCGGCCTGCGGAGAGTGCAAGGCGGCGGGCGTGGCGCTGTCACCGAGGAAAATTTCACCGGCGTCGGCGCGGTCGGCGCCGAAGATCAGGCGCAGCAATTCCGTGCGGCCCGAGCCGATCAGGCCGGCGATGCCGAGGATTTCACCGGCACGCAAGTCGAACGAGGTCGGGTTGACGACCTTGCCGCGCGCCAGTCCGCGCACGCGCAGCAGCGGCGCGCCGATGGTGCGGCCGCTCAAGTCGACCGCATCGTCGGCCGAACGGCCCACCATCAGGCTGACCAGGTCGGCGGCGGAGTGGCCCGCGATGTCGTCGTCGCACACGAGCTGGCCGTCGCGCAGCACGGCGATGCGGTCGGCCACGCGCTTGAGTTCTTCCAGGCGGTGGGAAATATAGATGATGCACACGCCGTCGGCCTTCAGACGCTCGATCTGCAGGAACAGCAGCTCCACTTCGCGGTGCGTCAGCATGGCCGTGGGCTCGTCGAGCACCAACAGGCGGCAGGCGCCGATCAGGTTGCGCGCGATCTCGATCATTTGCTGGTGGCCGATGCCCAGCTCGCCGACCAAGGTCCACGGATCGAGGCCGCCCAGGCCGACTTTTTCCATCTGTTCGCGCGCATCGCGTTCGAGGCGCGTACGGTCGATGAAGCCGAAACGCTGCGGCAGATTCTTCAGGTACAGGTTTTCCGCGATCGACAGGGTGGGAATCAAATTGAGTTCCTGCATCACCATGCGGATGCCCAGCGCTTCGGCGGCGCCGCGCGAAGCGGGCTGGTAGGGTTTGCCGTCGAGCAGCATCGTGCCCGTGGTGGCTTGCTCCAGGCCGCAGATGATCTTCGACAAGGTGCTCTTGCCCGCGCCGTTCTCGCCCGTCAGCGCCAGCACCTGGCCAGGGGCGAAGCGCAGGCCCACGCCACCGAGGACGGGGCCGACATAGGACTTGCCGATGTTATCGAGCGTTAACAAGGGGATGGCGGCTGGCGCCGGGGGAATGTCGGTGGGCATGATAAAACTCCGCGGTGGTGGCGGCGGGGCCGGCGCGCGCGTACTCAGAAGTATGCGCAGGCGCCGGTCCCGGCGGGATCAAACGATCAGGACTTGGCGCCCTTGGCGACCAGTTCGACCTTGGTTTCGATGACGCCACCAAGCTCGGCCTGTTTCTTCTTCTGCGCCAGGGCTTTCAGCACGGTCTCGATGCCGAACACGGCTTGCTGCGAACCGAACTGGTCGGCGGTAGCCAGCACGCGGCCATCGGCCAGCATCGGCTTGATGGCGTTGATGTTGTCGTAACCGACGACGAACACTTTGCCCGTCTTGCCGGCCGCCTTGATGGCGGAGACGGCGCCGATGGCCATGTTGTCGTTACCGCACAGCAAAGCCTTGATGTTCGGGTTGGCGTTCAGCATGGCGGCGGCCACCGTGTTGGCGGGAGCGATTTCCCACTGGCCCGACTGCACGCTGACGACCTTGGCGCCGGCCGCGTTCATGGCGTCCTGGAAACCCAGGGTGCGCTGCTGCGCGTTGTAGGTGGTGGAGACGCCTTCGATGATGCCGACCGGATCGCCCTTCTTGATTTGCTGGGCCAGGAAGTCGCCGACGACCTTGGCGCCCTTGCGGTTGTCCGGACCGACGAACGGCACGGTGATGCCCTTCTCTTTCAGGGCGCCCGCGTCGAGCTTGTTGTCGATATTGACGACGATGATGCCCGCGTCGATGGCTTTTTTCAGCACCGGCACCAGCGCTTTCGAGTCGGCCGGGGCGATCACCAGCGCATTGACGCGCGAGACGATCATTTGCTCGACCAGCTTGATCTGGCTCGACGTATCCGTTTCATCCTTGATGCCGTTCGACAGCAAGTCGTACTTGGCGGCATTGGCCTTCTGATGCGCCTTGGCGCCATTTTCCATGGTCAGGAAAAATTCGTTGGCGAGCGACTTCATCACCAGCGCCACCTTCGGTTTGGCAGGCGTCTGCGCCATGGCCGGCACGGCGGGCAAAGCACATACCAGGACAGCGGCGGCAATCATTTTCAGGCGAATACGGGATGTCATGAGCGTCTCCAGAGTTGTTGGTCAAGCACGTGTACTGCATGCTTTTTAGGAAATTCGTTGCGCGCAAACGTTTGCGCGAAGCGAATAGTGCCTCAATGCCCTATTACAGTGCAAGCAAAACTGTATGTGCGGTGCAGCAAAAAGGGAGCGCCCAGAGGGAAAGGGACAGGCCGAGGCGATCGGCCTGCCGAGGGGAAATGCGCGGAAGTCAGGCGTTTGTTGCGGGACGGGCGCTGACCCACTGCACGGCCAGCACGCTGGCCAGCACCAGCAGCAAGCCCAGCATCGACCAGCCCGTCATGGCCTGGTCCAGCAAGGCCCAGCCCAGCACGACGGCCATCAGGGGACTGAGCAGTCCCAGCGAGGAGACGGCCACGGGCGACAGCCTGGCGATGCCGCGGAACCACAAGGCATACGCCAGCAGGGCGCCGGCCAGGCACAGGTAGGCGTAGGCCAGCACTTGCTGCGCGGACAAGGCCGGCAAGGGCGCGTCAGCCAGCCACGCGACGGGCGCCAGCATCAGGCCGCCGAGCAGCAATTGCCAGCCCGTCAGCGCCAGCACGGGCAAGTCCGGTTTCCAGCGCCGCGTCAGGTAAGTGCCGGCCGCCATGCAAGCCGTGCCGCCCAGCGCGGCGGCGATGCCGACGGGTTCCCACACCGTGCGCGGCGACAACAATAAAACGCCCATGCCGGCCACGCCCAGCACGCTGGCCCCCAGGGCCAGGCGGGCCGGACGGCGCCCTTCCACGCCCCAGGCCAGGCCCATCACCAAGAGCGGCTGGATGGCGCCCACCACGGCCGCCAGGCCTCCCGGCAAGCGGTAGGCGGCCACGAACAGCAGCGCCTGGAACACGCCGATATTGAGCGCGGACAGGACCAGCACGCGGCCCCAGTCGCGCCGAGCGGGCAGGCGCCGCATGATCAGCAGCAACAGCAGGCCGGCCGGCAGCACGCGGATCAGGGCCGCCGTGAAGGGCCGGCCGGGCGGCAACAGTTCGGACGTGACGATATACGTGGAACCCCATATCAGGGGCGCCAGCGCCGTGAGCAGAATATCGCCCCAGGCGGGACGGGCAGAAGAAGAACTCATGCAACTATCTCGACATTAAGATAAAAGGCCAGTGTGGGCGCGAACTATCTTGATGTCAAGATAAATACCTGCCTTCCCTGCCTGCCTGGCGGCGAAAAAAAACCCGGCATGGCCGGGCTTCTGGAATGCTGCAAGGCGGCAAGCTACGCCGCCTGGACAGATGCTTAATCGCGCATGCGGCGCAGGGTGGTCACCCGCATGCCGCCCATGCTGATCTGCGCCGTGCTGCCATCCTCGCTGACGATAATGTCCATGGCCGCATCGCCCGCGCCTTCCGGCGTGATCGTCACGGTATTGCCTTTGGTGCTGAAGGTGGCCTTGGTCGAGGTCCCGTTATTGATCACGCTGTCGCGTGTAAATTCCAGGACATTGCCCATCGCCGCCTGCCATTTCCCCACCGCCGGGTGGCCGCCAAAGCTGAACACGCTTTTCAGCTTGTCCAGCATGCCCGCGCCCTGCGCGGCCGGCGATTTGCCCAGCACACCGGTCATGGCGGCCTGGCTCATCTGCGCTTCGTCGATGACTTGCCACTGCTTGTCGACCAGCGCCAGCGGCAACCGCACTTCCAGGTCGCCGTCCGGCAGGCGCTGCAGGATCAGCGCGCGGTCCGGCGACTTGGCAAACCACGCCGCCTCATCGGTCAACGCCAGGGTCGCCTTGGCCATCGCCACGTGCTGTGCGCCCAAGTCGCGCACCTGATCGTAGCCGCTGACCTTGGCCACTTTCACGCCCTTGGCCACGCACAGCTTGTCGCCGCGCAAGGCCGCCTTGCCCGGCGCGGCCAGCGCGTAGACAAATTGCGATTGCGCAACCCAACCGCCGCTGCTTTGCTCGACGGGAGCGCTGTACAGCCCGCTACGCACGAGGATATCGAGCCATTGCCGAGTGGAACTATCGTACGACGCCACGCGGATCTCTTCCTTCTGGTACGGCAAGTTGGCAAGGCACAGCAACTTGTCGCGCGCCGCCTCATCGGTCGCCAGGTGGGCATCGATGGCGCGGCTGAAACTGCTGGACGAGGCTGCCTCTGGCGCCAGCAACCACGCCAGGGCGCCGCCGGCCACGATGACGACCGCCAGCACGCCGCCGGCAATGACGAGGTGGCGCCGCTGCACGCCGGACAGCGCCGGTGTCGCGGCCGGCGCGGGTGCCGGGGCGGCGTTGACGGCCTTGCCGCACTCGTCGCAAAAGCGCGCGTCAGGCGCGTGGGCGGTGCCGCACTGTTTACAGAATTGCGCCATGGTCTGCCTTACTTGAGTTTATGCGCGCATTCGCCGCAGAACACGTCATCGGACGCGACCGGAGCCTTGCAGCTGGGGCACTGCAGGCTGTCAGCCGACGCAGCGGGAGCGGCTGGCGCGGCGGGGGCGCTCGCCTGCTCGGCCAGGGCACGCGCGCGCTCGCGCGCTTCCTCGGCTTTTTTCTTGACCGTGGCCAGGCCGTCGTTCAGGCTCGCTTCCGAGGCGCTGAAATCGACATTGCGCGTGGCGCCCAGATAAATGATGCACACGCCCTTGGTAAAGATCAAGCCTGGCACCACGGCCGCGGCCGCCATCAGCAAACCACCGCCCAGGCCGGCAGCGACGATGTAGCCGGAACCGTAGCCACCGCGGCCCAGGCCCGTAGCCATCGCATACAGATCCATCTGGCCCAGGCTGAGGATGCCAGCCGACATGCCCGAGGTGAGCGACACGCCGGTACCGAGCACGCCAAAGATCAGCAGGGCCACAAACGCGGTGATCAGGAACAGCAGCACTTCCAGCAAGATCACGGACACCAGCTTGGTGCGCACGATCTGGTTCAGGCGGGCAATGATCTGGAACACGCTGGCGCCCGACCAGGCGGCAGGGCCGGCCAGCGGCAGCATCACGTAGAACAGTGCAAACACCAGCACGCCCAGCACGATGGCCGACAGCGGGAAAACGACCGCGTACAGCACGGGGCCGAGCACGGGGATCTTGCAGACGAACAAGAGGATGGCGATGGCGATCATGGCCGCCAGCACGATCAGGAATTCAAGGAAGACGACCGCGATCAGGCGATGGCTCGTGTACAGCGAAACGAGCACGGCATCCACCAGGCTCATGCCCGGCTGGCCTTGCGCATCGCGCATCAGCAGGATGCCCACGGCGTTGGAACCGTAAAACATCACGAGGAAGGCCATCAAGCCACCGAAAAAGGCCAGCAGCGGACTGCTCATGCTGCCGGCAAGCATCGTCAGGACGCCACCGACAAGCACGGCGCCGATAAAGGTCAGGGCCAGCAAGGCAATCGCGCGGAAGTTCCTGATGGCATCGGTCGCTTCGATCAGCGAACCCACGGCGGAGGAAAAGGGAAGAGGTTGATGTGCTTCGGTGGAAATGGTCATGTCTAGCCTGGAAGGGGGAAATCGGAAGGGGACGGCCTACCCGGCCGCCCCTTGGTATGGATGTGTCAGTAGGCCAGCGCCAGTTGCAGGTCGGACGCAGGCGCCTGGCGCTGGACGATCTGCAGCTTGACGTCCTGGCCACCGACGCGCTTGCTATTCAGGTACAGGGCCGTGCGTACCGGATAAATACCCTGCGGCACGCCTTCCGGCATGGGAATCGAGAAGCCGCCCTTGTAGGCGCCGCTGCCGTTATTGCTGCTGACCACCTTGCGCACGGTTTTGATCAAGTCGCCATTTGGCTTGTACAGGCTCAATTCCTCTTCCACCAGCGGGTTCGGATCGCGCGTGCCGGCCGCCACTTCGATATACGAATTGGTCTGCGCTTTCTGGCCCGGACGCACGGAGGAAGGCGTAAAGCCCGTCTCGTATTTCACCAGGGTCGACTGCTCGGGCAGCTTGCCCTTGTTGGCCACCTTGTAGTCGGTTTGTACCTGCTGCGCCGTCTTGACTTGCTGGCTTTGATAATTCAAGGCCACGCAGGCGAGCGCGCCCAGGCTGGCGCCGAGGGCCGCGCCGCGCACGGTATTGTTGCCACCGCCCAGCAAGCCGCCCACGACGGCGCCGATGCCGGCCAGCATGGCCGTATTGCATTCGCCGCTGGCCGCTTCCGTGCCTGCGTTGCCGGTATTGCCGGTATTGCCGGTATTGCCGGTGGCGCCAGGGCCGCCTGGCGCGGCGCAGCCGGCCAGCATCGAGGACACGACCAGCATCGCCACCAGGGGCTTGGCCTTTTGTTTCAAGTTTTTCACGTTATTCTCCGGGAAGTTCAAAATAGGGGGAAGGCAAGCAGCGCGGCTTACTCGATCTGGATTTGCGACAGCGCCTTGTCCTGCGCTTCTTTCGCCTTGCGCTTGATGTCGAGCGCGTAGCGGTTGCCCGTGTCCATGCGCAACACGGCATTCGCGTTGGCAACGGCACAGTCGTATTTGCGCTGGCTCATGCAGTGGCTCGCTTCCGACAGGCTCTCCGTGATCACGCTTTCCAGGCCGCTAGTCTGTTTGACAGGCGCCGGTGGCGGCGTCACCTTGACGGGCTTGGCCGGCTTTTCCGCGACAGGTGCCGGTGCCGGTGCAGGAGCCGGTGCAGGAGCTGCCGCTGGCTCAGGCTCAGGCTCGGGCTCAGGCTCGGCAGCAGGTGTCGCGGCTAAGTCGGCCGTCGTGGCGCCATCGAGCGCCGGGTCGCTGATGGCCAGCGGCTGCTCGGCGTCAGTCGTCGTTTCTTCGGCGGCAACCGTCGGCGTGGGGACTGGCCCGGGTTCGGCAGGCTTAGCTGACAGGTAATAGTATCCCCCTGCCGCACCCACGACCACCACCGCCGCGACGGCTGCGACGATCAGCTTGATGCGGCTGCCACCGGCCGGGCTGTCGGCCGGCACCTCGGATGAGGGAGCCGGCGCTGGTTCGGGATCAGCACGGCGCTTTTCCAGCACGGGCGGTGGCGGGGGTGCGACAGGCTCCGCCACTGGCGCCGGGGCAGGTTCAGGGACGGGCTCGATGATGGGCGCATTGACCGGCTCCGGCAGCGGCACCGGCGCGGCAACGGGCGCCACGGCAAAGCTGAATGCGCACTTGGGGCAGAACTTGGCATCCGGCTTGCAATCATGGCCGCACTGGCCACAGGATTTGCCCGGCGCGGGGGCGGCGGCGCCAGGAGCAACGGCAAACGTCGTACCGCAGAAAGCGCAGAATTTTGCGCCCGGCTTATTCTCGGCCTGGCAGGAAAGGCATTTCAATTGGCATCTCTTTTCATATCAACGCTGGAAGTCGCGTACGCTGGCGCTTGCCAGAATGGCAGCTTTGTTGCCGTACGGCTAAATATCCAACGAGTATATTTTCAAACACCAAGTTGCCACAAGGGAAAATTGCCTTTTGCTCTATTCAATTCTTAAATATTGGTAAAAATTCTGCCGCCCCCACATTTTTGCGCCCCATCCTGGTGCGCAGATAACAAAAAACCCGGCAACGCTGTCTGCGTTGCCGGGTTTTCAGGCGATGCCCGGGGTGCCGAGGACCGTTTACTTGCGTCCGCCCCGTGCCGGCGCGGCATGGCCGCCCTTGGCGGGCGGCTTGCTGCCACGCCCCATCGGCACGGCGGCCGGCTTGGCCTTCGTCTTGATCGTCGACAGGATCGATGGGCGCACCTTCGACTCGACGGCGGTCGCCTTCGGCGCGGCGGCCGTGCCGCCCAGGGCGATGCGGTTCTTGCCCGGCGTGACCTTGAACTTGTCCGGCGTGCCGGCGCCATGCGTCTGACGGCTGCGTTCGCCCGCGGCCAGGCCGCCCGATTCCGACGACGTCCAGGCCGGGATCAAATGCTTGTCGCCATTGCCGATCAAGTCGCCACGGCCCATGTTGACCAGCGCTTCGCGCAGGATCGGCCAGTTGGCCGGGTCCTGGTAGCGCAGGAACGCCTTGTGCGTGCGGCGGATCTTGCCGCTGCGCGCCGTTTCCACCACTTCCGAGTCTGCCGTGACCTTGCGCAAGGGATTCTTGCGCGTGTGGTACATCGTCGTGGCCATGGCCATCGGCGTGGGCATGAAGGTTTGCACCTGGTCCAATTTAAAATTGTTCTTCTTCAGCCACAGGGCCAAATTGAGCATGTCCAGGTCCGTCGTGCCCGGATGGGCGGCGATGAAGTAGGGAATCAAATACTGCTTCTTGCCTGCTTCCAGCGAGAAACGGTCGAACATTTCCTTGAACTCGTCGTACGCACCGATGCCGGGCTTCATCATCTTCGACAAGGTGCCCTCTTCCGTGTGCTCGGGCGCGATCTTCAGCAAGCCACCGACGTGGTGCGTGACCAGTTCCTTGACGTACTCGGGCGAACGCACGGCCAGGTCGTAGCGCAAGCCCGAGCTGATCAGCACTTTCTTGATGCCCGGAATGGCGCGCGCCTTGCGGTACAGCGAGATCAGCTTGCTGTGGTCCGTGCCCAAATTCACGCAGATGGACGGATACACGCAGGACAGGCGGCGACACGACACTTCGATCTCTTTTTCCTTGCAGGCCAGGCGGTACATATTCGCCGTCGGACCACCCATATCGGAAATGGTGCCCGTAAAGCCTTTGGTCTTATCGCGGATATGCTCGATTTCGCGCAGGATCGACGGTTCCGAACGGCTCTGGATGATGCGCCCTTCGTGTTCCGTGATCGAACAGAAGGTGCAGCCGCCGAAGCAGCCGCGCATGATGTTGACGGAAAAGCGGATCATTTCCCAGGCGGGGATATGCGCCTTGCCATAGCTCGGGTGCGGCGCGCGCGCGTAGTTCATGTCGTACACGCCATCCATCTCGTCCATGGCCAGCGGCAGCGGCGGCGGGTTGAGCCACACGTCGCGTTCGCCGTGCGCCTGCACCATGGCGCGCGCATTGCCGGGATTCGATTCCAGGTGGAACACGCGCGAGGCGTGCGCATACATGACGGGGTCATCCTTGACGACGTCGTAGGACGGCAGGCGCACGACCGTCTTGTCGTGCTTTTCCTTGGCCATGGCCAGGCGCTCTTCGCGGCTCATGATGCGGATCGGCTTGATGACTTCGGCCGATTTCGACGCATTCTCCGTCGCGCAGGCGGTCTTGTCTTCCTGCACCATCTCGTACGGGCTGTAGTGCGGGTCGATCTTGCCGGGCACGTCGACGCGGGTGGAGTTGTGCACGCCCCAGTCGTCGCCGGGCAGCCAGCCGGCCGGCACCATGAAGGCCGTGCCGCGCAAGTCGCGGATATCCTTGATCGATTCGCCAGCGGCCAGGCGGTGCGTCAGGTCGACCAGCGCCCGCTCGGCATTACCGAAGATCAACAAATCAGCCTTGGAATCGGGCAAGACGGAACGGCGGACCTTGTCCGACCAGTAATCGTAATGGGCGATGCGGCGCAGCGACGCTTCGATGCTGCCGATGACGATGGGCACGTCGGAATACGCTTCGCGCGCGCGCTGGGCGTACACGGTGACGGCGCGGTCCGGGCGTTTATTGGGTTCCGCATTCGCCGTGTAGGCGTCGTCGGAGCGGATCTTGCGGTCGGCCGTGTACTGGTTGACCATGGAATCCATGTTGCCAGCGGTAATGCCGTAGTACAGGCGCGGCTTGCCGAGGATGCGGAAGGCGTCGGCCGACAGCCAGTCCGGCTGGCTGATGATGCCGACGCGATAACCCTGCGCTTCGAGCAGGCGGCCGACCAGGGCCATGCCGAAGCTCGGATGGTCGATGTAGGCGTCGCCCGTGACGAGGATGACGTCGCACTGGTCCCAGCCCAGCGCGTCCATCTCGGCACGCGACATCGGCAGGAAAGGCGCCACGGCAGCGCGGGCAGACCGCTTGGGAACGGTCGCAAATAAATTGGTAGGGGAGCTCATAGGGTACGGATTGTACCGGAATTGGCCATTTCCAACCTGACGGCCTGCTTTTTACTGTTGGATTTGCGTACAAAAAAACGTTTATTTTTCAAACACTTGGGGAAAGAAGGCCCGTCCCGGCAGGACAAGGCCCAGCATTTCCCGCAACTTGCTTAAATGCCCATGTTGGCGAGAATTTCACCCAATTCCCGCAGCGCCGGCTCCAGTTTCGGATGCTTGACGGCGAATTTGGCCGACAATTCCTGGCTGCGTTCGGCCAGGCCATAGGTGGTCGACTCTTCTTCCTGCTCCTGCGCGGCGCGCTTTTCCATCAGCAACTTGATGTCGACATCGAGTTTTTGCAGCAAACCATGCAGTTCTTCATCAACGGGGCCGCTGGTTGCCAGTGTCGAATGCAGTTGTTGCAGCGATTCCTTGAGTTTGCTATCCATGTTTTTTCCTGTCAGTCAGTAAATTGCGTGTCCAGGAACAATTGTTCCACCTTGCTCCTGGCCCACGGGGTCTTGCGCAAAAACTTCAGGCTCGACTTGATGCTGGGATCGCTGATGAAGCAATTGATATCGATGTGCTTGGCCAGACCGTCCCAACCGTAGTGGGCGTGCAGGCGCGTCACGATCGCTTCCAGGGTGATGCCATTCAAATCTTGCTGACTCATATACTCTTTCGACTGCCTTGTTGTTTCTATCTTACTCAATTCTACGCCGCCGGCACGGAAAGCTTGCGTGCGCCATGTCAACGCAACGCAAGCTTCTGATGAGGACGGCTTACTTGGCGTTCAAGCCGCGGCGTTCCAGCAGCGGTTCCACGGTGGCGTCGCGGCCGCGGAAGTCACGGAACAGTTGCAGCGCATCGACGCTGCCGCCGCGCGACAGCAATTTGCTGCGGAACCAGTCGCCATTCTTGCGCGTCAGGCCGCCGTTTTCCTTGAACCAGTTGACCGATTCCGCATCCAGCTTTTCCGACCACAGGTAGGCGTAATACGCCGCCGAGTAGCCGCCCGAGAAACTGTGCGAGAAGTAGCTGGTGCGGTAGCGCGGCGGCACGGGCGCATAGTCGACGCCCGCCTCCTTCAAGGATGCCGCTTCAAAAGCCAGCACGTCCGTCGGGATCTGGCTTGGCGCCAACTGGTGCCAGCGCTGGTCCAGCAGGGCCGCCGACAGGTATTCCGTCGTCATGAAACCCTGGTTGAATTTCTTCGCCGCCGTCACTTTATCGAGCAATTCCTGCGGCATGGCCGCGCCGCTCTGGTAGTGCTTGGCGTAGTTTTGCAGCACTTCCGGCCACACGGCCCACATCTCATTGACTTGCGACGGATACTCGACGAAGTCGCTCGGCACGCTGGTGCCGGCAAAGCGCGGGTATTTCACGTTCGAAAACATGCCGTGCAGCGCATGGCCGAATTCGTGGAACATGGTCGTCACTTCATCGAACGTCAACAAGGTCGGCTGGCCGGCTGGCGGCTTCGGAATGTTCAATTGGTTGGCCACCACCGGATGCGTGCCCATCAGAGACGATTGCGACACGTATTCATTCATCCACGCGCCGCCATGCTTGTTGCCGCGTGCATAGAAGTCGGCGATGAACAGGGCCAGCGGCTTGCCGTTGGCGTCCAGCACGTCGTAGACGCGCACGTCCGGGTTGTACACCGGCAAATCCTTGCGTTCTTTGAAGCTGATGCCGTACAGTTTATTGGCGGCAAAGAAGACACCGTTGTTCAGCACCCTGTTCAATTCCAGGTACGGTTTCAGCTCGTTTTCATCGAAATTGAAGCGCTGCTTGCGCAATTTGTCCGTGTAGATGGCCCAGTCGGCTGCCGCCACCTGGAAACCGCCTTTTTCCGCGTCGACCACTTGCTGCAGGTCGGCCGCTTCGCGGCGCGCGTTGGCGACGGCCGGCTTGGCCAGTTCCGACAGCAAGGTGTTGACGGCCGTCGTCGTCTTGGCCGTCTGGTCTTCCAGCGAATACGCGGCATAGTTGGCGTAGCCGAGCAGAGTCGCCCGTTCGGCGCGCAGCTTGGCCAGCTTCAGCACGATGGCGCGGTTGTCGAACTCGCCGCCCTGGCTGCCGCGGTTCAGCGACGCATCCATCAGACGCTGACGCGTCTTGCGATCCGTCAATACCGCCAGCGGCGGCTGGCCGCTGGTGTTCACCAGGGCGATGAGGAACTTGCCCGTCAAGCCACGTTCCTTGGCGGCGGCGGCAGCCGTGTCGATATCGCTGTCCGTCATGCCGGCCAGCTCGGCGCGCGTGTCGACGACGATGCTCTTGGCATTCGTTTCCTTCAGCACGTTTTGCGCGAAGGCCGTTTCCAGGCCCGCCTGCTCGGCGTTGTAGGCTTTCAGCTTTTCCTTGTCCGCATCGGACAGCTTGGCGCCGGCGCGCACGAAGTCCGTGTGATAGCGTTCCAGCAAGCGCAAGGATTCGGCATCGAGGCCCAGCTTGTCGCGCTTGGCGTACAAGGTGTCGATGCGGGTAAACAGTTTCGGATTCAGGGTGATGGCGTCGCCATGCGCGGCCAGTTTCGGCGACACGTCCACTTCCACCGCTTCCAGCACGGCATTGGTATTGGTCGAGGTCATGTTGCTGAAGATGCTTTGCACGCGGTGCAGCAGCTGTCCCGTGCGCTCGAGGGCCACGATGGTGTTCTCGAACGTGGGCGCCTGGCGGTTGTTGGCGATCGCATTGACTTCGGCCAGCTGGCGTTTCATGCCTTCGGCAAACGCCGGCGCGTAGTGCTCATCCTTGATCAGGCCGAACTGCGGCATCTGGAATGGCAGCGGGCTGGCTTTCAGCAGGGGATTCTGCGTACTGACGGCGGCGGCCGGTGCGGCGGTGGCCGCCAGGGCGGAAGGGGCGGCGTGGGCCAGCATGATGCTGGCGGCGATGACGAGCAGTTGTGGACGGATCATGACATCTTTCAGAAAGCGCGGGGAAGAGCCGCGATCGCGTCGCGGGCCAGTGGCAGATCATAGCAGCCTGTCACACAGGCGTCATCCGGCACGGCGGATACTGTGGCGCATCCCGCCAACTGCGCGGTTTACCACGGTTTTCAATCACAATCTCCAAATAAAAATGGCCGCCCGTTGCGGGGCGGCCATCGATGTTCTGCACCGGCCAGGCCGGTGACGGGGGATTACTTGCCGTTCAAGCCACGGCGTTCCAGCAGCGGCTCGATCTTCGCATCGCGGCCGCGGAAGTTGCGGTAGATGTCGAGCGCATCGGCGCTGCCGCCGCGCGACAGCAATTTGCTGCGGAACCAGTCGCCGTTCTTGCGCGTCAGGCCGCCGTTTTCCTTGAACCACTCGACCGTGTCGGCGTCGAGCTTTTCCGACCACAGGTAGGCGTAATAGCCGGCCGAATAGCCGCCCGCGAACGCGTGCGAGAAATAGGTGGTGCGGTAGCGTGGTGGCGCCGGGGCGAAATCGACGCCCGCGTCGCTCAAGGCGGTTTTTTCAAACGCCAGCACGTCGGTGGGGATCTGTGCCGGGGTCAGCTGGTGCCAGCGCTGGTCCAGCAGGGCCGATGCCAGGTATTCCGTGGTTTTATAGCCCTGATTGAAATTGTCGGCCGCCGTCACTTTCGCCAGCAGCTCGGCCGGGATGGCCGCGCCCGTCTGATAGTGCTTGGCGTAGTTTTGCAGTACTTCCGGCCACAGCGCCCACATTTCATTGACTTGCGACGGGTATTCAACGAAGTCGCGCGGCACGCTGGTGCCGGCGAAGCGCGGGTATTTCACGTTCGAGAACATGCCGTGCAGCGCATGGCCGAATTCGTGGAACATGGTGTTGACTTCGTCAAACGTCATCAGGGTCGGCTGGCCCGCTTCCGGCTTGGGAATGTTGAGGTTATTCGCAATCACCGGCTTGCGGTTCAGCAAGGTCGACTGGCCCACGTAGGCATTCGCCCAGGCGCCGCCGCGCTTGTTGCTGCGCGCGTAAGGGTCCAGGGTGAAGATGGCCAGCTGCGTGCCGTCTTCGTTGAAGACGTCGTACACCAGCATGTCGGACGTGTAGACGGGCAAGTCGGTGCGCTGCTTGAAGGTCAAGCCGTACAACTTGCCGGCGGCAAAGAACACGCCCTTGGTCAGCACGCTGTGCATTTCAAAGTACGGTTTCAACTGATTTTCATCGAAGTTGTAGCGTTCGGCACGGACCTTGTCGCTATAGAAAGCCCAGTCGGCGGCGCCCACCTTGAAGCCGCCTTTGCCTGCATCGATGACCTTCTGGATATCGTCCGCTTCACGGCGCGCATTGACGACGGCCGGCTTCGCCAACTCGCCCAGCAGGGCGTTCACGGCGGTGGTGTCGTGCGCCGTCTGGTCTTCCAGCGAATAGTCCGCATAGTTCGGGTAGCCCATCAGCGCGGCACGTTCGGCCCGCAGTTTTGCCAGTTCCAGCACTTCCTGGGTGTTGTCGAACTCGCCGCCACGGCTGCCGCGCGCCTGCGAGGCGGCCATGATGCGTTCGCGCACGGCGCGGTTGGTCAGCAGCGACAGCGGCGCCTGGCCCGTCGTGTTGACGAGGGCGATCACGTATTTACCGTCCAGGCCGCGCTTCTTGGCCAGGCCGGCGGCCACTTCGATGGCGGCCGGCGACAGGCCGTCCAGTTCTTCACGCGTATCGACGACGACGGCCGATGCGTTCAATTCCTTCAGCACGTTTTGCGCGAACTTGGTCGACAGGGCGGCCAGCTGGCCGTTGTAGGCGCGCAGTTTTTCCTTGTCGGCCGCCGACAGCTTGGCGCCGGCGCGCACGAAGTCCGTGTGATAGCGCTCGAGCAGGCGCTTCGACTCCGCATCGAGGCCCAGCTTGTCGCGCTTGGCGTACAGGGTGTCGATGCGCTTGAACAATTTGTCGTTGAGCATGATCGCGTCGCTATGGGCCGCCATTTTCGGCGCCAGCTCGCGTTCCAGGCCCTGGATCGTCTCATTCGTGTTCGAGCCGGACATCACGGAAAACACGGTGCGCACGCGGCTCAGCAACTGGCCCGAGCGCTCCATGGCCACAATGGTGTTGTCGAAGGTCGCTGGCTTCTTGTTGTTCGCAATCGCGTTGATTTCCGCCAGGTTGGCGGCCATGCCGGCCGTAAAGGCGGGCGCGTAGTCAGCGTCCTGCACCTTGTCGAACGGTGGATAGTGGAAGGGCAGGCTGCTGGCCTGCGCAAACGGGTTCGAAACGGGCAAGGCGGCGGCCGCGGTAGCGGCAGTGGTTGGCGCGGTGCTGGCGGTAGCGGCAAAGGCGGCTGGCGCCAGCATCAGGCTGGCGGCGATGACGAGCATTGTTGGACGGGTCATGTCTTCTTTCAAGAAACGCAAGAGAGCCGCGATTGTGTCGCGGGCCAGCCTGAAATAATAACAGCCTGACACACTTGCGTCACCAGCAACTACTGATGGTAGCGCGCCGGCCGGTGATGAACGGTTTTCATGCGCTCCGCACCACGATGCCGATTTAGTAATGCGGCGGACGTTCGTTGACCAGCCCGCCATTCGCCTGCTGCGCCCCGTCGCGCACGTGCTCGCCCAGCTTGTGCAGCATCGCTTCCAATTGGTCGATGCGCTTGCCCTGCTGGTACACCATCTGGTTCAGCGATTCGACCAGGTCCTCCTGCTGCGCCAGCTTGATTTCGATATCGACGAAACGTGTTTCCATCTGTTCTGCATTGTCCATGGTGCTCTCTGTGACTCCTGACTGAAAGCGGCATTCTACCGCCGCAGCGGCGTGAGCCAGGACAAACCTCGTCCATTCCCCATCGGTCAGACGGCCATTTCTGCCTATTCTTCCCTGATGGCTGGATCAAACCGCTTGACGAATGAGAACAAACGATTACAATGATTGAACCAACACCAACCGAGCCACTGCTGATCGACACGCGCAAGACGGCCGAATACCGCCGCTGGGAAGACTCCCTGCACGACGTGGCGGCCGCCGCCATTGACGCGCGCATCAAGCATTTGCAGCACGGCAAAAAGGGCGACTGGCGGGCAGTGGGCGAAGGCGTGTGCGAGCTGCGCTTTTTGCAGACGGGGCCAGGCTGGCGCGTGTATTTTCACGAAACGAATCGGGGCACCCTGATCTTGCTGCTGCTGGGTGGCAATAAATCGAGCCAGCAACGCGACATCAAGCAGGCGCAAGCGATACTCAAGGACTTGAAAGCCCGGCAGGCGACCCTGAAGAAAGCGGCGGCGGCATCCACAGGAGCACGAAAGAAATGAACCAAGACATCCATAGCGACACCTTCGACCTCGACGACCTGGAAGCATTAGGCCTGAGCAAATTCGACCCGACGCAACACCTGACCAGCAAGGCCGCCGTGGCCGCCTACATGAGCGAAATCGTCGCCACGGGCAACGCCGAACTGTTCCAGTCGGCCATGAACGACGTGGTGCGCGCCTATGGCATGGGCAAGGTGGCGGCCCGGGCCGACATCACGCGCGAAGGCGCCTATAAAGCCTTGCGCGAAGGCAGCAAACCGCGCTTCGACACCATTTTGAAGATGCTCGATGCGCTGGGCATGCAACTGGCCATCGTGCCGAAGGCCACGCCGGACGGCACCGTGGAAGCCTGAGCGCCGCTCACGCCTTCGGCGCGGCCAGCAAGGCCTTCATGCGCGCCAAGCGTTCCTTGGGCGAAATCACTTCCGCCTCCGTGGGCACGGCGTCGCCCACGTCGAGTTGCATTTCCTTGATGAAACGCGACGGGTCGCAATGGACTTGCTCGCCCGCCCGCTTGCGCTTCTTGCACCAGGTGACGTGCAAGGTGCGCTGCGCGCGCGTGATGCCCACGTACATCAGCCGCCGCTCTTCCTGGATGCGCGCGGCGATGGTTTCGGCCGGCGCGTCGGGGTCGCCCTTGTGCGGCAAGATGCCCTCTTCCACGCCGACCAGAAACACGTGCGGAAACTCCAGCCCTTTCGACGCGTGCAGGGTCGACATGCGCACGGCGTCCTGCTCCTCGTCCTTGCCTTCCAGCATGGTCATCAAGGCCACCATCTGCGTCAGTTCCAGCACGTTCTTTTCTTCGCCATCGCGGTCCTTGCCGCCACGGCCCCGCTCCTTGAGCCAGTTGACGAATTCCAGCACGTTCTGCCACTTGCTTTGCGCCTGCCGTTCCTCGAAGGCATCGTACAGATACGATTCGTAGTGAATTTCCTTCATCATGTCGTCCAGCACTTCGGCCGCGTTGTCGCCGCTGCCGGCCGCGCCCGGGCGGCTGGCGCGCGATTCGAGGTCGTTGATGAAGTTGCAGAAGTCGCGCAGCGGCCCCAGCTGGCGGTCCGTCAGCTTGGCCTCGATACCGCCCTTGAACACGGCCTGGAACAGCGAACATTGCCACTGCCCGGAAAACGCGCCCAGCACTTCCAGCGTCGACTGCCCCACGCCGCGGCGCGGCGTCGTCACGGCGCGAATAAACGCCGGATCGTCGTCCTCGTTCGCCAACAGGCGCAGGTAGCTGATGATGTCCTTGATCTCGGCCTTGTCGAAGAAACTCTGGCCGCCCGAGATCGTGTAAGGGATGCGCTCCTTGCGCAGACACTGTTCGATGATGCGCGCCTGGTGGTTGCCCCGGTACAAAATCGCGTAATCGGAAAATTTGTTCTTGCGCTCGAAATGGTCGGCCGAGATCATGATGGCGACCTGCTCCGCCTCCTGCTCGTCCGTCTGCATGCCCAGCACCTTGATCGGCTCGCCCAGGCCGTGTTCCGACCACAGCGACTTTTCAAACAGCTTCGGGTTGTTGCCGATGACGGCATTGGCCGCGTTCAGCACGCGCATGGTGGAGCGGTAATTCTGCTCGAGCTTGATCACCCGCAGATCGGGGAAATCCGTCTCCAGGGTTTTCAGGTTTTCCACGGTGGCGCCGCGCCACGCATAGATGGCCTGGTCGTCGTCGCCCACGGCCGTAAACATCGGCTTCTTGCCGATGCCCGTCACCATCAGTTTCACCAGTTCGTACTGGCAAGTGTTCGTGTCCTGGTATTCGTCGACGAGCAGGTAGCGCAGGCGGCGCTGCCACTTGTCGCGCACGGGGCCGTTGTTGCGGAACAGTTCCACGGGCAAGCGGATCAGATCGTCGAAATCGACGGCCTGGTAGGCGGAGAGCGTTGCCACATAGCTGCGGTAGATGCGCGCCGCGTTGGCCTCGTCCTCATCCTTCGCTTGCGCCAGCGCCATGTCCGGGTCGATCAAGCCATTTTTCCACAAGGACATGGCGTTCTGGATGCCACGGATCACCTGTTTATCGGTGGTAATGGCGAGGTCTTGCACCAGCGAAAAACAGTCGTCGCTGTCCATGATGGAAAAGCGATCCTTCAAGCCCACGCCATTGGCTTCCTGGCGCAGGATTTTCACGCCCAGCGAATGGAAGGTCGACACCGTCAACTGCTTGGCCTGGCGCGGCTGTTTCAATAGCTTGGCGATGCGTTCCTGCATTTCCAGCGCCGCCTTGTTGGTGAAGGTCAAGGCGGCGATGGTGCGCGGGTCGTAGCCCCGGTCTTCGATCAGATGGGCGATCTTTTGCGTGATCACGCGCGTCTTGCCCGAGCCGGCGCCCGCCAGCACGAGGCAAGGGCCGTCGAGGTAGGTAACCGCTTCGCTTTGGGGCGCATTCAGACCGAACTGTGGTGCTTTGGACATCAGGGTATTTCCGCAGGGAACAGCAGCCCATTGTAACAGCGTCGCACCCGCCTTTTGCACGATGACACCTGCCTGAAAAACAGGCAATGGCATTGATATATCGCCATATGCCGCCATCTTGGCCGATGTAATGTGTGCGGCGATGTCACGCCTGGAGTACCATTCCGCCTATATCGCCCGTGCGCGCCCACTTACCGAATGGCAGTCCCATGAAATTTGAACACTTGATTGAAATCAACGATCCGCTCAACCCGCTGATCGACACCTTGAGCCTGGAACAGGTCTGGCGCGGCCTCGTCCTGCGTGCCGAGTCGCCGAAGCTGTTCGTGCCGCACCTGGACGAGTGCCAGATCAGCGAGCGCAGCGACGCCGGTTTCGCGCGCAGCCTGCGCTATGGCGAACTGGTCATCAACGACAGGGTGGTGCTGATACCGCAACTGCAGGTGCGCTACGAAGTGCCGGCGCAACAGGATATCAGCGCCTCCTCGCTGGTGATGACCATCGAAATGCCCGACGAAGCCAGCATGTGGGTGCGCTTCCAGTATGACGACGGCCACGACGCGGCCACCGATGCGGCCAACGCCCTGTACGACGACTTCCGCCGCTCCGCCTACAAGGAGTCCGACATCGACACCGTGCGCATCATGCGCGAACTGGCGCTTGAGGGACGGCTCGATGCGGGTCTGCTGAACTAAATCAAACTCGCGCGCTGCGGCCCCACAGCTGGTCGGGCCGGAACTGCAAGCCCGCCTGTTCCGCGCTGAGCACTTCGCGGATGGCGTGCAAGTCCACGCGCGTATCGCGCCGCAGCGGCACGTCCAGGCGCGCGCCACGCGGGCCGATCAGCGACTGCACATGGGGCGTGGTGGCGTTCAAGCCCTTGCGCGTGACGACGCCGATTTCCCCATTGAGCAATTTGACGAAGGTGCCGACCGGGTAGATGCCCAGCTCGCGCACCAGCAGCGATGCCAGCGGCGCATCCAGGGTGGCCTTGTCGGCCATCAGCATTTCGCGCAGGGCCACGTTCGGCAGCAAGGGCTGGCGGTAGCTGCGCTTCGACACGCGTGCGCAATAGCGGTCCGCCAGCATGATCAGGCGCGCGCCGATGCCGATCGCCTCGCCTTGCGTGCCCAGCGGATAGCCGCTGCCATCGATATTTTCATGGTGCTGCAGCACGGCCTGCAGCCAGACGGCGTCCGTGACACCCGTCGCGCGCAGCAAGTCGACACCGGCTTGCGGATGGGCGCGCAAATAGGCGCGCTCCTGCGCGTCCAGCGGCCCCGCCTTGTGCTGGAAATCCGCATGGCGTTCCAGCATGCCCACGTTCATGCTCAGCGCGGCCAGCACCACGCTGCGCACGACCTCATCATCGAGTTTCAGCGCACGCGCCAGCAAAGCCGTGATGACGGCCGTGTCGACGCTGTGACGCACGGCAAAGTCGCCCGCGCCCTGGTTGTGCAGGATGCAGGCCAGCGCCACGTCGGCGTCCAGCACAACGGCCTCTTCCACCAGCTGCGCCAGCGGCCCCAGCGTCAGGTGGCTGCCCGCCTGTCCGGCGGCAATGACCGGCAAGACAAGGGCCAGGCCAGCCGTGACGAGGTTCAGCATGCGCAGGGCCGACGGCGCTTCCGTGGCCGTGCGCGGCACGTCGGCACTGGTATCGGCGATGACGCCGCGCGCCAGCAGCAAGGCGATCTGGTTCTCGCTGCTGATGACATGGCCCAGCCTGGCAAGCAAGCCGCCCGTTTCGCCATGCACGTCCCAGGGCAGGGCCACGCCCAGCGCGAGTTCTCCCGCGTAAATGCGCCGAATTTTCACATCGTCTCCGTCATCGCTAGCCGCTCCCCCTTTTTACCATCAGGGTGTCGTGGGCATGAACCATTTGAAATGTTTTTTGCTATTAATCAATATTTCAATGTGGCAGCGATGATCGCGCAATCATGTGAGCTTGTCTACAAAATTATATAAATAATAAAATTGCATCAGACACCAGGCGAGCAATCGGCGCAGCCGGGCGCGTGTTCCGGGTCTTTTTCCAGGTGCAGCGCCAGCTCGCGCAGGGCCGTGCGCACGCCTTCCTCGATGACGGGGTGGTAGAACGGCATGTCGAGCATGGCCGGCACCGTCAGCTGCGCCTGGCACGCCCAGGCCAGCAAATGGCCCAGGTGTTCCGCCCTCGGGCCGATCAGCTCGGCGCCGAGAAAGCGCTTGCTGCCAAATTCCGCATACACGCGCAGCAAGCCCTGGTTTTGCAGCATGACGCGGCTGCGGCCCTGGTTGCCGAACGACACGGCGCCCACGGCGAAACGGCCCGCGTGGCTCACGCACAATTGCTGGTAGGTCGCGCCCAGGGTGGCGATCTGCGGCTCCGTGAAGGCGATCGTCAACGGCGTGCGGCGCAAGCCCGGTTTGACGTCAGGAAAGCGCGCCGCGTTCTCGCCCGCGATGCGGCCCTCGTCGGCCGCCTCGGGCAGCAGTGGCAAGGCGTTGTCGGCATCCCCGGCGATGAAGATGGCGCTCTTGCCGCACTGCATGGTGTGCCGGTCATGCAGGGGAATGCCATGGCGGTCGAGTTCGATCTGCGCCGTTTCCAGGCCGATCTGGTCCACATTCGGACGGCGGCCGATGGCGGCCAGCAGATACTCGAACTGCTCGGTTTTTTCCACGCCCGCATCATCGCGGCTGGTCAGCAGAATGCCGCTGCCGTCCGGCGTTTTTGCCACGTGCGCGACGCCGGTCATGAAACGGATATCGAGTTCGCGCGCCAGCACGGCGTCCGCCTCGCGCAGCACCAGCGGGTCCGTCAGCTGCGCGACTTTATTGCCGCGCGCAAACAGGGTCACGCGCACGCCCAGCCGCGCCAGCGCCTGGCCCAGTTCCAGGCCGATCACGCCGCTGCCGACCACGGCGACCGATTGCGGCAAGTCCGTCCATTCGAACACGGCGTCGCTGGTGATGACCCTGTCGCCGCCCGCCTGCCACTCGGGCGGCACGATGGCCGTGGAACCGGTGGCGATCACCACGCTGGCCGCTTCCACCACGGTATGTTCATCGACTTGCAATGTGCCGGGGGAAATAAACCGCGCATGGCCGCGCAGTTTTTCCTCATCGGCAATGGCGTTGACGCCATCGAGCACGAAGCCGACAAAGCGGTCGCGCTCGCTGCGCACCCTGGCCATCACTTGCCGGCCATCGATGCGCACGGGGCCAGGATGCACGCCAAACGCCGGCGCGGCGGCCACGGCATGGGCCGCCTCGGCGGCCGCGATCAAGAGTTTGCTGGGCATGCAGCCGACCCTGGCGCAGGTCGTGCCGTACGGCCCGCTTTCGATCATCAGCACGCGCTTGCCCTGCATGCGCGCCGCCTTGTGCGCCGTCATGCCGGCCGTGCCGCCGCCGATCACGGCCACATCCACTCGTATCGTCTTCATGCTGCTATCCATCCACTGAGGTTGCTCACAGCGTTCGATACTACCCGTTTGGTGAAAATAAGGTTTTACTTTGCAGCAATATATGCATTAGTATAACTAATCATTTTTAAAATTTATAAGCTGAGCTAATGGGATCACTCGATTATCGCGCGCTGGCCGTGCTGGACGCCGTCGCCAGCCATGGCAGTTTCGACAAGGCCGCCCTGGCGCTGGGCATCACCCAGTCGGCCGTCTCGCAGCGCATCAAGGCGCTGGAAGACGCCAGCGGGCGCTTGCTGATCATCCGTGGCCAGCCAGCCGTGCCGACGGGCCTGGGCCAGCGCCTGATCGTGCATCACCGCAACGTCAAGCTGATGGAAGCCTCGCTCGACATCGACCTCGGCAACAGCGTCAGCATGCCGGAAATCGCCATCGCCATCGATGCCGACAGCCTGGCCACGTGGTTCCCCGACACCTTGCCCGCCCTGCTGGCGCCGCCGCGCTGCCAGCTCGACGTGCGCCTGGCCGACAGCGATAGCGCCCTGCAAATGGTGCGCGACGGCTCCGTGTTTGGCTGCGTGTCGGCCGAGGCCGGCACAGCGCTCGACGCGGCGGCCGCCACCAGCGTCACGCCGCTGGGCACCTTGCGCTATGTCTGCGTGGCCACGCCCATGTTCGCCGGGCACTGGTTCGGCGACGGTTTTATGGCCGAAGCGGTGCAACTGGCGCCCGCCGTCGTGGGCCAGCACGGCTTGCTGGCGCGTTTTCTCGCTGAACAATTGAATCTGCGCGAGGCGTTTCCGCACCACACCTTGCCGGTCGAAGCGGCGCGCCGCGCCTGCGTGCTCGACGGCCTGGCGTACGGCCTGATGCCGCAGCGCCTGGCCGCGCAGGCGCTGGCGACGGAGCGTCTCGTCGATCTGCTGCCGGGCCGCACCCTGGACGTGCCGCTGAGCTGGCATGCGTGGACCCTGGACACGCCGTTTACCAAGCTGCTGTCCGAGCAGATCGTCAAGTCGGCGCGCGATTATCTAAACTAATTCAGTGAATTAATTTAAATATCCAGCGGGTCCACTTCCAGCGACCATTTCACGCGCGTCTTCATGGCGCGCAATTCCGCCAGCCATTCTTTTAAAAACGCCTGCAAGGCGGGGCGCGAGGGCGATTCCAGCAGCAGCTGGGCGCGGTCCACGTTGTACACGCGCGTCATGCTCATGGGAATCGGGTCATTGATGGTCACCTGCGGGTGTTCCATGCACTCTTTCGCCGCCTGCAGGAATTCGATGGCAGTGGCCAGCTCGGGCGCCTCGGCGCGCAGCAGGGCCTGGAACAGATACGGCGGCAGCGCCGCCTGCGCCCGCTCTTCCAGCAAGGTCGTGGCGAAATGGTCGTAATCGTGGTTGACGACGGCGTCATACAGCGGATGGCGCGCATAGCGCGTCTGGATCAGCACCTCGGACACGCTGCCGCCTTCCGTCTGCGCGGCGCGCCCGGCCCGGCCCGCCACCTGCATCAATTGCGCGAACAAGCGTTCGCTGGCCCGGTAATCCTGGGAAAACAGGGCCGTGTCCGGATTCAAGATGCCGACCAAAGTCAGCTTTTTGAAGTCGTGGCCCTTGGCCACCATCTGCGTGCCGATCAGGATATCGACTTCGCCCCGGTGCACGGTGTCGAACGCTTCCTGCGCGCTGCCCTTCTTGCGCGTGGAATCGGCATCGATGCGCAGAATCCGCGCCTCGGGAAACAATTGCTGCAAGCCCTCTTCCACGCGCTGCGTGCCGCGTCCCAGCGGCTGCAAATCGACGTTACCGCACGTGGGGCAATGACGCGGAATGCGCAATTCCAGGCTGCAATGGTGGCAGCGCAGCCGGTGTTCGGGCTTGTGCAGCACCATGAAGGAGGTGCAACGGGTGCAATTGCTGATCCAGCCGCACGATTCGCAGCAGATGACGGGCGAATAGCCGCGCCGGTTCAGGAACAGCAGCGACTGCTCGCCCCGCTCCATGCGCAGTTTCAAGGCGGCTACCAAATGCGAAGTCAGGCCATCTTTCGGCCGGTCGCGCTCCATGTCGAGAATCTTGACGCGCGGCAACACTGCATTCTTGACGGCCCGTTCGCGCAACTCCAGCTTGCGGTAGCGCCCCGTTTGCGCGTGGTGCCAGCTTTCCAGCGACGGCGTGGCCGAACCGAGCACGATGGGAATCTGCAATTGCCAGGCGCGCCACACGGCCAGGTCGCGCGCGGAATAGCGCAAGCCTTCCTGCTGCTTGTAGGACGGGTCGTGTTCCTCGTCGATGACGATCAGTTTGAGCTTGGGCAAGGACGCCAGGATGGCCAGCCGCGTGCCGAGCACGATGCGCGCCTGGCCCTGGTGCGCGGCCAGCCAGTGCAGCATGCGCTCGCCTTCGGACAGGCTGCTGTGCAGGGTGGCCAGCATGACGCCGGGAAAGCGCGCGCGGATATTGCCTTCCAGCTGGGGCGTCAGGTTGATCTCCGGCACCAAAATCAGGATTTGCGCATCGTCCTCGCGCGCCAGCACCTGGGCGCAGGCCTGCAGATACACTTCCGTCTTGCCGCTGCCCGTGACGCCATACAGCAGGGTCGGCTTGAAGCCTTGCGCACCGCCGATGGCGTCGGCCGCCTCTTGCTGGGCAGGGTTGAGCGCCGGCATGTTCAGCGGCGTGCCGTCGTGCGCATCGGCCAGCTTGGCCAGCTTCTTGATGGCGCGGTCGAGCGCCACGGTGGTGAGCACGCGCAAGTTCTTCGGCAAGCCCGGCAGCGCCACTTCACCGAGCGGACGCTGATAGTAGTCGGCGGCAAAGGCGGCCAGCGCCAGCCACTGTTCCGACAGGGGCGCCAGCTGGCTGCGCACGGCCAGCACGTCCTTCAATTTCGCGGCGGGCACGTCGGTGCTGTCGGACACGCCGACGATCAGCCCCATCACTTCGCGCCGGCCGAACGGCACCAGCGCCAGCTGCCCCACTTGCGGCAGCGGCACGGCAACGTCCGCATCCGCCGCCGCGTTCCAGCGGTAGTCGAACAGGGCGTTCAAGGGCGTGTCGAGCGCGATGTTCAGGATGCACGACGTCAAAATGCGCTGCGACATGGGGGTAGGGCCTATCTCAATAAAAAAGCGCGCCGCACGGTCCATGGCGCGGCAGGATGTCAGGCATCAAGCCAGCCGGCCATGATACTTGTTTCGTCCCTCAAACGCCTAACGGCAGGCAGGACAGCACGCCCTCGTGCCTGAAGAAAATTCTGTGGATAACTTTGTGGACAAAGCAAAATTAACTTTCGGAAAAATGTGGACAGAAAATTTCGATCGCCGTCAAGAGCGGCACGCAAGAAAAATTAACCATTCAAAATCAATGACTTAAAAATTGATGCCCGGGAGCCTGGAAAACCGCCGGGCATTTCCGCCGCTGTGCATAACTGAACCATTTGTAATTTATTCAGGCAGAAATCAGCACCATTTTAAGGCGCCCGATCCGGCAAAACAGGGGCGGAAGGCGGCAAAGTTGACAATTGCCGGGCAAGCGTTCGTTTTTAGCTGCTGAGCGGCGAAACATTGTTCAATTATCATGCAGTGCAACATGCACTTCAGGCGAAACCTGAACATCGACGCTAAGTATCGGTTAACAAAATACTTTTCAATTTTATCCACAGAATCTGTTGATAACTTTGTGGACAATGAAGGAATAAGGCTGGCAAACAGAAGAACAACCTTATCAATTGCAACAAAGTCCGCCGAACAAGGCATTTTTTATGTCTTAATAATCAAGCACTTGCGGAGAGTTCCCGGGCATGGCTTTTCGACTGCCTCTTATTTCCGCAGCAAAAAAAATTGTGCATAAGTCGGTATTTTCTTGCTAGGGCGTAGCAAAGAAAAAGGCAGGCTTCCACTGGAAAGCCTGCCTTGTGCGCCCCTTGCGCCAGGGGAAGCGGGTGCTTACTGGCCGCTGCGCATGGCGCGGCTCATGCTGTGCACGGCTTCCACCATCGCTGCCACGGATTCCGGCGGCGTGAACTGGGAAATGCCATGGCCCAGGTTGAACACGTGGCCCGTGCCGGCCGACGGGGCACCGAAGGCGTTGAGCACTTTCGCCACTTCGGCGCGGATCTGCTCCGGGCTGGCGAACAGGATGGCCGGGTCGAGATTGCCCTGCAAGCCCACTTTATGGCCCACCAGCTGGCGCGCGCGCGTCAGGTTGACGGTCCAGTCCAGGCCCACGGCATCGGCGCCGATGTCGGCGATCTGCTCGATCCATTGGCCGCCGCCCTTGGTGAACACGATGGCGGGAATCTTGACGCCATCCTTGTCGCGTTTCAGCTGCGCCACCACTTGCTGCATGTAGGCCAGCGAGAACTCCTGGTAGGCGCCATCGGCCAGCGCACCGCCCCAGGAATCGAAAATCATCACGGCTTGCGCGCCGGCATCAATTTGCGCATTCAGGTACTGCGCCACGGAAGTGGCGTTGATGGCCAGGATGTGGTGCATCAGGTCCGGGCGGTTGTACAGCATCTTCTTGATGGTGTGGAACTCCTTCGAGCCGCCACCTTCCACCATGTAGCACGCCAGGGTCCACGGGCTGCCGGAAAAACCGATCAGCGGCACACGGCCATTGAGTTCCGTGCGGATCTGCGTGACGGCCTTGAAGACGTAGTCGAGCGACTCCAGGTCCGGCACTTGCAGCGCCTTCACGTCCTGTTCCGTGCGCAGCGGGCGCTCGAACTTCGGGCCTTCGCCATCGGCGAAATACAGGCCCAGGCCCATGGCGTCAGGCACCGTCAGGATGTCGGAAAACAGGATGGCCGCGTCGAGCGGGAAACGCTCCAGGGGCTGCAAGGTCACTTCCGTGGCGTAATCGGGATTCTTTGCCAGGCCCAGGAAGGAGCCTGCCCGCTCGCGCGTGGCGCGGTATTCGGGCAGATAGCGGCCAGCCTGGCGCATCAGCCAGACGGGGGTGTGCTCGGTCGGCTGGCGCAACAGGGCGCGCAGGAAAGTGTCATTCTGAAGCGGAGCAAATTGTGGCATGGCAGGCAATCGAGCTTGGAGAAGCGGTATTATCGCATCCAATCGCCGCCATTTCATTGATTCCGGTGCCGCTTTGCAGCATTTGCCACGCACAGCGATGACTTTCGTTGTGCCGGCCCTTCCATTATGATGATGCACGCCGCCGCGCGCCCTGACCCTGCCTGGCGGCCCGACGATCCCCTCACTATACGGAGCCCGCATGACCTCGACCGCATCCAGTACCCCTTATGGCACCTGGCCATCGCCGATCAGCGCGACCATCGTCGCCGCCGGCGCCTCGCCACTGACGCAGCTGGCCCTGGGCGGTGCGGATGGGAACGATGTGTACTGGCTGGCCGGGCGCGCCAGCGAGGCGGGCCGCAACACCCTGCTGCGCCAGCGCGGCGCGCGCATCGATGAACTGACGCCGGTGCCCTTCAATGTGCGTACTCGCGTGCATGAGTACGGCGGCGGCGCGTATGCCGTCGCCGGCGATACCGTGTATTTCTCGCATTTCGCCGACAACTGCCTGTACCGCGTGAGCGGCGACGGCGCGCCCGCAGCGTTCACCACGGGCGGCAACACGCGCCATGCGGACTTCGTCGTCGATGCGGCCCGTTCGCGCCTGATCGCCGTGCACGAACAGCATCCGGACGCAGGCCATGCGCAGCCGGAAAACTGCCTGGCCGCCGTCGGCTTCGACGGGCGCGAAACGGTGCTGGCGCACGGCCACGATTTTTATGCGGCGCCACGCCTGTCGCCGGACGGCAGCCAGCTGGCCTGGATCAGCTGGGACCACCCGCGCCTGCCGTGGCAAGGCACGGAACTGTGGCTGGCCGACGTGCATCCGGATGGCAGCCTCGGTTCGCCGCGCCTGATCGCCGGCGGCGCGCGCGAATCGATTTGCCAGCCGGAATGGTCGCCCAGCGGCTTGCTGCACTTCGTTTCCGACAGCAGCGGCTGGTGGAATCTGTACCGCCTGCACGGCGCCGACATCGAAGCGCTGTGTCCGATGGAAGCGGAATTTGCCACGCCGCACTGGACCTTCGGCGGCAGCATGTACGGTTTTCTTTCCGACGACGAGATCGTCTGCACATATATCCAGGCCGGCATCAGCTACCTGGCGCAACTGAGCGTGGCGGCGGCCAAGCTCGAGCCGATTCCCCACCCGTACCAGGAAATCCGCGAACTGCGCGTGGGGCCCGGCTTCGTCGCGCTGCTGGGCGGCAGCCCCACCATCGCGCTGGAACTGGCGCGCATCGATTTGTCTAACCATGAGCTGGAAGTGCTGGCGCAATCGATCGCACAGTTACCCGCACTCGATTATCTGTCGGTGCCGCGCAGCTTGAGTTTCCCCAGCAACAATGGCCGCACGGCCCACGCCTTCTTTTACGCGCCCACGAATGGCGACGTGCAGGCACCGGCGGGAACCTTGCCACCCGTCATCGTCATCAGCCATGGCGGCCCCACCAGCATGGCCAGCAATACCTTGAAACTGGCGACGCAATACTGGACCAGCCGCGGCATCGGTGTGCTCGACGTCAACTATGGCGGCAGCAGCGGTTTCGGCCGCGAATACCGCGACGCGCTGCGCGGGCAATGGGGCATCGTCGACGTGGAAGACTGCATCGCCGGCGCGCGCTACCTGGCCGCCAACGGCCTGGCCGACCCCGAGCGCCTGATCATCCGCGGCGGCAGCGCGGGCGGCCTGACGACCCTGTGCGCATTGACCTTCCACGACGTCTTCAAGGCGGGTGCCAGTTACTATGGCGTGTCCGACCTGAAGGGCCTGGACGACGATTCGCACAAGTTCGAATCGCGCTACACCGATTACCTGATCGCTTCGCAGCCGCAAGCCGAGGCGCTGTACCGCGAGCGCTCGCCCATCCACCACACGGATAAATTGTCGCGCCCGATGATCTTCTTCCAGGGCCTCGATGACAAGGTCGTGCCGCCGCAACAGTCGCAGCTGATGGTCGACGCCCTGCAGGCGCGCGGCGTGCCCGTCGCCTACGTGCCGCTCGAGGGCGAGGGCCACGGCTTCCGCAAGGCGGAAAACATCGCGCGCACCTTGGAGGCGGAACTGTATTTCTACCAGCGCGTGTTCGGCCTGCCCGTGGCGGCCGGCGATGCGCCCGTGCAGATCGCCAACTTGCCCGCATGAGCGAACCGAGTGTAGACCAACAGCTGCTGGACGAGTTCGCCGCACTGGAGCAGCACGAACAGATGATCCTGGCCTTGCTGGCGATCACGGGCGAACCGGTGGGCAAGCATGCCGTGTATGAACACTTGCAGCGCGCCAACGTCGTCGAGCCGGACGGCACGCCGTTTTCCCTGCTGGTGGTCACCAACATGCTGCAGCGGCTGACGCGTCTGGCGCTGGCGTCGGAAATCGTGGGACGCGGCTTTGCCTGCGAAGCGCGGCTGCGCTGGCCCGCCATGCGCGCCGCCATCGAGCACCTGGTGTTTCGCGACCTGTGCCAGGCCATCGAGCTGATCAACCCCGTGCGCCGCAACTGGGATGGCTATGTGGAATTGCGCAGTTACCGGCAAGGCGTGGCGCGCCTGCGCATCGCCCTCTTGCGCAACGATGAGGTACGCCACGTGGCCGCCATCCTGGCCGCCTGCATGGCCTGCTATGAAGCGCAGCAGCTGCATCCGCTGATCGAGATTTTCGGCCGCCCGTTCGAGCCGGAGATGCTGTCTTTCGTCATGCCGCAACTGCAGGACGACATCCTCGCCGTACTGCTGGGCAACGCCCCGCGCGAGCCGGCCACGGCGCACGCCATCCGCGCCTATGCGCGCGCCCACCACGCGCGCCAGGCGGCCGCCGGCGACCATATCGGCGCCGCCCTGCCGCTGGCACTGGCCGAAGACGCGCTGCTGTGCGGCGAACTCGACACGGCCGCGCGCTACCTGGCGGGCCGGCAGGGGCCGCAGGTGCTGTTTATCGACAGCAGCATCGCCCTGTTGCGCGGCGAACATGCGCACGCCGTGGCGGGCTTCGAGACGGCCCTGAAAGGGTTGCGCAAGGAAGCGGGCAAGCGCAAGCTGTGCTTTACGGGCATCGGCGGCCACCTGTACGTGCTGGCCCTGCTGCGCGGCAACGACGCCAAGCTGCTGAAAAGCGCGGAAACCTACCTCGACATCGCGCTGCACGCGCAGCCGAACCACGACAGCATCGTCTACCAGCAACTCAACACCTTGCGCCTGGTGCGCGCCGGCGTGCAGCTGGCGGAAAGCATCCCCACGCGCAGCTGGGAAACGGCACTGCAGGCGCAGCTGTTCCAGGGCTTGCTGTACTACTGGCTGGCCCTGCCGCAATTGAACGAACGCAAGGATCAACTACGCCTGCTGGTGCAGCAAGCGGACGCGGCCGGCTACGATTTGATCGCCGCGCAGGCGGCCGGCTTGCTGGGCTTGATGGGCGAACCGCAGCAGGAGCGCTATGCGACGGCCAAGCGGGCGCGGCACGGCTTGACGGACATGGCGCCATGGTTCGAGCGCCAGGAAGCGTGGCAGCGCCAGCTGAGCGCCCTGATCAACCTGCAACAGAACGCGCCCGCCGAAGCGCTGGGCGGCGTCTCGCGCCTGGTGTGGCTGGTGGCGTTCGACCCGCGTTTCGGCTTGACGGCCGTGGAAGTGCGCGAGCAGAAACGCGATGCGCGGGGCGGCTGGAGCAAGGGCCGCGCCATGGGCTTGAAACGCCTGGCCGAAGAGGCGGGCGACATCGATTTCCTCACGCCGCAAGACGCCCGCGCGGCCGGCAGCATCGCGCCTTTTAAACAATATTATTCGTCGGCGCCGCGCTATGAAGTCGAGCTGGACAAGGCGGCCATCTTGCTGGTGGGCCACCCGCTCGTCTTCTGGCTCGACCACCCCGACACGCGCGTGGAATTGATCGCCGGCGCGCCCGAGCTGCTCATCAAGTCGCACGAGGGGCAACTGTGGCTGGGCATGCAGCCGCCCCTGCCCGACAACGGCAGCAACGTCGTGGTGCAGCGCGAGACGCCGACGCGCTTGCGCGTGGTGCATATCCTCGACGAACACCGGCGCATCGGCGCCATCGTGGGCTTGGGCCTGTCCGTGCCCCTGCATGCGGAAAAACAGGTGATGCAGGCCATCGGCGCCATCTCGTCCATGGTCACCGTGCAATCGGATATCGGCGGCGGCGCCGGCGACGCGGAAGTCATCATGGCCGACCACCGCCTGCACGTGCACCTGCTGCCCTACCAGCAGGGTCTGAAAATGCAGATTCTGGTGCGCCCCCTGCTCGACAATGGCGCCTATTACGCACCGGGCAGCGGCGCCGAGAGCGTGTTTGCCGATGTGGCGGGCCGGGCCGCGCAGGCGCGGCGCGACCTGAACGCGGAACGCGAAGCGCAGCGCCAGCTCATTGGTAAATGCCTGGTGCTGGAAGAGGCGGAAGAAGAGCATGGCGAGTGGCTGCTGGGGCAGCCCTCGCTGGGCCTGCAACTGCTGGTGGAACTGCAGGCGCTCGATCCCGCCGGCATGGTGCTGGCGTGGCCCGAAGGCGAAACCATGCGCGTGTCGAAACGCATCGACAGCGGCCAGATGCGCCTGAACATCAAGAGCGAGAAAGACTGGTTTGCCGCCAGCGGCGAAGTGCAGATCGATGAAGACAAGGTGATGGATTTGCGTGCCCTGCTGGATTTGATGCAGAACAATAAGAGCCGCTTCGTGGCCCTGGGCGACAACCAGTTCCTCGCGCTCAGCGACGAGCTGCACCGGCGCCTGTCGGAGCTGGCCGCGTATGGCGAGGCGCATGCCGATGGCGTGCACATCCACCCGCTGGCCGCCTTCGCGCTGGAAGAGCTGGCCAACGACGCGGGCGGCGTGCAGGCCGACAAACTGTGGCGCGAACACTTGCTGCGCCTGCGCGCCCTCGACGACTATCAGCCGCAGCTGCCCAGCACCCTGCAGGCGGACTTGCGCGACTACCAGCTGGCCGGCTACCAGTGGCTGGCGCGCCTGGCGCACTGGGGCGTGGGCGCCTGCCTGGCCGACGATATGGGACTCGGCAAGACTCTACAGGCGCTGGCCCTGATCCTGGCGCGCGCGCCGAACGGCCCCACCCTGGTCGTCGCCCCCACGTCCGTGTGCATGAACTGGATCAGCGAGGCGCAGCGCTTCGCGCCCACCTTGAACATCAAATTGTTCGGCAGCGGCGACCGCGCCGACATGCTGGACACCTTGCAGCCATTCGACGTAGTGGTGGCCAGCTATGGCTTGCTGCAGCAGGAAGCGGCGATGTTTGCCGCCGTGCATTGGCATACGATCGTGCTCGACGAAGCGCAAGCGATCAAGAATGGCGCCACCAAGCGCTCGCAAGCCGTGATGGCGCTGCAGGGCGACTTCCGCATGGTGGCCAGCGGCACGCCGCTGGAAAATCACCTAGGCGAATTATGGAATTTGTTCCGCTTCATCAACCCCGGTTTGCTGGGCAACCTCGACCAGTTTAATTTGCGCTTCGCCGGCCCCATTGAGAAAGATCAAGACAAGCGGGCGGCAGCCGGCGCGCGCCTGCGCTTGCGCCGTCTGATCGCGCCGTTCATCTTGCGCCGCACGAAGACGCAAGTGCTGTCGGAATTGCCATCGCGCACGGAAATCGTGCTGGAAGTGGCATTGTCGCCGCAGGAAACGGCGCTGTACGAATCCTTGCGCCGCGAAGCGCTGGAAAAGCTGGCCATGGTGGAAGGGCCGGCGTCGAAGAAAGCCATCCAGATCCTGGCGGAAATCATGAAGCTGCGCCGCGCCTGCTGCAATCCGCAACTGGTGGCGCCCGAGCTGGGCCTGGCCAGCAGCAAGCTGGCGGCCTTCGCGGAGCTGCTGTCGGGCTTGCTGGAAAACCGCCACAAGGTGCTCGTCTTCAGCCAATTCGTCGACCATTTGACCCTGATCCGCCAGCACCTGGAGCAGCATGGCGTCAGCTACCAGTATCTCGACGGCAGCACCCCCATGCAGGAGCGCAAGCGCCGCGTCGACGCCTTCCAGGCGGGCGACGGCGATGTCTTCCTGATCAGCCTGAAGGCGGGCGGCATGGGCATCAATCTGACGGCGGCCGACTACGTGATCCACATGGACCCGTGGTGGAATCCGGCCGTGGAAGACCAGGCTTCGGACCGCGCCCACCGCATGGGGCAATTGCGCCCCGTCACCATTTACCGGCTGGTGGCGAAACATACGATCGAGGAAGGCATCGTCGAATTGCATCAGCACAAGCGCGACCTGGCCGACAGTTTATTGGAAGGCAGCGACGCGGCCGCGCGCATGTCGGCCAATGACATGCTGGGCATGCTGCAGGAGGGCTTGAAGCGATGAGATTGAAAAAATAAGCGGCGCCGCCGCGTTCCATGCGATGATCCTTTTTCCCAGTTTCTCTCCCACGCCATGACCGACTATATCGCCACCAGCGCCGGCCAGCGCGCCACCTTTTTGTGCGGCAAATCCTGGACCGCCTACGTCAGCACCTTCCTCATCGCCGTGCTGCTGTTCTTTGCCGCCCTGCCGCTGGCCTTCAAGTACAACGCGCGCGCCGCTTTCGTTGTGCTGATCGGCTCGGCCCTGATCGTCGGCTACCGCCTGCTGACGATACGCAGCTATCAGCTGTATTACGACGAGGCGGGCGTGTGGCTGGCGTCCGGTATCTTGCCGTGGAAAAAGAAGCTGACGGGCGTCAAGTGGCGCGACATGGATGAAGCCGTCTATGAAACGAACTTCTGGAGCTGGCTGTTCCAGTCCTACACGGTCAGAGTCAGCCAGCGCTACACGCAGGACATCGAAATCCACGCCACCGGCATGGCGCGGGGCAAGGATGCCGTGGCGGCCATCAATGCGCGCCACCAGGACATGCTGCGCGGCAGTGCCATCGTCGTCTAGCGCCGCGCGCGCCCGGCGCAAAAAACTGCGCAGCGGCGGCAATTGATGCTAATCTTTGGGCCGCCCAGGCATGCAAGGCCAACCTTTCAATAGTTGTTTGTTACCTATATTATCAGTTTATTATTTTCTGATGAAGGCAAACAACAAAATATTCAAGAGATAAACTATGCTGATAAAAAATAAAGTTGCGCTCGCCGCATTGATGATGGCCTTTACCCTGACACCGGCCAGCGCCGCCAAGAAGCCGCAGAAGCAAGGCAAGGCAACGAGCAGCAGCAGCAAGAAAAAAACCGTCGCCAAGAAGGCGGCCGTCGTCAGCGCCGCCACGGCAGCCACAGTGGCCGCCGTCGCCAGCGAGAACAGCAGCGACCGCTCCATGAATAACCTGAGCGGCCAGTTCCTCACGGCCCTGTGGCGCCTGGACCCGGAAAGCGCGATTTCGGTCGGCAAGTATGATGGCGCCGCCAACCTGAGCATTCCCGACGCGGCCAGCCGCCAGAAGCAACTGGCCTTCATCGAAGAATGGCTGGGCAAGTTCGGCAAGCTGAATGCCGGAAAAATGTCGGACAAGCAACGCACCGACCTGGCCTTGCTGATGAATAAACTGCAATCGGACCGCTGGTATCTGACCACCTTCCGCGAATTCGAATGGAATCCCGCCCAGTACAACGTGGCCGGTTCCATCGACTTCATCCTGAACACGGAATACGCGGCCCAGCCGCAACGCCTGCGCACCTTGCTCAAGCGCATCGCCACCGTGCCGCAATACTATGCGGCCGCGCGCGCCAGCATCGTCAACCCCACGCGCGAACACACGCAACTGGCCATCGCCCAGAGCGCCGGCGTGCTGAGCGTGCTTGACGACCTGAACAAGACGGCACAGGGTTCCATCCTGACACCTGCGGAAAAGCAGCTGTACAACGCGCGCATCGCTGCGGCCCGCACGGCCGTGCAAGGCTATGCGGCCTGGCTGACGGAACAGGATGCCGCGCTGGCGCAGAACGGCAACGCGCGCTCCTTCCGCATCGGCAAGGAGCTATATGAGCAAAAATTCGCCTACGATATCCAGGCCAGCGTGAGCGCCGAGCAGATGTACCAGAAAGCCCTGGCGGCGCGCGAAAAGCTGCTCGAGCACATGGATAGCCTGTCCGATGAACTGTGGGTGAAAACCATGGGCGCCACGGCCAAGCCGGCGGACCGCACGGCGAAGATCGGGATGGTGATCGACAAGCTGTCCAGCAACCACGTGGCGCCTGCCGATTTCGTGCCGGAAATCCGCCGCCAGATCCCCGAACTGCAGGAATGGGTGACCAGCCACAACCTGCTGACGATGGACCCGAAAAAGCCCCTGGTCGTGCGTGAAACGCCGGCCTACCAGCGCGGCGTGGCCGGCGCCAGCATCGAGGCGCCCGGTCCGTACCGCCCGCAGGACCGCACCTATTACAACGTGACGCCACTCGATGGCGAAACGCCGGAACAGGCGGAAAGCAGCTTGCGCGAGTACAACCACTGGATCTTGCAGATCCTGAATATCCACGAAGCCATCCCCGGCCACTACACGCAGCTCGTGTACGCCAACAAGTCGCCGTCGCTGGTCAAATCCATCTTCGGCAACGGCGCCATGATCGAAGGCTGGGCCGTGTATGGCGAGCGCATGATGCTCGAATCGGGCTATGGCAACAACGCGCCGGAAATGTGGCTGATGTATTCGAAGTGGAATTTGCGCAGCGTCACCAACACCATCCTCGACTACAGCGTGCACGTGCTGGGCATGACGGAAGCGCAGGCGCTGGACCTGCTGACGCGCCAAGCCTTCCAGACCAAGCGGGAAGCGACGGAAAAATGGCGCCGCGTGCAGCTGAGCTCGGTACAACTGACCAGCTATTTCAGCGGCTACAGCGAAATCATGGATTTGCGCGAACAGCGCAAGCAAGCGCTGGGCAGCAAATTCGTGCTGAAGGATTTCCATGAGCAATTCCTCAGCTACGGCAGCGCCCCCGTGAAAGTCATCAAGGAACTGATGAATTAACTGGCACTCGCCGTCAGCTTGCAAAGGGCGCCGCGGCGCCCTTTTTTTGCCTTTGCATCAGCATTTGCGCCAGCGCAAACCGTCGCGGCCCATGGGCGTTAATCTGCTGTGAAGGCAGGCGCCACCGCACTCCTCACTGGCAATTGCCGATTTTCCTGCTAGGCTGGATATAGGAGCGTCCATGCATATGCCCATCCAGTTCGACACCCTCGATTACGCCAAACGCCTCGCCTCGGCCGGGGTACCCACACAGCAGGCGGAAGCGCATGCGACGGCGCTGGGTGAAGTACTGGGTTCGGCCGTGGTCGTGCATGGCGAGCTGGCGGCGCTGGAGCGCAATGTGCTGGGGGAAATCAAGCTGGTGGCGCAAAAGGTCGACACCCAAGCGGGCGCCCTGGAGTTGAAGATCGGTGCGCTGGAACTCAGACTCGATACCCGGATCGACGCGTTGGAACTCAGACTCGATACGCGGATCGATGCGCTGGAGCACAAATTCAATACCAGGTTAGACGCATTGGAGCAGAAATTCGATGCCAAGTTAGGGGTATTGGAACAAAAATTCGATACCAAATTAGAGGCATTGGAACAAAAACTCGATGCCCGCTTGGAACGCATGGACTTGCGCCATGGCGCGGACATGAAACACGTGTACTGGATGATGAGCACCCTGATCCTGCTCAACCTGGGCATCCTCAGCAAATTGATGCTGCAGTAAGCACGCACTCACTTTCTCGGCAATGAAAAGCCGCGGCTCCCGAGGGAGGTCAGCGGCTCGTATCGGCACGCGTTGCGGGCCGTCTAGGATGCCTCTTCCGGCGCTTGCGTGGCCTTGACGAAGATGGGCGCCACCAGCAAGCCCAGCTCGAACAGCAGGCACATGGGGATGGCCAGCGAGAACTGGCTGACGACGTCCGGCGGCGTAACGATGGCGGCGATCACGAAGGCGCCGACGATGATATAGGGACGCACTTCCTTGAGTTTCGCGATGGAAACGAGCCCCATGCGCACGAGGATCACCACCACCACCGGTACCTCGAAGGTGGCGCCAAAGGCCAGGCACATCGACATGACGAAATCGAGGTAGTTTTCGATATCGGGCGTCACGGCGATCGATGATGGCGAAAAGTCGCTGATGAAGTGGAACACGCGGCCAAACACAAAGAAATAGCAGAAGGCCACGCCGGCCATGAACAGCAGGGACGAGGAGATGACCAGCGGCGCGATCAGGCGCTTTTCATGCGTGTACAGGCCGGGGGCGATAAACGCCCACATCTGGTACAGCACCCAGGGCAAGGCGACGATGAAGGCGATCACCAGCGTCACTTTCATCGGCACCAGGAATGGCGAGATGACGCCGGTGGCGATCATTTTCGAGCCGGCCGGCAGCGAGGCGATCATCGGCGCGGCAATAAAATCGTAGATATGCGACGGCCCGGGCCAGTAAAACAGGATGGCGCAGACGACGGCGATGCCGATCGAGGCCTTGACCAGGCGGTTGCGCAGCTCGACCAGATGCGAGATAAAAGTTTCTTCCACCGGGGATTTGCTACTCATGAGTAAAAGGAGGAGGAACTGGCGCGCGGACGGAAGCGCGCCACGCGGGCGGCCGCCGACTGCACGTGCAGCTTGCCGCCATGGCGCTGCTTGTACCAGCCAGGGATGGCGGAATTGCGCACCAGCTTCTTGCGGCGGAATTCGCGCGCCTTGCGGGCCAGGTCATCGTTGGTGGCGCGCAGCATGGCTTCATGGGCATCGTGATGCCCCTCATACGAACTGGCATCGCCGCGCCAGGCGTTTTCCACCTCGGCCAGGTTGCCGGAGATCGAGTTTTCCACGCCATGCATGGATTTCTCCACGCTTTGCTTGACGGAATGAGCCGCATCCTGCACTTCCTTCTGCAGGTTTTTCAGCTCTTCCATTTCAATTTCGCGCGAGACTTCGGATTTCACCTGGTTCAGGTAGCGTTGCGCGCGGCCATACAGGGTACCGGCCATGCGCGCCACTCTCGGCAACTTTTCAGGGCCGATGACTATCAACGCAACCACGCCGATGATGGCGATTTTTGAGAGACCGAGATCGATCATAAGCGGACAAGGGCTGTTACCGGACGGGGCTAGCGCCCCGCCACGCTATCAGAACTTGCTTTTCTCTTTCGTCTCGACGTCGATGGTGCTTTTGTCGGCCACTTGCGATGGCGCAGCAGGAGGGGTATTGGCTGCCGGCGCGTCATCGTCGCCCTTGACGCCATCCTTGAAGCCTTTGACGGCCTTGCCGATATCACCGCCGATGTTGCCCAGTTTCTTGGTGCCGAAGACCAGCATCACAATGACCAGAACGATCACCCAGTGCCAAATACTCAATGAACCCATCACATTCTCCTTGCGGGACGGTGCCCGAATAGCGTCAACCAATGCCGGTAGTATACACGCGAACCCGGTGTACGGCGAAATCAGTGCTGGCCGCGCCAGGGGCGGGGACCGCCGTACACATGCATGTGCAGGTGATACACCTCTTGACCGCCGTTCGGGCCGCTGTTGATCATGGTCTTGAAGCCGCCGGCAGGCGTGCCATCGGCGTCATACGTGACGGCGCAGCCAAACTCGGCAGCAAGTTTCGGCGCCAGGCGCAGCAACTTGCCCAGCATCTCCACATGGCTGTCATCGCAGTCGGACAGGGTCGCCACGTGGCGCTTCGGGATCAGCAGCAGATGCACGGGAGCGGCCGGGTTGATGTCCTTGAAGGCCAGCAAGTCCTCGTCTTCATACACGATGGACGAAGGAATTTTTTTTGCAGCAATCTTGCAGAAAATACAGTTATCCACGCACGCTCCAGTCAGTCAGTGTTTGTCTGTTTCGCCAGCGTCGCGCAATGCATCCTTGCGCGCCGCCTTTTCTTCCAGGCCGGACAGGCCTTCGCGGCGCGCCAGCTCGTCGAGCACCTGCTGCGGCGTCAGATCGAACTGCGCCAGCATCACCAGACTGTGGAACCACAGGTCGGCGCATTCGTACAGAACCTTCGACGGGTCGTTGTCGCGCCGCGCATCCTTGGCGGCCATCACGGTTTCCGTGGCCTCTTCGCCGATCTTTTTCAGGATGGCGTCATCGCCCTTGGCAAACAGGCGCGCGACATACGATGTGGCGGGGTCGCCGCCATTGGCCAGCTTGCGCGATTCGATCACGGCGGCCAGGCGCTTTAAAGTTTCACTCATTTGCTCTTGCTTTCCGCGTAAATCGTCTCAGGGTCTTTCAGCACCGGGTCGGTGATCTGCCATTCTCCCGTTTTTTCATCGCCTTCGAATTTCTGGAAGAAGCACGAATGGCGGCCCGTATGGCAGGCGATGCCGCCCGCTTGCTCGATTTTCAGCAAGACCACGTCCTCGTCGCAATCGAGGCGGATTTCCAGCACCTTTTGCGTGTGACCGGACTCTTCGCCCTTGTGCCACAGTTTCTTGCGCGAACGGCTCCAGTACACGGCTTCGCCCAGCTCCACCGTGCGCGCCAGCGCGTCGCGGTTCATCCAGGCGAACATCAGCACGTCATTGCTGCCCGCTTCCTGCGCGATCACGGGCACCAGGCCGTGTTCGTCCCACTTGACCTTTTTCAGCCACTTGGCATTGCTTGCTACGATGGTTCCGTTTTGCATGTTCTGTATCCTGGGTACTATTTTATTTACGCCAGGCGCATGGGAATGCCCTGCTGCGCCATGAAACGCTTGGCTTCCTGCACCGTGTGCTGGCCGTAATGGAAGATGCTGGCGGCCAGCACGGCGTCCGCGCGGCCCACCTTGATGCCATCGACCAGATCCTGCAAGCCGCCCACGCCGCCCGAGGCGATCACGGGGATGCTGACGGCGTCGGACACGCCGCGCGTCAGGCCCAGGTCGAAGCCCACCTTGGTGCCGTCGCGGTCCATGCTGGTGAGCAAGATTTCGCCGGCGCCCAGGCTTTCCATTTTACGCGCCCAGTCAAAGGCGTCCAGGCCCGTGGCGGTGCGTCCGCCATGGGTAAACACTTCCCACTTGCCGGGCGACACCTGCTTGGCGTCGATGGCGACGACGATGCACTGCGAGCCATGCTTTTGCGATGCCTCGTACACCAGTTGCGGATTCGTCACGGCCGAGGTGTTGATGCTGACCTTGTCGGCGCCCGCGTTGAGCAGCCGGCGCACATCTTCCACCACGCGCACACCGCCGCCCACAGTCAGCGGAATGAACACTTGCGACGCCACCGCTTCGATGATGTCGAAGATCAGGCCGCGGTTGTCGCTGGACGCGGTAATGTCGAGGAAAGTGATTTCGTCGGCGCCCTGCTCGTCGTAACGGCGGGCGATTTCCACCGGGTCGCCGGCGTCGCGCAATTCCGTGAAATTGACGCCTTTGACGACGCGGCCGTTGGTCACGTCGAGGCAGGGGATGATACGTTTTGCAAGCATGATGGTATCCAGATTGTCGCCAGGCCGGGCATGCGCGCGCACGCCCGGGCCAGGCAGGCTTAAACGGCGGCGTCGGTCAATTCGTCGGCGCGTTCCTGCGCCTGCGCCAGGTCGATCGTGCCTTCATAGATGGAACGGCCGCAGATCACGCCTTCGATGCCTTCGGCCTGGACGGCGCACAGCGCTTCCACGTCGCCGATATTGTGCAGGCCGCCAGAGGCGATGACGGGGATCTTGACGGCTTGCGCCAGCTTGACGGTGGCCTCGATATTGATGCCGCCCATCATGCCGTCGCGGCCGATGTCCGTGTAGATGATCGACTCCACGCCGTAGGCTTCGAATTTTTTCGCCAGGTCGATCACTTCGTGGCCCGACATCTTGCTCCAGCCATCCGTTGCCACCTTGCCATCCTTGGCATCGAGGCCGACGATGATGTGGCCCGGGAAGGCGCCGCAGGCGTCGTGCAGGAAGCCGGGGCTTTTCACGGCCGCCGTGCCGATGATGATGTAGGTGATGCCGGCGTCGAGATAGCGCTCGATGGTGTCGAGGTCGCGGATGCCGCCGCCCAGCTGCACGGGGATTTCCTCGATGTCATTTTCCACGGCGAAATCCTGCACAGCCTTCAGGATGGCCTTGACGGCGCCTTCGTTCTTCGGCTTGCCGGCAAAGGCGCCGTTCAGGTCGACCAGGTGCAGCCGGCGCGCGCCTTGCATCAGCCAATGGCGGGCCATCTCGGCCGGGTCTTCGGAAAATACGGTGGCAAGTTCCATATCGCCTTGTTTCAGGCGTACGCAGTGACCGTCTTTCAGGTCGATGGCGGGAATAAGCAGCATGGTCAGTGTGGTGTCAGAGTGAGTGAGGAGCGAAGCCGGAATGGCCACGAAGGTACATCAAAAGGTACGTCAGGGTTGCCAGTGAACGAAGTTCTTGTATAGCTGCAAGCCAGCGGCAGCACTTTTTTCAGGGTGAAACTGTGTCGCGAAAATATTATCACGGGCGACGGCGCAAGCGAACGGCGCACCATAGATAGTCTCACCCACCGTGTGCGCCGCCTCTTGAGGTTGAGCAAAATAGCTGTGCACAAAGTAAAAATACGCATTGTCGGCAATGCCATCCCACATCGCATGGGACGCCGTTTGGCGCACTTGGTTCCAACCCATTTGCGGCACCTTGAAGCGCGAACCGTCTTCCTGCACCTGGCCGTCGAGCTGGAAGCGCACGACTTTGCCTGGCAGCAAGCCCAGACCGGCCGCGTCGCCCTCTTCGCTGCCGTCGAACAGCATTTGCTCGCCGATGCACACGCCCAGCACGGGCTTGCTGTCGGCGGCGCGCAACAGCGCTTCGAGCACGCCCGATTCGCGCAGGCTGCGCATGCAGTCCGGCATGGCGCCCTGGCCCGGCAAGACGATGCGGTCGGCGCTGTCGATGTCGCCAGCGAGGCCGGAAATACGTACATCGGCTTCCGGCGCCACGGCGCGCAGCGCCTGCGCCACCGAGCGCAGGTTGCCCATGCCGTAATCCACCACCACAATTTTATTCATGTTTGATCCCGGAATCTACAGTATAGCGAGAGCGGCGCTTACAGGCTGCCCTTGGTCGATGGAATGATGCCGGCCGCGCGCTCGTCGAGCTCGGCAGCCATGCGCAGCGCGCGGCCAAAGGCCTTGAACACGGTTTCGCACTGATGGTGGGCATTCGTGCCGCGCAAGTTGTCGATATGCAATGTCACGCCCGCGTGGTTGACGAAGCCGCGGAAAAATTCCAGCGTCAGGTCGACGTCGAAGCCGGCGATCATGGCGCGCGTAAACGGGATGTGGTATTCGATGCCCGGGCGGCCCGAGAAATCGAGCACCACGCGCGACAGCGCCTCGTCCAGCGGCACGTACGCGTGGCCATAGCGGCGGATGCCCTTCTTGTCGCCGATGGCCTTGGCCACGGCCATGCCCAGCGTGATGCCCACGTCTTCCACCGTATGGTGGTTGTCGATATGCACGTCGCCCGTCGCTTCGATATCCAGGTCGATCAAGCCGTGACGGGCGATCTGGTCCAGCATATGGTCGAGGAAGGGCACGCCGGTGTTCAGCTTTTGCTGGCCCGTGCCATCCAGATTGAGGGCGACGCGAACTTGCGTCTCATTGGTGTTGCGCGTGATTTCTGCGGTGCGGTTCATGGGAGGCTCTGGCGATAGGCTAAACGAGGGATGCCTTGAAGGCATCATAAAAAAGGGAATTCTCTTCCGGGGTGCTGACGCTGATGCGCAGGCAATTGGCCAGCGCAGCATGCATTTTACTCATATTTTTAATTAAAACCCTGCGGGCAAGCAGTTTTGCGCAAACATCGTCGGAATCGGCCACACGAATCAGAAGAAAATTTGCCTTCGAGGGAAACACGGTCACGCCGGGCAGCTCCGCCAGGCGCCGCGCCAGGTCGTCGCGCGCGCTGTTGAGCAAGGCAGCCTGGGCGTTGAGCACGTCGAGGTGCTCGAGCGCGAATTCGGCCGCCGCCTGCGTCAGCACATTCACATTGTAGGGCGGGCGCACTTTCTCGAATTGCGCCAGCAGGGCCGGCGCGGCCGACATGTAGCCGAGGCGGATGCCGGCCAGGCCCAGTTTCGACACGGTGCGCATCACCACCAGGTTCTCGAACTCGGGCAGGCGGCCCATGAAACTGTGCTGCGCAAACGGCTCATACGCTTCGTCGACGACAGCGATGCCCGAGTCGCCCAGGGCGGCCAGGATGCGCTCGATGTCGGCGCCGGCAAACAGGTTGCCCGTCGGGTTGTTCGGATACGCGAGGAACACCAGCGCCGGACGGTGTTCTTCAATGGCCGCCAGCATGGCCGGCATGTCCAGGCTGAAGTCCGGGTTCAAGGGCACGCCGACGAAATCCATGCCGGCGAACTGCGCCGAGCGCGCATACATGACGAAGGCCGGCACGGGCGCCAGCAACACGGCGCGCTGGCCCGGCTCTTGGCGGGCGCAAGCCATGGCCAGGATGGAAATGAGTTCATCGGAGCCGTTGCCCAGCATGACGTCGTAGTCGGCGGGCACGCCCAGATTGGCGCAGATGGCTTTTTGCAGGCTGGCGTACGATGGCGGATAGCGGTTCAGCGCCACGCCGGCCAGGCGCGCGCCCAGTTCCTCGCGCAGATGCGGCGGCAGCGGATACGGATTTTCCATCGCATCGAGTTTGATGTAACCGCTGGCATCGGCTACCTGGTAGCTCTTGACTGCCCGCACATCGGAGCGCACGGTGTTGCTGATTAACTGATCGAGGAAAGACATGCTGCAAACACTCCTGATGAAATTAAATGGAGACTAAATGACGACGTCTTCCGGCACGGCGGCGCTGCGCGCCTTGCGGGCCGGTGCTTTTTTCACGGCGGGCGGCTTTTTCGCCGCCGCCGGCTTCTTGACGGCGGCCGGTTTTCTCGCTGCCGCCCTGGCCGGCTTGGTCGCGGCCGGCGCGGCCAGCTCCTGCGTCAAGGCCGCCAGCCGTTGTTCGATGATGGCGCAGTAATCGGGATTCAATTCAAAACCGACGAAATCACGCCCGCAGCGCTTCGCCGCCAGCGCCGTGGTGCCGCTGCCCATGAACAGGTCGAGCACCACGCCGCCCGGCGGGCACGAGGCCTTGACCATGCGCTCGATGATCTCGAGCGGCTTTTGCGTCGGGTGGTCGGCCCGTTCCGGGTGCTCCTTGTGCAGGCGCGACACGCTCCACAAGTCTTTCGGGTTGTAGCCCACTTCCAGCCATTTGGCGCCGATGAAGATCGAGCGCGAACGGGCTTTCTTGGTGGCCGCGTCATAGGCGATGCGCACCGCGTCAAGGTCGAAGTAGTAATCCTTGCGCTTGACGAAGAAGCCGATGGTGTCGTGCACCGATGAAAAGCTGCGCACGCTGCCGCCCATGGACGGCACGCGGCGGTCCCAGATGATTTCATTCATCATCGCCATGCGCTGTTTCAGCATGACGAAGATCTCCGGCGAATAGCGCCAGGTGAGGAAAATATACAGGCTGCCGTTGGCTTTGAGCTTGGGCAGCGCCGCATCGATCCACTGTTCCGTCCAGCGCAGGTAGTCGGCCACCGACTGCTGGTCCGACGCGTTGCCGTAATCCTTGCCCAGGTTGTACGGCGGATCCGTCAGGATCAGGTCCACCGAACCATCGGGAATGCGCGCCAGCCCCGCCAGCGCGTCTTCGCAATAGACCCGGTTGACCCAGTCTGGCTGCTCCGCCCTATTCGTCATGGCTGCGGCTTCAGACGCAGTTCGGCGCTGCGCGCGTGCGCCTGCAAGCCTTCGCCATACGCCAGGGTGGCGGCGACACGGCCCAGGGTTTGCGCGCCCGCTTCGCTGACGTGGATGATGGACGAACGCTTCTGGAAGTCGTACACGCCCAGCGGCGACGAGAAACGCGCCGTGCGCGAGGTCGGCAGCACGTGATTGGGACCGCAGCAATAGTCGCCCAGCGATTCGGACGAGAAGCGGCCCAGGAACATGGCGCCCGCATGGCGGATCTGCTCGGCCCACTGCTGCGGGTTCTCCGCCGAGATTTCCAGGTGTTCCGCGGCGATGCTGTTGGCGATCTCGCACGCTTCGGCCATGCTGCGCACCTTGACCAGCGCGCCGCGGTCCTGCAGCGACGTGCTGATGGTGGCCTGGCGCGGCATCGTCGGCAGCAGTCTGGCGATGCTCTCCTCCACTTTGGCGATGTAATCGGCGTCGGGGCACAGCAGGATCGCTTGCGCCAGCTCGTCGTGCTCGGCCTGCGAAAACAGGTCCATCGCGACCCAGTCGGGGTCCGTCGTGCCGTCGCACAGCACCAGGATTTCCGATGGTCCGGCGATCATGTCGATGCCGACGATGCCGAACACGCGGCGCTTGGCGGCGGCCACGTAGGCGTTGCCGGGACCGACGATTTTATCGACGGCGGCGATCGTCTGCGTGCCGTAGGCCAGCGCGCCGACGGCTTGCGCGCCGCCGATGGTGATCACGCGCGTCACGCCGGCGATCGCGGCGGCGGCCAGCACCATCTGGTTTTTCACGCCATCGGGCGTCGGCACCACCATGATGATTTCGCCCACGCCCGCCACGTGCGCGGGGATGGCGTTCATCAGCACGGACGATGGATACGCTGCCTTGCCGCCCGGGACGTAGATGCCGACCCGGTCCAGCGGCGTGATCTTCTGGCCCAGCACCGTGCCATCGGGCTCGGTGTAGCTAAAGCCGCGCAGCTCTTCGCGCTGGCGTTCGTGGAAGGCGCGGATGCGCTGCGCGGCGATCTGCAGCGCCTCGCGCTGGGCCGACGGCAAGCCGTTCAGGGCCGCCTGCAATTCGGCTTGCGAAATATCGAAGGCCGCCATTTCCGCCGCGCCGCCATGCGGGATGCGGTCGAAACGGTTGGTGTATTCCAGTACGGCGGCGTCGCCGCGCGTTTTCACATCGGCCAGGATTTTCGCGACCGACGTTTCAATCGCCGCATCGGTGCCCGCCTCGAACGCCAGCAGCGTATCGAGCGATTGTTGGAAACCATCCTGGCTTGAATCGAGCTTGCGTATCTGTATCGGCATAATCGGCTTTCTGCTACTGAGTGTCTAGGCTTGCGAGGCGCGTTCAAACGCCTCGATGATCGGCTGCAAGCGCTCGCGCTTGAGCTTTAGTGCCGCCTGGTTGACCACCAGGCGCGACGAAATTTCCATGATGTGCTCGACCTCGACGAGGTTGTTCGCGCGCAGGGTGCTGCCCGTGCTGACCAGGTCGACGATGGCGTCGGACAGACCGACCAGGGGCGCCAGCTCCATCGAGCCATACAGCTTGATCAGGTCGACGTGCACGCCCTTGGCGGCGAAATGCTCGCGCGCCGTGTGCACGAACTTGGTCGCCACGCGCAGGCGCGCGCCCTGGTGCACGGCCTTTTCGTAGTCAAAACCGGCCTGCACCGCCACCGACATGCGGCAGGCGGCGATATTCAGGTCGATCGGCTGGTACAGTCCCTCGCCGCCGTGTTCGAGCAAGACATCCTTGCCCGCCACGCCGAAGTCGGCCGCGCCGTACTGCACATACGTCGGCACGTCGCTGGCGCGCACGATGATGACGCGCACGTTCGGATCGTTGGTGGCCAAAATCAGCTTGCGCGAAGTCTCCGGGTTTTCCAGCACCTTGATGCCGGCCGCTTCCAGCAGCGGCATGGTGTCCTCGAAAATGCGGCCTTTCGAGAGCGCCAGGATCAGCTGGGAGCTGTCACCGTTGTTCGATCCGTTCATGCTCGTTCCTTTTCTTGTTTTTACTTGATGCGCACGATGTTCGCGCCGACGGCCGACAACTTCACTTCCATGCGGTCGTAGCCGCGGTCGAGGTGATAGATGCGGTCGATCAGGGTTTCGCCGTCGGCGGCCAGGGCCGCGATCACCAGCGACGCCGAAGCGCGCAGGTCGGTCGCCATCACGGGCGCGCCGCGCAACTGCTTGACGCCGGCGATGATGGCCGTGTTGCCCTCGATGGTGATGTCGGCGCCCAGGCGGTTCATTTCCTGCACGTGCATGAAGCGGTTCTCGAAGATCGTCTCGGTGACGCGGCTGGCGCCGTTGGCGATGGTGTTCACCGCCATGAACTGCGCCTGCATGTCGGTCGGGAAGCCCGGGTATTCCGTGGTGCGGAAGCTGACGGGGTTCGGACGGGCCGACATCTCGGCGCGGATCCAGTCGGCGCCGAAGGTCATCGTCAGGCCCATGGCGCGCAGCTTGTCGAGCGCCGCATCGAGGATATCGGTGCGCACGTTGCGCAGGGTGATATCGCCGCCGGTGGCCGCCACGGCGCACAGGAAGGTGCCCGTTTCGATGCGGTCGGCGATGACCGCGTGCGAGGCGCCGTGCAAGGACTCGACGCCCTGGATCACCAGGCGGCTGGTGCCGATGCCGTCGATCTTCGCGCCCATGGCCACCAGCAGGTGCGCCAGGTCGGTCACTTCCGGTTCGCAGGCGGCGTTTTCCAGGATGGTCTCGCCTTCGGCCAGGGTCGCGGCCATCAGCAGATTCTCGGTGCCGGTGACGGTGATCATGTCGGTGACGATGCGCGCGCCTTTGAGCTTGGCGCACTTGGCGTAGATGTAGCCCGCTTCGATGCGGATCTCGGCGCCCAGCGCTTCGAGGCCCTTGATGTGCTGGTCGACGGGGCGCGAACCGATGGCGCAGCCGCCCGGCAGCGAGACCTTGGCTTCGCCGAAGCGCGCCAGCATGGGGCCCAGCACGAGGATCGAGGCGCGCATGGTTTTCACCAGTTCATACGGCGCTTCCAGGGTGTCGATGGCGCTGCCGTTGAGAACCACGCGGTCGCCGTCCTGCTGCACTTTCAGGCCCGTCTGGCCCAGCAGTTTCAACATGGTGGCCACGTCGTGCAGGTGCGGCACGTTGGTCAGGTCCAGGTCGCCCGCGGTCAAGAGACCCGCGCACAGGATGGGCAGGGCGGCGTTTTTCGCGCCGGAGATGGCGATGTCGCCGTTCAGGCGGTTGCCGCCGTTGATGAGGAGCTTGTCCATGTGCTTATCCTTGGAATTCTTCGGGTGTCAGGGTTTTCATCGACAGCGCGTGGATTTCTTCGCGCATGCGGTCGCCCAGCGCCGCGTAGACGATCTGGTGGCGGGCGATCAGGCGCTTGCCGGCAAACGCGGGCGAGACGATCACGGCCTGGAAGTGCTGGCCATCGCCCTCCACTTCGAGGTGCGTGCATTCGAGGCCGGCCGACAGATAGCCGTGGATCAGTTCTGGAGTGGTGGTCACGATAAGTCCTTGATATTGAATAATGTAGTGATGTGATGTGCCGTAATCAATGGCGCAAACGATAGCCGCTTTTCAGCAAGCGGATCGACGCCAGCGCCAGGATCACGAGGAAGCCGGCGACGATGGAAAGACTGAGCCACGGGCTGACGTCGGACACGCCGAAGAAGCCGTAGCGGAAGCCGTCGATCATGTAAAAGAACGGGTTCAGGTGCGATACCGTCTGCCAGAAGGCGGGCAGCGAGTGGATCGAATAGAACACGCCCGACAGGAACGTGGCCGGCATGATCAGGAAGTTCTGGAAGGCGGCCAGCTGGTCGAATTTCTCGGCCCAGATGCCGGCGATCAGGCCCATGGTGCCCAGCATGGCGGCGCCCAAAAAGGCGAAGACGACGATCCACAGCGGCGCGACAAACGACAGGTCGGCGAACCAGCACGTGATGGCAAACACGCCAAAGCCCACGGCCAGGCCGCGCGCGACGGAAGCGAGTACATACGCCGAGAAGATTTCCCAGTGCGACAGAGGCGTGAGCAGCACGAACACGAGGTTGCCCGTGATCTTGGACTGGATCAGCGAGGACGAGGAATTGGCGAAGGCGTTTTGCAGCACGCTCATCATCACCAGGCCGGGAATCAGAAAGGCCGTGTAGCTGACGCCGGGGCTCGGCTCCACGCGGCCATCCAACACATGGCCAAACACCAGCAGGTACAGCATCGACGTGAGCACGGGCGCGGCCACGGTTTGCGTCGCCACTTTCCAGAAGCGCAGCGTCTCTTTGTAGACGAGGGTGCGAAATCCTGTCGAAATCATACGGTACCTTTATCCATGATCTGCAAGAAGATATCTTCCAGGTCGGCTTGTTGCAATTGCATTTCATCGATTTCGACGCCCGCTTCGCGCAGGCGGGCGAGGATTTTCTCGACTTCGCTGTATTCGTTGACGCGCAGGCTGAACTTGTTCGGCGCCTGCTGCTCTTCCGGGTGCAGCACCAGGTGCTGCAGGTCGGCCGGCAGGCTGCCATTCTTGAGGTGCAGCTGCAGCTGTGAACCGGCGATGCGGCGGATCAGCGCCGACATGGTGTCGAGCGCCACCACCTTGCCGGTTTTCAGCATGGCCACGCGCTGGCACATGGCTTGTGCCTCTTCCAGGTAGTGGGTGGTCAGCACGACCGTGTGGCCGCCTTCGCGGTTCAGGCGCGAGATGAACTTCCACAGGGTCTGGCGCAGTTCCACGTCGACGCCGGCGGTCGGCTCATCGAGCACGATGACGGGCGGCTTGTGCACCAGCGCCTGGGCCACGAGCACGCGGCGCTTCATGCCGCCGGACAGGGCGCGCATATTCGTGTCGGCCTTGCCGGTCAAGTCGAGGTTTTCCATGACCTCGTCGATCCACTTGTCGTTGTTCGGCAGGCCAAAGTAACCGGATTGCAAACGCAGGGTTTCGCGCACGGTGAAAAACGGATCGAACACCAGTTCCTGCGGCACCACGCCCAGGTTGCGGCGCGCATTGCGGAAGTCCGTGACCACGTCGTGGCCGTGGATCTTGACGCTGCCCGCGTCGGGGCGTATCAGGCCGGCGATGATGGAAATGAGGGTCGTCTTGCCGGCGCCGTTCGGGCCGAGCAGGCCGAAGAACTCGCCTTCCTCGATGGCCAGCGACACGCCGCCCAGCGCCTTGAGCGATTTATAGCTCTTTTCTACATTCGTGATTTGAATTGCGGTCATGTGCTTGTTTCAAGTGTAATGCGTCTGGTGTGATGCGCCAGTTGCCGGGGACATCCAGGCCGGCAGGCCGGTGCAGGGCGCCGCCTTCAGGCGAGGACGGCGCAACAGTCAATTATAGTTGGAAACTTCGTGGAACACTTGGAGATCAATCCGGCGGCGCTGCTGGCCTGCCGGCTTGAAAGCTACTGCTGATGCGGGGAGTGGGACAGGATCAATGATGATGCAGGTCGGACGGGCTGCGTTCGGCGTGGCCGCCGGCGCTGGCGCAGTCGTCGGCGCTCAGGGTGCTCGACACGAGCGAGCAGACGCCATACAGCTTGGTGAGGTTTTTCAGGTTGTTCGGCAGGTTTTTCAGCTCCAGCACGGCGCCGGCATCCTGCGCGGCGCGCTGCCACGTCAGCATGACGGAGACGGCCGCCGAATCGACGGCCTTGACGTTGCGCAGGTCGAACTTGGTCTGACCCGAGCGGATGGCGTCCAGACCCTGCTCCAATGCCGAAGTGGCATTGTGCACGGTCAGGGAAGTCAGGGACTGCAAGGTGTCGAGAGAGTCGGGCATGGCGTCGGGCTGCGCTGGTCTGGAGCTATATGATAGCCGATTATTTGGCTTTGGCGACGGGACGGCTGGCCAGGGCCTTGTTTTTCGCGGCCAGGGTCTTGATCAGGCCATCGATGCCGCCCTTGCTGATCTCGCTGGCAAAGCTGCTTTTGTACGTTTCCACCAGCCACGCGCCCAGCACGTTGATGTCATAGATCTTCCAGCCGGACGGGGTTTTCGCCACGCGGTAGTTCAGGGGCACGGGTTCGCCGCGCGCCACGTTCACCTGCGAGCGCACTTCCACTTCCATGTCGCTAGGGTCGGCGCGCAGCGGCTTGAATTCCACGGTTTCGTTCTTGATCTGCGACAGGGCGCCCGAATACGTGTAGATCAGCAGGGTGCGGAATTCCGCGGCCAGCTGCTTTTGCTGGTCCGGCGTGGCGTCGCGCCAGAAGCGGCCGGCGGCCAGGGCCGTCATGCGCTGGAAATCCACGTAGGGCAAGATCTTGCTTTCCACCAATTCGGTGACGCGCTTGATATCGCCAGCCTGGATGGCCTTGTCGTTCTTGGCCGTGTCGATCACGTCCTGGCTGATGCGTTTGACCAGGACGTCCGGCGCTTCCACGGCGGGGGCGGCCTGGGCGGCGGTGGCAAAGGCGATGGTGGCCATCGCCAGCAGTTGTTTCATCAATTTCATGGTTCTACCTTTCATGGTGTTGCTATGCACCGGCTGGCGTTGATCGCAGCCGTGGTGTTTCTGTACCGCAGTTTACTCCTGAGGCTTTGCCTGGGAAGCCACGGTATTGCTACCAGATGTTACGAGGTCAGCCGGGGCCACTTCGGCCGCGGCCGTCGCAGGCGGCGTTTCCGCTGGGACGGCTTGCGGTTTTGCCTCGTACTCCGGCTCATAATCGCTGCTGTCGTTTTTTGGCACTTTGCGGTCGCGGCGGTCCGTATCGCCATCGAACACCTTGCTTTCGCGCGCCTGCAGGAAGCCGTCGCGGATGAATTCATAACGGTCCAGCGCGGCCGCTTCCATCAGGTTGGTCGCGTCGAGCAGCGCGGCGCGCTTGTCGACCACGCGCGTCACCGTGCCGATATTGCGCACCGAGACAGGGTCCTTGTAGCGCCATGGGTCGCCCGTGATATCGAGCGGCAGGGCCACCGTGTCGCGCACGGTCGATGGGCCCAGCAGCGGCAACATCACGTAGGGACCAGGCTGGACGCCATACCAGCCCAGGGTCTGGCCAAAGTCTTCGCTATGCTTGGGAATGCCCGCCTGCGACGCGATGTCGATCAGGCCAAAGATGCCGAAGGTCGAGTTCATGCTGACGCGCACGACGTCTTGCAAGCCCGCTTCACCCTTGCCTTGCAGCAAATTGTTCACGGCGCTCCACACGTCGGACAAGTTGCCGAAGAAGTTGCCCACGCCTGTTTGCACGAACGATGGCGTGACGGTCTTGTAGGCCGTGGCGACCGGCTTCAGGGCGACCTGGTCGACGGTGTCGTTGAACTTGAACATGGCGCGGTTGTACCCTTCCAGCGGGTCGCGCGGATTGGTGCCGGTGGCGCAAGCGCTCACGCTGGCGGCGATGGCCAGGGCCAGGCTGATACGTACCAGACTGCCTTGGGATTGCTTGATCGACTCGCTCATTTGCTGTCCTTTCCTTCCGCTGCCTTGCTGTAGATGAACTGATTGATCAGGTCTTCCAGCACTGTGGCCGATTGAGTACGGGCGATCTTGTCGCCCTCTGCCAGGTTCGCCAGATCGCCGCCTGCTTCCAGGCCGATATATTGCTCACCCAGCAAACCGGCCGTCAAAATCTTGGCCGAGCTGTCTTTCGGAAATTTGTAGCCATCTTCGATGTCGAGTTTTACCAATGCCTGGTAAGTCTTGTCGTCAAACCGGATCTCCGCCACGCGCCCCACCACCACGCCAGCGCCCTTGACGGGCGCCTGCGGCTTGAGGCCGCCAATATTGTCGAACTTGGCCGTAATGGTATACGTCTTGCTGAATGACAGCGAGCTCATATTGCCGGCCTTGAGCGCCAGAAACATCAATGCCGCCACACCCAGCAAGACGAACAAGCCGACCCAGACATCCAAAGATTTACGTTGCATAAACAATCCTAAATAATTTTTACTTGCTGCCGCCTGCGCAACATCCTGCCCAGGCCCGCTGTTTTGTCGCTGATCGGCAATTACTTGCTAAACATCAACGCCGTCATCATGAAATCGAGCCACCACACCATCAACGACGAAATGACCACCGTGCGCGTGGTGGCGCCGGACACGTCTTCCGGCGTCGGCTGTGCCTGGTACCCCTGGAACAGCGCGATGAAGGTCACCGCGATGCCGAACACCAGGCTCTTGATGGTGCCGTTGCCCACTTCTTTCCAGACATCCACGCCGCCTTGCATCTGCGACCAGAACGAGCCTTCATCGACGCCGATCAGCACCACGCCGACCAGATAGCTGCCGATGATGCCGACGGCCGTGAAGATGGCGCCCAGGATAGGCATGGCGATCACGCCGGCCCAGAAACGGGGTGCCAGCACGCGCTGGATCGGGTTGACCGCCATCATTTCCATGGCCGACAATTGCTCGCCCGCCTTCATCAAGCCAATTTCCGCCGTCAGCGAGGTGCCGGCGCGGCCGGCGAACAGCAGGGCCGTGACGACGGGCCCCAGTTCGCGCGTCAGCGACAGCGCCACCAGCAAGCCCAGCGACTGCTCGGCGCCATACGTGGTCAGGGTGTAATAGCCTTGCAGCCCCAGCACCATGCCGACGAACAGGCCGGAGACGGCGGTGATCACCAGCGAGCGGTTACCGATAAAAAACAGTTGCTCGATCACCAGGCGCGGACGGCGCCACAGGCCGCCCGACGAGGCGATGATGATGAAAAACGAGCGCACGGCAAAGCCGAGGTCTTGTACCGCATTGCGCAACCATGCTCCGATCGACGCCAGGAAACGCGCGATCATCGGCCCGCTCCCGCGTGCAAGCCCAGGTCGTCGGCCAGCGACTTGCCCGGATAATGGAACGGCACCGGACCATCGGCCTCGGCATTGACGAATTGCTTGACGTACGGATGCGTCGACACGGCCATCTCGGCCGGCGTGCCGTGCGCCACGATCTTGCCCGATGACAGAAAATAGACATAATCAGCGATGGCGAAACACTCCTTCACATCGTGCGATACCAGGATAGACGTGGAGCCCAGCGCATCGTTCAGATTGCGGATCAAATTGGCCGTCACGCCCATGGAAATCGGGTCCAGGCCGGCGAACGGCTCGTCGTACATGATCAGTTCGGGATCGAGCGCGATGGCGCGCGCCAGCGCGACGCGGCGGCCCATGCCGCCCGAGATCTCGGCCGGCTTCAATTGCGCCGCATTGCGCAAGCCGACGGCGTGCAGCTTCATCAGCACCAGGGTGCGGATCAGCTCTTCATTCAAGTCCGTGTGTTCGCGCAGGGGGAAGGCCACGTTCTCGAACGCCGTCAAGTCCGTAAACAAGGCGCCGTGCTGGAACAGCATGCCCATCTTGCGGCGCAGCTGATATAACTCGTCGGTCCCCAGCGTATGCACGATCTGGCCGTCGACATTCACGGAACCGGAACCGGGGCGCAACTGGCCGCCGATCAGGCGCAGTACGGTCGTCTTGCCACTGCCGGAGCCACCCATGACGGCCACAACTTTTCCACGTGGGAAATCCATTTGAAGGCCCGATAAAATCGAACGTTCTCCATAGGCAAAGTGTAAATCACGGATCTCAACAAGATTTGGCACGACGAAGCTCACTATTTTAATGGCGTATTGTAGTGCAGAAACGCCAACCTCTGCTGAGACACCCCTCGGGACAGCCCCGTAAAGGGGAAGAATACAACACTAATGAATCGAAAGTCAGATATTGTAGTGGAAATTTGACCACCCCATCGCGTCCCTGCCCGATCGCCTTCGCAGCTGTTGACTTGACAGGCAAAAATAACAAAGGCCACGTCGCGCTGCGCGCCGTGGCCCTGGCAAAAAAACGAACAATTGCTCGTTAATTAGCGCGGCAGCAGGGATGCCCCCATCAGGAACTCATCGACGGCGCGCGCGCACTGGCGCCCTTCGCGGATGGCCCACACCACCAGCGACTGGCCACGGCGCATGTCGCCGGCCGCAAACACCTTGGCCACCGAGGTCTGGTAGCAGCCGGCGCCATCCGTTGTCGCCTTGACGTTGCCGCGCGCATCCGTATCGACGCCGAACGCTTGCAGCACTTGTTGTACAGGGGAAACAAAACCCATGGCCAGGAAGACCAGGTCCGCCTTCATCTCGAATTCCGAGTTCGGCACTTCGCTCATCTTGCCGTCCTTCCACTCGACTCTGCAGGCGATCAGCTTTTCCACCTTGCCGCCCTTGCCTTCGAAACGCTTGGTGGCCACGGCCCAGTCGCGCTCGCAGCCTTCCTCGTGCGAGGACGAGGTGCGCAGCTTGGTCGGCCAGTACGGCCAGACCAGCGGCTTGTTTTCCTGTTCCGGCGGCTGCGGCATCAGTTCGAACTGGGCCACCGAGGCGGCGCCATGGCGGTTCGAGGTGCCGACGCAGTCGGAACCCGTGTCACCGCCGCCGATCACCACCACGTGCTTGCCCGTGGCCTTGATCTGGTCCTTGAGCTTGTCGCCCGCGTTGACCTTGTTTTGCAGTGGCAGGAAATCCATGGCGAAGTGCACGCCTTTCAATTCGCGGCCCGGCACGGGCAAGTCGCGCGGCTGCTCGGCGCCGCCGGCCATGATGACGGCGTCAAATTCCTTTTCCAGGTCTTCCGGGAAAATGGTTTCCTTGGCCCAGTTGTTGACATGGGCAGGGAAATCCTTGCCGACCAGCACGCTGGTGCGGAACACGACGCCTTCGGCTTCCATCTGTTTCACGCGCAGGTCGATGTGCGACTTTTCCATCTTGAAGTCGGGAATGCCGTAACGCAGCAGACCACCGACCCGGTCGCTCTTTTCAAACACGGTGACGGCATGGCCGGCGCGCGCCAACTGCTGCGCCGCCGCCAAGCCGGCGGGGCCGGAACCGACGATGGCCACTTTCTTGCCCGTGCTGAAGCTTGCCGGCTGCGGCGTGACCCAGCCGTGCTCCCAGCCCATGTCGATGATTTTATGTTCGATCGACTTGATGCCGACCGGATCTTCGTGGATGCCCAGGGTGCAGGCCGATTCGCACGGCGCCGGGCAGATGCGGCCCGTAAATTCCGGGAAGTTATTTGTCGAATGCAAGATGTCGAGCGCTTCGCGGTAGGCGCCGCGGTACACCAGGTCATTCCAGTCGGGAATGATGTTGTTCACGGGACAGCCCGTGGTGCAGAAGGGGATGCCGCAATCCATGCAGCGCGCGCCCTGCACGGTCGCTTGCGCGTCCGACAGGTGCAGCACGAATTCCTTGTAGTTCTTCAGACGCGCGGCAGGCTCCAGATAGTGTTCGTCCTGGCGCTTGAATTCCATGAAGCCGGTAATTTTACCCACGATGTTTCCTTTGTATTTGGCTGGCGGGGAGCGGCCGGGCCGCTCCCTGCTCATTCATTTGGCAATGAGCTTGGCTGGCTCAGGCGGCGACGGCTTGCACTTCCATGGCGGCGTCAGCTGCCATCTCGATCAGCGCGCGCTTGTATTCGTTCGGGAAGACCTTCACGAACTTGCCGCGCGCCGCGGCCCAGTCGTCCAGCAGGACGCGGGCGCGGGTGCTGCCCGTGTGCTTGAAGTGACGCTCGATCAGGCGCTTGAGGATGACCTCGTCCGCTTCCGGCACGCCGTCGCGGTGCTGCGTATGCCAGGCGTCGCGGTCGACATGCTGTTCCGCCGCCGACACGACCTTGTCCAGGCTGACCATGGCCGTGTTGCACTTGCTGGCAAAGTCACCAAGCGGGTCATATACATAGGCGATGCCGCCCGACATGCCGGCCGCGAAGTTGCGTCCCGTGTTGCCCAGGACCACCACCGTGCCGCCCGTCATGTATTCGCAGCCATGGTCGCCCAGGCCCTCGACCACCGTGGTGGCGCCCGAGTTGCGCACGGCAAAGCGTTCGCCGGCCACGCCATTGAAGAACGCTTCGCCGGCGATGGCGCCGTACAGCACCGTGTTGCCGATGATGATGTTGTCCACGGCCCAGCCACGGAATTCCGTATTCGGCCGCACGATGATGCGTCCGCCCGACAAGCCCTTGCCCACGTAATCGTTGCCTTCGCCCACCAGGTCGATCGTGATGCCGTGCGCCAGGAAGGCGCAGGCCGACTGGCCCGCCGTGCCTTGCAGCTGGATGTGGATGGTGTCGTCCGGCAAGCCGGCGTGGCCGTATTTCTTCGCCACTTCGCCGGACAGCATGGTGCCGACCGTGCGGTTCAGGTTGCGCACGGGCGAGATGAAGGAGACGCGCTCGCCCTTTTCCAGCGCCGCGCGCGCTTGCGCGATCAGCTTGTGGTCGAGCGCCTTTTCCAGCGCATGGTCCTGGAATTCCACGTGGCGGCAGGCTTGGCCATCCGGGGTTTCCGGCTTGTAGAAGATGGACGAGAAGTCCAGTCCCTGCGCCTTCCAGTGCGAAATCGCCTTCGATTTGTCCAGCAAGTCGACACGGCCGATCAGCTCGTCGTACGTGCGGATGCCCAGCTGCGCCATCAATTGACGGGCTTCCTCGGCAACGAAGAAGAAGTAGTTGACGACATACTCGGGTTTGCCCGAGAACTTGGCGCGCAGCACCGGATCTTGCGTGGCCACGCCCACCGGGCACGTATTCAAGTGGCATTTGCGCATCATGATGCAGCCTTCCACCACCAGCGGCGCCGTGGCGAAACCGATCTCGTCGGCGCCAAGCAGGGCGGCGATGACCACGTCGCGGCCCGTCTTCATCTGGCCGTCGGCCTGCACGCGGATGCGGCTGCGCAAGCCATTCAAGACCAGCGTTTGTTGCGTTTCGGCCAGACCCAGCTCCCACGGCGTGCCCGCATGTTTCACGGACGACAATGGGGAGGCGCCCGTGCCGCCGTCATGGCCGGCGACGACCACGTGGTCGGCTTTCGCCTTGGTGACGCCGGCGGCGACCGTGCCGATGCCCACTTCCGACACCAGTTTCACGGAGATCGACGCGCGCGGATTGGCGTTCTTCAAGTCATGGATCAGCTGTGCCAGATCTTCGATCGAGTAGATGTCGTGGTGCGGCGGCGGCGAAATCAAGCCCACGCCCGGCACGGAAAAGCGCAGGCTGGCGATGTATTCGGACACCTTATGGCCCGGCAACTGACCGCCTTCGCCCGGTTTCGCGCCCTGCGCCATCTTGATCTGGATCTGGTCGGCCGAATTCAGGTAGGCGGCCGTGACGCCGAAACGTCCCGACGCCACCTGCTTGATGCGCGAGCGCATGGAATCGCCTTCCTGCAGCGGAATATCGACGACGATCTGCTCGCTGCCCACGACGGACGCCATGGTATCGCCCTGGCGGATCGGGATGCCCTTCAATTCCTGCGTGTAGCGGTTCGGATCTTCGCCGCCCTCGCCCGTGTTCGACTTGCCGCCGATGCGGTTCATGGCGACCGCAAGCGTTGCGTGCGCTTCCGTGCTGATGGAACCGAGCGACATGGCGCCCGTGGCGAAGCGCTTGACGATTTCCTTGGCCGGTTCCACTTCATCGAGCGGGATGGCCTTGGTCGGGTCGAGCTTGAACTCGAACAGGCCGCGCAGGGTCAGGTGACGACGGCTCTGGTCGTTGATGATTTGCGCGTACTCCTTATAACTGGAGAAATTGTTGCTGCGCGTGGAATGCTGCAGCTTCGCAATCGCATCCGGCGTCCACATGTGGTCTTCGCCGCGCACGCGGAACGCGTATTCGCCGCCCGCGTCGAGCTTATCCGACAGCACGGGATCGTTGCCGAAGGCCAGCGCGTGCAGGCGCAGCGCCTCTTCCGCCACCTCAAACACGCCGATGCCTTCCACGTTCGAAGCCGTGCCCTTGAAATATTTGTCCACCAGCGACTTGTTCAAGCCGATGGCTTCGAAGATTTGCGCGCCGCAGTAGGACATATACGTCGAAATACCCATCTTCGACATGACCTTCATCAAGCCCTTGCCCACGGCCTTGGTGTAGTTGTAGATGGCTTTCTCGCCCGACAGGTCGCCCGGCAAGCCGTGCGCCATCTCGGCCAGGGTTTCCATGGCCAGGTAGGGGTGGACGGCTTCCGCGCCATAGCCGGCCAGCAAGGCGAAGTGGTGCGTTTCGCGGGCCGAGCCCGTTTCCACGACGAGGCCGGTGGAGGCGCGCAAGCCCTTGCTCACCAGGTGCTGGTGCACGGTGGACGTGGCCAGCAGCGCGGGGATCGCCACCTGGTCGGCGCAGATGGCGCGGTCCGAGACGATCAGGATGTTGTGGCCAGACTTGACGGCGTCGACGGCTTCCGCGCACAGCGAGGCCAGGCACGCTTCCACGCCTTCCTTGCCCCAGGCCAGCGGGTAGCAGATGTCCAGTTCGTACGACTTGAACTTGCCGCCCGTGTGGGCGCTGATGTTGCGCAGGCGCGCCATGTCGTCAAAGCCCAGCACGGGCTGCGCCACTTCCAGGCGCATCGGCGGATTCACGTTATTCGTGTCCAGCAAGTTCGGTTTCGGGCCGATGAAGGACACCAGCGACATCACCATCGCTTCGCGGATCGGGTCGATCGGCGGATTCGTCACTTGCGCGAACAATTGCTTGAAGTAGTTATACAGCGGCTTCAATTTGTTCGACATGACGGCCAGCGGCGAGTCATTGCCCATCGAGCCCGTCGCCTCTTCGCCGGCCAGCGCCATCGGCGCCATGAGGAATTTCAAGTCTTCCTGCGTATAGCCGAACGCCTGCTGGCGGTCCAGCAACGATGGCTGGGCTTTTTCGCCCTGGGCGCGGTCCTGCTTGGCTTGCCCTTCGGCCAGCTTGATCTCGTCGAGCTTGATGCGCACCGAGTTGATCCACGCTTTATAGGGCTTGGCGTTGGCGTAGGTGTTTTTGAGTTCCTGGTCGTCGATGATGCGGCCCGCTTCCAGGTCGATCAGGAACATCTTGCCAGGCTGCAAGCGCCATTTCTGGATGATCTTCGACTCGGGAATAGGCAGCACGCCCGATTCCGACGCCATCACCACCAGGTCGTCGTCCGTGACGATGTAGCGGGCCGGACGCAAGCCGTTGCGGTCCAGGGTGCCGCCGATGTGGCGACCGTCCGTGAACGCCATGGCGGCGGGGCCGTCCCACGGTTCCATCATGGCCGCGTGGTATTCATAGAAGGCGCGGCGGTTGTCATCCATCGTCGTGTGGTTTTCCCACGCTTCCGGAATCATCATCATCATCGCCTGGGCGATCGGGTAGCCGGCCATCAACAGCAGTTCCAGCGCATTGTCGAAGCACGCCGTGTCGGACTGGCCTTCATAGATCAAGGGGAACAGCTTTTGCAGGTCGTCGCCCAGCACGGCCGACTTCATCACGCCTTCGCGCGCGCGCATCCAGTTGAAGTTGCCTTTCACCGTGTTGATCTCGCCGTTGTGGGCGATCAGGCGGTACGGGTGGGCCAGCGGCCATTCGGGGAAGGTATTCGTCGAGAAACGCTGGTGCACCAGGGCCAGGGCCGAGATGCAGCGCGCGTCCTGCAAGTCCTTGTAGTACACGCCCACTTGGTCGGCCAGCAGCAAGCCTTTATAGACGATGGTACGGGCCGACATCGACGGCACGAAGAATTCCTTGCCGTGCAGCAGTTTCAAGGCCTGGATGGCGTGGCCCGACGATTTGCGGATCACATACAGTTTGCGCTCGAGCGCGTCGGTGACCATGATGTCCGGGCCGCGGCCGATGAAGATCTGGCGGATCACCGGTTCCTTGGCGCGCACGGTGGGCGACATCGGCATATCCGTATCGATGGGCACGTTGCGCCAGCCCAGCACGACCTGGCCCTCGATGCGCACGGCGCGTTCGATTTCCTGTTCGCAGGCGATGCGCGACGCGTGTTCCTTCGGCAGGAAGACCATGCCCACGCCGTATTCGCCAGGCGGCGGCAATTCCACGCCCTGCTTGGCCATTTCTTCGCGGTAGTACTGGTCGGGAATCTGGATCAGGATGCCGGCGCCATCGCCCATCAGCGCATCGGCGCCCACGGCGCCCCGGTGATCGAGGTTTTTCAGAATCAGCAAACCCTGTTCGACGATCGAATGGGTCTTGTTGCCCTTGATATGGGCGACGAAACCGACGCCGCAGGCATCGTGTTCATTGGCTGGGTCGTACAGGCCTTGCGCTTTCATGGGCTTCTCCGCTGCATATGACTATCGAAAAACTAGAGTAGTGCAACGCAACAAAAAACTCAACTAGAACAATTAGGGTCGGAGTCGAATTAAATTCAATTCTGTCGCTCTAAAAATTTAATAGGGACATAGTCGACACGATTTCAATAAAGGCGCGGAAAGGAACCATTTTTTGTTTTAGCTGCCAATACTTTTCACGGCGTCCGCTGCGGCGACGATTTTGCGGGGACGGCCCCGCTTGGCAGGCAGCACTTGCCGCTGCATTTTCTGCTCCAGCGCCTGCTTGAACGCGTCGGAACCCAGCGGCCAGCCCTTCAACACGGCCTGTTCCACCACCTTCACCTGGCTGCTGCCCAGGCCTTGCTCGAACAGGCGCAGATACGCCGCCTCGCGGTCGAACGGCGTGTTGCCCAGCGCCCAGTACAGCGCATGGTCGGTGATGACGGGATCGGGCCGCACGCCGGCATGGTGGGCATAGCTGGACCAGCTGTAATCGAGCGCCTGGCCCGCCAGGCCCGTTTGCACGGGCACGCACTCCAGATAGCGGCAGCAGGTGAGGAAGAAATTGTCGGGATCGATGACGGAAGTTTTGTAGCGTCCCTGCCACAAGGCACCTTCGCGGCCGTATTTCTGGTTGAAATACGGCACGTAATAGCGCCCCAGCCACTGCATCAGCTGCCCCAGGCCCGTCGCATCGGCCGGCGTGGCCAATAAATGTAGCTGATCCGGCAACAAAACATAGGCGTGGATGGCCACCTTGAACATTTTCGCGCCCGTTTTCAGCCAGGACAAGCATTGCGCGTAGTCGGCCGCATCCTGGAACACGGGCTGGCGGTTGCTGCCGCGCTGGATCACGTAATGGGGCAGTGCAGGGATAATGAGACGGGGCAGACGGGCCATGGCAGAATCGGTCAAAAGAAGGCTAAGGCCTTGATTTTACACACTTGCGCGCGCAAGAAACGACTCTGACCCCGTTTTATTTGAAATCGTAAAAAAAGCGGTTGACTCTGTCCCTTTTTATGCAACCACCCGTGTGCGGGTGGCTGGCGCCGGGTATCAGGACAGGTTGAAACTGGCCGACAGGCTGTAACCCTCGCCATACGCACTGCGCAGCGGCAAGTCCTGGCCCAGGCCCGTCTTGGCTTTCTTGCGCAGGCGATACACGAGCATGTCGACCCGGCGGCCCGCATCGGGGTCTTCGCCGCCCATGCCGGCCACGATGACGTCGCGCGGCACGGGGCGGGTGTTGATGGTGAGCAGGTGCAGGAAGTTGAATTCCTTTTCCGTCAGGGCGATGACGGCCCCCATCAATTCAAGTTGGCGAGCGCTCACTTTCAAGGTCCATTTGCCCGGCTCGGGCACGGGGTCTTGCGGCCCGACGCGGCGGTCGAGCGCCTCGATGTGGGCGGCCAGTTCGGGGAATTTGATCGGCTTGGTCAGATAGTGGTCGGCGCCCAGGCGCAAACCGAGGATGCGGCTGTCGAAGGCGACGCGCCCCGTCAGCACCAGCACGCCAATTTGCGGATACAGCTGGCGCATGCGGGGGATGACGTTGAAGCCGTCCTCATCGGGCAGGCCCAGGTCCAGCACGACCACGCCAACATTGCCATGGCTCAACGCCGTCCACATCCCGCCAGCGGAGCTGGTGATATGAACTTCGTGTTCGAGCTCAACGAGAAACTCCGCCATGTCTTCGGCGTAGTCCAGATTGTCTTCGACGATCAGTATTTTCGTCATTGCAACGCCATTCTTCCGTTAGTGAGCTACCGTGGGCAAACCATGCCATTCACTTCTGCACCATGATGGACGGCACAATAGGTTTACGTCAAGGAATTATCACGGTTGCCTTCAGCGGAAGCAACTTTTTTCTAGTCTAGCCAGGAAGCGGCAGCCAAATGCGGAAAAGCGCCCCGCCTTCGGGCAGATTATGCCCCTGCAAACTCCCGCCATGCACGTCCACCACGGCGCGCGCCATGTACAGGCCCAGGCCCGCGCCCGGATGCGTGGCATAGCTTCCACGGAAACCTTTACCGAACAATTGCGCCACTTCGTCCTCCCGCAAGCCGGGCCCCGCATCGCGCACGCACAGCGCCACGCCGCCCTCGGGCACCAGCCTGGCCGACACGGTGATGGGACTGCCCGGCGGGCTGAACTTGACGGCGTTGTCCAGCAGGATTTTCAGGCACAGGGCCATGCCGGGCACGTCGCAGCGCAGCCGGGCCGGCAAGTCCTCGTCCAGCTCCAGCTGCACGCGGTGGCTGTCCGGCACGGTGGCGGCCGCCTGCTGCAGCAAGGCCAGCGGCGCGATGCCGTCGGCGGCCCGCTCCCGGCCGATGGCCGCCATGCGCTCGGGCGACAGGTAATCGTCGATCATGCCCAACAGGCGGTCGACGGCCGTCTGGATTTTCACGTAGCGCTTGCGCGTGGCCTCGTCCGCCTCGGTGGACGTCGAGACGAGACGCTGGATGGCGCCGTCGATGGTGGCCAGCGGCGTGCGGAATTCATGCGACAGCATCGAGGCGAAGCGCTTCTGCTCCTTTTCCCGCTCCGCTTCCTGCGCGTGGGCGGCGCTGACGTCGCGCACCGTGCCCGCCACGGTGATACCCCGTCCCGCCGCGGCGGGCACGATGGTGGAATGGATTTCCAGCGCCAGCAGGCGGCCGTCGGCATGCGCCAGCTCCACTTCGCGCAACAGGGTCAAGCGGCTGGCGTCGCCGTCACGCCAGCGCTGCAGCCGGGCCGGCACGTCCGCCGCCAGTTGCGCCGCATGCGCGCGCAAGGCGGCCAGATCGTGGCCCGTCAGGCGCTGCGCGGCAGGGCTGATGTAGAGCAATTCGAGGGTGGTGGCGTCGAGCAGGAAGGCCGCGTCGCGGCCATGCTCGGCCAGCAGGCGGAATTGCGCTTCGCCCGCCCGCGCGCGCAGCAGGGCGCGGCGCAACTGGACGAAACGCAGCGCCATGAGGATGACGCCGGCAAGCAGCAGGAGGAGAAAGGGCAGCATGCGTTATACCTGGCGAGAAAGAATCGCCAAGTATAAGCGCGCGGCAGCGTCAATCTTCCAGCGGAGCGAAAATCTGCTGCAAGTCTTCCTGCGTGAGGGCCATCTTTTGCGATTCGCCTTCCGCCAGGATCGATTGCGCCAGCTCCGATTTCTTTTGCTGCAGCAGCTGGATTTTTTCTTCCAGCGTGCCCTTCGCGATCAATTTGTAGACGAACACGGGCTTGTCCTGGCCGATGCGCCAGGCGCGGTCCGTGGCCTGGTTTTCCGCCGCAGGGTTCCACCACGGGTCGTAGTGGATGACTGTGTCGGCCGCCGTCAGGTTCAGGCCCACGCCGCCCGCCTTCAGGCTGATCAGGAAGATCGGCACGGCGCCCTGCTGGAAGGCTGCCACTTGCGCGCCGCGGTCCTTCGTTTCGCCCGTCAGCAAGGCATATGGGATGTCGCGCGACTCCAGCTCTTCCTCGATCAATTCCAGCATGCTGGTAAATTGCGAGAAGACGAGAATCTTGCGCCCTTCGTCGAGCAAGTCTTCCACCATCTGCATCAGGTCGAGCAGCTTGGCCGAACCGGCCGACTGCTTCTTCGCCGGCAAGGATTTCACGAGGCGCGGGTCGCAACACACCTGGCGCAGTTTCAGCAGCGCTTCGAGGATGACGATCTGGCTGCGCGCCACGCCCTTCTTGTCGATTTCTTCGCGTACTTTTTGATCCATCGCCAGGCGCACGGTTTCATACAGGTCGCGCTGCGGCCCCGTCAATTCCACCTTGCGCACCATTTCCGTTTTCGGCGGCAATTCCTTGGCCACATTGTCCTTCGTGCGGCGCAGCAGGAAAGGCTTGATGCGGCGGTTCAAGAGCATGCGGCGCAGCGGGTCGTCCTGGCGCTCGATCGGATGGCGGAACTGGGTGTTGAACGTCTTTTCGTCGCCAAGCAAGCCCGGTAGCAGGAAGTGGAATTGCGACCACAGCTCGCCCAGGTGATTTTCCAGCGGGGTGCCGGACAGGCACAGGCGGTGGCGCGCGCGCAGCAGGCCCGCGCTTTGCGCCGCCTTGCTGCGCGTATTCTTGATGTAGTGCGATTCGTCGAGGATGACGAGGTGGAAATCGTGCTCGCGCAAGGTTTCCTCGTCGCGCGGCAGCAGCGCATACGTCGTCAGCACCAGGTCGCACTGGTCGATCTGGTCGAATTGCTGGGCGCGGTCCTTGCCTTGCAGCAGCAGCACTTTCAGGCTGGGCGCGAACTTGGCCGCCTCGTCCTGCCAGTTGCCCATCAAACTCGTCGGTGCAATCACCAGGGCCGGATGCGTGAGGCGTCCCGCTTCCTTTTCCACCAGGATATGCGCCAGGGTTTGCACGGTCTTGCCGAGGCCCATGTCATCGGCCAGGATCCCCGCCAGGTCGTGGTCGCGCAGGAATTGCATCCACGCCAGGCCATCGGCCTGGTAATCGCGCAGGGTGGCCTGCAAGCCGGCTGGCGCCGCCACTTTTTGCACGGAGCCGAACTGGCTCAGCTTGCGGCCCATGGCGCGCAGCTGCTCGCCGCCCGTCCACTGCATCTCCAGGCCGCGCGCCAGCTCTTCCAGGCGCGCCGCATCCAGGGTCGACATGCGCACGGCATGTTTGATCTTGTCGCTGAAATACAGTTCCCCCAAGGTGTTGAGGATGGGGCGCACCCGGCCCCACGGCAGGGCCACGCGCGTGCCGTCTGGCAAGGTCGCCAGCATCTGGTCATCGTCCGCATGCGCTTCGATGACTTTCGGGTTGAAATCGTTGGGCGCGTTGCGGATCAGCTGCACCAGCACGGGCAGCAGCGACACGCGCTCATGGTTGACGACGATGCCCAGTTCCAGCTCGAACCAGGCGTTGCCGCTGTCCGGGTCCTGGTCGTCGATCTCCGCGTACCAGTCGCCCACGTCGCTCACGTCGTAGCGGTACTTGGCCGTCTTTTCCACGATCCAGCCCTGCTCCAGCAAGGCATCGATACCGGACTCGGCAAAACGCAGCCATTCGGCCTGCGAAGGCAGCAGCAGCGCACCCTTCAAGCCGCTCAAGGGGGCGGAGCCCGGCTTCTTGAATTGCAGCTCGGCCAAGGTGGCCAGCGCGCGCGCCTCGTCGACCGTGTTTCTCTGGATAATTTCCGTCACCTCGCCCACTTGCCGCACGACGCGCTGCGACGGGTCGAACGAGACGCGCTCGCCATCGTAGTCGTAGGACAGCACGGCGAAGTCGCTCCAGCGCTGCGCGCTGCCATCGGCCAGCATGGCGCTGTCGAGCAGCAAGACCGGTTGCGCCGGCACGTCCTTGCGCAAGCGCTGCGGCAACGGTTGCGGCAGCGGCATCAAGTGCTGCAAGCCCTGCGCCAGCAGCAGTTGCGACACGCGCACCTTGTCGTTCGCGTTCAACGGCGGCGCCTGCGCCACCAGCGCCTGCAGATCGGCGAGGGAAATGTCGGAGCCGCCTTGGTTCAGTTCCAGCACGCCGCACGACAGATTGTCGATGTACCACGGCGGATCGGTGGGCAGCATGTAGTCGATCTGGTCGGCGCCATGGTGCTTCGCGCCTTCCGGCGGGTCCACTTGCCAGCCCAGGCGCATGGTCTTGCCTTCGTCGCGCCAGAACAGGCGCGCGGGACGCACGGGGCCTTCCTTCAACGGATACACGAGACCATTGCCGACGTCGGCCCAGGAATTGGCCCACAATAATTTATCCTGCTCGGCCAGCATTTTCAGCAGGGCCGCGCCCACCTTGCCCTTCGGCTCCGTGGCGCTGCCCGTCTGCGAATTCTGCCCGCTGCGCATGGCCACGAAGAAACGCACGAGGTCTTCGTCGGCCGGCGTCAGGAACGTGGGCGGCGCCGACAGCAGGGAAAAGATTTCGCTGATGGGAGAAGCGGCGGCCACGTCGCCATTCGGCCGCAGCCGCGCCTTGTACAGGCACAGTGCCACGTGGCGGCCACCGCTGGTGGGCGCCAGCACGTAGATCAAACGATGCTGGTTGAGTTTGGGATCGGGCTCGGCTATCGTCAGCACGGCCTTCGGATGGGCGGCAGCCTCCACCCGCTGCAGCCAGGTGGCGACGGCATACGGCAAAGGCGCTCCCGGCGCGCTGGCCGGGGCAACTGGGGTTTCACTGGTTTCGTCGCGGGTAAAATCCATGGGGCGCATTTTTGTGTAAAGGTCGTATCCAAATCGGCAACAGGCAATATTATCCGCCATACAGGCGTTGCTGGCTTGATTCACACACGCTCTTTGAGCAGTTTTCATGCGCGATGCCTAAAAAATAAGTATTTAATACGACACTTGGGACCCGCAGACGGCAAAAAAGGCCCGTCATGGGCCTTTTTTCACCGCCTTTGGCCCGCTTGTCAGGCCGGCACAGTTTCTTCTTCTGCCACGCTGGCGGCCTCGACCACCGGTGCGGTGCTCGTATCGGCCGGCGTAAAGTTGCGCAAAAACAAGAAGAACTGGCCCATCATCTGCGTCCACAGTTGCAGATTGATATTCAGGTACTCGCGGCTGACGCCACCGGCGACCAGCACATCCATTTCCAGCACGACAAAATCGCCATGCTGGGCCACGCGGGCGAAACGCTTGCTGCGGTGCCATTCGGCCAGCAAGCCGGCCGGCAAGTCGCCGCCCTGCACGCGCAGCGGGCAGCTCAGGGTCAGGTCCGCGTACTGGCCAGGCGCTGCTTCATTGCCCCACAACACCTGAAAGCCGATGCCATGGCTGGCGCTATGCAGGCGCACGACGCCGTCGTGTTCGATGCTGGTCACGGCACAGCCGGCCGCCTTGATGGCCTCGGCCGTTTGTTCCGCATTCAGGGTGGTCAACAAGTCGATATTCGTGTGTTCCATCGTCATTCCATTCAGTTCAAAAAGTAAAATTATTGGGGGGCCGGCGCGGGAGCGGCCGGTGTGTCACTGGTTTGACGCGCATCAAAGCGGCCCTGGTACAGCTGGTCGCCGTACTGCTGCGCGATTTGCTCGAGTTTCACTCTGCTTTGCGCGGCGAACGGCTGGCGCGCCTTCATGACGTCCAGCACATTCAGCGACTCGTACGCTTGCAGGATTTCCTGCCCGGTCGCATACAGCTTGGCATTCTTGCTTTCGCAGCGCGCCAGGGCGCCCCGCTGGGCCGTCACTTCGCCGTCGAGGCGCGCGCGCTCCGCCGCCAGTTGCTTGCCCGTCGCGGCCAGCTGTTCGCTGGCCTGGCGCAATTGCGCCAGGTTGGCGGACGCCTCTTGCGCGGCGGCGGCGCCGCGCTGTTGCTCGGCAGCCAGTTTTTCCCGTTGCGCGCGCTCCTGCGCCAGTTGCGACTGGCTGCGCGCCAGCTCCTTTTTCAAGCCATCGCTGGCGGGCGCGGCGACTGGTGCGCCCTTGGCTTTGAGTAATTCCAGCTCGCCGCGCGTCTGCTGCAGCTGCGCCGTGACATTGCGCAATTCGGCGCGCAGGCGCTCCTCCATGCTCTGGCCCTTCTGTCCCTGCGCCTGGGCGGTGCCGGCCAGCAGCATCAGCAGCAAAACCGGCAAGCGCGTTTTGTTGAAAATCAACATCATGGCTCCTTAGAAACGCGCGTTCAATTCGATTTGCAGGGTGTCGATCGACAGCGCCGAACCGAACACTTCGCGGCTCGACGTCCAGCGGCCATTGAGCCAGGTATTCTTGTCGAGCGCATACGCGCCGCCCAGGTAATACCCGCGCGCATTCGTGCCGCCCAGGTGGAAGGTGGAATCGTTGTAAGCGTCAGGCAAGGCATCCGGTTCGATGCGCTTGTAGCCGAGTAAAACGTTCCAGTCGCCGCGCGCCGCCGGGCTCGCCTTGCCCAGGGTCGCCTGCAGCATGTAGGCGTTGCCGCCGCTCCTGAAATCGGCTTGCGAGACGCCGCCCGTGCCGCCGAAGTTGTTCATGATGCCGCCCTTGGCGCGCGCCCACATTTCGTTCTTGTCGTAGGCCATGTTGCGCACATAATCGCCTTCGATGCGCAAGTCCGTGCCGCCGGCCACCCTGCTATCCCAGCGCGCATTCAGGTTGGCCAGGCGGAATTTCGACGCCAGGCCCACGAATTGCGGCTGCGGCGTGTTCGCCGGGTCCAGCGGGTTCAGGGCGATATTGCGCAGCAACATCAAGCTATTGCCCTTTTGCATGCTCGACGGACGCGACCAGTCCGTGCTGCAGCCATCGGCACCCGCGTACAGCGCGCACGGCTGCGAATACTCGCCGCTGATGTTGCGGAAGTTGTAGTAGGCCAGGGCGCCGCGCAATTGGTGGTCGCTATTGATCTTCCACGAGGCGCCCACTTGCGCGCCCAGCAGCCATTTGTTTTCGCTGGACATTTTTGCCTGGCTGCGGCTCGGCGCATTGTCGGACGAATACTCGAGCGGAATCAGGCCCAGCGTGCCGAACACGGTGACGTCCTTGGCCGCGCCGACCGGCTGCTGCACCTTGGCGGCGATGCCGTCGAAATTGAGTTCGCTGGAAAACAGTTCGTCGCCGGAAACGAAGGGATTGTCGAAGCGGCCCGCCGTCAGTTTCAGCCAGGAAGCCGGCTGGTACGACAGCCAGGCCTGATCCAGCCAGATGTTTTTCTTGCCCAGGCCGCCGCCGAGGGTTTGCGTGGTGGACACCGGGCTGTCGTCGTTGCCGCTGGCCAGGCGGATGCCCGCTTGCGTGCTGTCGGAAATGTCGGCCAGGATGCCCAGGCGGGCGCGCGCGCGCAGCAAGTGCTTGCGGTCTTCGCGCGTGTTCAGCAGCGCCGGCAGGGCCAGGTTGGTGTTCGAATTGACGTCGTAGCCGCTGCCGTTGTTGAGCGAGCGCCAGTCGATCTCGATATTGCTGTTGGCCATGTCGTAATAGCGCGATTCGTAGCGCGCGCGCACATCGCCTTCGACGCGGATGCGCTTGGTCCAGGCCGGCGTCTCATTCGGCGCCGCCCAGCCGCCCGCCTTCGCCTCGGCCAGCACTTGACCCTTAATTTCGTCGCGGATCTGTTCGCGCACGGTGTGCGAAATGTAGGGCACGCGCACGTCGCCCGGCTGTACCTGCGCCAGGGCCGCCGGCGCGGCGGCCGGACGGGCTTGCGCTTGCGCCAGCGCTTCGCTCTGCGCCTGCGCCAGCAAGGCTTCGCCGGCATCCTTGTTGAGGGCGCCGCTCTGCATCAGGCCGCGAATCAGCTTGACCATGGTGCTGTCGGCCGGCGCTTGCGCTTGCACGGCGCCTGCGGCCACGCTCAGGGCCAGGGCAGCGAGCGCCAGCGGAAGGCGGCGCAGGCGCTGTGGGGAAGAAAATAAGGAATTCATTGTTTCTCTCGAAAAAAATTAATATGAGTTGGGGGCGCTATGGCCGGCGGCCCTTGATCGACACGCGGGCCGGGAAACGCAGCGACGCCGGTGGCCGCTCATCGGCGCGGAAGTCGCGCACCATGGCCAGCACTTGCTCATCCGTCTGCGCATTGCCCGTGCCTTGCACCAGCTGCACCTTCGTCGTCTTGCCTTCCGTATCGAGCCACAGGTCGACGCGGATATCGCTGAACGCCAGCTGGCGCGTGCGCGGGTCGCGGGCAAAGGCCAGCTGCAGCGCGTTGGCCACATAGCGGCCATACGATCCCGCGCCGAGGCCGCCGCCACCACCGCCGCCCGTCATGCCGCCGCCGCGTCCGGCCTGGATGCCGAAGGCGTCGCTGCCGGCCTGCGCCGCGCCATCGATGGTGACGGGGTCGCCCTTGTCCGGCGACGGGCTTTCCGGCGCGTCATCCATGGGCTTGTCGGCCGGCGTCGGTTCCGGCTCCGACACTTCCGGCACCACCTTGTCGGGCGTCGGTTCCGGCAGTTTTTCCGGTTCCGGCGGCGGTGGCGGCGGGGGTGGCAGCATCAGCATCGGCGGGGCCGCCACTTCACGCTTGGTGGCCGCCGTGTCCGACAGCAAATACCAGACCAGCGCGGCCAGCGCGCCGGCCAGCAGCACGCCGCCGGCTACGCCGCCCCAGCGGCGCCACCACTGCGCCGCGCCCGACGATTCCGAGGCGGCCATCTTCATCATGTCGTCACGCTTCACCTTGCGCTCCTCATGCCGGCTTGCCGGTCACCAGGCCCACCTGGTTCAGGTCGATCCGGCGCAGCAAGTCGAGCACTTCGACCACTTTCGCGTATTGCACGGCGGCGTCACCGCGCACGATCACGGGGAAGTCGGGCGTCAGGGCCTTTTCCGTGCGCAGGCGCTCTTCCAGCTCGGGCAGGGTGACGGGATAGGCATCGAGGAAGACCTGGCCCGCGTTGTCGATGGTGATGGCCTTGGTCTTCGGTTTTTCCAGCGCCATGGCCGAGCTGGCCTTGGGCAGGTCGACCTTGATGCCGGGAATGCTGGCATTGCTGGTCAAGATGAAGATCACCAGCACCACCAGCAGCACGTCGACGAAGGGCGTGATGTTGATGCCGCCGCTACGCTTGCGGGGGGTAAACTTGGCGGAGGTGGCCATGGTTATGCGCCCCCTCACGCCTGATGCAGCGCGGGACGCATCTGGCGTCCGTCGCCCTGCTCTTCCGCCAGACGCGTGGCGAATTCATCGACGAAGACGGCCATGTCGGCGACGATGGCGTCCGAACGCGAGGACAGCCAGTTGTAGCCGAACAGGGCGGGAATCGCCACGCCCAGGCCCGCCGCCGTACACAGCAGCGCTGCCGCCATGCCCGGCGCCACCGAGTTGATGTCCACGGCGCCGGCCATGGCCGCCACGACGAACACCAGCATGATGCCGATCACGGTGCCGAACAGGCCAACGTATGGCGCGCCTTCGATGGTGGTGGAGAGCCAGATCATGCGTTTCGACATGCGCTCGCTTTCGCGCACCATCACGCCATCCATGGCGGCGCGGATGGCGCCGATGGTCGCGTTGGACACGGCGTTCAGGTCGTAGCCGCGGTCGTGGCGGCGGCGCATCTCGTCGATGGCCACGTCGTACAGGCGCCACAGCGAGGAATCCGTCTTCACGGAAGCGCTCAGCTTGCCGTTGCGCGCCAGGTGGTCCAGCGGCGCGCCGGCCGCTTCGTGGAACGACTGCATGAATTGCGCATTCGCGCGCGAGATGGCGCCATAGCTGCGGCCCTTGCCGATCATGATGATCCACGACAAGACCATCATCAGGCCCAGCACGCCGACGACGATCCACGCGTCGAGCGGCATGGCGGCGATGATGAATCCGAAATGGCTTTTGCCGGCCTGCTGTTCATCGGCGCCAAACACGGCCAGGCGCGATTCGGAACCTTGCGAGACGGCGTCGGCCAGCAGCAGGGCATCGGGACGGGCCGTGCGCGACAGGCGCAGCTCGTCGATGGCGCCCGTGAAGTTGTTCAGGGTGGCGGTGCCGGTGGCGACCGGCGGCGCATCGGCACCCACCGAAGCGGCGCTGGTGAATGCCGGCAGCGCGGTGGCCAGCGACACGGCCGGACGGCCGCCCACGTACAGGGCCACGTTGGCCTTGTCGGCCTTGACGGCCAGGTGCGACCATTGCGCGGCCTGGATCGGCTGGCCCGGCTTGCTGCGCTGGCCATTCACCTGCACGAAGGGCACGCCCTGGTCGACGCCGATCAGCAATTCATTGGCGCCGTCGCGGCGCGCATACAGCACTTGCTGCGGGCCCAGGTTGTCGGGACGCACCCAGGCGGAAAAGGTGAACGGCGCGCCGGCGGCCAGCGCCAGCGAAGGCGAGGCCGGCAGCATCAATGGCGCCGTACCCAGGCGGGCGCCGGCGCCGATGACGGAACCGTCCAGCGCCGGCACGGCCGTCTGGGCATGGTTGCCGTAGGCGGTGCTGTCGCGCGAGGGTACGCCAGGCTCGGTGAAGTGGTACACGAGGCTGTAATCGGGGTCGAAGGTACGCTGGCCGTTGCCGGACGCGGGCGCCTTCGGATTGCCGTAGTACATCCACAGCTGCTGCGGCGTACCGGCCGTCAGTGCCGGCACGTCGACCCAGATCAGGGCGATGCCCAGCAGCGGGTTGAATTGCTCGATCTGGTGGTTCAGCACCGTCTTGTCGTCGCCCGCCACGAAGCGCAGGTCGGCGCCATTGTCGCTGACGCCTTCGAAGTTGAAGTTACCCGAATGCAAGCGCAGCAGCACGGGAATACGGCCAGGATCGCCGCCCACGGCGCCCGCCTTCGGGCCGGCGTCGACGGTGACGGGTTTGCGGTAAGCCCAGTCGGGCTGCCACCAGGCATGCGCCAGGCCGGGAACGAGCGTGCCCAGGATCGTGAGCAAGAATAAGAGACGTCGAAAACGTTGCATGACAGTGATTCTCCGAAGAAAAGTCTAAAAAAGTGCAGTGCTGGTGAGCTGGCCCGTCAGTAGCTGGCCGACAGGTTGAAATTGATGCGGCGCACGTGTTTGTGCGTGCGCGGGCCATCGCGCAGCGGGTAAGCGAAATCGATGCGGCCGTTCAGGTAGCGCAGGAACTGGAAGCTGCTGCCCACGCCCACGGACGCCAGGCCGAACAGGTCTTTCTGCTCGATCATCGGGTCGCGCAGGCGCAGGCGCGCGCCATCGGCGAAGGCAAACAGGCGCCAGTTTTCCAGGCGGCTGAAATACGTCAGCTGGGGCGTGCGCCATTCGACGGTGCCGGAAATGCCATAGTCGCCCGTCGCTTCGGCCGACAGGTAGCCGCGCACGGAATTGGCGCCGCCGGCGGCCATCTGCTCGCCCGACACGAGCGCCGCGTCGGCCAGCTGGCCCGACATGCGGCCATGCAGCTGCGCGCCGCTGCCCAGGGTGTAGGTGGCGTTGGCGTCGCCCTTCAGCACGAGGAAGCTGGGCGAAGCCTTGTAGCGCTTGTTGTCATAGGCGGCGCTGTCGCTGCCGTAGCCGAACGAAGCGCGCGTGCCGGCCACCAGCGACAGGCCCAGGCCGTACGTCGCCGCATCCGTCTGCGCAAAGCCGTTATACGACACGCTCAGGGGCACGTACTTGAGCGGAATATTGCTGCCCGTGCCATTGAGCTTCAAGGCTTCCTGGTTATCCTTGAAATCGATGCCGGCAGAAAAGCTGTGCCACCAGATGCCGCTGTTGGGCACCGTGTAGTTGACTTTCATGCCCAGCGCGTGGCCCTTGCCCAGCACGCTGGTGCCGCCCGTGCTGGCCACGTTGCTGTTCGACTGGTAGCCGGTCGCTTCCACGCTCCAGCCCTGCGTGCCGATGGGCGCCACGTACGAGGCGGACCACACCTTGGTCTGGTTCAGGTCGCCCGGCGTGCCGAAAAAGCTGATGGTGGCGCTATGCCCCATCTGCCACAGGTTGTCGTGACCGACCGACATACTGGTGCGCAATTTTTTGGTATCGGCGCTGTAATCGTTGTTCAAGCCGACGCTGGCGCGCCACGGGCTGCTGTCATCCACTTTCAAGTCCACGTCCATGGTGCCGGGCAGGCTGCCCTGCTTGACCAGCGGCATCACCTGGCGCTTGGGTCCCCGGTTCAAGGCCGTCAGTTCCACTTGCGCCTGCGTAAAGTCGGGCACCTTGCCTTCCGTCAGGGCCGGCACTTGCTGGCGCACGTCGAGCGGCGAGTTGTATTGCGCACCGACGACGCGCAAGCGTCCCACCTTCGTTTCGCTCACCTGCAGCACCACCACGCCCTGCTCCACTTGCTGCTCCGGCAAGTCCACATAGACGGACTGGTAGCCGCGCGCTTGATAGGCAGCAACGAGGGCGTCGCGCGCCCCTTCCACGTCCTTCAGGGTGCGGCCCGGCCCCAGGAAGGGCGTGACCGCCTCTTCGATGGCACGCGCATCGAGCACGGTATTGCCGCGCACCAGGTATTCCTCGATCGTCACCTGCCGTTCCGGTGCGGCCACGGGAGCGGCCGCCGGGACCGCGTCCTGCGCGCGCGCCATGCCGGGCAACGCCAGCATGGCCAGGCACAGCATCGTCAAGGCGGTCGCGGGTACCGCGGGTGCCGCCCCCTTGCCCTGTTTTGTCATCTCACGCATCTTCCATTCACCTTAAAATCAAACGGTTGCCCTGTGTTGCGGCGCTGGGCCGGCGTTTTTTTGTTGCTAATGCTGATCTACTGATGCCTAGACAGCCGCCGCGCGCGGCGACTGCCGAATGTCATCAAATGTTCATAAAACTCCGCTCAAGGCTGTAAACCGCGCCGCTCGTTCGGCGTGAGCGCTTGCAGCTGCGGCGCCGTCAACGGCCCCGCCCCCAGCACCTGCACCACGCCGGCCGGCTGGTAGCTGGACGCCTGCGGTTCGCCGCCCTGGTGCTTGCCAACACCGGCTTCGTCCGCCTGCTCGTTGCCAAAGCCCAGCACCTTCACCGTGAACAGCGACGGCTGCGCCTGGCGGGTGGCGGCCCGTTCGCGCTGCAGCACGTCCTGCGCCGCCGTCACGGCTTGCGAGGCGGCCGCGCTGGCGTTGCTGAGCGCACCCACGTTCACCGAGGCGATAGTTGGCACGCCCGTAGCCTTGCCCTGTACCTGGATGTTTTCCGCATTGACCACCTGCAAGGCCGCCAGGTTGACGTTGCCCGAGACGCGGATGCCCGCCTCGCCCGCGTCGATGGTGCCCAGCGGGGCGATCAGGTCGATGTCGCCAGGCGGCACCTCCGGGATCGGGTTCAGGGTGGCGATGCCGGCGCCCGTCGTCGGCGTGCTCGGCGACAGGCTGACGAGGCCGATGCTGTCGTATGCGCGGCGCTGCGGCGTGTAGACGACGGTGGACTTGGTGCCGCGGCCCGCATTGATGTCCCCCGCGGCCGACCAGGCCAGGATGTTGCCGCCGAAGGTGGTGAAGATGCGGCTCTGGCCCAGCAGGATGCTGTCTTTCGCATACATCTGGATGTCGCCCTGTCCCTGCGTCAGCACGCCCGAACCTTCGCCCGGCGCATAGCCGCCGTCGACGCCGATCAGCGCGCGGCCGCCCGGCACCGTGATGCCGATGTCGCCGCCGAAATCCGTGTGGATGCCCGCATCGTTGACGGTCACGTAAGGCACGTTATAGTCGGGACGGCCCGCTTCGGCCCACTCTTGCGGACTCAGGTAGCGCACGCCCGCGACCGGCCGCTTGGTGAACACGCCGCCGTAGCCGCTGACCGTGTACAGCGCGCTGCTGAACATCGTCAGGTCGCCCTTGTACTCGATCTTCTTGCCCGCCTTGTCCTGCGCGGGGAAGAGGGTGGCGATGGCTTCGCGGCCGCGCAGGTAGCTGCCGCGGCGCACGCCGTCCGGATCGTTGTACTCGCGTCCGGCCGCCTTCAGCTCGGCAAAGTAGATATTGCTCAGGTACACCTGCTGCTGTTCCTTCGGCAAGGCGGCAAAGAAGCTGCGCGCATCGGTGGCCGGGTCGTAGCGGATGCCCAGGCCGCTGTCGCCGCCAAAGCGCGTCGTCAGCCAGTTCACCAGGTGCAACTGGCTGACCTGCGCGTATTCGCGCGCCAGGTCGCGCCGCACGCCGCCCGTTTGCTGGCCGGCCTTTTCCAGTTCCACCTGTTTCGTGCCGAGGAAGGCGGCAGCGCCCGCCTCGTCGCCTTTGTAGCCGAACTGGCCGCGCAGCCAGTCGGCCAGGGTCAGCTTGCCGCCGTAGACATACACGGCGCTGCCGGCCTGGTCGGCCAGCGGACGGCCCGGGTCGGCCAGCTTGGCCGGGTCCAGGTAGCGCGCCGCGAAGGCCGCATAGTCGGGGCCATTGCGCCCCACGCCGGCGGCCACGGCGATGCCGGCGCCATTGCCGCGCTCGCCGGGACCGGCGCTGACGATGGAACCGAGGCTGCGCAGCTCGCCCTTGTCGGCCATGTACAGGTCGCGTCCGGCGCTCACATTGAGCTGGCCGGGCCCCGCCACATAGAAGGTGCTGTAGCGGATATCGCGCCCGGCGCTGACGACGGAAACGTCATCGGCATGGCGGTGCACGAACAGGTTGCCGCGCGCGGAAGAGCCGCCCGAGACGACCGGCTTGTCCGGAAAATCGGGCCGGCCGACAAAGGCCTGGCTGGTCCATCCGGCCGCGCCGTCCGGCACGCCCTCGACGCTGCCGAGCGGCGTGCCCGAGTTGACGATATCGCGTCCGGCGCGCACGGCCACGGCGCCGCCGCCCTCGTACCACAGGCCCAACGCGCCGCCGACGCCCTTCAGGTTGCCCCGGTACACGATGCCGCCCGTGCGCAGACCGACGATGTCGCCGCTGTTGGCATAGAAATGCGCGGGCAGCTGGCCTGCCGGCACATAGTCGGACACCGTCGGCGGCGTCATGCTGAACAGCGGATACAGTTGTTGCCCGGCATCGCTGGCACCGTTCGAGGTCAAGCCGAACCATTTCAGCGCACCGGGCGCCAGCGCATTCGCGCTGACGTTGTGCAGCGGTAGCAGGCCGTACCAGACTTGATCCAGGGCGCCGACAAAGCCCGGATTGAACGGGTTCGGCAGCAGGCGCGGGTCGGCGCCCGATGGCGTGATCGGATAGCCGGCCGCATGGATGGAATCGGCGGCCAGCATTTCCAGCTGGCCCGTGCCCGTCTTGACAAATTGCGGCGCCACCGGCGACGGCGCCAGGATCACGCCGTTTTGCGGCATGTCGACCCTGCCGCCCTCGCCCAACCGGCCCAGGCTGGCATTGCCGTAGTACAAGCTGCCGCTGGCGGCCACGGCGCGCAGCACGGACGGCATGACGAAGCGTGCATCCGTCGGCGCGTGGTTGTCACCGATCGTCGCATTGATCCAGGACGAGGTGGGCGTCAAGTTGCCGCCCGCGCTGAACAGGTCGATGGCGGTGGCCGGCGTCCACAGCGAGAACCAGCTCCAGCCTTCGCCGGTGCGCGCCACGCCCTGGTAGTTGAACGGCGAACCGTTGCCCAGCTGCTTCACACGGCCCGCATCGGCCGTGCCGCCCAGCACCAGGTCGCCGCGCGCATCGATGCGCACGCCGCTGTCGCCCGGCACCAGGACAGGTCCGCCGCTGGCAATCGCCGTGCCCGCCGTATAGGTTTCGTACGGCCGCGATTCCGTCGGATCGGCACGGTCGAAACGCAGTTCGACGCCGCCCACGGCGCCCGCCTCCATGCGCAGCGCGCCACGCAGGTTGGTGAAGGTGCTGTTGAGCGTGGGATACTGGCGCTCGAAGCGCGTATCGGCATTCGCGAAGTCGCCGTTGCGGTCGAAACTGCGCACCGCGGCAACCGGATTGAGGCCGCCGCCGATGCGGATGTCGAGGTCGCCCCCGCCCGTCAGCAGCAACTTGCCGTCCGGCGTCACCCTGCCCGTGCTGCCCACGGCCACGTTCAGGCCCTGGCTGCGCGGCGCGAATTCGCCGGCCGGATCGGCGCGCGAGGTCAGCATGCCGGCGTCGCCGCCCGCCTGCAGCAGCACATTGCCGCCGCCCAGGGTGCCGATGCCCGTAAAGCCCGACAGCACCGGCAAACCGGCAAACAGGTCGGGACCTTCGGGGCGCGCGACGTAGGTGCCGAAATTGATCCACCACGCCGTCGGCACGCCCGCGCCCGTGCTGCCGCTGCCCTGGCGCCACAGCCAGCTGCCGATATCGCTGGTATCCTGCTGTGCGTTGAGGAAACCGATGGCATCCTCGCGGCGTTGCGTGGAGGTGCCCAGGGTATCGCCCTTGACGTCGCCCTGGGTGCGCAGCAGCAGATTGCCGCCGTGCTCGGGATACCAGGCGCGGTACAGGCTCTGGCTACCGCCATCGACAAACGCTGTAAAGTCCTTGCCCAGCGCACCGAGCAACTGGCCCTTGGCGTTCAGGCCGCGCGGCAAGTTGAACAGATCCTTGCCATCGACCAGCGGCGAGGCCGACTGCGTGCCCGCCGTGTAGACGCCATACAGCGAACGCATGTCGAAGTCGCCCGCGGCCAGCAAGTCGAGGTCGCCCGTGCCCGTGCGCAGCACGCTGAACAGGGGCTGGCGCGCCGGCGCCACAGTCGTCACGTAGTCGGGCGGCGTGCCGTCGGCCACCTTGATCACCAGGTAGCCATAGCTTTCCAGCATGTTTGCCTCGTCGCCAAACCAGCTGATGTCAACCTCGCCTTCCGGCCATCCTTCGGCAATCGCCGCCTCGCTGAAAATATATTTGTTTGGCAGACCCGTGCCCGGCACGACGGATTTCACCGTGCCCATGCCGTAATGCGTATCGGCCAGCATCAGATGCGCGTCCTTCGCATGCGGCCGCAGCGCGCGCGTGTCGGCCGCGGCCGTATCGGCGCCGCCCACCAGGCGCAGCGACCACGCTTGCGAACCCGGGGCCAGCATGGGCGCCAGCGCCAGGTTGCGGCCCTGGCTGCCGCTGCCATCCTCGCTGCGCAGCGCCACCATGGTCGCGTCGCCAGGCAGCTTGACCAGCGTGCCGGCTGGCAGCACGCTGCCCTTGTCCAGCGCCAGCGCGGAGGCCAGCACCACGCCATTGACGGAATTGACGCTATCGCCCGTGTCGCGCGGTTGGCCTTCCGGGAAGGGCAAGGCCACATTCGCCGGCCACACCATGGCCGCCACCTTGGCCGCGCCAGGCAGGCGCAGGCCGGCATCGAGCTGCATGCCACTGGATAAGGTCAGCGCCTTCGGCAAGACGGTGCCGGCCGCGTACAGCACGCTGCCATCGGCATTGCGCACGGCGCCGCCCAGTACGCTGCCTGCTGGCAAGTTCAACTCCGCCGTCAAGGTGGCGCGCGCCGCCAGCAAGGTGCCGCTGCGCAACTCCATGGCTTTCATCGGCACGTCGAAATTGACGCTCGTACCCGATTTGAAATACGTGTCCTCGGCCAGGGTCACCAGGTTCGCGGCGGGCACGACGACCTCGCCGCCCCACGGCAAGCGGCCCTTCACCAGCTGCCAGCCCTTGTCGTCCGACGTGACCGGCAGCTTGCTGGTATCGAAACCATCGGTGATGCTGCCAAAGACGCTGAGCTTGCCACCGGCGCGCAGCACCAGCGCACCGGCCTCGCCCGAGCCGTACACGCCGCTCAGACGCGCCAGCGGATTGACGCCGTCGTAGCGGTGGCCGGACAGGTCGATATCGCCATCGATATGCAGGTCGCCGCCCGGCGTGGCGCTGACGATCTCGACGCCGGGACGCAGGTGGAAGGCGTTCGCATCGCCGCGCAAGCCGCGCAATTTGCTGTTCATCAAGTTGCCGTTCGCCAGCGCATTGACCATGAAGGCCTGGCTGTCCCCGTGCTTCTCGCCCAGGTAAGCCTGGTTGATGCTCTGGTAGCTGCGGCCGTCCGCATCCTTGCCGGCGCCGGCCGGGGCATCCTTGTATTGCCAGAAGGCGTTGACGTTGACGGTGCGCGCGCCGGCGATGTTCAGCGCGCCGGCCGCATCGATGTCGATATCGTCGCCCGTGGCGCCGCCCAGGCGGCGCGCGTTCAGGTCGATGCTGCCGTAGTTGCCGCCCTTGTCTCCGCTGCGCAGGTCGAAGCGCGCGCCGTTTTCCAGGGTCAGGCGGCCGCCAGGCGACGCCAGTTCGATCACGGCGCGGTTCGGCGCCTCGATCACCTGGCCATAGCTGTCCGTGCGCAGCAGCGTGCCGTGCGCGTCGAGCACGGCGCCGGACCGGATGGTGACGCCGTCGCGGCCGGCCAGGCGGATGCTGCCCACCTGTTCGCCGCTGGCGTCGATGCGGCCGTTCACCGTCAGCGCGCCGCCATCGACGGACACGCTCACTTCGCGCGCCTTGAGCTCGTCGCCGATGGTCAAATTGCCCTGTTTGAGCTGGAAGCTGCGGCTGCCGTACACCTTGCCCGTGTTCAGGCGCTGGTTCAGGCCGGCGAAGTCGCCAACATGTTGGGCGCGAATCTCCACGCCGCCTGCCGCGTAGGCTACCTGGGTGCCGCCCGCGTCATAGCTGCCGCTGGCGCCGCCCAGCAAGGTGCCGCGCAAATCGACGCTGCCGGCCGCGTCACCGGTGGCTGTCGCGCTCAGCTTGCCGGCGCGGTTGTTCACGGCCGACACGTCGATCACGGAAGCGGCCGCCTGGCGCACATCGCCTTCGCGGCTGTCGAGGATCACGTCGCCGCCCCAGCTGTACTTGCTCGTGTCGTAGAAATCGATCTTGCGCCCCGCCAGGTCCAGCTTGGCCTTGTCGCCCAGCAGCACATCGCGCTCGGCCGACAGGGTCAATTTTCCGCTTGGCAAGACCACCGACGTATCCACGCTGACATTGTTGCCACTCAGCGCCACTTCGGCGCCCAGGGCGCCGGCCAGCGCCGCATTCGTCGGCGTGGTGGCGGCCGCGCCTGCCGGTGCGCTCACCTTCAGGTCGCCGCCCGCCGTGATACGGTTGACGGAGCCGGCCGCGCCCGTCAGCAGCGGCGTATTGATCAGCAAATCGCCGCCGCTGTAGCGGTAGCCATTGGTGGCCGTATCCCACGCGCTTTGCGACTGGTAGACGGACAGGCTGCCCTTGTTGTTGGCCGTCAACTGTTCGCTGGCATTGAGCGCCACCTGGCCGAAGCCCAGCACCAGGCGGTCCAGTTTGTGGATGGTGTCGGGACGGCTGTCCGGCGTGAAACCAAACTCGATGCGCTTGGCATCGACCTGCAGGCGGCCGCTGCCCGTGCCGGGGCCCGCCGTGACGACGGCGCCGGGCGCGTTCGTCGCGCCCTGCCACACGAGGGTGTCCGTGTGGATGCGCGCCAGCGCGTCCGCGCCGCCATAGCCGTAGATGGCCGGTGTATTGAGCACTAGGCGCGACAACGACGACTTGCCCGTGGCCGCATCGATGGTCGACAGCTGCGACGAATCATAGAAGTTGAAGGAGTTGCGCGCCGTCAAGCCCAGGCTTTCCAGCGCCGGTGCGCCCGTGCCGGTGTCGCCGCGCAGCAGGCGGTCGAGCACGCCCTGGTTCAGCGCCAGGCCGTCCGGCAGGGCGCCGCGGGCGCTGGCGTCCGCCAGGGACGCCTCGCTGCCGACATTGATCGCCCCCATCGCCAGCACCAGGTTGCGCGTACCGTAGCGCACGTTGTCGCGCAGCGTAAACGCGCGCTCCGTCACGGCGGCGATGGTGCCCTCCGAATACAGCGAGGTGCTGCCGCCGCAGGCGCCGTCCGCCTTCTTGCAGGCGCCGATATCGATGATGCCGGGGCCATACGATTCGGACGATGGCGCGGCGGCCGGCAGCATGTCCAGCCAGCCGTTCGAGACGGCCAGCACGCTGCCCATGGGCAGGTACGCATAGCCGTCGCGCGAGTCCCAGGCCGCCTTGCCGCGGCCCAGCGTATTGATGCCGGAACCCTGCTCGAGGATGATGCCGTCGTCTTTTCTCGCCGTCACCAGGAACACTTCGGCCGCCTTCAGCACGGCGCCGTCGCGCAGCACGATGCCGCCCGCCGATTCGTTGATGGCGGCGATATTGGCGCGCTGGTTGCTGCCCGTGGCGAAATCGCTGTAGGTCACGCGCGGCATGCCGCCGATGCCCACGCGCTGGGCGCCGAAGGCATTGATCTGCGACGCGTGCACAGAGACGCCATTGAAATCGGCCAGCGGCGCCGTGCCGTCGGCCAGCACTTCGTAGCGCGTCGATGCGTGGTTTCCCGTGCCCAGCAGCAGGGAGCCGCCGAAGCCGCCCTCGGCCGGCGCGTACAGGGCGCTGCCATCCATCATCAATGGCGTATGGTTATTCTCGACGCTGTGCAGGGACGGAGCGATCAGTTGCAGCCGCACGCCCTTGGCGTCGCGTTCGAGCATGGCGCGCGGCACGCCGTCGCGCGTGGCTTGCGCCACGGCGAAGGCGGCATAGCCCGTTTCATTGTATTGCGAATAGCTGCGCAGCACGTCGGCCGGCGTCAGGATGGCTTGCTGCGCCACCACGTCGCGGAACGCCGTGCCCGCCACGCCCGTCTGCGCCGCGGTGGCAAACGAGCCATTGCGCATGGCGATCGTGCCGCCTGTCTCGACGGCGCCGGCCAGGCCATTCAATTCCACGCGGAATGCACCGGGCAGCAGGGCGAAAGTCGATGGCAGCAAGGTGTAGGTGCCGGCCGCCAGGCCGGGCACGCCCGCGGCTATGGTGATCTGGCGTCCCACGGCGGGCTTGCCCGCGCCCTGCTCGGCCGTCAAAGGCGCCACGTCCGGCTGGACGCCGGGAATGATGGCGTACACGGGATTGGTGTTCAGGCCGGGCAGGGTGAAGCCGCCATTCGGCTTCATCTGCACCAGCGGATTGAGGCGCGCATCGGTGGAGCCGCCGCGTCCGGCCAGGAAGGCCGCGCCCGTCAAGGTGCCGCCGCCTGACAGGTCGAGCACGGCGCCGGCCTGCACGTCGACGGCGGCGCCCGTCAAGGCGATCTCGGGGCCGTTGCCCACGCCCTTGAACACGACGTCGTTGCCGTCATACAGGTAGCTGAGGCCATCGAGCGTGCCGCCGTACGGCATCGTCAAGCCTTTCGCGCTGACGGACGTCAGGCTGCCTGGCAACAGATTGACATGGCCCGTATTGGCTTCATAGCCTTCGGCGCCCAGGTTGATCTGGCCCAGCGGCGCGCGCAGCACGCCATGCTGGTTGATGGTGGGTGCGACCAGGCTCAGGGTGCCGAACACGGAGAACGGCTGGTTCGGCGTGGCGCTGCCGGTGCTGCGCTCGATATTCAGGGTGCGCAGCGGATCGAGCGTGACGCGGATATTCCCATATTCGTCGATGGCGCTGCTCTGGCCCACCGTGACCATGCCGCTGTCGCCCGTGGCCGGGTAGATTTGCGCGGCCACCAGGGTGGCATTGCCCGGCTGGTACAGGGCGGCGCTATTCGACAGGCGCATGTCGCCGCGGCTGTTGAGGGTCAGCTGCTCGAAGGCATCGCGTTCGACCACCAGGTCGGCGCCGCTGCTCTGCGCGATGGTGCCGCGCGTACCCATGTTGACCTCGCCCGCGATATCGAGCATGCCCGCATCGATCTGCAGCAGGGAATCCTCGGCCACCAGCGGCACGCCCAGCATGCCGCGTCCCCTGCCCAGGTTTTTCGAGCCTTTCACGGCATTGGGCACGATGTAGTCGTCCTTCTGCGCACGCACGGCCGTGCCCAGGCGCACGTACGGCGCAGCCAGATGCACCTGGCTGGCAAGGCTGCTCGCCTTGTCCTGGCCATCGAGCAAAGGCTGCTGCGCCAGCCCCAGCGAGGTGGCGCTCAGGCGCAGGCTCTGGCCCAGCGACAGCTTGACGTCGCCGTCAAAACCGAGCATGCCATTCACATGCAGGGCCAGGTTGTCGAAGCCGCCCGCCTGCACGCGATCGGCGCCCAGGCGCGCGCTGCCGTAGCGCAGCGCCGCATCCTGCTGGCCGGCGCGCAAGTCGACGGGCAAGGCGCTCTCGCCCTGCACCTGCGCCAGCAGCATTTCGCGCGGCACGCGCACCACGTTGTCCACGTTGCCGCCTTGCAAGTTGTAGCGGTCGACCTTGCCATAATTGGGCGTGTCCAGCGCCAGCGCCAGGGTGCCGCCGGCCGCACCGGCGCCTCCGGCCGCGGCGCGCAGGGTGCCGTCGGCAAAGATGCCGTTGTACGAACTGAGCGAAATCAAGCCGCCATTGCCCGCCACGTTGACGGCGCCCTGGTTCGGTAAGTCCAGTGCGGCTTGCGCGCCGCTGGCGTCGAGCAGGGCGCCAGGACGCACGACGACAAAGGCATCGGCCGCGTCGACGCTGGCGGCGTCAGCCTTGTAGCGGGCGCCGATTTCAATGCTGCCGCCCTGGTCGGCGCGGCCGTAGCGCCCGCCCCGCATGTCGGTGGCGACCGTGGCGCGGCCGGCGACATCGAGCACGGCCTTGTCGCCGATCCAGATCGACGTCGCTTGTCCTTTGCCGTTCGGCAAGTCCACATCATTGCCCGTGCCAAACGTGCCCGGCAGGATGGCGATCTTGCCGCCCCAGGCGTCCAGCCGCCCATCGACGGTGATCTGGTCATTGCCCGTCAGGCTGATCTGGCGGCCCGGATCGACCTTGATGACGGCGCCTTGGGCCACCGCCAGGGCGCCCTTCACGTGCGGGCTGCCGGCCGTCAGCGACAGGTTGGCGCCGGCGCGCTGCGTCAGACGGGCCTTGCGCGCATCTTCCTGGTACAGCTCCGGCGTCCACAGTTCCAGCGCGGCGCCCGGATCGGTGCCGCCCGCCACCGTATGGCCCGTGGCGGGATTGAAGCGCAACACGGGCATGGTGACGTCGATATGCGCATCCTTGACCACCGCGACGCCATCGCGGCCCGTGATGGCGTAATCGGCAAAGCCGCTCTGGAACAGGCTCGCGTCCAGCGCCAGCAGCGGCTTGACGGCCGCGTCGCGCCCCAGCACGATGCCGGCCGGCAGCACCAGACCAGGCGGCGCACGCAATTCTTCGGTGGCGATGCTGCCCGCCGCGTACTGCGTCGTCACCGGTACGATAGGCAAACCCTGCGGAAAGGCCGCCGCCGACACCACGAAGCCGGCATTCAGGCCATTGATGACCGTCAGCACGCTACCGGCTGGCACGATGGAGCCCTCCCATACATACGTCGCGTTGTTGATGACGACGTGCGCGCCAGGCGGCAACAGCAGGTCGGCTCCCAGCACCAGCGGTTTTTGCACCGACACATCCACCACCACGGGTTTGCTCAAGGCCTGGCCCGGCTTGATCACGCTGGTGGTCAAGGTGAAAGCCAGGGGGATCGTCTCGCCCTTGGCGATCAGCAATTCATCGGCCAGGCGCAGGGCCAACGGCGAACTGCTGCCACCTGGCAACACATCGCCATCGAGCAGCTGGCCGCCGATGCTGACGGCCGCGCCGCTGTCGATCACCAGGCGACCGCCGCCCTTCACCCCATGGCCGCGCAATTCGCCATCGAGCTTGAGCATGGCGCCCGTCGGCGCCTTCTCCGTCGGCAGATCGACCGCCAGGGTGATGTCGCCGCCGCGCCCGCCCTGCAGGCTGCCATTGCCCATCAGGGCCGCGCCGGACGAGACGTCGATGACGCTGCCGCGCGTCAGGTCGATGCCGCCCGAGCTCTTCAAGGTGACCTTGCCGCCATTCACATACGGCAAGCCGGCGACGGCGCCCGGATCGAGTTCCAGGTTGCTCCACAGGCCGCGCGCATCGAGGCGTACGCCGGGCGCCACGCGCACGCCGGCCTTTCCCGTGGGACGGTTGTCCGGCACCAGCTTGCCATCGGCCCATACCGCGCCCGCATTCGCCAGGTAGCGCGAGACGATGTCGCCGGCGGCGATGCTGCCGCCGCGCGCGCTCACGTTCGCTTTCAGCGCCACGTCGGTGGCGTGCAGGGCGATGTCGCCGCCATCGGCCACGCGCACGTCGGCATTGACGTCGAGTTTGTCGTAGGCATAGATATTCAGCGCGCCCAATTCCAGCCCGTTGAGCCAGTCGGCATCGAGCTGCAAGGTCTGGCTGCGCGCGGCCGGCAAGGCGGCGTCCAGCAGCTGGCCATCGGCGATGCCGGCCACCTTGCCGATTTGCACCTTATCCAGCACGGCTTGCGGGCTGTCGCGCAGCTGACCCGTCTTGGTATCGAAGACGGGTGTCATTTTGCCGACGATCAGTTGACCGGCGCGCGCCGCCGCCGTCTGCGCCTGCTTGTAGCCATCCACGCCGTCATCGCGCTTGCGCTGCTGGCGCTCGCCCTGGAACACGGACGTATCGATATCGCCTTCCAGCACGGCCGCGCCCGTGGAAACGATCAGGCGGCCCGCATCGCGGCCCACCGTATAGCCGTTTTCCAGGCGTTCGCGCGGGCCGATCAGGGCATTCGCATAGGTTTCCGTCGTATTCGCGCCCCAGCGCGCATGCGTGCTTTCATAGCCGCGGTACAAACCCGTGTACAGATTGTCGCCCGGCGCCGTGCTGAGCTTGTACATCGCGCCATCGGCGCCCTTCAGCCACGTCTGCTTGACCATGCCCGTCTGCACGTCCAGCGAGCCGCCGGCGATATTGATGCGCGAACCGGCCTGCGTCACCACTTCGCCGCCGCCAAAGCCGACAGTGCCGCCCTGGGCCGCCCATTCGCCGACGCCGTGGCCGCTGGTGTTCAGGTAACCGCTCACTTCCAGCAAGCCGCCGGCCGTGTACCAGCGGTCCGTGGCGTAGCCATTCGTGCCGGCCGGCACCAGCACCAGGTCGCGGCGGTCGACCCACACGTCGCTGTTGTTCAGGTATTTGGCGTCGCGGCTGCCGGGCGCGTCGCGCTGCTCGTTGCCCTGCACGTTGATCAGCACATTGTTGCTGCTCATGTCGACCTTCACGCCGACGGCGCCGGAGACGTCGATGGCGGCATCGCGCGCCACGTGGCTGCGGCGGGCCGCGTCGACCAGCACCTGGCCGCCCGTGGCGAGGGTCAGCGAATCGCCTTCGAACTCCACGTTGCCGGCCGAAACGATGCGCACCAGCGACTGGTCGCGCCGGTCCAGCGGCGTGTCCGTTCCCTTGCCCGTGTCTTTCAGCAGGGTGTCGCGCTGCACATCGAGCGCCGTGGCGCCGTTATCGTCGATCAGAATGGCGCTGACGCTGCCGCGTCCCATGGTGACCTTGGCGTCGTCGCCCGCCGCCGCCAGGTGAATGGCGCCGCGTCCGTTGACGGAGGTGCTCGACAGCAGCACGCCGTCCTGGCGCAGCGTGTTGCCGCTCAGCGTGATGTCGCCGCCGGCCGACTGGATCAAGCCGCTGTTGACGACGGCGCCGGCGTCGCTGCCGGCCACGCGCAGCATCCCGACTTCATTGCCGCGCGTGCTCGAATACTGGTTCTTGTCCGTGCCCTGGCCCGGGCGCACGACGATGGCGTCGCCGGCGGCCAGGGTCGTCTGGCCATTCGGCGTGGTGATGGCACCCGCGTTGTCGACGCCGCGGCCGGCCAGCAGCACATAGCCGCCGCCTTCCGTCACCGTCTGCGGCTTGCGCGTGTCGATGCGCGCGCCGGCGGCGACGACGACATCGCCCTCGGCCTTGCCATGTTTGAAGGTATTCTGGTCAAGTAACAAGTCATTCGCAAAGGTCGGCACGGCGCCCGTGCCCTGCGCCTTGCCGTACAGGCCGCTCTTGAACTGGCTGTCGCTCATGCCCATGGCGGCGGCCGCCAGATTGCGCGTATCGACCTGGCTGCTGCCCGTAAACACGATGCCGTTGCGGTTGACGATCATCACCGTGCCATCGGCCTTGATCTGGCCCTGGATCTGGCTGGGGCGCGCCAGCGGATCATTGACGCGGTTCAACACGGACCAGTTCGATTTCTGGTCGAACTGCAAGGTGGTGTTCTTGCCGACGTTAAAACTTTCCCAGTTCAGTATCGCCTTGTCGTCCGTCTGCACGACCTTCACGACGGTCTTGCCGTCGGCCTGGGTCTGCACCGGTCCCTGGGCATTGAGCCAGCCGGCCGTCAAGCTGTTGCTGTCGACCTGCAAGCCGCCCTTGACCAGGCCATCGGGGGCGCCGCCCGCCGCCAGCGCCGCCTGGCGCGCGGCCGCCTGCACCGCCTGCTCGGCGGCGATGCCGCGCGCGGCCAGCAACAGGTTATTCAGCGATTGCTGCAGCTTGCCTTCCGCCTTCTGCTGCTGCAGCAAAGGATTGTTCAGCGAGGTGGCTGGCTGGCCGTTCGGCAAGCGTCCCGTGCTGGCGGCCGTGCCCTGCTGCGCGCCCTTGCCGGCAAACCAGGCGCCGCTGAACGGCTGCTGCGCCTGCGCGCCGCCCGCCTGCAGCAGCATGGCGATGGCCAGCGCCAGCGGTTTCAGGCGCACCGGGTGACCGGTCCGGTTGCCCGCCATGGCGGAGGAGGATGCGTGTTTCGTGACCGACTTGCTTCGCTGCATGGCGACATTCCCTTTTCATGTTCCGTTGCTGACCGATATCGCGAGGCGGCGCGCGGCACGCACGGGGCGGGCGGCAGGCACTGATTCGCGGCTTCCAGCAGCATTGACAGGGAACAAGGTCCGGGACTGCAAAAGGTCATGAAAATGTCATAATTGGCGAGATGCCATCGGCGTGCATCGCTAGCCAAACAGCACGATGCCGCCCGGCAGCCGCGTCACGCGCGCGCCATATGCATCCTGGATCAGGGCGATCACGTCGTCGAGGCGGTCGAGCGAAAAGCTGGCCTGTACGCGCGTGTGTTTCAAGGCGTCGCCATTGAGGATCAGCTTGCCGGGACGGTAGCGGTTCACTTCATCCACCACCTCGGCCAGGGTGCTTTGTTTAAATACCAGCAGGCGCTGGCGCCACGCACTGACGTCGCTTTTTATCACCGCGCGGGCGATGCCGAAATGCTCGGGCCAGTAGCGCAATTGCTGGCCGGCCGCCAGCTCCGCATCGTTGCCGGCCTGCGCCACGCGCAGGCGGCCCGCCAGGCAGGTCACGCATACTTCCTGGCCGAACAGGCGGATATTGAAACGCGCGCTGCCGGCCGACACCATGCCGTCGCCCGCCTGCACGCGCACGCGCGCCGCGCCGCGCGCGCCGGCCTGGAATTCCGCCTCGCCCGCCAGCAGCACCAGCGCCGTGGCGCCATCCTGCGGGGGCGCCGCGTCGAGGCGCGTCTGCGTATTCATCTGCACCAGCACGCCGCCGTCGAGCGCCACTTCGCGCTGCTCGCCCGTGCCCGTGGCATAGTCGGCGGCCAGGCCCGCCACGGCCGGCCACAGGTCCGTGGGCGGGCGCAGCACCAGCAAGCCCAGCGAGGCCGCCACGGCGCCACCGAGCCAGGCGCGCCGCGCCATGCTGACAGGCGCCTGCGCCCGCTTGACGGCGCGCGCGGCCGGCGCCATGGCGCCCCACACGGCGCGCGCCTCGGCAAACGCGTTGGCATGCTTGCGGCTGCGTGCGCACCAGTGGCGAAACACTTGCGCATCGCGCTCGCTGACCTGGCCCGAGGCCAGGCGCACGACCCACGCCTGCGCTTCCTTCTGGATGACACCCATGTCGTCTTCCGCTTGTTCAATCATGATGTTTAGACGTTTTTCCCGCGCCGGGACCGAAGCGCTGAATGAAATCGCGTCCCATGCGCTCGCAGCAATGTTCGAGTCCCGCGCGCAATTCCTTCTCCACCGTGCGGGCGGAAATGCCGAAGCGCTCGGCGATGTCGCGGTGCGGCAACTGGTCGACGCGGGCGGCGATGACGATGGCGCGCCGGCGTTTCGGCAACTCGTGCAAGGCCCGCTCCAGTTCTTCCAGTTCGGCGCGCGCGCTGTAGGTGCGGGCCGGGTCGGCCAGTTCATCGGCCATCTCGTACAGGTCGTCGATGTCAGGCAGGCTGAGCAGGCGCGCATTGTCGCGGCGTTGATCTTCCGCAATGTTGATGGCGATGCGCATCAGGTAGGCGGACGGGTAGCTGATCGCCTCGGGCGCGTTCATCCGTTCCACGCGCAAATACGTTTCATGCAGCGCATCGTTGGCCAGGTCTTCCGAACCCAGACGGCGCTGCAAGTGGCGGCGAAACTGTCCGTAGCGTTCCAGGAACAGCTTGCGCAAGGTGGTTTTGAGTAATTCCGGCATGTCAGGGCGCCCCGGCCAGGCGGTAGGGCGCGCAATCGGCGCCCGGGTCGGGCCGCGGCGTCAGTAAAATCGTCAGCGGCTGCGGCAAGCCCGCAGGCGGCGCGCCATCCATCAGCAGGCTGCGCAAGCGCTGCAGCACGGCGCGGTCGCGCTGTTCCACGCCGCTCGCTTCGAGCACGTGCACGGCGCGCACCTTGCCCCGCTCATCGAGCCACAACTGGAAGGCCAGGCGGTAGCGGCCGAACGCGTCCGGATGCAAGCGGCACAGGGCGCGCGTGAGCGAGCGCTGCAGGATGGCCGCATACCCCTGCAACGGTGGCGCGGCGGGGACGGCCTCGGCCGGCACGGGCGCCGGCGCCACGGGGGCGTCGGCCAGCGCCAGCAAGGTGAACGCATTGCTGCCGCTGAAGCGCGCGCCCAATTGGGTGCCGACGAGCAGGCGCTGCAGCGCTTCGGCCGGCGTGTAGTCGCCACGCACGGGGGCCGCCACTCTCCCGGCCGCCAACTGGCTGCTGACCAGCACGGAATACCCGGTCACTTCGCCAAACGCCACCAGGGCCGCGTCGAGCGGCTGGGCGGGCAAGTCGAAGCGCAGGGTCGCGTGCGCGCTGGCATCCGCACCGTCCGCGCCCGCAGCCGGCCGCACGAATGTCATCAATGTCATCAGCAAACAGGCGGACAAGGCCAGGGCATTGCCCGTTGCGGTGCGGCGGTGGGTTCGTGTCATTTTCCAGGGAAATCAACGAAAAGAGCCTGCTTATGAAGTGTCTTGACTGCAATGTTGTCTGCAGAATGGCAAGATGGTAGCTTCGTAAAATGACAACTGCATGACATTGCGCATGCGCGGGCACGCGTGCGTGTCATCACCGCGACATAGGACCTTGCTATGCTGGCAGCCTGTTCACCGCTCCGGGAGCCGCCATGGCACGCCTGTTATCACTGTTGCTGTTGGCCTGCGCCGCCCTGCCCGCGCAGGCGGACGAGCACACCGTCGTCGTGCAGGCCGCCGCGCCGCAAAAAGGCTGCGTGGAAGTGGAAGTCAATGGCCAGCGCGCTCCATCGATGTCTTGCTTGAATGAAAAATTATTGCCAATTAGCAACACATTGAACCGCCAGCCACCGGCCCTGTCCGGCGCGGAAGCGATCGTGCAGCGCCCGTCGAACCAGCTGGGCCTGTACAACCGCGCCGCCCTCGAACACCGCATGGGCAATGCCTTTGGCAAATCCGTCACGCCGCAGAGACCGGCGCCGGCGCCGCCCGCCAGCCCGCTACTGCCGCCGCGTTGACGCTGTTGTCAACGCACAGTCCATTTGCGCTGTCAAGATTGCGCAATCGCGCCGATTGCGTATCATTCCAGGCTTGATCGCTCTGGAAACAACCATGCTGCCCACTATCGAACAACGTCTTGCCCTTGAACTTGCCGCCAAACCGGTGCAGGTTGCCGCCGCCATCGAACTGCTCGACGAAGGCGCCACCGTGCCCTTCATCGCCCGTTACCGCAAGGAAGCGACCGGCGGCCTCGACGATATCCAGTTGCGCCTGCTCGAAGAGCGTTTGCGCTACCTGCGCGAACTGGAAGAGCGACGCGCCGCCATCGTGGCGTCGATCACGGAACAGAACAAGATGACGCCCGAGCTGCTCGACGCCGTCATGCACGCGGAAGACAAGACACGCCTGGAAGATTTGTATCTGCCGTACAAGCAAAAGCGCCGCACGAAGGCGCAGATCGCCATCGAAGCGGGCTTGATGCCGCTGGCCGACGGCTTGCTGGAGAACCCGGAACTGACGCCGGAAATGGAGGCGGGCAAGTTCCTGCGCGAACCGTTCACGAGTGCCGACGGCAACAACCCGGGCGTGGCCGACACCAAGGCGGCCCTCGACGGTGCGCGCCAGATCCTGATGGAGCGTTTCGCCGAAGATGCAACGTTGCTGCAAACCTTGCGCGAATACGTGCAGGAACACGGCATCGTCGAATCGAAAGTGGTGGAAGGCAAGCAGGACGAAGGCGAAAAATTCGCCGATTATTTCGATTACTCGGAAACCATTTCCACCGTGCCATCTCACCGCGCGCTGGCCCTGCTGCGCGGCCGCCGCGAAGGCATCCTTGACGTCACCCTGCGCCTGGATACGGAAGCGGAAAAACCGAAATGGGATGCGCCGCACAACCCATGCGAAGGCCGCATCGCCGCCCGCTTCGGCATCAAGCAACAGGGCCGTCCGGCCGACAAATGGCTGGCCGATACGGCGCGCTGGACGTGGCGCGTGAAAAGCTTCATGCACCTGGAAACGGAACTGATGGGCGCGCTGCGCGAACGCTCGGAACTCGACGCCATCAATGTCTTCGCCACCAATCTGAAAGCGCTGCTGCTGGCCGCGCCGGCCGGCCAGCGCGCCACCATGGGCCTCGATCCTGGCCTGCGCACGGGCGTCAAGGTCGCCGTGGTCGATGCCACGGGTAAAGTGGTCGACACGGCCGTGATCTACCCGCACCAGCCGAAGAACGACTGGGACGGTTCCTTGCACACGCTGGGCCGCCTGGCCGCCAAGCACAATGTGTCCTTGATTTCCATCGGCAACGGCACGGCCTCGCGCGAGACGGATAAACTGGCGCAGGACCTGATCAAGCAGCATCCGGAAGCGAAGATGACGAAGATCGTCGTCTCGGAAGCGGGCGCGTCGGTGTATTCGGCGTCCGAATTCGCCTCGAAAGAATTGCCGGACATGGATGTGTCGCTGCGCGGCGCCGTCTCGATCGCGCGCCGCCTGCAAGACCCGCTGGCCGAGCTGGTGAAAATCGACCCGAAATCGATCGGCGTGGGTCAGTACCAGCATGACGTGAGTCAAAGCCAGCTGGCCCGCTCGCTCGATGCCGTGGTGGAAGATTGCGTGAATGCCGTCGGCGTGGACGTGAACACGGCGTCGGCGCCGCTGCTGGCGCGCGTCTCCGGCCTGTCGGCCAGCGTGGCGCAAAGCATCGTCACCTACCGCGACATGAAGGGCGCGTTCACCTCGCGCGCGGCCTTGAAAGCCGTGCCGCGCCTGGGCGACAAAACGTACGAACAGGCGGCCGGCTTCCTGCGCGTGATGGGCGGCGAGAACCCGCTGGACGCCTCGGCCGTCCACCCGGAATCCTACCCGCTGGTGGAAAAGATCCTGGCCGATATCAAGAAGGATATCAAGGCCGTCATCGGCGAAACGGCCCTGCTGAAAACTTTAAGCCCGGCAAAATATGCGGATGAAACGTTTGGCGTGCCAACCATTTCCGACATCTTGAAGGAACTGGAAAAGCCGGGCCGCGACCCGCGTCCGGAATTTACCACCGCCACCTTCAAGGAAGGCGTGGAAGAAATCCGCGACTTGCGCCCGGACATGATCCTCGAGGGCGTGGTCACCAACGTGGCCGCCTTTGGCGCCTTCGTCGACATCGGCGTGCACCAGGATGGCCTCGTGCACATCTCGGCCCTGTCGAACACCTTCGTGAAAGACCCGCACACGGTGGTCAAAGCGGGACAAGTCGTGCGCGTCAAAGTGCTGGAAGTCGATGAAAAGCGCAAGCGCATCGCGCTGACCATGCGTTTGACGGATAGCGCGCCGCAGGCGGGCAGCAAACCGGAACAGCGTGGCGACCGCAACGACCGCCGCAGCATGGCGCAGCACCAGTCGCAGTCGCGCAACGCACCGGAACCGGCCGGCAGCATGGCCGCCGCGTTCGCCAAGCTGCGCGGTTAAGTTAGTGGCCGCCAGGCAGGACCTTGTCATCCTGGCGGCGGACGCGGCCGGCCCGGATGCGCAGTTGCTGCTCGACGCATTGTCGGAAGCATTGCTGCGCATCAACGGCGACAGCGGCCGCTCCTCGTTCGACGTCGAAGCGGCCACGCCGCGCGGCGGCTTTTATATTGCCCGCGATGGCACCGGTGACCTGCTGGGCTGCGCCGCCCTGCGGCCGCTGGGCGAGCCGGACAGCGCCACGGCGGAGCTCAAGCGCATGTATGCGCGCCCGGGCAGTACTGGCGTGGGCGCGGCCCTGCTGGCCCATGTGGAAGCGCAGGCGCGTGGGCATGGCTATCAGGCCCTGTACCTGTCCACCCGCGTGGCGAATGCCCGCGCGGTGGCCTTTTATGCCAGGCACGGCTATGCACCCGTCGTTGCCTGGGGAAAATACGTGGGCGCCGCACAATCGACCTGCCTGGGCAAGCAGTTATAAACTCCAACGTGGCTGACTTGCCCGATTTATGACTTGAGCGCATACCCGTGCCGTCGTTTTCTTATAAAATGACGGCATCTATTTATTTACCCATCAGAGGCAGCTATGAGCGACGTACAAACCTGGATCAAAGAAACCGTGACGAACACGCCAGTCGTGCTGTTCATGAAGGGCACGGCCCAGTTCCCGCAGTGCGGCTTTTCCGGCCGCGCCATCCAGATCCTGAAAGCGTGCGGCGTGGAAAACATCGCCACTGTCAACGTGCTGGATGACCCGGAAGTGCGCCAAGGCATCAAGGACTACTCGAACTGGCCAACCATTCCGCAGCTGTATGTCAAAGGCGAGTTCATCGGTGGTTCCGATATCATGAATGAAATGTTTGAATCGGGCGAACTGAAATCCCTGCTCGATGCCTGATAGTCAACAGCAGCGGCCGCGCCGTATCGTCGTGGCCATCACGGGCGCCACGGGCGCCGTGTATGGCTTGCGGCTGCTGCAATTGCTCGCCGCCATCCCCGGCGTCGAGACGCATCTGGTCTTGTCGGATGCGGCCGTACTGACCCTGCACCAGGAAACGGGCGTGGGGCGCAAGAACATCGAAGCGCAGGCGCACGTGGTGCACAAGCTGCGCGACATCGGCGCGAGCATCGCCAGCGGCTCGTTTCAATCGGATGGCATGGTCATCGCGCCATGCTCGATGAAGACCTTGGCGGCCGTGGCGCATGGCTTGTCGGATAATTTGATCACGCGGGCGGCCGACGTGGTGCTCAAGGAGCGCCGCCGCCTGATCCTGATGGTGCGCGAAACGCCGTTCAACCTGGCGCACCTGCGCAACATGACGGCCGTCACCGAAATGGGCGGCATCATCTTCCCGCCATTACCGAGCTTCTATCACCACCCGCAGAGCATCGCGCAGATGGTCGACCATACTGTGGCGCGCGTCATCGACCTGCTCGGCATCGAGCACGCCCTGGCGCCGCGGTGGAATGGTTTGAAAGCCTCAGACCAGTCAGCAACAAACTAACAGACTACATCACCAACTACGCACGTCACGATGCCTGACAAAAGCGTAGCGAGCGGAAGGAAGAGGTGGCCGAGAAGCACAACCGTGCTCTAGCACGGGGGCGCCGAGCTGGTGAGCATCGCAGACCGCCTATGCCGACGCGCAGCAGCTTTGGTCAGGCATCCATCACCGCTTCTCAAACTGAACGGCACTGGCCTGCTTCAAATCCCTGGCTTCTTCAACCATCCTGCGGTGGGCGATCCGTTTGCGCATCACTTCCGCATGTTGCGCGGCAGTCATGGGGGGCACGGTCATCAAGTCCTTCAGCTGCGCGGTATTGCTGTAGTTACTTTTCATAAGACGGCTCAAATGCTCGGCTCCGTAGTGGATGAACTGGCTGCTTCTGATGTGATTATGCGCTGGTATTGGCCGCTGCGCCGCTGCGTACGGGATTATTGTCAAATAATTCCGCTGCAGCGCAACATGCGAAGTCTTATTGTGCGGCAAAATCATGTCTCCAGTATGACGCTGCGCAAATAAAAAGACAGGGGGAGCACCATCGGCGAAAAGCGGACGGTGCCGGCCGGGGAAGGCCTGAATGCTTACTTTTGGTAGTTGACGCGCACCAGCATGCGAATAAATTCTCGCGCGATTTGACGATGATGTTCATCTAATCTTTGCAAATCGGCAATTAATTTCACATCGGCGGACTCGAAACGCGACAAAGCGCTGCCCGCTTCGCCGTTCGGCGTGGCGCTTTCCGGGCCGCCAAAACGCAACCATTCCGCGGGAACACCCAACCATTGGGCAATCATGCGCAATTTCTCTTGCGTGGGAATTGCTTCACCTACTAACCATTTCCTAGCTGCATGCACGGTAATCGGGCGCCCGTCGAAACGGATATTGAATTCCCGGGCCAGTCTGGTCGGGCTGTCTGGAGAATAATGGGCGTTTTTGAGAGCCAACTGAAGTCGCTGGCTGAAGCTTTCGCGTTCGTTAGAAGAATTCATAGGTGTACTATTTCATGTTGTAACATGAAAGTCAGTTTCTTGAATGACCATACAGATTGTTACATTTGAAAAGAGTATAAATTAACAATTAACACTCTGGCCGGGCTTTTCAAGTCAAAAAGTGGGCCGAATTTTCTCTTGTGATTCTGTGTGGCTTCGGGTCAAATTCGCGGCTAGCCTTGATTTTCGCACTGCAGCACGATTCAAAGCCTCGGTTTGGCATTACAACGTACGGTATCGGATAATGCCCTCCTCCAGCGATACGCGCAATGCCCATGCCATACAATTTCTCGTAGACAAAGTTTTCAGAAGGGCCATCTTGTTTTCAATATGGAAACGATCTATGCGACATGCGCACGGTGAAACGTTGTTTTTTGATCGTGCCTACTGGAAAGAATGTGCGCCAAAAAATTTTACTGCCATCGCAGCGAAAAGAATGTCGCTGTTATGCCAGGAAAGCTCTTTTTGGTGTCATCTTGGCCACCAACTCTCGATCTTAAGCGTGTTTGCGCCAGAAGAATCAATTTATTTTCAGTAATTGTTGCCTTATTCGCCAAGTTATCCTCTGCATGCCCTCTTTTTTCTTTGTTGCAGCACGGGCAGGGCACGCTACAATAGAATTGACGTTGACGTAAACGGCACTTTGCCACCCATTGCTTCGCCGCACCCCATCTGACGACCGACCACCCATGCAACCGACACCGCCCGCACCCATGACGACCTATACCATTACCGAACTGGCGCGGGAATTCGACATCACGGCGCGCGCCATCCGTTTCTATGAAGACCAGGGCTTGCTCAGTCCGAAACGCGAAGGCGCCGGCGGGCGCAGCCGCGTCTACACGCCGCGCGACCGCACCCGCTTGAAACTGACCCTGCGCGGCAAGCGCCTGGGCCTGGCGCTGTCGGAGATCAAGAGCCTGGTCGACATGTACGAGTCGCCGAAGGACACGCGCGCGCAGATGGACCGCTTCCTGGGCGTCCTGGCGCAGCACCGGCAGACTCTGGAGCAGCAGCGCATCGACATTGAAATGGCGCTGGCGGAAATCAGTGCGCATGAAGACGCTTGCGCGCGCATGCTGGCGGACTTGAACCTTGATCAGGCGCAAACCAACTAGGCATCGGTGCGGCGGCGCTTGCCGCGCGCATCACTTGACGTTTACGTAAACGTCACAACTGAGTATCATAGCTTCACTGACCCGGCACCCATGACCGCCACACTTATAACGACGAGGACGACATGCTCCATCTCCCAGGCTTGACCTTTGACCACGGCGACGACATCGCCTCGCTAAGAGTAGCGATCCAACAATTCGCCGCCGCTGAAATCGCACCGCGCGCGGCTGAAATCGACCGCACCGACCAGTTCCCCATGGATCTGTGGCGCAAGATGGGCGACATGGGCTTGCTCGGCATCACCGTCAGCGAAGAATACGGCGGCGCCGGCATGGGTTACCTGGCGCACATCATTGCCATGGAAGAGATCTCGCGCGCCTCGGCCTCCGTCGGCCTGTCCTACGGCGCCCACTCGAACCTGTGCGTCAACCAGATCAAGCGCAACGGCACGGCCGAGCAAAAAGCCAAATACCTGCCGAAGCTGATCACAGGCGAACACATTGGCGCCTTGGCCATGTCGGAACCGAACGCGGGCTCGGACGTCGTCAGCATGAAGCTGCGCGCCGACTTCAAGGGAGACCGCTGGGTCTTGAACGGCACCAAGATGTGGATCACCAACGGCCCTGACGCGGACGTGCTGGTGGTGTACGCCAAGAACGACCTGGAAGCGGGGCCGCGCGGCATGACGGCGTTCCTGATCGAAAAGAATTTCAAGGGCTTTTCCATCGCGCAAAAGCTCGACAAACTGGGCATGCGCGGCTCGCACACGGGCGAACTGGTATTCCAGGATTGCGAAGTGCCGGCCGAAAACGTGCTCGGCGGCCTGGGCAAGGGCGTCAATGTGCTGATGTCGGGCCTCGATTTCGAGCGCACCGTGCTGTCCGGCGGCCCGCTGGGCATCATGCAAGCCTGCATGGACCTGGTCGTGCCATACGTGCATGACCGCAAGCAATTCGGTCAGCCCATCGGCGAATTCCAATTGATGCAGGGAAAACTGGCCGATATGTATTCGACCATGATGGCGTGCAAGGCCTATGTGTATGCCGTGGGCCAGGCCTGCGACCGCGCCACCACGCCGGAAGCCGTGCGCCAGTTGCGCAAGGACGCGGCCGGCGCCATTCTGTATAGTGCGGAGAAGGCGACCTGGATGGCCGGTGAAGCGATCCAGGCCCTGGGCGGCAACGGCTACATCAACGAGTATCCGGCCGGCCGCCTGTGGCGCGATGCCAAGCTGTACGAAATCGGCGCCGGGACCAGCGAGATCCGCCGCATGCTGATAGGCCGCGAACTGTTTGCGGAAACCAAGTAAGCACGGGCGCGCGACTATCGACTGGGTGAGGAGCCATTCATGCGAGCACAGATATGACGCACATTGCCTTCCCCAAATTGCTCTCTTCGCAGATTGCATTCGATATCGCGCGCACCATCCGCGACGGCTTCGACAAGCATTACCGCCTGTTCCGTGAAACGAGCCAGCACGCCAAGCGGTATTTCGAGCAAGGCGCCTGGTCCGCGGCGCAGACGGCGGCCCGCGAGCGCATCGACTTCTATGACAAGCGCGTGCAGGAATGCGTGCAGATGCTCGAAGATGAGTACGAAGAGTCGGAGTTGAGCGACGAAGTGTGGCGCGAACTCAAGCTGCACTATATCGGCATGCTGACGGAACACAAGCAGCCGGAACTGGCGGAAACCTTCTTTAATTCCGTCTGCTGCAACATCCTGCATCGCACGTATTTCAATAACGACTATATTTTCGTGCGCCCCGTCGTGTCCACGGAATACATCGACACGCAAGACCCGGTGCCCACCTACCGCGTGTATTACCCTGGCCAGGACGGCTTGCGCCACACCTTGACGCGCATGGTGAACAACTTCCAGCTGGACTGCGCATTTGCCAACCTGGAACGCGACGTGGCCCAGGTGGAAGCGCGCCTGCAGCAACTGTTCGGCGCCGACCGGCTGGAACCGAACCACCAGCTCCAGGTCCTGACCAGTTTGTTCTACCGCAACAAGGGCGCCTATCTGGTCGGCAAAGGCATCAACGGCAACCGCGAATACCCGTTTGTCGTGCCGATCCTGCACAACCGTCACGGCGAGCTGGTGCTCGACACGGTGCTGTTCGAGCAGCAGCAGATTGCCGTGCTGTTTTCATTTACGCGCGCGTATTTCCTGGTCGATATGGAAGTGCCGTCGGCCTATGTGCAATTCCTGCGCAGCTTGCTGCCGCGCAAACCGCGCAGCGAAATTTATACGATACTGGGCCTGCAAAAACAGGGCAAGACGCTGTTTTACCGCGACTATCTGCAGCATCTGAAACACTCATCGGACCACTTCGAAAGCGCGCCCGGCATCCGCGGCCTGGTGATGCTGGTGTTTGCCCTGCCGTCGTTCCCCTATGTCTTCAAGGTAATCAAGGATTTTTTCCCGCCGCCCAAGGAAACGACGCGCGCGCAAGTCCAGCAAAAGTATTTGCTGGTGAAGCATCACGACCGCGTGGGCCGCATGGCCGACACGCTCGAGTATTCCAACGTGGCCTTTCCCCGCACCCGTTTTGCCGCGGAACTGCTGGCCGAGCTGAAACAGTTCGCTCCCTCGCTGATCGAAGAAGACCACGAGCAGATCATCATCCGCCACCTGTACATCGAGCGGCGCATGGTGCCGCTGAACATGTGGCTGAGCAATGCCGAGAAGGAAGGCCGCGCCGACCTGGTCGAACACGGCATCGTCGAATACGGCAACGCCATCAAGGAACTGGTGGCGGCAAATATCTTTCCGGGGGACATGCTGTACAAAAACTTTGGCGTCACCCGTCATCAGCGTGTCGTATTTTACGATTACGATGAAATCGAGTACATCACCGATTGCCAGTTCCGCGTCATCCCCGAGGCGCGCACGGAGGAGGAAGAAATGTCGGCCGAACCGTGGTATCCCATCGGCAAGCACGATGTGTTTCCCGAACAATTCGGCACCTTCCTGCTGGGCAATCCCCGCATCCGCAGCTATTTCATGCAGCACCATGCCGACCTGCTGACGGCGCAATATTGGCAGGCGCGCAAGCAGCGCATCGAAGACGGCCATATCGAGGACGTCTTCCCTTATCCGCAGCACCTGCGTTTTTGTATGCAGTCATCATCCCTACCCTTAACCGGAGATCCAACATGAATGATCCAGTCGTAATCGTCGGTGCCGCGCGCACCCCCATGGGCGCCTTCCAGGGCGATTTTGCCAACGTCACCGCCAGCGACCTGGGCGCCGTGGCCATCCGCGCCGCCGTCGAACGGGCCGGCGTGGCGCCGGATGCCGTTGAACACGTGTTTTTCGGCAATTGCCTGATGGCCGGCCAGGGCCAGGCGCCCGCGCGCCAAGCCTTGCGCAAGGCTGGCTTGCCCGATTCCACCGGTGCCGTCACCCTGTCGAAAATGTGCGGCTCGGCCATGCAGACGACCATGTTCGCGCATGACACCTTGCTCGCCGGCAGCGCCGACGTGGTGGTGGCGGGCGGCATGGAATCGATGACCAACGCCCCCTACCTGGTGCCGAAGGCGCGCGGCGGCTACCGCATCGGCCACGGCATGATCTATGACCACATGATGATGGATGGCCTGGAAGACGCCTACAGCCGCGATGAAAAGGGCAATGCCCGCTCGATGGGCACGTTTGCCGAAGAGTGCGCCAGCCAATATAGCTTCACGCGCGAAGCGCAGGATGCCTTCGCCATCGAATCCGTCAAACGCGCGCAAGCGGCCACCAAGGATGGCAGTTTCGAATGGGAAATCGTGCCCGTGACGGTCTCCGGCCGTGGCGGCGACACCATCGTCAGCATCGATGAAGGCCCGCAAAAAGCCCGCCTGGAAAAAATCCCGACCTTGAAGGCGGCGTTCAAGAAGGACGGCACCATCACGGCCGCTTCGTCCTCGTCGATCAACGACGGCGCGGCGGCCCTCGTGCTGATGCGCGAGTCGACGGCGAAAAAACTCGGCTGCACCGTCATCGCGAAAATCCACGGCCACGCCACGCATGCACAGGCGCCGAACGAATTCACCACGGCCCCCATCGGCGCGGTGAAAAAGCTGTACGCAAAAACGGGCTGGAGCAGCAGCAACGTGGACTTGTTCGAGATCAATGAAGCGTTCGCCGCCGTGCCGATGGCCGCCATGCACGACCTCGACATTCCGCACAGCAAGATCAACATCCACGGCGGCGCGTGCGCGCTGGGCCACCCGATCGGCGCCTCGGGCGCGCGCATCATCGTCACCCTGCTGGGCGCCTTGAAGAAAACCGGCGGCAAGCGCGGCGTGGCAGCCCTGTGCATCGGCGGCGGCGAAGCGACGGCGATGGCGATCGAACTGGTATAAGCTCTTCCTGAGCACGGGCGCGCACCGCGGTTCACGGTGCGCGCCCTTTCATTTTATTTTCAGGGAGAACACATATGCCTACCGCATTGATCATCGGCGCCTCGCGCGGCATCGGCCACGAGCTCGTCCGTCAATACCGCCACGATGGCTGGCGCGTCATCGCCACGGCGCGCACACCAGACGCTTGCGCAGAGCTCAAGCAACTGGGTGCGGAAGCGCACCAGCTCGACGTGACGGACGTGGAAGGCTGCGCCGGCCTGGGCTGGAAGCTCGACGATGAAAAACTCGACGTGGCCATCCTCAACGCGGGCGTGTATGGACCCCGCCACGACGGTTTTCCCGCGCAAGCCGATTTCGACCTCGTCATGCACACGAACGTGCTGGCGGCCATGCGGCTGCTGCCGATCCTGGCGCCGCTGGTGGCCAACGCGAAAGGCAAGCTGGCCGTGCTGTCTTCGCACATGGGTTCCTTGAGCGAACGGGGCAACCCCAGCGGTTCGCTGTACCGCGCCAGCAAGGCGGCCTTGAATTCCGTGCTGATCGACACCGCCCTCGTGCATGGCCCGCAAGGCGTCAGCTGCGTGGCCTTCCACCCGGGCTGGGTACGCACGGACATGGGCGGCGCCGGCGCCGACATTTCGCCGGAGGAAAGCGCCGCCGGCATCCGCGCCACCCTGGCCAGCCTGCCGGCCACGGACAAAGCGGTGTTCCGCAACTACGACGGCAAGCCCATAGCCTGGTAATTCCCACACACCATAAAAACAAACGAGACGACGTCCCATGATACTCAACGAAGAACAGACCATGATCCAGGAAGCGCTGCGCAGTTTTTCGCGCGAGCGCCTGGCGCCCAACGCGGCCCGCTGGGACAAGGAACATCATTTCCCCAAGGAAGAATTGCAGGAGCTGGCCGCGCTGGGCGCCTTTGGCGTGGCCGTGCCGGAAGCGCTCGGCGGCGCCGGCCTCGACTATGTGTCCTTGGCCCTGGTGCTGGAAGAAATCGCCGCCGGCGATGGCGGCACGTCGACCATCATTTCCGTCAACAATTGCCCCGTGTGCAGCATCGCCATGATGTATGCCAACGATGCACAGAAGGAACAGTGGCTGCGCCCGCTGGCGCAAGGCACGATGTTGGGCGCGTTTTGCCTGACGGAACCGCACACGGGCAGCGACGCCTCGGCCCTGCGCACGACGGCCACGCGCGACGGCAATGACTACGTCATCAACGGCACGAAACAGTTCATTACAAGCGGCAAGTATGCGGACGTGGCCATCGTCATGGCCGTCACCGACAAGGCGGCCGGCAAGCGCGGCATCAGCGCCTTCTGGGTACCGACGAACACGCCCGGCTACATCGTGGCGGGACTGGAACAGAAGATGGGCCAGCACTCGTCGGACACGGCGCAAATCCTGTTCGAGAATTGCCGCATCCCGGCGGAAAATTTGATCGGCGAAGAAGGACAAGGCTACAAGATCGCCCTGTCCGGCCTGGAAGGCGGACGCATCGGCATCGCCTCGCAAGCCGTGGGCATGGCGCGCGCCGCGTATGAGGCAGCCTTGAGCTATGCGCGCGAGCGCGAAAGTTTCGGCAAACCCATCTATGAACACCAGGCCGTGCAATTCCGCCTGGCCGACATGGCCACGCAGATCGAAGCGGCGCGCCAGCTGATACGCCACGCGGCGGCCATGAAGGATGCAGGCCTGCCCTGCCTGAAGGAAGCGGCCATGGCCAAGCTGTTCGCGTCGGAAATGGCGGAAAAAGTGTGCTCGGACGCCATCCAGGTGCACGGCGGCTACGGTTATGTGTCCGACTTCCCCGTCGAGCGCATCTACCGCGACGTGCGCGTGTGCCAGATTTATGAGGGGACCAGCGATATTCAGAAGATTTTGATTGCGCGGGCTTTATAAACCCCACGGCAAATGCTGGGGTCAGACCCGCCGGGTCTGACCCCGAGCGACTGCCAACGATGGACGAAAAAAAAGCCCGCTAGCGCGGGCTTCGTTCCAATGTATTACCAATGCTTTAATCGTGTCATGGACGCCAGTGCTATCTGCAAAGTGCCTCCTGATTTTCGGACTCCCATGCTATCTGCATGGTGACTCCAAGTGTAAATCGACCATCGTATCCGGAATTACAAAATCCATTTCTTCGCACTGTCACGCCATCGACATTACACGTGTCGGTCGCCGCGCTGAAACTGGACGGTGAGATAATTTGCTGCCAAATCTCAATCACTGAACGGAGTATAGCACAGCCTTTTGTGCAACGCAACAACCTTTTTAAATCAAGTCCTTAGCGCCAGCGGCTTGTCTTCTTCGCCGCCACGGGCCACTCTTTCGTATTCGGAAATCACTTGCGCGCCCAGCAGCAGCAGGGTGGCGCCGATTTCCAGGCTGAACATGACGACGATGGCTGTCGTCATCGAGCCATACACGACGTTGACCTGCGACAAGGTGGAAAAATACCAGACCAGCACATGGCGGGCGATTTCCCACAGCAAGGCCGCCGTCACGCCGCCGATCAGCGCATGCGTGATCGATAATCTTCCGACCGGCATGACCAGGTAAATCGAACTCAGTACGAGAATTTCGCCCCCCAGCCCCAGCAAATACAGCAGCACGCCGGAGACGCCTTCCAGGCCCCAGTCGTGCCGCAGGAAGCGCACGCTTTCCTCGCCCATCACCTGCAAGCCGCCCGCCACCAGGGTAATCAGCAAAATACCGATGCCCAGGCACAGGATGTAGCAGTACGGCAGCACGGCGGAAATGAGGAAATGGCGGCGGCGGATGGCCACGCGGTGGATGAAAATCACGCTCATGGCGTTTTCCAGCACGGTAAACGCCAGCGAGCTGAAAAACAGCATGGTCAGCAGCAGCAACCAGCCGATCACGCCCCGGTTGTTGAGAAAGTGCGCGATCTCGCCCACGATGGCCTTCGATTGTCCCGGCACCAGCCATTCCAGGTAATGGCCTATGGTTTGCAGCAATTCGTCCTGCGCGATCACGTGCGACAGGGCCACCACCACCAGCATCAGCAGCGGCACGATGGATAGCAGCGAGTAATACGCGACGGCGCCCGCCAGCAGCAATCCCTGGTTGGCGCGGAAACCCTTCAGCACCTGCAGCACGAAGGCCAGCGGGTGGCTGAGGATGTAGGTACTGGCGTGGCGGTTGATCATGTTGTAAACGGTAAAGAAAGCGGCGCGGCCTCGTGCCACGCCTGCAATCACACTAGCATACTGACAATCGCCCCGCTGCACCGTACGCTAGCAGACGGCCGGCTCCAACAAGGTCAAGGTTTGCCGGTCCGCATCGAGCGTGGCGAGGATGCCCATCGGTATCGTGAACTGGTGGCGGATGTGGCCAAACGAATAGCCGCTGACGGCCGGCACGGCCAAGGGCTGCAGATGCTGCTCCAGGGTGGCATCGAGGCTCAGCGCCGTATCTCCCTCGGCCGCCTCGCAATGCTCGAAGATGCCCAGCATCAGCGCCGCCGCCTTGGCAAACCCCACGGACAAGTCGAGCTGGCACAGCATCCGGTCGATGCGGTAGGGCACTTCGTTGATTTCTTCAAGGAACAGGATGTGCTCGCGGAAATCGGCCGCATACGGCGTGCCGGCCAGCGCGCTGACCATGCACAGGTTGCCGCCAGTCAAGCGTCCCGTCGCCTGGCCGCCATGCACGGTGCGGATGGCGAAATTCGGCTGCGTCTGCGCGCGGCGGTGATTCTCCAGTGCCATCGGGATCGTGTAACTGTCTTGCGGCGTCATCAGCACGTTTTGCAGCTGCGTCACCGTGTAGTCGGAAAACGTGGACGAGGCCACGGGGCCGTGGAAGGTCACCAGCCCGGTCTGGCTGGCGATGGCCAGGTGCAGGGCCGTGATGTCGGAATAGCCGATCAGCACTTTCGGGTTGCGCCGGATCAAGGCATAGTCGAGCAGCGTCAGCAGCGAGATGCAGCCGGAGCCGCCGCGGATGGCCCAGATCGCCTTGACCTCGGGGTCGGAAAAAGCCGCGTGCAAGTCGTCGAGGCGCTGCTGCACCGTGCCAGCATAGTTGCCGTGCACGGCGCGGATGTTCGCGCCCAGGCTGGCGCGCAGTCCCAGCGATTCGATATTGCGCTGGGCCTTGGCGATGGCATCTTCATCCGTAAAACCGCCGGGCGCGATGATGGCGACCAGGTCGCCCTGGCGCAGGCGCGCCGGTTTGATCAATGCGTGTTGCTGTTGCATGCGTTTGCCCTTCCCTTGCGCGGCCGCCGCCCATGCCGGTGTGCCTGCCGCCCCGAGGGTGGCGGCCAACAAGCCGCCGAAGCGGCGCCGGCTGAGATTGGTCTGACTGGACATGCGGCCCTTTCCTGGAATAAAAACGGCGACGCCAGGCGCCGCCGCACGAGGTTAGCATGCCGGCGGGATCGCCGCCGGCATGGCCGCCTTACATGAACTTGTACTTCAGCTGGAACGACAGCGAACGGCCGCGCGGGTCGGCCACGCGCGGGTCCCAGCCGGCGCCCACCACTTCATCCACGTTGTGCGCGGTGAATGGCGGATCGCGATCGAACAAGTTCTGGATACCCACGGTGATGGTGGTATTTTTGAAGCCCGTGTACGTGCCCGACAGGTTATACGTCGTGTAGCTGGACACGTCTGGCTTGAAGCCCGGTGGCGGCGCGCCCTTGCCGCCGTTCGGCAACTGGTCCTTGTAGCCCGACGAGAAACTCTGGATCAGCAAGCCGCTCCAGTCGCCGCGCGACACGCCGAAGCTGGCATTGTGTTTCCAGCGCAGGTACAAATCGCGCGTATAAAACTTGCCGACCAGCTCCTGGTATTCCTGGCCTTGATATTCCGCAAACTTGAAACTGTCCATATACGTGCCGTCCAGGGTCGCCGTCCATTTCGCGTCCTGGATCTTGCCTTCGCCGCGCAAGCCCACGTCGAGGCCGCGCACGCGGCTGCCTGCCGCATTGATCCAGCCCGCCTGCACGTACTCGATGGTGCCGTCCGGATTGCGGTGGATGTACTGGTTCAGCGCCTGGTAGTTGGCCAGCACGATTTGCGGCGTGCGGTTCAGGATGCGGTCCTTGGTGTTGATGGCCCAGTAGTCGAACGAAGCGGAATATCCCTTCACCGGCTCGATGACAAAACCGACGCTGCCCTGCTTCGACGTTTCCGGCTTCAGATTCGTGTTGCCGCCCGTCTTGTAATCGAGGCGGTCGATGGCGCAATACTCGGGTACGCCCGGATGCTTGGCGCAACCTTCCTGGTCGACCACGCCGTTCGGCAATTCCTGGCTCAGCGAACCGGAATACAGCTGCTGGAAGCTTGGAGCAAGGAAACCCTTGCTGGCCGAACCACGGAACAGCAGGAAGTCGGTCGGCTGGTAGCGGAAAGCTACTTTCGGATTCGTCGTCGCGCCCACCAGGCTGTAATCGTCGCGGCGGATGGCCAGCTGCATTTCCAGGTCCTTCGTGACCGGCACCAGCAGCTCGGCATACACGGCCTTGACGGTACGGCTGGCATCTTTCAATGCAGCATTGCCCGGCGCCAACAGAATCAAATTGGCGTCGACATCCTGCTCAAAGCTGTAGCCTTCGCGGCGCAAGTCAAAGCCGGCCGCCATGGCCAGCGCCCCGGCCGGCAACTGGAACAGTTCGCCCGAAACGGAACCATCGATCTGCGTCAGGGTCGTCTTGCCATGCTGGAAGTCGCCACGGAACTTGGTCGATTCGATCAATTGCTTGGCCGCTTCCGTCTGGCTCTGGCCCGCGCCCACCCACGGATTGATGATGCCGCTGGCCAGTGCCGCGTACAGCTTGTCCGTGTAGGAATAGCCATCCGTCAGCTTGGTCTTGGTGCTGCTTTCGGCGCGCGAAATGCCGGCCTTGTAATCCCACTTGCCGAAGTTCCCCTCAAAGCCCACCAGCACGCGGGCATTGTCGGTGGTGTTTTCCTGCGTGCGGTTGCCCACGTCATTGGCGCGCCATTTGTAGGAAATCGGCTTGGTCTTGTCGAACGTGGGGATGTAGGCCGACAGATCCTGGTAATACGCGCCACCGACCGGATACAAATTCTTGTTGGCGACGGTCGCCTGCACCTGCATCGGCGTCAAAATGGCCGTGGCCTTGGTGCGCGAACCGAGCACTTCGACAAACATGCGGTGGTCGGGCGCCAGCTGGAAAGTGCCGCGCGACAGCAGATTGGCCCGTTCGACGGGGAATTGCAGCACATAGTCGGCGCCATAGTCGTACGCGCACGAATACTTGGTGCGCAGCGGGGAGGTCACGTCTTTCCACAGTGCCGTCTGATACTGCGACATGCCGGCGATGCTGTCGCACTTGCCCTGGAAACTCAGCGGATTGGCTTGTAGATACACTGTCGGATCGCCAGGCAGGTTATAGCCACCGATAAATTTCCCTGGATTTTTGGGGTCAGGAATCTGCAGCGCCGTGCCCGGCCCCGACATCTGATTGGCGAATGGCGTGCCCGTGGTATCGGGCGACAGGCCACGGCCCGGCTGGAAGCCGTTGACGAAGGAGCGGTCGCGGCCGTTGAGCTGCTGCGCCTTGTCGACGGTCAGGCTGGCCATGATGTTGTAGCGGTCCGACTCCAGCGAACCCGTGCCGGCCAGGAGAGAGGCGCGGCGCGTGGCGCCGCCGCCTGCCTGCGTGTCATTGGTGGAAACGGACGCTTCCACGCCGCTGTAATTGGTTTTCAGAATGAAATTGATCACGCCGCCAATGGCGTCCGTGCCGTAGATGGCCGAGGCGCCATCCTTGAGAATTTCCACGCGTGAAATCGCGCCCAGCGGAATCGAGTTCAGGTCGACCGACTTGCCGCTGGCGCCGTGCGTGGCGATGCGGCGACCGTTCAGCAGCACCAGGGTGCTCGACGGTCCCAGGCCGCGCAGCGAGGCGAACGAGGCGCCGCCGCTGACCCGGTCGGCATCGGCGCCAAACACGTTGTTACCCGAAGTCATGTTATCCGCACCCGTGCCATTCGCCGACAGGGTGCGCACCAATTGCTCGGTCGTCGTGATGCCCTGCTTTTCAATCTGCTCAAACGAAATGACTTGCACCGGCAGCGCGCCTTCCTTGGCCACCCGCTTGATGCTGCTGCCCGTGACTTCGACCCGTTGCATCGCTGGCGCCGCCGCGTCCTGTGCCACTACCGGCCCCACCACCCCCATCAATGCCACCAACTGCGCTAGCTTCTTCAATTTCACAGGTCTTCTCCTTGTTGGGCAATCGAAACTTGAGTTATCAAGTCAGGCTGTTAGATATGTCGCAACGTCTGTCTCGCGGTACATTTTTTTATGACATTTGCGCATGACTTTATTTGTTTTCATTTTCAGAGTAGCGCGATGCATCCGGGCCCAGCCAATGAAAAATGCTTTCCTAACCATAACTTTTTGGAATGAATGCCCTTTTCAACGGCGTGCTCACTTGCCTGCGGGGCGCCCCTTGGCGGGATCGACGTCCAGGTAGCGCCAGGACGTGAATTCCACGGGGTGGCGCCTGTAGTTTTTTAGCCACGGTTGCTGCAGGTCGGCAGAGATGGGATGCGTCAGCAGCACCCACGGCGTGTAAGCGTGGATCAGCTGAAACAGGTCGAAGTACAGACTGCGTCGGCGCGGCGTATCGGATAGCAGGCGCGCCTCCTCATAGCGTTTATTGTAATCGGGCAAGTTGAAGCGGGCATAGTTGGCGCGGCCAACGTTGCCACCATACAACAATTGCATAAAGTTATCGCCATCGGGGAAGTCGGCGATCCAGTTGGTCTCGAACATCTGCACCTTGCCCAGGCGCGAGGCCTTGATGATTTCCGTCTTCTTGTCGCTCTTGAACTCCACGCGCACGCCGATGGCGTTCAGGTTGCGGCGCCACAATTCATCGCGCAGCCGCCCCACCGTGCTCGGCTCCGTGTGCATGGTCAGGATCAAGGGCGTGCCATCCGGCTGCGTGCGGAAACCGTCGGCGCCCGCCTTGTAGCCAAAGCGCTCCAGCAAGGCGCGCGCCAGCGCGGGATCGTAGCCGACGGGACTGCGATAGCTCTTGTCGTAACCGAGCACATTCGGCGGCAGCGGCGATTGCGCCGGCAAGGCCAGCCCTTTTTTTAGCAGCGCGATATCTTCGCGGCTGTTGTAGCTGAGGGCGATGGCGCGCCGCAGGGCCAGCTTGTCCTTGCTCGTGCCGCCCAGCACGGGGTCGTCCATGTTCATCCACATGTAATACGTCTGCAGCACGGGAAAGCGCGTCAGCCGCAAGCCCTTGGCGGCCAGCGCCGGCTTCAGGGTGCCGTTTTCCAGCACCATGTCCGTCATCGATTCGGGCACTTGCTCCAGGTAATCGAATTCGCCTTTCAGAAAGCCCAGCATGCGCGATTGATATTCCTCGACGATGCGCACCTCGATGCGCTCGACCAGGGGCAAGCGCTGGCCTTCCAGCGCGGTCGCGATGGCGCGCGCGTCAACCGGCAAGGCGGCCAGCGTCTTGGTTTCCGTATGGAACACGGTGGGGCGGAAAGTCGGATTGGCCTGCAGCACGATCTTGTCGCTGCGCTTCCACTCCTTGACGAGGAACGGCCCCGTGCCCACGGGGTGATTGCCGATCTGCCCCGGCGCCGCATACGCTTCGGCCACTTCGCGCGCCACCACGGCTGTCGCCGGCATGGCCAGGTAAAACAGGAAGTTCGGATCGACGCCGTTCAGGCGGATGCGCAAGGTGTATTTGTCCAGCGCCTGCAGGCCGGCGATCGGCGTGTCGTAGCTGAAACGGCTTTTCAGGGCCGCATCGCCGACCAGCTTATCTTCCAGCAAGAACAGCCACGGCGACTTCAGGGCCGGGTCGTACAGCCGCGTAAGGCTGTACACATAATCCTGCGCCGTCACTTCGCGCGGCTTGCCCTTGAAGGCGGGATCGGGTGTGAAGAAAATACCGGGCTGTATTTGAAAGATATACGTGCGGCCGCCATCCTCGACCGTCGGCATGCCGCGCGCCGTATTGCCCTGCAGTTGCACGGGGCGCGCCAGATAGTCATAGCGCAGCAGCGGGTCGAAGATGTTTTCCATCAAGTTCAGGCTGGCCAGATCCGACGCCACGGCCGGGTCCAGGCCCGTCTCGCTGGTGCTCAAAAACAAGTGCAGGGTCTTGTTCGCGCGGGCATCGGCGGCGGCATGCGCGGGCGCAGTGAAAAGCGTCAACAGGGCCAGGCCGGCGGCGCAGGCGGTTTTGCGTAAAAACATCATCAGTGATCCAGTACAGACAAGGGTAACGAACAGCGATAAGCGACAGGCATCCCCCACACTACGCGGGCAAGCGACGGGGCGCCAATGAAAACAGGCTGCCAGCTTATAACTTTTTGGCATGCGATTGCTGCATTCTTTCATCAACTCGTATCGGGCTGCCCCTATACTTTGTTTGCAGACATTTTTCACTCCCGATACACAGAACTGATCGCATATGGCACTTAATTACATCTGGTCCGGCTTTTTCCTCGTTGGCTTCCTGGCCGCAGTGCTGCAGTGGCTGTTTCTCGGCGATACCGATATCTTCAAGCGCATCATCGATGGCACGTTCGAAACGGCGCGCATGGGCGTGATGGATATCGCTCTGCCGCTGGCCGGCGTGATGACCTTGTGGCTGGGCATCATGAACATCGGTGAAAAAGCGGGCATCGTCGGCTGGCTGGCGAAAGTGATCGCGCCCTTCTTTTCGCGCATCTTCCCGGAAATTCCGAAAGACCACCCGGCCACGGGCCACATGGTGATGAATTTCTCGGCCAACCTGCTGGGCCTGGACAATGCGGCCACGCCGTTCGGCTTGAAGGCCATGGAAAGCCTGCAGACCTTGAATCCGAACAAGGAAGAGGCGACGAACGCGCAGATCATGTTCCTGGTGCTGCACACCTCGGGCCTGACCCTGATTCCGCTGGCCATCATGGCGCAGCGCTCGATTCTCGGCGCGGCCGACCCGTCCGACATCTTTATCCCCTGCATGATCGCCACCTATGTGGCCACCATGGTCGGCATCATCACGGTGTCCATCAAACAACGCATCAACTTGCTCAACCGGGTCGTGCTGGGCTGGATGGGCGGCATGACGAGTGCCATCGTCGCCATGATCTGGTACTTCACGCAATATCTGACGAAGCAGGAAATCGAGCTGGTCTCCAAAGTGGTCAGCAACCTGGTGTTGATCAGCGTCATCGCCATCTTCATCATCGGCGCCCTGCGCAAGAAGGTGAACGTGTATGACGCCTTCATCGAGGGGGCGAAAGGCGGCATTCAGACCTCGATCACCGTGATTCCCTACCTGGTCGGCATGCTGGTGGCCATCAGCGTGATCCGCAACGCGGGCGTATTCAATTTCCTGATGAGCGGCATGAACTGGTTCTTCGCCAACCTGGGCATCAATACGGACTTCGTGCCCGCCCTGCCGACGGCCATGATGAAGCCGCTCAGCGGCTCCGGCTCGAAAGCCATGATGATCGACGCCATGAATACCTACGGCGTCGACTCCTTCGTCGGCCGCCTGGCCTGCGTCTTCCAGGGCTCGGCCGACACCACCTTCTATATCGTGGCCCTGTATTTCGGTTCCGTCGGCATCCGCAAGACGCGCTATGCCATCACGGCCGGCCTGATCGCCGATCTTGCTGGCGTGATCACGGCCGTCTTTGTCGCCTACGTCTTTTTCCATTAAGGAGCACCATGTTACGTCCTGTCCTGATGGCTGCGCTGTTGGCTGGTCTCGGCCTGTCGACGGCCCACGCGCAATTGCCCGAATCCGTCAGCCTGCTGCTGCGCAGCGCGAATATCCCCGAAGACGCCATGGGCGCCATCGTCTTGCGCGGCAACGCTACCTTGCTGTCGCATGGCGCCGAGCGCAGCATGCAGCCAGCCTCCACCATGAAACTGGTGACGACGGCCGTGGGCCTGGAGCAGCTCGGTCCCATCTTCCGCGGCCGCACGGAGTTGCGCACCAGCGCCGACGTCATCAATGGCGTACTGAAGGGTGATTTGATCCTGCGCGGCGGCGCCGACACGGATTTCAATGCGGACGTGCTCGCGCACATGCTGCAAACCCTGCGCAACCAGGGCATCGTGAAAATCAAGGGAGACCTGATTCTCGACCGCCAGCTGTTCCAGCCGGCCCGGCCCGATATCGGCGCGGCCCCCTTCGACGAGTCGGCGGAGTTCCGTTACAACGTCATTCCCGATGCCTTATTGCTGAACACCAATCTGCTCGATATCAACATGAACTCGACGGACCGGCAATTGAGCATCTTCATGCAGCCGCCGCTCGAGAACGTCAGCATCACGAGCGACATGAAGCTCGTCAAGGGCAGCTGCGCCAGGTGGGAGGACGGCTGGCGCCCGCCCGAATACCGGCGCGATGCGAGCGGCAAGCTGCAGGTAATACTACACGGCACCTTCCCGCAAAATTGCAGCAAGGCCACCAGCATCAATGTGCTCGACCGCAACGATTATGCGGACCGCCTGTTCCGTGCGACCTGGAAACGCCTGGGTGGCACGATCACGGGCGCGGTGCGTGAAGCACCGTTCACGGGCTTGCCGCCGACGGCCGAACCGGTCGGCACGCGCATGCTGGCCGACCATGTGGCGCGCGCCTTGCCAGAGGTCTTGCGCGATATCAACAAGACCTCCGACAACACCCTGGCCCGCACCTTGTTCCTGAGCCTGGGCAGCTTGCAAAGCGATGGTTGGCTGGGCAGCCGCCCCGTCGCCATGGCGGCGCCGGAAGACACGGCCACGCGCGCGCGGCAAGTGATCCAGGAATGGTTCCAGCGGCACCATATCGATACCCAGGGCATGCTGGTCGACAACGGTTCCGGCCTGTCGCGCACGGGACGCATTGCGCCGGCACAACTGGCCGGCGTGCTGCAAGCGATGCAGCAAAGTCCGTGGGCGCCCGAGTTCCAGTCCAGCCTGCCCATCGCCGCACTGGACGGCACCATGCGCAAGCGCATGCTGAACAGTCCTGCCGCCGCGCGCGCGCGCATCAAGACGGGCACCTTGAAAAATGTCGTGGCCATCGCCGGCTACGTGCCCGACGCCAACAACCAGCTATGCGTGGTGGTCGCCATGATCAATAGCGACCTGGTGGGCAATGGCAATGGCCGCGCCGCCGTCGATGCGCTGATCGAGTGGGTCGCGAGGAGCGGCGCCACGCCGGTGGTAGCAGGCCAATAAAAGGGAAGCAAAGACAGAAAGGCACCGCGTAGCGGTGCCTTTTTTTACGCCGGTATGCCGTGAAAAAAAACCAGCAGACGAAAAAAAACCCGACCATTGCTGATCGGGTTTTTCTCTACTGCGAATAACAAGCCTGACGATAACCTACTTTCACACTGGTTGCAGCACTATCATCGGCGCAAAGTTGTTTCACGGTCCTGTTCGGGATGGGAAGGGGTGGGACCAACTTGCTATGGTCATCAGGCATA
>NZ_WFLJ01000011.1 GCF_009208735.1 Janthinobacterium rivuli | reverse complement strand
CCTTACGACAAGTTGGAATACTTTCTGTTTTTTTGGGAGCGCAGCGGCTTAAGCATGGTCGAGCTAGCTGGAGCTATGTTCGACACATACGGCGTTGTTTATCACGACGCTTAATCGGCTGCGGTGGCATATGTCGAATGCGTCAGATCTATGTCTGCTTCGGGGCGGATTCAGCCTGCCGACGCAGCCGCTAGATTTTCACCCTGACAACCTGCTATGCTGGCCCGAACGGCTGGGTTCGGCCAAAACCGGACATACGCGACTGTATTCACCCCAAATTCATTAACGAAATTGATGACAACAATTCTTCAAGACGTAGTCGATACGGCGAAGCGCGCCGTAGAAACCTTTCATGACCGGTCAGGCGGCCGTCTGGATTTCTCTGAGAACAGCCTTTCAATCGTGGAAGAGATGCTGGCAGAAGCTTCGGGCTACATCGATGAAATGTCCCAGTTCGAGACTTCAAGTTTAGTTAAGCTCTTTGGTTGCTACGTCCTTGAGGTTGCACGCACCCGGTACGGCGGTGAGTACGAGTGGCTCGACGAGGAGCGAGGCCCCGTGCTTGTTGTCGGCGAACCTGAGACGCACATTGCCATTGCTACCTGGGCAAGAATACGTAGTCGGTTGAGCGGTGACCCGGCCGATAACATCCCGTTTTTCTACCGAGGTTTTTCCGACATGGCCAGTACGCTACCAAATGGAAAACGCACGCTGTTCGTCTGATTCAGCTGGGTTTGACGGTCCGCAATGGGGCGGAAGCGGACGGTGCCATTGGGGTAAATCACTGCAGGTACCTACGGCACACATGATCCATCGTTCTTGGCTGATGAAAATCCGATGGAGCGCCTGAGGGGCCCGGGCGCCCTACCAGACGCTTGCTGTGCGATCTCGCGGCTGCCTGATCCACCGACGAGGCCGGGTCTGGCCTGTCTATCTCCCCTGCCCTGTACAGGCTCCTACCGCCTGCTAGCAAAAGCAGGCCTTCCCTAGCCATAACTGCCGGCGAAGGATCGTTTATCCAATCGAGGCAGCAGCGATTACCTGCTGCACCGGTGTAACTGGATACGGCCACATCAGTTCAATCACGGATTGGCACCGGCCGTCGCCGAAGAAAAACTTAACGTAGTGTCCGGGATGGGTTGACCACTACAGTGCGTGCATACATGGGGGCGGGCAAAGGTATTTTTGAGCATGAAGATCCGAAGTATTTTGAATTTCTAAAGACTGAGATCCTTCCGCCAGCAAGCGGTGAATGGTAGAACCTTGGCTTGCCTTCGATAAGCGCGGCTTTTCTTCCAACAGCTAGGTCCGCTTCGGGGCGGAAGCGGACGGTGCCATTGAATCGCCGCCAGTAGCTTTGACTTTCCAGGTCCATGGTTCTTGAAAGATGAAAAACCGATGAATCGTGTTGGGCATGGACACCCTGCCAGACTCTTGGTGCGCGATAGCTGCCTGATCAAACGACGAGATCGGGTCTGGCCTGTCTATGTCCCCTGCCCTGCAGAGGCTCCTGTCGCGCTCAAGCCAAAGGCTGTCCAAACTTCGGAGCATTCGCGCAGGGTATTATTGGCACGGAAGAAATATTCATCAAATTATCCAAGGGAGCGAAGGAATGAAGGTTTATCTCGATGATGAGCGAAGTACGCCGGAGGGTTGGACCCGAGTATATTGGCCTGACGAGGCAGTAGCAATACTTGCCGCCGGTGAGGTTGCCGAGATTAGTCTTGACCATGATCTTGGGGATGACGAGCGCGGCATCGGCTATGACGTCATTCTGTGGATTGAGGAAGCGGTCGCGTTGCGCGGTTTTAGTCCTCCAATTATCTTCGTTCATTCGGCCAACAGCTCCGCACGTGAGAAGATGGAGGCAGGAATCGCTGCGATCCGCCGGTTGGTTATCGAGCGTAAAGTCAGTTGACGTCCAAGAGCAGACACTTGGTTTGCGTATGTGAAGCGCATTCTATAGGGGACATTTCATGACGGAAGTGCACATTATCCTGACTAGAAAAGAAGTACTGATTTCTAGGAAACCATATTCGTCTTGGCGCGAAATTCAAGATGAGTATGATGACTACATGACTTCACTTGGCCCTTGGGATACCGCTACTGCCACATCGTGGCTGGACCAAGAATACAGCGGTCTTTCACCTTCGGTGTTCTTTTGCGCGCCGAATTGCCCCACTCTGCTTGACCCTCCCTCCATTGCCTGGCGAACGCCGCGCCCCTGTCGTAAGACCCCTTGAATCCCAATTCCGTTAGATCCTCGTGAAGCTGTTTTAGGCTGCGCCGTTGCTTGCGTGATTTGGCAGCCTCGGTCTTGAGCCAGCCTGCGAGGTGAAAAGCGTATGGGTCGATGGCGCTGGACGATTGGTGCTCCGCATAGGCGGGCTCGGTTGTCTCCGAGAGCAGGTAGCGCCGGACGGTGTTGCGCGAAATGTCGAGGCGCTTCGCGATTTCCCTCAATGAGACTCGGTCGCAAAGATGCCAGCGCCTAATAATTCCTAGTAATGCCACGTCAATCACTCCGATCCACTACTTATTCAGATAAGTAGGATTGCGTGCTAAACGTGGGTCAATTTTCGATGCAAATTATGTGGCTAAGTGGGTCAGTTTTCGGTGCAAATCAACAGATTCAGTCCTTAATGCTGATTTTCTCGATAATACGAAGTGGTTTTGGCGGATTCGCCTCCCCGTCGAAGTCGGCAAGAGTGAGACCATGCTTACGCAAAATCGAGAGAATCATTATTCGGGCGTTCACTACGTCGCAACGCCGAGCTACCTCTGCTTTCGTTCGAAGGTCTGCGATTCCTGCCTGATATTGCTTATGTGAAGTAAACATTTAACAAACCTTTCAGGTCAACAACCAGGAAAATTGACTGTACAAAATATCAACCTAATTGATCTTGCCCTCGTATAAGCGGACACAGCCTAGCCTCTAATTAGCGCTCGATTCCAGTTACCAAGTTCATTTGGTATTCCAAGATTCGCAATCTCGACCCCGGATACGGGAATAAAAGTACACCCGGCAGATAATTCCTCGGCAGCCTGTTCGGGGGAAGGGTAACTGCCGAGACTCTCTTCATTAAAGATTGCGTGAAATAGTCTATTCTTGGGGTTTTGATCTATTCGAGCCACCCCCTTGTCAGTTTGAAAAGTGTATAGCGTTTGCATACTCCCTCCCTTCTCATTTCGATCAAAATTCATAACTTCAGACTCCACCACGTAAAGATTTACTCAAATAATATCCATTTTTACTCCATCAAATCTAACAAATAGTTACAACCAACAAAAAAATATAGACGCGGTGCAAACTCAGACAGATCCGTTCAACGATAGCTTGGGCTAAAGCCAAGCCAGCCCCAAGACATTTGTAGGTATTCCCTCACATATGATCCCATGCATTCACTACAAGCGATTGTGGCAATATCTTATATTTTAAAAAGAGACCCTACGCATATACTGGACTACGCGAAATTATAGAAAAGTAAATACAGACAACACGTCCCCTAGAGAGAAAAATGATGGATGAGACATTCCCCACAATAAATCTCTTAAGAGAAACGAATTCCCCCTCATCCTGCACTTGTTCGAAATGCAGCTCAAGGAGTAGGTGTCTTCCTAGTAGTTTGAACGAGCGACACGTAAGCCAACTCGATAGAATGATTGGCAAACGTCGTTCAGTAGAACGAAACTCAATGCTCTTTCGTATTGGTGACCCGTTTCGCAGCCTGCACATTATCCATTGTGGTCAATTCATGACCTTTCAGGAGAGCGCCAGAGGAAAACAGAATGTTCTTGGCTTTCATATGACCGGCGAGATACTCGGACTGGGCGCGATTAGTACCGGCTTTCAAGACAACAATGCGTTGGCTCTTGAAGACAGTAATGTATGTGAAATTCCCTTCCGATACCTGGAAGAAATCTGCGCCGAAGTCCCGCCCCTGCAACAACACTTCCATAGGATACTAAGCAAAGAGATTACTCGGCAACAGGGCATAAAAAGGATGTTGGGCGCCAGAGCAGAACAACGCTTAGCCATTTTCCTACTTGATTTGTCGCTCCGTTATGCGGGAAGAGGATTCTCTGGCATGCAGTTCCAATTGCTCATGTCTCGTGAACTAATAGGCAGTTACGTCGGACTAACAATGGAAAGTATCAGCCGTCTGATGTCAGAGTTCAGGAAAAAGGGCTGGATTACCATAGATGGTAAGGATATACACATCTGCAACTACGGAGCGATCAAGGCGCTAGCAAACGACAACGACCTGGAAGTATCGACTAACGAAACGCCTCCTGCATCCAACATCACGCACATTCACTCGGCGCAATCAAGAAGGACTATTGTTCGCGGATAAACTTGCTAATCTCGGTTCACAGTTCTTGCCGCCGCGTAAATCGAACCTCGCATTCATGGCGAGGTTCGAGCAGAGCTAGTGACCCGGAATGATGCGACGTCCACTATCGTGCATGTTCTAGGCGATGCGTGGCCGCCTTGACAATAGCCGCGCGCGCAGCTGCGTCCCTGTCCGGGTAGAACCGGTAACCGCCGGCGAAAGATGGTTTATCCGATCGAGGCGGCTACAGAGCACCTGCTTTTGCGCGCGATTGCGGCGCAGTTGGCTACGATAAATTAGCCCGTCTTCTCCTTCGTGCGCTCAGCCACGCTCTGGTGGTGGACTGGTCATCGTGAGCCTCCCAGCCCGTCCAATTGCGAAGAGCAGTATTTTGAGTGCCTGAAGAGCGTCTAGCGAACTCGTGGCGATTCACAAATAATGATGTTTTACAGGCTGATTGGACTTTTTGGCAGAAGTCATAAATGATCGTGCCGATGATGAATGTCGGGATAATGGGGGTGTGCATGGCGCAGCGGCACATGTTGATGGGCGTGCACATGCGGCTCCTTGCCGTCCCAGCCATCCTCGTGGGTATGCTGGTGATGGGCGTCGTGGCAGTGCGCATGCGTGTGGAACAGCGGCTCGTGCTCATGATCGTGCTCGTGCGCTTCCGTCAAATGCAGCCAGATCCCTGCGGCCATCAGCGCTGCGGCTAGCAAGAACAGCAGGCCGGGTATCTCGCCCAGCATGAACAGCGAGATGACCGCCCCGACAAACGGTGCCGCCGAGAAATAGGCACCCGTGCGTGCCGTTCCCAGGTGACGCAATGCCAGCACGAACATCACTAGGCTCAAACCATAACCGCAAAAACCGACCAGGCCGGCGCTCAGGGAGATGCTAACACTGGGCAAGGTGTAACCGAGGGCCAGGGCGATTGCCAGATTGACGGAGCCGGCCACGAGGCCCTTCAAGGCGGCAATCTGCAAGGCGTCGCTGGCCGACACCTTGCGCGTCAGGTTGTTGTCAATGCCCCAGCACAGGCAGGCGCCGACAATGGCGATCGCGCCCCAGGGTACGCCAAGCTTGGGCACTTGTTCCCACGACAGCAGGACGCCGGCGGTGACGATCAGCAGCATGCCGATGAAAATGCGGAGGTCGAAATTTTCCTTGAAGACGAACCAGGCCAACAGCGCCGTGAGCACGCCTTCTATATTGAGCAGCAGCGAGGCCGACGAGGCGGGCGTGAGCGTCAGGCCAAACATCAGCAAGACCGGCCCCGCAATCCCGCCAAAGGCGATCGCCCCTGCGAGCCAGGGTAGATCCGCTCCCGTGAGCGTGGCGGGTTTGTCCTGATTGTTGCGGGTGAGCACCGCGCGCACCAGGAAGCAGGCCAGCAGGCCCAGTCCGCTGCCCAGGTACAGGATGCCGGCCAGGGTCACCGGGGCGACCTGCCCTACCAGCGTTTTGGCAAAGGGCGTGCTGGCGCCAAACAGGGCTGCCGCCAGCAAGGCGTACACGACGCCCTGATGCACACCCTGCCCGGGTGAAGATGATGAAGATGCCATGCTTTCGTAACGTGTTTTCTACCTTGGCTGCCAGTATGCACGATCTAGCACACGCTGGCAGCGCGCCCCTCATTGCGGCCCGGTGAAGGGCCGCATGGTGGTTTACTTGGCGACCAGCTCGGCCTTGACTGTGTTCTTGTCCGCAAAGGTGATGCAGGCCTGGGCTCGGGTGACCACAATAACCGGACGGGCTTCAAAGCCTTCTTTCGTGCGCACAAAGACGTAAGCCTGCGTACCCTCATGCGCCAATGCCGCCATCCTGGTCGAGCTGGCCGATATACGCCATCTCATGTGCCAGGCGAACGCTGCTCCCCGTCCATGCGCCACTATTCGTCATGAACATGACGAATAGTAAAAGAGCAAGGTAATGCGGGGAATGACTTACGCATGCCGGGAATGTATTACGCCGGCCCAGACTTGGCGGGTGCTACGTGTGAAGTTGGAAATAGCGGGCCAACAGATTAAAAAACACAAGCAAGTAATTTACTCTACATATCTTGTAAATATTATTACGAAATTGTATGCTGTATCCATGAAAACCAATCCTTCCAATTGGCTATTGCTCATCGTGAGCCTGCCGACCGATAGCGCGACCGCCAGGATGCGCATCTGGCGTGCCCTGAAAAGCCTGGGGTGCGGCGCCTTGCGCGACGGTGCCTACCTGCTGCCCGACCGAGCCGACCAACAGCAACAGCTGAGCGACCTCGCGGCGGAAACCCTACGTGAAGGTGGCAACGCCTGGCTATTGACGGTGCAAGCCCAATCTACCGCCGATAACGAAGCGTATTGCAGCCTGTTTGACCGCAGCGCCGAAATGACCCAGTTTGTCGAGGGTCTGACGCGCGTACGCCGCACGCTGGATAGCCTTACGCCAGCAGACATCAACCGTGCCCTGCGCAAGCTACGACGCGAATACGACGCCCTGTGCGCCACCGACTACTTCCCGGCACAGGCCAGCGCTGCTGCCCAGGCAGCCTGGATGGACTTTATCCATGTGGCCGAAGCCCTCCTGTCGCCCGGCGAGCCGCAGGCCATCAACGCAGCTATCGTGCTGCTCGATGCCGCTACCTTTCAGGGGCGCCTTTGGGCAACACGCCGCCATTTGTGGGTGGACCGGGTGGCCAGCGCATGGCTGATCCAGCGGTTTATCGATCATCAAGCCCGCTTTGCCTGGGTGGATACACCAGCCGACTGCCCTCCGGAGGCACTGGGATTCGATTTCGACCAGGCCCGCTTTACCCATGTGGGCGACCGCGTGACGTTTGAAGTGCTGGTGGCCAGCTTCGGACTGGGCGACGATACCGGCCTCCTGCGTCTTGGCGCTATGGTGCATGCGCTCGACGTGGGTGGCACCTTTGTGCCGGAAGCGAGCGGCTTCGAAGCCATGCTCAGTGGCGCGCGTCAACGCGCCAGGGACGACGACCAGTTGCTGCAAGAGATCAGCCTGGTGCTCGATGCCTTGTACCAGCATTTTTCCACTGAATCGAAGCTTGCGCCATCGCCGACATAAGGATTCCCCATGAAGATGACAGACGCCCAGCCAGCCCGTGTCAGCTACACGCTATGGCAGATGATCGTGTACATGCTGCGGCTGGGCAGCCTGGGCTTTGGCGGCCCAATCGCGCTGGTCGGCTATATGCACCGCGACCTGGTCGAACAGCGCGGCTGGATCACGGAGGCCGACTACAAGGAAGGCCTGGCGCTGGCGCAGCTCGCGCCGGGCCCGCTTGCCGCCCAGCTGGGCATCTACATGGGTTACGTCCATTACCGGCTGCTCGGCGCCACCCTGGCCGGCCTGGCGTTCGTGCTGCCGTCGTTTTTCATGGTCGTCGCGCTGGGCTGGGCGTACATGCGCTTTGGCGGCCTATCCTGGATGCAGGCCGTGTTTTATGGTGTAGGTGCGGCGGTGATCGGTATCATTGCCATCAGCGCCAGGAAGCTGACGATCAAGAGTATTGGCAAGGATAAATTGCTGTGGGCAATCTACCTGCTGCTCGCCAGCGTGACCATCGTCACCGAATCCGAAGTAGCTTGGCTGTTTATCGCGGCCGGCGTACTGGTGTGGCTGGTGCGCGCCCCGCCAAAGGGGCTCGTGAAAGGAGGTGGATTGCATGCGATCGGCATGGCGCAGTTGCCAGCGGCACCAGGCATTTGGGGCGTAGTGGACGTGTCGCAGTTGACGCAGATCGGCATCTTCTTTGCCGAAGCGGGCGCCTTTGTGTTCGGTTCAGGCCTGGCCATTGTGCCGTTCCTGTATGGCGGCGTCGTCACCGAGCACCATTGGCTGACCGACAGGCAGTTTGTGGACGCCGTCGCCGTTGCCATGATCACTCCGGGGCCCGTCGTCATCACAGTTGGCTTTATCGGCTATCTGATCGCCGGTTTCCCGGGCGCCGCCGTGGCGGCCATGGCCACCTTCATCCCCTGCTACCTATTTACCGTGATTCCGGCACCCTACTTTAAAAAATACGGCAAGCTGCCGGGCGTGCTGGCCTTCGTCGATGGCATCACTGCCGCAGCCATCGGTGCCATCACCGGGTCGGTGATCGTCATCGCCAAGCGCTCGATCATGGACATCCCGACGGCCTTGATCGCCGTGGCCGCCATGGTGCTGTTGTGGAAGTTTAAAAAGTTGCCGGAACCCGTCGTCGTGGCCACCGCTGCCGTGGCAGGTTTGCTGATTTATCCACTGCGCACTGCTGCATCACTAACCGGATGAAACGGCAAGCTAACGGTGAGATTTCTTGAGGTTCTACACCTCTCTTTTCGTATGCCATACTTGAACGATGAAACCAGCTGACTTCAAAACTATTGTAGAACGTTGCTCGACTTTAGGCTTAACAATCTCGGAGGCCCAAGGCATGGCCCACGCAGGGGAAGGCTTTGGCCCATTAACTCTTCCACATGTGCTTGGTCTAAACCCGATCACCTTAGCCCCCTTGAAGCCCCGAAAGTGGCTTTGGATGGCAGCGCAGACATGCAGCGTAAGCTACCGAAAAACACTCACGCCAGAAACTTTGCTTAGTATTCTGACGACCGGTGATGTACCTAAAGAAAATGTTTCCAATATCGTACATTTCCTTCAAGAGGCGCCGGTTCAAAATGTAGTGATGGCTGTGGATCAAGCTGCGCAACAGAGTGGATTACCTGCGGAATTTCTATGGCGAAACCTGGCGTTGATAGCTGCAATTTGGCAGTGCTATCGCCTGTTCCCGTTACCCCTTCACAAATGTTAAGAGTAAAAAATGACATACCGCCCGGCATCTGATCCAAAAATTCATGAGCTTGTGTCCGCTCTGTACACGGAAAGGTGGGCGAGTTCTGCCAGCAAGATTGAACAACTGGTGGCAATTTCCGACGCCTGGAAAATCTGCGAGCTTCTTACTTCCAGTGAGGGGTGGAGAGAGCGGGTCGTCGCAGCAAAAATTATTGCCGCATTCGATTTCATCGATCTCGTCACACCCTTGATCAGTACATTTATTGGCCGTGCCGAGTCGAACACCCTTCGTGCTTTTGTCAAGCTGATCATTACTACTGCAATGCCGGATACCAAGCACAAACTCCTTGAGGAACTTCGTGCTTGCTGTCCCGATACATCGTATGGCAGACACATGATCAAGGTGATTGATGATGCCTCGGATGCAGTTTAGAAACTTTGCAGCTACCAGGCTTTGCCGCATGATCGAACGACCGCTCCGGGGCGGAAGCGGACGGTGCCATTGAATCGCCACCAGTAGCTTAGACTATCCTGATCCATGGTTCTCGGACGATGAAAAACCGATGGATCGTATTGAGCCCCTGGCCGCCCTGCCAAACTCCTGGTGTGCGATCTCATATCTGCCTGATCCAACGACGAGATCGGGTCTGGGTCTATCCCCCCTGCCATGCAGAGACTCCTGCCGCGTTCAAGCAAGAGCTGGCCTTCCATTGCCATAACGGACGGCCAAGGATGTCGTATCCCGTCGAATCCGCGGCAGAGTACCTGCTTCTTAGCGCTATAGCGGCACTGGCCCATCATTTGCATGAGGCGATCGATGAGGGCAAGGATTTTACGCGCTGACGGTGAAGTTCTCATCACGTGCGTCCTAGCATGCGCCTGCGGCATCACGCCGAAACAGAAGCTTACTTTGGCCATCTAATCCCTGTTGTTGCTGCGCTCTAAGAACGGGACTTTGCCCGTTTAGGGCAGAGTGCTGCATCCGGAGGTTGGATCCGCTGGCGTCGCCCGCCAATTGCAGTGGCCGGCAAGAATGGCCACCGGCAGAGCTCGGTCGATGGCCTGCTTCCATCTGGGAACTATCCTTCTGTTGCTCGCGGAGGGCGACCGCCGGGAGCAAAGGTGTGCGTGGACCTTCTGGCAGGCCGCGCAAGCGGCCCTTGAACCAAAAGGAACCAAGCGGCTTAGAAATCAGAAAATGACGGGCCGAATGCATTTCTGGCTACGGGATTAAAAAGTTATACAATGTGCAAGCGCGGGCGGTCCCGCAGATGCGTTCAACTTACACGCCAACAACAAGAAGGGGAATTCAATGAAACATGCATTCGCGCTGCGTAAATGCTGCGTCGTTGTCGTTTTCGCGATCGCCGGTTGCACCACCATAGTAGCGCCTCCGCCACCGCCACCACCCGCGCCATCCCCGGTGGAAATGCAGCCACCGCCGCCGCCCGTACCTGTCACCGTCCCCCCTGTTGAGGCCGGTCCGGCAACTGCCGGTTCACCCTACTTTTACAAGCTCTGGTATGCGACCAATCGAGTCCCGGTCACCGCTCAGGGCCAGGTCGTCGACTACTCGGCAAAATGGGACAATAAAGCAGTCCACTATGGCAGCCTGTACGCTGAGATTCCCGCCGATTATCTTGAAAAACAGGCCAGCATGGGATTTTTCGCGCGGCTGTTCCGTACTTCGGAAGCTAAGCTGCGGCTAACCAAGCCGAACAGCGTTAGCGCAGAAACACTCGCTGCCGAGATTAGAAAAGAAGTGATGAGCCAAGGGCCGGATGAGCGCCACGTTCTGATTTATCTACACGGGTTTAACACGACCTATAAGGAAGCTGCGCAACGCGCGGCCAGCATTGGCTATCAATTGAAGATTCCGACCACGGCGTTTTTCAGCTGGCCGTCGCAAGGGGGTCTGTTCAAGTACCTCATCGACAAGGATATGGCCAATCTGAGCGAGGACAGCATTGCCGACTTCATTCTCCAGGTTGCAGAGCAATCGCATGCCACTAAGGTCCATCTTATTGCCCACAGCATGGGTAACTACGCGCTCCTGGGGGCAATGTATCGTCCGAAGATGCAGCAGGCAATCCGGAACGGTTTGCGCTTCGGGCAAATCATCTTGGCTGCCCCCGATGTGGATACCTCACGTTTCAAGAAGGACGCAGGGATGTTCACGTCGATTGCCGATCGGGTTTCGCTCTACGTGTCCGATGGCGACCAAGCGTTGAGATGGTCGAAAAAGATCGCCCCTGGGCAGGATAGAGCCGGACTGCGCCCGCCAGTCGTCATTGTCAAAAACATCGACACCATTGACGTCAGCACTACGAATTTGACAGCCTTGGGACACGCGTTTGTAAGTGCCGAAGTGGCTGTGCTAAACGACATGCATAGCCTGGTCATGCATAACGAAGCGCCTCAAAAGCGTGCTTTCGTAATACAAAAGGCAGATTATTGGGAGCTTAAATAGGAGCTACACCGGCTACTGGCCCAGCGGCCAACGGCGCAAGTCCTTCACCTGTCCACAAGTCAAGTGATGGGCCCGTTTGCATTTTCGGCTACGCGACGGCGACGGTATTGCGGAGGCGTGGTCTGCTCGATGGCGATGAGCTTTCGAAAGCTGGTTCCGAAGTGCTCGCGGAAGCGAAGAAGCAACCCCGAGCAGATTAACAAACTTAACCCAGAAAATGCGCTCTGCTGGCGTCCGACAGCCGACCGGTATCGGCACCGAGGAATATAAACTAGCGCCGCCCCGGCGCCCGCCCCGGCCGGAAGCCGAACAACGAGAGAAATAATGCAAGGCGATATCCCTGAAGAGAAGTACCGTACTAAGAAGACGCGCAAGGTTATTCAAATGGCACCTGTTCAACGCCCCATTATCGATCAGGTGTATCGAGTGGAATCGGTCGATGTGCAGGTTTTCGCACTGTGCGATGACGGAACTATGTGGTCCCGGCGTACCGGCCAAGACGAGTGGTTGGAGATCCCGAACGTTCCCCAACCTTGACCACGGAAAAGATCATGCGCCAGGACCAGACAATTGAAATCTATCATCGTGCCGTACATCCGGCCATGGGCGAAGAACAGGGCGCGCAATGGTGGGCCGATGTTAGCACCGAATTGGACGCCGTGATCGCAGCGCCGGACACCGCGACGGCCGCTCTTGTCATCGCCTGGTATATGACGACTGGCGCATGGTCGGCCAGACCCCGAAGCGCGTAGCCGGGCGTATTCGCCGCCAGGCTGCACGCGTTTTAAACGCTTGAACAAACACGCGCCCTGGTGCGCCCGATAGCTGGCCGGTAGCCATGCAAAATAGGATAAACATGAAAAAGCTCTGTTTCGTTCAGATTGCAGACTTGTTGAATACGTGCGCGTTTGCTCAAACGCCGTCGCGTACCGCCATCCCAAAGGTTGTAAAAGATGGCTTCCCAGGCTATGTGGAAATGGTAGGGTCGGCTATTAAAGTTGTACCTTATGTTGCAGGCATAAAGCCTGATGGCAAGCTCGTAACTAGCGAAGTTTGGCATGGAACAGCGGTGCTCAAATCCATTGAAAACAAATGCATGAAGATTGTACGAACGGATTTTTCGCTTTCAGAAAAATCTGGACTGCAATTGCCAAAATTTGTTGAGCAAAAAATCGAAATTTCTTGTCCAGATAAGCCCTGGTAAAGACGAATTAGCCGCTCAAGTAAATGCTTCTTGGTGGTGCTTGATGTTTTAGGCAGGCCAAGTTTTAAAGCGCGCGGACAATCGCGTATCCATCAGTGTCTGGTTCACAAGGAAAACGCCCTCAGGTGCGTCCCACAGCAGCACCCACGGCCGCGCACGACGCGGCCTGGCGTAATGAGAAGGTCAGTACCGTGCTGGCCAGCGAGGAGAAATTATGAATGCACCGTGCACGGGTGAGTTGTTGGAATGTGCATCTTTCCTGAATACCATGGCAGGAGAATGCTGTGCAGAATGTGGCCTCCAACGAGTTCCAAAGGAATACGCGGACTATCTCGTTGAGCAGGGCTACTATGAGCTTGACTCGAAGGTACCAGAGAAACCCCTGACGAAGCCGAAATGTAAGCACAAAATTTGAGACCTGAAATCGATAGGAAAGTAATGGCCTTGGCCTGCGCAGCGCCGAGGTGGACTTGAAGGGACGACGTGACCAAGCCGCGATCAACTAAGGAGCCCGATATAATGTACACCCTGGAGAGCCTGGCTACAGCCGAGACAAACCTCAAACACTGGAACGATACCTTGTTAGTTGAGGGCTTACTGCTTTCCCGTAAGCGCTAAATTTTTCACATAAAAAGATATTGGAAAGTTATGGGTGAAAGTGAATCCAGATGTTTAATGAAAATTGAATGGACGATAGCGCTTCCACAGTCTGGGGATGTTCCCGTTTGGGTGTCCGTCGCCAAACTGGAGCGCGAATGGCAGCGCAGCAAGAATGAATACATTGGAGCTGGCGGTGATAGTGCAATGCCTGGGAAGTACGAAAATTTTGGGAAATGGATAATTTCAGCGAGCCATGTGGAGATGCCGGAAGTGTGCATCGTCGACGGCTTTGTGCGGTTTAGTAACGGCCGACATCGCTTTGCTTGGCTGCGAGATCACGGCATGACTACATTGCAGGTCAGTATTCAACCATCCGATGTGACTTCTTTTGAGACGAAGTTCAGCTCTCAAGACCAAACTTCTCAATGGTTCAAAAGCTAGCAAGGAAAACGCACCCCAGCAGCATCCACGGCCGCGCAAGACGCGGCCGGGTGCATCGAGAAGACCAGCGCGGTGTAGGCCAGCGAGAAAATCCTATCACTCTCCTCGATTCTTAAACACTCAACCAAGGACATTATGTCGACCTACAAAGGCACCATCGAGATCGAAGCGGTAGATATCCCTACCATGGCCAGGATGTCAGATGACGAGTATCAGAAATTCCTCGAGACCAATGGCCTGTTCTGGATTGATCATCATGATATTTTAAGATCTGCTGTAGCGGAGCATCCCCTTGCCACGCGCCAGTCTCAACTCGATATTCTCATCAGAGCTTTACAACGCTGCCGTGAGCGCATGCGCGAGGACAATCCGTACTAACCCGTTTTCTAGATAGTGTGGTGCGATGTGCGTATCGCAGGGGGCAACGAATACTGACCACGGAAAACGATAGCGTGACTCCGACCAATAGCATGCACAGCATCTGTGATTTCCCTCGACAGTTCTATCACGGCAGCAGCGAACTGTTTACGCAATTTGAATACCGGCGCTGCGCGTCCAATCCTATCTTTGGGCGCGGCATTTATCTGACGCAGGAACATGAAGTTGCTCGCTGTTACTACAGGCCAGGCGGTGCAATCTATAGGGTTGAAGTCAATGCGGACCCACGCTACACCATCAACCTTGAAACGACGATTGCCGATCAGAGTGATGAGGCCAGGTTACGGATTCAATTTCTGTTAGGGGAAGCCGGGAAGCAAATGCCACCGCAAACTACCAAAGCGTGGGATGCGCTCAACTCTGTTCTCGACGTCATGACGTTGAATCAACGCAATTTCCGGTTAGGTGCTCTTGGCGTCTGGATGATCTATGGTCATATGCCTGCAAGTTGCCACTCAGGGAGGTGCGATAACGGCGTCCATTACGTTTTGCTACGCGAATCGACAGTGTCATCGCTCGCGCCTATAAATATTTGATCGAAATCTCAAGGAAAACAGATGATGAAGATTAAAGAAGATTTCGCTCCACCTGGTAAAGACTACTTGCCAAAGCTCTCGATCAACATGGACGACGTACCACAAGGGGATCGTGACGAGATCGCAGGGATGCTCCGAGGCCTCAAGGTTGCACTCGAAGGGTTTAAAAGTATCTCTGGGATCACCAATGACCTCTTCGATGACAACGGCTCCGTAATTCTGGAATTCGAATCGGTCGATAACGCTCGATATTTCAAGGAGTGCGTTCACTACTACTTCGATGGTGGGATCCTCGAAGCATTGAAAGTCAAGCGTCGAGTTCGACGGTTAGCCTAATCACCAAGGAAAACGCCCAGCATTACCCACGCCGGCCATGAGCCGGCAATTCCAGTGAGAGGGTCGGCATGGTGCCGGCTACGAGGAAAGCGCCACATGCGCCTGCGACGGCCGGCTGCCGGAATGGAAAAATTTTAATGTCACACTTTATGTCCGCAGTGGAAGCAAACGCTCTCACACTTAAAGCCCGTAACGCCATTGTGCAGGGAGTGCTTTCCGCCTTGAATGATGCCTTGGCGAAGATCGAAAGCGAAGCTCTGCAAGGAAAGAACTCTACGTTTTTTGAGGGTTATGGGGGGGCGGTCAAGCTCCCTCAGTTAATCTTGGAGCTTCAAGCGTTGGGGTACTTTGTGAACGACGTAAGTAACAAACCAACTGGGACCGGCATTAGCAAGTACCTTAACCGGTCAATTACAGTCAGCTGGTAGTCATCAAGGAAATTCTATGTCTTGTCCAGACCGCTACACTAAGTGCCCGTTGACGCCACCAAGCGCGAAAAATTGCAAGTATCTAGACTCTGCCGGCCTAGCTCGTATTCAAATTCGGAAGGATTGCTTAAACGCTAAACAGGCGGGTACCGATGGAGAAGAAATAGGTGGTGTGACGGGTCTTGGTAAGCCTGGTACAAAAAAGCCGTTTGGCTTATAGGAAAACGTACGCCAAGCACCTACGGCCGCACATGATGCGGCCTAGTGCATAGAGAAGGCCAACGCCGTGTTGGCAATGAAGGAAAAATATGGATATCAAACGAGATTTGGAGCGTGCCCTTCGAGATCTGCAAGCGGCCAAAGCAGCAATAGCCGGCGAGCTGGAGAAGGGAGGGAATCTCCCTCACGCATATGCGAAGCTTAGCGATGCCGAGCGAAAAATTAAGGACGCTATCCGCAGCTGCGACTAACGGAAATTACCGCGCTGCCTCGCGCACCGTACCGGCCGGCAACCGGGGATTGAAAGGCCGCCTTGAGAGCGGATAAATATGCACTCGATTCAGCCCTATGCCGGAACTAAGGAAATCTCGTGGCGATCGGATTTTTGATTTTGACATTAGCAGCCTCAACAATTGGCGGGCTCTACGTCGGGAGGAAGTCTTGTAGTGTCAAGCTGGGTGTAGTCGGCGCAGCGTGGACTTTTTTTGCAAGCGGCGGCCTGTACATTTTGCTAAGTATATTCAACACGTAAAATTTCGGAAACACAGTATGGATGAGTTACAGCGCCTCGTTACCGAATTGGAGATGATGGTGTTACGCGAGGTAACGGGACATGACGCAGATACGGCCGCTATGTGGGCCGAGGAACTTGTCGACGAGGCCTTTGCAGAGCAACCGCGACTGCCTCTCCTTCGTATTTATGTTAATGAGATCGAGAAAAAAGCAACGCGCGCTCGCGCTCTAAGAGACCTGATTGAATCCGTCCGGCAGGCGATTGTTTAGGTAGGAGAATCGCCCATAGCAGTTCCAGAGCCGCGCTAGACGCGGCTAGTGCTATGAGAAGGCCAGCGCGGTGCTGGCAAGAGAGGAAATTATGACTACAAGAAGCGAAGCGTTTAAGGGTGCAGAACATGCTGCACGCAACAAAGATGGTAGCACCGAAAAACGTTGGACGATTCAATATGAAATGGAGTGTCAGGGCTTCAAATACGACTCTTCTAAGGGCGACTCCGATCTGGAGAATGCTTACACCCCCATGAAAATCGATATCTATCAAAGCAACGTCGACCCGACGAAGTATTTGTCGGTCGAAGCCGGTGCATCGGTTGCAAATATCAAAGTACCGGATACGGACTACGTTGGAGTCCGTAGTTGGAAGGTTAATGTGGACCTGACATCCAACCCTTTCGCGCTCGATTCCAGAGCGGCACAAGCGGAAATCCGCAACCACGGGTTTTACATTCACGGCGTCTCCACGCGCTAAGATGATACTAGCCTAAGAGCGCCCGCAGCCTGTACCAAGGAAAATAGCCCGCGCCCCGTGGGCGCCCACCAGCCGGCCGGCCGCCGGCGACATCGAATAAAGGCAGAACAATGACTCTGAAGATATTGGAAGCACAACGGACGCGCTCGCCTTATACCCCAATTGCTAACGGCAGGACCGCAATGTTGCTCGGGGGCCTTGAATACGCGAAATTTGAATGTGGATGCGGTCACGTCTTTACCGCTTTGACTAGCCAGACACGCCTAAATGGCGGATTCTTCTTCCAGAGTAGCTCCGGGGTCACAGTTGAGTGTCCGTCGTGCAAAACTACGGGAGCACTTGCAACCGAGGACTACGACGACGTACTTTGAGCGCCCTCGGCCTGAAAGGAAAGTAATGGATTCGGCCTGCGCAGCGCGACGTGCACTTTGTGATGTGATAGTGCGACCAAGCCACGGTCAACTAAGGAGCCTGAAAAATGTACAACTTGGAGAGCCTGGCCGCAGCCGAGGCAAACCTCAAGGACTGGAACGACAAATTTTCGAATGACAGCAGCAATAACCCAGACAAGCACCTGTCGCAACGTAAAAGCGCCGCAAGAGAGGTGCGCATGATTACGGCTGAACTGAAGCGCCTGGGCATACTGGAAATGACCGAGGCTGAAAAGCTCGATGCGGAGCTGGACCGGCTGTATCCTAGCGCCCAATCGAAATCGATCGTGACGCACAACGGCCGCCAGTATCAGGTGACGTACTTCCCAGTCGAGAAAAGCCGGTCTCGCAATTCCGTCAACGAATGGGGCCATCGGTGGACGGCGCTGCAGAAGGGGGAATAAGCTGATGAGAACGGCCAAAGTCACTTGAATTGGAAAACGCCCAGCAGCACACATGGCCGTGCATGACGCGGCCTGGTGCAATGAAAAGGCCAGCGCCGTGCTGGCCACCGAGGAAATTAAATGCAAACTGAATCTATGAAGGCATTGAATGAAGCGCTTGCATTAGCGCTCCACCATAGCGACGGAAACGCGGAAGCGTTTGCCTTCCACTTGACCGCGCCGTTAGCGGCGTGGATGGGACAGGGTATGCTGGACGAGGACATAGCGATCTCAGCGATTCACCTGCTCCACCAGTTGCATCCTTCTGTCAAAATTTAACTCGGAAAAGATATGGCGACTAGCAACAAGCTCGACGAAAGCAAAGTAAGCTTCCGAAAATCGGGCAGTGATATCTTTTTTTCAATCAAGGGCGACGATCGGGAATACCTTATTGATCTCGGTAGTGAAGCAAGGGTAGTCACACTCGGGCCAGATATCAACGAATTGATTTGGGCGATCGAGCGAGCCTGGCGCAAGGAAATTGCATGACTCACTTTCTCCCAGCAGTGCTCAATACGATCAAAGCATCCCGCGACACCATTGCAGAATTAGCAGACGTAGCGATGGAAGCCCTAGACTCGTCAAAAGTTCTTAACGATGTTCCTGTCGTGTCTCTCGCGGTGAAAGTCTTGAGCGTGAAGGATGCATTCGCCCAAGCTCGACTGAAACGAAATTGCATGGCTTTCATGACCGCAGTAGCGGAAGGGAATACCCGAAGCCTCCAGCAATTGGCCGAAAAAATGGAAGCGAATCGCGAATTCGCCGATGACTTTTCTGACACACTGATGGCGCTCTTGCTCGAAGCACAAAAGCCAATTAAATGCGAGATTGTTGGTCGCCTTGTCTTAGCGCTCGCGCGGAGCGAGCTTACAGAACCGGAATTCGCGAAGCTTGCCGAAATCATCCAAGCGTGCACTGTTCCTGCCTTAAAAGCCCTTCCGGTTTTCTTCGGCAAGACTGCCGGAAAACCATTCCTCAGTGGTGCTGGAGAGGTTCCAGAAGAGCCTTCTCTACTGTCGCTCGGAATCGCCTACCGATTTGGCACCATGTTCAGGGTCGACATCTCAGGGCAGAACCTTTATCGACACGGTTTCGGAGGCACGGTCGACAACATGCAATAGGACGCAAAGGAAAACGTTGTGACAGATTTCAAGAGTTTGGATGACGACGAGATCGTTTCGTTTCTGGCCCAGCATATCGACGAGTTCACTGATGAAGTGTCGCCAGACTTCCCCCGTAACATTCGCCTGGGATTGAAGAGCGGTCATCTAGTAACGCGCAAACAAGAAAAAACTTTTGCCGTCGTCGCTAGAAACTGCAGAGTGTCATACAGACCACCGCACGCTGAATTAGTCTTCTTGTACACCGATCCGACTGCTCGGGGACATGGGCAAGCCAGCACGCTTCTCGAGCAGATTAAGGATGACCCGATCATAGGTTTCCCGATCAAATTGTTATGTTGCGGCGACCAACGACGGCATTTTTTCGAGAAGCATGGTTTCATTAAAACCGGGGACGACGATGAGCCTTATGAAATGTGGTATAGCCCAGTCGCAAGTTGATAAATCTCGGGGGAAATGCATGAACAGGTTCCGAAAATGGTGGGGAGATGAAAAGCCCACCTCATTTTATGATTACTTAGGTGAACCTTATCAGCCGGCGCATTGGTCGGCACGTCTGATACGAACCTCTGCAAAGTTCTGCGCTAAAGAATGGAAGTGGTTGGTGGGAAGCGCAATTGCTATCGTCGGGTTGATCGTAAAAGGACAGTGGAGCTGAACGATGACTGAAATGGATCCCCAGTTCATCCGTGAGCGCGAAGCCTGGTACAAAGCCGGGGCGGGTGCAGTAGCTGCACAATCAGGCGTTGGAGTGCTGGTGATCAGCGCCGTAATGGGGCTGGTGACGGCAATATGGAAACTTGAGGCCTCTGAGGCTGTGGTCACGACCGCCTTTATGTGTCTAGGATGGATCGCGGCTTCGAATGGCATTGTTGTACTGGGGGCACGCAAAAAGGCCCGACGTGGTGGTATGGAAGTTGATAGATACTGAGGAATATAATGAAGATTACTTCTGCCAAGCTGAGCATTACCCTCGCATTGATGGGATGCTCTCACGCGGATCTTACGAATAATGGAACTGGGTCTGTTGGAGTTATGGGGAACGTCGCCGCCCAACACGAAACTATTGGCAACGGGAAGCATATGCTTGTGGTAACGGCCACTCCAGCACTCGCCGAAACCGATGGCTCGATTGAGCAACGTATCTTCATCCAAGCACAACGGGAGGCCGCCCGCATCTGCCCAAATCGTTTCGAATTTGTGAACAACCCAAATGGCACCGCACCGCTTGCGGCCGGATTCATGAAACGATCTCGCAGCTATGTCATTGCCTGCAATTGATCTTCCGAAAAAAATCCCTGCATCGTAGCGGCATCGACAGATGCTCTTCAAAGTTCTAACCCATTGACGAGGGCCGGCTGGCCGCATCAACCAACTGACGAACCAGGTCGGTGCCGCCCGGTGCCACCTGCATCGCGACCAAGTGCTGCGTTGCCAGTCGACCTTGCGACGGCGCCGGCAGATGGTCGATTAGGTCCACGGCGCCGGCGTGGCCGGCTGTTGACTATTGCCCTGAGGCTGCTTCGGTGACTGCCGGCAAAGCTGCACGGCATTGCCGGGCAAGGCTTGATCAGCAACTATGCCCAGCGTGACAGTTGGACCGACCACCTCAGCCTGCAGCCACACGAATGTAAGTGTCTTCCCAGCGCCGTCTAGACTGTCTGACCACCACCAGTGCTCGTCCGCGCCAGTCCATGCTGATGGGTATGCGTTCGACCACCGGGCGCGGCACCTTGCGCACCAGCAGAAAGGCGGCGGCGCTGCGCTGGCCGTAAGTGAGGGCCCATTCCAGGCCCTGGCGCACGATCGACGCATGGCGGGCATCGGTGCGCGGAGTTTTCTTGATATCCATCCCATCACTATCGAATACGCGACGATGGCGCACGGTACGGCGGCGCACAGTGCGAGGGTTCTTCCAGTACACTGCGTAGCTCGACTACAAAGCCAGGAAAAAAGACGATGTTACGTTTGATGTTGCCACTGCTGGCCTGCGCGTTACTGGCCGGCTGCGCCCTCACCCGCGTTTCCGACGCCACGCTGGCGGCCGAAGTGGACCAGCTGCACGCGGTCGGCCTGACCATGGACGCGGCCAGAAAAGTCGCCACGGAACAGGGCTTCGAGTGTAGTCCGTACATCAACCGGGACGTCTCGGTATCTACCCCGCAAGGCACGCGCAAGACCGACATGCTCGAATGCAGCAAGAAGTCGCTGGAACTGGTCTGCCCGCAGCGCCGCTACGTGGTGTTTAATATCGAACCTTCTACCGGCTTGGTGCGATCGGTTGGCAAGCGGTTCAACCAGAATTCATGCTTTTGATGTCCAGATCAGCGTAAGCGTCCACTCTGCACCTTATTGAGTGCAGGGGCGTTTTGATCGATGATGGCGTCACACCGCTGGGAAGCGGCGTGATCTCAAAGGGCTGCTGGCAGGTTGCAGTTCCAGGGCAAGAAATCATCAACCCGATTGACGGGATGATCGGCGATATGCGTCAGCAGGTGACGCAACCAGGCTTCGGGGTCGACACCGTTCAGCTTGGCCGTGCCGATCAGCGAGTAAGCGCGCCTGACATCCAGAGAAACAAACGGCCGCGATGCTGGTCAAACCCACCTGACATCGTTTTCGAGAGCCCACCATGGCCAAAGCCCTTCTTCCTGACGACCTGTGGGCGCTGATTCAGCCATTGCTGCCAGCATATCGTCCTTCCCCCAAAGGCGGACGCCCTCGCATTGACGACCGCGCCGCTTTGACCGGCATCCTGTTCGTCCTCAAGACAGGCTTGCCTTGGGAATATCTTCCCCGTGAACTGGGCTGCGGCAGCGGCATGAGTTGCTGGCGGCGCCTACATGCATGGCAACAGGCCGGTGTATGGCAACGCATCCATGACGCCATGCTGCAGCACTTGCGGGAATACGACCAGATTCAATGGGAACGCGCCAGTGTCGACTCGGCCAGCGTGCCATCCCCCCCTCGGCGGACAGCATACCGGCCCCAATCCCACCGACCGCGGCAAGCTCGGTTGCAAGCACCATCTGCTCGTCGATCAACGCGGTCTGCCTCTGGTGGCGAGCATCTCAGGGGCTCAGGTACATGATTCCCGCATGCTGATTCCCCTGCTTGAGGCCGTTCCTTCAGTGGCAGGGCTTGCCGGCCGTCCACGCAAGCGTCCGGCCAAGCTGCATGCCGACAAGGCCTATGCTTCGCGCGCCCATCGGGCCTGGTTGCGCAGCCGTGGCATCGCTCCACGCAAAGCCCGCTATGGCATCGAGTCGCGCGAACGCCTGGGTAAATGGCGCTGGGTGGTCGAACGCACGCTGGGCTGGCTGCACCGCTTCCGCCGATTACGTATCCGCTACGAACGCCGTGCCGATATCCACCAGGCATTCCTCTCGCTTGCCTGCATACTCATCTGCTGGAGATACATTCAGCGGTTTTGTTAGGCGTTCTTAACCTCTACTTTTAGCACGATCTAAAAATGGGGGAATTACCACAGTAGTAACCTTTGCCGAAGAGTCCGGCACTGTATTGGTTGATTGCCACGTAATTACCGGCATACTATGATGCTATATTGATGTTTCGTACACAGAAAGGCACCAGATGGCTCTTCCAACACCGCTTTACTTCGATTGGACCTTTTGGGCCGCTGTCCTGGCGTTGGTGGCAATTGTGCTATCCCAGTTTCCTCCGTTACGAATTGTCCTACGGCCAAAACGTCTTGAGGTGGACGTGCATAGTCGTATTCGCATAACTCATGCTGTCGGGAATCCCAATGCTAGTCTCCTCGTCGGTATCCGAAATACAGGTGGCCGACAGCTACGCGTTCAGTCGATGGCGTTGGACATTAGCCGTGATGGCAAAGAAATCTCCAATTTGCCATCGAATCAATATTTTGAACTGCCGTCTTCTGCGTCTACAGTTTTGTTTGTGCCATTTAATATCAACCCGGGTGACGCTTGGACGCATAGCGTCACATTTTTCAATGAAAATGACAGATTTACTGAGAAAGCCTTCCGAAAAAATGTTTCAGCGCTGCTAACAGATATCCGGGAAAAAATTCAGGCACGACCGACCGGCCAAGAAAATACGCTTGTTGAAGCGAAATATGAATTAGTAGCGCCCTTTTATGCACTTATGGACGACCGATTTGTTTGGTTGCCGGGCGATTATATAGCCGAGCTGTCGGTCCTTACCCAACCAGGCACGGCGTCTTTCAAGAAAAAATATCGCTTCACCCTGTTCGAATCGGACACTGAAGACCTTCGTGCACATAAGGACGACTACAAGTATGGCGGTGGCATTACATACAATGTCGACAGCCATGCTGGCTCAAATATCCCATTAACACTTCTCTAGGGTTAGTTTACTTCCGATGATAAAAAGTTGAATCGCCACCAGTAGCTTAGACTCTCTTGCTCCATGGATCTTGAAAGATGAAAAACCGGTGGATCGTATTAGGGGCCTGGATGTCCTGCCACGCTCCTGGTGTGCGATTTCGGAGCTCTCTGATCGAACGACGAGATCGGGTCTGACTGCCTACCAACTATGCCATCAGTCGATTAACTCTGCCCGCCCCACCATGATCGCAGCGCTCCGATCGGATAAGGCCGAACTGGAAGCGGGCATGGCGGATCTGACCAGGCGAGTCGGCAGGATCATTCTCATCACCTGCGGCGGGCGCATTTGCATCGACGCGAGCAACAACCAAGGCAAGGATGCTGCCGGAAATCCTGCGCCGATGGATTCGTCGCGTACCACCGATGGCCGCGACGTGGCATTGGTCATCCCTCGCGGATACTATCCGACCATCAAGGCGGCGGAGAAGTAATTACGTCCAATGGCGCGAGTTGTGCAAGCAGCACCAAATGCTCGACGGCCTTCACTTTCTGCAAGTTTGCAAGCGTAGAAGTGCCGCCCAAGGCGAGGGCCGGCACGAAGCCATACATTTCGTCATGTTTCAGACGCCCTAGTTTTTCTAATGCCGGGGAGAACATGCCAGCAAAGTCATTTGCCTTTCGAGAAAGTGCACCAAAAAACAGTCGCATTCCGAAGTCCATTTTCTCGCCAACGAATCGCGATTTGCGAGGGATGCAGTAAGACCCGGGCGCAAAAATCCCCAATGAATCTCCTGTCTTTTCGCCCCAAAAATATAGCTCTCCAAATGCACTTCTGGCGATGAGGTGATAGGCGTCTTGCTCCATGAATGGGGTATCGCCAATCCACGCCTCTAGTACTGGATCATACTCTTGTGGGTCAACAGTCCAAAACAGGCCATTGGCATAGCCGCACCAACCATGCTCTGCCCAATAGGACAACAACTGATCCGGCAGCTTGCCACGATAGCGCTCGATGCTTGACGGTGGCACGTACCGCTTGTCGAATGCCGGGCCAAAATCGGTCAGGAAACCCGCGAAGTCTTCATCCATTTTTTGCCTCATTTGCATCGTTCAAGTTTTGCATTCATTTTATTACCACGCATAGCTTCCGGAACTGCGTTTGCCGCCCTGTCCAGTTCAACCAAGCGTTGCCCTTTATTCCATTGCGCACCGATGCGTGAATTGATATTCCGATCCCCGAAGTCGCCAATTTTATCCTTCCCTGCGGCTACCATGTCCGGGTTATGTAATGCTGCCAACGTCTTCATTTTATCGGCAGCTATTGCGGCAGATTCAACCTTTGCATCCGAGAAAGACATTCCTTTTTCACGAAGGCTATCTAACGCATCTTTCTGCAACAAATTTTGATAGCCCACCCTCGCATTTCGCGCCACGTTCGGATCCCGCACCGAAGTGCCGGCCGTAAATGCCTCACGCCCTTTGATATACTCAGCAACCGTCATGCTATTGATGCCAGCCTCTTGGCCTGCGAGTTGGCGGTCAAACTCCGGCACGCCGCCTTGGGGCAGGCCGTTGGTCTTAAAGCACGGCACTGTCTTCTTCGGCATGCCATTGGGCCGGGGGCGCTCCGCTTCCCGCTCTGGGCCGCGTCGGCGCGGTGGTGGTGGTGGTGGTGGCTCCCCGTGGCCCATGCCCCCGCCGCCGCGTGGCCGCAATTGGGGAAGGCTGTTCAGCTTACCCTCGTTCTGCTCGACCCATTGCGCTACTTTCGGCCCAAGGCGCGGGCTCTTGCTGATCTCCTTCAGCGCCGCCGCCTTGCCGCCCTTGCCCCTGGTGACGTAAGCCAGCAGTACGGAAAGGATGGTGGTGATCATGATGACATGGCCATGAGCCAGGTAGAACGCCCCCGACGAGGGGCTACCCCCTGCCATGCCGTAATGCGACAGCCGGTCCTGCCTGGTCGGCCCCCACGCCTCACGGAAACCCTTTTCATAATACTCCAGCGCTTGGGGAACGGACTGGGCCACGCCTTCCACCAGCGATTTCAGACCCAGCAGCGACAGCACTGCGCTGCCCGCATAACTGCCGACAGCAGCGCCGGCAGCAGCGCCTGGCACAGCACCGACGCCGCCCAGCAAGGACCCGCCGATACCTCCGATCAACCCGCCCGCGATCACCGATCCCCCGTAATACAGGGCGATGTCCTCGCACACCGCCATGAGGATGCTCCAAATCGAGGACAGGTTGATGCCGGAGAGTTCTCGAGCGATCATGTGCTGCGCCGACGGCCCCGAGTCGGCCAGCGCCTGGCGCACGCGCTCTACCCGCCCCATCTGCTCGTAACCCCAGCCGGTGCGGGAGGCGTCGGCCGACCGCCCCATGCTGTCGTAGGACTGGCCAGAACCACCATAGCGGCCACCCCACTTCAGCTCATCCTCTTTACGTCTGAGATCGAACCACACGCGCCACGCATTGCCTGTTCCCATCCGAATCCCCCCAGCAACGACCAAGGGCCATTCTTGCTTGGATGCAATGCGGCGACGTTGACACTGCGCAATGAGAGGCAAACAGGGGAAGCGGAAAAATAGTACGTTAAGGACGTTGCGCAAACGATCCTTCGCGCACGAACAACGTGTTTGATCGCTCACCGGTTCTGCCAGGCTCCTAGCGTGCGATCTCGTAGCTGCCTGATCCAACGACGAGATCGGGTCTGGCCTGTCTATCTCCCCTGCCCTGCAGAGGCTCCAGCCACGCTCAAGCGAAGGCCAAGGCTATCTCATTGCAACGGTATCAATGCTCGTTGAAGTTGCCAGTCAACGCGGTCACTCTGAAATTTTAAGGGATACAATGTATGGGCAGCTATGTCCGTTGCTTACCTGGAGCTTGCATGTCGTCCATCTACAAATACATTCCGGCACAGTATGTTGTCAACTTCCTGAGGGGCGAAATATTGTTTCGTTCGCTATCTTATTTTCGAGACTTGGAAGACGAACAGAAGAAAGTAAGAGGCGACAAGTACGAAGGTACATGGCTGCACCACAAGCCCGAAGGACTCGATCTCACACTGGACAACGCTCCACAGCCAACCAACTTGCAAGGATCGTTTGAATCCAGGGCGAAAAGCGACGATATTTTCGTGTTCTGTCTCAGTACGGTATTGTCAGCAGATCTTGCCTGCGACTTCGGTACCAAAATCTGCATTGAGATTCGCAACCCGGCCCTATTGATCGGCGGAGTCCGTTCGGCATTGCAGCGGCGTCCGTCAGTCAAGAACAAAACCCTGTTGCACGATCCCGTACGGTATTACCACGCTGGGGAGAACGTCGGTGTTGAATGGGCTTTGCCTGAACATATCACCATGTCAAAGACCGAGGACTATAACTGGCAGCACGAATACCGACTGGCTTTCGCCGTAAATAACGCATTCGCAGTAGGGGCTACGGAACAAGCCTTTGTTTTTCCGAAAGGCGTGTGGGAAAGGCCACCGTCATCCTACCCAGAGAAGTTGTTGAAAGTTGGCGACTTACGCCGATGCTGCACAGTTTGGCAGTTCGACCCTGACGGCGTTCCAGTTAAACGAGTCTAAATTAATAAAGTGAGCCGCCGGTAACCATACCCGATATCAACTAGCGTTCATGACTGAGCAGCGATACGCATGTCAAACCACCACTCGCGGGATATGGCCCGGTCAAAGGCGTTGCCACGTGCAATATCTATGTCGTGATCGCGGTGGTGTCTATCAATAATAATGCACAAGATTGCAATCACGCTATTTTTGGCAGTAGGTCAGATGGGGTCATGGGTCCCAGTACTTTCTCGGTGGATTCCATATACGGAAAGCGTTGCAGAGCAAGGAAGATTGTTGATACTTCGAGCACCTCATTTTCGCTATAGCTTTCGCCCTCCGAGTAAGGCGTCAGTTCCCATGTAATACGGTTCTTATGGCCATCCTTCGTCTTGAACGAAACAACGCGGCAACGCTTGTCGGCTGGGACTTCAACAAGCGCAATATGGTCTCCACGTGGCTGCCGATGAATGAATTCACACAGCTGGCCCATGTAAGGCCGCCCGCGCAGGTGATTGCACTGTGAAGTTGGCTGGCCGCAGATGCTGCAGTCGAGCCTAATGGACACGAAACCGGCGCTTATAAACACCTGCGGCGGAAAAAAAACCCTCTCCAAGTCCTGTAGATCAGCCAGTCGCTTCGCACAATTGGAAAGCCCTTGGTGGGCACGCATGGCGTCAAGGCATCCCATTTGTGCGGCGACTAATCGATCCCAGGCTGCGTTGGCATCATCGCGCTTGAGCAACACGTACATCATGATTTCAGAGCGCATGGCGCCGATCGCGCACTCGAAGCCAAGGAAGAGATTCGCAAGGTCTTCGTTATGATTGGTGACCGCAATTTGCTTTGCCTTGGCAACGTTGTAGAGTAGTACGTCAAGCATCAGACACTGTTCGTGCTGCAAGGGACTGGAGCGCGCTAGGCAAAGGAAATTTTCGGCTTCCTTAATGCCGTCATTGAAGTGCTCAATTAGCTCTGGCAATGACAGCTTTTTTGACATTTCCGTGCTCACTAGTCGCCACCGAGCTCACGCACGATGTCCGCAACGCTAGCAAGTCCTTCCGGCGAACCTTTGTAGTTAACCTTCTTGCATGAACCGTCCGCCTTTTCAATGATCACATCAAGCGATGCTGTACCGTTCTTCGCACCTTTGAAGAGGTCATACAGGTAATTAGTGACTATGCCTAGGCTGACACTGAGCACGGACGGATTTTGCGATAGAGCTGCTGCCGTAAAAAATAATGTTGGGCCAAACCACTCGAAACCGTACTGCTGAAGATACGCTGGTTGGCTGTCCGCATCGAATACCTCGCTGTAGGCGATATTATTGGTGCGGAGCAGCTTCTTTACTGTTTCCGACTCAGCGTGCTGACGCAACTCGGTCGTGCTTCGGGCTTCGGCCAAGTTAAACGGCAAAATGGCGAAACCCGCTGGCGGATTGATCCCCCACTGGGCAAGTTTGGCTGATACAGAAATATAGTCGTGAACTTCGGTACTCATGGGGCCCTCTGGGTAGTTTTTTCAATGCAATCATGGTAACACTATGCCAGCAGGCAAGCGGGGCCTTGTCTACTAGCGATGGCGACTTGTTTGGATAAGCCTTTTGGTTATAACCCTCAAGGCAGTTAAAGCGTAGGCTGGCGATGGGGTGCCGGTCGGTATAAATAGCAAACCGATTCTTCATATGCTGCTGCATTGTCGTTGTCGCACTCACTGAGACTCCTACCATGCGTAAGCAAAAGCTGCTCGAGTTTCGGCGGCATCCGCCATGCACTCTTCCATGGCGAGCATTCTCGCCTAAATCAGTGTCCGGGTACATTAAACCACTACAGGCAGAGTTCGGCAATGCGCTCCCTGACGGCTGGTTGGCAGCGGGCCGCTATCCCGCTCGTAATGATTACTACGTTACACGCGCCGAAGAACTTCTCCGCGTCTTCGGCAGTCGCGGGCGTATGCTTGAGTGTTCCCACTATCGGGTAGCTGGCAGAATCTCGAAGAAGCTTCGCCCCTTCTAATCGTAGTACGCCGAGCGTTAAGAATTTCTCGGCGATCTGCGTCCTCAGCGCGTCAGTCGGCACGACGACGAGCACTCGCTCGCAGATGGATGAGACCGCTGCCGCGATCATTGTGTCGGTTTTGCCCGTACCTGTCGGCATAACCACCGTCGCTACGCCACTGTCCACACTCCAATGCGCCTGGATCGCATGCAGCGCACCAATCTGCGGCGGCCTTAGACCGACAATACCTCGCGCCTCATCCTCCTGCAAATATGAGAACGCTCCGCGCCATGACTCGACTACTTTGGCAGATAATTGGTGGGCAAGGATGACATCGATGCTGGATTCGCTTGGATAGAACCATTCTTCCTGCGAAAGATCTAGGTCGGACGTGGGAACCTCGTCGAAGGGACTCACAATGATTTGCATACCGTCCATGTCCCTATTCGGCTTCTTCGCTAGCAGATGGACATGCGGGAGAGCCACTTTGTCAGGTACAAATACTAAGCCACTTCCCACGTCGCCGGTCCATTTAGCAAACGTTCCCTCCACTTGGTAACCAGGGAATTCGATTTGCCGAATCTCGTCTCCAGCCTTCGCATAGCGTATAGCAAGGAAGGGGGGCAGTTTCAGTTTCACGGTGGCTCCGGGATTAGGCTCGCTCCTGTGGCGCTGGCGGGAACGATAATTTACGAAACTTGCAGTGGACCACCTAAGGGTTCCTTTTGGCAACCACTATATATGAAATTATATTTTTTATAATTTAAATTTTGCAACTCCGATGGATCTGCGGTACGAGTATTTGAGGAGATCTCAAAAAGCTATCTATGCAAATATCCAAGCAACGTTTACGCATCCGTTCAAGGTGAATAGAAACTCTGAATTCAAGATCATTCCAGTTTAGACCAACATTTTGTTTTCTTTTCTCCTAATGCCACGCTTTTTTGGACCGGTTTGATTCCCCATAGCGACAATTCAGAGTCAAAAAAACGAAGCGGGGTATTACGGCGGTCGTTACGGGGCATTAAGGCAGTCGTTAAGATCGATGCTCCATCCAAGCCCTTATCATGCATGTTGCTATTATTAGCAGGAGCAGCGCTACCCATAGCATAAAAGAAAGAGGCAGCTTATCCCGGAAGAATCTAAATTTCTTTTGCTCATCAACCCAATCAATTTGATACTGCCAAAAGAACTTGTAATGGGCATACCAATCGCTAAATAGAATCTGCTTACTTATAGTGGTAGCATAGTATTCCCTCTCTATATCGTGTAATTGATCAGCAAAGTGCTTAACATCATCACCTGAATGACCTTGAACACTTCTATATAAATCTCTAAGTCTGTTGTAAAGAACTGTCAGCTTGTTAGCCGTTTCTGCATAGTTATTCTTGTTTGGCTCATAAAAAGTTATGTACAGAGCTATCAGTCCAAAAATTATAAAAGCAGCAGAAAGATGTTTTTCTGAGAGTTTGTCATAAATTAACGAGAATATGCCGAAAGCAGTCGAAAGAAATCCTATGAGCCCCGGTATCTTATCAACAATATCGTAAGTAGCCCAATGCTTCCTACCTCCGAAACCTACGTTATAACCAGTTTCAGCAATAGATTTAAGTAGTTGATCTTTTCTCATTCGATTGGCACGTGAATTCGGCTTTTTGCCACAATCACTCCCTCTTTTTCAATATAACATTCAACTATGTGATCACCGTGAAAATTTGTTGTTTCCACTATCTCGGTATCGCCTTTATCAATAGTGCCACGAGTACACTTTCTGCGACGAGCTTCCACACCGCGATTCAATACTTTCCACAATATTGTATAGTTGTCCGGCACATCGCACGAATCGATGTAGAAGCGAAGTTTTTTATCACGATTCAGTGGCAATCTTCGACGTAAAAAGTCTCTAAGCAAATAATCCCTGAATCCGTTCTGGGATACCTCACAATCAATATTAAGTGAGTATCGGATATCTACTGGCCAATTATCTTCTATAAATTGTTCACGCGAATCAAAGTCCTGATATCGTTCAAGAGCTATTGAAGCTTGGGACTTAGCCACAGTATCCGAGAATTCTCTACCATAAATCTTCTGCCATTTTGTGGTTTCATTATCTTGGCCGGCGGCTTCGATGGCATCCAGTGCAAGTTCGTATGCCTTCTTCGCAGGTTTTTGGAAATAAGATTTTACGCGAACCCGTTGGCCACTGCCTAGCGCGGCAAAGTAGTCTTGGCGGGGTAATTCAGAAAGGTATTTAAAGAAGTCCCTGCTCATCCAGTCGTAATACAGATAACTCTTATTATCGTAATCGTTAGTATCACGCAGAAAATTATGCGCGAGAGTGTCGATAAGAAGGCCACCCATCCCTACCCCATGTTTGTTCTTCCACGCCCTTGCCATTTTGCAAAGCCGACGTAGATTTTTATTTTTCTCCGTGATGAATTCTGTCATTGCAGAAATTTCTTCACGTGGCTTAGTAATCTTCCAGCTACCTCCTCTATAGGTATCTGGATATTTAAAGCTTTTGTCATTCAATTCAAAAACAGGCTGAACCTCCACGTGAAAGTTTTTATAGAGGACGCGTACCACTAATCGATCAACATACATCTCTGTACGAGGATATCTGGATTTAATTGCTGCCTTAGTTCTCTCAAGCAATGCGCTCTGCCCACCATCTTTATACTTATCCCACTGTAATGCTGGAACAATATAAAGCATATCTAAATCTGAGACACCCTTGATCGCCGTCCAGCGACCATAGGATCCCACTTGTAGATTGTTTGAAGTTTTGCTTTCGGAATCCCTGAACTCCTTATTCAAAGCAGATGTTATTTCACCGTACCGAAGTTCAATTTGCTCATCATTATCAACCTTTATATTTGACAAAAACTGCTTAAATTTATCTGCAATGCTCAATGTTAAATCCCCTACTATTTTCACACAAGAAAAAGTGCATTAGCGCTTCCCCCACCGTTTAATATGTAACCGACCCAAGTAGTACGACCATCGTCTAACATCAACTAAAGAACTAGTTTAGGCCGTGTCCCGTCAAATTTTCTAAGGCTGAGATCGATGATGCACCTAATGATATCATGTTGTCAATCTGAAAAAATTCCCGAAATCTTATGAATTACTTAACGCAGTAACAGCTGTTGCGAAAATTATCGCAGACACAATTGAGTTTTTACGCAATGAACTGTGTACTTGCAAAGGATTTAGAGCCTATGACATACGTTATCGATTGGGAGGCTATCTTCATCATGATTTCCACATCGCCATATAGCATAACTATTCATCGCAGTTCCCCCATCTCCCGCAGCGCAGGAACAAATTTGAGATAGCCCCCCCTGATTCATCTGGTCAAGCATAAACTTGGCGCCCAAGCTTGCGACGTTGGCCACAGAGCGAGCAAAGATCAGGTCAATGTTCACTGTTCATATCCGCCTGGCATAAGCAGCAGCTGTAGCCGACCGCCATGCACGGCAGCACGTAGCCGCACCTTGCGTTCCTTGGCATACAGCGTTGCTGTCGGCGATGGTCTTCTCGCACATCAACAAGCCCCTTTTTTGACCAGGTGTCCTTTGATAGTATGGAAGATCTAGCGCATCAGTGCGCTCGAATCTGGCAGGTGGCCACCTGGAGCGGTAGACTCAACCACAAAGGAGCAGCAATGTGAATCGCCACGAATTCACTAGAAGCTCGCACGTGGTTTGAAATGCGGCTTTTTGTATGATCGGGTGCAGCTCGACGCGCCGTTACTGCCCCGCCGCCCCCTAAGTCGGACAGGTCTGGCTGGTGTGGTACGGTGGCGTGGCCAGTAACACCGCCGTTCCATTCCATCTTGTAGGCGAGTTACTGCCTGAACTCGTCCCAACCCTGGTCTGGAATGGCACGTTGCAGCCCCGACTTCCGCCTGACCTTCTTGCCCGGCTGTTCGAGGGTGCCTTTGGAGGATCTGGACATATTCCGTACCTGCAAATCCTCAATGCAGACAAGCCCGTGGTTTTTGCTAATCGCCACTGTAGCCTTGTGCAGGAAGTCGCGTCTAGCCTTGGCGATACGGGGGTGAATCTTCTGGGCGCGAGATTTCGCCTTGTTCCATTGACATCCTCCCCGTCTAAAGGACGGAGATTTCTACGGCGCGGCGCGATGAGTTGCGACACGCTTCGTTGACATCCTCCCTGCCTAAAGGACAGGGATTTCTACGGCGTGGCGCGATGAGATGCGACGCGCTTCGGAGGGTTCCTGCTTCTTCGAGCGGCCTGACTGCGCCATCTCTCCACAGGCTAGCAAGCGGTGCCCCCGCTCTAAAACATTTGCGGCTCCAACTACATCGGCGTGATTTGCGTAGCCGCAATTGACGCATAGGAATTTCGCCTGGGTCTGCCGATTGTCTTTTGATACGTGCCTGCAAGTCGGGCACGTCAGGCTAGTGTGGTGCGGTGGCACGGCAAGCAGCATGCCGCCACTCCATTCCATCTTGTAGTTGAGCTGCCGTCTAAACTCGCCCCACCCCTGGTCGAGAATGGCACGGTTCAGCGCGGCTTTCTGACGCACCCTCTTGCCCGGCTGTTCGACAGTGCCTTTGGCGGACCTGGACATATTCTGTACCTGCAAATCCTCAATGCAGACGAGCGCGTGGGTTTGGCAGATTGTCGTTGAGGATTTGTGCAAGAAGTCCTTCCGGGCATTGGCGATGCGGGTGTGAATCTTCTGGACGCGCGCTTTCGCCTTCTCCCAATTGCTGCTGAATTTGACCTTGCGGCCCATGCGGCGCTGGTACCGCGCCAAGCGCTGCTGGTGTCTCTTGAAGCTGTTCAGCGGCGCTATGAAGCTGCCGTCGCTCAGGGTGGCAAAGCGAGCGATGCCGACATCTATTCCAACTGCCCTCGTAGCGATAGGAACCACCGGATCTACTTCGCGCCGGGTCTGTATTGAAATGAACCACTTACCAGCAGCCTGGTTTATGGTTGCACTCACAGGTTCACCAACAAAGTCCCGGCTCTTGCGGTACCGTAGCCATCCTAATTTGGGAAAACGCAGGCGGCTGTTAGTTTGTTCGAATCTAATTGCCCCTTTTGCTGCCACGCGGAAGGAAATTCTGTCGCCCTTGCACTTGAATCTTGGAAATTTTGCACGGCCAGCAAAGAAATTCGCGTAAGCTTTCTCTAAGTCCTTCAACACATATTGAAGTGCTGAACGAGGTGCGGCAGCAAGCCAAGGAGTTTCGCAACAGTTGCGCCATGCTGTCAGATATTTCGACATGTCCAGATATCCGATGAACTTGTTGCCGGCTGCGTGATTTTCTTTTTGCAGAGCCAAGGCTTTGTTGAAGACGAACCGGCACGAACCAGCGAAGCGGCGCATGGCGCGCTCCTGTTCGCCGGTTGGTCTCAACTCGAACCTGTAGGCTTGATATCTTTCCATGATTCTTCAAGCTTACTCGTGTGAAGGCAGTATCGGCCACAAGAAAGCTAGCCAATTTGCGCCGTATTTTTACTTGACATGGATTGCATACCGTACTGAATTGCACCTCCGCTCTCCCTCATCTACCTGAGCTGAAACCTCTGCCTCGCGATGATGTCGTCGAGCGAAGAAATGAGCGATGTTGAGACCAGGGCACCCATTTGGCCAAATCCACCAGGATGTGGTCCAAAGTTGAATGCAGTCCCCTCCTTTTGAGCATCCACGAAGTCATCCACCGTGCCGATGGCATCGATCAGGCCAATTTCCTTTGCCTCTAACCCGCTCCAGATTTCCCCGCTGGCGTAATTGACATCGTGCCGCAGGACGCGGCCGCGCCGTTCCTCTAGTTCGCGCAAAAAGGTTCGCCCTACCCTGTCCACCAAATCCTGCGCCTTGGCTTGCGCGTCCTGGCTAGGCGGTGTGAACGGATTCAAGAATGCTTTCAGGTGACCGGATGCATATACCTGCTGCGAGATTTCCAGGCGGTCCAGCGCACGCGACAGTTGCCATGGCGCGATGATGGCGCCGATCGATCCCACCAGACTGTATTTCCCTGCGATGATCTTGTCGGCGTGCAAGGCAATCATGTAGGCAGCCGATGCGCCGACGTTGCTGATCGCCGCCACTACTGGTTTCGGGTGCTTTTTCCTGAAAGAGTGAATCGCGTTTCCGATACGCTCGGCCTCGACCGGCGCGCCGCCGGGACTATCTATCGCCAGAACTATCTGCGTAACGTTGCTGGACTCAAACGCCCGCTTCAGGGCCGGCACGATCTTGTCTGCGGACGCGAGTGAGGTTGCAGCGATCTCGCCTTCGATGTGCACTATGCCTATGACCGGGCCGAAGGGACCTATTTTAAACTGCAACATTTGCATGAAAAAGTACAGGCCGAACAGGAGTGGCATGAGAACGAGCAACGACTTCAGCGTCAAGGTGAGGCGGCGAGCAAATTTCCGATCCCGTTCAAGCGCCAGGCGTTCTTCCCTGAATCCCGCGCGTTGTTCGCGTATCTCAGCCAACATCAGTAGTGCGAGATTGGCGGCCTGCAGTTCAGCTTGACTCTTATCGTCTTTGTTTTCCATGGCGTTTCCTTGGGGGGCTAGGCGCGATAAGTTAGCGACAACTGCCCCCCCAACCCAGTACGACAGTTTCCCAGGTCATCTTGTCACCACACGTTTTTTTTTCTTCTTCTCTCCGGTTGGGCTGTGCACTGTGCATAGGCGCGCCTTCCTCGATCATGGCCTCCGTCGGTTTTGTTTTTTCCATTTCGGCTAATGCGGCGGTGGCTTCTTTGAGCTTTGAGATTGGGCAGCGCATAACAAAAGCCTGAGGATATTCTTGCGTGCTCGCTGCTTCTCGCGTGACATTGGAAACACTACATAACTGAGCAGTAACTACCCGAAAATATTGATCGTCGAAAGCGATGCCATCCTCAGAATGGAGCAGCAAGAGCTGGCCATTCTTACAATGACTTGTTATAAACCGCAGAGCTAGCCGAGCGTAAATAACGTTCTCGTCTCGCGTGCGTGCTTCGACGAAAGTTCGTTGGGACAATCTATACGTCGTCATCGTCGACAAATCGCAGACTGAGTCGTCTGTGGGCTTTTGTGCGAGTGCAACCGCTTGCACCGATGAAACCGTAAATGCGAAAATTAGAGTAATAGTCATATGCAATAATTTCATAATGGGAATCCCCCTCCCTTGATAATTTCTTTGTTTTTGCTAATATATATAAACACATATTTTCGAGGTCATCGTGAAAGAAATGAAACAAATGTTTCTTTGTGGACTTGCCGGTGCAATAATCGGAGTTTTGTTGAGCTTTGGCGAACCTTTAGTGTTAATTGCTGTGGTTGCAGTTATGGGATTTGTTACGCTCTTATTTTTATATTGGATAATTTTTTTGATTGTATTTATTCATGAAAAAATCCCCAAAGAGGCTCACTTTAATTCGTCGCATTTAGTCATTGATGCGAATGAATATGAATGTAGTGGAACTAAATACTTTAGCAATCCAGCCTATCGATTAGACGAAAATGGAGATCCTGCCTTAGACCCCCAATGCCTCATGCGAGAACCGCAATAAAATTATCGCTTCTTAAAAATTTCTTTCAGTTTTTTAAAACCTTTGGCTCCAACTTCTTTTATTCCTCCTATAACGATGTCTGGATCCTCGGTAACTTGTTTATTCGCCTTGCCGAACAACGATTTGTTCGATGACACGTTGCCAGACGGCGTCTCGACAATTCCACTGTCGTTTCTAAATTTTTGTCGCGCTTTATTTTTGTCCGCCTCGGCTTTTTCGTCTATTTTTTCTACATCTAACTGAACTTGCGTAGGCGTTTTTTCAATTCTAGCTCGCTCTGCTGCCATCCAATCTTGTCCTTCTACCGGTAGAGTCGGTCCATCGTGGTTTTCAGTACTGTTTGCAGAATTATTTGGATTTTTCGAATGGGCCCGTGATTTGTTAGCCTGATGCTGCTTGTCGATGTCTGGATGCAGTGATGGATTTTCTTTCATGTTCCGATACGCCTCTCTTACTGATTCAAATGAGTTTGGAAGTTTGCTGTTCGTGGTTGGCAATATGGGTGTGTTTGCAATGCTCCCAAGATACGAATCGATAATGATTTTGGCGGAGGCACTATTCTGGTTGTGTGACAAAAGTGACTCAAACAGTTGAATATTTTTCGGATCCTTTGCCAGATCAAGATTAAAAGATTCACCACGTGAATGCGCTGCCGATATAGTAGTCGCATAGTTTATTTGTTCACGCAACGTCGCATCTGCACGCGCCGAAGTCGCAACCGTCTGTGTGATTCGGGATGCATTTTCGGTGGCTGTCCGTTGATCAGAAGTAACGGAGTTCAATAGACTGGTATTCTTTCCAAGTGTCTCTGCCCACTCTTTAAATTTGGAAACTTCGTCGTTACTGAGATAATTTTTGATCTCCGTTTCTTTTTTGTCTATGGAAGCGGAGTACTGTTTTCCGCCACGGCCTGTTATTGCAAATCTGCTGCCAGGAATTACACCGACCTGCGGTGTACCAATGTTGAGATCCGCTGCTACCCCAAAAGCTACGTGTGCAACCTGTTGCTCGCTGGCCCCCACGGCTTTCCCAATTACGTTGGCAATTTGCTTTAGTTCTTGCGCACGCGCGCCAAATTCTTCAATACTGTTCCTTGTGACACCTTTAGACCGATTCGTTGTAACGCTAGTTCCGTCGACATGCAGCAGGGCATTCGAGAAGGCGGCAGCTTTGTCCCTTGTTGCTGCGACAGCTTTCGACTCGGCTGCGGATACTTGTTGAGTGGCAGCTGCGACATGATTTTCCGTGACCTTCCCCTCCACTGTTCTGGATACTGGTCCTTCATTAGACAATGCCTTAACCGCAGTCAGCCCAGACAACACATTGGTGGTGAAGCTATTTCCTGAAAGATCGTTTTGCCGATTCCTGAAGAACGGTGACGAGCGGACAGGCGTCAAGGTCTTCTGATCCATGGCGATATTGCCCATGGATACATTCCCCGTTGCGGCCGAATTGGTGGCGGTGGTCACATTTCCTTGCAGCAGGCGCGTGCCATCGATGAGCGCGGTGCCAAAGTTCTCCATGCGCTTGAGAGCGGCCCAGGCAATGAAAGGAATACTCAGCGTCATGTAACCGACCACTGCTTCGCCGGAAATCGCTGTGGAAAAAATGTCTGATGACGTTGTCAGCGACAGGGCGTTGACCCCGTTGCCTACGCTGGCCGAAGCGGCCAAATCGCGCATTGCATACATGGTCGCAGCGTAGTTGAGGATGGCATACAACGGCGGCCAAAGCTGGATCCAAATAAGCACAGACGCATAGTTCTTGAAGCCAGCCACGGTATCTTTGCCGTTAGCCAACATAAGGAGCAGGATCATCAGCGGGAAAATTGCGTATGCCACCACTTCGACCACGTTGCGGATTACAGGCAGTGCCTGTTCGGCTACTTTTCCAGCGTTGATCCATGCCGCATTGGTCTGTGCCGCCGCCTGCGCGCGGCCGATAGCCAGCAGCATCGTGGCCGGATCGTTGACCTTTTGGCTCGCCAGAAGGCTGGTGTCGTTCACCGCATTGATGAGTGCGTTTTGGCGGATGATATCGGCTGCTGTGGCCGAGGCGTCCGCGATCCTTGCTTTGATATAAGCCTGCTGAACCTGGTCTGCGATCAGCGCCGCTGCGACCGGTCCGGGTAGCGTCGGATTCATTCGGAATGCCAGTGTGCCCTGGATACGCTGTACTTCGGCAGGCATCTTTGCCGATAGCTTGGTATATGCTTGCGGACAGGGAAGCAACTCCGCAGTGCCGGCCGCATTCGTGACGCCGGTAAACCTGGCAGGATTGGGATCCCCCATGAGCGCCCAAACGTCACCAGAGGTCGCAAATGCTTCCGGTGAAATGTAGCCAGAGGCCAGATCGTACATCGTGCACTGGTGCAGAAAATTAATCAAATCGTTCCTGAAGTACGGACTTTGGAACACGACCTTGGACGTTTCGCGCACCAGCCGGCTGCCGAACATGAGTCCATTGTTCTGATAGCTCAGCTTATCCGGCATGCCGGCCGGCCCCGGGATCACCTGCATGGCCGCCTCTTCGAGTTCTGTCAGGCTGTTGCCGACCGTACTGGTCAGCGAAGCGAGCACCGCCAGACCGAACGGTACGTTGTTAATGAAGACTTCGGCCGAACCTCCTGTCTTGTCGACGATGCCGACGGTCACCTTCGGCACCACGAGTACTGAAAATACCAGGACTACCGAGGCGAGCCACTTCCAGCCCACCATCTTTTCCGGAGCGAAAGCATAGCCGACAAGGGCAGCCACGAAGCCACACACGACGGTGATGCCAAGCGCATTGCGGTAGGTATTGGCGCCGACCATGGCAGCAACCGCGTTCATGAGTCCGTACAAACTATCCGAGTTTTGATAAGCAAAAATTTCCCACATGATATTTCTCCTCGTTTTCCGGTCATCAGTGCATGTAGGCTGCCCGGCGACCTAACATATCAAGCACATGCTGCGGAATATTGGCGCGAATATGCCGTTCCAGGTGTTCCAGGTCGTTGGACACCTCCGTGAGGGAGTTCACCTTCTGGTACACGAGGGTCTTTTCGCGGGACAATTGGGCCAGCATGTCCTTGGCGCGCAGCCGGATTTCTTGGGCTCTCCCCTGCTGTTTCATGTCTAAAGTAAAGTCTTTCTCCAGGGCTTGCATCCCCAACCGCAGGTTCTTCTCCAGAAACATGTAGGCGTAATCTGCGGCAATCACATCCCGATACGTGGCAATCAGCTGCTCATTGGCTGTGGCAGAGGGAAACGATGCACCGATCGACAGCATGCGGTAGACAGGCTCACTGGTCTGGTTCACAAAACCGACCTCCGGCGACATGTTGGGAATCGGTGTGCGCGTCTCGATTTTGTAGGCGATCGAGCGCATCAGCTTTTCGACCTTGACTGTAAACGGGGTATGGACGTACTCGGGGTCGATGGTGACCTGGTCGCAGTTGGTGTAGTTGTTGCAGCGCAGAACCGTTTGGTGGACGTTGCCGCTCCCGGCATCCGACTGGCCATAGAGCAGCTGGGAGATCGATGTGAAGGTCGGTGCGATCGGGTTCGGGTCTCGTCCTTCCGGATAGAAAATAACGGTCCCGACCATACTCATGATCATTTCCCGCTCCTTGTCGTCCAGGTAGTTGCCGGCGAGCTTAAGCGATTCCCAGGTGAGGTTGCCGACAAACGGCGCCTTGTTTTTGACCAGGGGATCGGAGGATTTGCGCGCCGTATCGAGAATGGAGCCCTTGTCGGATTTGCAGCGGACGGCTGCGGCGGCATAGTCCGATTCGAGGCCCAGCGAGACGGCGATGTCCTCGCAGGCCTTGCTGGAGCTGAACCCCGTGGCCTCGGCGGCCGACGAGACCAGGGATTTGGCGGTGTTGCAGGAATTGATTTGCGCATTCGTCATCATGGACTCGAGGTTTTTGGTCCACTTGGTGATACCGCCGAGCATCGGGGACACCGATTCGAGCGCGAGCTGAAACGCCACGCCAGGTAGCGCGGAGGTGACGTTTTTCAGCATGTTCTTGAATTCGGCCGCCGAAATGTAGGAGAACGAGCCGCCGAAAAGATCGATGCCGCCGCAGCCAGCTTTGGCCGTCGGGTAGTTGATGGCCATGAGTTGATACGTCTTGTTCGGCGCGCGCAGCATCAGGCTGCCGCCGCTATAGGTGTTGTAGACCTGTCCACGGAAGGCGCCCGGCGCCGAGTAGTTGCCGATGGCGCCGAGGTCGTTGAACATCTTGTTGACCTCGGCATTCAGGTCACCGGCCGAGGCGGGATGGATGTACAGGCTGCTGGTGGACAGGGATAGTGCGATGATGAGTTTGCGCATAGGCATGATGAGCTCCTTAACGAGATGAGTAATTGGTTGTCAGCGGCGCTTCGACGGCTTCTGCGGCGCGCGGCCGCAGGGCGTCGATCCGTTCCACCAGCTGGCCTTCCGACAGCACGCCAAAACCGACCGGCATGATCTTGCCGGTGATGGGCTGTGCCAAAAACAGCGCCGGAACTTGCTTGACGTTGAGCGTGGCGGCGGTACCGTTGTCGGTGCGGGCATTGGTAAAACCCGGCACCGCGCCGCCATCCAGGCTGACTGGCAGCACCTGGATACGGTATTTCGTGGAAAATGCCCGCAATACCGGCCCATAGGCATGGCAGTACGGGCAATCGCCACGGAAGAAGAACATGAGGATGTGGTCGCTCCCGATGTTGGCGAGGGCGGAATATCTCTCCTGCATTTGCACCTGTTCAAAGACCTCCAGCGCCTGGGCATTGACGGGGCGGCCCTGCGTGGTGGGGTCCAGGTCCGGATTGGCCCACGCCACTTTCTGCGACAGGTCGGCGAACAGCGAGGCATTCCTGAGGACCTTCGATTCGAGTTCCATGTAGCGGCGCACATTGGAGATAGTTGGATGCATGACGGCGACGGCCTTGAGCTGTTCCAGCTGCACCTGTAAATCGCGCAGCGCCTTGACTTCAGGCGGTGGCTGCGGCCCGGTGGGTTTTGGTAGCGCGACTGGCGCAGGCGATACTGAGGCCTTCTGCGGTTCGTGTATTGCCGGGTCGTCATAGAAATGCCAGCCGCGCCGCACAGCGGCCTGCGCGCCAGCAGCGTGGCCTATTGCAGGGACACTGGCGGGAACCTGGGCGTGCACTGCTCCGCAGGCGAGCAGCGCTGCCAGACAGTAGGGATACCTTCTCATGGCGTTTTCTCCAGACGCAGATTGGCGGGCGGCGGGCCATTGCGGCAGTAATTGATGCCGATATCGATCGTTTGCCTATTTGGTGCCTGCGCTGCCGCGAGCCTGACGCCTTCCTGCCAAAATCGGACGTTGAGCCGGCGGCAGCCGTCTTGGGCGTAACGGGCCAGTGTCGTAACTTCCATGAAAAGTGCGGAGGTGGCAGAGAAGCGCCGGGTGATCGCGTCCGCCAGCTCTCCCGTCAACATGCCGGCTGCACGGCCGTCGGGTGCATCGATGGCCGCCAACATCAGTGCTTTCGGATCGTTCACCGCCACGCGTGGTGTGGCTTCCGGGGCCGCACTGGCTGCGGCGCCGAGCATGGCGGAGCAAAGGGCAAGAGAAACTTTGTACGTCGTGGTTCGATTCAGCATTTCCCTCTCCCCAGATAACAGCTTGGCGCGCGCTGAGCGGCAGTGTCCTTGAGTGCCGCCACGTTGGGCAGCGTCGGCACGATCGAGGCATAGAACTCGGTCAGATCCAGTTTTGCGAAGTCGATGCTTTGCAATTGATCCACGCTAAAACCGGAACAGGCAGGATTTTTGGGTGCTCCCCACCCTATGCCGAGCTGCGCCCTCCCCTGTTCGTTGATCATCCTGGCCAGGCGCGAGTTAAAACAGCATTTGGAGGTCGTATGCTCGATGCACGCCACGCATTTCCCTAATACCCGGATGCAGGAGCTGCACCAGGTGCCGATGGTGTGACATAGCTGGGCGCCCTCCTTCATCGCCAGCTTGCCCTCGCCGGCGTTGCAGGACATCATCGACACCGCGATGTACATCACCGCAGTCATCGCCAGGCTCCAGGGATTGAACGCGATCGCCAGGTGTTCGGTAGTCGCCAGCGTGACCGATCCCGCCGGCAGCGCCGTGCCATTGACGGCCACCGTCACGCCAAACGTCGTATAACTGCCGCTGAAACCGCCACTGGTCAGCAGCGCCTTGGCGCCTTGCGTGATGAACTCGCGGTTGCCACTGTTCATCAGGATGTCGAATACCAGGCGCGAGCCGATGCCAAACAGGGACTGGTTAGTAAAGTGGGCCCCGGCGCCATCGGTATAGCAGCAGTTTTTGAGGAGCCGGTTGCGGCAGGTATTACCCTCGCCATTGAACAAAGTCATGGTCTTCGGATCGAGATAGACGCCAGCCTCACGCACGGCCTCCATGTAGGTCATGACCTGCGCAAAATCGACGTCATTCGTATAACTCGTACTGAAACATTGCGTACCGAGACAGAACGTTTTTGGCGCACAAATAGCGCCAGCGGGGCAGCCGGTGGTGTACGCGGCCAGCGTCGTCTCGGCACTCAAGGGATCGCGGGCGATGGCTTGCGCGGCGGCGATAGCCGGATCGGTGGCCAGCACGGGCGGGCGCGGCGTGTTGGCCGAGTTCAGGGCACCCACTTGCGCCGCGCACGCCGGGTCGCCGGGTGTCAGGGCGCAGGCCGCCAGGTGGGTACTGGCATCGCTTTTGAGGTTACTCTTGCCGTGGTAGACGGTTTCGGGTGGCGTCAGCGTATAGCCGGGCACGTGGGCAGTGGCGCTCTGGGTGGTGACGCTGGCCCGGGCCGCCTGGTTGGCAGCCGTGGCGCCGGCCAGATCCTCGTTGACTTGCGCCAGGACAATGGCAGGCTGCACGCTGCTCAAGCAGCAGGCGGTCGTCAGGGCGATCAGGCGGCGCATGGCTATTTTCCGATCTTGTCCAGGAAGCGGCCGGCGCTGTCGGCGAAGCGCGGTGCGCGTTGCTGGATGGTTTTAAGCGCGTAGTCAAGCGAGACGTCGCCGGCGACGCGAACATAAGCATCCGGCGCGAAACAACTCCCTGCCCCGCAGGCCTGGGTGGGTGCGCCGGCACTGAGTAAAACGAAGGTGGGTGCCTGGCGTACGGCAAAGCGGTCAAATGCCTGCGGATCGATTTGCCATGCCACCTTGCGCTCGCCCATGATTTTTTGGACATGCACCACGGTTTTGACCAGTGATCCGTCGTCCAGGCCCCGTAGTAACAGGGTCGCCTGCAGCTGTGCAGCTTGCATTGCCAGCTTGTGCAGCGCAGCTTCCGGCATGGCAAAGGTCACAAAAACCAGCAGCCGGTCGCCATTTAACGCGGCAAGCGCGATTGGGTTAGATGCCGCTTCGTAGCCTTTGGCCATGGCGCCCAGATCGACGGGTGGCGTTGGGCGAGGCTGGGGCAAGGCGTCGATCCGCATCCGTGGGGTAGTGGAAGTAGGCCCTGGCGGCGGGTCTTGCGGCATGGAATGGGTGTGCATGGCGCGCGCGATATCCTGCTCGGTGATGACCGGCTGCAGCTTTTTGGCGCGTTCAATGTCCGCGTCAGTGATCGTTGGTATCGCCTGCGCCGCCACGACCTGGGCCAGGAACAGAGAACTTAGCCCTGCCATGGTACGCAGTGCAGCAGGCCTGGCGTCCGCAGAGGGCACTTGGATCGAATTAGTAGCCAACACAGCAGTTCCTTTTTCGAAATAACATAAACGCAAAATCTTCGCCCTTGACGGGGTATTCCTTGCCCGCTCCCCAGGCGATGGTGGTGCGGCCAAAAGGCTGGCAGCATTTGCCCAGTTCCTTGTCGGTGGCCGGAACGGGATACGTCAGCTGGGATTTGTAGGCCGTCTTGTCCATTTCCGGCAGGAAGTACGGACCGCACAGCCCTTTATGGCCATGCATGCCCCATGTCAGCAGTTCTCGGTGCATCTTGGCAGTGAGGCGCTGCATCATCAATTCGGCGGTGCGCACCCCGCCCACGTGGTAGGCCGCGTGGCCATCGAGCGGGAAAAGACCTCCCTGGCAGCCGGCGCACCAGAACAGTTCTGAGCGGCCAAATCCCGTCGTGGCGGCAACGCAGTCCGCAGCGCAGGCGGCGACGGCGCCGGGATTGGCGAAGAGCACCGTTTCCGGATTGATTATTAAGGTGAGCTCATCGTCGCCCCATAAGGGGTCGACCTCGGTCATGTACGCGATGTCGAAGGAGCCGGCCTCCAGGCAGGGGAAATCGGCGACCGCCTTGAGCCAGTACATGACAGGATTGACATAAAAATGCGCCTGGTAGAAGGCGTCCTGGGCGCCGCCTGCGTCCGTGGCCCTGGCGGCTTCCGGCGCAGGGATGCCCGGATTGAGATCGATGCCACCCAGGGACACCAGGCAAAACGGTTTGCGCACCACTTCCACGTGGCGCACGGGTTCCCAAAAGCCGATGGACAGGCCGATCACCGGATTGACTTTGCACGAACAAATCGGACTGGACGGATTGGCGGTGTCTTCCTGGCCACCCAGGTTGCCCAGGGTGACGCTGCCCAGGGAGATCGGCAGAATGCATGACCAGCAGATATCCGTGATCGGGTTCGGGAAGGCGCCAGTGCAGGTGCCTGCCGGCGCCGCCTGGGCATGGCCTGCCACGATGAGGAGCAGGATCAAACCGATGGTATGTTTGAATGGGCTCATCTGGCCACCACGATTTCGTCGATGCGCAGGCGCATGCCTTGCTGGTAGACCAAGGCCGGGACATGCCGGATGCCAAAGCGCCCTACTAATCTGCCCTGCTGATCGAAGTAAATGCGCGTTTTCCACTGTTTCATCAGCTCCAGATACGAACCGCCGACGAGTACCGGCTTGATCCGTGCGCCATCGCGTTGAAGCAGAGTGCGCGCCATCCTTGCCTGTGCCGGATCGCGCGCGTCAAAAAACAGCAGCTTTTTCGACATGGACGTGATCGCAAGCGGGTTGGTACGGGTGCCGGCGGCGAACAGGACGTGACCTTGTGCGTCGAGGATGTTCTTGTCGAGCACATAGGTGGGGTCAACATAGACGGTTCGTGGTGCCTTCGCCGGCGTTAAACCCGCCACCGGCGCCGGGTTGGCCACGGCCGCCCTGCCTTTGGCGATCGCCTGCTCCTGCAGTGCGTGAAGCTGGCCGCTCTTTTCCAGCGCGCGCAGGCGCTGGGCAATCATCTCGAGCAGGTTTTGCTCGGCAATCGGATACGTCGGCCCGATCGCGGCCAGTTCCTCGGCCTTTGCCAGTGCTCCCATGAGGCCACTGGCCAGCACCAGGATCGATAAGGCGCGCATGGCCAGCTCACCGCATGGCAGGCAGACGAAGCGTAGTGTCGCAGGTGTCGGCTCAAGCAATACCATCATTTTCTCCTCGCGTCAAAAGATCGGAATGACGACGCCCAGGACCGCATCGGCGCGTACCAGGCCATTGATGCTGTAGCGTGAATCGAAGCTGTCCGGGCTGGTGCCTTGCACATAAAAATACGATGGCGGAATCACCATCTCGGCGATGGGATCGAGCCGGAGATGTTTGACGTTGGTATGGGTCTTGGCAAAACCGACTTCCTCACCATTGACGAACACGTGGCGATCCCGGACGGTCACTTTGTCGCCAGCCACGCCGCGCACGATCTTGAAGAACGGCTGGTGGTGCAGGCCGGGGAAGATGCGGTCCGCCGCCCCTTCGAATGCATAGACCACATAATCTCCGCGACGGATGCCGTTCGCCCGGTAGTCGACCACTGCGACCGTGTAGGGCAAGCTGGGGGTCACGTTAAACAGAATCGGCAAGCGCGGGGTGGTATCGATAAACAAACGCACATAGGCGAGTGTCCAGATCGCGAGCAGCACCAGGTACAGATACCAGCGTCTGCGCGCATGCTGAAAAAAATCGCGGGTCACAGTTTCACCTTTTTCCTGAGCAATGGAGTGAGATCGATCAGCGTCGCGCGGCTGCCGATCACCGCCGTTTTGTCGACCACCAGGCATGCGCACTCTTGCGGCAATTGCGCCAACGCAGCAGCAAAGCGTGGAACGAATCGTTCAGCGTCAGATATCGCCTGCCGTCGCTCTATGTCGGTACGGCTGTTCGTCATGGCTTTAAAGACCTGTTCCTGCTTTGCATTGAAGACGTTCGCCGCGTCGACGACCCCGATGACCAGCATTGGCCGCAGCACCAGCCGGTCGTATGCCACAATGCCGATCGCCACGAAGCAGGCCGATACGAGGACGTTGATCAGCATGAGTCTCATTGGAGTCCCCTGTCGGCCAGTACCCGGGCGATGGCCTCGTCGATGGAGTAGCCCTGGGCACGCAAGGCATCAATCGGCTTGTTATCGGCGAGTTTGTTCGAGAAAAGCAGCTGTGTGGCGTGATCAATGACCAGGCGTACGACGCCTTCACCGATCGGCGACGAGACATACATTTCCGCAAAGGCGCCGGCCTCGGTGCGTAGCGATTTGAGTAGCCGTTTTTTGGCCGCATCCATGACGATGCGCTTGTTGCTTTCCAGGATTTCAATCGACTCCGGTTTTTGCCGCAGCAAGAACACCCAGTCGGAGCAGTTGAAAGCGGCTGTCATTTGCACCGAACCGTAATAGTCATCGGCGCCCTGCGTCGCGGTGCCCAGTGCACCACCATACTTGCGCGCACGCCGGGCTGCTTCTTCCACCACGGCTGCCTTGACCGGGTCGTCCGCACCGATCTCGCCAAGCTGTTGCTTGAGTTCATCGATGATCAGGAGCTTCTTGCGATCGCGGTTCAGGTACATCTCGCCGGTGATCTGGTACATCAGCAGGATATTGACGACGGCATGCAGATCTGGCTTGCGTTTGAGTTCTTCGTTTTCGATCACGACGAAGTCATTCGAAAAATCGACGTTATTCTTGCCCTCGAAGAATCGTTCGTATTGCCCGTCTTTCGAGTACGGATTGAGCATGATGGCAAGATCGCGGATGCGGTCATCGCCTTTGATTTCGAGTTCGGCAATACTGCCGGTCTTGAATTCGTCGCGCAACGCGGTGATCGTCAGATCATTGCCGTACGACTTCCATAGCTTCAGCAGGACCGTTGAAATGGCCTTGTATTGCACTTCTTGCAATTGCTGACTCATGGAACACATCTTCGCCAGGGCGGGCAACAGCATATCGATGTCTTCGTGAATGTCATTGACCGCCGTAAACGGGTTCAAAATGATCTTCGAGCGGGGGCTGAACTCGACATGCGTGCCATTGGCTTTCTTGCACAGCTTCTCGAATGAGCGCCCGAGATCCAGCAGGCGCACTTGCGCACCGCCGGATCGGTATGACCAGGCTATCTCGTTGAGGGTGACGGACTTGCCGGATCCTGGGGCGCCGACGACGGCAAAATTGTAGTTGCCCAGGTCGTTGTCATACAGGTCCAGCGTCACGAGCTGGCCGCGGCGGCCGGCGAAGATGAGCGTTGGCGTGTCAGTTCCTCGCCATTCCGCCAGCAGGGGCGCGAGATGGATGGCGTTCGCCATGGATTTGCGCGTCACCCGCTTCATCTTCTTCATATCATTGTGGAATGCGGGCGTCAGGGTCATGGGCAAGCTCGCCAGCAGCGCCTGGCGATGCATGTACACATCGGCATTGAGTTCAAAGCCGCTGGCACGCCAGATGGCCTTGGCCGCTTCTGCCGCCGCCGTCGCCTCGGCGGGCGGCGAGAAAATGGCCAGCTGGTGGTACATCGAGACGAGGTTGCCGCCGACATCCATGGCATTGGCGACTGCACTCCAGTCTTCCTGCTTCTTCTGCACGTCCGGCATGATGGCCGCCATCTTGCTACTGGCGTTCTGTGTCGCGCGGATATGGTTCGCCGTAATCAATGTCCGCGTCGTGTTCGTATCGAGGATGTGCACGCCCATGGTGAGCAGGAACGGCGCACGGTACTGCAGTGCCGGTTGCATGGCGTGGCCGATGAGCGCACCCATCTGCCAGAGGGGGAAACGTCCAGGAAACGATTTAATGGAGAAGAAGCGTGCTTCCACCTGCTGCGGCTTGCCTGGCTTCGAAAACCGGATGCCTTCGTTGGTCGGCTCCTGGACGGTATCGAAGTCCACAATCTGATCCCGCAATTCCCTACCCTCATCGTAGTTTATCCGTGGGATGAAACCATCCGTGAGCCGGTGCGGATTGGTGAACAGTGCGCACCAGTTGATTAAGTCGGCCGCTTCGCATACTTTGCTGGGTAAAGAGGCGGCGTCAAGGGTGCTTGCCATTGAGTCACGCAAACTGATGGCCGCTTCGCGCTGACCGATATCATCGGCGCGTCCATCCGTCGTGACGCTCATCATCAGTCGAAAGTCGCGCAGCGTAAAATGAAATCCCTTGGTCAGGGATTTCTGGCTTCCGGCCAGCAGATGTTGCACGCGCTGGCGCGCCAGTTGGCGATATAGATTGCTGTTCCGGGCCGGCCGGCCCCACTGCTGCGAGTTTTCATACTGATCCTCGTCTTCCATGCGCATGTTGGCATATTGGATCAGCGGGGCGCGGATGTCCGGCGAGCCAAACAGGTGAAATTGCACACCCGTGTTGGCGGGACAGTTGGTATACAGGCTTTGCAGCACTTCCACCATGCGCTCATCAGCGCCACCCTGGGGCATGAGTTCGAGCATGAAACCAAGCTGGTGATGGCGATTGATGAACAGCTGCTCGCTGTCGACATAGGGACCGTATGGTAGCCAGCTGGCAAACTGATCCTTGGCAAACTCCTCGCCTCGGCTTAATCCAAACAGATCCCAGATGCCAGCGCCGATCCCTTCACCAGCTTTTTCGGGCGTAAAAAACTTGAGCATATTTGTCCTCTCTGCATCCAACACCGCTATGGGTTTGTTGCCGGCGCTTGAGACGGCGCGCCTTCTGGAGCCGTCGTGACGGCCCCGGTGGGAGGATCGGTAAGCGCTCCCGCTGGCAGTGAGGTTGGCCGTGTTTCGGCGCCGGAGTTGGCCTGTCCGGAGGGAGACGCCGTCCCCGGAGATGACGCCTGCTGAGGTGTGGGCGGTTTCAGGGGCGCATAGGCATCACGGATCTGCCGCTGGGCATGGGCAATCTGCCACCGGCCTGGGTCTGTCTGCAGGTAGACAAAGGACTGATCGTGGAGATCATGGTCGCTGTCCTCCCACGGTTTGATCCAGAGCCGCATGACACGCGGCGGCGAGCGCAGTGCGGCGGGCTCGAACGCAGGCTGTCCTTGCATGGAACTGGCGCTGGAGGCCGCTTTGGCCATCGTGTACATGCTGCGCGGGGCTGCGCGTGGTGTTCCTTTTGTGGAAACTCCTTTGGCCGCCGCGCCGCCGCCCGATGTCAACGAGTTGTAGTAATTGCCGGATACGGAGTTGCACTGCACGCCTTCGGGCGCCTTGCAGGCATACTCGGACTTACCGCCCAGACCCGTCATGTCACCGCACCCGGCAAGAAGCGCCAGGCAAACCGCTGCGGCGGACAGGTTGTTGACGCGGAGTGAATTAGATGGAATCAGCTGCATGATTACTCCTTGGGGTTCTTGCTGGCTTGGCGGCTGGAGCCGGCCTGCGCCAGATGGGCCTCGATCGCGTTGGCATTGATAAAGCCGGTTTCCCGTGCGCCGTCAGTGAAAAAAATGGTTGGCGTACCCTGCACGCCCAATTTGCTGGCCAGGGCCAGGTTGCGGTCGAGCGGATGGGCGCATTGGACAGGTGCGCCCTGCCCGTCCAGCGTGCCGCTGACGGCGCTGCGCCAGGCAGCCAGGCGGTCGGCAGCACACCAGATGCGCAGAGGTAAAGCCTGGTCCTGGAAAGGCACCATGAAGTTATAGATGCGCAGGTTGGGGATATTCACCAGTTCAGGTTCGAGCTGGCGGCAATACGGGCAATGTGGATCGGTGAAGAGATAAAGGACGCGTTCGCCCTTGCCCTGCGTGGAGACGATCGCATCGGCCAACGGCAGCTGGCGTAAATCGATCGCCGCTGCCGTCGGTGCTGCCGGGCTGGCGGCGTTGCTCCGCTGCTGCAGTTTCGGCGCGGTCAGGTCGCGCATGGCGCGCAGATCGACCAGGCGGCCAAAAATCATGTAGTCAGGGCGGGTATCGGCGACAAAGCCGACGTTCTCTCCCATCCACACCTCGAAGACGTGGGGGATCGGCGTCGCCGTGACCGTATCAAAGGCCGTGCCGGGATAGGTTCGCTTCAGCGCGGCGAGCAATGTGTCCTCGGCCGTACTGGCGTGGGAGACAAAGGTGGCCGCGCAGGCGAGTGCGGCGAGACCCAGTCTAGTCAGCTTCGTCATTGGGAACCTCCATCGTCCGTTCTGCAAGGCCGAGCTGATCCTGCCGGTCCGCATCGCTGCGTGACATGGGCCGCGCGGGAATACGCACGCCACGGGTCAGCACCACGTCCACTTTGCGGCCCGCATGCACCTCGATGACGGGAAACGTCTGTTCGGCCAGCCGGATGTAATAGTTGGCCAGGTTGTTGAGCGCGCTCCCCATGCCGCTGCCAATGCCACGGCGGAACTGGTCGCCGGTGCCGCCGGTCGTCGTCGACAGGGTGCCAAACGGCGAAGTCGTAAATGAGCTGTTACCTTGTGCAAAACCCTGGCCGATGCCGCTGACGATCCCTGCGCGCAGTCCATTGGCCAGCAGCTGCCCCTGTTTGGAGACGAGCGTGCCGCGCAGCCCCAGGTTGCCATCCTCCCCAAAGATGTTGCCCTCGATCTTGACCTCGACCACCGAGCGGTCGTAGCGGATGCAGGAGAGCACGTCGGTGCGCAGGTACGCGCGTTCGGAACTGATGTCGCCATAGCCGGAAGCAACCACAAAGCATTCCTTGACGTCTGCACGGAACTGATTCGGCAAGATGGCGGCGGCTGAAATCTTGATGAGTGCCGGCAGCGGATTACTTTGGGCCTGGCCGCCCGTCGGGGCATCAATCCCGCCGAGCAGTTCTCCCGGCAGGATGCCGACTGGGAGGAAGTCGTCCAGCGTGTTTACTGGTTTCACCACATTGCCCCCGGCCTCCTTGGCGGCCCCGGTGTTTCCGCTGGAGTCTGTCGCGGCGCCCAGAGACACGCGGATCATGGGGGCGGGCGTCTCCGGTGGCTCGTTTGGCCGCAGTACGCCGGTGTTGCCACTGGCTGCGTCGATGGCGGGTGGGCCTGGCGGCGCGTTGCCACCTAGTGGCGTGCCGGGAGGGTACTGCAACGGAGCCGCTACAGGTGGCTGTGGTGCTGGCGGCGTGACGGGCGCAGGCGGCGCTGGTGGGGGCCCTTGTTCTGTCGTGGCGGCGGTTTTTGCTTCCAGATCCGCCAGACGCTTGAGCAAGGCTGCTTCGACAGCCTTGCGATCGCTGTTGATTTTGTCTTGCGCTTCCTTGTCGCTGTCATATTGGGCCAGCTTCTTGCCGGCATTGCCGACCCATTGATCTTCTGGCGAGATCTGGCCCGGCACCATCATGCTGGCATCATCCACATTGACGGTGGCACGTTTATCGGTCGACTTGGGAAGCTGCCGGGCGGGGTTGCCGGACTCGGAATAGGCCAGTACCGCCCACAAGACGCCAATGCAGGCTGTCACGATACCGGCGGCGGCCAGGTACTGCTGCTGCCTGGGCGTCAACCGTGCCGTGAAGGATTTCAATGTTTGCATGATGCGCATGGCGATTCACTCCCCTGCCCTGATGACATAAACCCGCGTGCTCTCGTTCGGACGCAAGTTAAGGTTGTCGATGGCGACGGCCAGGACATCGCCATCGTCGCGGTCAAATTCCTGTTCTGCGAGCACCAGCGGCGCGCCGCTGACATTGCTCAGTACATAGGTCTCGCCGATGAGGCCACGGCCTTCAAACTGGCGGATGAGCTTCATTTCCGCTTCCGCCCACAGCAGGCGCGCTTCGTCGCGCTCTTCCATCCGGACGTCGTCGGGCACCTGCTCGGAAGCCATGAACATCAGCATCGATTTCAGGGAGCGGATGAATGTGGCGGACCTCGCTGGCGCCGCGCCGACGGCATTGGCTGCCCTGGCCTGGCGCCTGGCCGACTTGTCCGAGATCACGATGGTGTCTGCGGGAACCTCCGCGCGGTTCAGGCGCAAGGTGTAGGTGGCCGTAGCGGAAGAAATAAACAGGTTGATCGGCTTGGCAGCAGTGCCCACCGGCTGAATATAGATTTCGCCTTTGGCCAGGTCGCAGGCAAGCGACAGCTGGCCGCCGGGATTGACGGCCGTGCCGGCGCCTGGCGCTACGGGCAGGCTGGCGTCGGCAGGTTTGGACGCACAGTTGCTGCTTGAATAAATGTTGCCGACGACGTCGATGATCTTGCTGCCCTCGATGCGGATGCGCGTCGGTTCATGTGCGGCGATGACCGCCTCGATGGTGGCGCCGTCCCTCACCTCTCTGGTCTGGTCGGCCCAAGCGGGAAGCTCAACGAGCCCCAGCAGCAGCCACGCCAGTGGCAGTATCCGGTTTTCCATCTTTCAACTCCTTAAAATCTTTCAAATGCACGCGTGCGCCACGGAAGACGAAGTCCGCACGGTAGGTCTTGAGGTTGTCAGAGGTATTGGCCCCGTTCACCTGGGTTTTGAGGTAGCCGGTCATCGTGACCGATTGCGTTTCTTCGTCCGGCACCAGTTGCTGCATCTGGAAATACGTGCTGGCATTGAGCTTCTTCAGTCTTGCCGCCTCCAGATCCTGGCGGGTCTTGATGCTGCCGGCGTTCTCCGGCAGGCACCAGCTGAGCAGCATGTCCTTCTTCCATTCGATCGACTTCGGCGTGACGTCCAGCATCAGGTAGGCGATATAGCCGGACATCTGCACCAGATAGTCGTTGCTGGCCTTGCCGTCCTCGATCCAGAATGTTTTATTGATGGCCGGCGGCACAATGACAGTGCGCTCCGTGCCCACAATGCGGACAATGATGGTCAACGCCAGCATCAGGCAAACAGACAGGATGCCAATGGCCAGGCGCTGGTCAAATACGCGGCGCCGCAGGGCGGCCAGGTCATCCTGATAGGTTTCCAGTTTCACGGTGCTCTCCTTGGTCCTACCCGACCATCTTGCGGATATGCGAAGGCGGGGTCGAGCGCATGGACGTCAGCGGACTGACAGGCAGGTACCAGTACGCCCAGTGCAGGACAAAGGCCGGATGCTTGTCCGCTTTTTTGCGGCTGAGCCAGCGCGACACGGCGACGCCGGCGCAGACCGCGAGGAAAAATCCGAGTTTGCTGCTGGCCAGATAGCCGACAAAGATCGAAAGGAGGACGGGAAAGGCGACATCAAAGTCCCATAGGCCAATCTTCCATTGGTCGTCCAGCCGTCGCGGAATATAGGTATCGGCTTCCATGGCGTCCTCCTTTCGTTGATGTGCAGCGTATCGGTTGGCCTGGTTCAGATCGTGGCGCCCATGATGGAGCCGCCGATGATCAGCCCGACCGCGCCGAAAATCGCCATGCCGATGTAGAACAGCACTGGGCTGAAATTACGCAGGGCGGTTAGCGAGATCAGGGCCACCACGAAGCCGATGAAACCGACCAGTGCTTTAACGCCGGGGGCCAGTGCGGCCAGTTGCGTCAGTGCGGACGTCAGCGGGCCGGTGATGCCGGTGAACGCGACGAGGTCGATGGCGGTGGCGGGAATGGCGGCGAGCAGGCCCAGGGTGATCAGGGTCAGCAGTGCCAGGACCTTGGCCGCAGTGGAGACGCGCAGGCCAAGCGGCCGCTTGCCGTGTTGTTTGAAAGGGAGAGCGGTGACGTATTGCAGGGTGTTCATGTGCATTCCAATCGTGATCGTGAAGAAAATTGCCTAAAACTGTCTGTGCGGGCGGCGAGGTGATGCGGCATGACGGCGTAGGGGGACCACGGACGGGGCATTGCCACGCGATCTTGCCCGGCCGGCACGTTACCCGTGCCGAAGTCAGGTTGATCAGGTGAGTTGGGGTTCTCATCTCTGCACCTGCCGAGGTGCGTCGGCGGTGAGGCTGAGCTCTACCCTCCTGTTGTTCTGGCGGCCCGTTTCGGTCGCATTGGCGGCGGCGTAACAGCAAGCGCCGCTGCTTTCCACCTCAAGTTGAACTGCAGGCACGTGCAGATGGCGGCGCAGATAGCGCTCGACCCTGGCCGCGCGCTGGTGTGCGATGGCATCGTTCAGGGCCGGCGTTCCGGTGTTGTCTGTTCTGCCAGCGATACGAATATGGGACGCTGGCTGCACCAGCGTGAGAAATTGCTGCAGAACGTGTTGGGCCGTTCTATCGAGGCGGGAAGAGCCCGGCGCAAAGTACACCGCAAGTTCGGTGACATCGGGCAAATCATTGTCGTTCGCTGCACCGGCTCCCACGGGTGTCCCAGCCATTGTCCGCTGGGTGCTGGCTGCGGCGATCGGGGCTTGCGGCACCTCTTCAATGTGCGCATCCCGTCTTGCCAGCGTCTTGGGCGTGCGCGTAGGACAAGCTGGATCGATACACAGGCCGTAGCGTGCCTGTCTGCCATAGTGAAGCTGAGTGATGTGCTGCATGTGCGACCCAGGCGCGGCTGCGCGGGAAGACAGGCCTGCAGGTTGTGGCTGGGTATGCACATTTTCGCAGGAGGCCATCAGCAAGCTGGCGGCAGCCATTCCTGTGGCGGCTAGTGTGGCCTGAGCAATAGCGCGTCTCATGTCAGCCCCACTGCCACCAGTACTGGCTGCGTTGGGACGACCGATTCAGCGCGCGCATTTTTCTGCGTCCGGTACTTACCGTGCGGCGTAGCGCGGCGTGCTGCCTGCGGCTTGGTGTTAGTGAGAAAGCGGTATACGCGCCACGCATAGCGGGTGCGCGTCGCCTGGCATTGGGCCGCATTCAGTTTGGTACACGAGGCGTTGTATGCACCGATCGCCTCCCAGGTATTGCCGTACCTTTGCAGCTTTTCCACGAGAATTCGGGAACCAGCATGAATGTTTTTACAGGGCTCATGCAGTTCTTGCTCGGTCACCCCCAAATTGCGCAGGACCCGTGGATTGGAATTGACGCCCATATAACCGATATCCACGGTACCGGTTTGGCGCAGATGACGGCGATTGACTGCGTTCGGATCCAGTGACGATTCCGCTTGCGCAATCGCATAGAGCAGCGGTGCCGGCACATGGTGGCGCACGGCGGCTTGCTCCCAGCAAGCCCAGGCAGGACCCGGACAAACAACGAGGATCGCGATGAAGCATGAAAGGTGTCGTTCCATGGCAAGGAGCAGGCATAAACCCGAAAGCGTTGATCCACCCGGCGCGCGCAGGCGCCAGACCATCAAAGGTGTACATCGGGTAAGCCTGGCATCAGCCTGGCAAGGTCACTTCGGGTCGCATATCCGTTTGCGATATGCCTTGCGATCTGCCTCTTATGGCAGGTGCGATACTGCCCGCTCGGCGATATTGCGCCGGGCCTGTTCAAATATTTTCTCTTGCGCCCCGTCTTCCTGCAAGGCCAGGGCGATGCACGCGGTCGTAAACTGCCCCAGGTCGAATCGAGGATGGGGATGCCGGTTCATTTCGGACTTCTGCAGCGCCAGCAACAATACATACTGTGCGCGCCAGATTTCCTCTTGTCGACGCGGCATGCATTGATCGCGCAACACCATCCGGGTATGCAAAAACGAAAAAATATGCTTCGCCGGTTCCGGCTGCGCAAACACTCTTGCAATACAAGCACTAATCAGATCGGGATGCCGCAATTTTGGCGAACAATTGTGATGATGGTTGAACAGCTGGTCGAGCAGATGAAATTCCTCCATCCAGACCAGCGTACCGATCGTTTCGTCACACCGCGAGGATGAGGCAGCAGAACGATGCGTAGCAGCCGTGTGAGCGGAGGATGAGGACGGCATCGAACGAAATTCAGTATTCATGGCGACTCGAAATCAGAAATGACTGCGTACGACATCATGCTAGCGCATCGCAGAATCAATGTTTGTCCAAAAAGTCGTGCTTTTTGTGGGCTATTTGGTGTAACCCAGTTTCCCTTCGGTGGCACCCGGTTCGGCGGCACCATCAACCACGAGCTGGAAAGGCTGCCGTCACCACAACATGCCGAGGCGATCGAAATTACCAATACCGATGGCCATGAGGCGGTAAACGCGTGCGAAGCAGTGCCAAAATGGAACGACGATCATGGCTGTAGCAGTCACGGCATTGACCTCGGCTATTGCCCTGCAGGCTGCGGTTCCGGGCCGGACGATTGAGATTTCTCAGGGACATGCATGCGCCCCAATATCATTCATTTAAAGGGCTACCGTGACCTCCATTTCAACCACCCGCGTTGAGCCAGCTATGAAATGATGCAAGAATGCCCAGCCGCGCATAGATGATATTCTGGGGCCTGACTTGCATACTCTGGCTACTATTTACGAAACGATGAACTGGGAACAACTCGGATACCCTGAACCGTCCATAAGATTGGAACAGCAAACCAACACCCAGCGGGCAGCGCTGGAACGGTGGCCGGTCCCTGAGTCCAGCGGGGCGACAGCTACAGCCAGTGCGATCCAGCGGAATGGAGCCAAGGCAAAGGCGCATGCGAGGCGTGCCAATACGGAAGAATGTCAATCCAGGCAAGACAGAATAGCGCCGGATCCCTGTCCTGACTTTATCGGTGTAGCAATTCTGATTGTCGCGCACGAAAATCAGAAAATCCTCAAGACCGACGCCGCCGGACCATCAAGTGTTTGCTGTTTGGCAGTCTACTTAATTTGAGCGCCCGATTGCATTCGAGAACGTCCACGAACGCTGCTCAATGCGGCCCTTAGCGTTTCTGACGCCTACTACGAAAATGGACTCGTAACCTTGCAGATTGCACGGTTTGTGCGTACGCTTGGATAAATACGCACAGCGAGTACAGGAGTACTTTAGTGACGCAACGAGTGCTAGGACTTTTCGAACGTTGGATCGCCTTGGAGCGTGCTGCTGGGTGATCTATGGGCGATATCCTCGCCGACTTGAACACTACCGCAGGCACCAACTACAAGCATAATTGGCCGTCCGTCATGGCATCACGCGGCAATAAGCTGGAGCGCTGCCCGCTCGAGGTTCGGCGCTATATGTTGCGGAAGGTACTGCAAGACGAGCTGGCCGGCATGGGGTTGGAGGCAAATCAAAGTCAGGTCGAGACACTCCTAATCGCCTTGACATAGTAACGTGGCATTACTGCTCTGTATTAGCTGTCTGCGGAGATAAATTATGAAAATCTTCTGGCTGTATGCGGTAGTCGGTACGTTGTACTACATGCAGTATTTAGCGGATGCACCCGTCCTCGCGAAGTATGCGGTTGGTCCAGTGTGGCTGATGATGGCAGCCGCCCCGGTTCTCTTGGCTTATTTAGCCGCTTTGCGGTTTGTTCGGCGGATTGATCCTTGAATGTTGTTTGACTAGGAGGAATAACATGGCCTTCATTGAAAATTCCGGCGTGCTCGATGCGAGCATATTTCGCACCATGCGAGACGAAATGCTGCCGGCCCAGGACATGGTGCGATAGGGTGGCTTGCATGCCATCAGCGTTCTTCTGGAGCATGGCTGCAATGAAGATACTGCCATACAAATGCGAAATGCGAAATGCGGGCATCGTTGCGGCAAAACGCCAGCTACATTCGATCCGAAGCAAAGCGACGCGGCAAGTCATTATTCGCTCATGATCAGACCAACTTCAATTAGTTGAAAACTATCACATCAGCAATCTATTCTTACCGGGGACGGTGATGGAGTTGTTCGGATTGATTGTACTTTTTGCCGCAGGAGTCTTTTTGTGGTTCGACGCAGGCCGTCTTGCGAAACATATTCTGGTAGCTGAGACCTTGATGGCACGAGGGCTGAGTGAAGAGGAAGCGATGGAACGATCTGGATGCAATTTTTGGGCTAAACCTTGGTATGAACGTCTAGTTTCATCGTATCCTCCACTTCTTAAATGAAATATCGCAGTTTGCTGTGCAGGTAGAGTGTATCTAAAATATGATCCAAGATTTAATGAAGTATCGACTTAAAATGCTCGCAGACTGGTGCCGCGTCAGTGGTTCTTAATCTAAAATTTACGCCATGACCTAGCTCCAACTCGATACACGCGAGAAGCCCATCGGGTACTACCATCTCTATACCCAACGTCGAGTGCAGAACCGTCATCTGCGTAAATACCGTCGGCTCCTGCTCCTTGGGGTGATAGATATCCGCCGCCCCCCCCTTCAAAGCCGCGAAGCACCTTCAGCGGCATCATGCTGCATTGAGTAGTTGCCAGTGGAATCGCGTTTCCTGCACCGTAAGCGGCGTGGCTTACACCTATGTCATCTACTACAAAACGACAGCCAGTAAATTGAAAAGTAAGGAAATAATGGCATTTAGCTTTTCAATAGTTTGCACTTACAGCCGTTAGGGGACACAGCCTATTTGGGCACCTCGATGCTGTTTGAAAGAGGGCGTCCAGTCCATTAGAACCGGAATTTTAGGTGGTCAGAGATCGGGGATTTTGACCGGCCGACGGGTAATCAGGCGCCAGACCCGTATTTGCGGGTCCAATTTAAGGAAGAGGAAGCAGCACAGATCCAGGCTTTGGTACCGGCATCTTGAGCTCCATACCGAACTGTAGCACTTGCTGTTCAATTTGACCCTGCTCGTTGTAGTAGGTTTCTTGTTGGACCAAAATTTGTTCGGCCTTCCCGCCAGAGTCTTTCGCCATCGATTGCAGCTTGTCGACGACCGCTTGAGGCGAAGAAAAATCAGTCGAGTTCCCAATTGAACTACCGATGGCGTTATATATGGAGTTCAACATCGAAGCAGTGGAGAGAATGCCCTTGAGTGCATTCATCGTTGCCGCAGCGTCAGCAAGATCGCGCTGGCGCCGCATCTCGGCTGCATACGCCGGCTCAATTGTTTTGATTTCGTCCGTTACTTCCTTGCGCTTTGCCTCGATATCAGGCAGCTCTTTTTTTCGATCGTTCGTGGCTGCCTTCGCTTGCAGGCGCTCAATGTATCCGGTAAACGCCTCTCCCTTGATGGCTTGCCTAAAAGTTGCGCGCGTGTATTGGTATTGCCATTGGCGTAGCGGCACGTTCGTTAATGCCGTTCGCCAGTTTCGTGCGCCAGACGTGAAAGCTGGCCTGCGAGGGCGCCTCATCCCGGCAGACGGCGGCGATGCTCTTGCTGCTCACGGCATGCCACGCCAGCTGACTAAGCCAGGTCGCTTCTTTCGATGTCTGGAATTCCTGCCTGTTCATGTTCCGCTTCGTGTTGTTGAACTCGGAGGAGATTGTGTCGGTTTGAAGTCCCGATAGATACAATGCCGTTCAGGAACTGGTTACCTTCAGTGAATAGCGATGGCTGCAGGGCTGTTACTGGGAAGCTCACGCATAGTGCACCACTATTTGCCCTGCCAGCCACACCACCCCACCTAACATCGCGGGCAACAGAAGCGGAGACAGTTGAACAGGCAGCACACACGCTACTGCCAAGAGACAAATCAGCAAGATCGCTACTCCCATTGCTGCAACAAACCACTCTGGGTGCGGCCTGGCAAATTCCAGGCGTTTAATTTGCCGGCGCACCGCCGCATCCACGATACAGGCCATCATCAGCACCGCAAACGTCGGCCACCACTCCACGATGCCTGCTAGTCTGTACAGCGCCAGCATGGTCAGCGTATCGAGTGAGCGAAAATAGCTGCTCTGGAACAGCTGTGAGCGTACCCGCCCAAGGCTATTGGCGACAGGTTGTGCTACCGGATCCACCTGCACATCGTGGACGTGAATCGATGCCGGTTGAGCGGCCAATGCAGCTTGATACTCAAACAATCGACTCAACACGCGTCCCGCATACGGATTACCCCAGCAATCCGCACTGGCGATATGCTCTGCGCGGATCTGGGCGACAAATCGCTGCGGCGGAAACGCTGAGGGCAGGTACAGCACCAGAATCAGCAACACGCTCAGCGAGACGATAGCCGTCAACCGAATCAGCATGCCTCCCCCGATTCCTTGTCTTCAGAACAGGCATCGTCCGCGCCTGGGTCGACCAGCGTAAACCGCCCCTTGTAGACATGTCCGCCCGAAACTGAAGCGAAGAACTGCAAATTGGGTAATTTACCGAGAAGCGATGGCGGGACTAATTCGTTGACCTCCTCGCTCAATTGGGTCGAATCGACAGCCGTAAAGTCCGTGAAGTGGCCGTCTCTGGCCGTGTTATGCCCTACTTTCATGTTATGGATGGTGGTTTGCCCCAGTGTTTCATTGATGAACTCCTGAGTGGGCTGATCCTTGGTCCGGAAGGCGATGAGGTTATTCAGGTTCCCTAATGCCATGCGTGCCGCCTCCTGGCTACCAAGGCGTTTGGCCAGGTCGGCAATCGTCTGCATGGCGGCCGTCGTATACAACCCTCCCTCGGCACCTTTGTTCAATATCTCGATCAACGGCTGATTAATCACGTTGGATAGCTCATCTACAAACAGGGCGATGCGCCGCTCTCCTCCCAGGTTGTAGCGAATACCGGAGCGGGCCGCCAGGTCGGCCAGCGCCATGGCGCCGATGGCCGTGGCAACGGAAGGATCCGGTAATGAGTCCAGACACAGCAGCAGTACATGTCCCGCGCGCTCGATCTTTTCCAGATTCATGATCGGGCGCTGGTCATCCGCATCAAACGGATCCGGCGACAGGCTTTTGCCCAGGTCTCCGGAGGTCAGCATGGACAAGATCGGTAAAAGATTGGCGGTTATTTTCTGATAGTGCTCGCGGTTATGCTGAAATACCCGGACCTGTGAACTGACCACCGGATCGCGCCGAGCTTCATGCACATGATGATCGTAGTAAGTCACGTACGCCAACAGCTCCTGGCTCGCGGCTGGCGTTGGCGACTTGATCTGGCCTCTCCGCGCTTTATCAAGCAAGCGCACCATCTCGGGTGTGCTACGCCACTGCATGCCAAGAAGCTGTTCGTAAAAACGCTCGAGCGCCTGTTCCAGGATCGGTTCGACGCCTCCCTCAATATACTGCTTTAGTTTTTCCAAATTCGGGCGCTTCTCCAGTTGCACCATCCCTTGCACGACCACATTCACCGCGTCCCAACCAAATGCGCTGAACGTTCCGGCTGTGTCCGGTGGCATGATTGACTGAATCCGCGAAGCGACTTCGGTGGGCTTTTGCCAGTTGAACGTGAAGTCAAGACGCACACCCGTTTCCGGAAAAGCAGGATGAAACCACAGAAAACTGTCTGGCTCACGATACAGTTGGCACGCCTTCATGACCAGTCGCTTGAGGCGACGTGAGTTTTTCGGATCAATAATAATGACGACATCGCCACGTCGAATAGCTTGAAAAATCAACCAACCAAGGCATACCCCTTTGCCGGACTGCGTGGTTCCGACCACCAAGGTTCCCCCTTCAAAGTTCTGCAGCGGCCGTATCAACAAGCGCTCTTCCGACTCGACGCCATGAATCCAGGGCAAGCCAATCTCTGCGTCGGATTGTGGGTTCGGCTGATATCCCAGAGCGCGTATGAGCCAGGGAGAAATGGTCATCGCGCGGTAATCGATCTTGATCAGCTCGTAAAGCCGCTGAGAGTGCAGTGGCAGCCAGATAAAACCCAGGCCAAATACGACCTGTTCAGGATCGCCTGTCCATTTGGCAAGCCGGGAAATTGGAACCATTTCCATGGCGCGGCCAGACAACGCAGCACGAATACGCACAACACGCAGGGCTTGCTGGCAGCGAATCAAGGCAATGAGAATTGAAACAACAATGAGCGGAACGCCCGCACGCGGTGGTAAATGCTCAGGTATTAGACAGTAAAAAATGGCGGCGGCAAGAATCCATGCCAGGGCGGCGGCCCCCTCAACGGGACTACGCCATGGCATTTCATACTGTCGCAGCAACATGATCAACCTGCGTTCGAATTGATTGAGGTCTCCCCTGCTCCATCCAAGCCCTCGATGAATTGGCGAGCGATGACCATTCCTACCAGTTGCTTGCCATGCAGCTTGTGATACTCAACAGGCTCGGTTCCTGCTGGCCCTGTGACCAGCATGTCGGCATCGGCAAGGGCGCGTAGCGCCATCTTCCCATCCGCCTGCCGCGCCGCGAAGACATCCAAGGGGACAAACAGGCCTGACGCCATGGGATAGCATGCCGGAGGCAAGGTCGTATCATTGAGAGTCTGCACGATCGCTTGCAGTATCTTGGCAACACCTGGATTCAATCGAATCGGTGCGCGTAACGAGTAGTGCCCGATTGCCGACTGAATTGGTTCAGTATGTTTGACCTTCTTTGCCTTTCCTTGGCGGCCATCTGTACGTGGTTCGATACCGGCACTCCCCGCCACTGCAGGGATGGGTGGGATGGTTGGCAGCGACAACTGACGATCACTAGCATCCGGAGGGGTCTCTGGCGCAGGGCACTCTTCCTGAGCCTGGGGTGGTGTCGCGCTCGCCTGCCGCAGCTTGGTATCACTCTCCGTGGTTCGCTCCTCCTCATGCGATCCATTGAGAGCAATGTTCATGTCCAGCGCCACTGGTGACGGGTGTAAGACAGCAAGGACACAACCTGGCGTCACTAACTTCAACGCCTCCAAGGGTTCGGGGGCACCTGGTGGCCGGATCGACCAAACACTCTCGTCCGAACTCATTGGCAGGATGATCCCGGCATCGATCAAAATTTCCATGGCATCGACTGGCGAGGCCGGCAAGCCATACAATCCCTCGTCTTCCAACAAGGTGAGTATGTCGCTGATACCGTTCGGCCACACCAGAAACAAGCCATCCCGCCCGAGCCACATGCGGGACCGGTCCGCATTGGGCACCCATCCCTGATGAGACTGAACCAACTCGCGCATCGCGTTCAGGAGAAACCTGGCAAGGTAGGCTCTCGCCCGCGCTCTACCTGCCGGCGCATCTGCATCGCGCAAGTCGCGGTGTATCACCAAAGTTGATGCTCGATTGACGAGATGGTCAATGACGTTATGATCGTGATACCTCACCTCACCACTGATCGCCGCAAGCATGTGGGCGACGATCATCGAGCCGTCCTGGGTCAGGTAGGCCAACGTGTCGGTCGGCAGGATCATCGGTAGCGCGAACAATGACAGGGAGCGGCATTCCTGCCTGGCCTCCCCCCATTTGACAAACAGACGGCCAACCGAGTGTTTGTGGATCCATTCCCCGAGGGATGTCAGGTATGGATGCCACACGGTTCCATGCTCGTCACTCACGACGACAGTGTCCAACGCGCGGTAGAGGTAAGCGCATAGGCCTGCGGCGAAGGTGCCGAAGCGCCAGCGTGGCTCCAACTGTCGACGAGTAGAAATCGTCGCTCTGCCAGCAAAAATCTGCGAATCGGTCGCTTGTAATGCAAAGAACGCCGTCTCGAGCCCCAGGCGTGCTAAACCTCCTGGGCGAGCAAAAAAACTGTCCTGCGTCGCAGGCAATACGTTCACGTACGCGATGTACTTCCTGATGAGTGGAAGCATTTCCTTGGCAAAGGCATTCCCATCGCCGCCATAAGCCAATTTAATGCGCCCCAGGATATCCCGATTATCGTCCAAGATCGCATCGACACTACGGGGACGCATTCCGCCGTCACGCGTTTGAGCGGGTTGGGGCAGTAAACGTTGCGGACAGATGGGCGCGGCCTGCCGGCCGCGATCACATTGGCGATCGTGGCCAAGCCAACCCAGGTACTTGAGGATATTCACACCGGCCATAAGAATCACTCACTTGGCTAGGTGAGCATTATGGCTGTGCAGATCGACGTACGTCCAAGTGAAAGCCTGCCTTCCAATACGACTATTCATCGACAGAATGACGAGGAATTCAACGATGTAACACACCTGCTATTCCCTGGCTACGATCTATGCGGGTAGCCTATTGCAAAATGTCATGCCGCTCCGGCATCCGAGTTTTTTCGCCAAGTAATTACTCCCGACGCATTCCATATCTGAGCATGCACGTGACATCAAACAACAGGACTGGCACACTGATAACAAACCGACCTACTTTTTACGACGCTGAATATGCGATAAGGTGAAACGCGATAGGGAACCCGATCTTATCGGTAAGCAATGCTGCGACCAATGAGGCAGCCTTTCTGAGAACACGCTCGCAATCCTATTGCTGACAGCTGTGTAGATTCGCTTTCAACTAAAGATTCAACCGGTCTCCGGCGCCAACATTGGGGAACTCGTTGCAACTGAGAACTCCCTAAATTTTCCTCACAACCGAACTCAATTCCACAACCTCCAGCCAGTACTATGCACAATTGGCGCACTTTCCCATTCAAAGGTAACGCCAGGGAACTGCTTCTTCATCTCGAACTCCGTGTCGAACTCGAAGAAGTGCTCTGGGACATTTTTGATTGGCATGTAAAAGTTAACAAGCACACCGTTCTCCCATGCCTTTCCAAGATGAGATCGAATATTTAACACCAAGAGCGCCTGTTCATAATTGGATAGCTTCGCTCGTAGTATCTTTCCTAGAGCAATCTTTTCTTTTCTATTCAATTTAGACGATTCGATGAATGAATAAGCAGCATACAGGTTTCGAAAATAATGGGCCAACCGGTTTTGATGCCCCGTGAACTGCCGCCCTTGTGTTCGTTTACTCATTTTTCTCGCTTTAACTGCAATCGTATTATTTAACTGGAAAAGATGAGGCTTGGCATATTGACTCAACACTTTCATCGTGTGGAGTTTGGGACCATAGTAAGTATAGGTGTAGGCGATATCTATACGTTGCTTCAAATCCCAACCTGCAACTGCTGCTATGGCAGTTGTAGCCCTATAAATGAAGTGGAATTCACTAAGTATATGACCTATTGCATCGCGGCCCTTCGCGTTACCAATCTGAATCGAAGATAGAATTTCTTCATGTGTTCGTAGCATTTCGGCAAAGACTTGATAGGCTTTAGACTTGTAATCTGTCTTACGTGACGTATTCCATGCAAGAAATACAACTATCATTGTGACGATCGAAACAAAAGTACCGAATACCCCGCCAATATAGTCGCCGAGAAGGCCGTCAACAGTACGAGAGTCCATTTTCTCGGCAGGCACCGCCGCGACCGCTGATAGACAGGCTGGTGCAGCGGCCGCAGCACAACGAGGTGCGACGTCTCGAATGGAGTCAATAATTTTTGAAGTGAGTACAACCACATCTCGCTGCGGTTCAACTTTCGGTACGGTGGATTTTCCCTCTGCTGCGTGAATAAAAGACGTGATGTTTAAGAAGAATAAAAACGCAAGAATTCGAATACACATTACATACCTAAAGTGGTCAAGTTCCAAAAAAATTCTGGAGGATCTAATTGCTTGAATCAAGCATTTTCCCGGAATGATATGGAAGCACCCGTTGAACTTAAAGGACTAGATTAGCCAATAAGCGACAATACCAATTGCCCAGTGTACGATAATATTTACTTTATCGCAAGTAGTAGTTTCGCAACGCAAATCTAATTTTAATTCGCAATACAACCAAAAAGTGCCGCTGTATAAACCGTCAAATGACTAATTTTTCTCTGAGGTCAGGCGCAAATCAGGATTGCCAGCAAAGCTCGATTGAATACGGGAATCAGTGGCATATCGTTTGACGAGCTTACAGAACACACATCCGGAGTGATCCGCCGATGTGTCCCCGAGTGCGATCAGATAACGACAACGGCACCGCGCACAGGTATGCAGAGCTAACTGCGCTGAATGTTGGGTCCAAATGCCCTCAACACTAGCGATCAGCTCGAAAGCGCGGTCAAACGAGATGCTGGAACGGCCACTCCACCGCTCTCGATACATCTTGTAGGCGCAGACCATGGCCTTGCGTGCCGAGCAGGCATGTTCTGTGCGCAAGAACTGAAAAATACTGGCAATCAGTGACGCCTCAGCACGTTGCACCAGCGTCGCCATATGGTACCAATCCTGCGAACTGGGCCATCGGCCGCCGGTGGCCGCCCGGTCATTGTAGAAATACTCCCGCAGCAGTGATGCACTCAATCCGGTCAAGTAGGCGACGGTTTTCATCCGCGCACCGTGTTCGACGCAGGATTTAGCGAGCTGCAGGGCCTGAATGTGCCGCTCAGCATGTTCGTACGCCATACGTCACCTACGCCAAGCGCGCACGGGCCGCAGTGGCCTGGCCGGCACGCGATGGTCCGCGTGCTGCATCCTGATCCACAGCGCCGACCCTGCACAACGTCATGGCCAAAACGGGCGGTGTTTCAAGGAGAGTTTTAAAATTACCTATTGGCTTAAACAGGCTTTCATGCGACATGCTCGCGGCCAGCAGCTGCAATGAGTCCACGCTCATTGCAGCGAGCGTCTCGGCTGAGGCTGTGTCGAGGTGAAAGGTACAGCAAGTGGCCAGGGGATCATGCTTCAGACCCACCTGGATAGTGAGTAAGTAATTCAAGTTGAGGTACTGCACTTCCGTATATCGAATCGCGTCTTCCATGGTCCACCCCGCTTTGCCCCGCGACGGCGGGGCGTGGTCATTCATCCGGTTTCCGCTGTGCACATCTGCCAAGTCGGTCAACTGAATAGCGAAGTCATGGTTAAGAGGACTACGCGCGAAGGCAAAAGCACATTAAAAAAAGACTACTCCGCAAAATTTCAAAGGTCAATAGCAACTGCTAATCAAATCAAAATATTTATATGTACTTTGGCAAACTTTCACTGGAGGAAATCCAATTCTCGCTCTAAAATCAAGCTCTGCCCCATAAAAATACGCCTGTAACAACTGCTACAAATAATCTACAAACAAACAAAGGTCTCTCACTTTACCCCGGCCTGGAGACAAAAATCGTGACAATAAGCAATAACATCCCGCTTACCAGAGAGGCCGTCCGCGAACTTGACATTGATATCGTCCCTGGTGTCCGGCAACGGCTCATTGAAGAACTCGACAGACGGGGAATACATCCAGGTCAACGCGAGCACTTCCTGAGCCAGATTACCGGCCGAGCGCTGCAAACAGTCGCGCGCTGGATCGATGAAGAAAAACCGGGGCTGCCCGACCTGAAATCCCTCGCCATTGTCTGCCTGCAGTTCGACATGGATGCGAACTGGATCCTGGGACTGACATCGAATCGTCTCCCGTTCCCCAAGCAACAACTATCGCCGCGGGTTCAGGAACAGGTGTACGGTCATGAAGAGCCCAGCTTTGACTGGATCGGCAACATGCTCGGGCAAACCGCATCGTTCTCCGGCCCTAATCAAGTAGCAGTGATGAAGGGCGACGATATGGCTCCGCTCATCCATGATGGCGCCCCATTTTTTTTTGATGCGACAGTCAATGAGGTGGAGGTCAACGGAATCTATGTATTGGATTACCAAGGAAGGCGCCTTGTGCGCCACATTGAAATCATCGTAGGCGAAGGCTTATTACTACGTTGCGAGAACCAACGCTACAACTCAACTCTCGTAAAATTATCCAAAGCAATGCTTACCCTGACAATTTTAGGACGTGTTAAAGCAGCCATTAACATCAATCGTTTTTGACGAATTAAGACTCGCATCACGCTTCATTGAACGGAATTCCCCGGCAGCCAAGCTACCGGGGACCGCAATCGTCGTGGTGTTAGATTTCACGCCACGCTACTTTGCTTCAGCGACCTCGCTCCACTCCTTGAGCGAAAATTCGAGCATTTTTCCACCAAACTCCTCAAATTCAGTGGCGCGATCGTAGTTTTCCACTTCCTGCGAATACCCTGTCACCGCATTGAGCAATCCGTAACCATTGAGCTGCTGTTCGGCAATCAGGTGACGTAACACGCCTGCGCGCTCCGCTTCGTTCAATACGAAGCGATTCGCCAACACCTCCACCGCCTTCACCGGATCGCCCGTCAATGTGATGCCCATGGTCTTGCGCATCTTGTCCGAGATCAGTTGAAAGGTGGTCTCCGACACCGCAGTCTGCACCATGTCCCGCGCCTTCAAAAAGATCGCGCGATCTTCGGCCTCCACGGTGTCATCTTGAAGAATGACGTCATCGCCGCACTCCAGCAAACGCCCAGCATGGTTTTTCCGCATCGAGCGCTCACAAGCGATCAACCCATTGCTGCATTTCAGGCGATAAATCAATGGGTCCACACGCAGCCGCCCCACCCCGATCTCCGAGTTGCTGACCACGACGCCGGCCTGCAACACGTCTCCAGGCACGACCTCATGCGTCACCTCGGCACTGACCACCTTCACATACATCTTGTTTTCTGTCAGCTCCACCGACTCAAAACGGGCACCCGGCAGTTTAAGCAAGATCGGTAAAATGCTGTGGGCCAAATCGATATTGTCGAGCCGACGGAAGCGCGACGACAAGAAGGCTCTGGCCCGCCCCGCCAAGGTCCGTACCATATAGCTATCTGTGGCCTTGATTCTGAGCCACGCATTGATGTTTTCATCAAGCAGTTCGGTATCGAACGAACGCATACGCTTAAAATACGGCAACGGTATATCCAGTTTCTTTGCCAACTGCGCGCAGGTGAAGTCGTTCATCAGGTATCGTTTCTTGCCATGGGGTTCATCAATGACGAGATTGCACTGCCCTGCCGCTGTCGTCTCGCTCACCAGTTTCGTTGCCGGCACAATCATGTCCTTCTTAAGTGCGGCCTGCCGCTCGAGTTCGACGACGAGTTGTTCCAAAGGACGTCCTGTTTTCATCACAACCTCCATGAAAAAAGCGGGCGATGCAGCTCCCTGTCGGGAACGCATCCCCGCAGGGTCAAGCACGCGGAATGTACTCGATTCCACGTGGGCGCAGCATTGCGCCATCATGCGGCGACCAACCGGCCACCGCGCCAAATTCACTGTTTTGCTCTCTGCACCTCACGCCGCACGACAAGTGCGGTGTGAAATTTTCAGTAACACCTCTGCCCAATCGGCGCCAGCCGACTTCGGCACAAACACCTCGGCCGATCGCCCTGCCCGCCGTGCATGGGATTTCAGGTAGCGACGCGCGAGGCTATATGCAGCGGCCTGCCCATCAAAAAATGCATGCGCATCGTTGTCGGCGTAAATGCGCAGGCGTTTGACTGTGTCCGGGATCCACAGTTTTTCCAGGTTTCCGGCACTAATCCCTGCCCACACTGGCTGATGCGAACGCTTCATGACCGCCAGCGCTGTCTCGATGCCCTCACACACAGCCAATTCATCTGTGGATGGAGCCAGACGAATGGCAGCGCCATCGATGCCAGCGCACAGTAACTTCTTGACTGCGCATTCGCGGGCCTTCTCGCCATTGCTCAAGTAAGTCCGATGCAACGACACCGTGTGGCCACTCTTATCCTGCACACAGGCCACCATGGCCGGGTAACGTCGCACCACAACGGCTTTACCAGTTTGCCCGTCGCGCTCGTAGTAACCCAACGCAGGATGCAGGCGCAGCGTCGACGGGTAGCGTTCCAGGTTCACGCCCCGGTTCCGCAGATACCTGTCCACCTCATCTCCGGGCATCACTGGCACCGTGTCGGCCAGAATCTTCCGAATCAGACCATCGCGTTCGGCACGTGCATCCTGTGAGAGCGAGATCGGTGGCTTCGGTGCACTCATACCCAGGTAGCTGTCTACCTTGCCAAGTGCATCAACAGCACTGAGCCCTAGGCAACCCATCAACAATTTGAATCCGCCACCGGCGCCGCAGCCACGGCAAACATAGTTGCCGTGGCCAAACTTATCCGTGTACTGAAACCGGTCGGTGCCGCCGCAATCACCCAAGGGACACGGCTGATTACGTTGGTTGAGCACTTTCGCATCCACGCCCAGCGCCAGCAGAATTTCCGTCCATCTTCCAAACGCACGCTGCTTGACTTGCTGAAAGAGCGCGTTGAATTCTTCCTTATCTCTGCTCATGTCGCCCTCCCTATGTCAGCCCCTGAGAGGATTGCCACGGCTCGAGGCATGCCACACGGCGTGTAAACAGCCACCCGTGATCCATGGCAACGCCAATCTCCCCAGACAGCAGTTCGTTTACGGTGAAGGACATCGCTCTTCTCTCCGGACGCCCACGCTGTGGATCGACTTGAAAACCGCCCGGCACTAAGGACAAGCGTATTGACCGCAGTTCTTGACCGAGATAAAAAACACGACCTGCCTTCCCCACAACAATCTCGCTTTCCTTGATTCTGAAAGTCAACTCGTCGATGTCCCGCACCCGACAGAAGCGAACGGAAGGGAATGCAGCGGCAATGAATGCATCAAGCATGGCGCCCTCCCTTCGTATTTACCTGCCGTCCAGACTTACCGACATGCCCACGCAAGCAATCCTCATCTTTTGCTGCACCCAGCGATGTAAAAAGGTCGGATTGATGGAGCTTGATCTGCTCATTCATCCACTGCGGGTTCTTGAATAAATTGTCGGAAATCCAGTCTGGCTTTTCCAGTACCGCCTGCCGGACCCACGCTGGGTAGTCCTGCAGCGAACCCAGAAACCAGCGGCACAACTGGGAACCAATCCAATCGCGCACTTCCTGCGCATCAACGGCACCGATGAACGGTAGCTGCGACAAAGGACTGCCACTGACCACCTTCATGCAATTGACGAAGGAAAACGGCTGCGTATCCCGAACCGGATCCGTGAACACCCAACGAACCAGTTCAAACTTCTCCTCCAATGGCGTGCGCGGGTCGCTGAGCAAACTCACCTTGCGTAACAGCCACCAGTGCAATGCCACCAACTCCTCTTCTGAAAATTCAATCGCGTCATCATTCGTCTCGCGCGCGGATACCCTTTTTACGGGTTCGCGCGGCACGCCAGGATGGAAAGAAGTGTCCCTATCCTGGGGGACGCGACAATAGTTGATCTGATATCTGCTCATGATTGCCTCGCACAAGAAAATGGGACGAGGCAACTCCCTCTCGGGCCGCATCGTCCCAAAGGGGGAAATAGATCATCCGGTTGCTACGACGCACCGGAACTTCAATTGACTGGCTTGATACTGTCGGCTGATGCCGTTTCGGCGGGATGCCAGCTACCGTCCTGAAAACGTATGCAAAATGTTTTGACGTGACTGCGCGGCACGCATGGCGCGTCAAAACACTCTCGTTACTCAGAAACACGGACGTCGGGCCTGGAAACAGGAGACTGTCCAATCGGTGCTGCGGCGCGCTGGGCGCAATTGAAAGGCTTGCCGGACGATGCAGGGCTAGCTACTGCGATGATGTCCTGACTTTAGGCCGCCCTCACCTGCCTGTCAACACAGGTTCGACGAAAAATGCCATCCGCAAATTGACCTGCGGTGGGAACCGCGGTTGTGTGCGAATCAATGCGGTTATCAGCCGCCCACACGCGCGCGCGCAGTACCCGCAAATACGCTTCCAAAGCTCCGTGCATTCCTCTTGAATCAGCATGATGGCGAGTACACCATGTCATGTAGCCCCATGGGCATTTTCGAGGACATCATCATGAACCACCCAGCTCCCACCCATTTGATCGTCACGCGTGATCACGGCGAAACCAACAGGAAGTTGCTGGCCAAGGAGGGCCCCGCCGATCTGACGCGTGTCGAATCTGCGAGCCGCAAGGTCAATATCACGCTCGCCAGCCCGGAGGGCAAGCGTTTGTACTTGCGATGCTTCTACGTCTCACAAGCGAATTTCCATTTTATTTCCGTCTTTGGCAGGATGAAACTACCAGCCGAGGATGTCGATAAAGTGGAACAGGAATTGCGCACCATGCTCGACGCGCGCATTGCCTTGGCCAACCAGCGTATCGTCGCTTTCGAGAAACTGTGCCATCAACATGGCATCACCGAACTGGCCAGCTATGACATCGAACCTCTCGCCGTTGAGGCCAAAGTCTTTTCCATGTTCGGCCGGCGATTACTGGAATTGATCAGCAAAGTCGACCAGCTCATGCCCATGCTCGAAACCTTGTGCATTGACGAAGCGCTCTCGACAAGCCAGCTCATCGCCGAAAAATCGCAGATCAAGAAAACCGTACGCGCAGTGACCGCCACCACGCGCGCGCTGTCCCTGGGCCTGCTCAAACGTATCAATGCCCTGCCCGTATCCGAACGCAAATCCACCACAACGAACAGCCATCCATCCCCTGGAGAGGGATCCGCCATGCGCACATCGTTCGACGGCGAACCTCAACAATCAGGCGCCGCAGAGCCCAATGCGGCCCCTGGGAGCGTTTTGAGCGATCCTGCTACGGAGATGGGCGAAGAGGCGTCCGCGAGCCCCTGACAGGCTTAATAAGCCTTGCTACCCGCATCGCGGATAGGGAGACTAAAACCACTGCGCCGGCACGGAGGAAGCCATGTGCATAAAAATGATGCTCTGCAGTGAACTGCCTGTGACCCAGGCATGGTGTATCGCTGCGATGGAAACCGCGTTTGGGCCAGCCTATCGCGTGGCCCCAGGGACCGACTGTATGTCTCCCCTGGCCACGCCCCTGGTACACAACGGCATTGCAATGATCGTGATCGAGCGGGTATCGAGGTTCGCCCCGAAGGATGTCCGGCAACTGATCAAGTGGTGCCATGCCCATGACAAGGCTCTGCTGGTGTGCGGAGCGTTGTCTGAGGAAGAGCGGGAAACCTACGGATTAAGCCATTGCATCGCGATTGACATCACTGCCCTACACGCGCCGGTATGTATCCATTGGACGTCCTGCGCCGGCACGCTCCAGCTGTTCGAAGAAATGTTCATACCTACGCTGAAAACCGTCCAGCGGACCGCCCATCTCTACTGTTCCGGGCTACGCTGCCGGCACCATCGTCGTAGAGAGGTAACAGGTACTCAGCGGATACAGACACCTATCCAGGGACCGGAGCGCAGGAAACGTCCCATAGGCCATTCGCATGCCAACGCTTTCCCACATGACCACGACCAATCGGCCACACGCCACTGACGGCCGCCGCGACAGCATCCATCAATTGCCGTGAAATGCCACCAAAATATGCCTGTTTTCAACTTGATGACCACGATCAGCGCAGCCACCATGGCTCAGGATCATCCGTCATCGTTCATGGAGACAGTTCATCATGAAATACAATCCCCCTTCGAACCAATCGCCCTTTGCCCCCTCGGTGTATCCAGCCTTTGGTCAGCGGGCAATTATCAGCGGCATCAAGCGCCAGCGTCAGGCTGCTCAGAAAGCCAGCCGATCACCCCGCGCAGCACGGACGCTTACCGAGAGCGACCTCAGGATACCTGGCCGGGTCCTCATTAAACGCCGCCAGCTTTTGCAAAAAGTGCCGCTATGCGAGCGGACCATCCTGAACCTTGAAAAACGAGGGCAGTTTCCACGGCGCTTTAGCATCACCTCGCGTTTGGTCGCCTGGGATCTCAAGGAAGTGGACGCATGGATCGCAGAACAGCAAACGGCGGCACGCCTGCCTGCGGTGCCGCAAGCACACCCTGTGCAACGCAAAGCGCTCAGGTAGTCTCTCACTCTTTCAGCTTTGTCCAGGCGTCGATCATGTCTGCCCACTCCTGCAGCATGGTTCGGCGCTGCACCGAATACTCAGCCTTGTTGTACACGGCTCGCACGCCCCTCTGCTCGTGGGCAAGACATTTTTCGATCCAATCGGTGTTGTAGCCGGCTTCGTGCAGCAGGGTCGATGCTGTTCGCCGCAAATCGTGCGGCGAAAAATCGGCCAGTTGTTTCCCGCCGTCTCGTGCCGTGGCGCAGACCGACTCCAAGATGCGATTGAGCGACGCACGATTCATCGGCACATCAGGGTCATATCGCGATGGCAAAATATAGTCGGATGTGCCGGCACAGGTACGCAACGCAACGAACATATCCAATGCCTGGCGAGACAGGTAGACGTTGTGGGGGTTGCGGCGCTTCATACGTCGGGCCGGAATAGTCCATAGCGCATCGGTAAAGTTGACCTCACTCCATGTTGCCTCCGTCAGTTCGGATTTGCGTACCATCGTGAGCAATAATAATTTGCAAGCCAGGCGCAAGGTCGGTGCGCACTGCACGTATTCGATATATTCGTAGAACAACGCGATCTCTTCGGCCCCCAATGCCCGGTCGCGCGGCTCAAATACGGCAATGGATGAGGGAGCGACCAGATCGGCCGGGTTGACTATCTGTTGTCCTCGTTGTTCCGCATACTTGAAGACCAGTTTAACGATATCGCGCGCATGCACGGCCGTCGCAGGGGCGCCACGTGCGAGGATGGCGTCGCATACGGAACGCAACTCGTTGTGCGTAATTTCATGCAGCAAGAGATTGCCAAATGGGCGTTTCAGATCGCGTTCGTACACTGCGCGCCGCATGTCCCGCGTCGACTCCGCCATTTTGTACTTAACTAGCCAACGCTCCGCCCAGACGCTGAATGGTTCTCCAGTGGCCAACTGATGGCGCGATTGGGCTTTGAGGCGCGACGGGGACTTGCCTTCTGATTGCGCTTTCTTCGCTTCCCGCAAGCGCTCCCTCGCCTCCTGCAAACTCAAGCCACCGGCCCCGTAGCGTCCGAGCACCAAGGTTTCGTATCGGCCATTGACGCGGTAGTTATAGCGAAACGAGATCGTGCCACTGGGGAGAACCGTCGCATACATGCCATCACGATCCGGCACCTTGTAGGCCTTCTCTGCTGGTTTCAGATTCTTCAATTTCGTATCGGTCAGCATAGGCTCCTCCCATTCATACAAAGTCTGTATCGGCACCGGATATATTTCAAACAATCAATCACTTAGCACGAAAAAAAAGTGACATCTGCTGCTACTCACGAGGTCCAGATACCCTCGCCGCGACGAGCGCTCCGGGATTCAATAAATGCCTTTAAAATCAACACCTTAACCAAATAAGTACCCTCACCGATACCCTCGCCGTGCAAAATGGGCTGTAGGAACCAAATGTGACATATTCCAGGCAGCAAGTTGAGTACCCATAACCATACCCACAAAAAAACGGGCTTGGCTCTGCCCTGGGTTGCTTGCGTTTGCCAGACAAAATAAAAAAAGCCCCTGAAAAATCAGGGGCTTAGCTGTTTCATTGACCCGGCGTTACCTTACGGTGCCGGACGGGAGATTATTCCCATTCGATGGTCGCCGGCGGTTTGCCCGAGATATCGTAGACGACGCGGTTGATGCCGCGCACTTCATTGATGATGCGATTGGAGACCTTGCCAAGCAAGCTGTGCGGCAAGTGCGCCCAATGGGCCGTCATGAAGTCCTGCGTCTGCACGGCGCGCAGGGCCACCACGTATTCGTAGGTGCGGCCGTCGCCCATCACGCCCACCGACTTGACGGGCAGGAAGACGGCAAACGCCTGGCTCGTCGCTTCGTACCAGTTCGCGGGCAGCGCGTCCGGGTCGACGGCCTGGCCGGCGACGAATTCGTACGGCGTGTTGCGCAGTTCTTCGATGAAGATGGCATCGGCGCGGCGCAGCAGGTCGGCGTAGTCTTTCTTGACTTCGCCGAGGATGCGCACGCCCAGGCCCGGGCCCGGGAATGGGTGACGGTAGACCATGTCATGCGGCAAGCCCAGGGCCACGCCCAGCTTGCGCACTTCGTCCTTGAACAGTTCGCGCAAGGGTTCGAGCAACTTGAGCTTCATGGTGTCCGGCAAGCCGCCCACGTTGTGGTGGCTCTTGATGGTCTGACCCTTTTTACCCTTGCCGGCCGATTCGATCACGTCCGGATAGATCGTGCCTTGCGCCAGCCATTTGGCGTTGACCAGCTTGCCCGACTCGACCTGGAACACTTCGACGAATTCGCGGCCGATGATCTTGCGCTTCTGCTCGGGGTCGGTGACGCCGGCCAGGTGGCCCATGAACTGGTCTTCCGCATCGACGCGGATAACTTTCACGCCCAGGTTCTTGGCAAACATGTCCATCACCATCTTGCCTTCGTCCAGGCGCAGCAGGCCATGGTCGACGAAGACGCAGGTCAGCTGGTCGCCGATGGCGCGGTGGATCAGGGCAGCGGCCACGGACGAATCGACGCCGCCGGACAGGCCCAGGATGACGTCGTCGGTGCCGACTTGCGCGCGGATTTTTTCCACCGCTTCGCTGATATAGTCGGGCATGTTCCAGTCCGACTTGCAGCCGCAGATTTCATGCACGAAACGACCGAGCATGGCCTTGCCCTGCACCGTGTGCGTCACTTCCGGGTGGAATTGCACGCCGTAGAACTGGCGCTCTTCGTCGGCCATGGCGGCGATCGGGCAGCTCGGGGTGTTGCCCATCAACTTGAAGCCTGGCGGCATTTCCAGCACCTTGTCGCCATGGCTCATCCACACTTTCAGCATGCCGTGGCCTTCGTCGGTGACGAAGTCGGCGATACCGTTGAGCAGCTTGGTGTGGCTGCGGGCGCGCACTTCGGCGTAGCCGAATTCGCGCACCAGGCCGTTTTCCACCTTGCCGCCCAGCTGGGCCGCCATGGTTTGCATGCCGTAGCAGATGCCCAGCACGGGCACGCCCAGCTCGAACACGGCTTGCGGCGCGCGCGGCGAGTCGCCGTCCAGGGTGGAATTGTGGCTGCCCGACAGGATCACGCCGGCGGCGCCATAGTTGCGCACGAATTCGTCGCTGACGTCATACGGGAAGACTTCGGAAAACACGCCGGAATCGCGCACGCGGCGGGCGATCAACTGGGTGACTTGGGAACCGAAATCGAGAATGAGGATTTTAGAATGCATGGTCGGAGCTTTATTCAGGGTCAATTGCAAAACCGGCGCACTGGGCGCCGGTCTGGACTTTCGTTACCGCTTACTCGGAGCGATAATTTGGCGCTTCTTTCGTGATCTGCACATCATGGACATGCGACTCGCGCATGCCGGCCGAGGTGATTTCCACGAATTCCGCTTTTTCGCGCAATTCGTCGATGGTGGCGCAACCGCAGTAACCCATCGATTGACGCACGCCACCCACCAACTGGAAGATGATCGCCAGCACGCTGCCCTTGTAGGCGACGCGGCCTTCGATACCTTCGGGCACGAACTTGTCGGCCTTCATGGTGGCGTCCTGGAAATAACGGTCAGCCGAACCATCGGACATCGCGCCCAGCGAACCCATGCCGCGGTACGATTTGTAGCTGCGGCCCTGGTACAGGATCACTTCGCCCGGTGCTTCTTCCGTACCGGCAAACATTGAACCCATCATGACGGTCGAGGCGCCAGCGGCCAGCGCTTTCGAGATGTCGCCCGAGAAGCGGATACCGCCGTCGGCGATACATGGCACGCCCGTGCCGGCCAAGGCTTCGGCCACGTTCGAGATGGCCGTGATTTGCGGCACGCCCACACCGGCGACGATACGCGTGGTGCAGATCGAGCCAGGACCGATGCCGACCTTGACGGCATCGGCGCCGTATTCCACCAGCGCCTTGGCGGCGGCGGCGGTGGCGATGTTGCCGCCAATCACTTCCACTTGCGGGTACTTGGTCTTGATCCAGCGTACGCGGTCGAGGATGCCTTGCGAGTGGCCGTGGGCCGTGTCGACCACCAGCACGTCGACACCGGCGGCGACCAGCAGGTCGATGCGCTCTTCATCCTTGGCACCGACGCCGACGGCGGCGCCGACCAGCAGCTTGCCCTGGCTGTCTTTCGACGCGAACGGGTGGGAAGTCGACTTCTGGATATCCTTGACGGTGATCAGGCCGCGCAATTCGAAGGCGTCGTTGACGACCAGCACGCGCTCGAGGCGGTGCTTGTTCATCAGGCGCTTGGCTTCGGCCGTATCGGCATCTTCGTTGACGACCACGAGTTTTTCGCGCGGGGTCATCTTGGCGGAGGCTTCCGCGTCGAGTTCCTTTTCAAAGCGCAAATCGCGGTTGGTGATGATGCCGACGACTTCCTTGCCCTTGACGACCGGGAAACCGCTGATGCCGTATTGTTCCGTCAGCGCGATCACGTCGCGGATTTTCATGTCCGGCGGAATCGTGATCGGATCACGCAGCACGCCAGCTTCGAAACGCTTTACGCGGGCCACTTCACGCGCCTGGTCCTTCGGATTCAAATTCTTGTGGATGATGCCGATGCCACCCTCTTGTGCCATCGCGATCGCCAGACGGGCTTCCGTCACCGTATCCATGGCTGCGGACAGCAAGGGAATATTCAGGGTGATATTGCGGGTCAGGCGAGTTTTGAGGGACGTATCGGCGGGCAGAACGTTGGAGTAGGCTGGGACGAGCAGCACATCATCGAATGTGAGTGCTTTTTGAAGTAGACGCATAGCATTTCCTATTGGCGCAAAAGCAGATTATACAGAAAAAAGCGCCCTCCGTCCTTGCAGCATAGAAAAGATATTTGAAAATAGCAAAAAAATGGCGCGCGCCAGGCAGCGTCGCGCCACCGCCCTGCCCGCTCAGCCCTTCGCTGGCTTGCCGCTGGCACGGCGCCGGCGCGCCTCCTTCGGGTCCGCTTGCAAGGGACGATAGACTTCCACCCGGTCATGCTGGCGCAATACGGTATCGAGCGGCTTGCGCTTGCCATAGATGCCGACCATGTTCACGGCCAGGTCGATGCCGGGGACGGCCTGCAGCAAGCCGCTCTGCGCCACCGCTTGCTCGATGGTGGTGCCTGCAGGTACGTGCAGGGAGCGCAGGAACGCGCTGTCCGGCAGCGCGTAGCAAACCTGCACCGCGATGTCCGCTTCAGCCATAAACAGTCTCCGCGCGCTTGCAGAAGGAATCGACCATGCTGTTGGCGATCATGCCGAAGACGGGACCGATGATCTGCTCGAGCACGCGGCTGGAAAACTCGTAATGCAGGTCCAGTTCGATCTTGCACGCATCTTCGCGCAGGGCCTTGAAGGTCCACACGCCGTCGAGGGTCTTGAAAGGACCGTCCACCAGCTTCATCTTGATGGAAGTCGGCGGCACGTTCTCGTTGGACGTGGTGAAGCTTTGGCGCACGCCGTGGTAATGTATGCCCACGCTGGCGACAACCGTGTTCTCGCCCCGCTCGCGAACCTCCACCGCGCCGCACCAGGGCAGGAATTTGGGATAATCCTCCACCGCCGCCACCAGCGCGAACATTTGTTCGGCGCTATAGCCGAGAAAAACTGATTTATGTACTACTGCCATTGAAGAACCATTTGCTATGATGTTGGATACATTTGATTTTATCGCGCTTGCGCGAGACAGTAGTTTAACCGACCCGCGCACATTTACCATCTCATGACCATAGCAGACAACAGAAAAGCCTTCCACGACTACTTTATCGAGGATCGCTACGAAGCCGGCATCGTGCTGGAAGGCTGGGAAGTCAAAGCCATCCGCGACGCCCGCGTACAAATCAAGGAAGCCTACGTCGTCGTCCGCGGTGATGAACTCTTCCTGTTCGGCGCGCATATCAGCGCCCTGCCGACCGCCTCGACCCATATCCATCCGGAAGCCGTGCGCACGCGCAAGCTGCTGCTGCACCGCGCGGAAATGGATAAACTGATCGGCAAGGTGGAACGCTCCGGCTATACGCTGGTGCCGCTCAACCTGCACTACAAGGGCGGCCGCGTGAAATGCGAAATTGGCTTGGCCAAGGGCAAGAAGCAGCACGACAAGCGGGCAGCGGAACGCGACCGCGACGGCGCGCGCGAAGTGCAGGCGGCCATGAAGTCGCACCGCCGTTGATCCGGCACCACGCGCAGCATGCTGCGCCGATACCCTCAAGCCCGGCTATATGCCGGGTTTTATTTGGCTCTGTCATCGGCAAATAGGGGAAATGCCGGAATCTTCCGTTGGCTGTGCGGTCTGACTCTGCATACCCACCACACAGGGAGCAGATCATGCGGCCAGCCGAATGGATCAGCTTTATCGCGCAGTTTGCGCAGTTGAACCGGCGCCAGCGGCAGGCAGGCATGGCCCTGCTGCGTGGCAACACGCCACTCGACGCGACCGTCGCGCTGCTGGAGGACGTGGCGCAGTCGCGCTTGGCCTGTCCCGCCTGCCACTCGCCGCACCTGCATCGGCATGGCCATGCACACGGCTTGCAGCGCTACCGCTGCGTGCCTTGCGGGCGCACCTTCAATGCCTTGACGGGGACGCCGCTGGCCCGCCTGCGCCATAAATCGCTGTGGCTCGATTATGCCGACTGCCTGCTCGATTCCCGGTCGGTACGCCAGGCGGCCAGCCAATTGGGCGTGCACCGCAACACCACGTTTCGCTGGCGCCACCGATTTTTATCGTTGGCAAAAACGGACCGGCCGCATGGCCTGCATGGCATCGCCGAGGCCGACGAGTTATATGTGCTGGAGTCGGAAAAGGGATCCAGGCAAATGACGCGTCCGGCCCGCCGCCGGGGTGGCCATGCCCACCAACGCGGCATTTCCAATGAACAGGTCTGCATCCTGGTGGCGCGCGACCGCACGGGCCAGACCCTCGATTTCGTCACGGGCAAAGGCGCGCTGACGAAGGCGCAACTGCACCGCTGTTTGTTGCCTGTCATCGACAAGGATATCCTGCTGGTCACGGATGGCCATGCCGCCTACCGGGCGTTTGCGCGGGAGGCGGGCCTCAGCCACGAGGCCCTCAACTTGCGCGCCGACATCCGCGTGCGCGGTGCCGCGCATGTGCAGAACGTCAATGCGTATCACAGCCGCCTGCGCGAATGGCTAAGGCCGTTTCACGGCGTGGCCACGCGCTACCTGCCAAACTACCTGGGATGGCGCTGGATACTCGACGCCAAGCGCATCCGTTCACCCGAAACGTTATTGAAAGCAACGATGGGAGCGTTCCCACATCTGACGGTGACATAGCCCTTTATTTTGCCGGCGCCTGCGCAAATGGAAAAGCACGGCGCGACGGAATAAAACAGGGAAAAGAAAAGATACGGCGGAAATAAGACGGGTATTGGTGAAAATACCGTGGAGATAAGCGAATGAATCAGCTTTGCCTGTCTGGCCAAAGACGATAATGCAGGATAGTTCCGGATGCTTGCATGCTGCCTTGTACTACACCTGTACCACTCCACAGGACAAGCATCCGAATGAACGGTTATTTAAACCTTCAGGATCATACCTTCAGCAGATCACGCGACTTGCCCGAATCGGTCCACTCTTTGACCCATTTCGGTTGACGGCCACGGCCAGTCCATTGTTGCGTCGCATCATCCGGATTGCGATAGCGTACCGCGACCGTGCCGGTTTTAGCGCGGATACCCGTACCAACCAGATCTTTCACGGAAACGCCTACGCTCTGGGCGATGGCCAGGATTTGCTCGCGCGCCTTGGACAGATCGTCCTGTTCGCGTTTCTTCATTTGCTTCTTGATGTCGTCCTGCAAGGTGCGCAGTTCGGACAGGGATAAGCTGGACAGATCCATGATATTTCCTTGTGTGAGTTGAAAAATATAACTGAACAGTTAAATTCTATCCAATTGTAACGCGAGTGCGGTGATTTTTCTTGAGATTTGATTGTTTTTTACAATTCTTTTACCAAAAGCCCGACTTCCCCGACCTTCAGATGATGCAAGCCTTCAATCCAGGGAGCGGACCTCGCGCTGGAACGACCGCCTGCGCCGACTTCCCCACCTCGTGTGATCGCGATTCAATGCAACACCACTGATGGTATTTATTCTGCAGTATTTTTTGTTTCATTGCAATTTATAGCAATTAAAAATGGCAATTCAAAATATACAGGGGAGCAATACCATCGCCAATTATGCAGCGACTCCACAAACACCCCCCTGGTATCAGGCGCGGATATCGGTGCAAGCATCGCCACGCATATGCAGCAGATTCTACTTCATTCAAATAGATAAACGTCGCACGACAGCATATAATCCCGAAAGTGCGCACAGCATAGCATAAAGAAAAGATTTTCAACATTACTGGCTCACGCGCAGATACGCGAGCCCTGCCGCCGGCATATATTCCAACAGCGCAAATGAAAACTGCCCGCGATACGGCGGGCAGTTTTGACGGCAAACTTGCTATGCGTTTGCTATTCACCCGGCAATCAGGGAATCGCCACGCCGCCTTTCGGCTTCTGCGTTTTCACCACCTGCATCGCCGTGGCGATCAAACCGCTCATATCACCCAGATTGGCCGGCACGATAATCGAGTTATTTGTTTTCGCCAATTGCGCGAACGCGCCCACATACTGCTCGGCCACTTTCAGGTTGACGGCATCTTCCCCGCCCGGTTCGCGAATGGCGGCGCCCACCTGGCGCAGCGCTTCCGCACTGGCCTGCGCCAGCGCGACGATAGCCGTGGCCTGGCCTTCGGCCCGGTTGATCGATGCCTGCTTCTCGCCTTCCGAGCGGGCGATGGCCGCTTCGCGCTCGCCGCTGGCGATATTGATCTGTTCCTGCTTGCGCCCTTCCGAGGCGGCAATCAGCGCGCGCTTTTCGCGCTCGGCCGTAATCTGTGCCTGCATCGCATGCAGGATTTCCTTGGGCGGCGTCAAATCCTTGATTTCATAGCGCAATACCTTGACGCCCCAATTCGCCGCCGATTCATCGATGGCATTCACGATCGCCGTATTGATATGGTCGCGTTCTTCAAATGTCTTGTCGAGTTCCATTTTACCGATCACCGAACGCAAGGTCGTTTGCGCCAGTTGCGTAATGGCGGCAATATAATTCGACGAGCCATACGACGCACGCATGGCGTCGGTAATCTGGAAATACAGAATGCCATCGACCTGCAATTGCGTATTGTCGCGCGTAATGCATACCTGCGGCGGTACGTCGAGCGGAATCTCCTTGAGCACATGCTTGTAGGCGATGCGATCGACAAAAGGCACGACAATATTCAGGCCAGGGCCCAATACCGCATGGAATTTACCCAGACGCTCCACCACCCAGGCATGCTGCTGCGGCACCACATTGACCGTCTTGAAGACAAATACCAATGCCAGCAACAACAAGATCAGCGACACGCTTCCAATGCTTACTTCCATAATCTACTCTCCAGGTTATCCAACGATCAAACGGCTGCCACGCACGGCACGAATGGTGTAATGACCGGCCTGCGTATCGCTGCCGGGAATCAGTTCCACATCCCACAAGGCACCGCGGTACATAACGCGTGCCGCGCCATCGACCCAATGCGCGACCGCCACGCTTTGGCCGATATCGAGATTCACATTCGGATCCTGCGCCGCATCGCGCCGCGCCGCTTTGCCAAAACGGCTGCGCCGCAATAACAGCGTGGCCGCCACGCCGACAATGGCCGCCGCCAGGGCTTGCCAACCGCCATTGCCGCCCGCCAGCGCCACCAATCCTCCGGCACTCATGCCGATGGAGATCATCAGCAAATAGAACGTGCCTGTAAACAATTCCAGGATCAATACCGCGCCAGCCGCCACAAACCAGCCTACCCATTCAGCCATGATGCCTCCATCTTTGCGAATCCGAAAATAAAAAACCCCGCGGCCTATATAAGCGACGGGGTTTAATGCGTATGACTGCCTGATATTATTCTTGCCAAACACCTATATACAAGCAGTCTAACGCAATTCCTGATGGCGTCAATAGCCGGGGGCGAATTAACGCCGCCAGTTTATTCTTCCAGCAGGCTGCGCAGCATCCACGCCGTCTTTTCATGCAAATCCAGGCGCTGCGTGATCAGGTCGGCCGTCGGCTGGTCATTGGCTTTTTCCAGCAGCGGGAACAGGCGGCGCGCCGTGCGCGCGGTCGCTTCCTGTGCCGACACCAGATGGCTGACCATGTCCAGCGCCGGCGGTACGCCGTCGATTTCCTTGATCGAGGCCAGCTTGACGAATTCCTTGTAGGTGCCCGGCGCAGGATAGCCAAGGGCGCGGATGCGCTCGGCGATCAGGTCCAGCGCGGCCCACTGTTCCGTATATTGCGTCATGAACATCAGGTGCAAGGTGTTGAACATCGGCCCCTTGACGTTCCAGTGAAAATTGTGGGTCATCAAGTACAAGGTGTAGCTGTCGGCCAGCAGGCCGGACAGGCCTTCCGCGATCTTCGCGCGGTCCGCCTCGGAAATGCCGATGTCAATCTTTGCCACTTTGCTCGGTTTCTTGCTTGCCATGAGAACTCCCGTTTCAATGTATTGGTGGAATCATTTTAGCTGATCTGGCGCAAGCCCATCAAATACTGCCGTGCGCCGCATGACAGGCGTAAAAAAACCCGCTGCCGGGTGAGCGGCAGCGGGTTTTCAGAGGGCGATACAGCTGCTTACGCTTTCAGCGCGGCCAGCTTTTGCCAGGTGTCGATCACCGAGTCCGGATTCAGGGACATCGATTCGATGCCCTGCTCCATCAGCCAGACGGCGAAGTCCGGATGGTCGGAAGGACCCTGGCCGCAGATGCCGATGTACTTGCCACGCGCCAGGCAAGCCTTGATGGCCAGGGCCAGCAGGGCTTTCACGGCAGGATCGCGCTCGTCGAAGTCGGCGGCCAGCAATTCCATGCCGGAATCGCGGTCCAGGCCCAGGGTCAGCTGGGTCAGGTCGTTCGAACCGATCGAGAAGCCGTCGAAATGGTCGAGGAACTGGTCGGCCAGGATGGCGTTCGACGGCACTTCGCACATCATGATGACGCGCAGGTCGTTCTCGCCGCGCTTCAAGCCGTTTTTCGCCAGCAAGTCGATGACTTTCTCGGCCTGGCCCAGGGTGCGCACGAATGGCACCATGATTTCCACGTTCGTCAGGCCCATGTCATTGCGCACGCGCTTCATCGCTTCGCATTCCATGTTGAACGCTTCGGAGAAGTCGGCCGACAGGTAGCGCGCCGCGCCGCGGAAGCCCAGCATCGGGTTTTCTTCGTCCGGCTCGTAGCGCGAACCGCCGATCAGCTTCTTGTACTCGTTCGACTTGAAGTCGGACAGGCGCACGATGACTTTTTTCGGCCAGAACGCGGCGGCGATGGTGGCGATGCCTTCGGCCAGCTTGTCGATGTAGAACGCTTTTGGCGAGGCATGGCCGCGCGCCACCGATTCCACGGCCTTTTTCAGGTCGGCGTCGATGTTCGGGTATTCGAGGATCGCGCGCGGATGCACACCAATATTGTTATTGATGATGAATTCCAGGCGCGCCAGGCCCACGCCCGCATTCGGCACGGACTGGAAGTCGAACGCCAGTTGCGGATTGCCCACGTTGAGCATGATCTTGGTGTCGAGCTTCGGCAATTCGCCGCGCGACACTTCCGACACTTCCGTTTCCAGCAAGCCATCGTATATCTTGCCTTCGTCGCCTTCGGAGCACACCACGGTGACGAAGGTGCCGTCTTTCAGCACGTCGGTGGCGTCGCCGCAGCCGACGACGGCAGGCACGCCCAGTTCACGCGCGATAATTGCAGCGTGGCAAGTACGACCGCCACGGTTGGTGACGATGGCCGACGCGCGCTTCATGACCGGTTCCCAGTTCGGGTCCGTCATGTCGGCAACGAGCACGTCGCCTGGCTGCACGCGTTCCATGTCGGCCGGGTCGTGGATCACGCGCACGGGGCCGGCGCCGATCTTCTGGCCGATGGCGCGGCCGGACGTCAGCACGGTGCCGGTGCTTTTCAGCTTGAAGCGCTCCTGCACGTCGGTCGCCTTTTGCTGCGACTTGACGGTTTCAGGACGCGCCTGCAGGATGTACAGCTTGCCGTCGCGGCCATCCTTGCCCCACTCGATGTCCATCGGACGGCCGTAGTGGTTCTCGATGATGACGGCGTATTTGGCCAGTTCCACCACTTCGCTGTCGTTCAGCGAGTAGCGGTTGCGCATTTCGACGGGCACGTCGACGGTTTTCACGGAACGGCCGGCTTTCGCTTCGTTCGTAAATTCCATCTTCAGCAGTTTCGAGCCGATATTGCGGCGGATCACAGGCGACTTGCCTTTTTCCAGCATCGGCTTGTGCACATAGAATTCGTCGGGATTGACGGCGCCCTGCACCACGGTTTCGCCCAGGCCATAGCTGGAGGTGACGAAGACCACGTCCTTGAAGCCCGATTCCGTATCGATGGTGAACATCACGCCGGCCGCGCCCAGGTCGGAACGCACCATGCGCTGCACGCCGGCCGACAAGGCCACTTCAGCGTGCGTGAAACCCTTGTGCACGCGATACGAGATGGCGCGGTCGTTGTAGAGCGACGCGAACACCTGTTTCATGGCCTCGAGCACGTTGTCGATGCCGACCACGTTCAGGAAGGTTTCTTGCTGACCAGCAAAAGACGCGTCCGGCAAGTCTTCCGCCGTGGCGGAGGAACGCACGGCAAACGACATTTCGGTGTCGGAGTCGGCCACCAGCTTGGCGTAGAACTGGTCGATTTCGGCGGCCAGGCGCGGCTGGAATGGTGTTTCCACGATCCATTGACGGATCTCGGCGCCGGCTTGCGCCAGCGCGCGCACGTCATCGATGTTCAGCCCTTCGAGGCGCTGGGCGATGCGTTCGGCCAGCGGCAAGCCGCCGTTGGCGCTGTACGACAGGAAGTCGCGGAAAGCCTGCGCCGTGGTGGCAAAGCCACCGGGCACGCGCACGCCGGCTTCCGCCAGCTGGCTGATCATTTCGCCCAGGGAGGCGTTCTTGCCGCCGACGGATTCGACATCCGTCATGCGCAAATGCTCGAACGAGGCGACGTACACCGCGTCCTTTTCTTCCTGCTGTTGCGATACTGCGTTGGTCATAATGACACCCTTACTGATGATAGAAATCTTTACGCGAGGCGCACAGACAGTCTTCTTGTTATTCTTGGCGTCGTGCAGCACAATCATACCGTTGCAGCCATTTTACCTTGTGCGGCGCAAATTGACGACGCACAATCTTGATCCGAAAACCCATGACACAAGAACCACGCCCTCCTCTGCCCTCCGCGGCCCGCACCGTCTTCTTCGTTTCCGACGGCACCGGCATCACCGCCGAGACCTTCGGCCACTCGGTGCTGACGCAGTTCGATCTGCGCTTCCGGCAGATCCGCCTGCCCTTCATCGACACCATGGACAAGGCCTACGAGGCGGCGCGCAAGATCAACGAAGCCTTCGCCAGCGACGGCCAGCGCCCGATCATTTTCTCCACCCTGGTGAAGAACGACCTGTCGGCCGTGATCCGCAAGTCCAGCGGCATGCACATGGACCTGATCCAGACCTTCGTCGCCCCGCTGGAGCAGGAACTGGGCGTGATGTCGACCCATACCATCGGGCGCTCGCACAACATCGTCGACAGCGAGGAATACAAGAACCGCATCGAGGCGATCAACTATTCGCTGGCGCACGACGATGGCCAGTCGCACAAGAACCTGTCCTCGGCCGATGTCATTCTGGTGGGTGTTTCGCGCTCTGGCAAGACCCCGACCAGCCTGTATCTGGCCATGCAATACGGGATCAAGGCGGCCAATTATCCGCTGATTCCCGACGATTTCGAGCGCGACAAGCTGCCATCGGCCCTGCTGGAATTTAAGAATAAAATTTTTGGATTAAGCATTACGCCCGAACGTTTGTCGGAAATACGCAACGAAAGACGCGCCGGAAGCAAGTATGCGGCCATCGAAAACTGCCGTTACGAGGTCAACGAGGCGGAAAAGATGATGAAACGCGAAGGTATCCGCTGGCTGTCGTCGACCACCAAGTCGATCGAAGAGATCTCCACGACGATCCTCCAGGAAATCAAGCCGAACCGCCGCGAGTACTAGAACACCGGACCAGACCTGCTGCGCGTGCGCGCGCGACGGTTTTGTCAGGCGTTCGTTTCGCTCGAAAGCACCGTCAGCGCGGCGACCAGCTGATCGAGTTCGCTGGTCTGCGTCGTGATGGCCAGCGTGGCGCGCACGACGTCGGTATCGCCGATATTGCGCTCCACCGTGAAGATGCCAAAGCGCTGCAGCAAGGCTTGCTGCAGCGCGCGTGCGTCCATGCCGTCGACGGCAAAGGCCACCAGCGCCGTGCCGCGCCTGGCGTCGAGCGGGGACAAGATGCGCACGCCGGGCAGGTGCGCGGCGCGGCTGACCCAGTAGTCGCGCAGCCAGGCCAGGCGCTCCCTCTTGGCCCGCGTGCCGCCCAGGCGCGCATGGAAGTCCAACGCGGCAGGCGCGGCCAGGATGGCGCCGATCGGCGGCATGCCCATGTGCAGGCGGCCGCGGATATCATCCAATGGATAATCCTCGTCGCCCAAATGCGGCTCGATCTTGTGCAGCTGCGAGGCGCGGATATACACGACACCGAGTCCCGCCGGCGCCCCCAGCCATTTATGCAGATTGAAACCGGCGAAATCGACGCCCATGGCCTGCACGTCCACGTCGACCTGTCCCAGCGCATGGGCGCTGTCGAGCAGCACGTCGATGCCGTGTACGCGCGCCAGCGCCATGATCTCCCGCACCGGCAGTTGCTGGCCGTTGGCCGGCGTCACCTGCGACAGCAGCAGCAACTTGGGCTGGACGGCCTGGCGCATGGCTTGCGCGTAACGGGCGACGATCTCGTCATCGCTGATGGGCAGGCGCAATGTAACTTGCGTGCTGGTGACGCCACGGCGCTGCGCCAGCCAGCGCATGGCCGTGCGCATGGCCGGATAGTCGAGATTACTCCACAGCACGGTATCACCGGGCGCCAGGCCGTGGTATTGCGCGATCAGCAGCTGCATGGATTCGGTGCCGCTGCGGGTCAGCAATATCTCGTGCGGCTGCGCCTGGATCAGCGCGGCGACGCGCTGGCGCAGGATATCCACATGCGTGCGCGTGAATTCGCCGCGCACGAAAGGACTCAGCTGTTCATTCGTGTAGCGCACGGCCTGCTCGAAGGCGGCTTGCACGGGCGCGGCCATGGCGCCGAAATAGCCATGTTCGAGATTGACGATGGCGTCCGGCGGCGCGGGATACAAGGTGGCCACCTGGCGCCACCAGGCTTCGTCACGTGCGGCGCCGTCGGCCAGCGGAGGGATGGACATGGCTACCCTGTTCAGGCCTGGCCCTGGCGCAGCTGCTCGAAGAAGCAGACGGCGGCGCAGGCGGCCACGTTCAGCGATTCGATCTGGCCCAGGTGGGGAATGACCACCTGGTGCGTCGCCATCGACAGCAAGTCGTCGGCCACGCCCTGCCCTTCATGGCCGAACAGCCAGGCGACCGGTTGGCGCAGGTCGACATCGTACAGCTGCTGCGTGGCGTAGCCGCTGGTGGCGAGCGTCGCCACCTTCGCGTCGGCAACCAGCGCCGCCAGGTCGACGTTTTCAAAGATGTCGAGCACGAAGTGCGCGCCCATCGCCGCGCGCAGCACTTTCGGCGACCAGCAGAATGCCGTGCCGGCGCTGCAGTACACCTGCGTGATGCCGGCGGCCGCGGCGCTGCGCAGGATGGAGCCCACGTTGCCCGGGTCTTGCAGGTTATCGAGCAGCACGGCCGACACGCTCAGCGGCTGCGTGACGGCCCGTTCCGGCGTCTCGATGAGGAACATCACGCCCACGCCGTGCTCGACCTGGCTGACCGCGTTGTACAGCGCGTCGGGCAAGCCCAGTACGTGCGCGCGCTGGCTTTCCAGCTGGCCGACGATGTCCGCCACTTCCGGATTGCGCAAGGCGCTTTCGCTGACGATGCACTGCTCCGGCATGCCGCGCAGCTGCAGGTAGGACACGCACAGGTGCACGCCGTCGAGCAGGGTGCGGCCCGACTTGCGGCGCGCCTGCGAACTGCCCGCCAGTTTCAGCAGATCCTTGTATTGCGCGTTATCGCGCGAGGTGATCGTCTTCATGCCACCACCTCTTGTCCGCCAAACAGGGCGATCACGTTGCGCACTGGCGCGAACGAGCGGCGGTGCACGGGCGAGGCGCCGTGCAGGTGCAGGCGCTCCAGGTGCAATTTGGTGCCATAGCCCTTGTGCTGGTCGAAGCAGTATTCGGGATAGGCCGCATGCAGGTGCACCAGGGCCGCGTCGCGCGCCGTCTTGGCCAGGATCGAGGCGGCGGATATCGAATCGACCTTGTCGTCGCCGCCGATGATGGCCATGCCGCGTATCGGCATCACGGGACAGCGGTTGCCGTCGATCAGGGCCAGGGTCGGCACGGTGGCCAACGCCTCGACGGCGCGGCGCATGGCCAGCATCGACGCCTGCAGAATGTTCAGGCGGTCGATTTCCTCTTCCGACGCTTCGGCGATGGCCCAGGCCAGGGCCTTGGCCTTGATCTGCGGCGCCAGCAGGTCGCGCTTGGCTTCGGTGAGTTTTTTCGAATCGCGCAAGCCGTCGATGGGCTGGTTCGGGTCGAGGATCACGGCGGCGGCGAACACGGGGCCGGCCAGCGGACCGCGGCCTGCCTCGTCGACGCCGCAGACGATTTCATCGAGCGAGAATGGCAAGTCGTCAAACAGGCCGGGATAGATATTTTTCACGTTGAATCTTTGGTTGGTACTGCGGTTGAAGCGGTGATCGGGAGTTACTTGCGGTTCGCGGCGATGACTTGCATGACGGCGTTGGCGCTTTCGCGCGCGCTGTCGCGCAGCAGGCTGTGGTGCATGTCCGTGAAGCGCTGCACCAGGCGCAGACGACCGGGAATATCGCTCAACTGCTGCCACATGGCCTCGGCCAGCGCTTGCGGGCTGGCCGCGTTTTGCAGCAGCTCGGGCACCAGGTAGTCGCGCGCCAGGATGTTTGGCAGCCCAATCCAAGGCTGATAGCCCATGTGGCGCATGATTTCCCACGAGGCGCGCATCATCTTGTAAGCGATGACCATGGGCTTCTTGTACAGCGCCACTTCCAGCGATGCCGTGCCGGATGCCACCAATACCGCATCGGCGGCGCAGATGGCAGTGTGCGAGCCGCCATCGGTGAGCAGTATCTCGACGTCCTGCAGGCCAGCTTCTGCTACCAGTTGCAGGAAGTACTGGCGCTGCTTCTCGCCGGCCATGGGGGCGACGAAACGCAAGGAGCGGTCGCGCGCCAGCAGCAGCTTGCAGGCAGCGACAAAGGCTACCGCATTGTATTTGAGTTCGCCCATGCGGCTGCCCGGCATCAGGGTCACGACATTCGCGTCTTGCGGCAAGCCCAGGGTGCGGCGCGCGGCCGCCTCGTCGGGCTGCAGGGGGATCATTTCGGCCAGTGGATGGCCGACATAGGTGACGGGCACGCCCGCCTTGCGGTAGATTTCTTCCTCGAACGGGAAGATCACCAGCATGTGCGAGACAGCCTTGATGATTTTCTTGATGCGTCCACCGCGCCAGGCCCAGATCTGCGGCCCGATGTAGTGCACGGTGGGGATGCCGCCTTCCTTGAGCTGCTGTTCCAGCCCCAGGTTGAAGCCGGGATAGTCGGCGCCGATGAAGACGGCGGGACGTTCGGCCAACAGCTGGTCGCGCAGCGCGTTCTGGATGCCCTTGATCTCGCGGTAGCGGGGAATGATCTCGAACAGGCCGCGCACGGTCAGCTTGTCGAGCGGCCAGTCGGACACAAAACCCTGTTTGGCCATGTGCTCGCCGCCGATGCCGTGGAAGCGCGTGCCGGGCAGCTGCGGCACGAGGCCGGACAGCAGCCGGCTGGCCAGCAGGTCGCCCGACACCTCGCCGGCGACGATGGCGACGTTGGCGACCGGCAGGCCGCTGGCGTGGTCAGCGGACGATGCCACGCGACGCCACGCCCAAAAATTCGCGCATGGCGCGAATGTGTTGCGCCACCTCGGGCGACGAGGCCTGCTCTTCTTCGAACAGGGCCGCCTTGGATTCTTCCAGGGTCAGTCCCGAGCGGTAGATGAGCTTATACGCGGCGCGGATGCCGTTGATCTGCTCGCGCGTAAAGCCGCGGCGTTTCAAGCCCTCGATATTGACGCCATGCGCCTGCGCCGGATTGCCGTTCAACAGGACAAACGGCGGCACGTCCTGCGTCAGGCTGGTGCTCATGCCGACAAAGGCGTGCGCGCCGATCTTGCAGAACTGGTGCACGTTGGCGAAACCGCTCATGATGACCCAGTCGCCGATCTCCACGTGGCCGGCCAGCTGCGCGTTGTTCGAGAAAATCGTGTTGTTGCCCACCAGGCAGTCGTGCGCCAGGTGCACATACGCCGAAATCCAGTTGTCATTGCCCAGGCGCGTCACGCCGCCACCTTGCACGGTTCCCGTGTTGAAGGTGCAGAATTCGCGGATGGTGTTGCGGTCGCCGATGTCCAGGCGCGTCGCCTCGCCCGCCCATTTCTTGTCCTGCGGCTGCGCACCGATGGAAGAAAACTGGAACAGGTGATTGTCGCTGCCGATCGTCGTGTGGCCGTCGATGACCACGTGCGGGCCAACCTTGGTGCCGGCGCCGATGCGCACGTGCGGACCGATGATGGTGTACGGACCCACCTCGACCGAACTGTCGAGCTCGGCCTTCGGGTCAATCACTGCCGTTGAGTGGATGGCCGCCATATCACTGCACCGCTGGCTGGCTCGCAGACTGGCTCGCATCCTGCGCGCTGCGGATCGTGCACATCAGTTCCGCTTCCACCGCCAGCTTGCCATCGACCGTACCGACGGCCTTGTATTTCCAGATGCCGCGCGAGACGCGCAGGATTTCCACGTCCATCTTCAGCTGGTCGCCCGGTTCGACGGGACGCTTGAAGCGCGCATTGTCGATGCCGACAAAGTACACCACCGAATTTTCGTCCGGTTTCACGCCCATCGACAGGAACGACAGCAAGGCCGCCGTCTGCGCCAGCGCTTCGATCATCAGCACGCCGGGCATGACCGGCTTGTGCGGGAAATGGCCCTGGAAGAACTCTTCATTGACCGTCACGTTCTTGATGGCGGTGATGGTCTTGTCCGCTTCCCAGTCCAGCACGCGGTCAACCAGCAACAGCGGGTAGCGGTGCGGCAGCAGCGATTTGATGGCGAGGATGTCGAGGGTCTTTTTTTCAATAGTCATTTTTCGTCTTGCGTGGTCAGTGTTTTAATTGTTTTTTCAAGTGCGCGGATCTTCTCGCTCATGCTTGACAGGTTGCGCACGATGGCGGCGCTCTTTTCCCAGTCGGCGTTCTTGGCCAGCGGATAAAAACCCGTGTATTGGGCCGGTTGCGCGCGCTACGCACGTGCGAACCGATATTGGTGTACGGCCCCACCTAGGCCAAGCTGCCGAGCTCAGCTTTCGGATCAATCACTGGCGTAGAGTGGATGACCGCCATATTACTACCCCGCTGGCTGGCTCGCATCCTGCGCGCTGCGGATGGTACACATGATTTCCGTTTCCAGCGCCACCGTGCCGTCGACCGAGCCGACTGCCTTGTATTTCCAGAGGCCGCGCGACACGCGCAGGATTTCCACGTCCATCTTCAATTGGTCACCCGGTTCGACGGGACGCTTGAAGCGCGTATTGTCGATGCCGACAAGGTACACCACCGAATTTTCATCCGGGTTCACACCCATCGTCAGGAACGACAGCAGGGCCGCCGTCTGCGCCAGCGCTTCGATCATCAGCACGCCGGGCATCACCGGCTTGTGCGGGAAATGGCCCTGGAAGAACTCTTCGTTGACCGTCACGTTCTTGATGGCGGTGATGGTCTTGTTCGCTTCCCAGTCCAGCACGCGGTCAACCAGCAGCAGCGGATAGCGGTGCGGCAGCAGCGATTTGATGGCCAGGATGTCGAGGGTCTTATTCGCAGTAGTCATTTTTCGTCTTGCGTGGTCAGTGTCTTAATCGTTTTTTCAAGCGCGCGGATCTTCTCGCGCATGCTTGACAGGTTGCGCACGATGGCGGCGCTCTTTTCCCAGTCGGCGTTCTTGGCCAGCGGATAAAACCCCGTGTACTGGCCCGCTTCGAGAATCGAACGCGAGACCATGCTGCCCGAACCCACGTGGACGCGGTCGGCGATGGTCAGGTGACCGAGCACCATGGCGGCGCCGCCGAAGGTGCAGTACTTGCCAATGACGGCGCTGCCGGCCACGCCGACGCAGCCGGCCATGGCCGTGTGCGCGCCGATGTGGCAGTTATGGCCGATCTGGATCTGGTTATCGAGCTTGACGCCATCTTCGATGATGGTGTCGGCCAGTGCGCCGCGGTCGATGGTGGTGTTGGCGCCAATATCGACATCGTCACCGATCACCACCCTGCCCGTCTGGGGAATCTTGATGTACACGCCGCCTTCGTTGGCGAAGCCGAATCCGTCTGTGCCGATCACGGCGCCCGAATGGATGATGCCGCGCTGGCCGATCACGCAGCGCGCGTGGAACGTCACGTTGGCGAACAGCTGGGTACCTGCGCCAATGACGGCGTCGCGTCCCACCACGCAGCCGGCACCGATCACGCAGCCTGGGCCAATCACGGCGCCCGCTTCGATCACCGCATGCGCGCCGACGGAGGCGCTGGCGTCCACCTGGGCGCTGGCGTCGACAAAGGCGCCCGGGTGGATGCCGACCGGCGCCTTGATTTCGTGCAGGGCGGCGAAATACTGCGCCGCGCGCGCGAAATACACATAGGGATTCGGGGTGACAATGCGCGCGCCGGCGTATTCGTCGCCGATCAACGCATCGTCGGCCGGCGTGAGGATCAGCGCGGCGGCGCCGCTCTGGGCCGCCTGCGCGCGGAACTTGCTATTGCTGAGAAAGCTGATGTGCGAAGCGCCGGCGTCGGCCAACGGTGCGATGCCTGTGACTTCCAGGTTGGGATCGCCCGCCAATTGTCCGCCGAAGCGTTCGACCAATTCTCCTAGTCGAGTGCCCATCTGATTACCTTTATAAGTACGCCTGCCAGTGCACGCAGCGCGTGCACTGGCAGGCTTAAAACCGTTTCAATTACTTGTCCAGCGCCTTCAAGACCTTGTCGGTAATGTCGATGCGCGGGCTGGCCCACAGGGCTTCCTGCAGCACGATGTCATAGCCTTCGATATGCGCCATCTGCTGGATGATGGTGTTGGCTTTTTCCGCGATGGCGCTGCGCTCTTCGTTCGTGCGCTGGCTCAGATCTTCGCGGAACTCGCGCTGGCGGCGCTGCAGTTCCTTGTCCAGCTCGAAAAATTCGCGCTGGCGCTTGGCGCGCTCCGCCTCGCTCAGGGTCGGCATATCCTTTTCCAGGGCTTCGTTGGCGACCTTGAAACGGGCCGCCAGTTCCTGCACGGCTTTTTCGCGCGAGCGGAACTCTTCGGCCAGCTTGGCGCTGGCCAGCTTGGCCAGCCTCGATTCGTTATAAATACGTTCGCTGCTGATCCAGGCGATCTTCGACTCCTGAGCCTGCGCCTGCACCGGCAACAGCGAACTCCAGCACAATGCGATCACGGCAAGGGTCTTGGGCAGGGTAGCGGATGCGGTGTTCATGATACTCCATGGTCAAAAAGTAAAAGCTGTCGCCCCGGTTCAGATGGCCGGTCAGAAACCGGTGCCCATCTGGAACTGGAAGCGCTCCAGGCGGTCCGTCGGCTTGGCGTTCAACGGCTTGGCATAGCTCAGCTTGAGCGGGCCCACCGGTGAAATCCAGCTGATGCCCAAGCCAGCAGAATAGCGCAATTGCGAGATCCGCATTTTTTCGCCTTCCTGGTAGACCTGGCCGCCGTCAAGGAAACCGAACCAGCGCAAGCTGCGGTCATTGCCCGAACCGGGGAATGGCATCTGCAGTTCCGCGTTACCGATCAGGCGCGAGGCACCGCCCAGGGCATCGTTGGTGCTCGGTTCGACGGCGCCCAGCGAGGAACTCAGGTAGCCGCGCACCGAACCGATGCCGCCGCCGTAGAAGTTCTTGAAGACCGGATACACGTGCTTGCCGATGCCATGGCCGTAATCGATCTCGCCCTTCAGCGCCAGGGTGACCTTGCTGAACAGCGGACGGAAATACTGGTGCTCATAGATGGCACGGAAGTATTTCTGGTCGCCGATCAGGTCAGCCTCCAGGTTGACGCGCTGGTAGCGGCCGATCGATGGCGTCAGGGCGCTGTCGCGGCTGTCGCGCTGCCATGCAGCCGTCAGCGGGATGGAATTGGTGGTGGCCGAACCGATGCCGTCCGACGGGCCGCCGTTGTCGATCACGTACTGCTTGAAGCGGATCGGGCTGGTGATGTCGGTCTCGATGCGCGAACGCTCGGCGCCGATACCGAAGAAGACGGTGTCGACTTCCGAGAACGGCACGCCGAAACTGACGCGGCCACCGGTCTGCTTGATCTTGTAGCTGCCGATGTTCAGTGCCGGCGGTTCCGTCGTGCGCAGGTAGACTTCAAAGCTGCGCGAGATACCGTCGTCCGTGTAGTACGGATTGGTTTGCGAAAACGCGATCGTGCGGCTGTAATGGCTGGTATTGAGCTCGATGCCGACCGTGTTGCCGCTACCGGCAAAGTTGGCCTGCGAAATCGACGCCGACAAGGTGAACTTCTCCGATTGCGAGAAGGCGCCGCCGATCAGGAAGTTACCCGTCGGTTTTTCCACCACCGTCACATTGACGTCGACCTGGTCGGTCGTGCCCTGCGCTTCCGGCGTGTCGATGGTCACGTCCTTGAAGTAGCCGAGGCGGTCGACGCGGTCGCGCGACAGCTTGATCTTGTTGCTGTCGTACCAAGACGATTCGAACTGGCGGAATTCGCGGCGGATGACTTCATCGCGCGTGGTGGTGTTGCCGGCGATATTCATGTGGCGCACGTACACGCGCTTGCCCGGATCGATGAAGAAGGTGAAACCGACTTCATGCTTTTCGCGGTTGATCTCGGGATTGGCGTTGACGTTGGCAAAGGCATAGCCGAACGTGGCCAGGCGGTCCTGGATGCGCTTGTTCGTCGCCGTCAGGCGGGCGCCCGAATAGATCTCGCCTTCGCGCATCAGGTTCAGGGCTTTCAGCTCCTCTTCGCGGCCAAACATCTCGCCTTCGAACTTGGTGCCGGCGATCTTGTACTTCTCGCCTTCGGTGATATTGATCGTCAGGTAGATGTCTTTTTTATCGGGCGTGATCGACACTTGCGTCGAGTCGACCTGCATCTCGATATAGCCGCGGTCCAGGTAGTAGGACTTGAGCGCCTCGATGTCGCCCGTCAGCTTGGTCTTCGAATACTGGTCGGCCTTGGTGTACCAGCTGAACCAGCCGCCCGTGTTCAGGGCCAGCTGTTCGCGCAGTTCCTTGTCGGTGAAAGCCTTGTTGCCGACGATGTTGATCTGCTTGATGCGGGCCACGTCGCCCTCGTCGACGGCGAACACCACGTTGACGCGGTTGCGCTCGATCGGCGTGACGGTGGTGGTGATCTTCACGCCGTACAGGCCATGCGACAGGTACTGGCGCTTGAGTTCCTGTTCCGCGCGGTCGACGGACGCCTTGTCGAAAATCTTGGCTTCACCCACGCCGATTTCCTTCAAGGCCTTGACCAGCACGTCCTTTTCAAATTCCTTGGTACCGGTAAATTCCACGGTCGCGATGGCCGGACGTTCCTCGACCAGCACCACCAGCACGTCGCCATCGGCTTCCAGGCGCACATCCTTGAACATGCCCGTCGCATACAGGGCCTTGATGGCGGCAACGCTCTTCTCGTCGGAGAACGTCTCGCCGACGCGCACCGGCAGGTAGGCGAAGACGGTGCCCGCTTCGGTACGCTGGATCCCTTCGACCCGGATGTCCTTGACAGTAAATGGCTGGACGGCCAGCGCGTGGCCGGAACAGATGGCCATGACGGCGGCGCCGATCAGGCTGCGGCGAAAGGAAGGCAAGGCAAAACGAGCAGAATGTAATTTCATTGGGGTTATTCAATGGGTAAATCAATGGACAACATACACAAAAGATTGCTTGTGCGACTCACGCAATGGCATCAACCACCGCCCTAATTCAGCAATCGCAACACGTCATTAAAGACGGCAAGCACCATCAAGGTCAGCAACAAACCGATCCCCAGGCGCTGGGCGATCTCGCCTACGCGCTCCGGCAAGGGGCGTCCGGTCAAAACTTCCAGCGAATAATACAGCAAATGCCCGCCATCCAGAACAGGAATGGGTAGCAAATTCATCACGCCCAGACTGATACTGATGAAGGCAATGAAGCTCAGGTAGCTTACCAGGCCGATGCGCGCCGTCTGGCCCGCGTAATCGGCAATGGTAATGGGTCCCGTCACATTCTTCAGCGAAACCTGTCCGGTGATCATCTTGCCCAGCATTTTCAGGCTCATGACGCTGGTATCCCAGACCTTGGCGGACGCCTTGCCCACGGCAGAGAACGGTCCGGAGGCCACGGTGATCATATCCGGCACCTGCCCCAGCTTTGCCTGTATCTTACCAACTGTTACAGCTCCCTCTACGCCCGGCACGGCGTCCGGCGTGATGGACAGGGTCAGGTCCTGGCCCTGGCGCAACAGCTGCAATTGCAAGGTCCGGCCCGGCGCCTGGCTCAGGGTGGCGATGACGGCCGCCACGTCGTGCACGGGCTGTTCGTCGATGGCGAGGATTTCATCGCCCTTTTGCAGGCCGGCGCGCGCGGCGGCGCCATCGGGCATGATTTCCATCAAGGTGGGCGCGGAACGGGCCAGGGTCAGGCCCAGCTTGCCCAGCACATCGCCTTCCAGGTCCGCTTCCGTCAGGCTGGCCGTCGGCAAGGTCGCTTCCTGCTGACCGCGGTCGGGCCGGCGCACTTCGATGCGGGCCGACTGCTTGTCGAGGGTGGCCTGGATCAGTTCCCAGCGCAGCTCGGACCAGCTGGCCACGGCCTTGCCATTCACCGTCTCAACGGTATCGCCGCTGCGCAAGCCGGCCGCATAGGCGGCCGTCTGCTCGGCCACGGGTCCGAGCTTGCTCGACGGCTCTTCGATGCCGTGCATGAACAGGCCCGCGTACAGCACGATGGCGACGAGGAAATTGGCCAGCGGACCGGCGGCCACGATGGCGATGCGGCGCCACACGCTCTGGCGCGTGAATTCGCGGCGCAATTCGCTTTCCGGCAAATCGCTGAGGTCTTGCGCGCGGCTGTCGAGCATGCTCACATAGCCGCCCAGCGGCAACGCGGAAATCGCCCATTCCGTCTGGTCCTTGCCGAACTTGCGCGAATACACCACTTTTCCCATGCCGATCGAGAAACGCAGCACTTTCACGCCGCACCAGCGCGCCACCAGATAGTGACCCAGCTCGTGCAGGGTGATCAGCGAGCCCAGCGCGACGATAAACGCCAGCAAGGTGGTAATCAGGGTCATGCGGCCAGCCTGTGGGCGATGTAGGCCTGCGCGGCCGCTCTGGCCAGGCGGTCCTGCTCCATCACGGCCTCGATGCTGGAAGCGGCGCCATGCGGCACCGTCTCGATCACGTGGGCGATGACGCGGTCGATCTGGCGGAAGCCGATCTGCTCGTCGAGGAAGGCTTGCACGGCCACTTCATTGGCCGCGTTCAGCAGGGCCGGCGCCGTGCCGCCCGCGCGCAGGGCGTCGAAGGCCAGCGCCAGGCAAGGGAAACGGCGGAAATCGGGACGTTCGAACTGCAAGGTAGCCACCTGCGCCAGGTCCAGTTGCGCCACGCCAGAGTTGATACGCTGCGGGTATGCCAGCGCATGCGCGATCGGCGTGCGCATGTCCGGATTGCCCAGCTGGGCCAGCACGGAACCGTCGATATACGACACCATCGAATGGATCACGCTTTGCGGATGGATCAGCACTTCGATCTGCTCCGCCGGCGCGCCGAACAGCCAGTGCGCCTCGATCACTTCCAGCCCCTTGTTCATCATGGTGGCCGAATCGACGGAAATCTTGCGGCCCATGGCCCAGGTCGGATGCTTGCAAGCCTGGTCCGGCGTGACCGTGTCGAGCGTCTCGACGTCGCGCGTGAGGAAGGGGCCGCCCGACGCCGTCAGCACGATTTTTGCCACGCCGGCGGCGCCTGGCGCGCGGCCATGGGCGTGCGGCAGGCATTGGAAAATGGCGTTGTGTTCGCTGTCGATCGGCAACAGCACGGCGCCGTTGTCATGCACGGCGTCGATGAACAGCTGGCCGGACATGACCAGCGCTTCTTTATTGGCCAGCAATACTTTCTTGCCGGCACGTGCCGCCGCCAGGGTGGGCGCCAGGCCGGCCGCGCCGACGATGGCCGCCATCACGCCCGTCACTTGCGGTGCGCTGGCGATGGCGCACAGGGCTTCGACGCCGTACTCGACCTGCGTCTCGACGCCCTGCCCGCGCAGCAAACGCGTCAGCTCAAGGGCGGCGTCCGCCGTGCCGACGACGGCGCGCTGGGGACGGAATTGCAGGCACTGGGCGGCCAGTTCGGCCACACGGCTGTGGGCGCTCAGCGCATACACGCTGTAGTGCTCGGGATGACGCGCGAGCACGTCCAGGGTGGACACGCCGATCGAGCCGGTCGCGCCAAGGATGGTGATGTATTGCATGAGTTTCCTTAAAGCCAGCTGGCCACGAGGGCGGCAAATGGCAGGACCGGGATCAACGCGTCGATACGGTCGAGTACGCCGCCATGGCCCGGCAGCAGGTTGCTGCTGTCCTTGATGCCGGCGCGGCGCTTCAATTGGGATTCGAACAGGTCGCCGACGATGCTGGCGGCGACGATCAGCAGCAGCACCAGCAAGGCCACCAGCCAGCCACGGCGCAATTGCAGCTGCACGGCAAAGGTGTCTTGCAGCACCGGCAGCGATGGCGCGGCCACGATGGTGATGGCGGCGATGACCAGCACGGCGATGCCGCCACCGATGGCGCCTTCCCAAGATTTCCCTGGAGAAATGCTTGGCGCCAGCTTGCGCTTGCCGAAAGCCTTGCCCGAGAAATAGGCGCCGATATCGGCGATCCACACGAGGGCCATGACGGACAGCAGGTACAAGGGGCTATGCAGGAACAGGGCGATGATGGCGACGAAGCAGCCGACGATGGTCACCGGATACACCAGGCTGAGCAAGGTATTGCCCAGGCCTTCGGTCGGTGGCAAGCCCGTCGCCAGCGAAGGCACGAAGCGGATCAGCCAGATGGCCACGCACAGGGCGAACCAGAAATTGAGCTGCGCCATGCCGTTACCGACAAAAAACGTATACGCGAAGGCGGCAGTCCAGACGGCGGCAATCAGCAGCGCCTGGCGATTTTTGAAAATGCGGAAGCTTTCCCAGACGGCGGCGCCGAAGAACGCCGTGGCGATCACGGCGAAAGCGGGGAAATAATTTAGATACAGAACCGGCAGCAAGACCGCCAACAAGACCAGGGCGGTGATTATCCGTGTTTTCAGCATCAGTTTGTCTTTTCAGTTAATTGCGCGCTGGTACGGCCAAAGCGCCGTTCGCGCTGCTGGTAAGACGCGATTGCCGCGTCGAGGCACTCGGCATTGAAGTCGGGCCAGAAAGTTTCTGTAAAAAACAACTCAGTGTACGCCAGTTGCCACAGGAGGAAATTGGAAATGCGTTGCTCGCCACCCGTGCGGATGAACAGGTCGGGCTCGGGCGCATAGGCCATGGCCAGGTGCGGCGCCAGTTGCTCTTCCGTGTAAGCGTGCGCGGCGCTCTGGCCGTCGACTGCCGCCTCGGCCGTCATTTTATTGACTGCCTGCATGATGTCCCAGCGGCCGCCATAATTGGCGCAGATGGACACCGTCAGGCGCGAATTGTTCGCCGTCTTGCGCTCCGCATTGGCGATCAGGGTTTGCAGCTGCTCATTGAAGCGCGACAGGTCGCCCACGACCTTCAGGCGGATATCATTGGCATGCATCTTGACCACTTCGCGTTCCAGCATGGTGACGAACAGGCGCATCAGCATCGACACCTCTTCTTCCGGGCGGCGCCAGTTTTCCGAACTGAAGGCAAACAGGGTCAGGTACTCGACACCGCGATCGAGGCAAGTCTCGACAATGCCGCGCACGGCCTCGGCACCCTTGACGTGGCCGGCCACGCGAGGCAGGAAGCGCTTGGTTGCCCAGCGGCCATTGCCATCCATAATGATTGCCACGTGGCGCGGCACCGTGCCCACCTCAGGCACTGCCGTTGTCGAACTCGAATAGATCATGAAAACACGAATACCAAAAATAAAAGATAGCTATTATGCGCCAAATAGCACTGCCCGGAAAAGCCATGCTTTTCCGGGCAGCGTCAAAAGTACTGAAAACTAGACCGTCAGCACTTCTTTTTCTTTGTCGACCACCATCTTGTCAATGTCGGCGATGAACTTGTCCGTCAGCTTCTGCACTTCTTCCGACGAGCGGCGCTCATCGTCCTCGGAGCAGGCTTTTTCCTTGACCAGTTTCTTCAGCGATTCGTTCGCATCGCGGCGAATGTTACGCACGGCAATCTTCGCGTCTTCCGCTTCGCTCTTGACCAGCTTGACCATTTCCTTGCGACGCTCTTCCGTCAGCGGCGGCGTCGGAACGCGGATCAGGTCGCCCTGTGCCGATGGGTTCAGGCCCAGGTCGGCGTCGCGGATGGCTTTTTCGATGGTGTTGGCCATCTTCTTTTCGTACGGCTGCACACCGATGGTGCGCGCGTCGATCAGGGTCACGTTGGCGACCTGGGTCAGCGCCGTCGGCGAACCGTAGTAATCGACCATCACATGGTCCAGGATACCCGTATGGGCGCGGCCGGTACGCACTTTGGCCAGATCGGCCCGCAGTGTTTCCAGCGACTTCGTCATGCGTTCCTGGGTGTTCTTTTTAACGTCAGCTAAGGACATTACCTACTCCTTGTCTTGATAATAATGAATATTCTATTGCGCTTGCGGCTTGCATGGTACCGCAGCCGGGAGTGCCGAAAACCGTTCAGTGCAAGGCGCAGCCATGCACGGTTTCTCGGTGCTCCTTGTTTCTATACGTGCACCAGCGTGCCTTCATCTTCGCCCATGATGACGCGCATCAGCGCGCCCGGCTTGGTGATCGAAAACACCTTGATTGGCAGCTTCTGGTCGCGGCACAGGGCGAATGCGGTGGCATCCATCACTTGCAGGTGCTTGGCGATGGCGTCGTCGAACGTAATCGTGTGGAACAGGGTGGCGTTCGGATCCTTCTTCGGATCGGCCGTGTAGACGCCGTCGACCTTGGTGGCCTTCAGGACGATCTCGGCGCTGATCTCGGAACCGCGCAGGGCGGCGGCCGTGTCGGTGGTGAAGAATGGATTGCCGGTGCCGGCGGCGAAGACGACCACTTTACCTTCTTCCAGGTATTGCAGGGCTTTCGGGCGGACGTACGGTTCGACCACTTGCTCGATGCCGATGGCCGACATGACGCGCGCGGTAATGCCGACGTGGCGCATGGCATCGGCCAGGGCCAGTGCGTTCATCACCGTGGCGAGCATGCCCATGTAGTCGGCGGTGGCACGGTCCATGCCTTGCGCGCCGGGCGCGACACCGCGGAAGATATTGCCGCCGCCAATCACGATTGCCAGTTCCACACCCAACTTCGCCACCTCGGCCACATCGGCCACCATGCGCTCGATCGTGGCGCGGTTGATGCCGTAGGGATCATCACCCATCAGGGCTTCGCCGGACAACTTGAGGAGGACGCGCTTGTAGGCTGGTTTTGACATGAGCTGGGGCTCCATAAATGAGGTTATTCGAGTATGACATGGCGCAGCGCCTTGCAGCGCCGGATAGGCGGGAGGAAGCTGCCCATGCCGCCGCCCGGCACGACAGGTGCGGGCGGGCCAAAAAAACGGGCCTCTCGGCCCGCTTTACTTACGCTCCCTGGGAGGCAGCCATCTGTGCTGCGACTTCTGCTGCGAAGTCGTCTTGCTTCTTCTCGATGCCCTCGCCCACTACGTACATGGCGAAACCTTTGACGGTGGTGTTAGCCGCCTTCAGCATTTGCTCAACCGACAGCTTGTCGTTTTTCACGAAAGCCTGGTTCAGCAGGGATACTTCTTTCAGGAACTTCTGTACGGAACCTTCCAGGCGCTTGGCCAGGATTTCCGGCGATTGCGCTGGCTTGCCTTCGGCGGCCGCTTTGGCTGCGTCTTCTTCGGCTTTCAGTTGTGCAACCGAACGCTCTTTTTCGATCAGTTCCGCAGGAACTTCGTTCGACGACAGCGACACTGGCTTCATGGCAGCGATGTGCATGGCCACGTCTTTGCCCACTTGCTCATCAGCGCCGTCGAATTCGACGATCACGCCAATGCGCGAACCGTGCAGGTACGAAGCCAGCTTGGCGCTGGTTTCGAAACGCTGGAAGCGGCGGATGGTCATGTTTTCGCCGATTTTGCCGATCAGGGCAGCGCGCACGTCTTCCAGGGTCTTGCCATCGAGTGGCAGGGCCAGCAAGGCAGCGACGTCAGCCGGGTTGTGTTCCGCTACCAGACGGGCAGCGTTGTTGGCCAGCGCCAGGAAATCGTCGTTTTTCGCAACGAAGTCGGTTTCCGAGTTCACTTCGACCAGGGCGCCTACGCCATTGGCGATGTAGGTTGCCACGACGCCTTCAGCGGTGATGCGTGCCGATGCTTTCGATGCCTTGCCGCCCAGTTTGACGCGCAGGATCTCTTCCGCACGCGCCATGTCGCCTTCGGCTTCCGTCAGTGCTTTTTTGCATTCCATCATTGGTGCGTCGGTTTTGCCGCGCAATTCGCCTACCATCGCTGCTGTAATCGCTGCCATGTGTTTCTCCTGATTCGGTGAGTCGATAGTCGCGGCCGGGCATGCATGCCTCGCCAGCGGTCTCTATCGTTTTTTTGTTAAAAAAAAGGGGGAGCTGCTGCCACCCCTTTTCCCTTACTGCTGTGCTTACAAACGGCTATCCTGCGATAGCCTGGCCATTAAGCCTGTTCGTTTACTTCGACGAATTCGTCGCCAGCGGCTGCTTTAACCATTTCAACAACTTCGTTACCGGCAGCTGCACGGCCTTCGATGATTGCATCAGCAACACCGCGAGCGTACAACATGATGGCTTTCGAGGAGTCATCGTTACCTGGGATCACGAAGTTCACGCCTTCTGGGGAGTGGTTGGTATCGACAACGCCGATGACCGGGATACCCAGTTTAGCTGCTTCGGTGATCGCACCTTTGTGGTAGCCGACGTCGACTACGAAGATTGCGTCAGGAATGCCGCCCATGTCCTTGATGCCGCCGATCGATTTTTGCAGCTTGATCATTTCGCGGGAGAACATCAGCGCTTCTTTTTTCGACAGCTTCTCGATCGAACCGTCTTCGATCATCACTTCCATGTCTTTCAGACGCTTGATCGAGGTTTTGATCGTTTTGAAGTTGGTCAGCATGCCGCCCAACCAACGTTGATCAACGAAAGGCACGCCAGCGCGTTGTGCTTCAGCAGCGATGATTTCGCGAGCTTGACGCTTGGTGCCAACCATCAGGATGGTGCCACGGTTTGCAGCCAGTTGACGCACGTGCTTCATTGCGTCCTGGTACATCGCCATGGTTTTTTCCAGGTTGATGATGTGGATCTTGTTGCGATGACCGAAGATGAACGGTGCCATTTTTGGATTCCAAAAACGGGTTTGGTGACCAAAGTGAACACCGGCTTCCAGCATTTCGCGCATTGTTACGGACATTATTAACTCCAGGGTTGGGTCTGGAATCCGATCAGTCACCATACAGGCACCCTTGTCGACCGGATTCGCGTGTTTATATAAATTAAAGACACTGTTTTACTGCATTGCTTAAAAGAGAATTCAAGCAACCCGGGATTCTACACCGAAATGCCCATTCCATCAAGTCCACGGCGCAAATCGCGCGCGCAGTGACGGCAAGCGCTGCACCACACTGGTGCAACAGGTATCGACCACGGGTTTTCCCGCAAAAAACGCCTGCCCGCCATAGGATGGAGGCGGCGGATACAGGGCGCCTCGTTTATAATTTCGACATATTTGCAGACTTTTCCTCCCACACTGGGATTCGTCTGTGCTTTTCACCCGAATTTCTTGCAGATTGCGAATTACATCATGTCCACCATCCGTATCAATACCGCAGCCGACATCGAAGGCATGCGCATTGCCGGCAAACTCGGCGCCGAAGTGCTCGACTACATCACCCCCTTCGTCAAGGTCGGTGTCACGACCGGCGAACTGGACCGCCTGTGCCACGAATACATGGTCAACGTGCAAGGCACCATCCCTGCCCCGCTGAACTATTGCCCGCCCGGCTACACGCCTTACCCGAAAGCCATCTGCACCTCCGTCAACGACGTCATCTGCCATGGCATCCCCGGCGACAAGGTCCTCAAGAGCGGCGACTCCGTCAACCTCGACATCACCGTCATCAAGGATGGCTACCACGGCGACAACAGCCGCATGTTCCTCATCGGCACGCCGACCATCCTGGCCAAGCGCCTGTCGGAAATCACCTATGAATGCATGTGGCTGGGGATCGACCAGATCAAGCCTGGCGCCCACCTGGGCGACATCGGCCACGCCATCCAGCAACACGCGGAAAAGGCCGGCTACAGCGTGGTGCGCGAATTCTGCGGCCACGGCATCGGCAAGGTTTTCCATGAAGAACCGCAGGTATTGCATTACGGCAAACCTGGCACCCTGGAACGCCTGGAAGCGGGCATGATCTTCACCGTCGAACCGATGATCAATTCGGGCCGCCGCGAAATCCGCGAAATGAACGATGGCTGGACCATCAAAACCAAGGACCGCAGCCTGTCGGCGCAATGGGAACACACGGTGCTGGTGACGGAAACGGGCTATGAAGTGCTGACCATCTCGCCCGGCATGCCGCCGCCGCCCGCCTTCATCGGCAATAAAGCCTGATGCATCAAGCCTGACTCCACCCGACCCACCGCCACCCAGGGCCCAGATGAAAAAGCAAGTTCGGGAACAGCTGAAGCAGCAACTGAAAGCCGACCGCCAGGTCGTCATCGCGGCCTTCCAGGCCGACGGCAAGCCTGAAAAACTGTTGCGCAGCCTGCGCCACAGCGTCGACGGCGTGCTGGCGCGCGCCTGGCAGGAAGCGGGCTTGCCGCCCGGCACGGCCCTGGTGGGCGTGGGCGGCTATGGCCGCGGCGAACTGTTCCCGTATTCCGACGTCGACCTGCTGATCCTGCTGCAACAGGCGCCGGACGCGGCGACGCAGGAAAAACTCGAGGAACTGGTGCAACTGCTGTGGGACCTGGGCCTGGAAATCGGCCACAGCATCCGCACGGTCGATGAATGCATGGTCGAATCGAAGGCCGACATCACCGTGCAAACGAGCTTGCTCGAAGCGCGCCTCGTGTGCGGCAACGCGGACCTGTTCGCGCAATTGCAGCAGCGCTATGACGCGGCCATGGACCCGCAGGCGTTCTTCCAGGCGAAAACGGCGGAAATGCGCCAGAGACACGCCAAATACGAAGACACGGCCTTCAGCCTGGAACCGAATTGCAAGGAAAGCCCGGGCGGCTTGCGCGACTTGCAGGTCATCCTGTGGGTGGCCAAGGCGGCCGGTCTGGCCAACTCGTGGCGCACCCTGGCCACGGGCGGCCTGATCACCTTGACGGAAGCGCGCCAGCTGATGGAAAAGGAGCGCGCTTTCAAGGATATCCGCGTGCGCCTGCACCTGCATGCGGGACGGCGCGAAGACCGCCTCGTGTTCGACGTGCAGACGGCCATCGCCGAATCGCTGGGCTTGCAAGCGACGGGCAGCGGGCCGCACATGCGCCGCGCCAGCGAATTCCTCATGCAGCGCTACTACTGGGCCGCCAAGACGGTGACCCAGCTCAACACGATTTTGCTGCAAAACATCGAGGCACGGCTGTTTCCGCAAGATGACGTGGCCTTGCCCATCAACGAACGCTTCAATGAAGTCAACAGCCTGATCGACATCAGCGCCGACGACACGTTCGAGCAGTACCCGTCGGCCATGCTGGAAATTTTCGTCCTGATGACGGAGCGCCCGTCCCTGAAAGGCATGACCTCGCGCGCCACGCGGGCCCTGTGGCACGCGCGCTTCAAGATCGACGCCGCCTTCCGCCAGGACCCCGTCAACCGCGCCCTGTTCCTGCGCATCATGCAGGCACCCGTGGGCATCATCCATGCGCTGCGGCGCATGAACGAGATGAGCATCCTGGGGCGCTACCTGCCGAATTTCCGCCGCATCGTGGGCCAGATGCAGCACGACCTGTTCCATGTGTACACGGTCGACCAGCACATTCTGATGGTGGTGCGCAACATGCGCCGCTTCACCATGAGCGAGCACGCGCACGAATACCCGTTCTGCAGCCAGCTGATGGCCGATTTCTCGCAATCGTGGCTGCTGTACGTGGCGGCCCTGTTCCACGACATCGCCAAGGGCCGCGGCGGCGACCACTCGAAGCTGGGCGTGGCCGACGCCACCCAGTTCTGCCAGGACCACGGCCTGTCGGAAGAAGACACGGAACTCGTGGCTTTCTTGGTGGAAAATCACCTGACCATGTCGCAAGTGGCGCAAAAGCAGGATTTGTCCGATCCGGACGTCATCGCCGCCTTTGCGAAAGTGGTCAAGGACGAGCGCCACCTGACGGGCTTGTACCTGCTGACGGTGGCCGACATCCGCGGCACCAGCCCGAAGGTATGGAATGCCTGGAAGGGCAAGCTGCTGGAAGACCTGTACAAGATCACCTTGCGCGTGCTGGGCGGCGAGCCGCATACGGCCGACCGCGAGCTGAAGAACCGCCAGCAGGAAGCGCTGGCCACGCTGCGCCTGTATGGCTTGCCGCCGGACGCCCATCTGAAGCTGTGGCAGCAGCTGGACGTGGCGTATTTCCTGCGCCACGACGCCTCCGACATCGCCTGGCAGACGCGCTCGCTGTATGACAAGCTCGACAGCAAGTTGCCGGTGGTAAAATGCCGGCTGGCGCCCATCGGCGAAGGCTTGCAGGTGGCCGTGTACATTCCCGACCAGCCCGACCTGTTCGCGCGCATCTGCAGCTATTTCGACCGCAAGAACTTCAGCATTCTCGACGCGAAGATCCACACGACCAAGAATGGCTATGCGCTCGACACCTTCCTTGTCACGGAGCAGAACTTCGCCAAGAGCTACCGCGACATCATCAGCCTGATCGAGCATGAGCTGGGCGAGCTGCTGCAGTCGCAAACGCCGCTGCCGCCGCCGGGCAAGGGACGGCTGTCGCGCCTGTCGCGCACCTTCCCCTTCCAGCCGACCGTGGATTTGCGGCCCGATGAAAAGGGCCAATACTATTTGCTGTCGGTGGCCGCCAACGACCGCACGGGCCTGCTGTATGCGATCGCCAACGTGCTGACCAAGTACCGCATCAACTTGCACACGGCCAAGATCATGACCCTGGGCGAGCGGGTCGAAGACGTTTTCCTCGTCGACGGTCCCGCGCTCAACAATGCCCGCAACCAGATATTGCTGGAAACCGATTTACTCGATGCGCTGAAAGTGTAGACTTTCCGCGCAGCGCCTACCTTACTAAAACTGAAACAACATGACCGAAGAATTATTACGCTTGTCCAAACGCATGTCCGAACTGGGCCTTTGCTCCCGCCGTGAAGCCGATGAATGGATCGCGCGCGGCTGGGTCCGTGTGGATGGCAAGGTGGTGTCCGAGCTGGGCAGCAAGGTCACCCCCAGCCAGCGCGTCACCGTGGAACGCCAGGCGGCGGCCGAGCAATCGAAGCGCGTCACTGTACTCATCAACAAGCCCGTCGGCTATGTCAGCGGCCAGGCCGAAGACGGCTACACGCCCGCCGTGGCCCTGATCAAGGCGGAAAACCGCTGGGCGGAAGACCGCAGCCCGGAACAGTTTCATCCCACCCAACTGCGCAGCCTGGTGGCGGCCGGCCGCCTGGACATCGATTCCGTCGGCTTGCTGGTGCTGACGCAGGATGGCCGCGTGGCCAAGCAGCTGATCGGCCACGATACCGATATCGACAAGGAATACCTGGTGCGCGTGAGCTACACCAAGGGCGGCACCCTGCCCGACAGCGAGCTGAAAAAGCTCAACCACGGCCTGTGGCTCGACGGCAAACCGCTGCTGCCGGCCAAGGTGCGCTGGCAAAATGAAGACCAGCTGAGCTTTACCTTGCGCGAAGGCAAGAAACGCCAGATCCGCCGCATGTGCGAAGCCGTGGGCCTGAAAGTGCTGGGCCTGAAACGCGTGCGCATCGGCAAGGTCAAGCTGGGCGACTTGCCGACCGGTCAATGGCGTTACCTGAGCGCGGACGAGCAATTTTAAGCGGCGGCATCTGGATGGCATGCCGCGCGGCGTGCCATTCCGCATAAGCAACAGGAATATAGTGACATAAAAACAATTATTGTGATTTACTTAGTAAATATTGCTTTAAACCTATACACTATTCCCCATCAGAACAAAAGAGATACGCTGTCGTGAACGATCCCATCCCCAATCCCCTGCGCAAAGGCGCGCCCAGCCTGGCTGACGTGGCCGAGCCGATGGCCCCCGGCACCAAGCCGCACCATATGAGCGATCCGTGGGATATCGGCGAAACCCTGTGCAGCCTGGCTGACAACGGCGACGCCATTTCCATCTACCCGGCGGGCGGCGAAGACGTCATCATGGCGCGCATTTTGTCCGTCGACGACGACTTGCCTCAATTCGTGCTGGAACTCAATGAAGGCGCCACCCTGCCCGAAGGCGGCGCCACGTTTGTATCGTGGGTGCAAAGCGCCAAGTTGCAATTTACCATCAATGGCGAATGGGAAGCGTATCCCGAGCGGCCGAACGTCTACCTGACCAACTTCCCCAGTCATTGCCTGGTGCTGGAACGGCGCGAATCGGCACGCCTGGAAACGCCGCTGGGCGTGTACTACCTGGCCGCCTTCGTGCTCGAGGGGCGTCCGTATGAATTGCAACTGTATGATTTCTCGGCCGGCGGCATCGGCATGCGTGCCCATCCGCGCGATACGGTCGGCCTGTACGTGGGGCGCAAACTGTCGCGCGTGCGCCTGGAACTCGGACCAAACAAGGTCATGATCGCCGACCTGGAAATCCGCCTGTCACGCACCTTCCGTTCCTTCCTGCTGGGCGAGCAAGTACAGATCGGCTGCCGCTTCCTGAACCTGACGGATGCCATGCAGGATGAGCTGAAGGCCTTGCTGGATAACCTGGGCAGCAGCCGCAAGGTGCGCTAGGTTTGCGGCTTTGTCTCAGGCATAAAAAATGGCCGCCCAGCTGATGCTGCGCGGCCATTTTTTGTTTAACAGCCAAAGTTACGAGGCGCCTGAAAAACGTTCAGGGCAAGGCGCATTGCCGAAGACAGTACGAATAGTACGGCGTGGCAATGCAACGCCGCCATGGACGTTTTTTCAGGCGCCGATCAATCGTCGTCGTTTGGATCCAGGTCGGGAAACATGACTTCCGTGTAGCCGAACTGCGTAAAGTCGACGATACGCATCGGATACAGAATGCCGTGCAAATGGTCGACTTCATGCTGCACCACGCGCGCATGGAAGCCGTCGCAATCGCGGCTGATGGGCTGGCCGAACTGGTCCACGCCTTCGTAGTGCAACTCGCTCCAGCGCGGCACGCTGCCGCGCAGGCCCGGCACGGACAGGCAGCCCTCGAAGCCCTCTTCCTTGCGCTCCGACAAAGGCGTCAGCACCGGATTGATCAGCACGGTTTCCGGTACTTGCGGCGCGTCGGGATAGCGCAGGTTCTGCTTGAAGCCGTAGATCACCAGCTGCAGGTTGACGCCGATCTGCGGCGCCGCCAGGCCAGCGCCATTGGCGGCGTGCATGGTGTCGAACATGTCGGCGATCAAGGCATGCAATTCGGGCGTGTCGAATTCACGCACCGGCTCGGCCATGCGCAGCAGGCGCGGATCGCCCATCTTGAGGATTTCACGTACCGTCATTTTGTTTCCAATACCGCTTGCAATTCTTGCAGGTAATTGCGGAACGCCGCGCCCGTTTCCGGATGTTTCATGCCCATCGCCGTCGTTGCCTTCAGGTAGCCAAGCTTGGAGCCGCAATCATAACGCTGGCCCTGGTAGCGGTAAGCCAGCACGCGCTCTTCGCGCATCAGTGCGGCGATGCCGTCCGTCAGCTGGATTTCACCGCCGGCGCCCGTGCCGATGTTTTCCAGATGCGCAAAGATGCGGCTGGTCAGCACATAGCGGCCCACCACGGCCAGGGTCGATGGCGCCTCTTCCGGCGCGGGCTTTTCCACGATGCCCGACACCAGTTCCAGGTCGGGCTGGTAATGCTTGGCGCTGACGATGCCATACTGCCGGGTTTCCGCACGGGGCACATCCTGCACCGCCAGCAGCGAACAGTTTTCATACTGGAAGACATCGGCCATCTGCGCCAGCACGGGACGGGTACCCTCTTCCACGTCCATGAAGTCGTCCGCCAGCAAGACGGCGAACGGCTCGTCGCCGATCACGGGGCGGGCGCACAGCACGGCGTGGCCCAGGCCCAGCGGCGCCGACTGGCGGATATAGATGCAGTTAATGTGCTTGGGAATGACGTTTTGCACCATGTCGAGCAACTGGCGCTTGCCCGCCGCTTCCAGTTCCGATTCCAGTTCATAGGCCGTGTCGAAATGGTCTTCGATGGCGCGCTTGTTGCGCCCCGTGATGAAGATCATTTCCGTGATGCCAGCGGCCACCGCCTCTTCCACTGCATACTGGATCAGCGGCTTGTCGACGATGGGCAGCATTTCCTTCGGTTGCGCCTTGGTGGCGGGCAAGAATCGGCTGCCCAGGCCGGCGACGGGAAAGACTGCTTTTCTGATTTTTTTCATGGGTCTTCTATAATATTTTGGATAATTAGTCTTGCGCGAGCAAGGCCAACAAACCAGCCTCGTCAAGGATGGCCACGCCCAGTTCCTGGGCTTTGGCCAGCTTGCTGCCGGCGTCCGAACCGGCCACGACATAAGCTGTCTTCTTCGACACGGAACCGCTGACCTTGCCGCCGGCCGCCTCGATCAATTCCGCCGCCTCGTCGCGGCTCATGTTGGGCAAGGTGCCGGTCAAGACAAAGGTCTTGCCGTCCAGCTTGCCGCCAGCGGCTGGCATTTCAGGCAATTGTGACAGTAATTCATTTCGCAGGGCGTCCAGTTGACCAAGCAGCTTGACATTGCCTTCATCGGTCAGCCATTGCGCCAGCGCTTCGGCCACGGCGGCGGGCAAGCCCGCATGGAAGCTGGCGCCTTGCGCCGCCAGGCTGGCCAGGGTCACGCCCCGCTCCACCAGCTGCTTGCTGCGCGGTTCCGTCAGCTTCGGGATGCCGATGGCCGCCAGCAGCGTCGCTTGCTCCAGCTGCGAGCGCAGCTTGGCGCTGGGCGCATGTTCGCCCTGGGGCGCGACACCCGCGTCCAGCAAAGCCTGCAGCGCCTGCTGGTTCTTTTGTTCGGCAAAGAAATCGGCAATCGAGTCCGCCACCGTGCCGCCGATATCGGGCAGCACGCGCAGCAAGGCCGCCGGCGCGCGGCGCACGTAGTCGAGGCTGCCGAGCCACTCGGCCAGGGTCTTGGCCGTCGACTCGCCCACGTGGCGGATGCCCAGCGCAAACAGGAAACGTTCGAGCGGCGGACGCTTGCTCGCCTCGATACCGGCCAGCAGATTTTCCGCCCATTTGGTGGGAATCTTGCCTTGTTGCACTGTCTCCGGCGTCGAACCGTCGCGCTCGTCGGCGCGCAACTTCATTTCCAGCAATTTATCCAAGGTCAGGCTGTACAGGTCAGCCAGGCCATGCACGTATTCCAGTTCGACCAGGGTGTCGATATAACGTTCCCCCAGGCCTTCGATATCCATCATGCGGCGGCCCGCGAAATGGCGGAACGCTTCCTTGCGCTGCGCCGAGCAGAACAGGCCACCCGAGCAGCGGGCGATCGCCTCGCCCTCTTCGCGCACCACGTGGGAATCGCAGACAGGACAGCGCTCCAGCATCTTGAACGGCGGCGGCGCCGGTTCCGGGCGCCGGTCCAGCACCACGGACAACACTTCGGGAATCACGTCGCCGGCACGGCGCACGACGACCGTATCGCCCACGCGCACATCCTTGCGCAGCACTTCGTCCGCATTGTGCAAGGTGGCGTTGGTCACCGTCACGCCGCCCACGGACACGGGCGCCAGGCGCGCCACGGGTGTCATGGCGCCCGTGCGGCCCACCTGGATGTCGATGCCCAGCACCTGGGTCAGCGCCTCTTCGGCCGGAAACTTGTGCGCCAGCGCAAAACGCGGCGCGCGCGAGACAAAGCCCAGCTCCTGCTGGTCTTCCGTCGCGTTCACCTTGTAGACGACGCCGTCGATTTCATATGGCAAGGCGGGCCGGCGCGCGCCGATATCGGCGTAGTAGGCCAGCAAGCCGTGCGCGCCCTGCACCACACGGCGTTCCTTCGACACGGGGATGCCCAGGGTTTCGTACCAGTCCAGCAAGGCCGCATGCGACACAGGCATGGCCGCACCATCGAGGGCGCCGATGCCGTAGGCATAGAAACGCAGCTTGCGCTGGGCCGTGATGCGCGAATCGAGCTGGCGCAGGCTGCCGGCCGCCGCGTTGCGCGGGTTGGCAAATTCCTTCTGACCCGCCTCGCGCTGGCGTTCGTTCAAACGGGCAAAATCGGCCTTGAACATCATCACTTCGCCGCGCACGTCGAGCACGGCCGGAATCTTGTCGCCATGCAGGCGCAACGGGATGCCGGCAATGGTGCGGATATTCGCCGTCACGTCCTCGCCCGTGGCGCCGTCGCCGCGCGTGGCCGCCTGCACGAACAGGCCGTGCTCGTAGCGCAGGTTGATGGCCAGGCCGTCGAATTTCACTTCGGCGGCGTAATCGACTTCCGCACCGTCAATATCCAGGCCTTCGCGCACGCGGCGGTCGAAGTTGACGATATCGTCGTCGGTGAAACCATTGTTCAGCGACAACATCGGCACCGTGTGCGTGACTTGCTCGAATTGCGGCAGCGGCGCCGCGCCCACGCGCAAGGTGGGCGAATCGGGCTGCAGCAACTCGGGATGGGCCGCTTCCAGCGCCTGCAGTTCGACGAACAGCTTGTCGTACTCGGCGTCGGGGATGGTGGGATTGTCGAGCACGTGGTAAGCGTGCAGATGCCGATTGAGTTCGGCAGTGAGTGCCAGGACGCGCTGGGCGGCATTCCGCTGGGCGGCGTCCTGGTTGATCGGATCAGTCATTGTTGCGGGATTCTTCAGCTAAATAAACGCAGGGCGCGGGTGGATCCGGCCGGAATGTCGGCCGCGTCCATTTCCTGGTAAAACTCTTGCACCTGGCCGGCGATCTCGGCCAGCGCCGCGTCCGACAAGGCCTGGTTGTAATCGTCGACGATGGTCGCGTCGAGGCGGCCCACCAGCGCCTTGGCGCAAGCGACCATGGCGCCGAAACCGTCGCGCGCCGGCGCCACGCACGGCACGTCCAGCAACAGGGTCAGGCGCGGCGTCGTTTCCTCGGCCAGCGTGACATTCGTCGACAGCGAGAACAGATGGCTGCCTTCGCCGTCCGGCATGACGAAACGGCCGTCCGGACGCACGTCGAAGCCCTGTTTTTCCAGCGCGAACAGCAAGGTGGAAATGGCCCATGGCGCGCCATTCGTGTGCAGGTTCACGCCCAGCTGGGCGTCGTGGCCGGCAACGAAGCGGTGCAGATTGCGCGCTTCGGCCATCACTTCCATCATGTCGGGCACTTCCGGCTCGGCGCCGATCTCGTCGGCGACACCGCGCAGGCGCGTGACCAGTTCCGAGTATTCCAGTTCGTTCAAGGCCGTGCTGCGGCTGGCCAGTTGCACCCCGCCCTGCATCTTGGTGTAGACACCGCCATGCGTGATCGGTTCCCAGTCGCCATTCACGTGCAAACCGATGAAGTGGACGGGCTTGTTGCCCACCAGGCGCAGGGTTTGCAGCACGGGCAGTATCTTGTCGCCGCGCACGGGCGCCTCCAGCGACAGGGGCAGCAGGCAATCGATGAGCGGATCGACCAGGCTGGTCGCCTGTTCGCTGGCGGCGCTGACTTCCGGTTGCGCCGCCGCGGCAGGGGCGGCGGGTGCAGGGTCGGCATCAGCCAGCGACGGCTCCGCATGCACGGGCGCGTCCGGCACAGCGGCCGCTGGCGGCGCGCCGAACGACGGTTCGGCCTTGGCGGCAGGCGCCGCATCAAAGCGCGGTTCCTGGCGCAGCACGGGTTCCTGGGCTTCCGCCGCGGGGGCGTCGCCCTCGCGCATCAGCACGTCATCGTGGTCGGTGGAAAAGGCCCGCTCCACACTTTTCTTGGCCTTGTATTCCTGCCATTTGTTGTACGAAAAAACGCCGACGATAAAGACGCCGCCGGCGCCGAACAAGGTAATTTGAAGGTCTGTCATGCTGCTTGTGCCTCGGTTGCAAAATTTGCGGCGGACTCCATGTCCACCGCCACGATGCGCGATACGCCCTGCTCCTGCATCGTCACACCGATCAATTGATGGGCCATTTCCATCGCAATCTTGTTATGCGAAATGAAAAGGAATTGGGTCTGGTCGGACATGCGCTTGACCATGCGGCAGAAGCGTTCCGTGTTCGAATCGTCCAGCGGTGCATCGACTTCGTCGAGCAGGCAGAACGGCGCCGGGTTCAGGCGGAACATGGAAAACACCAATGCGGTCGCGGTCAGCGCCTTCTCTCCACCGGACAACAGGTGGATGGTGGCATTTTTCTTGCCGGGAGGCTGCGCCATGACTTGTACACCGGAATCGAGAATCTCGTCGCCCGTCATGGTCAGTTTCGCCTGGCCGCCGCCGAACAGAATCGGGAACAGCTCGGAAAAGTGATGGTTGACCTTGTCAAACGTGTCTTGCAGCAAGTCGCGCGTTTCCTTGTCGATCTTGTGGATCGCGTCTTCCAGGGTGTTGATCGCTTCCGTCAGGTCGGCATTCTGGGCGTCGAGGAAATTCTTGCGCTCCGACGCCTGCGCCAGTTCGTCCAGCGCGGCCAGGTTGACGGCGCCCAGCGCCGTGATGGCATTCGTCAGGCGCGTGACTTCGCCCTGCAGATACGAGGGGCGCATGTCCGGGTGCAATTTCTCCGTCAGGGCCGCCTCGTCGGCGCCCGCTTCCAGCAATTGCTGGGCGAATTGCTCCTGGTTCAGGCGCGCGGCCTGTTCCTTGAGCTGCATTTCCATGATCTTGTCGCGCTGCGGCTGCAGGCTGCGTTCCGATTGCGTGCGCGCATCTTCGGACAGGCGCAGCTGCTGCGTGATCTGGTCCAGTTCGTGGCGCGCATCGGCCAGCGCCCGCTCCTGCGTCGTGCGGCGCTCGAGCAGATCCTGCAAGCCGTCGGCGGCCGCGCCGCTTTCCAGGTTGGCCAGCTCCAGTTCGCCCGCCTGCAGGCTGGCCGTCACTTGCTGCGCCTGCGTGCTGGCCGTGGCGATGTTGCGGCGCAATTCCTCGATCTTCGCGCGGTGGGCTTTTTCCGCGTATTCCGTATCCTTGGCGGCGCGTTCCAGGTCGCGCAAGGCTTCGCGTGCCTCGGCCAGGCGTTGTTCCTTCTGCAGGAAGTCCGTGTGGCCGTCTTCGTGCGCTTCCTGCAGGTTGCCCAGTTCCATGTCCAGCTGTTCGAATTTCTCTTCCGATTCGGCCTTGATCTGCTGCTGTTCCGCTTCCTGCGCGGCGATCTCGGCGAGATCCGCGCCGATCTGCGTGCTGCGCTGGTTGAAGCGCGCTTCCACCTCGGACAGTTTCACCACGTCCAGTTGCAAGGTATGCACGGACGACGTCAGTTGCTGGATGCGCAGGCGCAGGTCCGACAGGTTGCGCGTCAAGTTCGCCACGGCCGCGTCGGCCCGCACGGAACGGGCGCGCGCCTCTTCGGCCAGCAATTGCTGGGCACGCAACTGCTTGCCGATATTCTCGATTTCCTGCTGGCGGCCCAGCATGCCTTCCTGCTCCGAATCGGCCGCATAGAAGCGCACGCTGGTGGCCGTGACCACGTGACCGGAGCGCGTGACGAAATAGCCGCCCGGCGGCAATTTACCGCGTTCGGCCAGCGCTTCGGCCGCGTCTTCCACGGCGTAGGCGTTGTACAGCCAATCCTGCAGCAAGCCGCGCAAGCCCGGATCATTGAGTTTGAGCAAGTTCAAAAACGGCTTCAGGCCGGCGATTTCCGGCTGCGGCAGCGGCGCCACGGTGGATGGCGCGTACAGGGCCAGCTTGGCCGGCGGCGCGTCGGCAAAGAATGCCTTGGCCCAGTCGATATTCGACAGTTGCAGGGCCGACGTGCGCTCGCGCAGGATCGATTCCATGGCCGCTTCCCAGCCCGCTTCGATCTGCAGCTTTTGCCACAGGCGCGGCAAGGTATCGAGTTCGTGCTTCTTCAGCCACGGCTGGACCTTGCCTTGCGTCTGCACGCGTTCTTGCAATTGTTTCAAAGCGGAAAGACGCGCTTCCAGCTGGGCATTCGCCGCCGTCTCGGCATTGACCTGCGCCTGCGCCTCCATCCGCTCCTGCTCCAGCTTCGGTTGCTGTTCCAGCGCTTCTTCCAGGTAGAAACCCTGCTCTTCCAGCGCTTGCTGCTTTTCTTCCAGCTGGAGTTTCAGGTTTTCCAGGTGGCTGCTGTCGGGCAGACTGAGGCTGTTCTTTTCCTGCTGCAGGCGCTCGCGGCGCGTCAACAGGCTGGCCAGGATGTTCGAGGCGTTGCGCTGGTGCGCCGATTCCAGTTCCAGCTGCTGCTGGGCCTGCATGATGCGCGCGCGCGATTCCGTGCTTTTGTTCTGCGCGGCGCGCCAGGCGGCGTCCAGCTCGGGCAATTGCTCGCCCTTCTGCTCGGCCATCATTTGCGACTGTTCCACCTTGGCGGCCAGCTCCTCAAGGTGGAATTCCGCCTCTTCGATCTGTTCCTGGTATTCGCCGCCCTGGCTGGTCCACTGGTCGCGCTGGGCCGTCAGGGTCGCCAGCTGCGCCTGCAGACGCGCGCGCGACTCGATGACGAACTTGATCTGCGCTTCCAGACTGCCGATTTCCGCATTCGTCTGGTACAGATGGCCTTGCGCCGTATGCAGGCGGTCGCCCACGGCAAAGTGCGCCTGGCGCATCTGTTCGAGCGTCAATTCCACGTTGCGCAGCTTGGCCGTCTGTTCTTCCAGGTCGGTCTGCGCCTGTTCCACTTCGCGGAAATAGCGCGTCTGCTCGTTTTGCGCCTCGTTCTTGCGCAGCAGCCACAGCAGTTTCTGCTTTTCTTCCTGGTCCGCCTGCAAGGCATGGAAACGGGTGGCCACGGCCGCCTGCGCTTCCAGCTTTTCCAGGTTGGCATTGAGTTCGCGCAAGATGTCTTCCACGCGCAGCAGATTCTCGCGCGTGTCCTGCAAGCGGTTTTCCGTCTCGCGGCGGCGTTCCTTGTATTTGGAGACACCAGCCGCCTCTTCCAGGAAGACGCGCAATTCTTCGGGACGCGATTCGATGATGCGCGAAATCATGCCCTGGCCGATGATGGCGTAGGCGCGCGGGCCGAGGCCGGTGCCAAGGAAAATATCCTGGATGTCGCGCCGGCGCACGGGCTGGCCATTGATGTAATAGGTGGACGTGCCATCGCGCGTCAGGGTGCGCTTGACGGCGATCTCGGCGTACTGGCCCCACTGGCCGGACGCCTTGCCATCGTTGTTGTCGAACACCAGTTCCACGGAAGCGCGCCCGGCGGGCTTGCGGTGCGTGGAGCCGTTGAAAATGACGTCCTGCATCGATTCGCCGCGCAATTCGGACGCTTTCGATTCGCCCAGCACCCAGCGCACGGCGTCGATGATGTTCGACTTGCCGCAGCCATTCGGCCCGACCACGCCCACGAGCTGGCCTGGCACCTGAAAATTGGTGGGATCGACGAAAGACTTAAATCCCGACAACTTGATGGAAGAGAGACGCACGTGTTTTAGAGTTCCTGGCCTATGCTGGCGTTGTGTTATGGGTGAACCCGGCTCATATTCAGTTCAGATGCACCATCGCGACGGCTGTCTGGCCACGCACCGCAAAAAAAGTGGTTCATCATACCATTTCCTGATGCTTTTCTGGCCAAAAAACAGCAGCGTCAAGTGCCAGCCAACACCATCTTAACGGGCTGGACGGCCATCCTGCGCCAGTTTCCAGTCGGCGCGGGAAAAAACACGCTCATGACCGGACAGCATCAGGGCCAGTTTTTGCAGCCACTGCTCGGTCGGCATGGGTTCGGCCTTGAAGCTGAGCACAACCATCAGCATGAGGCTGGCCAGGGCCAGCGCATGGCTGACGGCAAAATTGACGGCGCCACGGGCATTCCACACGAAACCCAGCGCCAGCGCCAGGCCCAGCACGCAACCGCTGACGGCTTCCGACACGCTGTGCGCATGCACGACCACGCGGGAAATGGCCACCAGCACGGCAAAGGCCACGCCGACGAGCACGCCGGCATGGCACCAGCGCGGTTCAGCCCGCTGCAGCAGCACATACATCAGCACGGGGAACACGGCGCCGGCGCGCATGGCGTGGCCGCTGAAACCCGTGAAATCGAGCGTGCTGCTGCCCACGCCCCAGCTCATGAAGGCCAGCTTCGACAGCACCACGAGAACCAGGCCGCCGCCATACCACAGGCTCCAGCTGAGCACCAGGCGCCACTGGCGCGACACCAACAGCCACAGGGCAATCGCCACGCCAGCCGGCCCCATCACGGACATGTCGGCCGCAAAAGAAATCCCATTCCACCAAGTCATCGTACCTGCGCTTATTTCATGATCAGCGTGCACTATGCCACGACTCGCCCCTGTTCCGGGCGGCTTTTGCTGTGCTGCAGCGAAGAATTACATTCGATTACAAAATTTCCGCGCAAAACCATCCTCCTGGCCAACACCCCAGCGTCAGATATTCGTCAGGCGCTTGCCCTTGGGCGGCGCAAAATCGCGGATCGATTCGATCATGCCCACTTCCAGCGCCTGGTCGGCCGTCAGGTGCAGGTCGGAATACGCATGCACCTGCCACTGCTCTTCCGTCAGGCTGACATGGCCGCGCAGGATGCGCTCGGTGCGCATGTCGTCGGCGCGCAGGCCTTCGACGATGATGCTGAGCGCATCGGGACGGGAACCGGGCGACGCCGTCGCATGCGACTTGTGCACCATGAAGCGGGCCGTGTCGCTGGCATGGCGGTGCCGTCCCGCCAGGAACAGGGTGACGGCGATGGAGGCGACGGCGCCCGCGTTATAGGTGATGATGTCGAACGGCAACTTGCTGAGGAAGTTGTACAGACAGATGCCATCGCTGACATAGCCGCCGTTGGACTGGATCAGGATGTGCGCGGTGCTGAGCTTGTCTTCCGTGATGTCGGCCGCGGCGTTGAAGACGCGCCGCACCATGTCACTGTTGACGTCGCCCGAGAGGGTAAAGTAGCCGTGCAGCTCCGTGTTGTTTTGTGTCTCGTGTTGTGTCTCGTGCTGTGTCCCGCTTTGTGTCCCGCTTTGTGTCGTGTTCATGGCAGCCACCCGCAAGAAAGCCAGAACTTCATCATAGCGCATTCCCGCACGGCGGGGCGCCCACTTGCGCCGTGCCAGCCCTGTTCCCAGCCCCGCAAAACGGGGCGTTTGCGGCAATTTGGCAACGTCTTTACAGATTGACAGAAACACCCCGCTGGCATATATTCCTCCCACTTGATCGGGAGAGGGCAACCCAGCGTTGCCGCCGAAGGGGCACTACCCAAAAACTCTCAGGCAAAAGGACCGATCAGGCGGACTGAAGCTGTTGCTTTGGCGACACTACAGCTCAACTCTGGAGAGCGGCCGCGGCTATTGCCGGCGGCCCACCGAAGGGGCGCACGGGGCAAGCCCCCGTAATCTCTCAGGTACAAAGGACAGGGGGGTCAGTGATCACGCTGGAAAGCCGTGTTTGGCTATTCTATGTTTTGTTAACTCCCCCTTTACCTTCGTCCCGAGGAATCCATGACGCTCAAAGCGACCCCACTCAACACCGCCCACCGTGCCCTCGGCGCCCGCATGGTCGATTTCGGCGGCTGGGACATGCCCGTCAACTACGGCTCGCAAATCGAAGAACACAACGCCGTGCGCGGCGACGCCGGCATGTTCGACGTGTCGCATATGTGCGTGGTCGATATCGAAGGCCCGAACGTGCGTGCCTTCCTGCGCGGCTTGCTGGCCAATAACGTCGACAAGCTGCAAGTGTCGGGCAAGGCGCTGTACTCGTGCATGTTGAATGCCGAAGGTACCGTCATCGATGACCTGATCGTCTACTTCTTCAATGAAAACTGGTTCCGCCTCGTCGTCAACGCAGGCACGGCGGAAAAAGACGTGGCCTGGATGCAGCAGCAAAACACGGCCAGCAACAGCGGCCTGACGATCACCGAGCGCCGCGACGGCAATGACGCGATGGCCCTGGTGGCTGTGCAAGGCCCGAACGCGCGCGCCAAGGTGTGGCAAGTGCTGCCGCAGACGCAAGCCGCGTCCGAAGCCATCAAGCCCTTCAACGTCGTCATCGTCAAGGACACGCCATTCGGCGAAGTCATGCTGGCGCGCACCGGCTACACGGGCGAAGACGGCTTTGAAATCGGCGTGGCCGCGACCCAGGTGGAAGCGCTGTGGAACGCCCTGGCCGCTGCCGGCGTCAAGCCGGCCGGCCTCGGTGCGCGCGACACCCTGCGCCTGGAAGCGGGCATGAATCTGTACGGCCAGGACATGGACGAAAGCGTCAACCCGCTCGACGCGGGCCTGGCGTGGACCATCGACCTGGTCAGCGAGCGTGACTTCATCGGCAAGGCGGCCCTGCTGGCCAAGGGCCAGAACGCGCAATTCGTCGGGCTGATCCTGCGCGAAAAAGGCGGCGTGCTGCGCGCCCATCAAAAAGTCATCATCGCCGGCAGCGACGCCACGGGCGAAATCACCAGCGGCACCTTCAGCCCGACGATGCAGGAAGCGATCGCCCTGGCGCGCGTGCCGAACGGCGTGGCCGTGGGCGACACCGTGCACGTGGAAATCCGCGGCAAACAGCTGGCCGCTTCCGTCGTCAAGCTGCCTTTCGTGCGTAACGGTAAAATCCTGGCTGCGTAAGCGTATAGAGCCGCCCGCAAGACCGTACAACCATAATCAATAACGAACATTTACCATCTGGAGCCACACATGAACATTCCTGCAGACCTGAAGTACACCGCATCCCACGAATGGGTACGCCTTGAAGACGACGGCACGATCACCGTCGGCATCACCGAATACGCGCAGGATGCGCTGGGCGACATCGTCTTCGTCGAACTGCCAACCGTGGGCAACACCTATGGCGCCGGCGACGACGCCGCCGTGGTGGAATCGGTCAAGGCAGCGAGCGACATCTACGCGCCGATCGCCGGCGAAGTCGTGGCAGTCAACGACGACGTGGTCAACTCGCCGGAATCGATCAACGCCGACGCCTACGCCAACTGGCTGTTCAAGATCAAGCCAGCCGACGTGTCGGCCCTGGACGGCTTGCTCGACGCCGCCGCCTATGGCGCCACCACCAGCGCCTGATCGCGTTTGACTCACGGGCCGCGCTTGCGGCCCGTTTGCTTTTTCCAGCAGCGCCCGCGCGCCGCCTCCCGGTTTTTCAGTCTTTTTTGGCCTCTATATCATGACCCGCACCAGCCTGACCCAACTCGAAGCACGCGATGCCTTCATCGCCCGCCACATCGGCCCTTCCGCCACCGAACAGCAAGCCATGCTGGCGACCCTCGGCTATCCATCGCGCGCCGCGCTGATCGACGCCCTGGTACCGGCCAACATCCGCAACAAGGGCGCCCTGCCCCTGGGCGCGTATTCGCAGCCGATGCCGGAACAGGAAGCGCTGTCGCGCCTGAAAGCCATCGCCGGCAAGAACCAGGTATTGAAATCCCTGATCGGCCAGGGCTACTACAACACGTTTACGCCTGGTGTCGTGCTGCGCAACATCTTTGAAAACCCGGCCTGGTACACGGCGTACACGCCTTACCAGCCGGAGATTTCGCAAGGCCGCCTGGAAGCCATTTTGAACTTCCAGCAAGTGATCACCGACCTGACCGGCATGGGCATCTCGAACGCCTCGATGCTGGACGAAGGCACGGCCGCCGCCGAGGCGATGACCCTGATCCAGCGCGTGGGCAAGTCGAAGTCGAACGTGCTGTACGTGGCCAACGACGTGCTGCCGCAAACCCTGGAAGTGGTGCAGACGCGCGCCCAGCCGATCGGTATCGAGGTGCGCACTTTTGATCCTGCTGAAATCGAATCGCTGGACGCCTGCTTCGGCGTGCTGCTGCAATACCCTGGCGTGAATGGTGTTGTGCGCGACTACCGCGCCGGCGTGGAAAAACTGCACGCGAATGGCGCCATGGTCATCGTCGCGGCCGACCTGCTGGCCCTGACCATGCTCACGCCACCGGGCGAATGGGGCGCCGACGTCGTCGTCGGCAACAGCCAGCGCTTCGGCGTGCCGCTCGGTTTCGGCGGTCCGCACGCGGGCTATTTGTCCACACGCGATGAATTCAAGCGCAATATGTCGGGCCGCCTGGTGGGCGTGACCGTCGATGCGCAAGGCAACAAGGCGTATCGCCTGGCCCTGCAAACGCGCGAACAGCATATCCGCCGCGAAAAAGCGACGTCCAACATCTGCACGGCGCAAGTGCTGCTGGCCGTGATGGCCTCGATGTACGCCGTCTACCACGGCCCGGCCGGCCTGCTGCAGATCGCCCGGCGCGTGCACCGTTACACGGGCGTGCTGGCGGCCAACCTGAAGACCCTGGGCTACGGCGTCGTCAATGCGACTTACTTCGACACCCTGACCATCAACGTCGCCGATGCGGCGCAACTGCACGCGACGGCCATGCACCACGGCATCAACCTGCGCAAGATCGACAATACCCACGTCGGCGTGTCGCTCGACGAAACCACCACGCGCGACGATATCGCGCTGCTGTGGAAGGTGTTCGCGCACGGCCTGGCCAACGCGCCTGCCGCGCCGGACCTGGACAGCGTGGAAGCAAGTGTGACCAGCGCGCTGCCGGCCAATCTGGCGCGCGAGAGCGCCTACCTGACCCACCCCGTCTTCAACAGCTACCACTCGGAACACGAAATGCTGCGCTACCTGCGCAGCCTGGCCGACAAGGACCTGGCGCTGGACCGCACCATGATCCCGCTCGGCTCGTGCACCATGAAGCTGAACGCCACGTCGGAAATGATTCCCGTCACCTGGCCGGAATTCTCCAACATCCACCCGTTCGCGCCGGATGCGCAAACAGTCGGCTACCGCGAAATGATCGCGCAGCTGGAAGAGATGCTGTGCGCGCTGACCGGCTACGCGGCCGTCTCGCTGCAGCCGAACGCCGGCTCGCAGGGCGAATACGCGGGTCTGCTGGTGATCAAGGCCTACCACGAGTCGCGCGGCGAAGGCCACCGCAACATCTGCCTGATTCCATCGTCGGCGCACGGCACCAACCCGGCATCGGCCAACATGGTCGGCATGCAGGTGGTCGTCACCAGCTGCGACGCCAACGGCAACGTGGACCTGGCCGACCTGAAGGCGAAAGCGGAAAAGCACAGCGCCAACCTGGCTTGCGTGATGGTCACCTACCCGTCCACCCACGGCGTGTTCGAAGAAGGCATCCAGGAACTGTGCGAGATCATCCATTCGCACGGCGGCCAGGTCTACATCGACGGCGCCAACATGAACGCGCTGGTCGGCGTGGCCGCTCCCGGCTCGTTTGGCGGTGACGTCTCGCACCTGAACCTGCACAAGACCTTCTGCATCCCGCACGGCGGCGGCGGACCGGGCGTGGGCCCGATCGGCGTGGGCGCCCACCTGGCGAAATTCCTGCCGAACCAGCGTTCCTCGGGCTATCAGCGCGACGTGGCCGGCATCGGCGCCGTCAGCGCCGCGCCATTCGGCTCGGCCAGCATCCTGCCGATTTCGTGGATGTACATCGCCATGATGGGTGCGGAAGGATTGACGGCAGCGACCGAGACGGCCATCCTGGCGGCGAACTACATCGCGCGCCGCCTGGCGCCGCACTACCCGGTGCTGTATTCGGGTCACGACGGCCTGGTCGCGCACGAGTGCATCCTGGACCTGCGCCCGATCACGGACGCCACCGGCATCAGCAACGAAGACGTGGCCAAGCGTTTGATGGACTTCGGTTTCCATGCGCCGACCATGAGCTTCCCCGTGCCGGGCACCCTGATGATCGAGCCGACGGAAAGCGAATCGAAAGTGGAGATCGACCGCTTCATCGATGCCATGATCGCCATCCGTGCGGAAATCGCCAAGGTCGCCAGCGGTGAATTCGACCACGACGACAACCCGTTGAAAAACGCGCCGCACACGGCGCAGGTGCTGATGTCGGACAACTGGGAACGCAAGTACAGCCGCGAAATCGCCGCCTACCCCGTCGCTTCCCTGCGTCAGCGCAAATACTGGCCGCCGGTCGGCCGCGCCGACAACGTGTACGGCGACCGCAACCTGTTCTGCGGTTGCGCGCCGATCAGCGCCTACGAAGAGTAAGCAGGCAACAAGCGCCCCGGCATGCTGGACGCCGGGTGCGCGGCAGCACCAGAACGCAGGCGGACCACCGGGTCCGGCCTGCGTTTTTTTTCAACAAGACATGAATATTATTGCAATATACTTGTCTTTTTAATCAATATCAAGCCGGCATGGCAGTCTAGGGACTATCGTTGCGTCAGACCCGCCGCGCGCGCCCGGATTGCCTGCCAGCGCCGCGCGACTTCACCCACCCTGTTGCAAGGACCCCATCATGTCCATGTCCCTTCGCGCTGCCGTCCCGACTGCCGCCGGCGTGCGCGCCTGTCGGCGCTGGCTCGCCCTCCTGTTGCTGCTGGCCCTGGGCCTGGGTGTTGCCCGCGCCCAAGGTGTCACCTTGAGTTCGCCATCGGCGGGCCAGAACTTCGTCAATCAAGGCACGATCACTTTCGCCGGCACGTCCACCAGCGGCACCGCCTCCTGCCGCAGGGTATCGGTCGCCATGGTCATCGACGGCGCGGAACAGAATTGCGCCGCGCTCGCCTCCGGCGTCAGGTCATACAGCTGCACGGCGGCGCTCGGCATCGGCGGCCACACGGCCAGGGCGCACCAGACCATCAACGACGTCCTGTGCGGCACCGGACGCGTGTTTCACAATTACTCCGGCGACGTCTCCTTCACGATCACGCGCGCCGCGGCCGTCAGCGTGGCGATCAACACGCCCGCGCCCGGCAGCCAGCTCGGGCAAAACAGCGTCACCGCCAGCGCCACGGCATCGACGGGCACGCTGGGCGGCTTGCAGAACGGCGAAAAGCTCCGGCTCTCCCTCTTGCTCGACGGCGTGCAGGTGGCCAGCGTCGAGGGCAGCAGCATCACGCTGCCGCTCTCCGCGCCGCTGCTGCTCGAAGGCGGCAAGCATACGCTCGTCGCCAAGGCCCAGTACCTGAACCGCGACAATGCGCAACTGGCGCAGGCGGACAGCAGCGCCGCTTTCACCATCGTTCCCGTCAACACGTCGCTGCTGCTGATCGGCCACGGCCCCAGTCCCGAACTCAACTTCGAACGCAGCGTGCTGCGCTACGACGGCAAGTCCGGCAGTTTCATCGGCTATTTCGGCGCCGCCTGCCACGCGCTCGACCTCAGTTACGGCCCGGACGGCAGGCTGTACATCCTCGACGCCCCTTCCTTCCTCGGTGGCCGGTGCGATGCACCCTATCCGGTGCGCCGCTTCGACGGCCGCACCGGCGCCTTCAACGACATCGACGACGAACACGCCAACTACGTCCAAGATGGACAACAACTACAGAATCGGGCCAGCATGACCTTTGGTCCAGACGGCAATCTGTACATCGCCGACGACGGCTTCAGCGATGAAAATGGCGCTATTTACCGCTACCAGGGCCCATACGGCCCCGATCCGGGAGAACGCATCGACACCTTCGTGACACAGGCCGAGAGCCACTTCCGGCGGGCCGGAAAAATACACTTCGGTCCGGACGGCGCGCTCTACCTGGCCAGCCCCGATAGCAACGCCATCGTGCGCTACACCGGTCCGGCCAGCGCGGAACCGGGCCGCTACATGGGCACCTTCGTCGCACCCGGCAGCGGCGGCCTGCAGGGTCCGATCGACTTCCTGTTCCGCGACGACGGCATGCTGTACGTCGCCAGCGGCGGCAAGGTGCTGCGCTACGCCGGCCCGACACAGGCGTCGCCGGGCAGCTTCCTGGGCGAGTTCGGCACGGTGCCCGCCGCGCTGGCCGGCCTCGCAATGGGTCCCCGCGACGCACTGTACGCCAGCGGCGATGGACAGGGCAGCGACGGCGTCTGGCGCATCAACGGCGCCTCGGGCAAGTCCGAAGGATTATTCGCCCATGTCGAGCCGGGCCAGCACCTGACGGTAGGTCCACTGCTGTTTTCATCGATTCCCCTGGCGGCGGCCAGCCTGGGCGACTTCAATGGCGACGGCTGCGTCGACCGTAGCGACCTCGACGAACTGATGGCGCACATCCTTGGCGGCGTCACGGCGCACCCGGTGGCCGACTTGAACGGCGACGGCGACATCAACGTCGCCGACGCGCGCAAATTGACGGCACTGTTCACGCGCCCCGCAGGCGCGCCTTGCCGATAAAGCACCTTGCCCCATCCATGCCCTCGGAGACACGCCATGAAATCACTCACCCTTGCCCTGTGCCGCATCGCCTTGGCCGCCGCGTTCTTGCTGGGCGCCTTGCCGGCCCGTGCCATCCCCATCTCAGTCTTTTCGACATACAATGAAGCCACCCGGGAAATACGCACGTTCATCAGCGCCAGGGGATTGGCGCCCGGCTCAGGCACGACCATCGGGGCCTTCGACTTCAACTTCAGCTATGATCCCAAAGTGCTCAAGCTCGATCAGCTGAGCTTCAGGTCGCTGCTTGGCAGTCCCGACAAGATCGCATTCCGCACCGACGGCGACAAGCTGGTAGCGAGCACGCTAGGCAGCGGCCAGGCGCTTTCCTACGCCTCGCTGACGTCGGGTAGCTCCAATGCGCTACGCATCTCCAGCACCTCGCTACTCGAGGCCAGCGCCGGCACGTGCACATTCTGTACCGGTCCCTACCTGGACGAATTGCAGACCGACTTCGTGCCGTTGCTGTCGCTGACCTTCCATAGCTTCGTGCCGCTGCCGAACATCCATCCGCAAACCCTGGGTTTTCATATGTCGGTCCTCAGCACCAGCGACGGCTACGGCAATCCATTCCTGTCCAATCCGGTACGGTTTGCACCGGTGCCGCTGCCGTCGACACTGGCCCTGTTCGGCATCGGCCTGCTTGGCCTGTTACGCTGGCGCCCCGCCCGCGCATGAGGGCGGCATCGCGCGTGATGCCCGCAGGCCTCTCCTGCGAGCGTACTACAGCGCCAGCAAGACCGCCCCTGGCAAGCCCAGGGCGGTGCCCAGCATCGTCAGCAACACGACATCGCGCCGCTCGCAGCGGGCCCGGTGCGAACTCCAGGCGGCGAACAGCAGCGCGACAGCCACGCCGCCAAGCGAGATTCCCACTTCCATCATGCCCGCTCTCCTCGCGGATGCGGCGCACCCGTCATCGTCATGTTCATCATCGTTGTCATCCTTTGCCTTGATTGAGGTGGCTACCTATCGGTAGGTAGTCAGTGTACAATAAAAAACACGGCCATGTCCATGCCGTGTTTTTTGACATTCAAAGGAAGCGCAATGCAGCAGCAAACCCCTCTCCCCGCCGCCAGTCTCGGGCTGGCCGCTTCCCTGGCCCTGGTGGCCGTGCTCGGCCCGGCCGGCATCGACATGTACCTCGCTTCCATGCCCGCCATGGCGCGCGAGCTGCACACCTCGTATGCGAATGTGCAGCTGAGCCTGACCGTCTTCCTGCTGGCCCTGGGCGGCGGGCAACTGCTGTGCGGCCCGCTGACCGACATGCTGGGCCGGCGCCGTCCGCTGCTGGCCGGCATCGCCGTCTACATTCTTGCGGCCGTGTGGGCGGCGCAGGCCGATCAACTGGCCACACTGTTGCTGGCGCGCACCTTGCAAGGCCTGGGCGCGGCGCTGACTCTGGTCGTGGTGATGAGCATGGTGCGCGACGTGGCCGATGGCGTGCAGGCGGCGCAGCTGTTTGCCTTGTTGATGACCATCGTGGGCCTGGCGCCCGTGCTGGCGCCCGCCGTGGGCGGCTTGCTCGATGCGCACTACGGCTGGCGCGCCGTGATGCTGGCCCTGGCCGCGCTGGGCGCCCTGACCCTGCTCAATAGCGCATTGTTCCTGCCGGAAACGCTGCCCCGCGCACGCCGTGTGTCGCCACAAGGCCTGCACCGCACGTATGCGCGCATCGCGCTGGACCGCGCTTTCCTGCTGCCCGCGCTGGCCCTGTCGGCCACTTTCTTTTTCCTGTTCGCGTATATCGGCGGCGCGTCGCTCGTGTATCAGCGCGATTTCGGCCTGTCCGCCGGCACCTTCGGCCTCGTGTTTGGCGCCACGGGCATGGCCGTGCTGCTGGGCGCCATGGCCAGCGGCCGCCTGGTGGAAAAGCACGGCGTGGCGCGCCTGAGCGTGACGGGCAGCATGGCCATGCTGGGCGGCGCCGCGCTGGCCCTGCTCGGTGCCTGGGCGGGAGCGGGCATCGCCGCCGTCGTGCCGGGCATGTTCGTGGCCCTGTTTGGCCTGGGCATCGCGGAAGCCGCGCTGATGGCCATGGCCATGGGTTCGCAACAGCGCGCGCTCGGCTCCACGGCCGCGCTGCTGGGCGCCATCCAGATGACCTTGTCGTCCTTGGCCACGCCGCTGGCGGCCAGCCTGTCCGAATGGGGACCCTTGCCGTGGCTGCTGTTCTTGACCGTGGCCGGCCTGCTGGTATCATGGCTGACCCTGGTCACTGCGCGCGTCCATCCGGCACCCGCCAGCAGCCTGGGAGCGCACTGACGCCTCACCCACTCTCACCCCAATGATGAAAAAACGCTCGGCCTCGGCCGATAACATCTGTGCCGTCGCCGTCGTGCACTTTTCCGAACACGGCTACGACGCCTCGTCCCTCAGCGACATCGCCGCGCAGGCGGGCATGCGCAAGGCTTCGCTGTATTCGCATTTCGCCGGCAAGGACGCCCTCTTCCTCGACGTGTTTGCCGACGCGCTGGCCGAAGAGCAAGCCTTCATGGACAGCTGCTTCGCCGATGAAGCGGCGCTGGCCGCGCCCGGCGGCCAACAGGCAGGCGCCCTGTACTGCGAGCGCATGGCGCAGCGCTATGCGGATTCGGCCCATTTGCGCTTTTTGCTGCGCACCGCGTATTTGCCGCCCGCCCCACTGCGCGTGGAAGTGGGCACGGGCTACGAAGCCTTGCTGGCGCAGCTGCAGCAGTATTACGTGCAGAGCCTGGCCCGTCTCGCGCCCACGTTATCGTCGCCGCGCATCGACCTGTACGCGCAAGCCTACCTGGGCATCGTCGACAGCCTGCACGTGGAACTGATCTACGCGGGCGGCGCCGCGCTGCAGCAGCGTCATGCGGCGCTATGGCACATCCTCTCCGATTCACTTTATTTAAGCACTGGCAAGTCCTCATGAAATCGGGCCTGCCGTTCGACGTCTTTCCCGGCCCATGAACGGATCGCGAAAGCATGCGTCCGCTGCCCCGGCGCTTGCCCGTTACGCCGAGACCAACGTGTGCAAGCGGGTGCCGGCATTGCCATTGGCCCTACGGCCAAAGGACATGCCGCCTTCCATGCCCAGCACCATGCACCACGCATAATCGGCCGCCACAAAATAATGGTGCTGTGGAATGGACAGCAATGCGTCCAGATGCCTGGCAAACTCCCCAACGGACGCCAGCAGGGCAAACTCGACGGCGTTGTCGCCGATATGAACAGCCTGGCCAGTCAAACCATGCAGCGCCACCATCTCGCCAAAAAAATCGCAGCCGGCGGCCAGTTGACGACCGGCTGCGTTTTCATGGCGCTCGATCGAACCGGGTATGCGGCTCCAGCGTATTTTGGAACCGGCAACGGGATAGCACTGCGCAAGCCTGGAAAAATACCGGGCGCTGTCAGCCTCGACCAGCATGGCCCCTGCCTCTATCGCGCCATGCAAGTGCCTCAGCAATTCCACTTCAAAATAATTTTGCACGCCAGCCATCACGTGTCGCACCGTGCCGCATCGAGGCTGTAGACGACGGAATTCATCGCGGTATGCACAATCTGAAACAACGCGCCGTCCCAGCGGGACTTGCTGAAGTGGGAGGTACGGTCCAGGTAGCCTGGCGTGCTGGTGATGCCGTCGACAGCCAATGGTTTTCCGGCTTTGTCGAAGAGATGGGCTTGCCACACCTCGCCGATGGCCGGGCCCAGGCATCGGTAGACTTCGACGCGATAGTGTTTGTCCGGCGACGAGCGCCATAGTTTGCGCACTGGAATACGGAGTGCGAATGCGCCGTCGCGCACACAGCGTGCCGCTTGATTGACGGCCCCGGCATCCGCATCCCTTGCCAGCCGGAGCAGCACCGCAGTCAGTTCCAGCAGCATGCGTTCCTGTTGTTCGGACGGGGAACAGGCCATGTAGGCGCCGATATCGAAGTCTTCCACATAATAGCTGGTGCAGCCCAGCACCTGGCTGCACTGCGCTTCGCCAGCCGGTTTTTCGCCGAAGATGACGGACAGCAGCGCAGAGCCATCAAGGACGAAATCGGGCGGCAAAAAATGCAGCAGCAATTGCCGCACATGGTGCGCGCTCGGATGGAAAGACCAGGTTCGCTGGTTGGAATAGCTCAGTGGTGTTTCCACTACCCTGATCTCTTTGAGTCGTGCCATAGGATGAATGCCTTTCATGGGCCTGCCTTGCTTGCATCTTCGTCGAACAGGACGGCCTGTCTGGATTATAACAATCGCAGCCAGGACGAGCGCCGGCAGAGAACCGGTGGCCAAGACCGGGCATACATTACGTTTCGGTAATGTAGAAGATCTTTGCTTGACCTTGCCAGCATGCACTTTTATCATCCGTGCATTATTCATTTTACGGAGTCCCACGTGGGTACTTGTTCTAGTGACAGTAGTCGATCTTGTATCGGTGATTGCCTCGGCAGCTAAGCAGCAAGCAACGCGGAAATCCGTTTCCTCCGTGCCTTGCTGAGCAAGGTGCGGTGTCTCGCGCGGCCATTCTGGCTGCGCGCCTCCTCCCTCTTTCCGATCGCGACCGGCTACTGACCCGGATTGCCCGCCAGCACTATTGTGTCCTGGCGGAACGCAAGTCTTGCCTGCGGCTGCGCCGCCCGTCAACACCTCGTCGTGAAAGGAAGAGCATGAATCTCTTCACCCGCTTATTCGAATCGTTCCTGCGCAAGCGCCATACGGCCGGCAACTTCCGCCGCCGCGCCATGCCATTGGAAAACAGCACGGCCCGTCCCGTGCCCGACCACCTGGCGCGCCAGCTGCTGGCCGCCGCCCATGAAGACCTCGACGGCGCCCTGAACCGCCTGCACACGCGCCTGGAAGGCTTGCGCGATGCCGAAGCGCAAGTGATCGGCGCGCAAACGGGGCCGAACGAGGTCGAGCATGAAAAACCGCTGGCCTGGTACCAGCATCTGTGGCTGTGCTACAAGAATCCGTTCAACCTGCTGCTCACCGTGCTGGCCATCGTTTCCTACCTGACGGAAGACCCGAAGGCGACCATCGTCATCGGCACCATGGTGATTCTATCGACCCTGCTGCGCTTCGTGCAGGAAGGCCGCTCGAACCGGGCCGCCGAGCGCCTGAAAGCCATGGTCAGCAATACGGCCACCGTTCTGCGCAATGGCCAGCAGATCGAGCTGCCGATCCGCCAGTTGGTGCAGGGCGACCTCATCGTGCTGTCGGCCGGCGACATGATCCCCGCCGACTGCCGCCTGCTGTCCGCGAAAGACCTGTTCGTCAGCCAGGCCGCCATGACGGGCGAATCCTTGCCCGTGGAAAAGATGGCCGAGCTGGCCGACGGCGCCGGTCGCGACCCGATGGAGCTGGCCAATCTGCTGTTCATGGGCACGAACGTGATCTCGGGCGCCGCCACGGCGCTGGTGCTGGCCACGGGCAACCGCACGTATTTCGGCACCATCGCCACGCGCGTGACGGCCACCGAGCGCACGCCCACCGCCTTCGAGGCGGGCGTGAACAGCGTCAGCTGGCTCTTGATCCGCTTCGCCCTCGTGATGGCGCCGCTCGTGTTCCTCATCAATGGCTGGACCAAGGGTGACTGGATGGAAGCGTTCCTCTTCGCCCTGTCCGTTGCCGTCGGTCTGACGCCGGAAATGCTGCCCATGATCGTCACCAGCACCCTGGCCAAGGGTGCCGTGAAACTGTCGAAAAAGAAAGTCGTCGTCAAGCGCCTGGATGCCATCCAGAACTTCGGCGCCATGGACGTGCTGTGCACGGACAAGACGGGCACCTTGACGCAGGACAAGATCGTGCTCGAACGCCATACCGACGTGTTCGGCCAACCGTCCGACGAAGTGCTGCAATTCGCCTACCTGAACAGCCACTACCAGACGGGCTTGAAAAACCTGCTGGACCGCGCCGTGCTCGACCATGTGGAATTGCAGACGGAAATGCAGCTGGCCCGCGATTATGTGAAAGTCGATGAAATCCCGTTTGATTTCGTGCGCCGCCGCATGTCCGTCGTCGTCTCCGAACGCGACGATCACCATGAGCTGATCTGCAAGGGCGCCGTCGAGGAAATCCTCGCCGCCTGCAGCCACCTGCGCCTGGGCGGCGTGAATATTCCGCTCGACGCGGCCCTGCTGGCCAAGGTGCTGGAAACCACGCACGGCCTGAATGCGGAAGGTTTAAGAGTGGTGGCCGTGGCCGTCAAGGAAGTGCCGCCGCATAAAACCGTGTACGGCGTGGCCGATGAAACGGCGCTCACGCTGATCGGCTATGTCGCGTTTCTCGATCCGCCAAAGGAATCGACGGCGCCCGCCCTGCGCGCGCTGGCGGAACACGGCGTGACCGTGAAAGTATTGACGGGCGACAACCACCTGGTAACGGCAAAGATTTGCCGCGAAGTGGGCCTGGCCGTGCATGGCGTGCTGCAAGGCCCGCAACTGGACGACATGGACGACGCCACCCTGGCCCGCGCGGCCGAAGACAACACCGTATTTGCCAAGCTCAGCCCGCTGCACAAGGAGCGCCTCGTGCGCGCCCTGCGCGGCAATGGCCACATCGTCGGCTTCATGGGCGACGGCATCAATGACGCGCCCGCCCTGCGCGCGGCCGATATCGGCATTTCCGTCGATTCGGCCGTCGATATCGCCAAGGAAGCGGCCGACATCATCCTGCTGGAAAAAAGCCTGATGGTGCTGGAAGAAGGCGTGCTGGAAGGCCGCCGCACCTTCAGCAACATGCTCAAATACATCCGCATGACGGCCAGCTCGAACTTCGGCAATGTGTTTTCCGTGCTGGTGGCCAGCGCCTTTTTACCGTTCCTGCCCATGCTGCCGCTGCACTTGCTGGTGCAAAACCTGCTGTATGACGTGTCGCAGATCGCCATCCCGTTCGACAATGTCGACGCCGAACTGATACAGCAGCCGCTGAGCTGGAACCCGCGCGACATCGGCCGCTTCATGGTGTTTTTTGGGCCCATCAGCTCGATCTTCGACATCAGCACGTTTATTTTGATGTGGCATGTGTTCGGCGCGAATACCCCGGAACAGCAAACCCTGTTCCAGTCCGGCTGGTTCGTCGTGGGGCTGTTGACGCAGACACTGATCGTGCACCTGATCCGCACGCCCAAGCTGCCCTTCATCGACAGCATCGCCTCCGTGCCCCTGCTGGTGGCCACCACCGCCATCATGGCCGTGGGCGTGTTCCTGCCGATGGGTCCGCTCGCGACCTACTTCAAGCTGCAAGCGTTGCCCTTGGGCTACTTCCCCTGGCTGCTGGGCATCCTCGTCTGCTACACCCTGCTGACGACCTTGATGAAACGCTACTATCTGCGCAAATTCGGCTGGCAATAGTATGATGGGCCGCTCTTTCCTCTACACAAGGCGCGCATGAGCGGCTCCCCCTCACCTTCATCCATATCCAAACGCACGCAGGCGCTGCTGCTGTCGGGCCTCGTGTTTCCCGGCAGCGGGCATTTCTTATTAAAACGCCAGGCGCGCGGCTGCCTCTTCCTCGTGCCCGCCCTCATCGCGCTGGTACTCGTATTGCGCCAGATCATGGCACGCTTGGACCAAATAATGGCACAGATCGACAGCGGCGCCCTGCCCCTCGACGTGCAGCTGATCGCGGAAAAAGTCGATGCGCTCTCCGCCAACGACGGCCCCGCCATGACGGTGGCCGTGGGTGTGCTGGTCGCGTGCTGGATCGGCAGCCTGATCGATACCTTGCTGATCAAGCCATGACGGCGGAAGCGCAGGCGCGCAAACAGCGCAAGGAAGCCAGGATGCAGGCGCGCCGCGCGCAACTGGCGCTCAGTCGCCAGGACCACGGCGGCCCGCTGGCCTGGCGCGGCTGGTTCGACGGCTCCGCCCACCCGAACCCGGGCAAGCTGGGCATAGGCGCCCTGCTGCTGGGACCAAACGGCGAGCGTATCGAAGTGAGCGAGGCGGCCGGTTATGGCAGCAGCAGCGATGCGGAATATGCGGCCCTGACGGCCGTGCTGCGCACGGCGCTGGGCGTGCGCCCGCCGCCCGTGCAACTGCTGCTGTACGGCGACAGCCAGGTGGTGATCAATGACGTGCTGGGGACGACGCCGGTCGGCGCCAAGGGACTGGAAGTACAAAGGGCCACCGTGGTGGCCCTGCTGGAACAATTCACGGAGGTGAGCTTGCGCTGGCTGCCGCGCCACAGGAATGGCGAGGCGGACCGGCTGTCGCAGTTGGCGATTGATCGGGGGGCAGACCCGCCGGGTCTGACCCCAGCCGTTACGGGGTAAGCAACTTAAGCGGCGCGGCCGATCCGCAACGCTTCTTGCGGTGCCTTGGCTGCCGGGCGGGCGGTACTATTGACGCCCTTCAAGCCGCTTGCGCCGGCCTGCTGGCCACTCAGTTTAAACACGCTGACCACTTGCGCCAGGTTGTGTGCCTGGTGCTGCATCGATTCGGCGGCCGCCGCCGACTCTTCCACCAGGGCCGCATTTTGTTGCGTGACGGCATCCATCTGGCCGATGGCGCGGTTGATCTCGTCGATGCCCACGCTTTGCTCGCTGCTGGCCGCCGTGATTTCCGTGATGATGTCGCTCACGCGCTGCACGCTGTCGACGATGTCGTTCATGGTCGAACCGGCTTGCGCCACCAGCATGCTGCCCGCGTTGACTTGCTCCACGGAAGCGCCGATCAGGGTCTTGATCTCTTTCGCGGCGCTGGCCGAACGCTGCGCCAGGTTGCGCACCTCGGACGCCACGACGGCGAAGCCACGGCCCTGCTCGCCGGCACGGGCCGCTTCCACGGCCGCATTCAGGGCCAGGATATTCGTCTGGAAGGCGATGCCATCAATGACACTGATGATGTCGACGATCTTGTTCGACGAAGCGTTGATCGATTCCATCGTGCCCACCACCTGCGCCACGACTTCGCCGCCCTTGACGGCCACTTGCGCCGCCGAGGCCGCCAACTGGTTGGCCTGGCGCGCATTGTCCGCATTCTGCTTCACGGTGGAAGTCAGCTCTTCCATCGACGACGCCGTCTCTTCCAGCGAGCCGGCCTGCTCTTCCGTGCGGGAAGACAGGTCCTGGTTGCCGGCGGCAATTTCCGTCGACGAGGTGGCGATGCTGTCCGTACCCGTGCGCACTTCGCTGACGATGTTGAGCAGGCTTGTGTTCATGTCCTTCAACGCTTGCAGCAATTGTCCCGTTTCATCCTTGGCGCTGGCGTCGATCTGCGCCGTCAAGTCGCCATCGGCCACCTTGCGGGCGATGTCCACGGCCGTGCGCAGGGGGCGCACGATGCCCATCGTCAACAGCCAGGCACAGACGACGCCAAAGCCCAGCGCCAGCAGCGCCAGGGTCAGCAGCAAGTTGCGGCTCGTCTTGGCGACCTCGTCGATCTCGCGCGCCGTCGTGTCGATGCTGGCGCGCTGATGCTGCAGCATGTCGTTGACCACTTTCAGGTATTGCGTCGAACCGGGCACGAAGATGCCCTGGAACGCCTTTTCTGCCTCGGCTTCCTGTCCATCGGCCTTCAGCTTCGACACTTGCGCGCGCGAATCGAGGTAAACCTTGCGCTGTTCGCTCACCAGGCGGAACAGTTCCTTTTCTTCCGGGCTGGAAATCAAGGCTTCGATTTTCTTTTGCAACTCACCCGAGACGACGGACGATTGCTTGGCCTCTTCCGCAAAATACGCGCCCAGTGTCGTGTCGCTGCTGCGCGCGATGGCCGTGGTGCGGCGCACGCCGCTGTCGATCTTCGCGTACCAGTCGGAAATATAGCGTTCCTTCGCCAGCGGTAATTCCATCATGGTGCGCGTGGCCATGGCCACATCGTGCAAGCGCCACACGCTGATGCCCGTGATGAGCATGGAAAACAGCAAGATCACGGCAAAACCCAGGCCGAGGCGCACACCAATACTGACGTTTCTTAACAAATTCATGTGAATATCCTAAAAAAGCGGAACCAGACTATATAAAAGGGGACGGCAAAAAGCGGCTGCACGGGCAGCCGCGCGAGCATCAGCGTGTGCCGATGCGCAAGGCGTTTTGTGGCGCCGCCGGGCGTTTCAGTACGTTCGCGCCGCTGACCTTGGCTGGCTGGCCATTGAGCTTGAACACGCTGACGACCTGCGCCAGGTTATGTGCCTGATGCTGCATCGATTCGGCGGCCGCCGCCGACTCTTCCACCAGCGCCGCATTTTGTTGCGTCACGGCATCCATCTGCCCGATGGCGCGGTTGATCTCGTCGATGCCCACGCTTTGCTCGCTGCTGGCCGCCGTGATTTCCGTGATGATGTCGCTCACGCGCTGCACGCTGTCGACGATGTCGTTCATGGTCGAACCGGCTTGCGCCACCAGCATGCTGCCCGCGTTGACTTGCTCGACGGACGCGCCGATCAGGGTCTTGATCTCTTTCGCGGCGCTGGCCGAACGCTGCGCCAGGTTGCGCACCTCGGACGCCACGACGGCGAAGCCACGGCCCTGCTCGCCGGCACGCGCCGCTTCCACGGCCGCATTCAAGGCCAGGATATTCGTCTGGAAGGCGATGCCGTCAATCACGCTGATGATGTCGACGATCTTGTTTGACGACGCATTGATCGATTCCATCGTGCCCACCACCTGCGCCACGACTTCGCCGCCCTTGACGGCCACTTGCGCCGCCGAGGCCGCCAACTGGTTGGCCTGGCGCGCATTGTCCGCATTCTGTTTCACGGTGGAAGTCAGCTCTTCCATCGACGACGCCGTCTCTTCCAGCGAGCCGGCCTGCTCTTCCGTGCGGGAAGACAGGTCCTGGTTGCCGGCGGCAATCTGCGTCGACGACGTGGCGATGCTGTCCGTGCCGCTGCGCACTTCGCCGACGATGTTGAGCAGGCTCGTGTTCATGTCCTTCAACGCTTGCAGCAATTGTCCCGTTTCATCCTTGGCGCTGGCGTCGATCTGTGCCGTCAAGTCGCCATCGGCCACCTTGCGGGCGATGTCCACGGCCGTGCGCAGAGGACGCACGATGCCCATCGTCAAGACCCAGGCGCAGACGACGCCAAAAGCCAGCGCCAGCGCGGCCAGCACCAGCATCAGGTTGCGGCTGGTATTGGCGACGGCGTCGATCTCGCGCGCCGTCGTGTCGATCGTGGCGCGCTGGTGTTCCAGCAAGTCCGAGACCATCTTCTGGTATTTCGCGGCGGCCGGCACGAAGGTCTTTTCAAACACCTCGTTGGCGGCCTCGACCTGCGCTTCGCCCTTCAGCTTGTAGACCTGGTCGCGCGAGCCGATGTACACCTTGCGCTGTTCCAGCAAGCCCGCGAACATGGCTTTTTCCTCGGGCTTGTCGATCAGCGCCTCGATTTTCTTTTGCAGCTCCGCCGAGCTGGACGACGAGACTTTCGATTCTTCGGCGAAATAGCCACTGAGCGACGTGTCGCTGCTGCGGGCAATGGCGATGGTGCGGCGCACGGCGCTGTCGATACGGCCATACCAGTCGGAAATATAGCGTTCCTTGGCCAGCGGTTGCTCCATCATGACGCGCGTGGCGCTGGCCACGTCGTGCAGGCGCCAGACGCTGATGCCCGTAATGAGCATGGAAAACAGCAAAATCACGGCAAAACCGAGTCCGAGGCGGACACCGATGCTGACGTTGCGTAATACATTCATGTGACTATCCTAAAGAGCCCTGATGCCATGGCTGGCAGTTTCGCGCTGTGCGGGCTGGCTGCCATGGCGAAACGGGCGTAAAAAGTAAAACTGATGTGAAACTGGCGCACGGTTCAGCTGAACCGTGCGCCAGGAAAGGCGTTAGCGTGCGCCTTGCAGAAATACCAAGCAATGTCGAGAGTCAATTGTTTCCAACAAACTTAGCCGACTGACCTTCAGCAAAAACTTAGGCGGCAAGCTTCTCGATGAGGCCCATGTCGGCGCTGGACATCAGCTGGTCGATATCGACCAGAATCAACATGCGCTCGTCGATGGTGCCCAAGCCGATCACGTACTCCGTGTTGATCGAACGGCCCATGTCCGGCGCCGGCTTGATCTGTTCCGGCATCAGGGTGGTGACGTCGGAGACGCGGTCGACGACCATGCCGACGACGCGGTTGCCGATATTGAGGATGATGACGACGGTGAACTGGTCATAGCTGGGCGTGCCCAGGTTGAACTTGATGCGCATGTCGACGATCGGCACGATGATGCCGCGCAGGTTGACCACGCCCTTGACGAACTCGGGGGCGTTGGCGATGCGGGTCGGCGTTTCATAGCTGCGGATTTCGCTGACTTTCTGGATGTCGATGCCATACTCTTCCTGGCCCAGGGTAAAGGCCAGGTATTCGGCAGCCTTGGCAACGGTTGCGCCGGTGTCGCTGGAATTGGTGTTCATGATAATCCTTTAGTTAACTCGCCTGGGGCGCAGGCCAAGCATGCACGACGGCATGGCAGCCACTTGTATGTTTTTGCAAATACTTTCTCGCAATTAGCTTATGCCTCTAATTTCCGTGCGGCAATGTTACCCCATGTAAATTTTACATGCACTAAAAAAGAGCGGTCACCTGACCAAATCTTTTCACAAATGCAAGTTGTGTGGTGAATACGGCACGCAGCAGTGCCAGGCTTGCCACCGCACGCGGCGACGTTTTATGCCACACTGGCGGCCCCTGCTTTTTACAACTTTGCACCATGCACTCTTTGCTTTCTCAATGGCAGCCACGCCTGCTGGCGCTGGCCTCGGCCGGCCTGGGCGATGACAGCGCCCACGACCTCAACCACCTGCACCGCGTCTGGCGCAATGCCAGCGCCCTGCTGCGGGACCACGTGGAAGCGGACACCCTCACCGTGATGGCCGCCTGCTACCTGCACGACCTGGTCAACTTGCCGAAAAACCACCCGGAACGCCATCTGGCCTCGCGCCAGGCGGCCGCGCTGGCGTGCCGCCAGCTGGCGGAACTGGATTTTCCACCAGAAAAACTGGCCGGCGTGGCCCACGCCATCGAGACGCACAGTTTTTCCGCCAATCTGCCGCCGCACACGATCGAAGCGCAAATCGTGCAAGATGCCGACCGCATCGACGCGCTGGGCGCCGTGGGGCTGGCGCGCCTGTTTTACACGGCCGCGCGCATGGAGAGCGCGCTGGCGCATGGCAGCGATCCGCTGGCCCGGCATCGCGAACTCGACGACAAGGCATACGCGCTCGACCATATCGTCACCAAGCTCGACAAACTGCCCGGCAAGATGCAGACGGCGGCCGGCCGCGCCCTGGCCGAACAGCGGCTGGCCGTGCTGACGGATTTCCGCGCCGCCTTTGCCGACGAATGGGGAATTGCGCACTGACATGGGTGGCGATAGCCAGCATGGCCCATGCTGTCTATAATGCAAGCCTCAGCTATCGCGCCGCGCGCCAGCAGGAACCTGCAACGCGCCGGCGCTTTGCCAACGCGCCGAAAGCATGCATGTCCGATAAAACCAGCCCCGACAGCCACTCCCCGTCCGCCGCCGCGCCCGCGCGCGCCGGCAACCTCAATTTCATCCTCGTCTGCGTCTTCATCGACATGCTGGGCATCGGCCTGGTGGTGCCCGTGCTGCCCATCCTGATCGGCGACTTTGTCAGCGGCAAGGATGAGCAAGCGTTCTGGTACGGCATCATGGCGGCCGTGTTCGGCTTGCTGCAATTCATCTTCATGCCCATGCTGGGCGCCATCAGCGACCGCGTGGGACGCCGTCCCGTGCTGCTGTACTCGATGGCCGGCATGGGCATCAACTTCCTCGCCACGGGCTGGGCGCCAAACCTGGCCTGCCTGTTCATCGGCCGCATCATCGGCGGCGTCTCGTCGGCCAGCATGTCGGTCGCGTCCGCCTACGCTTCCGACGTTTCCACGCCCGACAACCGCGCCAAGAGTTTCGGCAAGATCGGCGCGGCCTTTGGCCTGGGCTTCATTTGCGGGCCCATGCTGGGCGGCCTGCTGGGCGAGATCAATCTGCACCTGCCGTTTTACGTGGCGGCGGGCCTGTCGGCGGCCAATTTCATCTACGGCTATTTCTGCGTGCCCGAATCGCTGCAGCCGGGTCCCCGCGCCCCCTTCACCCTGTCGCGCATCAACCCGTTTGCCGCCCTGCTCAAGCTGGTGCGCCGCGTGGAAATCCGCGGCCTGGTGCTGGCCTTCGGCCTGATGACGTTTGCGCAAATGATGCTCAACACCACCTGGGTGCTGTACACGCATTTCCGCTTCGACTGGACGCCGCGCCAGAACGGCATCGCCCTGTTCTGCGTGGGCCTGTGCGCGGCCGTCGTGCAGGCGGGCTTGCTGGGCATACTCATCAAGCGTTTTGGCGAAGTGCGGCTGTCCCTGCTGGGCATGGCGTCGGGCGCGCTCACCTATTTGCTGTACGGCCTGGCGACGCAGGGCTGGATGATGTATGCGCTGATCCTGTGCAACCTGCTGGCCTTTGCCGCCGGACCGGCCCTGCAAGGCATCATCTCGAAGTCATCGAACGCCAGCGAACAGGGCGAACTGATGGGTTCCCTGCAATCGATCAGCAGCCTGGGCATTATCATCATGCCTTTGCTCGGCAGCATGATCCTCGGTGAAGTGAGCCACTTGCCGCCGCAAGACTGGCGCATCGGCAGCACCTTCTTCCTGTGCGCCATCATGCAAACCCTGGGCATCGTGGTGGCCTGGCGCTACTTCAAGGCACAACGCCAGGCAAGACTTGTGGTTTCCACCACAAAGTAGTCGGCAGGATAATATTGCATTTGAGAAATAAATAGGCGAGAATGGGATAATCAAGCGGACGTTGCCAACGCCCGCGATACGATGGTGAGCAAGGATGGGTATGACTGACTTTTATTCCAGCGCCTGGCGCCGAACCGTGGCCATGCTGGCGCTGGCGCTGCCGTCGCTGGCGGGCGCACAATGCTCGCGCGACATCCAGGTACCCGTCTCGGCCATCGGCGCCAGCGTGGTGGTCACTGGCGCCACCATCAGCGGCATCTATCCCGACTTGCTGCGCAGCATGGGCGCCAAGCTCGGCTGCAATTTCATCTTCACGGCCGTGCCCCGCGCGCGCCTGGAAGCGATGTTCGAGGCGGGCAAGGCCGACTTGCTGATCCCGGCCAGCAGCACCTTGCGGCGCGACCAGCACGGCCTGTTCATCCCCATGCTGGGCAGCCGTCCGCTGCTGATTTCGCTGCAGGGCGCGCGCGCGCCCATCAACACCATGCAGGAATTGATCGAGCGGCGCGAATTGCGCGTGGCGCTCGTGCGCGGCTACGACTATGGCGCACCGTACCAGGCGCTGGCGAAGGAGCTGAGCAGCCAGGGACGCCTGTTCTACGAAGTCGACGCGCTGTCCGTGGCGCGCCTGATGCAAAGCGGCTTCATCGATGCCACCATCATGGCGCCCACCATCCTGGCCGGCGTGGCGCAAAACGATGCGCGCGTGTATGGCCTGGCCGACCGCCTGCGCCTGGAAGCGCTGCCCGAGCTGCCGTGGGGCATGAGCGGCGTCTACCTGTCGCGCAAGTCGCTCACGGCGGAAGACCAGGCGACCCTGCGCGACCTGCTGGACAAGGCGGGCCGCTCGGGCACCGTGATGGACGCCTTCCAGCGCCATCACCGCCAGGAATTGCTCTCGCTCAGCATCCGTCCGCGCTAAGGACCCAGGCATGTCAGGTCTGGTCGTCGCCGTCGTGCTGTTTGCCGCCCTGCTGCACGCCAGCTGGAACGCCATCGTCAAGTCGGGCAAGGATACCTTTCTCAGCACCGTACTCGTCTCCGTGGGCGCGGCCCTGATCTCGCTGGCCGTGCTGCCCTTTGTCGAGGCTCCCGCACCGGCCAGCTGGCCCTACCTGCTTGCCTCGGCCGTGGCACAGCTGGCCTATTACTCGCTGCTGGCGGCCGCCTACAGGGCGGGCGACATGAGCCATGCCTACCCCCTGATGCGCGGCAGCGCGCCGCTCATCGTGGCACTGGCCAGCTGGCCGCTGATCGGCGAACGGCTGTCTTCCATGCAGATGGGCGCCGTCGCCTGCATCTGCGCGGGCATCTTCGCACTGTATTTCGCCGCGCGCCTGCCCGCCACGGCCGCCGTGCGGAAAAACACGGGACGCGCCACCGCCTTTGCGCTGGTCAACGCCTGCGTCATCGCCAGCTATACCTTGATCGACGGCATCGGCGTGCGCCTGTCCGGCGCGCCGGCCGCCTACACCATGTGGATTTTTGTCTTGAACGGCGCGGGGCTATTGCTGTGGACGGTGCTGCGCCGCCCCGCCGACCTGCTTGCCTATGCGCAAACGCAATGGCGGCTGGCCGCCTTCGGCGGTGTCGGCACCCTCGCTTCGTACGGGCTGGCCCTGTGGGCCATGACGCAGGCGCCCGTGGCCGCCATCGCGGCCCTGCGCGAAACGTCGATTTTATTCGCCATCGCCATCGCGGCCCTGTTCCTGCGCGAAAAAATCAGCCCCCGCCGCTACCTGGCCATCGGCCTGATCGCGGCGGGCGCCATCCTGATGCGAATCGCTTAGCGCGCGTCGAGCGGCGCAATCGGCAACTCGATGGCGCTGGCCGCCCCTGCCGCGTGGTACACGCGCTGCGTCGCCTTTCTATAATGGCCCGGGTCGGCCAGGAAGATGTTCGGCACGTAGTTTTGCGGGTTGCGGTCGTACAGGGGGAACCAGCTCGACTGCACTTGCACGGCGATGCGGTGGCCGGGCAGGAAGACGTGATTCGCGTTCGGCAAAGCGAAGCGGTAGCGTTCCACCTTGCCCGCCGGTATCGGCGTCGGGTGCTCGAAGCTGTCGCGGTAGCGGCCGCGGAAGATATCCATCGCCACGCCCAGCTGGTAGCCGCCCATGGCCGGCTGCGACGGCACCTCGTCCGGATACACGTCGATCAGTTTCACCACCCAATCGGCATCCGTGCCGCTGGTGGAGGCAAACAGGTTGACCATCGGCGCGCCGGCGATGCGCACGGCCGTTTTCAACGGTTCGGAAACATAGCTGAGCACGTCCGTGCGGTCGGCATAGCCGCGCTGGTCGCTGACCAGCCATGGCTTCCACACATCGGGGTCCATGAGGCGCACGGGACGCGCCACGAAAGGCACGGGCTTGGCGGGATCGGCCACGTATTCATCGAAGGCGCCTTCCGCCGCATCCGCAGCGCCCGCTGGCGCCGCAAAACCCAGCCTGGAACCGTCCTGCAGGTAGATCTGCGTCAGTTTCGTCTCGCACGTCTCGCAGGCCAGCGGCCACTGCTGCAGGCGCTGCCACTGGTTGGTGCCGGTCTGGTACGACACCACGGGCGCCGTGTTCGCTTCCGGCGCGCCATCCTTCAGGTATTGATTGAGGAATGGCTGCATGACTTTTTCGCGGAACTGGCGCGCCGTGTCGCCGTCGAATTTCAAGGCACCCAGGCTGGAACCGTCATAGTTGACGCCGCTATGGCGCCACGGGCCGATGGCCAGGTAATTGAGGTTGTTGCGCTTGTCACGCCCCTCCATCGCCGTGTAGCTGGCGTACGGCCCATAGATATCTTCCTGGTCCCATTGCCCCACCACGTGCATGGTCGGCACGATCAAGGGGCGTTTCGCCAGGATTTTATCCAGCGCCTGCTCCTGCCAGTAACTGTCGTAGGCCGGGTGTTCGAACAGCTTTTTCGTGTAGGTCAGCTTGTCGATGCCGAACTTCTTCGCGTAATCGCCGGCCGAGCCGATGCGCAGATAGGCATCGTATTCGTCATACACGCCCAGCGCCGGCGCCTCGCTACTGCCGCGCGCGCTGGTCTGCCACGCCAGGTAAGACAGGCTCGGCATGCGGAAGGCGCCGTTGTGGAACCAGTCGTCGCCGCGCCAGCCATCGACCATGGCGCTCATGGGGATGGCCACCTTCAGGGCCGGATGCGGGTCGACCAGGGCCATCAGCACCGTATGGCCCTCGTACGAGGAACCCAGCATGCCCACCTTGCCATTGCTTTCCGGCACGTTCTTCACCAGCCAGTCGATGGTGTCCCACGCGTCCGTGACGTTATCGACCTTGGTATGGTTCAACGGTCCGCGCACGGGGCGCGTCATGACGTAATCGCCTTCCGATCCATGCTTGCCGCGCACGTCCTGGAACACGCGGATATAGCCATTCTCCACCAGGGTGTCGTCGCCTTGCGGCAAGGTGGTCAGCATGCTGGGGCTGCTCGCGCGCTGGGCGCGGCGGGCCGCGTTGTACGGCGTGCGCGTGAGCATGATCGGCGCCCGTTTGGCGTCTTTCGGCACGATGATCACCGTGTACAGCTTGACGCCGTCGCGCATGGGGATCATCACCACGCGCTTGACGTAATCATTGACATCGGGCATCACCAGCTTGGCGCCGATATCGGGCGTCATCGGCGGCGTTTGCGCCATCGCGGGGGAAATAAACAGGGAACTCACTACAAGGGCCAGGCCGGTGAGCCGGACGGGGGACGACACGCGCATACTGTTCTCCAATGATTCATGCCACGCAAAAGTGGCCGAACGGCAATAGTACCCGGAAAGCAATTTTTGCAGTAGGCAAGCGCCTGACGCGGCGCGGCAGATAAATCGGGGTGCAACTTGACAGAACGCGCACGAACTGCAACCATAACGCCATGAAATTTATCCCGTCACAACACGCCTGCTTGAATTGGTGGTCCCGCTCACTTTCGCGCGGCCACTGCATAGTGATGTGAATTTGATCCACGCCGCCTCGATCGGTGGCGTAACAGGCTCAGCCTGGATCATCCCCGATGCAGGCGGCTCAAAAGGAAACTTGATGAGCTTGCCTAACACTCCCGACACCCCCGATACCGACAACGCCCCGGCCGCGCCATTGTCCGCTGCCGCCATCGCTTCGCAATCCGTGATCCTGACGGGCGACCGCCCGACCGGCCCCTTGCACCTGGGCCACTACGTGGGCAGCCTGCGCGACCGCGTGCGCTACCAGAACAGCTACAAGCAATTCATCATGCTGGCCGACGCGCAGGCGTTGACGGACAATATGGATGACATCGACAAGGTGCACCGCAACGTCGTCGAAGTGGCGCTCGACTACCTGGCCGTCGGCATCGACCCGAGCAAGACCACGGTCTTCATCCAGTCGCAAATCCCGGAACTGGCCGAGCTGACCTTTTACTACCTGAACATCGTCACCGTCGCGCGCCTCGAGCGCAACCCCACCGTCAAGGAAGAAATCCGCCTGCGCGGCTTCGAACGCGACATCCCGGCCGGCTTCCTGACCTACCCTGCCAGCCAGGCGGCCGACATCACGGCCTTCAAGGCGGGCGTGGTGCCCGTGGGCGAAGACCAGATCCCGATGATCGAGCAGACGAATGAAATCGTGCGCCGCTTCAACCGCATGTACAACCGCGAAGTGCTGATGGAATGCAAGGCGCTGGTGCCGGACATCGGCCGCCTGCCCGGCATCGACGGCAAGGCGAAGATGAGCAAGTCGCTGGGCAATACCATCAACCTGGGCGCGACCGCGGCCGAAATCACGGCCGCCGTGAAAAAAGTCTACACCGACCCGCTGCACCTGCGCGTGGAAGACCCGGGCCACCTGGAAGGCAACATCGCCTTTACCTACCTCGATGCGTTCGATCCGGAAAAAGCGGCGCTGGCCGACATGAAAGCCCATTACGTGCGCGGCGGCCTGGGCGACAGCATCGTCAAGAAGCGCCTGGACCTGGTCTTGCAGGAAATGCTGGCGCCGATCCGCGCCTGCCGCGAAGAGTTCGCCAAGGACAAGGGACAAGTCATCCAGATGTTGAAAGAAGGCACGTTCCGCGCACGCGAAGTGGCGGCGCGCACGGCCGATGAAGTCAAGTCGGCGCTGGGCCTCAATTACTTCTGATAGCTGACCGTAATAGCAAACTGATATAGCAAACTGATGCGCCCAGGCGGAGTCGGGTAAAATCCCGCTTTCGCCTGGGCGCAATTCGTTTGTCACCGTGGCATCAGCAATCCGTAGAGAGACACCGCGCCATGACCGATACCCCTATCGAACAACTGCTGCAGCAGCATTTTTCCATCGATGCGCTGCAAGGCTCGCCCGCGCCACTGCGGCAGGCGCTGGGCATGCTGGGCGGCTGGCTGGCCGCCGAACGCGACACGGCCTATCCGCACACGCCGTATGCGGAACTGCTGACGCAACTGTCCGACACCTGCCTGCCCGCGCACGGCATGCCCGTGGCGGATTTCCTGCACGAGCTCGATACCACGGTGCTGGCCAATACGGCCCAGCTGAACCACCCACAATACATCGGCCACATGACGCAGGCCTTGCCCTGGATCAGCGTGCTGGCCGAAGCGTTTACGGCCACCCTGAACCAGAACCAGGTCAAGATCGAAACGGCGTATGTGTCGAGCCTGATCGAAAAGCAGATCCTCGGCTGGCTGCACCGCCAGGTGTATCAGCAGCCGGACGCTGTCTACACGCAGGCCATGGCCGCCACCAGCGGCGCGCTGGGCAATGTCGTCAATGGCGGCACCATGGGCAATCTGACGGCGCTGGCCGTGGCGCTGGAACAGCAACTGCCCGGCACGCGCAAGCGCGGTTTGTTTGCCGCCATGCAGGAATCCGGCTACGCGGGGCTGGCCGTGATCGGCTCGGCCCGCAGCCATTATTCCGTGAAAAAGGCGCTGGCGACCCTGGGCCTCGGCGAAAATGCCTTGCACCTGGTGGCCGTCGACCGCGACAACCGCATCGACGTCGCCGCACTGGAAGCGACGATTGCCGACTTGAAATTGCGCAAGATCAAGGTCGTCGCCATGATCGGCATCGCTGGCACGACGGAAACGGGCGCCATCGACCCGCTGGCCGCCATGGCGGCCATTGCCGCGCGGGAGTCCATCTGGTTCCATGTGGATGCGGCCTGGGGCGGAGCGCTCTTGATCGCGGAACAGTACCGCGCGCTGTACGACGGGATTGCCTTGGCCGACTCCGTCGTCATCGACGGACATAAACTGCTGTGGGTGCCGATGGCGCAAAGCATGGTGCTGTTCAAGGACAGCGCCAGCCTGAACCTGCTGAAGCATAACGCCAACTACATCTTGCGTGACAACTCGGGCGACCTGGGCCAGACGTCGCTGGAAGGCTCGCGCCGCTTCGACGCCTTGAAACTGTGGACCTCGTTCAAGGTGCTCGGTGTGTCCGGCTACACGACCCTGCTGCGGCAGGCGGCCACCCTGTCCGGCCAGTTGCAGCAGCTCTTGGCCGACCAGCACGATTTTGAGCTCGTCACGCGCTCCGACACCTTCATTCTGACTTACCGCTACGTGCCCACGCACTTGCGCCAGCGCATGGAGGCCTTGCTGGCCAGCGGGCAGGTGGATGCGGCGACCGAATTGAACAAGCAATTGAACACGTTGAACGCCAAGCTGCAAAACCGGCAAAAGGCGCAGGGCCACAGCTTTGTGTCGCGCACGGTGCTCGAATCGACGCGCTACCCCGGCCCGACCAACGTGCTGCGCGTGGTCATGACGAATGTCAAGACGCGCCCCCACCACCTGCGCGCCATCCTGGCCGAGCAGCGCGCCATCGGCCAGGCGCTGGTGGCCGAACTGGGCCTGTAAGGACTCCCACCCATCAACCTGGACTCGATGCCCGATGCACCGCCTCAGCGCCCTCACCGATCTGTTGAAGCATCTGTTGAAATGGCTGCTGCTCGCGGCCATCGTGGCCGCGCTGGCAGGGTCGGCCTCGGCCGGCTTCCTGTTCGCCCTGGACTGGGCCACGCGCACGCGCCTGGCGCACGCGTGGCTGATCTGGCTGCTGCCCGTGGCGGGCTTTGCCGTCGGCTGGCTGTATCTGCGCTACGGCAGCAGTGTCGAAGGCGGCGCGAACCTGCTCATCGATGAAATCCACGACCCGAAAAAAATCATCCCCCTGCGCATGGCGCCGCTGGTGCTGGGCGGCACCGTCGTCTCGCATGTATTCGGCGCCTCGGTCGGGCGCGAAGGCACGGCCGTGCAGATGGGCGGCGCGCTGGCCGACCAGCTCACGCGCATGTTTCGCCTGAACAATGAAGACCGGCGCATCATCCTGATGGCCGGCATCAGCGCCGGCTTTGCCTCCGTCTTCGGCACGCCGCTGGCGGGCGCCCTCTTCGGCCTGGAAGTGCTGGCCATCGGCCGCCTGCGCTACGAAGCCATGCTGCCCTGCCTGCTAGCTGCCGTCATCGCCGATCAGATCGGCCTGCTGTGGGGCGTCCAGCACACGCATTACGCCGTACCCGGCATTCCCGCCCTTTCAACCTGGACCTTGTGCGCCATGGTCATCGCGGGCGTGCTGTTCGGCGTAACCGGCAAACTGTTTGCGCAAGCCACGCACGGCTTGAGCGGCTGGATGAAACGCAAGATCGCCTACGCCCCGCTGCGCCCGCTGGCCGGCGGTCTCGTCGTCGCGCTGGCCGTGTGGCTGCTGGGCACGGACAAGTATATCGGCCTGGGCATTCCCACCATCGTCGACGCCCTGCAGGGACCGCTGCCAGCATACGATTTCCTCGCCAAGATGGCGTTCACCATCGTCTCGCTGGGCACGGGCTTCAAGGGCGGCGAAGTGACGCCCCTGTTCTTCATCGGCGCGACCCTGGGCAATGCGCTCGGTGCGCTGCTGCACCAGCCCGCCCCCCTGCTGGCCGCCATCGGTTTTGTTGCCGTCTTCGCGGGCGCCGCCAACACCCCCATCGCCTCGACCCTGATGGCCATGGAACTGTTCGGCGCCGAGATCGGCGTGTACGCGGCCATCGCCTGCGTCGTGGCCTATCTGTTTTCCGGCCACACCGGCATTTACCGGGCGCAACGCAGCGGCCACGCCAAGCGCACGGCCCACAAGGATTCAGCAGACACATGACACAGAATATCTACGACAACGACGCCTTCTTCACGGCCTACAGCCAGCTGCCGCGCTCCACAGGCGGCCTCGACAGCGCGCCCGAATGGCCAGCCCTACGCGCCATGCTGCCCGCGCTGCAAGGGAAACAAGTGCTGGATCTGGGCTGCGGCTATGGCTGGTTCTGCCGCTGGGCTGCCGAGGCTGGCGCGGCGCGGGTGCTGGGCGTGGACGTGTCGGAAAAGATGCTGGCGCAGGCAGCCGGCATGGGAGGACACTCGGCCGTCAGCTATGCCCGGCTGGATCTGGAACAACTGGCCTTGCCACCGGCCGGCTACGACCTCGTCTACAGCTCGCTGGCCTTCCACTACATCGCAGGCTTCGACGCCTTGCTGGCCACCATCCGCCACGGCCTGAAGCCGGGCGGCAAGCTGGTGTTTTCCATCGAGCACCCGATCTTCATGGCCCCGCGCCAGCCCGGCTGGCTGACGGATGCGCAGGGCCGCAAACACTGGCCCGTCGACAGTTACCAGGAGCAAGGCCCGCGCGTGTCCGACTGGCTGGCGCCCGGCGTGATCAAGCAGCACCGCACCCTGGGCACGACCTTGAACGCCTTGCTACGCGCCGGTTTTCAGCTGGAACACGTGGAAGAATGGGGTCCCAGCGACGAACAGATCGCCCGGCAGCCGGCCCTGGCCGAAGAGCGGGAACGACCGATGCTGTTGCTGGTGGGGTGTAACCTGCGCTAGCCCCGGGCCCGCTCGAACAATTTGCCCGCCAGCGCTTCGATATCGCCGCGCATGGCCAGCGCTTCCAGCCAGCGCACCGGGATTGCCTGGGCGCCATAATAGGCGCCGGCAAGCTGACCGACGATGGCGCCGGTCGTATCGGCATCCTCGCCCAGGTTGACGGCGCGCAACACGGCCTCTTCCAGCGTGTCGGTATGGAAGAAGCACCAGAGCGCCGCTTCCAGCGACTCCACGCAATAACCCGTGCCGCGTATCTGCCCTTCCGTCTTGGCGATGAAATTGCCACTGGCCAGCTCCACCAGCCGCGGTTCGGCAGGCCGGTAAGCCACACTGTCCATGAGCGCCTCTTTCGGCGTACCCGCCAGCGCGCTGCACAGCAAGGCGGCGAACAACTGGCAGCTTTCGATCGCTTCCGGCGCCGCGTGGGTCGTGCGCGAGCTATCGGCGGCGTATGCCACGGCCGCCGCCGCATCCGGATAGGCAAACAGCACGACGGGAGCCAGGCGCATGAGCGAGCCATTGCCTGCTGTCATCGGCGCGGTAGAACCACTGTAGGGATTGCCTGTTTCCTGGAAACTGGCCAGCGCGTCCCTGACCGTGCCACCGATATCGAAGCAGGTGCCGGTGGAGCTCAGGTAGCCCCATTGCCACCAGTTCAGATACCTCACCATCTGGTCCGCCGGATCGAACACCCCTTTCAATACCAGGCTCTCGGCCAGGCACAGCGCCATCGAGGTGTCGTCCGTCCACTGTCCCGGCTTCAGGCCGAACGGGCCGCCGCCAGCCATCTCCGTCACGGGCGCGAAGCTGCCGCGCGGGGAAAATTCCACGGTCGTGCCGACGGCGTCGCCGCAGGCCAGCGCCAGCATGGCGCCCAGATAACGATTATTCAAGCTCGATGTGATCATTGCTCTCCATGCAGATGACGTGGCGGATGAAAAAGACATGATAACAAGCTGGACGACAATTCCCCCGCATGGTCTGCGCGCCGATGACAAGGCCATCGGTCCATCCGATTACACCTCGGTACGCCGCAGCGCTCTCTGCCCATACAGGGCCAGCGGCACGGCCCTGGCCCAGCGGTTCGACGACAGCGAAAACGTCAGTGCGCGCACCTGGTGGTACCAGCCAGCGGGCACGTACAGCATGTCGCCCGGCTCGACGAGGCATTCAATCATGGTCGCCTGGCGCGCCAGGGGAAAACGTTCGAAATCGGGCGCCTCCGGGTCGAATGGCGAGCCGAACAGGATGGCATTCGCTTCGCTGGGGTAGAGGAATTCGTCGTGGTGCGGCGGCGATAACACGATGCGCTTGCGGCCCCACACCTGGGCGAAGATATTGTCGTCGTAATCGCAATGCAAGGGCGTCACCGTGCCGGCCGGCCCCACCCAGAAGCGTGGCGGCCCCATCTTGTCAAAATACGTGGGCCAGTGGCACAAACGGTTCAACTCGCGCAATTCCAGGTTGCCCAGGTACGGCGGCAAGGTGTACTTGCCCTCCGCCACCAGATCCAGGTATTGCCCCATTGACATATCCTGCATGGCGCGGTCAGCCGCGAACGCCGTGTTGATGTAGTCGCCCACGCGCGCCCGCACGGGCACGTGGCTGAACTGTTCGCGCAAGATGGCGGGTTCCAGCCGGGATAAGGGCCAGCGCCGCACCAGCCCGCGCATCAGGAAGGGCAAGCCCAGCGCGGCGCGTGCGCGGAAGGCGGCGGCGTCCAGCATGGCCAGGCGCGGCACCTCGGTGATGGTGGGCAAGTCACGCGCCGCCTGCTTGATGGCCTCGCGCATGGCGTCGATGGAGGTGACGCCGCGCACCTGCGCATCCCTGGCTTCGCGTGCCAGCTTGCGCGCCAAGGCCGCTGCGGGCGAACTGAATTCGGCCGGCGGCCTGGGCGGCAAGGCGCGCGGCGATGTGGGGGCGGCCGCCAGCGGGAGCGGCACTTCTTTTTCTACGGACATAAACCTTCTTTGCGATCAGGGCGTCGCACGGCATGGCGCGACAGTGCGCCATTTTAAGCCAGCAAGGTCCGCATGACCTATTCCCCTGACGTATCGACACCTGACAAAACCGTCGCGAGCGGCAGTGATTTGTGGCTAAGAAGCGCAACCGTACTCCAGTACGGTGAGCATCGCAGGCCGCAAAGCGCGACGCGCAGCAGGTTTGGTCAGGTGTCCTCAGACAGGCGTCTTGAAGATGGGATCGACGATGAACTGCTGCGCCTTGATGCGCAAGGTGCGCTCTTCGTCCAGTTCGGCGCGCGTTTCGCCCAGCTCTTCGCGTTCCGCTTCCAGTTCCAGGCGCGCGGCCGCCAGTTCCGTCTCCACGCGCGTCAGGCTTTCCAGCTTCAGCTGGGCCTGGATCAGTTCGGCGCGCGCCGCTTCGGCGGCCTCTTCCAGGCGGGGGATGCCTTCGAGCTTGAATTGCGCCTTGGCCAGGTCCATGCGCGCCTGCTCGGCCGCCTCTTCCAGGCGTGGCAAGCCTTCCAGGCGCAACTGCGCCTTGGCCAGGTCCGTGCGGGCCTGGTTCGCCACCTGCCGCTCGCGTTCGAGTTCCTCGCGCAAGGCTTCCAGCTCGCCCGCCTGCTGGTCGAGCAACTCTTGCTGGCGCTCATTCTCGCTGGCCAGGTCCATCAATTCCTGTTGATTGTCGTTCATCTCGGCTTCATGCGCGCTGTGGCTGGCGCTTAATTCCTGTCCTACATAATCGAGGATGGCTTGCTGCAGCACGGGCGACAGTTCGGCGGCGGCAGCGATCTGGCGTTGCGCGCCGGCCTTGCGGCGCTGCAAGAGCTTGCTGATGGTGCCCAGGCAGGCGCCATTGCCCAGCCGTTCGCGCAAGGCGCGCACCGTGATGGGTTGGCCTTCGCCCGCCATCGCGTCCATTGCCGCATTGATCTGTTCCGCGCTTGTTTTTGCCATTGTCGTGTACTCTTGAATGTTGCCCAGGGCAATCTTGCCCAGGGGCATTATCTTATGCCAGTGGCGGCAAAGCGTAAAGTATTTCTCAATAGAAATTGCAATTGCACAACGGAAGCGTGTGCAAACATGCGGCTTCGGCTGATTTACTCTTCCAGCAAGCCGTTCTCCGTCAGCATATCCTGCACCAGTTCCAGGCGCAGCACGGGATTGTCCTGGCTCAGCAGCAGTTGCTTTTGCATGGCGCTCAGCGACAGCAGCTCGCACCAGCGGTTCGCCACCCAGCCGCACTCGTCGAGCCGGTATGGGGGTTGCAGGGGCATTTGTTCGGGCGGGATCTTTTGCTCCTGCAAGGTGCGGATCAGCGCGCCAAGCGCGTCGGCCACGTTCTGCTGCTCTTGCGGGATGGGGACGGTTTTATCGGGTGGCAAGATTTCGATCCGCGCCACCCACAAGCCGTGCTTCAACTGTTCGCTGGAAACGATGTGAAAGCGCTGCTGGCCCATGCACTTGATTTGCAGCAAGCCCGACAGGGGTGCGGCCCAGTCGACGATGCGCGCCAGCGTGCCCACGGGCGCCAGGGTTTCCTGCTGGCCCGGCTTGCGCACTTCCGCGCCGTCCAGCAGCTGCACCACGCCGAACGGCTGCTCGCCCATGATGCACTGACGTATCATGTCCAGATAGCGTACCTCGAAGATCTGCAGGGGCAGATAGCCATCGGGATACAGCACCGTATTGAGCGGGAACAAAGGTATCGAGGTCATACGCGCATGATGGCACGAATGGCATATCCGTGCAGCGCGCCTTGCCCTGCCTGGCCAACTTCCCCGCTTACTTGTAGAAGCGGCGTTTTTTCGCCCGCTCGGCCGCCTTCGGCGCCAGCACTTTCACGGCCTTTTTCTGGATGGTGCCGCCTGCGGACGTGCCCGGCACTCGGTGCTCGGCCTCGAAACCCGGCTCCTCGTTGCGCTTGAGGATTTGCCGCGTCAGCGCTTCCACGGCCGACAGCAATTCCACCTCGTCGGCGCAGACGAGCGAGATCGCTTCGCCCGAGGCGCCCGCGCGGCCCGTGCGGCCGATGCGGTGAATGTAATCTTCCGCCACAGTGGGCAAGTCGAAATTGACGACGACGGGCAATTGGTCGATATCGAGGCCACGGGCGGCCACGTCCGTGGCCACCAGCACCTGCACCTCGGCCGCCTTGAAGCGGGCCAGCGCGCGCAGGCGGTTCGGCTGGGTCTTGTCGCCGTGAATCGAATCGGCGCGCACGCCCTGCTCCAGCAAGGTATTCACCAGCAGCTCGACACCCTTGCGCGTCTTGACGAAGACCAGGACCTGGCCCCAGCGCTTTTTCTTCAACAGGTGCAAAAACAGTTCCGGCTTGCGTTTCTTGTCGCACACGATGACCGACTGTTTCACGGCCTTGACGGTGCTGTTGCGCGCGCTGACCTCCACCGAGACGGGGTCCTTCAGCATGGTTTTCGCCATGGCGCGGATGGCGTCCGAGAAGGTGGCCGAGAACAGCAGGGTCTGGCGCTGCTTGGGCATGGTCATCAGCAATATATCGAGCTCGCGCTCGAAGCCCAGGTCCAGCATGCGGTCCGCCTCGTCCAGCACCAGGGTCTGCACTTGCTCGAACTTGACGGCGCCCTGCGTCTGCAAGTCCAGCAGGCGGCCCGGCGTGGCCACCAGCACGTCGAGGCCCTTGCGCAGCTTGCTGATCTGCGGCTCGATGGGTACGCCGCCATAGGCGACGAAGCTGCGCAACGGCAAGTTGCCGCCATAGCTGCGGAAACTGGCATAGACTTGCTCGGCCAGTTCGCGCGTGGGTACCAGCACCAGCACGCGCACGCACTGGGGCGCCACCACGCCTTCCAAAGTCAGGCGCTGCAGCAGCGGCACGGCGAAGCCGGCCGTCTTGCCCGTGCCCGTCTGGGCGGCGGCCATCAGGTCGCGTCCGGCCAGGACACAGGGAATCGCCTGCGCCTGCACGGGCGTGGGCTTGGCATAGCCAAGCTCATCGAGTTTGCGGACCAGGGGATCGATCAGGCCGAGGGAGGAAAACGTCATGGGGAAAGCAATCTTGGCAAATGAAAAGGTGGCGCGCACGGACAGGCCGTGCGCGCGATTGCCGAGATTATAGGCCAGCGGGGATGCCGGCCGGGGGTTTTCAACACGAAAAGCCCGCGATCAGAACTTCATTTCCAGGGTCGCGCGCGCCTGCGGCGAACTGGGCGAAATGCTGTTGCGCTGTATCGTGCCGCTGGCGTCCGCATAGATGGTATCGCTTTCGAAGTCTTGCGCCAGCAAGTTCGACACCGCCAGGCGCAGCTGGTTCTTCGCATCGAATTTCCACAGCGCATAAATGTCGAGGTCGCGCCGCGGCGAGGTGTACGCGCTCTGGCGCTCGGTGATGCGCACCGGGCCGCCGTTGCGGAAATTAAAACTGCCGCCCGTGGTCAGCACGCCATCGGGCGTCTTGTAATCGAGACCGAAGTTGCCGCTGACGGGCGTTTGCTGGTCGAGCCGATTGTCCGGCCCCGGCACCTGCTCCACCTGCGACCAGTTGCGGCTGATGCTGGCACGCAAGTCGATGGCGGGCACGGGCGCGGCCAGCACGGCACGCAGCGGGAACTTCGCTTCCAGTTCCAGTGTCTGCGTATTCGCGCGGCCATCGTTGACGGGCGTGGACACCCAGCGGTCATTGATGAACAGCAAGCCCTGGCGCGTATAGCCATCGATGCGGCGGGCCGAGGCGCGCGCGCTGAGCAAGGCGCCTTCGGCCCAGTAGTGCTCGTACGAGGCATCGATGCCCAGCGCCAGCTCCGGTTTCAAATACGGATTGCCTTCGCGGTCGGGGTCGGTCTGGCTATTGTTGGTCGAGGTATTGCGGCGTGGAATCAGGCTCGACGTGGGCTGCGCCTTGTAGGTGCGCGTCAGGGCCAGACGTACCTGGTCGCCCTTGGTATCAGGCAACTTCCACAGGGTTTGCAGCAGCGGGCTCCACACGCTGGTGCGCTGATTCACTTCGTCATAGCTGTCGCCCGCGCTGCGCGTGTCGATGCCTTCCCAGCGCACGCCCGCATACATCGACCAGCGCGGGCTGATTTCCCAGTCGTCCTGCACAAACAGGGCCAGGCGCTCGATGGTGGCGTCGAAACCTTCGTCGCTGTTGACGGGCGCGCGTGCACCCGACGCGCCCAGGGCCGCTTCGCGCTGCCGGCGCGTTTCCTCGCGCTCCGTGTAGGCGCCATCCCAGCCCATCGACAAGGCGTGGCCGGGCAGCAAGGGCGTGGAATACTTGCCGGCCGAACTGACGCCGTTTTCCGTCGCCTTCACGCCCACCTTGCGCTCGAGCGCCAGGCCGCCGCCATCGATAAAGCCTTGCTGCAGGCTGTCGGACGTATTGCGGGCGGCCGAGGCGCCCACTTTCAGTTCCAGCCGGGCGCCGCCAGCCAGTTTGTGCATCCACGTCAAGTCGCTGCGGCCGAAGGCATTGTGGTTGCTGGAGCTGCCCGTATTGGTGTCGTAGTCGGGGCGCAAGCCCTGCTCTGTTTCCGCGCGGCTGACATTGCGATGGTTCGAACGTCCGCCGTTGAAAAAGAATTGCGCCGTCACGTTGTCGCCATTGGCCAGCACCCAGTTCAGGCGCGGCGACAGGTTGACGCCTTCCGGCCGGCCATCGCCGGTGCCGTTCGTGCGGCGCAGCAGGTTTTGCCGGCCATCGGGCGCGTAGCCCAGTTCCAGGCCGGGATTGTCGTAATGGTAGTCATAGCGGAACAGCGAGCCGGCCAGCGAATACGAGAAATTGCCGTCGCGGTCGGACAGCTGCATATTGACGCTGGGCGAAAAGCTCACGTCGCTGCCCTGCACGCCCAGCTTGAGCTCGCGCTGCGCCGTTTTGACGGCCTTTTTCAGCACCACGTTGATGGTACCGGCGATCGACTGCGTGCTGTATTCGGCGCTGGCCGCGTGCAAAATCTCGATGCGTTCGATCACGTCGGGCGACAAGGTGTCGAGCGAAAAACCGGCCGGCGCCCGTTCGCCATTGAGCAATATCTGCGTGTAGCCGCTGCCCAGGCCCCGCATGCGGATTTCGCCGCCCGAGCGCCCGGCCGCGCCGGACACGGTAATGCCGGGCAGGCGCTTGAGCACGTCGGTGACATTCGTGTCGCCATACTTGAGGATTTCCTCGCTGCCCACGACCATCTTGCTGGCCGTATCGTCGCGGCGCGGATCATAGCCGCTGCCCTTGACTTCCACGGTTTGCATGGCGGGCGCGGCGGGTTTGTCCGCCTTGAGCGGCGCAGAGGGGGCAACAGCGGCGTCGGCAGCAGGCGTTTCGGATTGCTGGGCCTGGGCATTCCAGGCAAGTAAAACGGCGGAACAAAGGACGGTAAGGCGAAGGCAACGGCGTGGCATCATGACCTGGCTACAAAAAGTTGGCTGAATAAAAATGGCTAAAAGCTAAAAAACAGGCCGCTGTATTGTGCTGTAATTTTTTCCGAGTGACACAGTTTCCTGAAAATATTTCCTATAGCAAATTAAATTCGGCGGCCGGCTGCGATGCGCCCCCTTGCATACGGCGCATATCATTGCGCGCCACATCGCCGCTATAATGCGTTTTCACCATTGTTCCCATCACCCCGTCAAAGGCTTCCCATCGTGTCTGACCGTCTTGCCGTTTTGCCTCAATATCTGCTGCCCAAGGGAGCGTTGACCAATTTTGCCGGCCGTGTCGCCGGTGCCAAGGGCGGCGCCATGACGACGCGTTTGATCCGCTGGTTCGTCGGCCACTACAACGTCAACATGGATGAGGCGCTGGACCCGGACATCACGCACTACACGAGCTTTAACGACTTTTTCACGCGCGCGCTGCGCCCGGACGCGCGCCCGCTGGCCAAGGCCGACTACGTCTGCCCCGTCGATGGCCGCATCAGCCAGTTCGGCACGATCGACAAGGACCAGATCTTCCAGGCCAAAGGCCACCATTTCAGCACCACGGCCCTGGTGGGCGGCGACGCGGCCCTGGCGGCGCAGTTCGAACATGGCAGCTTCGCCAACCTGTACCTGAGCCCGCGCGACTACCACCGCATCCACATGCCGTGCGACGGCCGCTTGACGCGCATGATTTATGTTCCCGGTGAACTGTTTTCCGTCAACCCGACGACGGCGCGCGGCATTCCCGGCCTGTTCGCCCGCAACGAACGCGTCGTCTGCGTGTTCGACACGGCCAACGGCCCCTTCGTCATGACCCTGGTCGGCGCCACCATCGTCGGCAGCATGGCCACCGTCTGGCACGGCGTCGTCAACCCGCCGCGCACGGGCCAGGTACGCGACTGGAGCTATGCCAACGACAATGTCGTGCTGAAACAGGGCGACGAGCTGGGCCGCTTCCTGCTCGGTTCCACCGTCGTCATGCTGTTCCCCAAAGACACCGTGGCATTCAATGCCAACTGGCAGCCGGCCGGCCCCGTGCAGCTGGGCGAAGTCATGGGCAACCTGCCCAAGTAAATCCGCTGGACGCGCGCCTACACGGGCGCGTCGGTCCGGTACATCTCTTCCATTAAATCCAGGAACGCGCGCGTCTTGGCCGGCATCAAACGCCGGCCAGGAAACACGGCCCAGCCCGTGACCAGCGGGAAACTCCACTCCGGCAGCACGCGCACCAATTCCCCCGTCGCCACATACGCCTTGGCGAAGCGGTCCGTGCTGGCCGCGATGCCCACGCCCGTGCAAGCCATGCGCACCAGCAATTCCGGCGAGTTCGCCAGCAGGCGCACAGGCAAGTCCCGTTCCCACGTCGTCTTGCCGCGGATCAAAGTCCAGTGCACGAGGCCATGCACGGCGCGTGGCAAGCTCAATAAATCGTGGCCGTACAGATCGTCGGGATGCTCGGGCAAGCCGTGCACACTCGTGTATTGCGGCGAGGCATACAGGGCCAGGGTGCTGAACGCCACGCGGCGCGCGGACAGGCTGGCGTCGTCGGGCAAGTTGCCCATGCGGATGGCCAGGTCGAAGTTCTCTTCCAGTAAATCCACGCGGCGCGCCGACAAGTCTAGTTCCAGCGAAATGGCCGGATAACGGCGCACGAATTCGGCCAGCACCTGGCGCATCAGGGTGTCGCCGAAATCGGCCGGCATGGATATGCGCAGCAAGCCGCTGGGACCCGCCTGGCGGTGCTGGGCCAGCGCGCCGGCCGCCTCCGTTTCTTCCACCACCTTGCGCGCATGCTCGAGCAGGCTGGCGCCAAACTCCGTCAGCGCCAGCTTGCGCGTGGTGCGCAGCAGCAGCCGTTCGCCCAATTTCGCTTCCAGCTGCGAGATGCGCCGCGACAGGGTCGACTTGGGCAAGTCCACGCGCACGGCGGCACGCGAGAAACTGCCGCATTCGACGACGCGGGCAAACAGCAGCAAATCTCCGGGATCGATATCCATATATTTACCTGTAAACTCAATTGTTCCATGAGTGGATTAATGTTATCCATTTTAACGGCTTCCGCATCAATTTTGGAATTGCTATAGTTCATCCATCGCAAGACACCTCACCACGGAGAAAACAAGATGAACATCCTGCAAATCAATTCCAGCGCCCGCAGCACCGGTTCCGCCTCGACCCGCCTGGCTGACGCCATCGTCGCCCGCGTGCAAGCGGCCAATCCACAAGCAAGCCTGGTGCGCCGCGACCTGGCCGCCGCACCGCACCCTGTGCTCGACGAGCCCACCCTGCAAGCGCTGTTCACCCCAGCCGACAAGCGTACGCCGGAACAAGCGGCCCGCATCGCCCTGGACGACGCGCTGATTGCGCAAGTGCAAGCGGCTGACGTCATCGTCATCGGCGCGCCGATGTACAACTTCGGCATCACCGTGCAACTGAAAAGCTGGTTCGACGCGATTGCCCGCGCCAACGTCACCTTCAAGTACACGGAAAACGGCCCCGTTGGCCTCTTGACCGGCAAGAAAGTCTACGTGGGCCTGTCCCGCGGCGGCTTGCACCGCGACAGCGCCAACGATAGCCAGGTGCCTTACCTGAACACCATGTTCGGATTCCTCGGCCTGACCGACGTGCAGTACGTTTATTCGGAAGGCATGGGCATGGGCCCGGAAGCCGTGGCCAAGGCGCAAGCGCAGGCGGACGCCGAGATCAACGCGATCCTGGTGTAATCACAGCAGTGAAAGGGGCGGCGCAGTGGCGCCGTCCTGGTCTAGAGGAGAGAACAATGAGCGACATCACCACCGTCAACAAGCCACGCACCGTCGAGCGCGTGATCGCCGGCCAGGCCGTCATGGATGGCGCCGGCGTGAAGATCAACCGCGTGCTGACGCAGCAGTTGCAGCGCCGCCTCGACCCGTTCTTGATGCTCGACAACTTTGCCAGCGACCAGCCGAACGACTATATCGCCGGCTTCCCCGAGCATCCGCACCGCGGTTTCGAAACGGTGTCGTACATGATCACGGGGCGCATGCGCCACAAGGACAGCGCGGGCCACGAAGGCTTGCTGACGTCGGGCGGCGTGCAATGGATGACGGCCGGCAGCGGCGTGATCCACTCGGAAATGCCGGAGCAGGAAGCAGGCGTGATGGAAGGTTTTCAACTGTGGCTGAACCTGCCCGCGCGCGACAAGATGCGCACGCCGTGGTACCGCGATTTCACGAGCGAGGAAATCCCCCGCTACACGACGGACGCGGGCGTGGCCGTGCAAGTGATCGCCGGCCAGAGCCATGGCGTGACGGGCGCCGTGCAGCGCGAGCTGACGGAACCGCTGTACCTCGACATCGACTTGCCGGCCGGCGCCAGCTTCGAGCAACCCTTGCCGCCAGGCCATAACGCCTTCCTGTATACGTTCCGTGGCGAAGTGCAAGTCGATGGCAAGGCCGTGCCCGCCCTGCGCATGGCGATCTTCGCCAACACGCCTGGCAGCGACGGCGTGCGCATCGAGGCGCCGCAAGGCGGCCGCGTGATCCTCGCCGCCGGCCAGCCGCTGAATGAACCGATCGCACAGTACGGCCCGTTTGTCATGAATACCCAGGCGGAAGTGTTCCAGGCCGTACAGGATTTCCGTGAAGGCAAGTTTGGCGAGACGGCCACGCAGTAACATGATGTGTATCAGGAGAAATCTGCAGCGCCTCCGGGCCTGCAGGTTTTTTGTCGTGCCGACTACCTTGTTGCTTTTCAATTACACTGACGGCAACATCATTCCACAAAGCACTCCATGTCCCAGATGCACGACTCCACCGAACACGACGCCACCCATTTGCACGCCCACAGGAAAGGCGACGCCGAGCACACCCATTCGTTCGAGGGGCGCAGCCAGAGCATCCTCGCGTGGGCGCTGGGGCTGACCCTGTCGTTTGCCGGCATCGAGGTGGCGGCCGGCTTCCTGTCCAATTCGCTGGCCCTGATTTCCGACGCGGGCCACATGGTCACGGACGCGGCCGCGCTGGGCCTGGCCTTGCTGGCGCAGATCATCGCGCGCCGCCCGCCCTCGCCGCGCCATTCGTTCGGCTTTGGCCGCGCCGAAGCGCTGGCCGCCTTCGTCAACGGCCTGGCCATGCTGTGCGTGGTGGGCTGGATCTGCTATGAAGCCGTGCTGCGCTTTTCCGCCCCGCAACCCGTCAAGGGCGGCATGGTCTTCATCGTCGCCTTCATCGGCCTGGCGATCAATATCGTCGTGGCGTGGGTCTTGTCGAAAGACAAGCAAAGCGTGAACACGCGCGCCGCCCTCGTGCACGTGATGGGAGACTTGCTCGGCTCGGTCGCCGCCATCATCGCCGGCGCCGTGATCTATTTTACGGGCTGGATGCAGATCGACCCGCTGCTGTCCGTGCTGGTCTCGCTGCTGATTTTAAAGTCGACGTTTGGCGTGCTGCGCGAGTCCTACCACTTCCTGATGGAAGGCGTGCCCATGCACATCGATTACATCGAGGTGGGCACGGACGTGGAACAAGTGGACGGCGTGATTGCCGTGCACGATCTGCACGTGTGGGACATGTCGCCGGGCCAGCCGGCCCTGATCGGCCACGTGGAAATCCAGCACCTCGACCAGTGGCCGAAGGTCTTGCGCGCGATCAAGAAGATGCTGCTGGCCAAGCATGGCATCGACCACATCACCCTGCAGCCGGAGACGGCGGCGATGGCGGGCTTGCATGCGGGCGACAAGACGCATTGACAGGGAGACGTGGGAATCCGCGCCGGATTCCCACGGATAAGCTAACTTCTTCTTGCCTCAAGCACGCCACTGACGTCCTTGATCACATTAAGCGCCTTCAACAACTGCGCCGTCGAACTGATCTCGGCCGTAAACGTCATGCGGGCCTGGCCCTTGGCGCTTTGGGTATTGACGCCGATGACGTTGATCTTTTCGCGCGAAAAGATTTCGGAGATGTCGCGCAGCAAGCCCTGGCGGTCGCCGGCGAGAATGAAAATGTCGACCGGATACACGGTATCGTGCCCGCCCGTGCTGCCCCACTCCGTGAAGATCACGCGCTCGGGCGCCTTGGCGCGCATTTCCTCGAAATTCTTGCACGTGGCGCGGTGGATCGAGACGCCCTTGCCGCGCGTCACGAAGCCGACGATGCTGTCGGGTGGCGCCGGCTTGCAGCACTTGGCCAGCACCGTCATCAAGCCTTCGGTGCCCACCACCAGCACGCCGGACTTGGCGCCCTGCTCCACGCTCGAGGCGCGGCTCTTGCCGACCAGCACGGCGTCTTCCGGCACCACCACTTCGCCATTGTCGTGCAGCGCCTGCTCCACGTGGCGCAGGCTGAATTCATCCTTGCCCACCGACAGGAACAGCTCGTCGACTTTCGCAAAGCCCAGCTTTTGCGCCAGCGCTTCCAGATTGACGGCCGTCTTGCCTTCGCGCTGCAGCGATTTTTCCACCAGCGCGCGGCCGTGGGCCAGGGTTTCCTGCATGTCGATGGCATGGAACCACGCGCGGATCTTCGAGCGTGTGCGCGTGCTGACGGCGTAGCCGGCGCTGAGCCAGTCGCGCGACGGCCCGGCCGTGCCCGGCGCGCCCTTGGCCGTGATGATTTCGCAGGTCTGGCCGTTTTTCAATTGCGTATTCAGGGGCACCATGATGCCGTCGACCTTGGCCCCGCGGCAGCGGTGACCCACGTCCGTATGCAGGTGATACGCGAAATCGACGGGCGTGGCGCCCACGGGCAATTCCAGCACGCGCGCCTGCGGCGTCATGACGAAGATGCGGTCGTCCAAGGTGGCCGATTTGAGCTTTTCCACCCATTCGCGCTGGATTTCTTCCTGCCCCACGACGGCGTCGGCCACTTCCGTTTTCCAGGCCAGCAACTGGCGCAGCCAGGCGATCTTTTCGTCGTATTTCTGGCCGGCAAAGTTCGAGCCGCCCTCTTCCTTGTAGCGCCAGTGCGCGGCCACGCCGTATTCGGCAAAGCTGTGCATTTCGTTCGTGCGGATTTGCACTTCCAGCGGACGGCCATCCTCGGCCGTCACCACCGTGTGCAGCGACTGATAGCCATTGGGTTTCGGCCGCGAAATGTAATCGTCGAATTCTTTCGGGATGGGGGTCCAGATATTGTGGACCACGCCCAGCACCGTGTAGCAAGTTTTCACGTCGGCGACGATGACGCGGAAGGCGCGCACGTCGTACAGGGCCGTAAAGTCCAGCTCCTTGCCGCGCATCTTGTTCCAGATGCTGTAAATGTGTTTCGGGCGGCCAAACACTTCCGCCTGGATACCGGCCGAGGCCAGTTCCGTCTGCAGGCGCAGAATCGCCGAGGAGACGAAGCCCTCGCGCATCATGCGCTTTTCTTCCAGCATCTTGGCGATGCGTTTATACGCTTCCGGCTCGATGAAGCGGAACGACAAATCTTCCAGTTCCCACTTCAGCTGCCAGATACCGAGGCGGTTGGCCAGCGGCGCGTACAGGTCCAAGGTTTCCTTGCCGTATTCACGCGTCATTTCGTTGAACAGTTTTAGTTCGGCAAAGTAACGCAAGGTCGTCACGCAGGCGGCCAGGCGCACCAGCACGACACGCATGTCGGAAGCCATCGCCAGCAACATCTTGCGCAAGGTTTCCACCTGGGCCACGGCTTGTTGCGCCGCATTCTTGCCACGCCCGGCTGCGCTGCCGTGCTGCGCCTGGGTCAGCGCGCGCAAGCGGATCAGCTGGCGCACGCCTGTCGCCAGGTCGCACACCTGCTTGCCGAAGCGCGGCTCGATATCGGCCGCCGTGTCCGGTTCCAGCAGGGTCAGCTCGAACATCAGGCCGGCGATGCGCGTTTCCGCATCGCTGCGCAGGAAAGCGAGGGTGGTGGCCACGCCGAGAGCGAACTCCAGCGCGGAGCGACCGGCAAAGGTCTGTTTGTCGCCATAGGCTTCGGTGGCATATGCGAGCGCATCCAGCACGCGCGCGCTGTCCGGCGCACTCAAGCCCTCTACCAGTTGTTCCGAGGTGACGCTATTCGGGGCCGAGATGGAAACCATGTGATACCTTCAACTTATTAACGTGATGACTTAGCGTTCTGCAGCGATGATGACGATTTCAACCAGGCATGCCGGATTGGCCAACTTCGCCTCCACCGTGGCGCGTGGCGGCGTGTGGCTTGATGCGACCCAGTCGTCCCACACTTCATTCATGCCGTCGAAATCCTTCATGTCGGCGATGTAGATCTGGCACGACAGGATGCAAGTCTTGTCGCTGCCCGCTTCCATCAGCAAACGGTCGACGTGACCGAGCACTTCGCGCGTCTGGCCGACGATGCCCTGCGTGGTGTCTTCCGCGATCTGGCCCGCCAGGTAGATGGTGTTGTTGTGTATCGCTACTTCAGAGAGGCGTTTGCCTACGTGCAGTCGTGTAATTTCCATGCTTCTTCTTTCAGTTGTTTCAAAATCTGTACAGCGTTATTGCTTGTATTCCTCGCCCACCATTACTTGCCCAGCAAAAACTTGCGCGCGATGGCGATCTGGTCGTCGTGGACGAAGGTGGGCGCATGGCCCACGCCGGCGATTTCCACCAGCTCCGCCTTCGGACCGCGGCCCAGCATGCGCGTGGCCGTTTCATGCGACAGCAAATCGGATTCCGAGCCGCGCACCAGCAAGGTGGGGCAGCGCACGGCGTCATACGCGGCCCACAGCATGGCTTCGTCGCTGGCCGCCGATTCCGGCGTGGCCGAGCGGAACGGCATGGCCAGGCCCATATCGTAGTGGCGGCGCCAGTGGCCGTCCTTGTCTTGCCGCAATACATCCACCGCCAGTTTATGCCATTCCGCGTCCGTGTGCGGGCCGAAGCTGGCGGACACGTCGCGCACAAACTTGGCGCCTTGCTCGAATGTCTCGAAACGCAAGTCCTGGCCGATGTAGTCGCCGATGCGCTGCAAGGCTTCCGGCGCCAGGGTCGGGCCGATATCGTTCAGCACCAGCTTGCTGATCGGGCTGTCCGGCAACGATGCCAGGCCCAGGCCGATCAAGCCACCCATCGAGGTGCCGAACCAGTCCACCGTCTGGCGCTCGCCATTGGCCAGCACGCGCGCCAGCAGGGTCACCATATCGCTCACATACTGCGGCACGCGGTAAAACTGCGGGTTGGCCAGCCAGCCCGAGCGCCCGCGCCCGACCACGTCGGGGCAGATCACGCGGTAATCGCTGGCCATGGCGCGCGCCAGGTTGTCGAAGTCGTCGGCCACGCGCGTCACGCCATGGGCGCAGACGAGCACGTTCGGATTGTCCGCCGCGCCCCACTCCTTGTACGACATGGTGTGCAAGCCTGCGGGGGAGATACATTGCACTGACTTGATGCTCGCTTCGATCATGCGATTTCCTTATTCGATATAAAAAGAGCACCGCTTCCTGCCTGCCATGGGGTCTCCCGCGCGCGACGCTACGGCAGTGTAGCGCAGCGCGGGCAATGCTCCAAGCGCACGGCTGAAATGCTGCGCCGCAACACGTCTGGCATGGCGCAATACCCGATATAGCGAAAATGCATATCTGCGGTTATCCACAATTGAGCGGGCCTGGCAATGGGCGGATGATCGCAGCATCAACCCGCAAGAGGAGACCACTCGTGAAAAAACCATTCTATAAAATCCTGTACGTCCAGGTGCTGTTCGCCATCGTGGCCGGCGTGCTGCTGGGGGTGTTCTACCCCTCGAACGCCGTCGACATGAAACCGCTGGGCGACGGCTTTATCAAACTGATCAAGATGATCATCGCCCCGGTGATCTTCTGTACCGTGGTCTCCGGCATCGCCGGCATGCAGGACGTCAAGAAGATCGGCCGGGTCGGCGGCAAGGCCCTGCTGTACTTCGAAGTGGTGTCCACCTTCGCGCTGGCCATCGGCTTGCTGGTTGCTAACATCCTCAAACCGGGTGCCGGCTTCAACGCCGATCCGGCCCACCTGGACGCCAAGTCGATCGCGCAATACACGCACGCCGAAGGCATGAGCACCGTCGACTTCGTGATGAACATCATCCCGAAGACCTTCGTCGACGCCTTCGCCAAGGGCGACATCCTGCAAGTGCTGTTGATCGCCATCCTGTTCGGCTTTTCGCTGTCGTTGCTGGGCGAACGCGGCCGTCCCGTCACCAAGCTGATCGACGAGCTGTCGCATGCCATCTTCGGCATGGTCAACATCATCATGAAAGTCGCTCCGATCGGCGCGTTCGGCGCGATGGCCTTTACCATCGGTAAGTACGGCCTGGCTTCGCTGATCCCGCTGGCGAAACTGATGGGTTCGTTCTACCTGACCTGCTTCCTGTTCGTCTTCGTCGTGCTGGGCCTGATCGCCAAGTACACGGGCTTCTCCATCGGCCGCTTCTTGCTGTACATCAAGGAAGAACTGCTGATCGTGCTCGGTACCAGCTCGTCGGAATCGGCGCTGCCGGCCCTGATGAAGAAACTCGAGCGCCTGGGCTGCTCGAAACCGGTGGTCGGCCTGGTCGTGCCGACCGGCTACTCGTTCAACCTGGATGGCACCAATATCTACATGACCATGGCCGCCCTGTTCGTGGCGCAAGCCACCAACACGGAACTGACCATCTGGCAAGAGCTCACCATCCTGGGCGTGGCGATGCTGACCTCGAAAGGCGCCTCCGGCATCACGGGCGCCGGCTTCATCACCCTGGCCGCCACCCTGGCCGTGGTGCCGACCATCCCCGTGGCCGGCATGGCGCTGATCCTGGGCATCGACCGCTTCATGAGCGAATGCCGCGCGCTGACCAATTTTGTGGGCAATGGCGTGGCCACCATCGTCGTATCGAAATGGGAAAAAGAACTGGACATGGACAAGCTGCATAGCGAGCTGGCCCATCCCACCCACCCGACCGACGACGCCTATGTCGCACAGGGCGTGAATATCGTCAAGTAAGCGAGACTTCATCCTGAAAAGCCCCGCGGAGCGATCCGCGGGGCTTTTTGCATGGCGCGCGAGTTTGATCGCATCATCAACAAACAGTAAATCATGCATCAATATTTATCATGATGCTCAATGAATGAAAAACCATTACAGTACTGTCATCTGTTCGCCGCCAGGCTCGCGCATAATGACATTGCGTTAATGCAAGCCTGACACCGAACCATCCACCTTTTGAATGGAGCACCTCATGTCCCTCTCGCCCGCCTTTTACGCCACCTGGAACCCACGCCTGCTGGGCCTGCTTCGCATCATTCTCGGCTTTCTCTTCCTGCAACACGGCACGGCAAAACTGTTCGGCGCGCCCCACGTGGCCATGTTCGACGGCTTGCAACTGTTGTCCGTGATGGGCGCGGCCGGCGTCATCGAACTGGTCGGCGGCACCTTGCTGCTGGTGGGCCTGTTCACTCGCCCCGTCGCCTTCATCCTGTCGGGCCAGATGGCGGCCGCCTATTTCATGGCGCACGCGCCAGGCGGCTTCCTGCCCATCCTGAACGGCGGCGAAATGGCCGTGATGTACTGCTTCACCTTCCTGTACTTCGCGGCAGCGGGCGCCGGCGCCTACAGCCTGGACGGCTTGCGCGGCAAGGCGGGCGCATAAAAAAAGGGCGGACATCGCTGTCCGCCCTGCTTCCCTGCGACGCTCCGCGTGGCTTACACGGCGGAGACGTCCAGTTCCGCGCCCGTGGCTGCCTGCACCTGTTCCTTGGTTACGCCCGGCGCCAGTTCCACCAGTTTCAGGCCGTTTTCCGTCACGTCGATGACGCCCAGGTCGCTGATGATGACGTCGACCACGCCCACGCCCGTCAGCGGCAAGTCGCATTGTTTCAGCAGCTTGTGCGACGTCGTGCCATCCTTGGCCGTGGCCACGTGTTCCATCAGCACGACGACGCGCTTGACGCCGGCGACGAGGTCCATCGCGCCGCCCATGCCCTTGACCATCTTGCCCGGAATCATCCAGTTCGCCAGGTCGCCCTTTTCCGACACTTGCATGGCGCCCAGGATGGCCAGGTTGATCTTGCCGCCGCGGATCATGCCGAAGGAATCGGCCGAGCTGAAGTAGGCGGCGCCCGGCAAGGCCGTCACTGTCTGCTTGCCCGCGTTGATCAGGTCGGCATCGACCTCATCGTCCGTGGGGAACGGGCCGATGCCCAGCAAGCCATTTTCCGACTGCAGGAATACCTCGATGTTCTCCGGCACATAGTTCGCCACCAGGGTCGGCAAGCCGATGCCCAGGTTCACATAAAAGCCATCCTGCAATTCTTTCGCCGCGCGTGCGGCCATCTCATCACGTGTCCAAGCCATCATAATCTCCGTCTTCTTTTTTATGCTTCGGTGCGCACGGTGCGCTGCTCGATGCGTTTTTCCGGGTGCGCGTTGACCACGATGCGGTGCACGAAGATGCTCGGCGTGTGGACTTGGTCCGGGTCGATCTCGCCCACTTCGACGAGTTTTTCCACTTCGACGATGGTGATCTTGCCGGCCATGGCCACGTTCGGGTTGAAATTGCGCGCCGTCTTGCGGTAAACCAAATTGCCTGCGCGGTCGGCCATGTAGGCTTTCACCAGAGACACATCGGCCACGAGGCTGCGCTCCATCACGTATTGCTCGCCGTCGAATTCGCGCAGTTCCTTGCCGTCGGCGACGATGGTGCCCACGCCCGTCTTGGTGAAGAAGGCGGGAATGCCGGCGCCGCCGGCGCGCAGCTTCTCGGCCAGGGTGCCTTGCGGCGTGAATTCCAGTTCCAGTTCGCCGGCCAGGTACTGGCGCGCGAATTCCTTGTTTTCGCCCACATAGGAGGCGATCATTTTCTTGATCTGGCGCGTGGTCAGCAACTGGCCCAGGCCGAAACCGTCGACGCCGGCATTATTCGAAATGGCCGTCAGGCCCGTCACGCCCGAATCGCGCAAGGCGCCGATCAGGGCTTCGGGTATGCCGCACAGGCCGAAGCCGCCAACGGCGATGGTCTGGCCATCTTGGACGATACCGGCCAGCGCCGAGGCGGCGTCAGGATAAACTTTATTCATGGGTGTCCCTCTATCTTTTGTTAAGCTTTGGTCTTGAGTCCATGACTCAGGCAGCGACTCAGCATAAAATACGCGAGTGGAAAGTACAATACCGTAGAACTACCGGCGCCGTGCCGGCCATCCCCCTGTGAGAGTGATACGTATCAGATGAACGCCGCGTCAGCCATCGATTATGAAAGTATCTTCCTGCACGCGCCCGTGGGCATGTGCATGTCGGAAAACCGCATCATGCGCAGTTGCAACGAAGCGCTGGCGGCCATGTTCGGCTATGCGCGCGCCCAGCTGGACGACCAGTCGTTCGAAGTACTCTACCCCACGCACGACGAATTCCTGCGCACGGGTGACCGCATCATCCCCATCATGAACGCCAAGGGCCGCTATTCGGACGAGCGCATCATGCGCCGCAGTAATGGTGAATTGTTCTGGTGCCACGTCACGGGCCACGCCATGCTGCCGAACAATCCGCTGGGAGCGGGCATCTGGACGTTCGAGGACGTCAGCGAGAAACGTCCCGTGACGGCGGAACTGACGCCGCGCGAGCGCGAGATCGCCGCCCTGCTGGTGGAAGGCAAGACCAGCAAGGTCATCGCCCGCCAGATCGACCTCAGCCCCCGCACGGTGGAAATGCACCGCGCCAAGCTGATGCGCAAGTTCGCCGCATCGACCTCCTCCGAGCTGGTGCACAAGCTGGTGGGACTGCAGCTGCAGCGCTAGCCGCAGCCCGCGCCGCCGCTCAGGCGTTGCGTGGCAGCACGTCCTTGCCCAGCAGGTGAAATACCAGCATGGTATTTTCCACGTGGTAGAGCGGCACGTCGCGGGCCAGCTCTTCCAGGTACTGCGTCAGTTCCGGAAATTGCGGATTGCCATAGTCATGCCAGATGATGCATGCAGGTGAGTCCGCCAGCATCTGGAACGCGTTTTCCGTATCCTTGCGGACATACGACAGCTCGTGGTTCGCGTCGACGAAGATGTACTGGAAGCGCTGCGCATAGGCCTGCGCATCGAGCGTCATGGAGTCTTGCAGCAACTGCTTGACTAGGTCCTTGCGAGCGCACGCCACATATTTACGTACGAAGCCCAGCGCTTCCTGCGCCAGGGCCTTGTCCGAACCCTGGAACGTCACGGCGTCCAGTTCCGGCAAGTCCAAGGTATAGATGCGTTCGCCTTGAACCGTGCTGGCGGGCAGGTTTTCCAGCAACAACCGCGTCGTATAACCCTTGTAGGTGCCGAATTCAAACAGGTAGTCGGGTTGCACGCAACGCAACAATTTCAACAGCACCACGGATTCAAGCGTACTCAGCGAACCGGCGCCCTGCGCCGGCGGCATGAAGAACTTGATTTCTTCCTGCTCCTCATAGCCATCGGCAATGCCCAGCAACTGGTAGGGACGGATGTGCACGAGGCCGCGGCTGGCCTGGCTGGAGGTGGAATCGGGTGTTCCCTGGCTGCTCTGTGTCATTGGATGCTCCGGCATTATTCTATAAAGGTAAGGTGGTCTGTGGCAGGCGCTGCCTGTGCACTACTCTGCTGCGGCCTTGCGCAAGCCCAGTTCTTTTTCGTATTTGATATTCTTCAATACGCGGGAGTTGGCGAAATAGCGTATGCAGTTGAGCGGCGAGTAAAAGAAATCCGTCTGCCATTCACCGCTCAGCAGCTCCTTGCCTGTGGGGTCGTCGGCAGGCTGCATGATCATGTCCGCCAGTATGCGGTTGACGCCATTGCGGTTGGGTCCGGATTCATGCCAGGTGGCACTGTTCATGATGACGAAGTCGCCCGGGTGCAAGGCCGGCGTGACCTTCGGCCAGCGGATGTCGAAGCTGTCCGGATTGATCTCGCCCGCATCGCCAAGAAAGCCCATTTGATGCGAGCCGGCATAAAAACTCATGCCGCCGTTGTTTTCATCGGCCACGCTCAGCGGCACAAACAGGCTGCATTTGTTCAAGTTGCCCAGATGATAGCAGGCATCCTGGTGCAGGAAGACCTTGCCCGGGCTATACGCATCCTTGATCACGAAACGGTGATTGTAGAGCGCGATATGCTCGCCGAAGACCTGCCTGAGCGTTTCGATGAAGACGGGTTCGCGGTACATGCTGGCCAGCTTGCCCGGCAGCGCTTCCGTCAGCGAAACGGGATTGGCTTGATTCACATCACGTCCACTGCTCAGGCTTGCCGCATAAAAGGCATCCCATTCCGCCTGCCACTCCTGCATGAGGGTGGGAGCGATGGCGTTGCGCACGATGAAAAAGCCCGTCCGCGCGTAAATCGCGGGGTCAAAGCGCTCGGACGAAACGAATTCCAGCGCCCGCTCCACCGCCTGCAATGCTCTTGTCGTCATGTCAGCCTCAGATATAGCGGAAACTCAGCTCGTGGTCCTGGCTATTTTTCTGTTTATTGCATTTCGCCAACACGTTATAGCGGATCGGAAACAATTCGCGGCCCGGCGATTCCAGGCTCTCGATTTCCACGATGTCGAAATCGCGCAACAGGGCGTTCCAGCCATGTTCGGTGATGCGCCAGCAGTCGGGGCTGGGGCCGTGGATGCGCCAGTTCAGCGGCGCGGAAATCAGCAGATAGCCGCCCTCCTTCAGGATGCGGCGGATTTCCTTCACGGCATCGAACGGGTTAAGCGTATGCTCGAGCACCTCCATGCACACCACGCAGTCGTAGGCGCTATCGGGAATGAACTTGTTGAGTTTGGTGATGTCGCCTACGAGCGTGGGCTTATAGGTATCGACGACGTCGAAGGTATCGACGTGAAAATTGGCAAAGCATTCGCGCACGAGGGAACGGTCTTGCGGCCCCACTTCCAGCAACTTGCCGGACTGCGTCGCCAGCATGGCGGCGGTGCGCCGGATGAAGGCGGCCAGGTGATCGCGGGCCAGAGAAAACGTCTCGTTATCAAATTGCGAGGGAGTGGCCATGACGAAATCTCGGTAACGGTTTATGAACGGCAAAGAATATCTGCCACCCACAAGAGACAAGGTTTGCCAGAATTCCGCACCAAAATGGTCGTGAGCAGTCCCGTCCCGCCAGCCCAAGGCCGGCAAACGGACAGTCTGTCACCAGCGGCCATCATAGCCGCTCTGTTGCGTTAAGGCAATGTCGTCGCGGCGCCACGCGGCTTAGAACGTGCTCATGCCGCCGTCGGCGGAAATGATGGCGCCATTGATGAAGTGCGAATCCTCGCCCGCCAGCAACAGCAGCAAGCCATCGAGGTCTTCCGGCTTGCCCGGGCGCTTGTTCGGCAGCATCTCGATCAATTTCTTGCCTTGCTCGGTGGCAAAGTAATCCTCGTTGATCTCGGTGGAAATGTAGCCGGGGCAGATGGCGTTGGTGTTGATGCCATACTTGCCCCACTCCACGGCCATGGCGCGCGTCATGTGCACCATGCCTGCCTTGCTCATGCAATACACGCCGATCTGCGGCAGCACCTGCAAGCCCGCCATCGAGGCGATATTGATGATGCGGTGCTGTTTCTTCGGGTCGCCCTTGGCGCGCGCGATCATGCGCTTGGCCGTTTGCTGCGCCACGAAGAACGATCCGCGCAGGTTGGTGTCCATCACGAACGAGTAATCTTCGGGCGTGACGTCGACCAGGCGTTGCGTGGTGGAGACACCTGAATTGTTGACGAGGATATCGATGGGCCCCGCTTCCGTTTCCGCATGCGCGATGGCCGACTTGATGCTGGCGAAGTCGGTCACGTCGAGCGACACCACGTGCGCGGCACCGCCATCGGCTTCGATTTCGGCGCGCAATTCCTTCAGGCGTTCGGTGCGGCGCGACGCCAGCACGACCTGGGCGCCGGCCTGGGCCAGCACTTTCGCAAAGCGCGCGCCGAGTCCGCTCGATGCGCCGGTAATCAGGGCAATCTTGCCCTCGAAATTGACTTCTATGCCCACGAGCTACTCCTGTTTTATTTTAGACAACACTTTACGCCGTGCCTATGGCAATCGGGCACATTCCCCCCCGCAGCGCACTCGAGCAAAAGTAAACGCCATCATTACACAAAATGGCCGGATTTAGATTGCGGCGAGGGGCAATGTCACGCAAAATGGCGCCAAAGTTGCAATCCTCGTCAAAAACAAGCACACTCGTGCTTAAATTTCCCCCGATGATGCTTTATTCCCTATCCTTGCTACCTAATTGAGTGACTATAAATCGAGACCATGACACAGCCTAATAACTTAGTTGAACAGTACGGACCGCGCGAGACCATGGAGTATGACGTGGTGATCGTCGGCGGCGGCCCCGCAGGCTTGGCCGCGGCGATCCGCCTGAAGCAGCTGGCCGCTGAAAAGAGCCAGGAAGTGTCCGTCTGCGTGCTGGAAAAAGGCGGCGAACTGGGCGCGCATATCCTGTCGGGCGCCATCATGGACCCGAAAGCGCTGACCGAACTGATTCCGAACTGGAAAGAACTGGGCGCGCCCCTGAACACGGAAGTGACGGAAGACCGCATCCTGTTCCTGACCGAAACGAAAGCGTATAAAACGCCAGGCTTCGCCGTGCCGGCCTGCTTTGAAAACCACGGCAACTACATCGTCTCCCTGGGCAATGTGGTGCGCTGGATGGGCCAGCAGGCGGAAAATCTGGGCGTGGAAATCTTCCCGGGCTTCCCTGCCGCGGAAATCCTCTACAACGATGACGGTTCCGTGAAAGGCGTGGCGACCGGCAACATGGGCGTCAAGCGCGACGGCGAGCCGGGCCCCGACTTCCAGCTGGGCATGGAATTGCACGCCAAGTACACCCTGTTCGCCGAAGGCGCGCGCGGCCACCTGGGCAAGCAATTGATGGCCAAGTATGACTTGAACGCCGGCAAGGACCCGCAATCGTACGGCATCGGCATCAAGGAATTGTGGGAAATCGACCCGGCCCAGCACAAGCCGGGCCTGGTGATCCACTCGAGCGGCTGGCCGCTCGACACGAAAACCTACGGCGGCTCCTTCCTGTACCACCTGGAAAACAACCAGGTCATGGTGGGCTATGTGGTGGGCCTGAACTACGAAAACCCCTACCTGTCGCCATACGAGGAATTCCAGCGCTATAAGACGCATCCGGAAATCCGCAAGTTCTTCGAAGGCGGCAAGCGCATCTCGTACGGCGCGCGGGCGATCGCGGCCGGCGGCCTGCAATCATTGCCGAAACTGGTGTTTGCCGGCGGCGCCCTGATCGGCTGCGATGCGGGCTTCCTGAACATGAGCCGCATCAAGGGCAGCCACGCGGCCATCAAGAGCGGCATGCTGGCGGCGGACGCGGCCTTCGGCGCGCTGGGCGAGCAGCGCCAGCACGACGAACTGACGAGCTACCCTGTCGCCTTCGAACAATCGTGGCTGCATGAAGAGCTCCACGTGGCGCGCAACGTCAAACCATGGCTGTCGAAAGGTTTGTATCTGGGCAGCCTGATGACGGGGATCGACCAGCTGATCTTCCGCGGCAAGGCGCCGTGGACCCTGCACCACTCGCATGGCGACCATGAATGCCTGAAACCGGCGGCCCAGTCGAAAAAGATCGTGTATCCGAAACCCGATGGCAAGCTGACTTTCGACAAGATGTCGTCCGTGTTCATCTCGAACACGAACCACGCGGAAGACCAGCCGATCCACCTGACGTTGAAGAACGCCAGCGTGCCCGTCGACGTCAACCTGGCCACGTACGCGGGTCCGGAAGCGCGTTACTGTCCCGCCGGCGTGTACGAGTTCGTGAAGAACGACGACGGCGCCGAACGCCTGCAGATCAATGCACAGAACTGCGTGCACTGTAAAACCTGCGACATCAAGGACCCGACGCAGAACATCGTCTGGATCACGCCGGAGGGCGGCGGCGGACCCAACTACCCGAACATGTAAGCGCCCGCCGGCGCCGCTGGCGGGTTCGCGCCCGCCAGCGCATGCAAGGACAGCGCGGCACCTTCGGGTGGCCGCGCTTTTTTATTTTTAGGACAAGCTTTCCTGCCGCTGTGGCCTGCGGGGAACAGCTGGAATTGCTCAATGATGCTCTAGAGCAAAATTCCGTAGGGAAATTTTCTATTCATCTCTGCCAGCAGTTACAATTGCCGCTGGTACATTTTCCCTCCCTCCCATGAACGCTGACGCCACCTCCGAACCGCAACTCGACACTCAACTGGAGCTGGCACTGAGGGAGCACCAGGCTGGCCGCCTGGAGCAGGCGGAAGACCTGTATGTCGCCATCCTGCAGACTCAGCCCTACCATGCCATCGCCAACCACAACATGGGCCTGCTCGCCGGCCAGGTGGGGCAATTCCAGGCGGGACTGCCGTTCCTGCGCAAGGCCCTGTCCGTCAATCCGGACGAAGGCCAGTTCTGGCTGTCGCTGGCCGACGGCTTGCTGAAGGCGGGCGAGCGCGACGAAGCGCTCGACATCATCGACACGGCCATCGGACGCGGGCTCGACAACGCACAGTCGCAGGCACTGCGCGCGCGCATCGCCGAGGCGATCGCCGCCGCACCCACGGCCGAAGAATGCCAGCAGCTCATCGCGCTGTACCAGGCCGGCCGCTACGCCGACCTCGAACAGGGCGCCCATGCGCTGATCGCGCGCTATCCGACCTCCGACTTTGCCTGGAGCGTGCTGGGCACGGCCCTGCAAGTGCAGGGCAAGGACGCGCTCGACGCCTTGCAAACGACGGCACTGCTGACGCCGTATGACGCGGAAGCCCATTGCAACCTGGCCAATGCCTGGCAGGCGCGCGGAGAATTCGAGCAAGCCGTGCAGGCGTATCGGCAAGCGCTGCAGTTCAACCCCGCCTTTGCCGAGGCGCACAGCAACCTGGGCGGTGCCCTGCAGGCGCTCGGTGCGCTGGACGAGGCCGAGCAAGCCTACCTGCAGGCGATCGCCCTGCGGCCCGACTATGGCATGGCGCACTTTAACCTGGGCAATACGCGCAAGGCGCGTGGCGACCTCGACGGTGCCGTCGGCGCCTACAACGCCGCCCTGGCAAGCATGCCCGGCGACGCAGAAGTGCTCTGCAACCTGGGCAATGCCCTGCAGGCGCTGGAGCGCAATGAGGAAGCGGCCGACAGCTATCGCCGCGCGCTGGCGCTCGAACCCCGGCTGGTGATGGCGCACAGCAACCTCGGCGCCGCGCTACAGAATCTGGAGCAGTACGCGCAGTCGGAAGAGAGCTACCGCACGGCCTTGTCGCTGGCGCCGCGCCATGCGGACCTGTGGAATGGCCTGGGCAACAGCCTGCAGTCGCAGCAGCGGCTCGACGACGCCGCCGATGCCTATCGTCAGGCGCTGGCAGTGCAGCCCGACTATTCCCAGGCCCACTCCAACCTGGGCGGTGTACTGGTGAGCCTGGGCAAATTCGATGCGGCGATCGCCAGCTATCGGCTGGCCCTGGCGCTCCAGCCGGACAGCGCCGATGCGCACACCCAGCTGGGCCTGGGCCTGCAATCGGTCGGCGAACTCGACGAAGCGCTGGCTCTGCACCAGCGTGCGGTACAACTGGCGCCAGACAAGCTGCAGGCACATACCTGCCTCGGACATTGCCTCAAGCAAATGCGCCGCTTTGAGGAAGCGCAAGTCGCTTACCGGCAAGCGCTCACCCTGGCGCCCGATGTCGCCAACCTGCACAATGACCTGGCCATCGCCGCGCAGGACGCCGGCGATTATCCCGAGGCGATCCGCATCTATCAGCACGCGCTGGAACTGGACCCGCGCTCATCGCTGATCCATTGCAATCTGAGCGTGGCGTTCGAGGATAGCGGCCAGTCGGAACAGGCACTGGAGTATCTGCAGCGCGCGCGCGACATCGCGCCCGATTCCAGCCGCGTTCACTTTACGATGGGAAATTGCCTGCGCTCGCTGAAGCGCTACGACGAAGCGCTGGCCAGCTATGCGCGCTCGCTGGAAATCCAGGACGACTTCATCGGTTCCCACCTGAATACATGCGCGACCTACAGCGAGATGGGCCGCACCGACGACGCCGTCCAGGCATGCCGCACGGCTCTGGAAAGGTATCCGCAGTACGATGAGGTCTACAGCAACATGCTGTTCGGCCTGTCGCACATGCATGCCGACGACCCTGCCGCCATGGTGGCCGACCATTTCGGCTTCGGCGAGCGCTACGAAACGCCGCTGCGCGCCGAATGGCAGCCGCACGCGAACGAGCGCGACCCGCAGCGCCAGTTGAAGATCGGCCTGGTCTCGGGCGACTTCTGCAACCATGCCGTGGCGCATTTCATTACGCCACTGCTCGAGGAACTGGTGGCGATGCCGCAGTTTTCGCTGTATGCGTACTACAACAATAGCCGCGTCGATAATGTCACCATGCGCATCGCGCAACTGCTGCCCAACTGGCTGCCAGTAACCCACTTGAGCCAGGAAAAGCTGGCCGAGCGCATCCGCGCCGACGGTATCGACATCCTGATCGACCTGTCCGGGCACACGGCCAAGAATTGCCTGCTGGCGTTTGCCCGCAAGCCTGCCCCCATCCAGATGAGCTGGATAGGCTATCCGCTCACGACGGGCCTGCAGTCCATGGATTACTACCTGAGCGACCGTTTTTTCTCGCCGCCCGAGGAATTCGCCAGCCATTTCAGTGAAAAACTGATCTTCCTGCCGACCATCGCGCCCTTCCTGCCATCCGAAAATGCGGACGGCATCCTGCCGGCGCCCGTGCTGACGAATAAATACCTGACCTTCGGCAGCTTCAACCGCCCCAACAAGCTGAATCGCCAGACCATCGCGCGCTGGGCCAAGGTCTTGCGCGCCATCCCGGACGCGAAAATGCTGCTGGCGGCCATGCCCGAGGCGGGACCGCACCCCGTGCTCACGGCCTGGTTCGCCGACGAAGGCATCGCCGCCGAGCGGCTGATCTTCGAACCGCGCGCCAACATGGCCAACTTCCTGGCCATGCATCACCGCGTCGACATCTGCCTCGACACGGCGCCGTACGGCGGCGGCACCACCACCTTCCACGGCTTGTGGATGGGCGTACCCACCCTCACCATCGCCGGGCCGACGGCGCCCAGCCGCGCCGGCACGTCCATCCTGCGCCACGTGCAGCTCGACGAATTCATCGCCCGCGACGACGAGGAATTCGTGAGCAAAGCGCAATACATGGCGGCCAATCCCATGCTGCTGGGCGCCTACCGCTTCAGCACGCGCCACCGCCTGGCACAAACGGCGCTGGGCCGGCCGCAGCTGATTGCGGAAGGCGTGGCCAACAGCCTGCGCCTGGCTTGGCAGCGCTGGTGCGACGACTTGCCGCCAGTCAGCTTCGATGCGCCGATCGGCGGCGCGCTGCATGAGGATCCAGCGGCATGAGCGGCAACAAACCCGTCTACGTGACGCAGCCCCTGCTGCCGGACTTGCAGGATTTCCTGCCGTACCTGGAGTCGATCTGGGAAAACAAGATACTCACCAACGGCGGCCCCTTCCACCAGCAACTGGAACAGGCGCTGTGCGAGTACCTGGGCGTCAAGCATATCTGCCTGTTTACCAATGGCACGCTGGCATTGATGACAGCCTTGCAAGCCCTGCGCATCAAGGGCGAGGTCATCACGACACCGTATTCCTTCGTGGCCACGGCCCATTCGCTGCTGTGGAATGACATCAAGCCCGTCTTTGCCGACATCGATGCGCGCACGCTGAACCTCGATCCGGCACGCATCGAGGCGGCCATCACGCCGCACACGACGGCCATCATGCCCGTGCACTGCTATGGCCAGCCCTGCGATGTCGAGGCGATCCAGAAGATAGCCGACAATTATGATCTCAAAGTCATCTATGACGCCGCCCATGCCTTCGGCGTGCGCCACCAGGGCACCAGCGTGCTGAACTATGGCGACCTGTCCGTGATCAGCTTTCACGCGACGAAGATCTTCAACACCTTCGAAGGCGGCGCCATCGTCTGCCCGGACGCCAAGACCAAGCAGCGCATCGACCATCTGAAAAATTTCGGCTTTGTCGACGAAGTCACGGTCGTCGCCGCCGGCATCAATGGCAAGATGAGCGAAATCAATGCCGCCTTCGGCCTGCTGCAGCTGAAGGGCATCGACCGGGCGCGGGAGCAGCGGCGCAGCATCGACGCCCACTACCGCCAGCGCCTGGACGGCATCTCTGGCATCACCTGCCTGGAAGCGACCGATGCCGAAGCTTCCAATCACGCCTACTTTCCCATCCTCGTCGGACCCGAGTATCCGCTGGCACGCGACGCCCTGTTCCAGCGGCTGCGCGATCACGAAATCTACGCGCGGCGCTATTTCTACCCACTCATCAGCGATTTCCCCATGTACCGCGGCATGCCGTCCGCCGTGCACGCCAATCTGCCGGTCGCGCGCCTGGCCGCTTCCCAGGTGATCTGCCTGCCGATCTACCCGGCCCTCGAGCTGTCGAGCGTGGACGCGATCACCGCCCTGATCGCCGGGCCGGCCTGAACGCCCCGCCCTTCCCTATTGACCCAGACCGAACGGCCACCGCATGTCCTACTACGCCCACCTTACCGCGATCGCCTACCACCTGCCGCAGGCGATCCTGACGAATGCCGCGCTGGAACAGGAGTTCATCGACTGGCCGGCGCAAAAAATCCTCGACAAGACGGGCATTGCGCAACGGCATATCGCCGCAGAACATGAAACGGCCAGCGACCTGGCCTTCCATGCCGCGGAAAAATTGTTCGCCACGCATGACATCGCGCGCGGCGACATCGATTTCCTGATCCTGTGCACGCAGGCGCCCGACTACCTGCTGCCCAGCAGCGCCTGCGTGCTGCAGCAGCGGCTTGGCTTGCCGACCTCCTGCGGCGCGCTCGACATCAACCTCGGCTGTTCCGGCTACGTCTACGCTCTGGCCATGGCCAAGGGCCTGATCGAGAGCGGCATCCGCAAGAAAGTGCTGCTGCTGACGGCAGACACCTATTCCAAGTACATCAACGCACGCGACCGCAGCGTACGCACGCTGTTCGGCGACGGCGCCGCCGCCAGCGTGATCGCCGGCGGCGCGCCCGAACTGGCGCTGGGGCCTTTCGTCCTGGGCACGGATGGCAGCGGCGCGAACAACCTGATCGTGCCGGCCGGCGGCATGCGCACGGCCCGCAGCGCGGCCACCGCCATGCCCATCGAAGATGCGTCCGGCAACTGGCGCAGCCAGGACGACCTGTTCATGGATGGCGCGCAGATCGTCCAGTTCACCTTGGGCGCCGTGCCGCGTACAATGCAGGAGCTGCTGGACACGGCCGGCAAGACCCTCGATGACATCGATCACGTGATCTTCCATCAGGCAAACAAATTCATGCTTGACGCCTTGCGCCGCAAAATACGCATTCCGGAAGACAAATTTGTGATTGAAATCGATACTGTCGGCAATACCGTCTCCTCGACCATTCCCATCGCCATCGCCCGCGCGCGCGCCTCGGGACGCATCGTGCCGGGTGACACGGCCCTGCTGCTGGGCTTTGGCGTCGGCTATTCCTGGGCCGGCACGCTGGCGCGCCTGTAGGCGTCCGCGCGTCTGCGTACTGAACTTCTCTGAAAGGAAACACAATGCAAGAATTTTTCAACGGCATGGCCGACATCCTGGAAATCGACGCCGACAAAGTCGTGCCGGCCCTGAAACTGGGCGATTACGCCTGGGATTCGCTGGCCATCATTTCCACCATCGCCCTGGCCGATGAGCTGTTCGATCAGATGCTCGAAGGCCAGGCCCTGGCCAATTGCGAGACCCTGGCCGACGTGCTGGCATTGATCGCAGTCAAGGTCTGACCATGTCCAGCCAGCGCCTGGAATCGGGACTGCCCTTCAGCACCGCCCATCTGGCCATGCGCGGCGTGGTGTGCGCGCTGCCGCGCACGCAAGTCCACAATGCCGATCTGGCCGAGCGCTTCGGCGCCGAGGCGGTGGCCGACGTGAGCAAGATGATCGGCGTGCAGTCGCGCCGCCGCGCCGCCGATGGCCAAACGACGGCCGACCTGTGCCAGGCGGCCGCGCAAACCCTGCTCGACGACCTGGGCTGGGAACGCGACAGCATCGACGCCCTGATCTTCATCTCGCAAACTCCCGATTACGTGCTGCCGGCCACGGCCTGCGCCCTGCATGGAAGGATGGGACTGCACAAGGCCTGCGCCGCCTTCGACATCAACCTCGGCTGCTCGGCCTACGCGTATGGCCTGTGGCTGGCGGCGAAGATGCTCGACGGCCTATCCATGTGCCGCATCCTGCTGCTGGTGGGCGACACCATCAGCAAGACGGTCGATGAGACCGACCGCGCCACCGCGCTGCTGTTTGGCGACGCCGGCACGGCCACGGCGCTGGAATTCGATGCGGCAGCGGCGCCCGCCCATTTCATCGTCGGCAGCGACGGCGGCGGCGAACGGCACCTGATGATGGCCGCCAGCGCCTGCCGGCCCTACGCCGGCGACGATGCGCGCCTGGCGCAGCGCGATCCCGCCAAGCTGTACATGGACGGCGGCGAAATCTTCAATTTCACGCTGAAGAGCATTCCGCCGCTGGTGGCGGACCTGCTACGCCTGGCAAACCGCACGAGCGACGAAATCGATGCCTTCCTGTTTCATCAGGCAAATACCTTCATGCTCAAGCACATTATCAAAAAAACCAAATTGCCAGCCGGGCGCGCACCGATCAACATGGACCGCTATGGCAACACGTCCAGCGCCTCCATCCCCCTGCTGATCGCCGACAGCCTGGGGGCGGCGGCACAGGGCCAGACCATCGCCATGTTCGGCTTTGGCGTCGGCTACTCCTGGTCGGCGGCCGTGCTGGGCCTGCAATCGCTGACCGTCAACCGCCTTATCGAAGTCTGAACCATGATCTTTCAACCCGACATGCTGGCCGGCCAGCGCATTCTCGTCACCGGTGCCTCGTCCGGCATCGGCCGCGACACGGCCCTGCTGCTGGCGCGCTGCGGCGCGCAACTGCTGATCAGCGGACGCGACCTGGCTCGCCTGGAGCAAACCCTGCAGGCCCTCGAGGGCAGCGGCCACCGGGCCGAAGTGCTCGAACTCGACGGCGGCGACCACATCGTCGACTTCCTCAGACAAGCCACGCTTGAGGCGCCACTGAGCGGCATCTTCCATGCGGCCGGCATCGAGTTATTGCGCCCGGTCAAATTATCCAAGGCCCAGCAGTTTGATGACGTCTTCGCCTCCAGCGTCAAGACGGCGCTGGCGCTGGCGCGCGGCGCCGCCCTGCGCGGCGTGCTCAGCGATGGTGCGGCCCTGCTCTTCATGTCGTCCGTGGCGGGCCAGAGCGGCCAGTCCGGCATGAGCGTGTATTCGGCGGCCAAGGCCGCCATCGACGGCCTGGTGCGCGCCCTCGCCGTGGAACTGGCGCCGCGCGGCATACGCGTCAACAGCATTGCCGCCGGCGCCGTCGAAACGGAAATGCACGCGCGCCTGAGCCGCGGCTTGCCGGACGAGGCCATGCGCGCCTACGCGGAGCGCCATCCGCTCGGCTTCGGCCGCAGCAGCGACATCGCGCAGACGGCGGCCTTTTTGCTGTCGCCGGCGGCGCGCTGGGTCAGCGGCGCCACCTGGGCCGTCGACGGCGGCTACCTGGCCCGTTAGGAGTATTCATGCAAACCATCCTCATCGTCGGCGCCGGACGCTTCGCCCGAGAATTGCTGTGCTGGCTGGAAGACAGCCTCGACCCGGCCACGGCCCGCATCGGCGGCTTGCTCGACGACACGCTGCCACCCGCGTCCATGCTCGACGCCGACTACCCGTACCCCGTGCTGGGCAGCATCCGCGACTACCGGCCGGCGGCCGGCGAGGCGCTGCTGCTGGCCATCGGCGCACCGAAGGCCCGCCTGGAAGTGGCGCTGGCGCTGGCCGCGCGCGGTGCCCGTTTCCATACGCTGATCCATCCCAGCGCCGTGGTCGCGCGCACGGCCCGCATCGGCCGGGGCGCCGTCGTCTGCCCGTTCGCCCTCGTCTCGGCGGGCAGCGAGCTGGGCGACTATGTCACCATCAACAGCTACGCCAGCGTTGGCCATGACGCGGTGCTGGAACAGGGCTGCACGCTCAGCTCGCACGTCGACATCACGGGCGGCGTGCATCTGGGCCAGGCCGTCATGGTCGGCTCGGGCGCATCCATCCTGCCACGCGTGAGCGTCGGCGCCGGCGCCACGGTCGGCGCCGGCGCCGTCGTCATGCGCCGCGTGGCCGCCGGCGCCACCGTTTACACTCCACCGGCAAAGACATTATGACCACCACCTCCGAGACGCGCCAGCTGCGCGACCAGTTCTGGCACCTGCTGTGCCACCGCAGCGAACTGCCGGTCAGCGGCGACTATCTGAAACTCGACTGGCTGGGCGAGGAAGTGGTCGTCTACAACGACCAAGGCGAGCTGATCGCCTTCGACAATCTGTGTCCGCACCGCGGCACGCGTTTCTTCACCGAAAAACGCGGCAATGCGCCGCTGGCCTGTCCCTACCATGGCTGGGCCTACCGTGCCGGCGCCATGCACATCCCCTGCCGCGAGCGCTACGCGCCGGCCGAGCTGGACAATGCCCGCCTGCAGGTGCTGCAGCTGGACTGGTGCGCCGATTTCCTGTTCGCCTCGCCACAGCCGCGCATGCCGCTCGAAGCGCAGCTGGGCGAGACCCAGGCCACCTTGGAAAACATATCCTTCAACGTCGCCGGCCTGGGTGATGTCAACGCCTATGACTATGAGTGCGACTGGCGCGTTGCGCTGGAGAATGCGCTCGAACCGCTGCACGTGCCGTTCGTGCACCCGGAATCGCTGGCGCAACTGCAACTGGACGACGGCGAAAACCGTTTCACGGACTGGACGTCGACCTGGGAAGCGGGCCTGGGCAACGCCGGCATGGCCAGGAAACTGCGCTCCGTCAAACGCCTGTTCCAGCTCGACAGCCAGTTCGAGGGCTACCAGAGCCTGTACCTGTTCCCGTTTACCATGCTCTCGTCGACGTTTTCGTATTCGTATTCGCTCCAGCATTTCTTTCCGTCAACGCAAGCGCAGCGCACGCATTTCTCCAGCCGCCTGCTCATGGCCGCAACCACGCCCGCCGCCAGCGCTACGCTGCAGGGCTTTTTCGAATCGAGCGGGCAGATGAATCGCCAGGTATTCGAGGAAGACCACGCCATCTGCAAACGCATCGCCGTCCAGGCGGCCGACAGCGCGCGCTTCAAGATCCTTTCCAGCGACGAGGCAAAGATCGCGCATTTCCGGGCCTGCCTCGTGGCGGCAAGACAGTCTTAGGGGGCTAGCGGCGGCCTCGCCGGCCGATGTGAAACTTTTTTAAAAAGAATTTTAAAAAATTTCCACAAAGCATTTAATAAGCTTATGCGGATGGTCGTCTTGTACTTGGGAGAGCACAAAGAACCGTTGCTCCGGACTGAACCCACCAAACCAGGAGTTACACCATGCTGAGCCTTCACACTAACAACGCTGCACTGTCCGCACAAAATTCGATCACCCGCACCCAAAACCAACTGTCGACCTCGATGACGCGCCTGAGCACCGGCTTCCGCATCAACTCGGCAATGGATGACGCAGCTGGCTTGCAAATCGCAACCCGCCTGAAAGCACAAACCAGCGGCATGACCGTTGCAATGTCGAACACCCAGAACAGCACCTCGATGCTGCAAACGGCTGAAGGCGCGTTTGACGAAGTCACCAACATGCTGATCCGCATGAAGGATCTGGCAACCCAGGCAGCCGATGCTTCGTCGGGCGCCAAAGACAAGGTCGCCATGCAATCGGAATACGATGCACTGGGCCTGGAACTGTCGAACGTGATGAAAAACACCACCTTCGGCGGCAACAAGCTGCTGGTTGGCGGCACGCTGGCCTCGTCGATGACGTTCCAGATCGGCGCAAGCCAAAGCGAAACGATGGCATTTGACGTTTCCGCCAAAATGACCAGCCTGGTGGCATCGCTGACGTCGGCTACCGCCAACTACGCCGCGACTGCAGGCGGCTCCGAGCTGACCGGCGCGGCTAACGCCACCATCGCTCTGCTGGAAACGGCAATCGGCGACGTCGGCACCGTTCGCTCGGCACTGGGTGCTGCTGCAAACCGTCTGGACCACGTCAACACCAACTTGTCCAACATCGCCACCAACACCAAAGCCGCTACCGGCCGCATCATGGACGTCGACTTCGCTACCGAAAGCTCGAACATGACGTCGTCGCAAATGCTGCTGCAAGCTGGCACCGCAATGTTGAAACAAAGCAACAGCATGTCCTCGATGGTCATGTCCCTGCTGCAATAATATGTCCCTGCCTGGCCGCTCGCGGTCAGTCGCTGAAAACCAGGCCTTGGCCTGGTTTTTTTTCGTCCGCAATATCTTGCCTTTGCACGCAAGAGTAACTATTTGCTGGCAATCTTTAACGATGCGCCACGCATGGTCGCCTGTTTGATGGACAACCCCACCCAACAGCCGTCATCCACAGGAATCGCCGAGTGCTCAGTCTTCATACGAATATCGCAGCACTGGCCGCACAAAATGCCGCAGCACGCGCGCAATCGCGGCTGTCGACCTCGATGACGCGGCTCTCCACCGGCTTTCGCATCAATTCGGCCATGGATGACGCCGCCGGCCTGCAAATCGCCACGCGGCTGCGGGCACAGGCGAGCGGCATGGCCGTCGCCATGCGCAACACGCAAAACAGCACCTCGATGCTGCAGACGGCTGAAGGCGCGTTCGACGAAGTGACCACCATGCTGATCCGCATGAAGGACCTGGCCACGCAGGCCGCCGATGCATCGTCGGGCGCCAAGGACAAGGTCGCCATGCAGGCCGAATACGACGCCCTGGGCCTGGAACTGGCCAACGTCATGAAAAACACCAGCTATGGCGGCAACAAACTGCTGGCCGGCGGTACGCTGGCGTCGTCGATGACATTCCAGATCGGCGCCAGCCAGAGCGAAACGATGGTGTTCGACGTCTCGGGCAAGATGGCCGGCGTGCTGGCCTCGCTCGGCGCGGCCAGCGCCAACTTCGGCGCACCCGCCACCGGCAACGAGTTGACGGGCAACGCGAATGCCAGCATCGCCCTGCTGGAAGCGGCCATCGACGATGTGGGCGGCGTGCGTTCGGCCCTGGGCGCCGCCGGCAACCGCCTGGACCACGTGCACACCAACCTGTCGAACATGGACACCAACACCAGGGCCGCCATCGGCCGCATCATGGATGTCGACTACGCTGCCGAAAGCGCGAACATGACGTCGGCGCAAATGTTGCTGCAAGCGAGCACGGCCATGCTCAAGCAAAGCCAGAGCATGCACAAAATGATACTCTCCCTGTTGCAGCCATGACGGCGGGCTTTTTGATGGAACCAGATCTGGACATAGTGGCATGGCGATAGACCGCATTTCATCGGGCAACCCGGTTCCCCTGATTACCCAGCGCTTCGACGTCAGCCCCGCGACGCCGATGGTACCGGGCGTGGTGCAGCCGCTGGTGCCCATCGGCCCCTACATGGCGCCCGCGCCGGACGCCGGCACCCTGCCCGCCCAGCTGCAACAGCAGGGGCAGGACAGCCTGGCGTCCCTCATCAAGCCCAATGCCGACGGCACGGGTGGCGCCATGCCGCGCGACAGCAGCGCCATGCAGGTCAATCAGCTGTTCTTCACGCGCCAGCTGGTCTGGCAGCCGCCCGACGCGGCGCAGCTGGCCGCCTCGTGGCGCGTGATGGTCAAGACGTATGGCGAGCAATATGCGGCCCTGCAGGAACAGGCGCGCGGCCAGCACGTGCCGGGCAACCTGTTCATGGCCGAGCAGCAACCGGCCCTGCTGCGCGAAGGCGCCCGCCCGCCGTTGACGGTCGACAGCGAAGCGTGGCGCTTCGCCGTGTATGGCTGGGGCGGCCAGCGCCTGCTGCTGCGCGTCTTGGCCAGCGACGAGGAAGACGAGGCCACGCCCCGGCGGCGCGGCAAGGTGGCGCTGCGTGTCGAGCTGATCATCATCGGCATCGGCCGAGTCGTGATCCAGATGGAACCGGCCGGTGACGGCGTGCTGCTGGAACTGGCCGCCGACGAGGAAGCCGCGTTGCGCCATGTGCGCCTGGCCCTGCCAGAGATCGCCGCCGCCGTGCGGCGCGCCGGCCTGCGCGTGGTGCGCTGCCGCCTGAACCGCCAGCTGCACGCGCAGCGCGTGCACGGCAATTACCCGATGCAGGCGGGCGCCGCCTCGCTGTCGCTGGCCCTGTTCCGCGCCATGGCCGAAGTGGCGCTGCTGCTGACGCAGCCGGAAGCGGAAGCGGCGGCCGATCCCGACGCACCCGCGCCCCCCGCGGACGCGGCCGAAGAGGAAACCGTCGTCACCTCGAAGGAAGTGGCGGCGCCGCTCGGTTACGACTATGGCGACGAAGAAGCCACGGCGCAAGGCCGCACCGTGCTGCTGCTGGCCGACGGCCAGGAGCACGACCTGCTGCCGCCCATCGACGAGCAGGATTGATACAACAGGACTAATACAACAGGATTGAGGCAACAAAAAAAAACGGCGCCCGCGGCGCCGTTTTTCTTTTTAGTCCACCGCTTACCCCACCGTGCCGATGATGCTCACTTCGCGGTTTTCCGGGATTTCGTTGTATGACAGCACGTGCAGGCCCGGCGCGAACAGGCGCGCATAGCGGGCCAGCAACGGACGGATCTGCGGCAGCACCAGCAGCAGCGGCGGCGTGGCCTGCTGCTTCATCTGCTCGCGCGCCACCGGCATGTTCACCTGCAGCTGCGACAGCAGGTGCGGGTCGATCGGGTAATTATCCAGGGTCACCTTGCCCGCCTGGCGCGCCTGGTTCAGCGAACCGAGCAGCATGTTTTCCAGCTCGCCACCCAGGTTGAATGCCTGCATCTCCATCTTCTGGCCAAACAGGCCGCTGACGATCTGGCGCCGCAGCGCACAGCGCACTTCGGCCGCCAGCAGGATCGGGTCCTTGGTCGTTTCCGAGCTGTCGAGCAAGGTGGTGGCGATGGGCACGATATCCTTAAGCGATACATTTTCCGCCAACAAGACACGGAACACGCGCAGCATCTGCGTGTGCGTCAGCGCCTTGTCCAGCGCGCCGGCCAGCTTCGGCGACAGGGCCGTCAGGCGCTCCATCAGGTTCGAGACGTCTTCGTGGCGAAACAGCTCCGGCAGGTATTCGCGCACCATTTTCGACAAGTGCGTGGCGATCACGCTGGGCGCCTCGATGACCTGGTAGCCGAGACCCAGCGCATGCGCCTTCTCGCTTGGCTCGATCCACGTGACGGGCATGCCGTAGGCCGGTTCGATGCCGGGAATGCCGTCCAACTGGCCATACACGTTCGGCGACGGGATCGCCATCAGCCGGTCGGCCTGCACCTCCGCCTGCGCCACCACGGTGCCCGACAGCACGATCGCGTACTGCGACGGCTTCAGAGCCAGGTCGTCGCGCACGCCGATATTCGGCAGCAGCAAGCCCATCGCCTCGGACAGGCTCTGGCGCACGCCCTTGACGCGCTTGGTCAAAGGTTCACCCTGGGTTTTGTCCACCATGCCGACCAGCTTGTAGCCGAGCATCACCATCAGCGGCTGCACGGCGGGCAGTTGCTGCCATTCCAGCTCGGCCGGGCGTTCGTCGCGCAAGGCCGCCTCGATGGCCGCCATGCCGGCCGCGTCGGGCCCTTTCACGCGCTTGGTCAGGCGCCAGGCCACGAAGGCCAGCACGGCCGCAAAGGTCATGAACATGAACCACGGCATGCCCGGAATCAAGGCCAGCGCCACCATCATGCCGGCCGCGCTGTAGATCACCGTTGGCGAGGTCAGCACCTGGCCTGCCACCTGCTGTTCGAAGTCGCCCGAATCGCTGATGCGGGTGACCAGGATGGCGGCCGCGGCCGACAGCAGCAGCGCCGGAATCTGCGCCACCAGGCCATCACCGATGGTCAGCAACGCATACTGGCGGAAGGCGTCGCCGAACGACAGGTCGTGCATCAGCGAGCCGATGGCCACGCCGCCGACCATATTGATGATCAGGATCAGGATACTGGCGACGGCATCGCCGCGCACGAACTTCGAGGCGCCATCCATGGCGCCGTAGAAATCCGCTTCGGCGGCCACGTCCTTGCGGCGGATCTGGGCTTTTTCCTGGTTGATCAGGCCGGCATTCAGGTCGGCGTCGATCGCCATCTGCTTGCCCGGCAAGGCATCGAGGGTAAAGCGCGCGGACACTTCGGAAATACGCTCGGCGCCCTTGGTGACGACGGCGAAGTTGATGATCATCAAGATCACGAAGACGACGATACCGACGACGAAGTTACCACCAATCACGACGTTACCAAACGCCTCGATCACCTTACCGGCCGCGTCCGCGCCCGTATGGCCGTGCAGCAGCACCACGCGCGTCGACGCCACGTTGAGGGTCAGCCTGAGCATGGTGGTGGCCAGGATCACCGTCGGGAAGACGGAGAAATCGAGCGGCCGCTTGGCCGAGACGCTGACGAGAATGACGATCAGTGCCAGCACGATATTGAAAGTGAACAAGATATCGAGCAGCACCGGCGGCAGCGGCAGGATGATCATTGCCAGGATCACCAGCAGGAACAACGGCGTGGCGAACTTGTGGCGGCGCATTTCAGCAACCACGCGGTTCAGGAAATTCATGAAGGTACTACCTCGCTCAAATGAGATGGCACGACCACCTCGGTGGGAAATGGGGGCTGGGCGGCACGCTGCCCAGTACGGAATGCTTTCAGCTGGAGTATGTAGTTGAGCACCTGCGACACGGCCTGGTACAGCTGCACGGGAATCTGCTGCTGTACCTGGCTGGTGTTGTAGATGGCGCGCGCCAGCGGCGGCAACTCCAGCGTTTCAATATCGTGTTCCTTCGCCACTTGGCGGATATACAGCGCCATCTCGTCGACACCCTTGGCGACGACGAACGGCGCCTCGGCGCGGTCCTGGTCATATTTGAGCGCGACGGCGTAATGCTCGGGATTGACGATCACCACGTCGGCGTCCGGCACGGTCTTGCGCACGCTGCGCCGGCCGATTTGCTGCTGCAGCTGGCGGATGCGCTGGCGCACTTCGGGGCGGCCTTCGCTGCTCTTGTGCTCTTCCTTGACATCCTGCTTGCTCATGCGCTGGTTGCGGGCAAAGAAAAACGCCTGCGCCGGCACGTCGATGATGGCAAACAGGACGAAGACGGAAATGAGCGCCATCAGGCCGTCGAGCATCAGCGCCGAGCCATCGAGCATGGCTTGCTGCAGCGGGCGGTGTTGCAAGTCCACGTATTGCGTCAGGCTGGAGCGGCTCACATGCACGAGCACCATGCCCAGCACGGCGGCCTTGGCGATGGACAAGCCGAATTCAAAGCCATGCTTGGGCGCGAACAGACGGCCGAGGTTCTTCGCCGGGCTCAGGCGCTCCATCTTCGGCATCCAGTTCTTCGTGCTGATGACCCAGCCGCCAGGAATCAGGGAGCCGAGCACGACGAACAGGGGCACGCAGAACAGCGGCACGATCATCTTGATCAGCAAGCCCACCGAGGTGGTAAACGCCATCGACATGGCATTTTCCAGCGCGCCCTTGCTGTCGAGCGGCATGAAGGCCATGGCGAACAGCTCGCGGAAACTCACCAGATAACCGGGCAGCAGGTAAATGAAGACCTTCATGCTGATCAGGATGCCCAGCGCCGTCGACAGGTCGCGCGAACGCACCACCTGTCCTTCCTGGCGCGACTTCTTCAGCTTTTGCTGTGACGCCTTTTCTGTCTTGTCGTCCGTGCTGCTATCCGCCATGGGCCACCCGCATTTGTTCGGCGATCATGTCGAGCACGCGATTCGTCATGGCGACATAGTGTTCCGGGATGAAGCGCACGATCTGTATCAGCATCAAGAGGCCGAACATGGTGATCATGGAAAACCCCAGCGAAAACAGGTTCAGCGACGGCGCCACGCGGTTCAGGAAGCCAAAGCCCAGCTGCACCACCATGGTGGAAAAGACGATGGGCAAGGCCAGCAGCATGGCGGCGGCGAAGATCCACGCCACGTTATACGCCACCGTCTGCAGCAGCATCGGCCCGTAGCCCTGCCCTACGGGCCAGGCCGTGAAACTGGCGCCGATCACGCCCGTCAGCACGAGGTGGCCGTCGATGGCGAAAAACACGATCATGCACATGATGGTCAGCAGCCCCGTGATCACGTCCGACGAGGTGCCATTGAGCGGATCGTTCATGACGGCCATGGAGAAGCCCACCTGGCTCGACACCAGGTAACCGAGCACCGACATGACGGACATGGCGAAGTGGAAGGCCAGGCCGAGGACGAAGCCGATGATGGCCTGCTCCAGGGTGGCGACGGCGGCGTGCAGGGAAAACGGATCGATCTTCAACAAGTCCTGCGAGATGCCCGACGCCTGCATCACGGGCAGCATCAGGATCGCCAGCACCAGCGACAGCAGCACCCGCACGGGAACGGGCACCATGGCGTCGCCGATCACGGGCGAGGCGCTGAGCATGGCCAGGATGCGGCAGAACGGCCACCACACGGCCAGCAGAAACGGCAGCACCTGATTGAATATCTGATCCATGGCGCGCGGCGCTATCCGACCAGGGTGGCGGCGCGCTGAAAAATGGACACGCAATAATCCATCAGGTAACCGGCCATCCAGCGTCCGGCCAGGATCAGGGCCAGCAAGGTGACCAGCAGGCGCGGCAGGAAACTCATGGTCTGTTCATTGATCGAGGTGGCCGCCTGCACCAGCGCGACCAGCAAGCCCATGAGCAAACCGGGCACGACCAGGATCACCACCAGCAGCATCACGACATGCAGCGCTTCGATGATCAGGTCGACGGCGACTTCAGGGGTAAACATCGGTCAATAGCCCTGTATGCTGGTAACTAAAGTGTTGACGGTCAGGGTCCAGCCATCGACCAGCACGAACAGCAGCAGCTTGAACGGCAGCGAGATGACGAGCGGCGACAGCATCATCATGCCCATGGCCATCAGCACGGACGCCACCACCAGGTCGATGATGAGGAAGGGGATGAACAGCATGCAGCCGATCTGGAACGCCGTCTTGAGTTCGGACAAGACAAACGCGGCCAGCTTGACCGTGAAACTGTGGTCTTGCGGGCGCATGCTCGACGGCTCGCCGGCCAGGTGCGCGATCTGCGCCAGCGCGGCCTTGCTCGTCTGCGCCAGCATGAAGCGCGAAATCGGCACTTCGGCGATCTTCAGCGCTTCCTGCATGCCGATCTGGTCGCGGTCGTAAGGCACGAACGCTTCCTTCCACACCTGGTCGCCGATGGGACGCATGACCAGCAAGGTGAGAATCAGGGCGATGCCCGTGACGATACGGTTGGGCAAGCCCTGCTGCAGGCCCAGGGCCTGGCGCAGCAGGGACAGCACGATGACGAAGCGGGTAAAGCTGGTCATCATCATGACCATCACGGGCAGCAGCCCGAGCAGCGTCATGACGACCAGGATCTGCATCTTGACCGACAGGTCGGTCTTCGCGCCCGGCACCACGCCGGCCAGCAAGTCCTGCGCGCCAGCGGCGTTGCAGCACAGCATCAGAACGGGAACAGCCAGCGCGGCGGCCAACGCGCCGCGGCGCCGGCTCAAACCGGGTACCGCCAGCTTCATGCTGTCATCAGGTCGAGATTGAGGCCGTCGAGGTCGATGACTTTCAGGCCATAGTTCTCGCCGGCCACCACCACTTCGGCACGGCCGATCGGCGTGCCGTTGACCTTGATCACCAACGGTTCGCCGGCCAGCATGTCGAGTTCGATCACGCTTTCCGGGCCGATGGCCATCAACTCTTCCAGCGAAATGCGGGCCGAGCCCACTTCCAGGGTCAGGGTGACGGGAATCTTGCGCATCATCTGCGGAATGTCGCGCCGCGCGCGGCCGCTGGCCACTTCGGACACGTCGCCCTGGTCGATGATCATGTCATCACCCAGGTCTTCCAGCAGGGTTTCGCTCTGGTTGGTATCGGTCATATTCATATTATTCGACATCTTCAAAGGAGGTTAAACAGAGCTTGCCCTTGTGTTCGGAAACAGCAGCTGTAAATAAACGGGAGTCGTCGAGCATGACGTCGGTGCGGCTGAGGCTAACGGGAATCACGTCGCCCACGCGCAGGTCGAACAAGGCGCCCAGTTGCATCTGTTTGCTGACGAGCCGGCCTTCCAGCGTCACTTGCAGACGCGACGCGAGCGGGCGCACGCTGCCACGCAGGGCTTTCTTCGCTTGCGCGCGCTCGGGCAGCAGCCCGCGCAGCACGTCGGCCATCAGGCGCTTGTCCAGCGAGAACCAGAACTGACCGCTCTGCCCCGCTTCGACGTCGCTGAGCGCCACGGTGACGACCCAGCTGCCGCGCGCCGGATGCACGCCCGACTGCGCGGCGATCTCGGCACTGGTGTCGATGTCGCTGCTCTTGCCCAGGGTTTGCAGGTTCTTGTGGACGCGGGCGAACAAACTGTTCACCAACTGTTGTCCAAGCACCACAGCGAGGCGTTCTTCCGTGGCCGTCACGCGCACCTGCGCCGGGTCGGGCAGCGCCCCCTTGGCACCGGCACTACCGTAACGATAGTTCAGCACGCTCAAGAGTATCTGCCGTTCGAGGGCAAAGCCCGTCTGGCCGGCCGGCGTGGAAAAACTCAGCCAGCGGTTCACGCTGTCTTCGTTGTCCACGCGCGACAAGGTCACGGCGTCGATCTGGAAATTACCCCAATAGCGGCGACTCATCGGCTGGCGCAAGGCCACGGCCAAGTCGTCGCGTAGCTGGGCGCCGAATACATGCAGCAAATGGACAGGACGTCCAAGCAGACAGGAATCGAGGACTTGATGGCGCGCAGTTTGATCTGTCTTGGTAATGATTGTCATGTAGTGGTCATGTCGGTATTGCGGTGGCAGAACAAATTATACGGATCGCCCGAAATTAAATACAGCATCATCTATGACCTGAAGGACTGGTCCGCAAGCAAACGATTGCGCATCGTATCGCATGCTGGATGACTACGGTGCTGAACAATACATGAAAAAGCCGAATATTGCCATGTATCAATATTCCTTGAGGCAATCCTCTCTTTACTTTATAGTTGCCTACAGGTAAGCTTATGGCGACCAAATGTAGATTTGCAGTGCGCCATTCCGCTTACCTGATTCCGGTTTTATGGCAGTTTCCAGTTCTTCTTATTGCCATCCGTAGAAACTATTATCAGATAAATATTAGTTATCATGGCCATGTAAATCATGTCGGCATGAGTTTGCCTGGTTTGTTTGGCTCTGCTTGAGCGGATGGTGTGGCAACTGATAAAACTGATGGGCCCTGCAAATCGGGCCGGGCAAGATGGCATTGGATCTAATGCCTGCCGGAATGGCAACACCAGTAATTCTGATTGATACGTCACCGCATATTGAAAGTAGAGGGCACGATGAGCAACGAACTCGCAGGTCTGATCAAGGCCGATCTGGCAGCACTGAGCAATGACGCGCGCGCCCTGGGCGCCAGCATCGCGCCGGCCGCCCAGTTCGGCGCGCCGGAACAATCCGGCTTCTCCTTTGCGCAAAGCATGCAAGACGCCATCGGCAAGGTCAACGGCGACGACCGCCTGGCCGCGCAGAAAATGAGCGACGTCGACAGCGGCAAGAGCGACGACATGGTCGGCGCCATGCTGGCCAGCCAGGAAGCGAGCCTGTCCTTCTCCATGTTGATGCAAGTGCGCAACAAGGTCATGGGCGCCGTCGACGAACTCATCAAACTGCCTCTGTAATCTTCACGTCCTGATCCACGCCCAGCCTCCCAGCGAAAGTTACCCCAAGTGATTACCACCATGAAGTCCGCATTTGCGCGCTGGCGCCCTGGCGCCCAGCCCGCCATCCCGCCCGCCCTGCTGAAAAACCTGGTTCCCATCGTCGTGCTGGCCATCGGCATCACCGCCATGGTGACCATGTATGCCTGGCGCGACCAGGCCAACTACAAGCCGGTGTTTGGCGCGCGCGAAAAAGTGGCCGTGACGGACATGATGGCCACCCTGGACGCCGAACACATCCCCTACCGCCTGCATCCGGACAGCGGCCAGGTGCTGGTGCCCGACGCAATGCTGGGCAAGGTGCGCATGCTGCTCGCCTCGAAAGGCGTGACGGCGCAACTGCCGGCCGGCCTGGAGTTGATGGACAAAAATGACCCGCTGGGCGTGTCCCAGTTCGTGCAGGACGTGCGCTTCCGCCGCGGCCTGGAAGGCGAACTGGCGCAAAGCATCATGACGATGGACGCGATCGCTTCGGCGCGCGTCCATCTGTCGATTGCGAAATCGACGTCGTTCGTCGCCAGCGACGGCGACAAATCGTCCGCCTCGATCGTGGTGGCGCTGAAACCGGGCCGCACCCTGGCGCCGGAGCAGATCGCCGCCGTCATCAACATGGTGGCCGGCAGCGTCGCCAGCCTGGCGCCCACGCGCGTGAGCCTGGTCGATCAGGGCGGCAACCTGCTGTCCGCGCACGTCGACCTGACGGACGGCTTCGACGCTTCGGCTGCCGGCAATGAAGGCGCGAAGCGCTTCCAGGATGAAATCCGCCGCAACGTCACGGGCTTGCTCGGCCCCGTCATCGGCGAAGACAACTTCAAGCTCAGCGTGACGGCCGCCGTGAACAACGACCGCGTGGACGAAACGCTGGAAAAATACGGCGAAGCTCCGAAAGTGACGAGCGAGGCGATGCGCGAAGAGCAGGAACGCAACCGCACCGTGGCCGGCATCCCGGGCAGCCTGTCGAACCGTCCGCCGGCGGCCGCCGTGCCGGCACCGGCCGATGCCGCCGGCGCCGCCCCTGCCGACGGCGCACCGAAACCGTCCGACGACGGCACGGCCCGCAAGAACGCCACCACGCGCCAATACGCCTACGACCGCAGCATCACGCAGATCAAGCGCAGCCGTGGCCGCCTGGAAAAACTCAGCGTCGCCGTGGTCCTCAACAGCGCCGCCGCACCGAACCCGAAAACGGGCTGGACCCCTGCCGAACTGGGCAATATTGAAAAAATGCTCAACAGCGGCCTGGGCATCAACGCCCAGCGCGGCGACAGCCTGAGCCTGACGGCGCTGGCCTTCCCGGCCAAGCCGCCCGTGGCGCAGTGGTGGGAAGAGCGCGACACGGTCGTCGACTTCAGCAGCTGGCTGCTGTACGCCCTGGGCGCCGTGCTCGGCTACTTCCTGATCCTGCGTCCGCTGCTGCGCCTGTTGACCACGCGCCTGGCGCCGCCGGCACTGAAACAGCTCGATCCAGCCCTGGCACTGGGCGGCAGCAACGCCGCCGCCGGCGCCAATGGCGCGGCCGTTGCCGGCGCGCCGGCCCTGGGCGTGAATGGGAGCCCGCTGGCGCTCCCAGGCGAAGCTGCCGCCGGCGGCAGCATGCCGGTCGTGCCGCTGCTGGAAAACTATGACTTGCCGCCACCCGGCTCGGCGGTCGACGTGATGGTCGACCACCTGAAAGTGCTGGCGGAAAAAGAACCCGAGCGTGTCGCCGAAGTCGTCAAACAATGGATGCAGAAAAATGGCCGAACTCAACAACAATAATTTCCCTGATGACGCAGAAGTCGAGAGCGTCAATCTGAGCCCTGTGGAACAGGCAGCCATCGTGCTGCTGAGCATCGGCGAAGAACAGGCCGCCAATGTGCTGCGCTGCCTGTCGCGTGAAGAATTGCTGGAAGTCACGCAGGTGATGTCGCGCATGAGCGGCATCAAGGTCGAATCCGTGAAAACGGCCATGCAGACCTTCTTCGACGACTATCGCCAGCAAAGCGGCGTGCACGGCGCCTCGCGCAGCTACCTGAAGCGCTCGCTCGACATGGCGCTGGGCAGCGATATCGCGAATAGCGTGCTGAACAACATTTACGGCGACGCGATCCGCCCGAAAATGGCGCGCCTGCAGTGGGCCTCGCCAAAATGGCTGGCCGAGTACATCGTCAACGAGCACGTGCAGATGCAAGCCGTGTTCCTGGCCTTCCTGCCGCCCGCGCTGGCCGGCCAGATCCTCGACGCCCTGCCCGTCGAAGGCCGCGACCTGGTGCTGCTGAACCTGGCGCGCCTGGATGAGATCGACCGCGACCTGCTGGTCGAACTCGACGAACTGGTGGGCCGCTGCCTGGGCACGCTCGACACGCAGAGCACCAGCGTGGAAGGCATCCGCCAGGCCGCCGAGATCCTCAACCGCATGCCGGGCAACCGCGCCGCGCTGGTCGAACTGCTGCGCGCGCACGACCCGGACGTCGTGTCGGAAATCGAACTGAGCATGTACGACTTCCTGATCCTGGCCACGCAGAGCGATGTCACGCTCACGCGCATCCTGGAAGACGTGCCGATGGAACAGTGGGCCATCGCCCTCAAGGGCGCGGAACCGTCGATCCGCGACGCCGTGCTGAAAACCATGCCGCGCCGCCAGGCGCAGAGCTTCGAAGACATGATGCGCCGTTCCGGCCCCGTGCCGCTGTCGCGCATCGAACAGACGCGCCAGGAAATCATGGCCACCGTCAAGGGCCTCGCCGATGCGGGCGAGATCGAAGTGCAATTGTTTGCCGAAGCGGTGATCGAATGAAACACTTCCGCTCGTATCGTTTCCCTCCGCTGTCGCAATTCATCGCCGCCGGCCAGCGCGCCTCCAACGAGGATGCGGATGGCCAGTGGCAGGCGTCCGTCTCGGAAGGCTTCGAGCAGGGCCAGCGCGACGGCTACGAAGTGGGCCTGGTGCAAGGCCAGCAGGACGGCTACGACGCCGGGCGCAGCGATGGCATGGCGCAGGGCCGCGAAGAAGGCCGCAATGAAACCCTGGTGGCGCTGGACCGCCTGGCGCGCCCCGTCGACGCCATCTTGCGCGACCTGAAAAAAGTGCGCGCCGATTACCGCGAAGCGCAGCGCAAGGAAGTGGTCGACCTGGTGGCCAAGGTGGCGCGCCAGGTGATCCGCGCCGAACTGGCGCTGCAACCGGTGCAATTGCTGGCCCTGGTCGACGAGACCCTGGCCTCGATGCCGCCCACGCGCGAGGAAATCGACGTCTTCCTCAATCCGGAAGAATTGAAACGCATCAGCGAACTCGATCCGAAGCGCGCCAAGCGCTGGAACCTGATCGCCGACGCGCGCCTCGACGCGGGCGAATGCCGCATCAAGGCGGGCGACAATGAAGTCGACGCGGGCTGCCATCAGCGCCTGTCGGCCTGCATGGAACAGGTCAGCAGCCACCTGGCGCTGGCCGCCGAACACGCTGACCAGGGCGCGCCTGCATGATCGCCGACACGCTGCGCAGCTTCGAGATCGGCGATATTCCGGTCGCGACACCGACCGGCCGCCTGGTCGGCGCCTCCGGCCTGCTGCTGGAAAGCGCCGGCTGCCGGCTGCACACGGGCCAGCGTTGTCAAATCGAAACTGTGAGCGGCGAGTGGCTCGATGCGCAAGTCGTCGGCTTTCGCGAAAAACTGTCCTATTTAATGCCGTTCAAGAAGGCCACGGGACTGACCACGGGCGCGCGCGTCCTGCCCCTGCCCGACAAGGCCAGCCTGCAGATCGGCCCGTCGTGGCTGGGTCGCATGGTCAATGGCCTGGGCGAACCGATCGATGACCTGGGCCGCCTCGGCGGCGAACACATCCTGGAAGTGACGCCACCGAAGATCAATCCCCTGAAGAAACAACCGGTGGTCGAACCGCTGGACGTGGGCGTGCGGGCCATCAACAGCATGCTGACCCTGGGCAAGGGCCAGCGCGTGGGCCTGATGGCCGGCTCCGGCGTGGGCAAGAGCGTGCTGCTGGGCCTGATCACGCGCCAGACGGTGGCCGATGTCGTCGTCGTCGGCCTGATCGGCGAACGGGGCCGCGAAGTGCGCGAATTCGTGGAAAAATCGCTGGGCGCCGAAGGCTTGAAAAAGGCCGTGCTGGTGATCGCGCCCGCCGATGAATCGCCCCTGATGCGCATCATGGCCACCGAGTTGTGCCATTCGATCGCCGCGCATTACCGCGACCAGGGCAAGCACGTGCTGCTGCTGGTCGACTCGCTGACGCGCTATGCGATGGCCTTGCGCGAAGTGGCGCTGGCGCTGGGCGAACCGCCGGCCACGCGCGGCTACCCGCCATCCGTGTTTTCGAACCTGCCGCAACTGGTGGAAAGCGCCGGCAATGGCGCCCACCCGGAAGGCAGCATGAGCGCCATCTACACGGTGCTGGCCGAAGGCGACGACCAGCAGGACCCCGTGGTCGACACGGCGCGCGCGATTCTCGACGGCCACATCGTGCTCACGCGCGAACTGGCCGAACGGGGCCACTACCCCGCCATCGACATCGCCGCCTCGATCAGCCGCTGCATGGCGCAGGTGATCACGCCGACACACATGCAGGCGGCGCGCGCGCTGAAAGCGTCGATGGCGCGCCACGCGCGCGTGCGCGACCTGATCCCGCTGGGCGCCTACGTGCCCGGCGCCGACCCGATCACCGACCGTGCCGTGCAACTGCATGCGCCCATCGAAGCCTTCCTGTGCCAGGGCACCAAGGAAGAGGCGCCGATGGGACCGTGCATCGAACAACTTGAACAGATCATGGCCTAGGAGCATACGTGAGCGACGCGCATACCATCCGCAACCTGACCACCCTGGTCGGCCTGCGCAGCACCGAAGTGGAACGCCTGCAGAGTGACATGGCGGCGCAGACGGCCGTGCGCGAGCGTTACCAGAAAAATCTGGAGCGCCTGACGGGCCTGTACACGGATAGCGGCCCCAGCGGCGCCCTGCCCCTGGCCCTGTCCGTCAACTGCGGCAACTTCAAGCAAGCCGTGATGCAGATGGCCGACCAGCACCGTACCGATTTACACTTGCACGAAGCAAACATGGCCGTTTCGCAACGCGCCCTGAATACGGCCTGGGCCAAGCGCGAAGTGCTGGACCAGGTGCTGACGCAAAAACAAAAGCATGTTGCGAATGAGCAACAACGTGTCGATGCCAAGCGGCAAGACGAGCTGGCGACGCAATTCTGGTTCCGCGGGCAGGTAAAATGAGGTTTGTGTAAGTTTCTTTCAGGAAAACTTCACGAAACGGGAATGGGGGTCGCCTTGTACCGGTATATCCCTTTATTCAGGAGTCTGGCATGGCAAACGTAATTACTGCACCGCAATACGATCCGCTCGTCACTGCAAAAAACCTGGCCACCAAGTCGGTCGCGGCGCAGCAGGACAAATTGACTAAGCAAACCGCACTGGCCAACAACACGGCCGCGGCGCTGAACAACCTGAAGCTCGCCATGAGCGCCTTCCAAAGTACGATGACGACCATGAGCAGCAGCAGCAAGTCGCTGCTGAGCCAGTCCGCTACCTTCAGCAATACCGCCTATGGCAGCGGCACGGCCGATGCCACGGCAGTTGCCGGCAGCTATTCCTTTTTCGTACAGCAACTGGCCACAGCCAGCCAGACTTCGTATAGCGGCCTCGCCAGCAGCCCCGCTGCCGGCAGCGGCACGCTGGCCGTGCGGATCGGCGATCCGCTGGCCCCCGTCACCGCCGACAACAGCTTTGACATCGACCTGAGCGCCGCCGACAAGGATGCCGACGGCAACCTGACGCCGCAGGAAATCGCCGCCGCCATCAATGGCAACAGCAAGAACAACTCGCGCGTGACGGCTTCCATCGTCACCATCGGCAACCAGGCGCAGCTGGTATTGACATCGAACCTGACGGGCAAGGAAAACGCCGTCACGCTGGACGCGTCAAGCGTGACGAATACCGCGCTGACCAAGGCCCTTGTGACGGACGCGGCCACCAACATCAAGGAAGTCGTCAAGGCGCAGGACGCCATCGTCTGGCTGGGCGCAAAGGACACCGGCACGCAAATCACGCAGGCGTCGAATACCTTTACCAACGTGACGGGCGTGAAGATGACCTTCAGCAAGGCCATGAACACGGGCGACGCGCCCGTGACGGTCACGGTGGCAACCGACAGCGGCGGCACGGCAACCAATGTGCAGGCGTTCGTCGATGCCTACAACAAGCTGAAAAGCGTGCTGGACGGCCTGGCCAGCTCCGGCGATCCGGACAAGAACGTTGCGGCCGGCATCTTTGCCCACGATTCCGGCCTGAACGCCCTGCGCAGCAATTTGAACAATCTGCTGCGCCAGAGCGTCGGCGGCGTATCGCTGGTCTCCTACGGCGTCACCGCCAACCGCGACGGTACGCTGAGCCTGAATACGGCCAAGCTGACCGCCAAGCTGGCATCGAACCCTGGCGACCTGGACAAGTTGTTCGGCAACAATAGCTTGTCGGCCCCATCGGGCGTATTCGGCAGCCTGGACAAGGCGTTGGGCCAATGGAGCAACATCACCAAGGGCCAGCTGGTGCAGCGTCTCGATGCGAATACCAGCTTGCAGAAGTCACTGAGCAAAAGCACAGACCTGCTGACGAGCCAGTACAACACGGCCTACAAGCGTTTCCTGGATCAATATACGCGCCTGCAAGTCATGCAGGAACAGATGTACAAGACGGTCGACATGTTCGACGCCATGTTTGGCAACGCCAAATCCTAAGGCGAGCGTGCCTGCCGCGCCGCCCCAAGTTTAGACAGTGAGAAATAAGACATGTTAAACAATGAAGCTTACGGCAACTACCACGCCGTCAACCTGGATGCCCAGACCGCCCGTGCCACACCGGTCGAGCTGGTACTGGTGCTGACGGACGGCCTGCTGGAAGAACTGGCGCGCGCGCGCGGGCATATCGTAGGCAAGCGCTACGAGCAAAAAGCCATCAGCCTGGATAAATGCACGCAGATCATCAACGGTCTGTCGAGCTCGCTCGATTTCGACAATGGCGGCGAAGTGGTCGTCAACCTGGCGCGCCTGTACGACTATTGCGTGGCGCGCCTGTACACGGCCGGCATCAAGCTCGACCCGACCCTGATCGACGAAGTGACGACCTTGATGACCACCATCAAGCGCGGCTGGGTGGGCGTGCAGGCCAACAATGCCTAGGCGCGCCGCGCTGCAGCAGCTGAGCCGGCAATTGAGCGCGGCCATCGCGCAGCCGGACTGGGAGGCGATGGCAACCCTCTCGGCCAGCCTGGCGAAAAACATCCCGCTGCTGGCGGAACGGGGCGCATGGAATGCGCTGGAACAAACAGAATTGTTGCAATTGCGCAAAATTCACGCGCAAGCGGTTAAAATTTGCTCTGAGGAAAAAGAACGCCTGGGTTTACACCTGGGTGCATTACAGGCAAATAAGGAAGGTTGGGTCGCCTACGCCGCGCTCGGCGAATACGACTCGGACGGGAATCAAGCATGATCATGAACTTCAACACGGCACCGGCCGCTCCGGCACCGGCGGCCCCTGCGGCATCCGCAGCGACGCCAGCGTCGCCTCAGACGGCCACTTTGCCCGGTACGCCAGGCTATGCCAGCTATGCCGCCGCGCCCTCCGCCCTGCCCCTGTTTGCGCAGGTGCTCGACGTGACCGCCGTGGAAACGGCTGACGCCGACACGCCCGCGCCCGCGAAGGAGAGCGACAGCGACACCCAGGCCGACAGCGGCCTGCCAGCCATGGCCGCCCCCGTCATCGGCTTGCCGGTGACCATGCTGCCGCCAACGGACGCGGCCGCAGCCGAGGCGCGCGCCGCCACCCAGGCGCAAGTACAGACACAAGCACAGACACCGGTGCAGGCGAATGTGGCGCAAGCCAACCCGGCACTCAACATCAGCCTGCATCCCGCGGCCGTCACTCTCACCGCACCGGCGACGGTGCCAGCGCCAGGGCGCGATACGCGCGAACCGCTGGCCGCCGCCAACCCGGCGACGGCCGCCAAGGGCGGCGCGCCGGCACAGCCGTTCGAATCGCTGCTGCAGCAAAGCGCTCCGGCAACCGCCGTCGCCGCACCTGCCGTTGCCGCGCGCGAAGGCGAACGTGGCGCCGCGACACCGGCGCCGGCCACGCCCAACCTGGGCCTCACGGGCGCGGTCGGCAATACGGCCACCGCGGCCCCGTCCGGCGACACCATCAAGCTCAACGGCCCTGCCCAGCAATGGCAGGAACCGCTGCGCGAAGCGCTGGGGGAGCGCCTGCAGACGCAGATCGGCCGCAACAGCGAACACGCGACGATCCGCCTCGACCCGCCCATGCTGGGCCGCATTGAAATTTCCATCCGCCACACGGCTGGCGCGCTGCAAGTGAACGTCACGGCGTCGAACTCGGAAGTATTGCGCCAGTTGCAAGGCATCGGCGAGAACATGCGCAGCGACCTGGCGCAGCGTCAGTACACCGACGTGGCCGTCAATATCAGCGCCACGCCGCGCAACCCCGCCGCCCAGGCATTTGCCGAAGGCGATGCGCGCGGCCAGCGTCAACCGGGCCGCCAGAACGACGACGCGGAACCGGGGCGCGCCCTGTCCGACGGCAGCCCTGCCGCTACCACTTACGCCATGCATGAGCGAGAGATTGCCTGATGAATATGAAAATGAAACTGATAGGCGGCTTTGTCGCCGTGGCCGTGCTGGCCGCCGGCGCGGCTGGCGGCGCCATCTGGTATCTGGCCAAGCCGGTTGCCGGCCATGCCGAGGTCGCCGAAGCAAAAACCCCGCCGCCCGCCACGGGCAAGAAGGCACGCAAGTTCCTCACCTTGGACAAGGTCATCGTGATGCTGCGCCGCGGCCCCGGCGAAGGCGAAACGCATTACCTGTCGGCCGACCTGGTGATCGCCACCACCGAGGAAAAGGAAAAGCTGACCAAGGACCACTTGCCGCTGATGCGCTCGATCGCCGTCAGCACCTTGTCGAGTTTTCCGCTGGACAAGGCGCAGACCATGACCGTGGAACAATATGCCGAGCAGATCAACAAGGCCTTCAATGTCAGCTACGAGCGTGAACAGATGGAAAAACCGTTCACCGAAGTCATGGTCGGCAAGCTGATCATTGAATAAGCCAACACGCCAGTCGACCTAGTGGGAGATCCCTTGGCCTATGTAGAGCAATACCAGGAAGCGTATGGCGCCGGCGAATATGCCGCCGCCAGCGCTTGCGCGGCCGTGCTCAGCGTTGCTGAAGAGCAACAACATCTGGTGGCGTACTCCCCGTTGGTGAAACGCATCGTACGCCAGCTCAATTCGCAGGTGTCGGGCGCCATCGACCGCGACGACATGGAACAGATCGGCCTGATGGGCCTGCTCGAAGCCTTGCGCCGCTACGGCGTGCCGGATCAGTCTTTCGGCAGCTATGCCAGCCTGCGCATCCGTGGCGCCATCCTCGATGAACTGCGACGCCAGGACTGGCGCCCGCGCGCCGTGCGCCAGGAAAGCCACCGCCTGCGCGACAGCGTGCGCGCCCTGACCCGGCGCCTGGGACGCGAGCCGCTGGACGCGGAAATCATGGCCGCGCTGAAGCTGACGCCGGAAGCTTTCCAGGAATACCAGTTGGCGGAAAACGCCGAGCTGATCGCCAGTTTCGATGAAGTGCTGCAGGAAAGCCTGGGACAGGCCGACAGCGCACCGAGCCCGGAAGAGCAATTGATGGTGCGGCGCAGCCTGGAGCAGGCGCTGCGCGCGCTCGACGAACGCGAGCAGCGCGTGATCCAGATGTATTACGAATTCGAACTGAGCTACAAAGAAATAGCCGCCGTACTGGACCTGAGCGACGCCCGCGTCTGCCAGCTCAACAAGACGGCGCTGGGCAAGATGAAAGCCATGCTGCAAGACGCATAAGTATCAAGCACTATCCATCAAATTGACGCAGCACAATGACGCAGAAAGGCAGTTGACATGGTAATTATCGGTATCTTAATCGTGATGGGGTGTGTATTCGGAGGCTTCGCCCTGATGGGCGGCACCGTCCACGCGATCTGGCAACCGGTCGAGTTGATCATCATCATCGGCGCCGCCGTCGGCGCCCTGGTGCTGGGCAACCCGAAGCATGTACTCGGTGAAATGCTGCACCAGATGCGCAAGATCGTCACGCACAAGAAGCAAGGCTCGGAATTCCAGCGCCAGTTGCTGCTGCTGATGTATGAACTGCTGCAAACGGCCGCCGGCGGCCTGAAGGCGCTGGACGCCCACGTCGAGGCGCCGCGCGAAAGCGCCCTGTTCCAGCGCTATCCGCTGGTGCTGGAAGAGCCGAAGCTGCTGGCCTTCATCGTCGACAACTTCCGTTTGATGGCGATGGGCAAGATCAACGCGCACGAACTCGAAGGCGTGCTGGAGCAGGAACTGGAAGCCATCCACGACGAATTGCTGCAGCCGTCAAAGTCCCTGCACAAGATCGCCGAAGCCATGCCCGGCTTCGGTATTCTGGCCGCCGTGCTAGGCATCGTGATGGCCATGAATTCCGTGGCCGACGGCGCCGACGCGGCGGAAATTTCGGAAAAAGTGGGCGCCGCCATGGTCGGTACCTTCATCGGCATCTTCTTTTGCTACGGCGTGCTCGATCCGATGTGCAACATGATGAAACAGCTGGTGGGCGAGGAAGGCTCGACCATGGAATGCGTAAAGGTCGTGCTGGTCACGCACGTGGCGGGCAAACCGCCGCTGCTGGCCATCGATGCGGGCCGCCGCCTGGTGCAGCTGAACATCAAGCCGAGCTTCGCCCAGCTGGAAAGCTGGATCAATGCGCTGGAAGATGGCGGCGCCGAACAAGAGCAAGGCCAAGGCCGGGGAGGCCGCCGTGCTAAAGCCGCATGAGAAACATGAACAGGCCATCATCAAGCGTGCCGGCCGCAAGCATGACGACGATGGCCATGGCGGCGCCTGGAAAGTAGCGTTCGCCGACTTTTGCCTGGCCCTGCTGTCGCTGTTCCTCGTGCTGTGGCTGATGGCCGCGCGCGAGCAGCAGGCGATGAAGGAAATCATGATGGATGCGTCGGCAGGCAGCCGCCAGGGCGAAGGCCAGGGCGTCATGCCGGAACAGAAAGGCGGCCCGCGCGGCAGTCTGATCGAGCGCTTCCCCATGCCCCGCAAGGGCACGGGCGACACGCGCACGGAAGGCAAGCAGACGCAGGACGGCAAGGCCGGCAGCGCGCCGCAAAACCAGACGAAAGTGAGCTACCAGTCGCCGGAAGACTTGCTCTCCCTGTCGCGCGCGCTCGACAAGCTCAGCGACGAAGCGGGACTGAAGAGCAATCTGCAATCGGTGATCACGCCGTACGGTTTGCGCGTCATGCTGCACGACACGGACAAGCAAGGCATGTTCGTGCGCGGCAGCGCCGTGCCGACCGACCGTTTCCGCAAGCTGCTGCGCCAGATGGGCCCAGTGTTCGCGCAAATGGATAACCAGATGCTGATCGTCGGCCACACCGACTCGATGCAGTACGCCAATACCGGCTATGAAGGCTTTTCGAACTGGACCCTGTCGGCCAACCGCGCCATGTCGGCGCGCGCCCAGTTGCTGATCGGCAGCATGAGTCCGGACAGCGTGTTGCAAGTGGTAGGCATGGCCGACCGCGCGCCGCTGGATGTAAAAAATGCCAGCGCCGGCATCAACCGCCGCATCGAACTGTTAATATTGACGCGTGGCCAGGCCGACAGCATCGCCGCCATGTTCGGCATGGCCGGACAAAAGGCGCAGGGCGACGAGCTGCAAGTGGGCGAACCGGACTCGGGTACTTTGCAACGGCTGCGCGAGAAACTGGGCCTGCCCGCAAAGAAGGAGCGCGATGAGCATGCAAATTAAGGGCAAGGGACAACGTATGAAAATCTCCTCCGGCAATACCGGCGCTGCCGTACGCAGCAGCGCCGTCGCGCCCGCCGAGGCGATCGCCGAGAACGCGGCGGCCGGTGCGGTGACGCCCGGCTCGGCCGCTGGCGAACAGATGCAGTCGGCCGTACTGCAACCGGCCATGGCCGCCCTGCGCGCCATGCCCGAGATCGACCACGAAAGAGTCGCCATGCTGCGCGATGCGCTGGCCAAGGGCGAATTGCCGTTCGATCCCTCGAAACTGGCGGGCTTGATCCAGCGCTTCCACGGCGGTGAGTCGTGACCGCGCCGCGCAAGGGCATCACGCGCCAGGAAGCCGTGCGCCGCGTACTGCAAGGCATGGCGGATGACCGCAGCGCTTATGCCGCCCTGCAAACCTTGCTGGAAGAGCAGTTCCAGGCCACCTTGCACCACCAGAGCGCGCGCCTGACGGCGCTGGCCGACCAGGTCGTCGCCGCCGTCGAACCGCTCGATGCGCGCCGCCGCCAGCGGGTCAGCCTCGTCACTGCCCTGCTGGGTCCGCAAGGCGATATGCCACAATTGTTTGCGCTGTTGCAAGAAGACGCGCGCGCCACCGCCGAGCGCGACTGGGCGGCGCTCGAACAGATGGTGCTGGAATGCAAGCGCATGAATGCCCGCAACAGCGATTTATTAACAGAGCAGTACAGCATCATGCAGCGCGTGCTGCATGGCGAGGAAGATACGTATGCGCCAGGCTGATTTCCTGACCACCCGCGCCACGGCGGCGACGCCATCGACGATGGCCACGTCCGCCGTGCAGAGCAATATGCGCGCCACCGACGCCACTGGCTCGACCGGCAACTTCAGCAGCGTGTTCCGGCAGGTACAGGGCGAAGTGGCCCGCTTCATCGAACAGGGCGGCGGCAACGCCACCAGCCTGAATCCGCAAGGCCGCGCCTATCTGGAACAGAGCCAGCCCGTGAATGTGCTGGGCAGCATCAACCAGGGCGGCGAGATCGGCGAAACGCAGCAGCAATTCCTTGCCTCGATCAAGCCATGGACGCAAGAAACGGGCGCGCGCCTGGGCGTGGCACCGGAAATCGTCGCCGCCCACGCGGCGCTGGAATCGGGCTGGGGCCAGCGTCCGCTGCGCCAGGGCACGGGCGCGGACACGAACAATCTGTTCGGCATCAAGGCCGGCGGAAAATGGCAGGGCGACGTCGCCAGCAATGTCACCACCGAATACGAGGCGGGCAGCGGCACGGCCCTGAAGAAAACCGAACGCTTCCGCAGCTACCCGGACCAGGCCAGCGCCTTCCGCGACTATGCGCAGGTGCTGCTCGACAATCCCCGCTACCGCGCGGCCCTGAACACGGGTGCCGACGCGGGCGCCTTCGCGCAAGGCCTGGCCCGTGGCGGCTACGCCACCGACCCCAACTACGCCGCCAAGCTGACGCAGCTGGCGACGCGCCTGCAGCGCACGGCCGCCGCGGACTGATTCTCCTTAACGGCCGGGAATGTCGGCCGGCTCCACCACGCCCGCATCGACCACCCTGGCACGTATCACCGTGCCGCTGGTGGCGTTGCGCACGCGAATCACCTCGCCCAGCGCGCCCGGATCCATCGCCTCACCGGCCATGCTCACCTCCACCTGCTCCTTGCGCGCCACGATATTGACCGCACTGCCCCGCTTGATCAACACGGGCGACGCCAGTTGACTTTGCCGCAACACCTCGCCGGCACGCAAGCTGCGCCGGCTCGACAGGCCCACGGCGCCGGACAAGGCGGAAATACTGTCGGGCACCATCGTCACGTCGCGCCGCGCCAGGGTCACGTCGCCCGCCTGCAACGGCGTATTCGCCGTCACGGGCGCGCTGGTGACGGCCACCTGGGCCGTGATCGCGCCGCGCGCCAGCATTTCATAACGCCAACCGTTGCTTTCAGGACACACTGCGACAAAGCGCATGCGCTGCGCCGAACGACTGTCCGCCGTTTCCAGCGTGACGGGCGCAGCGCACGCCGGCACGGGGCGCGTGCTTTTTACCACGGCCACTTGGAACTGCGGTTCCAGCAGTCCCGCCGAGGCTGCTTGATGCGCCAATTGCTCGCGCGCCAATTGTTCCACACGCGAAAATATATTGTCGGCTGGCAATTCTGCGCGTCCTGCACTACTATATAGGCTGGTCAGTAAAAATAGGCTTGGCAGCAGTACGCGACGACATTGCGCCTTGTTCCACATCACGGAATAGTTCTCGAAGTAAATCATTGCTAACCTTAATCAAAGATACTGAAGCGGCATGACCTTACCATGCGTCAACATGACCAGGCTGGGATTTTACCTCTGCACCACCTATTTTCTGGCCCGAACCGCGAAAAGCACGATCGAATTCAACACAAAGGATGACCATGGGGATTAATTTCAAGGATGCGCTGGGCGTGCACGCCGATGCACTCGCGCTGCGTGCCGACCGTACACGCGTACTGGCCGCCAACATCGCCAATGAAAACACGCCCGGCTTCCAGGCCATGGACATGGATTTCGGCAGCGCCCTGCAACAGTTGCAGGACAACGAGGCCGGCCTGCTGTCGACCGACGACGATGCCAGCGCGCTGTACCGCGTCCCCTATCACCCCAGCCGTGACGGCAACACCGTCGAGATCGGCGTGGAGCAGGCGGCGTTCTCGCAGAATGCCACCGACTTCCAGACCAGCCTGACTTTCGTCAACATGAAACTGAAGGGTCTGTCCAAGGCCATTTCCGGACAATAAGGATCAGCATGAGCTTCCAGGATATTTCCAAGATCGCCGGTTCGGCGATGGCCGCGCAAACCGTGCGCCTCAATACCATCGCCAGCAACCTGGCCAATGCCGATTCCGTTGCCGGTTCCGAAGGCGAAACCTATCGCGCGCGCAAGCCCGTGTTTGCGGCCGTGATGGACGGTCCCGGCGCCAGCGGCGCCGGTGGGCGGGTGCAGGTACTCGACGTGGTGCAAAGCGATGAGCCGCTGCGCAAGGTGTATGAACCGGGCCACCCGATGGCCAATGCCGACGGCATGGTGTTCTACCCCAACGTCAATCAGGTGGCCGAGATGACCGACATGATGTCGGCCTCGCGCGCGTTTGAAACCAATGTCGAAGTTCTGGGCCGCATCAAGTCGATGCAGCAATCGCTCCTCAAATTAGGTGAAGCATAATCCATGGAAACCAATCTCTTTACAAATAACACCAGCGGCAGCAACAGCAACGGCAATGCCGTCAAGTCGCAAAGCAATGCCACCCAGGATATGTTCACCAAGTTGCTGGTTGCGCAGATCAAGAACCAGGATCCCCTCGCGCCGACCGATCCGAGCCAGTTCGTCAATCAATTGACGCAGCAGGCGCAAACGGAAGCGATGCAGAACCTGTCGGCGCTGACCAGCGCCAATGCCAGCGTGCTGCAATCGATGCAGGTGCTGGCCCTGGGCGCGCAAGTGGGCTCCGAAGTCATGGTCAACAGTGAAACGGTGCAGCTCGACAAGAGCAAGGTCAGCGGCACCATCGCGCTGGCTGCCGGCACCACCAAGACCACCGTGACCCTGAAAGGCCTGGACGACAAGGAATACAAGATCGAACTGGGCGCCAAGTCGGCCGGTACCGTTCCCTTCACCATCGATCCCGTGGCCTTGGGCTTGCCTGCCGGTACTTACAGCATGGCCGTCACCACCGGCGGCACTGAAAAACCAACGGTCGATATCGCAGGTAAACTCAACAGCGTGCGCCTGTCGTCCGGCGGCAGCATGATTTTGAGCGTGTCGAACCTGGGCGAAGTCAACCCTGGCGCGATCACCGGCTTCAACGGCAAGACGGCCTGATCCGCTCGCCCCTTCGTTTCCTGCACATTAATCTCGTCCTTCACTAAAGGAAGTCAACATGAGTTTCGACATCGCCCTGTCCGGTATCCAGTCCATCAACCAACAGTTGAACAGCACCAGTAACAATATCGCCAATGCCGGCACCTATGGCTTCAAGAGCAGCCGCGCCAACTTTTCGGCCATGTACGCCGGTTCGCGCGCCACGGGCACGGAAATCGGCTCGATCACGCAAAGCATGTCGCTCAATGGCGGCGTCCTGAACACGGGCCGCGCGCTCGACGCGGCCATCGATGGCCGCGGCTACTTCGTCGCGCGCGATGCGCAGAACACCATGAGCTACAGCCGCGTCGGCATCTTCTCGGCCAGCAACGAAGGCAAGCTGATCGACTCGAACGGCCGCCTGGTGCAGGGCTACGCCGCCGTCAAGGGCAGCACCACCCTGGGCGCCATGGGCGACATGAACATTCCGACGGGCCAGATTCCTGCCGTGGCGTCGACCAAGCTGGCGTATGCCGCCAACATGTCGGCCGAATGGACCATCAAGGCGGTGCCCTTCGACAAGACCAATGAACTGAGCTACAACAGCGCCAAGTCCTCGATCATCTACGACTCGCTGGGCGCCAAGCACTCGCTGGGCCAGTACTTCGTCAAGACGGCAGCGGGCGTGGACGTGTATTACACCTTCGACAACGCCGATGTGACAGCGACGACGCCGCCGACGCCGTCGGCGAAGCTGAAATTCGACACGTTTGGCAAACTGGATCCAACGACGCTTGTCTTTAATCCGCCTCTTCCCACGCCGGCCGGCGCGGCGGCCATGCCGTTTACCATCGACTACACCGGCAGCACCCAGTTTGCCGGCGAAGCGACCACCTCGACCGACCGCGCCGACGGCTATGCCTCGGGCACCTACACGGGCGTGGAACTGGCCAATGACGGCTCCGTCATGGCGAAATACACGAACGGTCAGAAGCAAAGCATCGGCGTGATCGCCCTGGCCACCTTCCCCGACGAAGGCGCATTGACGGCCGTCAACGATACCAGCTGGGTCGCCTCGACCACGTCCGGCACCGCCATGTATGACCGTCCGGGCGTCGGCATGGCCGGCAAACTGACGACGAGCTCGCTGGAACAGTCGAACGTCGACATCACCTCCGAACTGGTGGGCCTGATGACGTCGCAGCGTAACTACCAGGCGAACTCGAAGGTCATCTCGACCGAGAACGCCATGCTGCAATCGCTGATGCAAGCGCTGTAATCCACGATACGCAAAGGTAAAGAGCAATGGATGCGCTGATTTATACCGCCATGAGCGGGGCCGACCGGGCCCTGCGGGCCCAGCAGGTACACGCCAACAACCTGGCCAACATCGAGACGGGCGGCTTTCGCGCCAACCTGGAAGTGTCCACCGCCCAGCCGTTGCAAAACGGCTATGGCTACGACGACCGCCACATGACGCAGACGCAGTCGAGCGCCGTGGGCACGCGCACGGGCGCCATCAAGGAAACGGGGCGCGAACTCGACGTAGCCGTCACGGGCCCCGGCTTTCTTGCGGTGCAGTGGCAAAACGGCGAAGCCTACACGCGCGCCGGCGCCATGGATCTCGATGAAACGGGCGCGCTGACCATCAATGGCCGGCCCGTATTGGGCGAAGGCGGCCCGATCACGATTCCCGAGCACACCAGCCTGTCGATCGGCAGCGATGGCACGATTTCCATCCAGGTGCCGGGCACCGCGCAAATGCAGACGGTCGACAAGCTCAAACTGGTCAACGCGGAAGCGGGCGAACTGACCAAGAACGAAGCGGGCCTGATCGTGGCGCGCAGCGGCGAAGACTTGCAAGCCGATCCGGCGGTACGCATCCGCGACCGCCACCTGGAAGGCAGCAATGTCTCGGCCGTCGAGGAAATGGTCGCCACCATGAGCCTGAACCGCAGTTTCGAGATGCAGATGAAAGTCTTCAAGGCCAGCGATTCCATGACGGAATCGGGCAACCGCCTGCTGGGCGCTTGAGCCCCACGCCAATCTATTACTAGGAGCAACACATGAATCCAGCAATGTGGATCAGCAAGACCGGCGTGCAGGCACAAGATGCCAAACTGCAAGCCATCGCGAACAACCTGGCCAACGTCAACACCGTCGGCTTCAAGCGCGACCGCGTCGTCTTCGAAGACCTGTTTTACCAGGTCGAGCAGCAGCCGGGCACGCAGCGCGCCGACAACACCCTGTCGCCCTCGGGCGTACAGCTGGGTAACGGCACGCACATGGTCGGCACGCAAAAGGTGTTTACCACCGGCAGCCTGCAAACGACGAGCCGCGAATTCGACGTCGCCATCACGGGCAACGGCTTCTTGCAAGTGCTGCGCCCGAACGGCGAAGCGGCTTACACGCGCGCCGGCCAGCTGGGCATCAATGAAAATGGCGTGATGGTCAATGCCCAGGGCTTGCCGCTGGTGCCGCAAATCACCGTGCCGAACAATGCCACGGCGATCACCATCGGCGAAAACGGCATGGTCACGGCTACCGTGCCGGGCAATGTCAACGGCACCCAGCTGGGCCAGCTGAACCTGACCAGCTTCGTCAACCCGACGGGCCTGCTGGCGCTCGGTGAAAACCTGTTCCAGGAAACGGCATCGAGCGGCACGCCGACGGAAGGCCGTCCCGGCGAAGGCGCCCTGGGCAAGCTGAAGCAGTTCGCGCTGGAAGGCTCGAACGTCCAGGTGGTCGAGGAGATGGTCGACATGATCGCTGCCCAGCGCACCTATGAAATGAACACCAAGGTGCTGTCGGCCGCCGACAATATGCTGCAATACCTGGCGCAAGCGGCGCGCTGATGACAGTCGCCATGAAAACCACGGCGGCCATGCTGCTGGTGTTGATGGCCGGTTGCGCCAGCCGGTCGCCCGCGCCGGTGGTACCGAGCTTTTCCGATACGCCGCTGCCCGTGGCGCCGCGCAGCGCTGCGCGCGGCGGCGTGGGCGGCGGTGTCTTCAATCCCGACGCGGGCCTGGACCTGATCTCGGACAGCCGCGCCTTCCGCGTCGGCGACGTCGTCACGGTGGCCCTGCAGGAAACCACGCAAGCGAGCAAGAAGGCGGGCACCTCGTTCAACAAGGGTTCGTCCGTCGGCGTGAAAGCGGCCAATTTGCTCGGCAAGACCTTCCCGAAGACGGGCATCGACCTGTCGGCCGACCGCAACTTCGCCGGCGACGCGACCAGCACGCAGCAAAATGCGCTGTCCGGCGCCATCACCGTGATCGTGCAGGAAGTGTTGCCGAACGGTTTGCTGCGCGTGCAGGGCGAGAAAACGCTGACCCTGAACCAGGGCGAGGAATTCGTGCGCCTGCGCGGCTATCTGCGCTCGGCCGATATCGATTCGAACAACCAGGTCTCGTCCCTGCGCATCGCCAATGCACAGATCGCCTATTCCGGCCAGGGCACCCTGGCCGAAGCCAATACACCAGGCTGGCTGACGCGCTTCTTCGTCGGCCCATGGATGCCGTTTTAAGGTGACCTCATGAAATTTCGTTCCGCCCTGCCCCTGGCAGCCATGCTGGCCGTGCTCTCCGGCCTTGCCCTGCCCGCCAGCGCCGCGCAAGTGCTGCGCAACCTGGTCAGTATCGAGGGCGTGCGCGACAACCCGCTGGTCGGCTATGGCCTCGTCGTGGGCCTGAACGGCAGCGGCGACACCACCCAGGTGAAGTTTTCCAGCCAGTCGGTGGTCAACATGCTCAAGCAGTTCGGCGTGAAGATGCCGGACGGCGCCGAAGCGAAAAGCAAGAACGTCGCCACCGTCATGGTCAGCGCCGTGTTTCCACCAGGATACCGCCGTGGCCAGGCCATCGACGTCACCGTCTCGTCGCTGGGCGATGCGAAAAGCTTGCGCGGCGGCACCTTGCTGCTGACGCAATTGCGCGCGGCCGACAATGAAACGTACGCGCTAGCGCAAGGCAACGTGGTCGTCGGCGGCCTCAACGCCACCGGCAAGAGCGGCTCTTCCGTCACCGTCAATACACCCACCTCGGGCCGCATTCCCAACGGCGCCAACATCGAACGCGAAATCCTCAGCGATTTCTCGACCAAGCCGACCGTCACCTTGAATTTGCGCCACCCGCATTTCGAGACGGCCATCAATATCGTCGAAGCCGTCAACCGCCGCTTTGGCGCCGTCGCCACCACGCGCGACGCCACCAGCGTGGAAGTGCTGGCGCCGGAAAACCCGACCCAGCGCGTGGCCTTCATGGCCAAGCTGGAAGCGTTGAGCGTCGACGTGGGCGTCGATACGCCGAAAGTGGTGTTCAATTCGCGCACGGGCACCGTCGTCATCGCCGAGGGCTTGCGCGTGAAGGCGGCCGCCGTCACGCACGGCTCGCTGAAAGTGGTCATTTCGGAAAGCTCGGCCGTCAGCCAGCCGGCGCCGTTCGGCCGCGGCCAGACCACCGTCACGCCGCAGTCGAAAGTGTCCGTCGACCAGGGCAACGGCAATATGTTCAAGTGGCCGGCCGGCGCCAAGCTGCAAGCCATCATCGACGTGGTCAACAGCCTGGGCGCCTCGCCCGATGACATCATGGCAATTTTACAAGCCCTCGACCAGGCTGGCGCCATCGAAGGCGAACTGGTGGTTATCTAACGTGCCCGTCAAAAAGCCCAGGACTGCGTTGCACTGCCTCGTCGTACATTCGTACTGCCTTCGGCAATGCGCCTTGCCCTGAACATTTTGACGAACACTGAAAGCTGAATGGAAATGAATGTAAACGACAGCAGCAGCGACCTGCCCTCGGCGCTCGACGACCGCTCTCCCGCCGCCGCCACGCCGGCCGATCCCCGCTATGCGGCCAAGGCCACCGAGGCGGCCGTCAAGTTCGAGGCGTTCTTCATCTCGCACATGCTGCGCCAGATGCGTTCGGGCACGCGCGAGATGGCGGGCGAAGACAGCGTCTTCAAGGACCCCATCAACAGCGACATGCTGGAAATGGCTGACAACCTGGTGGCCGACAAGATGGCCGGCCAGCGCGCCTTCGGCATCGCCGACGCCATCCTGCGCCAGCTGCTGCCGGTGGCCGGCGCCCCCGTGGCCGCCAAGAATACGGCCAACGGCGCTGTCAAGAGCGACAATATGGCGGCGCCGCTTAATAAATCCGTCTGAAGCGTCGCCTGTACAAGGTAACAACGATTCAAGGCCTGCCCACCCACGCGCGCCCCACTCTTCACGAAAGAAACTTGCCCAATGAGCATCATCAGCAATGCATTGTCAGGCAGCATCGCCGCCCAGGCCGCACTCAACGCGGCCAGCCAGAACATCGCCAACTTGCAAACGGCGGGCTATACCCGTCAAGGCGTGCTGTTGTCTTCGCTTGGCGCCGGCGTGGGCGTGCGCTCGGCCGGCAATGGCGTGGAAGTGTCCGCCCTGCTGCGCTTTGCCGATGCCTATAAAAGTCAGCAAATGTGGCGTGCCGCATCCGACCAGGGCGCCCGTTCGCAGACCCAGCCGTACCTGACGCAACTCGAGCGCGTGATGGGCGATGATGCCTCCAGCATCAGCAACGGCATCGACGGCTTTTTCGCCGCCCTCAACGCCGCTGCCGTCGACCCGACGTCGACGCCGCTGCGCCAGCAGATCATCACCTCGGCCGACGCCATGGCGCAGCGCTTCAACAGCATCAGCACCGTCATGGCCAACCAGTTGCTGTCGGTGCAGCAGCAACGCGCAGCGATCGTGCCGCAAGCCAATACCACCCTGGCCAATATCGCCGCGCTGAACCAGCGCATCAGCACCTCCACGGCAGCGGGCACGAACGTGTCCTCGCTGATGGATGCGCGCGACCAGCTGATCGACGGCCTGGCTGCGCAAATGGGCATCGACGTCCTCGACCAGCCGGACGGCTCGCGCAATATCGCGCTGAAGTCGGGCCAGCCGCTGGTCATCGGCAGCATTGCCGGCACCTTGAGCAGCAACATGACGAACACGGGCGACCAAACCCTGACACTCGATTTCGCCAAGTCCTCGTACAACCTCGACATGTCAGCCATCGGCGGCCAGATGGGCGGCCTGGGTGAATTCGAGAAAAATACCCTGAAGCCGCTGCAACAGTCGCTGCAAGACCTGGCCACGCAGCTGACCAGCAAGGTCAATGCGCAGCTGGCACTGGGCACGACCATGGCCCCGCCTCCTGGCAACAACGGCGGCCCCCTGCTGGCCTACGCGAATGGCAAGCTGAGCATTACTCCCGGCTTCAACGCCAAGGATCTGGCCCTGTCGCTGACGGGTGCGGCCGGCGACAGCGGCAACTTGCAAAAATTGATCGATATCAAAAATCAACCGATCAACGTCAGCTGGGTGGGTAATGTCCTGATGAGCGACGCGGACACGCAACTGGTCGGCAAGCTGGCCATCTACAGCCAGCAAAACCAGGCCCTGCTGAAGACGTCCAACACGGTGCGCGCGCAAGCCATCGACGACTGGAAGTCCACCAGCGGCGTGAACAAGGACGAGGAAGCGATGAACCTGGTGGAATTCCAGAATATGTATCAGGCAAACATGAAAGTCATTTCCGTGGCGAACACCTTGTTTGATGCCACTTTGCAAATGATGGGTTAAGGAGAAGAGCATGCGTGTCGCCAGCAGCCAGTATCAATCGCTGATTAATATTTCTCTTCAGCAAAATCAAGAACGCATCAATTCCCTGACCCAGCAGATGGCCTCGGGCTTGCGCATCCAGCTGCCATCGGACGATCCGATCGGTAACGTGCGCATTTCGCGCCTGACGCGCGAGCAAGCCATGGTCACGCAATACCAGGACAATATCGCCACGGTAAAAGTGCGCCTGCTGAAGAATGAAAACTATCTGTCGAGCATGGTCACCGACATGGGCCAGGCGCGCGACCTGCTGGTGTGGGCCGCCGACGGCAGCAATGCGCCGGACGACCTGAATGCGATGACGCAATCGCTGATCGCCATGCGCGACAGCGTGCTGTACACGGCCAACCTGAAGGACCAGGAAGGCCGCTACATGTTTTCCGGCACCGCTACCGACCAGCCCGCGATCAAATACGACCTGAACGCAGCCGTCGGCTCGCGCTACAGCTACATCGGCAATACCGACACGCAGACCGTGGTGGTGGGCAATGGCGTGACGCAGGCCGCCAATGTCGATGTGGACAAGCTGGAAGTGTGGCTCAACAAGATCGACCAGGTCATCGAGGCGCTGGGCAAGCCCGGCGTCAGCCCCAACGACCCTGCCGTGCGCGCCATCGTTGGCGCAGGCCTCGATGGCACCGACGACGGCATGGATTTGCTCTCCGGCAAGATCGCCATCTTCGGCGGCGCGCAAAACATCCTCACCACGCTGTCCGGCAACCTGGCCAATGTGTCGCTGTCGAACAATTCGGCCCTGCTGGACTTGAAAAAGACCGACATGGGTGCGGCAGCCATTGAGCTGACCGGCTACCAGACGGCCCTGCAGGCAACCTATAAAGCCTACGCCAAGGTTGGCACCATTTCCCTGTTTGATCTTCTCTGACCATCATGCAAATCGTTCAGACTTCCTCCTCTTCCGGCGTCAATGCCAAAGGCGCCGGCACAGCCCGCGCCGTCGATGACGCGTCCGCAGCGGTCAAAGGCGGCGCCAGCGCACGCAGCGACGCGCCGGCGGCGAGGAGTTCGACGGCGAGCCTGCAGCGTGGCCTGAGCAACTGGGATCACCAGTTGCAGGGGGAGATTTCTAATGCGCAGCAAACACTCGACTACCTGGAGCGCAGCAGCAGCCAGTTGCAAGCGCTGAAAAGCGAACTGGCGGCGAAGCTGGCCGCGCGCCAGGGCCGTGAAGGGCAAGTCGAGGCCAGGGTACGCCAGTTCAGCAACACCTGGCGCCAGCGCGCCAGCGCCTCGGGCGGCACGCTCGACGCACAGCTCAGCTATACCAGCCCGCAGGCGGCGCAGCAAAACTTCAGCATCCGCGGCCTGACCATGGCCAGCCTGCAGGAAGGCCCGCAGGAAGTGCTGGCCTTTTCCGTCGGCGGCGCGAACCAGGCCTTGCGCTCGGTAAATATTGAACCTGGCCTGAGCGAGAACGAAATCGTTTCCCGCTTCGACCGCGCACTGATGCCGTCTGGCATCGGCGTCAAGCTGGGCGAGAATGGCGAACTGGTGTTCAGCACGTCGGAAGCGGCCTGGGCCAACGTGCGCGACAGCCTGTCCGTGCGCGGCAGCGGCATCCGCTACCCGACCGGCCAGATGAGCCGCGTGCGCACGGATGCGGAACCGCCCGCCATTGCTCCTGAAGAATGGCATACTGGCGACACGGAAGCCCTGCGCGCCACCTTGCAGCAAGTGGTGCAGGCGCTGGCGCAGTTGCAGGCGGCACGCAGCGCCGTCAGCCTGGCCCTGGCGCAAGCGACGGGACGGGTGGCCCGCGCGCAGCCGGTGCAAGTGAAAGTCAGCATGGATACGCTGGCGGAAAATTTCACGGAAAAGGCCAGCCAGCCCGGCTACGAATCGCTGCTGGCGATCAGCTCGGCGCTGGTCGGCATCAGCCGCGAGCGCGTCGTCGCCCTGCTGGGACTGGATTAAAAACGCCGGTCCGCCGCCAGCATCGCAGTCAACTGCTCCACGGGCAGCGCGCCTGAAAAGACATAACCCTGCGCATAATCACAGCCGGCGGCGCGCAGCAGATCGCGCTGCGACGCCGTCTCCACGCCTTCGGCCACGACTTTCACGCCCAGCCGCTGCGCCAGCGCAATGATCGCCTCGCACAGACCCAACCCCGCATCATCGCGTCCCAGCTCACCCACCAGCGAACGGTCGATCTTGAGAAAGTCGATATCGGCCTTCTGGATGCACCCGAGCGATACCTGGCCGCAGCCGAAATCGTCGAGCGCCAGCGCCAGGCCCATGGCGCGGAACTGGCGCAGGCGCTCGCCCACCTGGCGCGCCTCGTCGAGCAGCACGGCTTCCGTTGTTTCGATGACGATGGCACCTGGTGCCAGGCCCGCCCGCGTCAGCGCATGACCCCAATCCTGGTACAGCGCGGCGTCGCAGCGAAATTCCACGGCCGATTTGTTGATACCGATCTGGAACACGGCGCCGTGCGCGTCCTGCCACTGGCGCGCCTGGCGCACGACCTGGCGAAAGACCCACTCGCCGATATCGATGATCAGCCCGTTCGCCTCGGCAAAGGCGATGAAATCGGCGGGCATGAGCAAGCCGCGCAGCGGATGGCGCCAGCGCAGCAGCGCTTCGACCCGCTCGATGGCGCCATCGCACAGGCGGATGATGGGCTGGTAATGCACTTCGAACTGGTCCTGCGCCAGCGCCAGGCGCATCTCGCGCACTGTGGCGCGACGCAAGTCGGCCGCCTGCTGCAGGGCGGGCGTGAAATAGCTGTAGCCGTTGCGCCCCGCGCTCTTGGCCGCATACATGGCCTGGTCGGCATGCCGCAACAAGGTGTCCGTCGCCTCGGCGTCGGCCGGATACAGCGCCACGCCCACGCTGGCCGACACTTGCGCCGTCTCGCCGTCGAGCACGAAAGGCCGGGCCAGCGCCGTCGTCAATTCCTGCAGCACGCGCTCGATGCCGGCGAGCTGTCCCACGCCGGCCAGGATGACACTGAACTCGTCGCCGCCCAGGCGCGCCACCGTATCGGTGGCGCGCACGCGCTCGCTGATGCGCAGCGCCGCCTGGCGCAGCAGCATGTCGCCCTTCTCGTGGCCGAGGCGGTCATTCACCTGCTTGAAATGGTCGAGGTCGATGAACAGCAGGGCCAGGCAACCGCCTGCGCGGCTGGCGTGACGCGCCTCGTGCTGCAAGCGGTCGAGAAACATATGTCGATTCGGCAAGCCAGTCAAGGAATCGAAATTGGCTTGCCGCCAGATGCGCTCGGACGCCGCGCGCTGCGCCGTGATGTCGCTGACCAGCGCCAGCGCGCCCAGGTAGGCGCCGCCGGAGTCGAAGATGGGATTGGTGGCCAGCGTGGCCCACAAGGTGCCGCCGTCACGCCGCAGGAACTTGAATTCGTGGCGCTCGGCGATGCCGTCCTGGCGCCGCGCGATATTGCGCTCCAGGATGGCGCGCCCCTCGTCATCCATGAAGGCGGACAGCGGCTGGCCCAGCATGTCCTCGATCTGGTAACCGAGCATGTGCGCCATCTTCGGATTGACAAAGCTGGTCAGCGCCCGCGCATCGATTTCCCAGATACCCTCCTCGGCGCTGTGCACGATGCGCCGGAAGCGCTCTTCGCTGCGTTCGAGCGCGGCCAGCTTGCCCTCGGCCTGCTCCAGCACCAGGCGCAGCGCCTGGCCGTTCGGATCGGCGCTGCCCAGCAGGCTGACGGGAAAGCCGGCCTCGCGCGCGTCAGGACGCAGCCGCACCTGCAGCTGGATGCGCTCGGGCTCGCTGCTATTGAGCACGCGCTGCACGAACTGCTCGTAATCGTGGCGGAACGCATCGTGCACATATGAACGGAACAGCACGTGGCCAAGGCGCTCGCGCACCAGGCCGAACAATTCGGCCGCCACCAGGTTGACCTGCACGATCACGCCATCGAGCCCGAGCACGAAATAGGCGACGGGCGCCAGCAGGTATAGATCATTGAAATAGGCTTGCTCGCGTTCGGCCTTCATCCGTTCCGGACTGAAGACGCCATCGTCAAGCAGGGGCGCGACCGCGCCGTCGTGGCCGCGCGAGGAGGAATCCGGAGCAGGTACCGCTAGCGGTGGCGTATCCATGGCTGTCCTTGGCACTGCCGCCCAGGCAACAAGGTGGGTGCAGTAGCGAGACTAGCATGCGCCATGCCCAGTGTCGAGCGATGCATGCCGGTATGCCGCTTTCACCACAAGCGCGGGCCGTCAGGACGGCTGCGGCGGCGCAGCGGCGAGCGAGCGGCCGCGCGTGAGCGCATGCCCGCCGGTGCGCAAGGCAAGCAGGCAGGCATCGGCGAACATGGCGGCGCCACCGTTGAGGCGCCGGCGCAATACGCGCGCCGCCATCCGGTAGCGGCCGCAGCGATACAGCTGCTTGATCAGCCCGCGCGCGGCTGGCGCATGCAACGTGGCATCGTCGCACAGGCGCAGGTAGCCGGTCAGTTCCGTATCGTCCAGCACTTCGCCAAAGTTGAAAAAACCGTGGAAACCGAACGTGGGACCAGCTGGCAAAATGCCTTCGAAGGCAAAGCTGGAGGCCAGGGCGGCAGTGGCGAAACGCACGCCAAACTCCTCGCGCAGGCGCTCGCCATGCAACTCGCAGATCGCATAGTCTTCGGGATGGGGTTGCGTGATGGCCAGTTGCGGCAAGAGGTCGTACAGGCGCCGCGAACGCAGCGAAAAGCCGCCATTGCCGACGGCCACCGGGCGATGTGACCACGGTGCGCCGATGTAATCGCAGTCCAGGAAGGCGTTCTGCCATTGACGCGCATCCACGATGAAACTGTCCCACTGCATGACGAGCACATGCGTTCCGCTGAAATGGGCGCCCAGCTCATGCACCATGAATGCCGAATACGCCTCCACGCTCTCGATCGGGGCGATCAGCACCTGGCGTATATGCGGGGGCAAGTCATGCAGCCGTGAAGTGAACAGCAGGCACTCCTTGAAATCGGCGCCGGCCAGGCAGCGCTCGATGGCAAAGCTGGCCAGCTCGGGATAACGGGTTTCCACGCACACCAGGCTGATGTTGCGAAGGTCCAGTTTGTCATTATGCATCGCGGGCTTTTCATCGGAGTGTAGGCGGAAGGCATGCCCGGCGCGGGCATGGCATATTTTGCAACGCCCGCATGATACAGCGCAAACGGGAGCCCAACAAGGGCCATGCCCGCCCGACGCCATCGGCGTGCGAACGCCTCAGCGCCCCATGCCGCGCCGGCGCAAGCCGAAATCATGGCCCACCACCAGCAAGGTGCTGGCCACCAGGCTCGACAGCCCCACGATCAGCTGGATCAATTTATCGTCAGGCAAGATCCACAGCGACGAATCCGGCGTCTCGCAGCCCGTGGCCGCGCTGATCAGGGGAGAGACCCAGGCCGCATCCGGCGTCACATCGAGCACGACGGCGCCATCGGCGCTCGTCTGCATATAGATATCGCCGCCTTCGGCCAGGGTAAAGCAGATGCCCACACCCGTTTCCGTGGCGCGGATATTGTCCTGCATGCTGCGGTTATGTTCCTCGATCCACACTTCCACGTCATACGGCGTTTCCAGATGCTCCCACGGACGGGGACGGAAACGGGGACGCTCGTCCGCGCTGGCGGATGTGTTGGAAGTGTCGGGGGTGTTGCTGTCTGCTGCGCCTTGCATGCTCGTTGACCTTTTCTGCGGTGATGCGGCGGGACCGGTTGCCTGCCAGCCGCCATTATCCACCGTTCACGGTACGCAGGGTATTCCCATCGCGAATCAATCAGAAAAACTGACAGCTATCGACTTCAAACATCAGCAAGACTGACTTAAAATACGCGCCATCTCTTCTTTACAGGCTTTACATGCAAGGCATCAAACGCAAAATCGTCTACGTCACCGCCTTTGAAATCATCGGCATGGCCATTTCCACGGCCTGGCTGACCCTGCTTTCAGGCGAATCGCCCACCAGTACGGGACCGCTGGCGATCATGATCACCAGCATCGCCGTGATCTGGAACCTGCTCTACAACACGGCCTTCGAATACTGGGAAATCCGCCAGGTGTCGCGCACGCGCACCGTCTGGCGCCGCATCCTGCATGCGATCGGTTTCCAGATCACCCTGGTCATCTACCTGATCCCGCTGATCGCCTGGTGGCTAGCCATCAGCCTGTGGCAGGCGTTCGTGCTGGACTTCGCGCTGATGCTGATCATCCCGTGCTACAGCTTCATCTTCAATTATTTCTTCGACGGCCTGTTCGGCGTGCCCCTGTCGGCGCAGCAGCCGAAGGAAGCCTCCACCGATGTTCAGGCCGCTTCGCTGAGCAACTGAAGAAAAGACCGCGCCGCCATGCCCAGCGGCCGGTCCTTCATCCACACCAGGTGGATGGGCACAACCAGGCCATTGCCCGTATTCTTGAACGCCACGCAACGCACCCGCCCCGCCGCCAGCGAGTCCTGGATGGCCGAGGCGGCAAAGTTGCCCCAGCCCAGCCCCGCTTCCACCATGGCCAGCGCCATCGGCAAACTGTCCGTGCGCCAGTAGGACAAGCCCACCACGGGGCGCGCATCGGCCAGGTCCAGTTCGCGGCTGGCGACGATGATCTGGCGCAAATTCACCAATTCCTCGATGTACAGGGGCTGGCCGGCAGCGCTGTGCGGATGCTGGGTGGAGATAATCGCCAGCAAGGCATCGCTGCCCACCAGCTGGAACTGTTCCTCGTGATTGATGCGCCCGCCCGCGAAAGCCATGCAGGCGCTGATGCGGCCCCGGTGCAGCATGTCGAGCACGTCGTCCTGCGGCGCCGTCAGCACCTCGATGTCGAGCAGCGGATGGCGTTGCGACAGCGCGCGCACGGCGGCCAGGAAGGGCGTATGGTCGAGTTCGGCCGCGATGCCCAGCGAAATGCGGCTTTCCAGTCCCTGTGACAATTCCTGCACGTGCAGGTGCAACTGCTTCAACTGCTCGGCGATCAGGCGCGCATGCGGTATCAGGGCCGTGGCGGCCGGCGTGGGCACGGCTTCGCGCGCTCCGCGGTCGAACAGCGCGATGCCCAGTTCCGCCTCGATATTGGCCATCGCCATGCTGACGGCCGACGGCGCACGCCGCAGGGCGCGCGCGGCGGCCGAGAACGAGCCGCCGTCGACGACGGCCAGGAATAGTTCGATGTTATGGCTGGAGAGTTTCATGGGAAGCTGGAAACGGGCGACGCTTTTCCGCCGCTGGCGATAGAATGAAAGAAATGTCAACAGCAGGAGGAGCCATGACTCGTCCACTTCCCTACCGCCGCGGCGGCTATGTCTCGGAATTCACGCGCTTCATCGACGCCTATCTGCGCGACCATCCCGAGGCGCAAACGAGCCAGCGCCTGGGCTGGCGCATTTACTGGGAACGCCCCGTGAATTTCGACGCATGGCGGCGCGCCGGACGCGACAGCGTGCCGGAGCCGCCGTATCACTATGACTAGCGCTCAGTGCTAAGGTTTAACCCTTCCAGACGCGCTGCAATCCCGTATCCGCATGGATCCAGCCGCCACGCGGGCCGGAGCGGTAATAGAAGCCCACGCCGCCCTGCTTGAAGCTGCGCACCAGCGAACCGAGCACTTCCGCATTCAGATTCGCCACGCGGATGTCGGCGGCGCGGCCCGAAATGTGCAGCGACTGGCGCGCGGCCGGCACGCCCGCTTCGCGCAGCTTGCCGTTCGACTCGGCCGTGCGGTAGCCCGACAGGATCTCCAGCGGCTGCTCGATGCCGTAGCGGGCCACGAACGCTTGCGTGCCCCACAGGGTTTCCAGCAGTTTCGGGTCGATGGGCGCCGTCTTCTTGCCGTTCACGTCGCGCAGCAGGTGGCACAGTTCCTGGTAGGCCGAATCGATGACTTCGCCATCTTTCCAGTACAGCAGTTTCGCCTTTTCATTGCTGGCCGGACGCACCACTTCCAGGGTGCGGGGCTTGAGCCAGAATTCCAGGTCCAGCGCCTGCGCATCAAAAATGTCGGGAGGCGGTTCCAGTTCGGTGATGGCCTGGCGCGACTGCGACGTGATCGAGCGGTCGACGCTGGCCAGTTGCGTCGGCTGGGGCGGCACGCCCGTGCGCGGCGCGCGCGGCTTGGCGCTGGCCGAAGCCGAGGCGGGAGCGGCCGTGCGCGAGGCGCAGCCGATGAGCGGGGTGGCAACCAGGCCCAGCGCGGCCAGGCCCATACCGTGATGTAGAAAATTTCTGCGCGATGCCATAGTCAGTCCAATTTAACGATGGGAATACTATAGCGTATTGTGCTGCGAAGAAAAACCCTCAATGCCTATCGTGTCGCCCTCATTTCAGCATCCGGCGCCCTACGCGGCGGCCGCGCTGGCCGCGACGGCCCTGTTTGCCTGCGCCAGCGCCGTCAACGGTTTATCCAGCAAATAGCCCTGGGCGACGATGGGCAAGCCCGTGGTGGCGGCGACGCGCTGCAGCGCGGCCAGCGCGGCCGGCGTGTCGAGGCGCTTGAAGATGACGCGGATGTTTGCCGCATGGCACACGGTGACAAAGCTGGCGACGGCCTGCTCGTCGCTGAGATTGCCCGCGTCGAGCTTGAACGCATGCGGGTGCAAACGCTCCAGCATGCCCGTGGCCTCCTGCACGCCGGCCACGTTGATGGCCAGGCGGAAACCGTTGCGCCGGTAATTGTCAGCCACGTAGTTGAGCAGCCAACCCTGGTTCGGCGTGACCGTCGGCAATTGCAGCACGATGCGTTCGATGGGCAAGCCCAGCGCGTCGAGGATGCGCTGGAAGGCGTGGCCATGATTGCTGCTGACTGCGCTCAGCAGGCGGTCATGCACGTTCAGGTACAGGTCGGCCTGCTCCGCTTCGCTCTGGCGGAAGAAATTAATCGCGTGCAGCATGCGGCACAGCCGGTCCAGCTCCACGGATTCGTCGTCGCTGGCCGCGTGATCGAGCAAACGCCACAGCGACAAGCCCTCGTCCGCCTTCGACACGCTGCGCGCCAGACCCTCGAAGGCCACCAGCTTGCCGCTGTCCAGTTCGCGCAGCGGCTGGAAGGCGCTGGTCATGGTGCAATTGAAAAAGCGCCCCAGCGCCCTGCCCTCCCCGTCGAGCCAGACACTGGTGCCGGCCTGGGTTTGATGCGACAGGCGGGCCAGATAATTTTTCAGGACGGGAAATGGCATACATGCTCCTTCATCGGACTGCGCCAACTGCCCGCATGGGGAAGGCGGCGCCAAAGTGTGCAGAGTAAGGCCCTGCCAAGCAAAGGAGAACGAATGGTTTCGCCATTTGATATGCGCCCAGCACATAAGGGATGCGACGGCCGGCGCATAACGATAGTCGGAAACATTCCTTCCAGCGGCCTGCCCCGGCCTTTACTGTGGGCGTGTACCGATACCATCAGGAAGGGCCGCCATGTGCCAGTTACTCGCAATGAACAGCAGCAAGCCCGCGGCGCTGGGATTTTCCTTTGCCGGCTTTGCCGAACGGGGCGGACGCACGGACGAGCACCGCGACGGCTGGGGCATCGCCTATCATTCCAGTAGCGGCTGCACCTTGCTGACGGATCACCTGGCCGCCATCGATTCGCCGCTGGCGGCCCAGGTGCAGCGGCATCCCGTGAAGGCGAAAAACATCGTCGCGCACATCCGCAAGGCCACGCAGGGCCGCATCGCGCCGGAAAACACCCACCCGTTCGCCCGCGAGCTGTGGGGCAAGACCTGGTCCTTCGCCCACAATGGCGACCTGAAAACGTGGCGCCCGCCCGCCAATGCCCACTATCACGCCAGCGGCGACACGGACAGCGAACAGGCGTTCTGCCACCTGCTGGCCCACTTGCGCACACGCTTTCCCCTGGGCCAACCCATGCGCGCCGAGTTGCGCGCCGCCATCGGCGAAGTGGCGCGCGAGATTGCCGCGCACGGCACCTTCAATTTCATCCTGTCGGACGGCGAGCTGCTGTTTGCCCACTGTTCCACGCATTTGCACTATGTGATACGCGAATACCCGTTTTCCGTGGCGCAACTGATCGACTGCGAGCGCAGCATCGACTTTCGCCAGCACAACCACCTGGATGACCGCATCGCCGTCATCGCCACGCATCCCCTGACGCAAAACGAAGACTGGCTGGCGTTCGCGCCCGGCGAACTGAAACTGTTCGCCGGCGGCACGCTGCTGCCGGCAAACGAGAGCGCACAGCCAGGCGTGTATATCCAGATCAGTTACTGAGGGAAAATATGCAAAGGAAGGGGAAGGCCCGCCGCCAGATGGGCGGGCTGAGGTGCGGAAGGGCCGTCAGGCCGAATTGCAGTTGCAAAAGCGCTTGCGCTTGGGGTCGCCGCTGGCGATACCGGCGGGATCAATCTGTTTCCAGCAAAAAATCGTTTCCACGCCATACGGCGAACGCACATTGCCCGCCTCGATATAGCCCTGCTTGACGAAAAAGGCCTGGCTGCTGGCCGTGCTGTGCAGTTGCAAGGCCTTGATGCCCCACTCGCGCGCCTGCGCCTCCAGCCGCTCCACCAGCACCTTGCCGGCGCCGCGGCCTTGCGCCTCGGGCAGGAGGTAGCACAGGGCCAGCTTGCCTGCCCGCGTCAGCAAGCCGACGCCGACGACGGCGCCATGCTCGACTGCGACGAGCGAAAAATTGGTCGGCGACGCAAACCAGCACGCCACCATCTGCGGTGTTTTATTGCCCAGCCAGGCTTCCAGGATGGCTGGATCGTCCCGATGATCGAGGCTGCAGCATTCGACGATGGAGCGTCGTAATACGTTGCACGCCTCGAAAGCGTCGGTCGATGTTGCAATACGAATTTCAAGACTCATGTACGCTCACAAAATATTCCAGTTGCCGATGCAGGCGGTTTTACCCCTGTATCGTGCGATTCGACTATACACCAAGCGGCGCTTTCGGGTTTTTTGCCGCACGCGACGGACCGGTTTTGCCTATGGCGCGATGCCTGCAGACTAAGTGCTGATGCGCATCTTGCCCACGAATGTTTCCAGAAATCGATATATGTTTTTTAGCGCAAACGGGAATCAAGTCTAAGCATATTACGAAAAATTCGTTTCTTTTCCGGCCGGAATTTTAGACTATGTCTATCTATTCTCACAACAAGAGTTCAACATGACCCATTCCAACGCCGTCTCGACTGCCGCAGCAACGCTCACCCAACGCTCGCGCCGCTGGTTCCTGGCCAGCGCCCTGGCCGCTTCCGCCGCCGCCATGAGTTTGCCGATGGCCGCCAGTGCCGCCGAGCCGGTGGTCTTGCTGAACGCCTCGTACGACGTGATGCGCGAACTGTTCAAGGACGTGAATCCCGCATTTATTGCTGATTGGAAAGCCAAAACGGGCGAAACCATCACCATCAAGCAATCGCACGGCGGTTCCAGCAAGCAGGCGCGCTCCGTCGCCGATGGCCTGGAAGCGTCCGTCGTGACCATGAACCAGGCCAACGACATCGACATCCTCGTCGACCGTGGCCTGGTGGTGGCCGACTGGGCCAAGAAATTCCCGAACAATGCGGCGCCGTTCTACTCGACCATGGTGTACCTGGTGCGCAAAGGCAACCCGAAGCACATCAAGGACTGGGACGACCTGGCCAAGCCCGGCATCAAGGTCATCGTGCCGAATCCGAAAACCTCGGGCAATGGCCGCTACACCTACCTGGCGGCCTGGGGCTATGCCGTGAAAAAGGGCGGCAGCGAAGCGCAGGCGCGCGACCTCGTTACCAAGCTGTTCAAGAACGTGCCCGTGCTCGACGGCGGTGGCCGGGGCGCCACCACCACATTTACCCAGCGTGAAATCGGCGACGTGCTGGTGACGTTTGAAAATGAAGTGCAACTGGTGCGCGCCGAATTCGGCGACAACTTCGAGGTGGTGTATCCAAGCATCTCCATCCTGGCCGAGTCGCCGGTGGCCGTCGTCGACAAGGTCGTCGACCGCCGCGGCATCCGCAAGGAAGCCACGGCCTACCTGCAATACCTGTACTCGGAACCGGGCCAGGAGCTGGTCGCCAAGCACTACCTGCGCCCCCGCTCGGCAGCCGTGGCCAAGAAATACGCAGCCAGCTTCAAGCCGATCACCCTGTTCACCATCGACGATGTCTTTGGCGGCTGGAAACAAGCACAAAAGAAACATTTTGACGATGGCGGCGAGTTCGACAAGATTTATCAGAAGTAAGCTTGCGCCAGATCAATAAAAAACCGGGACTCGTCCCGGTTTTTTTATGTCCGCGCCTGTTTACGCATATCGATATGCGCATCGATTCGTGGTCAAAAGGGCGCGCGCGCCGTACTCTGGCCTTGTCGCGCCGCACGGCGTATTACGGGCACAAAGGAAACAGCATGGCTATCTCGGAAGTGAATGTACGCAACCAGTTTCGCGGCAAGATCAAGGAAATCATCTTTGGCCCCGTGGTCTCCGAAGTGGATGTGGAAACGCCGCACGGCATCGTCACCTCGGTGATCACCTCGCGCTCGATCAAGGACCTGGACTTGAAAGTAGGCAGCGAAGTCATCGCCCTGGTGAAATCGACGGAAGTGTCGATCGCCAAGATCCAGTAAGCTTCGTCCGCCCATGCGCCGCGCCCTTGCCATCCGGCATCGGCGCGTGCGTCAGGGCTTGATATACGCATACCCTTCCTGCCACTGCAAGCGGCTCAGCTCGGCCACGCCCGAAGGCACGATGATGGCTTCGGGCAGCACGCGCTGACGGTCGATATTGCGTCCTTGCAAAGTGTTATTGCAGACACGAAAGCTCACGCCGCGCTTGGCCAGTTCGCGCACCACCACGTCATACGGTGAACCATTCTTGTCGATGGCGCCGTCGAGCAGGAAATCGATGCCGAGGCCATGTGCGACGAGCACGATGGTGGCTTGGGGGCTGGCGTCCAGGTGATTGCGGATATTCTTCAGCGCAGCCGTGGCATTGCTGGCGTCATTGACGTGATACACCACCTTTTCCTCCTTCTGCACTGCCGCGACGGCGCTGCAAGCGAGCAAGGAAAGAAGGATGGTGGTGAACCAGCGGCGCAAGATTGTCATGAGATGTCCATTTAGTGATAGATTAAAAACATTTCCATCATATCAATCCCTGAACAAATAGGTAAACGTGCGGCTGACGGGCAGTTTTTCCGTGCTGCCGCGCAGCAGCACCTGCATGCGCTCGGCGTCGATGCGCTCGGCCGCCTCGATGGCTTTCACGTTGACCATGGTGCCGCGGTGGATTTGCCAGAACTGCTCCGGATCGAGGCTGCCCAACAAATCCTTCAGCGGCGTGCGCACCAGCGCCTCCGAGCCGGCCAGCACGACGCGCGTGTACTTGGTGTCGGCCTGGAAGAACAGCACGTCGTCGATGTCGATCAGGCGGATCTGCTTGCCCACGCTGGCCCTGATCCATTTCAGCCTTTCGCGCGGCGGCGCTGGCAGCGCCGCACGCAGCGATTGCAGCAAGTGCGCCATGTCGGCCGGCTGCGCACCGAGCTTGTCGCGCAAACGGGTCAGCGCCCGCTGCAGCCGCTCGGCCTGCACGGGTTTCAACAGGTAGTCGACGGCGCCCGCGTCGAAGGCATCGACGGCGTATTGGTCATAGGCCGTGACGAACACGACGTGGGCGCGCTTGCCGATGCGCTCGGCCACTTCCAGGCCCGACATGCCTGGCATGCGGATGTCGAGGAAGACCACGTCCGGCTCGTGCTCGAGGAAACCGTCCCAGGCGTCGTTGCCGTTTTCCGCCACCAGCACGACCTGTGCTTCGGGCCAGGCTTGTGCCAGCAGCATTTGCAGGCGTTCGCGCATCAAGGGTTCGTCTTCGGCGATCAGGATGGTGGCATTCATGCGGCAGGCTCTTTCAGGCTGGATGCAATGGTAATGGGCAGCCATATTTCAGCGATCACGCCGCCCTCGTCGCCGTCGCGCAGGCTCAGGCTGGCGGACGGATCGGACAGCAACAGCCGGCTGCGCACGTTTTCCAGGCCCAGGCCGCTTCCCGGCGCGCTGCCCGCGCCGCTGGCCGGCAAGCCCATGCCCGTGTCCTGCACGCGCAGGCGCAGCATGCCGTCCACCCACAGCGCCGACAGGCGGATCTCGCCGCCGCGCAACGATGGTTCAATACCGTGCTTGATGGCATTTTCAGCCAAGGTCAGCAAGATCATGCTGGGTATCGTCGCTTGCGCAAGCTCGGCCGGCAAGTCCAACGCATAGTGCAGGCGCGACCCCATGCGCGCCTGCATCACGCGCAAATACGCGGCCACCATGTCGAACTCGCTTTGCAGCGACACTTGCTCGCTGCGCATCTCGGCCAGGCTGGCGCGCAAAAACGCGATCAGGTCGGCCGTCAATGCCGCGGCCCGTCCGGCGCCTTGCGCTCCCTGCTCGGCCAGTTGCTGCACGGCGCCCAGGGTATTGAACAGGAAATGCGGCTCGATCTGCGCGCGCAGCAGGCGCAGCTGCGATTCGCTCAGTTCGCGCGCCAATCGGTCGCGCTCGGCATCCTGCTGCAACTGCACCGTCAGCGCTTCGTACTGGCGGTTGCGCCAGGTGGTCACGATCGCCAGCGGCACCATGTAAAACAAACCGGCCACCAGCAAGGCGATGCCGCCCACCCGCAGCAAGCGCTCGAAGGCCATGCTCATGGAACCGGTATCGCTCAAGCCGGCCAGCAGCACGCCGGCCGCGACCCCTGCCGCGCAGGTCGAGACGATCAGCAAGAGTTTCTTGAACTTGTAGCGCACGGAACTGCGGTAATTGAACCAGACGCCCACCAGACCCCACGCCAGCGCAAAACCGAGGCCGTTGCTGAAGACCAGGGCCTTGAGCAATTCGAAGCGGGCCGGCAGCAGCAGGTGCAGTACGACGCCGATGGCGCTGAACAACAGCATCAGCTTGAACGCGGCAATGTAAAAACCGGCGCCACGATACTTGAGCAGGAAAGCGTGCAACTGCTGGCGCTCGATCGGCGTCAACTTGACCAGCTTCATGGCGATGTAGCGACGCACCTTTCCCTGGACCTGCTCCGCCAGCTCGGGATGTTTCAGCACCCGCAGCGATTCTTCGTCGATGCTGCGGTACCAGTCCGTATATTTTTTCAACACAATGCGTTCTCCGTGGTCTGTGATTCAGGCATGAACGCAGTCTACGGCGACCCTGTTGCGGGGCATAGCGCGGGGCGACGAAGCACGAAGGGGCAGGCATCAACGACGAAGCGCATGGCGCCTGCCGGACCATGGCTGCCAATATTGCTGAAATAATACGAAGTTTCCAAGACGAAATCAATAATTGCGCAACAATTTTCACTACGGCAAGATTAGCCCCTTTTATTTGCCAAATTGGCCGCAACGCCGCCTGTCCCGGGCCTATGCCGTAGACATCGCTTGATCTTTAATGGTATTGTTTAAGCTTGGCAAATATTGCCTCCGAGATACACGCCGCGTCCCCGCGCGGTCCGCTTCCGGATTTGCGCGCAGCGCCCTCGATGGCGCCCCAAAACTGCTTTCCCACATACAATCCCATGCTCAAAAAAATGTTCGCCGCGGTGCTGATGACGCTTTCGACAGCGGCCATCGCCGTGCCCTTCGGTTCCCAGTCGATACTGGTGGTCGAAGATGGCACAGGCAAAGTCTTGCTTGAAAAAAATTCCAACGTGGTGGTGCCCATCGCCTCGCTGACCAAACTCATGACGGCCATGGTCGTGCTCGACTCCAAGGCGAACATGCAGGAAGAGATCAGCATCGACCGCGAGGATGTCGACACCCTGAAGCACAGCACCTCGCGCGTGCCGGTGGGCGCGACCCTGAGCCGTCACGACGTGCTGCAACTGGCGCTGATGTCATCCGACAACCGCGCCGCCGCCTCGCTGGCGCGCACCTTCCCCGGCGGCCCGACGGCGTTTGCCGTGGCCGTCAACGCCAAGATCAAGGCGCTGGGCATGCGCCAGACCGTGATCGAAGAACCGACGGGCCTGTCGCCGAATAACCAGTCGACGGCGGCCGACCTCGTCAAGATGGCCGTGGCCGCCTCGCGCTACCCGGAAATCAGCCGCATCACCACCGATTCGAAGGACGTGATCCAGATCAAGGGCCGCGACGTGGAATACCACAACACGAACCGCCTGGTGGGCGCCAAGGGCTGGGACATCGGCCTGTCGAAGACGGGTTACACGAATGAAGCGGGCCGTTGCCTGATCATGCGCATCAAGTCGGCCGGCAAGTTCGCCACCATGATCCTGCTCAACGCGCGCGCCAATTCCGTGCGCGCCATGGACGCCGTCAACATCCGTCGCATGCTGGCGGCCGAGAACGGCATCGAAGAGCCGAAAGTGATGCGCGCCTCCGTCAGCCGGCACAAGAAGGCGCCGGCGAAACCAAGCAAGCGCCGCCGCGCCAAGTAATTACTTCGCTTGCCGGTTGGTCATGATGACGCCGGCAATCGTCACCGCGCCGCCCACCAGCATCGAGACGAGCACCGGCTCGCCCAGCAGCGCCGCCGCCAGCACGATGCCGAACACGGGCACGAGGTTGTTGAACACGGCCGTGCGCGACGGGCCCAGCGCTTTTACGCCTTCGTAGTACCAGACAAAGCCGATCACCGTGCCGAACACGCCCAGGTAGCCGATGGCGGCCCACACTTGCCAGCCAAAGCTGTGCCATGGCACGGTGGGAAACTCCACCACCGCCCCCACCAGCAAGAAGGCCAGGCCCCACATCGCCGCATACGTGGTGGCGGCGATCGGGCTCAAACCCTTCAGCGCCACCCGGCCGATCAGGGTGTAGGCGGCCCAGCTGGAAATGCCGCAGAACATGTACACCTCGCCCATGCCGATGCCGCCGCCGTTACCGTGCAGTACGCCGGCCAGATCGCCGCGCGTGATGACGATGGCCGTGCCGCAAAACGCCAGCACGATGCCCAGCCACTTGAAGGAACCGAGGCGTTCGCGGAACAGCATGGCCGAGGCCAGCGCCGTGACGATGGGATTCAAGGCCACGAACAGGGCCGTGCGTCCCGCCGGCATGCGCGACAGGGCCGCCAGGAAGCACAGGTTGTACAGAAAGATGCCCGTCAGGCCCAGCGCCGCCGTCGTCATCAATTGCTTGCGGTCCAGGCGCGGCAAGCCCCCTTCCAGTTTCCACGCCAGCACGACGAGCAGCAGCACGGCCACGCCGAAGCGCCCGCTGGCCGCCGTCATGGGCGGCATCTGCTGCGCCAGCACGCGCCCCGCGATAAAGGTGCCGCCCCAGAACAGGGCGACGAAGATCAGTTTCAGGTAGACGAGCGGCGATTGCACGGAAGGCAAGGCGGCGGAAGGTACGGCGGAAGAAGACATGGGATATCCTGTTTGACCGCTTGCGCGGCGGGTGGTCTGGATATATATTAATACTAATATCAACTCATGAAATAATGAGTAAATACTCATAACCCAACAAAACCACACCATGACCTTCACGCAGCTGGAAATTTTTACCCTGGTGGCCGAACTGCACGGTTTTTCCGCCGCCGCCGCGCAGCTGGGCATCAGCCAGTCGGCCGTCTCGCATGCGTTGAAAGCGCTGGAAAAGGAGATGGGCGTGGATCTGATCGTGCGCCACCAGGCGTCGGCCGAACTGACGGACGTGGGCCGCCAACTGCTCGTGCGCGCCCGTGAAATCCTCGGCCTGTCCGAAGCCATGCGGCAGGAAGCGGCCGACGTGCTGGGCCAGCGCCAGGGCAGCCTGCGCATCGGCTCCTTCGGCCCCACCTCGTCGTTGAACCTGCTGCCGGCCATCACAGCGCAATTTCGCCTGCGCTATCCAGGCATCACCCTGCGCATCGACGAAGGCGCCGACCATGAAGTGGTGCAGTGGATACGCGAACGCAGGGTCGACGTCGGCTTCGTCGTGCTGCCCGACGAACGATTCGATACGGCGCCGCTGGTGGAAGACCAGATGATGGCGCTGGTGCCGCGCAGCCATGCGCTGGCCGGCGAAACGGCCATCACCCTGGCCCAATTGTGCGAAGGGCCGTTCATCATGTCCGAGGCGGGTTGCGCCTGCCTGATCGAGCCGCTGTTCGCCAACGCGGGCTTGCAGCCGCAGGTGCCCTACCGCATCAGTCAGGTAATCACCATCCTCGACATGGTCAGCCGTGGCGACGGCCTGTCCATCGTCGCCGAACTGGCGCTGCCGCAGCGCCTGCGCGAGCAGTATCCGGAGCTGGTGGCGCTGCCGCTCAATCCACCCGTCAGCCGCAAGGTGGGCCTGGCCGTGCGCGACCGGCGCCAGAACACGCCCGCCACCAACGCTTTTTTTGCGGTGGCGAGGCAGATGGCGCCGACCCTGGCGCCGCGGCGCGCCTGAGCGCTGCTTAAAAAGTCTCCCACTCCTCGGACTGTTCCGCCTTGCGGCCAGCCGCTTTGGCGACCGGACGGCTGGCGATGCGCTGCACGGCAGGTGCGCGCGCCGCCGGTTTGACCGGCGCCGGCGCCTGCCCCTCATCGAGCTTGAACACGCCCACCACCTGCGCCAGGGTGCTGGCCTGGTCTTGCAGGCTTTCCGCCGCGGCGGCCGCCTCCTCCACCAGGGCCGCGTTCTGCTGCGTCACCTGGTCCATCTGCGCGATGGCCTGATTCACCTGTTCGATGCCCGAGCTTTGCTCGACGCTGGCGGCCGTGATCTCGCCCATGATGTCGGTGACGCGGCGCACGCTGTCGACGATTTCCTGCATCGTCGCGCCGGCCTCGTCGACCAGGCGCGCGCCCGAATCGACCTTGCCCACCGAATCGTCGATCAGCAGCTTGATTTCCTTGGCCGCGCCGGCGGAGCGTTGCGCCAGGCTGCGCACTTCCGTCGCCACGACGGCGAAACCGCGTCCCTGTTCGCCCGCGCGCGCCGCTTCCACGGCCGCATTGAGCGCGAGGATATTCGTCTGGAAGGCGATGCCGTCGATGACGCTGATGATGTCGACGATCTTCTTCGACGAGTCGTTGATCGAGGCCATGGTATCGACCACCTGCGCCACCACTTGACCGCCCTTGCTGGCCACGCCGGATGCCGATTGCGCCATCTGGTTGGCCTGGCGCGCATTGTCCGCGTTCTGTTTCACGGTGCTGGTCAGCTCTTCCATCGAGGCCGCAGTCTCTTCCAGCGAACTGGCTTGCTGTTCCGTGCGCGACGACAGGTCCTGGTTGCCGGCGGCGATTTCCGACGACGATACCTTCACCGATTCGCTGGCCGTGCGGATTTTCACCAGCACGGCGGCGATCTTGTCGATGAAACGGTTGAAGGCGCCCGCGATCTGCGCCAGTTCATCCACGCCGGAAGCGTCGAGGCGGCGCGTCAGGTCGCCTTCGCCCGAGGCGATGTCGTCGAGCGCGTCGCGCACCAGTTCCAGGCGCTTGAGCATCTTGAACACCAGCAGCGACAGCAGCAGCGCCGCCAGCCCGGTCAGCAGCGCGGCCGTGACGGTGGCCGTCGTCAGCATCGTCTGCAAGGCTTGCATGGCTTCCTGCTGATCCAGCACCACGGCCAGCAGCCAGTCGGTGCCGGCCACGCGCGTGACGTACAGCATGCCGTCGCGCTCGTTCAAGCGCACGGCGTCGCTCGTGCGCGTGCTTTCCAGCCGGTTGACCTGCGCGGCCGACAGCGCCGCATCGATTTTACCCACCGGCTGCAGGCTCAGGTCCTTGTTCGCGTGGGCGATGATGGTGCCGGCCTGGTCGACGAGGAAGGCAAAGCTGTGCGGCGTCGGCTTGATCGCCACCACATTGGCGATCACCGTATCGAGCAGCACGTCCGCGCCCGCCACGCCCAGCAGCGCCTCTTTCGGGCCGACGGGCGCCGTGAACGACACCACCAGCTTGTGGCTGGCCGCGTCCACGTACGGCGGCGTGAGCATCGGCACGCCGGCCTTCACGGTGTCCGTGTACCAGGCGCGCGCGGTGGGATCGAAATCGGCAGGACGGCCCGGATGGGTAAACACGGAGCGCTTGTCCGCATAACCGATGAACACTTCCGCGAAGTCACCGGCCTTTTCCGCGATCTGGAAGGCGCGCAGCGGATCGGGCGTCTCGGCCGACATGACGACGGACGCCATGACCTTTTTCTTGCCATCGACCCATTGCGCCAGCACGGCGGACTGGCTTTGCAGCAGCTGCTGCATCTGCTGGTCGGCCGACGCCAGCATGCTGCTGCGCGTGGTGAGGTAATTGGCGACCGACAAGGCCAGCATGGACAGCACGACGATGGCCACGCAAATGAGCACCAGCCGCGTGCGAAGGGAAGACAACATGATGGACTCCTCGTTTCGATTTTAATGGCGTGAAACAGTGCTTTTGCACCGCTTTCTCTACGAAAGCATTCTCACACAAAAATCGGAACAATTTCCATCAATATTCGGAATACAACACATATATTTCCACATGGAAACCTGTCGAACCCGGTCAAGCCATCAGCCAATCAGCCCCCTTAAGCCGCTGGCGCGCTGCGTGCGGCGCAGGATCGCGTCGAACAGCACGGCCTGCGTGGGCGAGACGAGGGTAAAGAAGTCGCGCGCGCGCGTGATGCCCGTGTAGACCAGTTCGCGCGCCAGCATGGCGCCGCCTTCCTGCGGCAGCACCAGCACCGTGTGGCGAAATTCCGAGCCTTGCGACTTGTGCACCGTCATGGCGAACGCCGTCTCCACGTGGCGCAAACGCGTGGCCAGCACGCTGCGCACGTTTTCGCCCTCCAAAAAGTACACGCGCAGGGAGCCGGGACGCGCAGGGTCGCGCAAGGTCAAGCCGATGTCGCCGTTGAACACGCCCGTGCCATAGTCGTTGCGCGTCACCATCACGGGGCGCCCCACATACCATTCGCTGCGGCGTATCAGCCCTTCCTTTTCCAGCCGCAGCTCGATGGCCGTGTTCAAGCCGGCCACGCCCCACTCTCCTTCGCGCACGGCGCACAGGATGCGGAACGATTCAAAACTGTGCAGCACGGCGCGCACCCAGTCGTCATGCTGCGCATAGCCTTCGCCCCCGGCATTCACCAGTTCCAGGTAAGGCTGGTAGCCGCCCGGCGCATCCGGACGTCCGCGCAAGGCCAGGCGCAGCACGTCTTCCTGCTGCGAAGGCACCGTCCACGCCAGCTGGCCGCCGCTGTCGCCGGCGAAGCAGGCCTTGGCCAGATCGGGCCTGCCGCCATTCACGGCCAGCGCCAGCTCGCCGATCGGACCGCTGAAGCGGTGGCTGTGCCGCAGCATCACCGTCTGCTGCGCCAGCGCGCCGGCCGCTCCCGCGAAGGCGGGCGGAATGGCCACGCCGCTGGCCGCCTGCGCATACGCGATGGTGGCGTCCGTGTAGCCGCCCGCCTGCGCGTCGTGGCACAAGTCGCCCAGCACGGCGCCCGCCTCCACCGACGCCAATTGATCCTTGTCGCCCAGCAGGATCAGGATCGCCGTGGGCGGCAAGGCGTCGAGCACCGACGCCATCATCTCCAGGTGCACCATCGACGCTTCATCGACAATCAGCACGTCGACCTCGAGCGGATTGCCCGCGTGGTGGGCAAAGGCGCGCGTATCGGGCCGCGCGCCCAGCAAGCTGTGCAGGGTGCGCGCCGCGCCCATGCGCCGCGCCAGTTCCAGCAGGGGCAAGGCATCACCCGCCTTCGCCGCCAAGCCTTCCAGCGCCTTGTCGATCGACTGTTTTAATCGCGCGGCCGCCTTGCCGGTCGGCGCGGCCAGCGCGATGCGCAGCTGCTCCGGCTGCGGCGAGACGGCAAACAGCAGGGTCAGCAAACTGGCCACCGTGTAGGTTTTTCCCGTCCCCGGGCCGCCCGTGATGATGGCCACCTTGCCGCGCAGGGCGATGGCGCACGCCACCTTTTGCCAGTCCGGGCCACCGTCCCTGGCCGGCTGGTCGAACAGGATGTCGAGCCACTGCCGCACCTGCGCCAGTGGCGGATGCGTCAAACCCTGCGCGCGGAGCGCGATTTTCTCGCCCACCAGGGTCTCGTCGCGCCAGTAGCGGCGCAAATACAGGCGATCGCCATCGAGCACCAGCGGCTGGCGCACGTCGGCCGCACCCACCTGCCACACCTGCGGCGCGCCGGCCAGCAGCGCGCGCCAGCCGGCGGCGCTGTCGGGCAGCGGACCGGAAACGGCCAGCACCGCATGCCACTGTTCCTCGCTCCAGCCCAGCAGCTGCGACGGTTCACTGGCCAGGTCAGCCAGCATCAGACAGCTGTGGCCCCGCCCTTCCAGCTCGGACAGCACCACGCAAGCCACGGCGACCGCGGGCGCATGCGGCGCCTGCTCGTCCAGGCTGGCGATGAAGCGGGCAAAGGCGGCACTCAGGCGGCGCAAGTGGCCCTCCTCGGCGACGCCGTCGACATGGGTCAACAAGGCATTCATTTGCTCATCAGGCTGCATGGTGTTCCGTTTCTTCTAACAGTTGATCGAGGCCGTCCAGCAGTTCCAGCTGCGGCGCGAGCCAGTAGCAGCCATGCGTGTCCGCATTCGCGATACCGCGCAGGAACAGGAAGATGGCGCCGCCCAGCTGCTCGGCCGGATCATACGCGTCACCGAGCCGGCTTTTCAGCAGCCGGTGCAGGGCCAGCATGTAGATGGCGCCCTGGATATCGTAGCGGTGCTGCGCCATGCCGGCCGCCAGCGCGGCCGTGTGATACGCCGCGTCGTTGGCGCCCAGCGCGTTCGACTTGTAGTCGAGCACCCAGTAGCGGCCATCCCGTTCGATGACCAGGTCGGCAAAGCCTTTCAACATGCCGTGCAGCTGGCGCCGCGGCAGCACGGGGCGCGGCGCGCCATCGAGCAGCAAACGCGTGCACAGCTGGTCGAGCGCGCCCGTGGACAGATGCTCGCTGGGGAACCAGAACTCCATCTCGGACAGCGTGCTATCGAGTTCGGACAGCGACGCATCGAGCAGCGGCAGCGGCGTGACGGCGATTTCCCGAAGCCAGGCGATGGCGTCTTCCTGGCGGTGTCCCCAGCCCGCCCGCTCGCAGCGCGCGGCCAGGCGCGTAGTGAAATTGTCGTCGTGGACGCTGTCAAAACCTTCGCTGCCCATCCATTCAAGCTGCTCGTGCAGGAAATTGCCGGGCACGGAACCGCGCGGGAAGCGGTGCCAGGGCGCGTCACCCATTTGCATCGGCGAGGCTACGGCTACCGCCGTGCCATCTTCCAGCAGGGTCTCTTCCAGCGCCCGCTGCGGCACATGCGCGGCCGCCACGGCGCCGATCTGGCGCGTCAGCGAGGTAAAGCTGCCCACTGACCAGTCGCGCTCGAATTCGCCCGCGAATACGGGCGCCGGACGCAATTCAGGGCGCCGCTCGACGCGGTCGAGCACCGTGCAGGCATCGGGCTGCGCCAGCGCGCTCACATAGATGGCGTCGCAATCGCCCGCCACCTGCTGCCAGCGCAGCAGCAGCTGGTCGGACGGCAGCTTGTCGCCGCCCGTCAGCAGGTAGCCGAGCGCCGATTCGTGCAAGGTGTTCTCGCCCGCCTTGCGCGCCGCCTGGGCGGCCACGCCCAGCCACAGGAAGTGGCGCGCGCGCGTCAGGGCCACGTACAGCAGGCGCAAGTCTTCCTCGATGCGCGCTTCCTCGACCGCCGCCATGGCTTCGTCGGACAGGGACAGGTCGAGACGGCGCTCGCCTTTTTCATCCGCATAGTCGAAGAAGCTGCGGTTGCGTTTATCCACCTTGCGCGCCGTGACAGCGAATGGCAGATACACGAGCGGATATTCGAGGCCCTTGGATTTGTGCACGGTGATGACTTTCACCAGTTCCGCATCGCTTTCCAGGCGCAGCACGCGCTCGTCGCCGTTGTCGCCCTCGCCGGCGATCTGCTCGGCCAGCCAGCGTATCAGCGCCTGTTCGCCATCGAGCTGGCGGCTGGCCGATTGCAGCAGTTCGGCCAGGTGCAGCAGATTCGTCAGCCGCCGCTCGCCGCCCGTCTGCTGCAGCAGCATGGCCGGCAGCCGCAGTTCGTGGATGAAGCGGCGCAGCATGGCCAGCACACCCTGGCGCTGCCAGATCAGGTGCAAGGCCTTCAGTTGCTCGACGCGGCGTTCCCATTCCAGTTCGTCGCTCGACAGGCGCGCCAGCTCGCCCAGCGACAGGCCGATGGTGCGCGTGGCAAACGCGGCGCGCGCCAGCCCGCCGTCGAGCGGGTTGGCCAGCGCCGCCAGCCAGCGCAGCACGTCTTGCGCTTCCTCGCTGTCGACGACGGAATCCTTGTCGGACAGGTACACGCTGGCGACCCGGCGGCGCGCCAGCGCGCGGCGGATGGCCGCGGCCTCCTTGCGGTCGCGCACGAGGATGGCGATATCCGCGGGCTGCAAGCGCGTAAAACCGTCGGGACCGGCGAAACCGGCTTGCGGGTCGCCCAGCATGGCGACGATGTGCTCGGCGCAGTGCTGCGCGAAATACTCGCGGTAGCTGTCGCCGCGCAGCCCTTCATCGCTGGCGCATGCGGCCAGCAGGGCCGGGAGCGGGCCGCCGGCGTTCACCAGGTGCTCGGCGCGGCCCTTGGCGTCGACGGCCTCGAACGGCAGCGGATTGTCATCCCCTTTGCGGTAGCGGAAGGCGCCTGCCGGCACCTCGTCGCGCTCCGCATGCAGGAACAGCTGGTTGACGGCCGCCACCAGCGGCGCCGTCGAACGGTAGTTGGTGCCCAGCTGGTAATGGCGGCCGGCGGTGGCGCGGCGCGCCGCCAGGTAGCTCTGGATGTCGGCGCCGCGAAAGCCGTAGATCGACTGCTTCGGGTCGCCGATCAAAAACAGGCCCAGCGCCGGGTCGTTGTCGGCGATGCGGTACAGCAGGTTGAATATCTGGTACTGGGCCGGCGCCGTATCCTGGAATTCGTCGACCATCGCCAGCGGATACTGGTCGATGATGCGCTGGCGCAGGGCCGCGCCATTCTCGCCGGCCAGCGCATCGTGCAGGCGCTGCAGCATGTCGGCAAAGCCGAACTGGCGCGACTGGCGTTTTAACTGGTCCATGCGTCGCGCGATGGCCGCCGCCGCATGCAGGTGCAGCTTGTGCGCCAGCGGCGTCAATGCCGCCAGGGCGATCCCCAGCGCCTCCGTGTGTTCGAAGCACTCGGGCACCTGGGCCGTGAAACTCTTGGCAAACGCATCCTCGATGCCGAACGGCGTCAGGCGTTCCCACGCCTTGGCCGTGATGGCCGGCTGCAGCAACAGCGGATCCTGCGCCCAGCGGCGCAAGCCGTCGAACCATTTCGCCAGGTTCTCCGGCTTCATCTTGACGCCGTTAAAGCACTTGGGATTGGCGGCGCGATGGTCGTTGATCCACGCGGCCATGCTGTCCACGCGCTCGACCCAGCCCGCCTTCAGGGTGGCCAGCTGCGCGGCCAGCGCCCGCTGTTCGCGCGCGATCAGCGCGGACAACGGTTCCTCGTCCGCCATGCCGGTGATGTCCGCGCGGCGCGCCAGTTCGCGCGCGCCTTTCTTCAGCGCGTCGACGTCGGGCCAGCAAGCCAGCAGCACCTCGAGCGCCAGCGGCGGCAAGGGATAGACTTGCTGGCGCCAGTAATCGTGGGCCGCATCCTCGAACAGCGCTTGCTCGTCGCTGACCAGTTCCTCGTCGAACAGGCTTCCGCTGTCGAACGCGTGTTCGCGCAGCATGCGCTGGCACCAGGCGTCGATGGTGAAGATGGCCGCTTCATCCATCGTCTCGGCGGCCAGCATCAGCCGGTGCGCGGCCTTTTGCCGCTCGCTCTCGTCCGGATAGGATTCCAGCAAGGCGTCGAGAAACGGGTCGCTGCCGCCGGACGCAATGCCAAATTCGTGGCGGAAATAGGCGGCCGCCTCGATCAGGCGCTCGCGCACGCGGTTCGACAATTCGCGCGTGGCGGCGCGGGTAAACGTCATCACGAGGATATCGGCCGGCAGCAGCGGGCGCGCGAAACGGCTGTCGTCGTCGCCGTGTCCCAGCACGAGCCGCACGTACAGCGCGGCGATGGTCCAGGTCTTGCCGGTGCCGGCAGACGCCTCGATCAGGCGCGAGCCGTGCAGCGGGAACGCCAGGGGGTTGAGCAGATGGCTCGTCATTGTTCTTCTCCCGCGCCATCGAAGGGCGCGCTGATCGGGTCGATCGTGATGTGCTGTTGCAGCCAGTCGGCCAGCGGTCCATACAGCTCGCGCGTGCAGTCTTCCCACGCCTCCTCGGCGGCCAAGGCGGAAAACTCGGGCCACAGGCGCGCCAGGCACAGTTCCTCGCGCTCGCCCGACATGTCGAAGCCGCCATCATAGACGGCGCCCGGGTCGCCCTGCTGCACCAGCGCCAGCCCCGTCTTGCAGGCCGTGGGCAAGGGATGGTTCATGCCTTCGCGCCACAGCGCCAGCAAGGTGGCCAGCGCCTCGCGCGACGTGTCCGGATCGAGCGGCGCCATGCTGACGATGGCGTCGCGCGCCACCAGATAGCCGGTGACAGGGAAGTCGAGGGCGGCGGCGGCCAGCTGGCGCAGCCACATCAGCATCAGCTTGTCGCCGCGCGCCAGGCCGCCCTTGTCCGTCACCTTCGAGGAAATCTGCATCAGCCAGGCCGTCTCCTGGCCGTTGCTGCGCAATTTGTCGAGCCAGTCGTCGATCTGCACTTCACCGAAGGGCAAGTTGATGGCGCGCTTGTCGGCCGCCTGCGGGAACGAGGCGCGCAAGGACAGCCATGCGCTGCGCACGGGCACCAGCGCCTCGACCAATTGCGCCTGTACTTGCCGGCCGATCAGGCCGATGGGCAGCACGCCTTCGCGCGCCAGCTTGCCGGCGCGCGCTTCCAGGCTGGCGCGCACGTCATCGATGTCTTCCACGGCGCCGCCGTCATCGAGCATGGTGTCTTCCAGCAGATAGCGCTCGAGCGCATTCAGGCCAAACGGCTCTTCATCCTCGCCCAGCATGGCCGCATCGGCGAAATACACGCTCAAGCGGCGGCGGAAAAAGTACTTGACGGGCTGGCGCAAAAAGCTGGCCAGCTCGCCCAGTTTCAGACGCGTGCCGGGATCGAGCTCGTAGGGACCCAGCGGCGGCACGGCGTCTTGCGCATCGGCCGCATCGGCCTCGGCATGGGCCACGCGCCATTCGCGCGCGTAGGTCAGCAAACCATCGGCCTCGAAATAGCGGCGGCTGAACGGCTGCAGCGCATGCTCGGTGGTGAGCGAGGCCAGGTGCCGATCCAGCGACCAGCCGGCGGCCAGGTAATCGCGCAGCTGCGACACCAGCACGGACGGCGGCTGCTCGGAATTGTCGCGCACATTGCGCCCCACCCAGCTCACGTACAGTTTGTCGCGCGCGGCCAGCAGGGCTTCGAGCATCAGGTAGCGGTCGTCGTCGCGGCGCGAGCGGTCGCCCGGACGCGCCATGCCGGGCAGCGCCAGCAAGTCGAAATCGGCCTTCTGCGCGCGGCGCGGAAAGTCGCCATCGTTCATGCCCAGCAGGCACACGACACGGAACGGCACGGCGCGCATCGGCATCAGGGTACAGAAGGTCACGCCGCCGGAGACGAATTGGTGGTTCAGGGTCGGCTCGTCGAGCGCGCCCAGCCACGCCACGCGCAGCACGGACAGCGGCACCGGTTCGACGAAGCCCGCATGCTCGCAGGTTTCCAGCCAGCCTTGCAAGGCGCCTTCGAGCTGCGCCAGGGTCAGGCGGTCGCCCTCGTCGTCGGCGTCGAAAAACGCGGCCAGCAGCGCGCGCGCCTGCACGCCCCATTCGGCTGGCGTGCGCGCGCCGGCCAGCACGGTGCGCCAGTGCAGCAGCGCCTCGACCAGCTGCGCCAGCGAGCCCGCCAGCGCCGCATCGAGGCCGCCCACTTCCGCATACGGTTCGATGCCGCCAAAGCTGGCGCCACTGCCGCTGGCATAACCGAGCAGCATGCGCCGCACGCCGAAGATCCACGCATTCTGTTCCCCTGCGGCGCCCAGCCCCAGGCCGGCGCGGTGCGCCTGGTCCAGGCCCCAGCGCACGCCGGCCCCTTCGATCCAGGCGCCCAGGGTGGCCAGGTCGTCCGGCTGCAGGCCAAAGCGGGCCGCCAGCGCGGGCACGTCGAGCAGGTCGCGCACTTCGCTCTGGCGGCAGCGCTGCTGCGGCAGCTGCAGCAGCCACTCGAGCGCGACGAGCAGCGGGTTGACGCTGCGGTCCTTCACGTCGCCGATCTCGAACGGAATGAAACGCTCGTCATGGCGCCGGTACTGGCCGAAGACGGCGTGAATGGCGGCCGTGAAGGTGTCGATGTCGGGCACCATCACCACCACGTCGCGCGGACGCAAGCCCGTTTCGGCGCTGTGCGCGAACATGGCCAGCAGCTGGTCGTGCAGCACTTCCACTTCGCGCTGCACGCTGTGCGCCACGTGAAATTCGATCGAGCGGTCGGCGGCGTCGGGCGGCGTTTGTTCGTGTTCGGCCAGCGGGCGCAGTTCGCGGATGGCCACCTGCACCTGCTGCAGCAGGGTCTCGCCCGTTTCCTCGCCAAACAGGTCGATGCGCAGGCTGTCGTCGCGCCCCTCGGCTTGCGCGTGTTCGTCGAACTCGTCGAGCATGCGGATGAAATCGCGCCCTTGCCTGCCCCAGCTGGCCAGCAGCGGATGGCTGTGCGCATGCAGCGCTTCGAGCGGGATTTGCGCCAGGTCGGTGCCGTTGCGCTGCCGCTGGCGCTTGTTTTGCGCGCGCAGCAAGTCGCGCCCGTCGATGATGTCGCCCCAGTAGAACTGGCATGGATTGGGCACGGCCAGCACCACCTGCGTGTGGCGCGCCAGCGCGGCCAGCGCCTGCAAGGTCTGGTATGGCAAGGCCGACACGCCAAACAGCACCACGCGGCGCGGCAGCTTGCCCACCGGCGCCTCGCCGGCGGCGATCGCCGCCAGGAAGGCGTCATGGATGTCGGCGCGGCCCGTGTCGCGCTCGAAAGCCTCGACGTCGGCAGCCACGGCGCGCCACAACTGCGCCTGCCAGCGCTGGTCTTCCTTCAAGACGATAGCTTCGCCACGCGCCGTGCGCAGCTGGTCGCGCCCCGCCGCCCAATCGGCCAGCCAGTCGGCGCGGTAGACTTGGTACTGGTCGAACAAGTCGGCCAGGCGCTCGGCCAGCTGCAGCCGGCGTTCGCTGTCGCCATCGGCGAGGAAGTAACGCAGCGGCGCGAACACCGGCTCGGCCAGCAAGGACGGCAACAGGCGCATCAAACGCCAGGTGAGCGGGGATTTATCGAACGGCGACACGCGCGGGACGCGCTCGCGCCCCAGCATGCCCCGGTAGCTTTCCCACAGCAGGCGCGCCGGCAGCGCGATGCGCGTGGCGGCGCACACCCCCATCTCCTCGGCCAGGGCGATCTTCAGCCACTCGGCCACGCCGTTCGACTGCACCAGGAAGATATCCGTTTCCAGCGGTGCCAGCGGATGCTGGCGCAGCCACTGGAAGACGGCGGCGCGCAGCTGTTCCAGCTGGTTGCCATGCAGGATGAGGAGGCCGGGCGTGACGGGAGTATGCATGCTGATCCGATGGGTTGCCGCGTCGCCGGCCGGGTGGCCGAAGACGTCAAAGGCATATTATCGCCGCTGCTTGCGTCAGGGGGCGTCGCTGGCGGCAAATTCCATGGAAATTTGTTCCGCCACCTGCGCCAGCGCCGGCCCCAGGGCCGTCAGCAAGGCGCGCGCCTGCGCCAGGTCGCCGCCCAGGCGCAAGCCTTCGATCGACGCGCACAGGCCGGCAAAGGCATGGGCGCCCACGGCAAGCGCCGACGATTTGCTGCGGTGTCCCAGGTCGGCCAGGCGCCCCAGGTCTTCCAGCGCCATGGCTTGCTCCATTTCGGCGATGCCATCGCGCGCCGTGTCGAGAAACAGCTGGGTGTATTTGCGCATTTTCACGGAGTCATTGCTGAACGTGAGCGCCAGGGTGGCCAGGTCGAGGATGGCCCTGTCGCGCAAGTCCGGCGAGGCATTTGGTGGCGGCGCTTTCGGCACCGCCACCAGCCTGTCGCCCACGCGCGCATGGCCGTTGCCGCCGATACCGCCACGCAGGCGGAACCATTTCGCCAGCAGGTGAAACAGCAGATTCGGGGCGATCGGCTTGGTCACGAATTCATCCATGCCCGCCGCCAGACAGCGGGCGCGGTCTTCGCTGCCCGCATTGGCCGTCATGGCGATCACCAGCAGGCCGCTGAGATTGGGGTCGGCGCGGATGCGGCGCGTCGCCTCGAAGCCGTCCATCTCCGGCATCTGCACGTCCATCAGCACGCAGTCATAGCGCTGGCGGGCCAGCAAGTCCAGCGCTTCGCGGCCATTGCAGGCGACGCAGACGGTGGCGCCGGCGTCTTCCAGCAATTCGCAGCCCACCTGCTGGCTGAAGACGTTGTCTTCCACCAGCAGGATGGACGCGCCGCGGATCACGCCCAGCACTTCCGGCTCCACTTCGGCGATGCGATCATCGCCCGCCTGCGCGCTTTTCTCCAGGCGCGCCGTGAACCAGAAGGTGCTGCCCAGGCCAGGCTGGCTGTACACGCCCACCTTGCCGCCCATGAGTTCCACCAGCTGCTTGCTGATCACCAGCCCCAGGCCGCTGCCGCCATACTTGCGCGTGGTCGACGGGTCGGCCTGGTGGAAGGAGCGGAACAGCTGCGCCACCTCTTCCTGCTTCATGCCGATGCCGCGGTCCTGCACTTCGAAGCGCAGCATGCCGTGGCTGCCGCGCTCCTCGGACTGGCGCACGCGCACGAAGATGCTGCCATTGTCGGAAAACTTGATGGCGTTGCTGGTCAGGTTCAGCAAGACCTGCTCCAGGCGCAGCGGGTCGCCGCGCCAGCGCTGCGGCAGCTCCGGCGCGATATCGAACTGCAGTGCCAGGCCCTTGACGGCGGCAGCATCGCCGAGCTGGCTGGCGACATTCGCCAGCAGGGTATCGAGACGGAAGTCCAGCACCTCCAGTTCCAGCTTGCCCGCCTCGATCTTGGAAAAATCGAGGATGTCGTTGATCAGGCCCAGCAAATGCTGGCCCGAATGGAAGATTTTTTGCAGATAGTCGCGCTGGCGCGCATCGGCCACCGATTTCAGCGCCAGGTGCGCCATGCCGATGATGCTGTTCATCGGCGTGCGGATTTCATGGCTCATGTTCGACAGGAAGTCGCTCTTGGCCTGGCTGGCCGCGTCGGCCTGTTCCTTCAGGCGGTGCAATTCCGTCACGTCGGTGGACAGGCCGATCAGGCCCGTGACGGGGCCGGGCAAGCCCAGCGGCACCTTCACGCTCCACAGGTGATGCACCTGGCCCTGCGCATCGACGAAGCGCTCTTCGCCGACGAACTTGGCGCCGCTGTCGAACACCTGGCGCTCCGTGCGCTGCGCGGACGCCGCCGCATCGCCGAGCATCAACTCGCCATCCTGGCGCCCGATCAGCTGCTCCACGGAGCGGCCCAGGATCTTCGCCGTGCGCGCATTCACGTAGCGGTAGCGCAGGTCGGCATCCTTCATGTAGACGTAGGCGTCGACGCTGTCGAGCACCGTATCGAGCAGGGTGCGTTGCGCCACCGCGTTGCGGCGCGAACGGTACAGGGTAAAGATATAGCCGTAAATGAGCAGCGTGCCGGCCACGCCGACGGCCAGCGACAGCCATGGAAAATAGCGGTCGAAGGGGCTGTACAACTCCGCCTTGCGCACGCGGAAATGGGCTTTCCACAGGCCGCCCAGGTAAGCCACCGGCAGCACCTGGTCGAAATAGTCGGCATCGCTGCCCGGTTGCGGCGGCGCCACCGCCAGGTCGCCATCGTCATTGAACAGCAGGCGGTCCTGCGGCGTGACGCGCCATACGCCATCGGCAGGCCGCGCTTCGGCGGCGCTGTACAGGGTCAGGTGCAGCGGTTCCAGGGCGCTGTGTTCGAGCGCGCTGTGCACCAGCTGCGCCACGCCAAAGCCGATGCCGACGGAACCCTGGTAGGCGGCGCGGCGCTCGGCCACGCTCCCCTGCGGCATGCCATTGCGGTACACGGGCAGGCGCATGCCCAGGCCCACGTGCGCTGGCGGTCCCTTGATCATGATCACCTGGCCCGAGGCGCCGACCTCGCCGCTGTCGCGCGCCTGCGCCAGGGACTGCGCCACCAGCGGGTTGGCGCCGATATCGACGCCCATGCGTTCGGCCAGCAGGGAATCGGGCTCCAGGTAGGTGAGCACCGTGTATTCCGGCCGCTCGCCTGGTGGGCGGATGGTGAAGGCGGGATAGCCGCGCGGCGCCAGGCTGGTGTCCTTGCGCACCGCCTCGATGTAGGCGGCGCGCTGCGCCGACGGGACGGCCACCGCGTAGTTGACCGATTCGATGGCGGGGAACTGGCGCGCGATATCGAGCCCGGCCACATAGTCGTGGAACTGGCGGCGCGTCAGTTGCTCGCTGGTGCGAAACAGGGCTTCGAGGCCGCGCAGCAGATCGGAATAGCTTTTCACGCGCGTGACCAGGTTGTGCTGTGCGCCATGCGTGAGATTGTCGAAACGCTGTTCGGCGTCGTCATTGACCGTGCGCACCGCGCCCGCGTACAGCGCGCCGCCCACGGCCAGTGCCAGCAACAGCCCACCTGCCCAGATCCTGACGCCGGGTCCCGTCCCGCCCTTGCTCAAAGTGTGCATTGTCAATCGCTTATTCCGGTTCCTCGAATGCGCGGCGCTGTACCGCCCAACAAGTACGAGGATACTATCAAAGCCCCCGCCCGACGCGTCCGTACAAGAAAAAAAGCGCGCGCCATGGTTGCCCTGGAAAACAACTGGCGCCTAGGCCGCCCGCAGCGCCCCGGCCAGGAAGTCGCAGAAGGCGCGCACCTTTTCCTGCACGTGGCGCCCATCGGGCGTCAACGCATACACGCCGCGCCTGGCCATGCCGTGCGACGGCAGCACGCGCACCAGGGCGCCGCTGGCCAGCAGCGGTGCGGCGACGAACGACGGCAGCGCGCCCACGCCGATGCCCGCCACCAGCATATCGGCCAGCAGCAGGCTGCTGTCGGCGGAAAAACGCACGGGCAGGACGATGCTGCTCGCCCCTTCCGGGCCGGCCAGCTGCCACACGCCGGGGCTGTCGGCCAGGCGGTAGGCCAGGCAATCGTGGCCGTGCAAGTCCTGCGCCTGCCGCGGCGTGCCGCGCCGCGCCAGGTAGGCGGGCGATGCGCAGATCATCTGCTCGACATCGCCCAGGCGTCGCGCCACCAGGGACGAATCGGCCAGCGCGGCGCGGATGCGCAGCGACACGTCATAGCCCTCGCCCACCACATCGCGCAGGCGGTCGTCCAGAGTCATCTCGATTCTCACTTCCGGATGGCGGGCCATGAAGTCCGGCAGCAGCGGCGACAGCACTTTCAAGCCGAACGACAGCGGCGCATTCACGCGCAGCCGCCCCGCCACCTTGCCGGCGCAGCCGCGCGTGGCCAGTTCCAGCGCATCGATTTCATCGAGCAGGCGGCAGCATTCCAGATAATAGGCGCGCCCGCCATCCGACAGGCTCATGCGCCGTGTCGTGCGCACCAGCAGCACCGTCGCCAGATGCGCCTCCAGCTGGCGCACCTGCTTGCTGACGGCGGCCGCCGACTGGTTCAGGTCCAGCGCCGCCTTGCTGAAGCTGTCGCGCTCGACCACCTTGCGAAACACGCGCATGTGCGCCAGGACATCCATGATTCTTTCCATCTGGTTGAATATCTTATTATTTTATCGCTGATTATCATTGGAATTGAAAATAATATGATGGTGGCTTCTTCATTCATGTCACGCAAGGAGCACCCCCATGTTCAAACCATCCGCCACCCTGACGACCCTGCTGCTGGCCCTGCTGGCAGGGACAGTGCAAGCCGCCCTGCCCGAGGTGGGCCTCAGCCCCTGGGGACCGAAAGATGAAATCGGCCGCCTGAACCTGATGACGCCGGCCTCGCGCGCCGCCATCCTGGCGCGCATCGACGGCGGCAAGAGCTATGACCTGGCCGTCGACTTCTATGTCGGCATGCCCAGCTGGCAGGCGGCAGGCGACCCGCCCTACCAGATGTGGATGACGCACACGCCGAAAGGCAACGTGGTGGCCGATTCCATGCAGGTGGGCGAACAGATGAACCGCCACGTCAGTTACACGGGCTCGGCCGTGTCCATGTATGCGCACATGGGCACGCATATCGACGCCCTCAACCACTTCGGCTTGAACGGCAAGATCTGGAATGGTTTTACGGAAGAGCAATACCTGGGCGACCGTGGCTGGACCGTGACGGGCGCGGAAAAGCTGCCACCCATCGTCGCGCGCGGCGTGCTGATCGACGTGGCCGTAGCCAAGGGCCTGTCGCAATTGCCCGACAATTACCGCGTCACGCGGCAAGACTTGCGCGCCGCGCTGGCGCAACAGAAGGTCACGCTGGAAAAAGGCGACGTGGTGCTGATACGCACGGGCCGGATGCGGCACTATGAACAGGCGCAAGCCTACATGGCCAATCCGCCCGGCCTGTCGCTGGACGCGGCGAAATTCCTCGTGGAAGATGGCGGCGCCATGGTGGTGGGCGCGGACAACCTCAGTTTCGAGGCGTTTCCGTCCGAAGTGGCGGGCAATTACCTGCCCGTGCACACGTATCTGCTGGCGCAACAGGGCACGCCCATCCTGGAACTGGTCGATCTGGAAGCCTTGTCGCGCGACAAGGTCTACCAGTTCGCCTTCATCGGCGCCTCATTGAAATTCCGTGGCGGCGACGCGGCGCCCATCCGTCCCGTGGCCCTGCCGATCCGCTAAATTCCGCTGGATCACACGGTCGCGGCCAGCAAGCCCGGTGCGCCATGGTCATCCCAGGCATCGGCGCAGCGCACCACCTCGCCCACGACGATGATGCTGGGACTGCCCAGGCCGCTGGCCAGCAAGTCGGCGGGCAAGGCATGCAAGGTACTCAGCAACTGGCGCTGCGCCGGCAAGCTGGCCGATTGCACCACGGCCACGGGCGTGCCGGGCGCCATGCCGCCGGCCAGCAAACCGGCCTGGATCGCCGCCACCCTGGCCACGCCCATGTAGATGACGAGGGTGAGCTTGCTCTGCGCCAAGGCCGCCCAGTTCGGCTCGGAAGCGCTGTCCTTGCCGTGGCCCGTGACGAAAATGGCGCCCTGGCTCCAGCCGCGGTGCGTCAGCGGCACGCCGATGCCGGATGGCGCGGCCAGGCCGCTGCTGATGCCCGGTATCACCTCGACGGCCACGCCGTGGCTGCGCAGGTAGGCGCGCTCTTCGCCGCCGCGCCCGAACAGGTAGGGGTCGCCCCCTTTCAGGCGCACCACGTGCAGGCCGGCGCGCGCCTCGGCCAGCATCAGCCGCTCGATGAAGGCTTGCGGCGTGGAAGCGCAGCCGCCCCGCTTGCCCACCTCGACCACGCGCGCGCCGGGCGCCGCATGCGCGAGGATGGCCGGGTTGACGAGGTCGTCGATCAGCACCACGTCGGCCCGGGCGATGGCTTTTACTGCCTTGATGGTCAGCAGGTCCGGGTCGCCGGGACCGGCGCCGACCAGGGTCACGCTTCCAATTTGCGCCATGATGAACTCTCCAATCAGAAAAAATGGCCGATGGCAAACGATGCCGCGTACGCTTCCGGCGCGCTGCCGTCCCACACGACGCCGTCGCACAGGGTCGAGCTGCGCATGGGGGCCTTTGGCACGGGCGTGGCCGTCATTTCCGCCGCCTGACGGTACAGGTCGAGGCGATTGACTTGCCTTGCCACGGCCAGGTAATCGGGTTCGTCGCGCAGCAAGCCCCAGCGCCGGTGCTGGGTCATGAACCACATGCCGTCGGACAGGTAGGGGAAATTCACGGCGCCTTCCTGGTGGAAGCGCAAACCGTGCGCCTCGTCCCAGGTCTTGCCCAGCCCATCCTGGTAATGGCCGAGAATGCGCGGCGCCAGCATTTCCTGCGGTGTATTCAGATAAGCGGGCTCGGCGAGAGTGGCCGCCATGGCCAGCCGGTTGGCATCGCTGGCGTCGATCCAGCGCCCCGCCTCGAGCACGGCGGCGATCAGGGCGCGGCAGCTGTTCGGATGCGCGCGCGCAAACGCGGCGCTGGTGCCCAGCACCTTGCCCGGATGGTCGGGCCAGATGGCGCCGCTGGTCGTGGCCGTCACGCCCACGCCATCGACGATGGCCTTGTAGCCCCACGGTTCGCCGGCGCAAAAGCCATCCATCTGGCCCGCGCGCAAGGCCGCCACCATCTGCGATGGCGGCACGGTCATCACGCGCGCGTCGCGCAACGGATCGATGCCGTGCGCGGCCAGCCAGTATTGCAGCAGCATCGCGTGGTTGCCGGTCGGAAAAGTATGCGCGAACGCAAAAGGCCGCGCCGCGCCGCGCATGTGCCGCGCCAGGGTAAGTCCATCGTGGACGCCTTCGCGCGCCAGCGCCGCCGACAATGTCACGGCCTGGCCGCTGTGATTGAGGTTCATCAGCACGGCCATGTCCTTCTGCTGCCCGCCGATGCCCATCTGCACGCCATACACGAGACCGTACAGCACGTGGGCAGCGTCGAGTTCGCCGTTACTCAATTTATCGCGCACGCCGGCCCACGACATCTCCCGGCTCAGTTCGATCTTGATCCCGTATTTCTCATCCAGGCCCAGCTTCGACGCCATCACCAGCGAGGCGCAATCGGTCAGCGGCAGGTAGCCGATGCGTATCGTCTGCTTTTCCGGCTGCAGGGGCCGCGTCGTGTGGGCAGTGGCGCCCGCTTGCTGTGTCATACCATTCCTTGCTGATAAGTACTGTTTTGCCGCGCCGACATAGGCAAGGTCATGCCCATCCAGCAGCAAGGACCGTGCCCGTGCATGCGCAGTCCCAGGCAGCTGGAGACGCACCGGAATGGTGCGCTGCACCAGCATGTATCAGGAAATGGGCGATTCATCCCAGCAAGTCCTCCACGTCGAGGATACGCTGGGCAATGTCCGCCAGCTTCAATTTCTTGTTCATGGCCATGCTGCGCAAGCGCTGGTAAGCCTGGTCTTCCGTCAAGCCATGATGCGTCATCAACAAGCCCTTGGCCCGTTCGATCACCTTGCGCTCAAACAGCTTGTGCCGCGTGTCGAGCAATTCGGCGCGTAGTTTTTCTTCCTGGCGAAAGCGCGCCAGCGCCACGTTGAGCACAGGCAAGATGCGCTCGGCATGCAAGCCGGCCACGATATAGGCGGACACGCCGGCCGCCATGGCCGCATCGATGCTGGCCGTGGCGCCGTCTTCCGTGAACAGGACGATGGGGCGGCGCTCGTCGCGCGTGGCGATGACGATGTGCTCGAGCACGTCGCGCGCATCCGATTCGGCGTCAATGATGATGAGATCAGGCTGCAGTTGCGCGATGCGCTCAGGAAGGTAGAGGTCGGCTGGCAGCGAGGCGACGATGTCGAAGCCCGATTCCAGCAAGCCGATGCGCAAGGCGTTGCCGCGCTGCACCTGGGCAGCCAGGGCCGCATTCTCGTGCACGCCGTGCTCGACAATAGTGTTGACGACAACGATGCGCAAAGGCTGGGTACGGCTGGACGTCATGGGAGCGATCTGCAATGGCTAAACGAGTAACCATTGCAGTAAGCAAGAATCGAACCAGCCGGTTTTACAGCGGATTTTACTTCAAGGTCGGCATGGCAAATTCCGCGCCGGCCGCCGTCGAGGCCGGCCAGCGCTGCGTCACGGCCTTCTGCCTGGTATAGAAACGCACCGATTCCGGACCATGCGCGTGGTGGTCGCCGAACAGGCTGCGCTTCCAGCCGCCGAAGCTGTGGA
>NZ_WFLJ01000116.1 GCF_009208735.1 Janthinobacterium rivuli | reverse complement strand
AATCGATGGGTAATGATTGTATGTATCAACAAACAAGCAACAACGTTGTACTTTCTTATCCCTGTAGCGCTCTTTGATTATTTAGGTAATCAGAGGCTAACGTTATAGGGACAAGCGAATAAGTGCACATGGTGGATGCCTTGGCGATTACAGGCGATGAAGGACGTAGTAGCTTGCGATAAGCTGCGGGGAGTGAGCAAACACACTTTGATCCGCA
>NZ_WFLJ01000115.1 GCF_009208735.1 Janthinobacterium rivuli | reverse complement strand
CGAGATTCCCAAAGTAGCGGCGAGCGAAATGGGAAGAGCCTGTACGTGATAGTCGGACCGATAACAGAATCCTCTGGAAATAGGAGCCATAGTGGGTGATAGCCCCGTATGTGAAATCGGACCGGTGATACTAAGCGTACGACAAGTAGGGCGGGACACGTGACATCCTGTCTGAATATGGGGGGACCATCCTCCAAGGCTAAATACTCGTAATCGACCG
>NZ_WFLJ01000114.1 GCF_009208735.1 Janthinobacterium rivuli | reverse complement strand
CGAGATTCCCAAAGTAGCGGCGAGCGAAATGGGAAGAGCCTGTACGTGATAGTCGGACCGATAACAGAATCCTCTGGAAATAGGAGCCATAGTGGGTGATAGCCCCGTATGTGAAATCGGACCGGTGGTACTAAGCGTACGACAAGTAGGGCGGGACACGTGACATCCTGTCTGAATATGGGGGGACCATCCTCCAAGGCTAAATACTCGTAATCGACCG
>NZ_WFLJ01000113.1 GCF_009208735.1 Janthinobacterium rivuli | reverse complement strand
CGGTCGATTACGAGTATTTAGCCTTGGAGGATGGTCCCCCCATATTCAGACAGGATGTCACGTGTCCCGCCCTACTTGTCGTACGCTTAGTATCACCGGTCCGATTTCACATACGGGGCTATCACCCGCTATGGCTCCTATTTCCAGAGGATTCTGTTATCGGTCCGACTATCACGTACAGGCTCTTCCCATTTCGCTCGCCGCTACTTTGGGAATCTCG
>NZ_WFLJ01000112.1 GCF_009208735.1 Janthinobacterium rivuli | reverse complement strand
ACTATCATCGGCGCAAAGTTGTTTCACGGTCCTGTTCGGGATGGGAAGGGGTGGGACCAACTTGCTATGGTCATCAGGCATAACTTGTACTGGCGTTTGTCCTCGGTGGAGCGACAAAGCCTGAATCTGGAAGAAGCAAAGATTGGGGTAATGAATTGGTGTATCAACAAACTCACAACGTTGTACCGTCTTATCCTCTGTACCTGCTAAGGTTATAGGGACAAGCCGTACG
>NZ_WFLJ01000111.1 GCF_009208735.1 Janthinobacterium rivuli | reverse complement strand
TGATGGGAAGCAGGTTAATATTCCTGCACCGTCGTATGATGCGATGGGGGGACGGATCGCGGAAGGTTGTCCAACTGTTGGAATAGTTGGTTTTTGGCTCATAGAAGGTACTTAGGCAAATCCGGGTGCGCAATTCAAGGGGTTGAGACGAGTGAACTTGTTCACGAAGCAATCGGAAGTGGTTCCAAGAAAAGCCTCTAAGCTTCAGTCATACGAGACCGTACCGCAAACCGACA
>NZ_WFLJ01000110.1 GCF_009208735.1 Janthinobacterium rivuli | reverse complement strand
CGACTCCAGCACATATAACTCGTCGGCCTCGGCGATGCCATGCAGGCCATGCGGCCGGTCCGTTTTTGCCAACGATAAAAATCGGTGGCGCCAGCGAAACGTGGTGTTGCGGTGCACGCCCAGTTGTAGCGCCGCCTTGCGCACGGAATCCGATGCAAGCAGGCAATCGGCGTAGTCGAGCCACAGCGATTTATGGCGCAGGCGGGCCAGCGGCGTCCCCGTCAAGGCATTGAAGGTGCGCCCGCAAGGCA
>NZ_WFLJ01000010.1 GCF_009208735.1 Janthinobacterium rivuli | reverse complement strand
GGTGGCGGCGGCCACGCTGGCGGCTGCGGCGGCGTTGGCCGCATCGGCATCCGAGATGAGGGCCAGGGCGGCCGCATCGGTCAGGCTGGCCTGGATGCCGGCCGCGACGGCGGCATTGGCGGCGGCGGTCGCCGCCAGGTCCAGCGCGGCGGCATCCGTGGCATTGGCCAAGGCCGTGGCGGCGGCGGCAGCGGCGGCATCATTGGCCGAAATGACAGCCAGCGCGGCCGCATCGGTCAGCGCCGCCTGGGTGTTGGCCGCGTTGGCGACCACGTCGGCCGCATCGGCGATCAATTGCAGTGCGGGGGCGTTGGTCTGGTCCGCTTGCGTCTGTGCCGCATCGGCCGCGGCGTGTGCGGCGGCGGCGTTGGCGGCGGCCGTGACGGCCGCCGCATCGTCATTTTGCGCCGACGTGGCGGCGGCCTGGGATAGGGCGGCGGTAGCGGCCGCCGCAGCGGCAGCGTTGTCGTCATTCGTGGCGGCGCTGGCAGCCGCTTGTGCGCCGGGGACGACAGTGGCCGTGCTGGCTGCCAGCGCATCGTCGCTGGTCGCGCTATTGGCAGCGAGCAAGGCGGCCGCCGCCGCAGCGGCCGCTTGTGCCGCCTGCTGATCGGCCAGGAGGGCCGCGTTCGCCGCTGCCAGCGACGCTGCCGCCGTGGCTGCCGCCGCTGCCGCTGCTGCGTCATCGGCCAGGGCATTGGCGGCGGCGGCCGCAGCCGCGGCGGCGGCCAGCACGGCCGCGTCGGTCACGACGGTGGTGGTGGATTGATTCCCCGTGCCGCCCTGGCCTCCGGTCGAGCCACCGGTGCCGCCCGTGCCGCCGGTGCCGCCCGTACCCGTACCGCCGGTACCCGTTCCGCCCGTACCACCTGTTCCCGTGCCACCTGTGCCTGTACCGGCGCCGCCGGCGGCGGCGCCGCCTCCGCCACCGCCTGCCGCTGCGGCAACCAGGCCAAGGCCGCCGAGCGCGCCCAGCGCGCCCAATCCGCCCAGGCCACCCGCGCCGCCGCCAGCCGATGCCCCGGCGACATCCACGACACTGCCGCTGGGGATGCCGGCGGCTCCCGCACCTGTGCCCGCCGCGCCTGCGGCGCCGCCGTTGTTATCGCTTTGCGATGTGCCGGGATCGGCACCGCCGTTGCCAGCCTGGCCCGCGGCCGCACCACCGCCACCGGCTGCCAAGGCTGCCGCAGCCACCGCCGCGGCCGTGCCCAGGGCGGCGGCATTGCCGCTATCGGCGCTTCCCGTGACTTCCACGACATTTTCAGGCGGCATGGTCGCGCTGGCATCGGCCCCTTTTGTCAGTTCATCTTCGTCATACTGCTTGCGGTCGCCATTTTTGGGATTGACGGCTTTTTTTGCGGGCGTCGTGATCTTGGCGGCAGCGCCTTCGGCATTGACGGGAACTTGTGCTGGATTTGCGGTGGTGGCCATTTGAACGTCTCCGGAAAAGGTTATGTATTCGTCGAATCTTTAAGATAATAAAAAATCAATAATCTGTTTCAACTGCTTGCTTGCTCCGGCGAGGCTTGGGCCGTGGTTGAATTCTGCTGTTTCCGATGTTGATGGTGGCAAGTAAAACATAACTGGGAAAAAAACGCTGGCGGAAGAGAACGCTTCTTCTGCAATATTTAAAATGTCATATTTATATTTGTTTGGTGTGCCTCCGTTTTTCTGTGGTTTGTGGTGCCGGCAACTCGCGAGTCAGGTGAGGCACATCGTCAGGATGCGCTGCTTGCACGAGGAATACCCTTGCGCTCGCTCTGGAAATGGTTGTAATTTTGAAACTTTCAATTCCATTTTAATCATACTCCATGACCTCATTGTCCCGACTGTTACGCAGGGGAATAATCACCAATTGTCACACAATGACTATTTTCTGCCGGGTCCGCTGTCCTGTTCCCGCATTTCTCCGTCTTTTATTCGAAAACTCATCTTGCTATCGCATTGCTAGTTGTTGTTTTTTGAGTGAGGATTATCAAATGTGATTCTTCATAAAATGCGATGAAAATAATTAATTAAAATTTTCATATCGCATTAATGCTATCGAATGAATAGCCTGGATATGGCGAGGGGAATTTTTTATAATAACTATCAGTCAGATAGTTATTATTTCAGGAAGCGGAACGGCGCAAAAATGAAAAACGCCCCGGCGGGCGGGGCGTTTTGTCGGGGATGGTGATTGTGCGCTGTCAGCCTTCCTCGCGCCAGCTGCGCAGGCGGATGGCGGCGTAAATCAGCGCCGCGCCTGCCGCCGCGCCCAGCCAGACGGCTGGCAAGGCCAGGCTGGACCAGGAATTGCTGAACACGTCGATGCGTGTCATGTGCGATCCTCCCTCGGCCAGGGCATGCATGCGCGGCAGCAGTTCCGGTTCGAACAGATACCAGCTGCCAGGGAGAGTGCCCAGCAGGGCGCGTCCGATGACATTCATCTGTATCCAGCTGACATCGCTTTCCGTCTGCGTCAGCTTGCCGGCCCAGACGGTCAGGATGAGCAGCAGCAGCGGCACGCCGACGGCCCACAGGAAGACTTTCGACTTGGCCCAGCTCGATACCATCAGCAGCCAGCCCACCGTCGGCAAGGCCCACAGGCAATACACGGGCAGCAAGCCAAACACGCGCAGCGGTCCCAGGTACAGGCCGGGAGAGCCGAGCAGTTCGGCAAACATGTGGATGCCGTTGGCCGCCAGCACGCCGCTGAGGATCAGGATCAGGGCCAGCGAAGTCAGGCAGGCGGCGGCGGCCACGATCAGCGGCGCGACCAGCAGGGCGATGGCCGCTTTCGACAGCACCGTCTGTGCGTCCGAGATGGGCAGCGATTTCCAGAACAGCACGCTGCGGTCGCGGCGGTCGTCATGCAGGGCGCTCAGGCAATAGAAGAACACGAGGAAGCCCAGTGCCAGGAACAGCGGCGCGGCCGCATACGTATAGTTGTTGGCGACGGCGTCGATGATTTCCGTGCGGCGCGGGCCAAAGGTGCGCGTATTGAAGACGGTGCTCCAGGAAATTTCCTCGCCATTGACGATGAGCGCCGTGTGCATTTTGGTCTTAGCGACGGTCGCGGCCGCCATCAGGGCGCCCAGCACCGTCATGACGACGCCGATCACGGCAGGCGTCCACACCAGCATGCCCTTGTGTTCCCACAACTCACGCCGGAGCAGCCATTGCATCTTGTTTGCAGGGGAAATACTCATTGGTACGATCCTTTCATGGTCGCGACAAACAGGTCAGCCAGGCTGGGCGTGCGTACTTCGCCAAGGGCGGCCAGCTGGGTGCGGGCGACGCCGTCGAACAGCATCACCGACTTGCCGAACACGCTGCGTTCGCTGATCGGCTGCAGGGCGCGCGCCGGATTGACGTGCTGCGGGCCCACCATCAGTTCGATGTAGCGCTCGCCCACTTCTTCCATGCTCGAGGCCAGCACGATCTTGCCGTCGCGAATGAACATCAGGTCGCTGAGGATGTGTTCCACTTCCTCGATCTGGTGCGTGGTGATGACGATGGTCTTGTTTTCATCGAAATAGTCTTCCAGCAGGTTCTGGTAAAACTGCTTGCGGTACAGAATGTCCAGACCCAGGGTCGGCTCGTCGAGCACCAGCAGCTTGGCGTCGATGGCCATCACCAGCGCCAGGTGCAACTGCACCACCATGCCTTTCGACATGGCCTTGACCTTCATCTTCGGCGACAGCTTGGTGTGGGCCAGGTAGCGTTCGGCCTTGCTGCGGTCGAAACGTGGATGCACGCCGGCAACGAAATCGATGGCGTCGGCCACGCGCAGCCAGCCCGGCAGGATGGCCACGTCGGCGATGAAGCACACGTCTTCCATCAGCGCGTCGCGCTGCACGCGGGGATCGCGGCCCAGCACCGACAAGTCGCCATCGAAGCCCGTCAGGCCCAGGATGGCTTTCAGCGTGGTGGTCTTGCCGGAACCGTTGGGCCCGATCAAGCCGACGATGCGTCCCGGCGCGATATCGAAGCTGATGCCGTCGATGGCCGTCTGTTTGCCATACTGCTTGCGCAGGCCACGTGCGCTGATGACGCTGTCCTTGTTCAATGCATTCATGCGTTCTCTCCGTGTGCGTCGCCGTCGCGGCTCGCTTGCAGCAGTTGCTCGAGGTCCAGGCCCAGGCGCGTGATGTGTTCCAGCAAGGCCGGCCATTCCTCGCGCAGGAAGCGCTCGCGTTCACTGGCCAGCAATTTGTCGCGGGCGCCTTCCATGACGTACATACCGAGTCCTCTGCGTTTTTCCACCAGGGCATCGTCGACCAGTTCCTGATAGGCGCGCGAGACCGTGATGGGATTCAATTGATAATCGGCCGCCACCTGGCGCACCGACGGCAAGGCGTCGCCGGACTGCAGCACGCCATCGAGCATCATGCCCACCACCCTGGCCTTGAGCTGGCGGTAGATGGGGCTATTGTCATTCCATTCCGCGCTCATGGGATGCGCTCCGATAAGGGGATGGCGGGATGACGCGCAAAAGGTGCTGGGGGCATCGGCTTTCCTTGGTGAGTTATTGATCTGGTGTTGTAGTTAACTATAACACTAAAAAATCACCTGTCAACAAACCATGTATTTATATCCATAAGGCAACTATAATATTGTTGATTTGAGAATCTTACTTGATAACTTATGGCGAAACTCATCGCCAGTCACCATGAAAGCGGAAATGATCAATCGATATGGCGAGTTGCAAATGTTGTTCCGGCGCGCCGCTTGCGGCGGCGCCTTGCTGGCGGCGCTGAGCGCCTGTGGCGGCGGTTCCGGCGATGGGGGCACGCCTGCCGCGCCCACCGTGCCGACGGCCGAGGCGCCGCGCTACCTGGTGGGCGGCACGGTGAGCGGTCTGGTGCCGGGCGCCCAGGTGGTGCTGGCCAACGGTGCCGAAAAATTGACCGTCACGGCGAATGGCGCCTTTCATTTCGCCGGCAAGCTGGCGGCGGGCGCCAGTTATGAAGGCACAATCGAGAGTACCTCCGAAGGCCTCGGCTGCAGCATCGCCAAGGGCGCGGCGACGGTGGGCAATGCGGATGTCGACACGCTCGCCGTGCGCTGCCTGCCTGTCGTGCTGGCCGGCGTGCAGGAAAAAATCCAGAGTATTTCCGGAATGGTGCAGGATACGGCCGGCAATTATTACATTGCCGACGCCGTTCTGCAGGTCATCCATAAAGTCACGCCGGCCGGCAGCGTGAGCGTATATGCGGGCATCCCTGGCAAGCCGGGCGCCGACGATGGTGCCGCTGCCAGCGCCACTTTCCACATGGCGGGCGGCGTTGCCGTCATGGCGATCGATCGCGCGGCAAACCTGTACCTCGCCGACAGTTGCAATGCGCAGCTGCGCAAGATCACCCCGGCTGGCGTGGTCAGCACGGTGGCGGGACAGCGCCGCGCGGCGTGCGACTGGTCCAACACGGCTCCGAGCTTTGCCGATGGGCAAGGGACGCAGGCGCAACTCGGGCGCATCGACAGCGTCGCCATGGACATCAATGGGGATGTCCTGCTGACCGATCCGGACCAGCAGATGATCCGTCGGGTAACGCCGGGAGGATTGGTCACTTCCGAAAAAGTGCGGGATGTGCACGGGTTTTCGATACCGGCCGGCGACGTGGTTGTCGATGCTGGGGGCACGATCTACTTGGGGGAGTTGTTTGGCGGCCGGCTCTTTCGGTGGCAGCAGGGCGTGGCCGTCCTGGTGGCAGGAGGATACGGCCGGACGGGCAATGATGGCAAGGGCACGGCCGCCGGCTTCCTTTCCATCCGTGGCATGGCGCTCGGCCGCGATGGCAATCTGCTGCTGTCCGACCATGATGCCATTCGCCGCGTGACCCCGGGTGGCGACGTGAGCACGGTAATCGGCCGGACAGTGACGGATGCCGCCGGTGCCGCCGCCGGCTTCTCCTACCTGGGCACCTTGCTGCAAGACAGTTCGGGCGCCATTATCGTCAACGATGCCAACATGCATCGCGTGATCAGCGTCAGCCCGGCAAAGGTATTGTCCCCCCTGTCCTTTCTGTCGGGCAGTATCGGGCCCAAGGATGGTGTGGGTGCTGCGGCTCGCCTGGGCTACGTGAGCGCCGCGCGCATGTGCAGCGATCCGGCGGGTAACGTCTATATGCTCGACCGGGCGAACAAGGTGCTGCGCCGTCTCACGCCAGACGGTAGTTATAGCATCTACGCCGGTATTGCCGGACGGGCGGGCAGCGATGACGGACCACGCGCCAGCGCGACCTTGCTTGCGCCTGTCGCGATCGCCTGCGACCAGGAGGGTGGGGTCTATCTTGCCGACCGGGCCCCTGCTGGCGCTGCGTATAATCTGCGCAAGATCAGCAAGGACGGGGTGGTGTCCACCGACGGGGCGTTGCCCAGCATTCCAGGCATTACCACAACGGAATACCTGCTGGGCGTCGACAAGGATGGCTATGTCTTCTGGCAGGGCTGGGCGCTCGATGGTATTTACCGGCGCGCTCCTGGCGGCGCGTTCACCTCGCTGGTCTCATTTGAAGCCTTGGCACGCTCGCTGGGTGATACGGAGTATGAATGGCTGGAGATGCTTCCGGCCAGCATGGTTTTTGACAGCAAGGGCAATCTGTACTTTGATGATGTCGTGCATCAAGTTGTCTTCAAGGTGGACCGTGCAGGCAAGGCCAGCGTTTTTGCCGGCACCCTGAAGAAGGGCAGCGGCGGCGATGGGCCGCCCGGGGTGGGGGGCTTGCCGTTTTCAGGTGCCACCAGCCTGGCCATCGATGCCAGCGACAATCTGTACATGAGCGGCCAGGGCCGGCTGCGCAAGATCGATGCCGCCGGCGTCATTTCCACGCCAGTGTTGCCGTGGGGTTATCCGAACGTCGGCATCCTTGCTTACGGTAACGGCACCTTGTTTGGCTTCACGACGCAGGCAATGCTGCAGACACCGTTACCCTAAGTCGTGGTATTCATGCGCGGCCGAGGCAGTTGCAGCCTCGCCTGCAAATCCAGCGCATTGAACAGGGCGGCGCCTGCCGCCGTGTTGTCGAAGATGCACCAGCTGCCCGCCTGCGCTGGTGTGTGCAATTCAGCGGCCAGCGCCGCAAGGCAGTCGGCCGGGTAGTCGGAATAATAGATGGTCGGGCTGCCGTGCAGGCGCAGATACGCCGCATCCGTCGTCGGCACATGCGGCCCGGGCTGGCCGGCGGGCGGATCGGCGCGCACGCGCGTGATGCGCTGCATCGTTAATAACTCGGTTGCGCCCGCCTCGAACCAGCTGGGGTGGCGCGCTTCGCAGGCGAGCATGCCGTCGAAGCGCTGGCGCAGCGCATGGAAAAATGCGGCGGCCACGTCCGTCTCGAAACGCAGGCTGGGCGGCAGCTGCACCAGCACGCAACCGAGCTTGTTCCCCAATTGCATCACCTCTCCTGCGAAGCGATCCAGTTCGGCCGCGCCATCGCGCAAACGCCGTTCGTGCGTGATACTGCGCGGCAATTTTACGCTGAAGCGGAAATGCTTGGGCACGCTGGCGGCCCAGCGCGCGTAAGTGGCGCTCTGGTGCGAGCGGTAGAAGGAGCTGTTGATTTCCACGCAGTCCAGCACCTGGGCATAGCGCCGCAGGTGGCTGCCATCGAGGGGGAAGCGGCTGGCGGCGGCGCTGGAAATGCTCCAGCCGGCCGTGCCGATGTATACAGTATGCATGGCGCCATTACAGCAAGGCCAGACGGGCGCGGCTATAGGACAAACGCCCGTGCGGCGGTCGGCGAGCGTCTAGTCGATGATGTCGCCGTTCAGATCGTGGCGCGTGATGCTGCCGCGCGCATCGATGGCGATCCAGCCGCCGCGCGGCTGTTCCGGCGCCGTCACGTCGCATTCCCAGTCGGGCAAGACATAGCGCAAGGTGTCGCCGACCTGGTGCAGGGCGGGGCGGTGCGTATGGCCGTGGATCATGACGGTGCTCGCATGTTCGGCAAACACTTGCGCGACAGCAGCGGGGGTGACATCCATGATGTCCATGGATTTTTCGCCATTGTGCTCGCGGCTGCTCTTGCGCAAACCGTCGATGATGGCCTTGCGCTGCGCCAGCGGCATGGACAGGAACTGTTTTTGCCAGGCGGGCTGGCGCACCATGGCGCGAAATTCCATGTATTGGACGTCTTTCGTACATTCGGCGTCGCCATGCAGCAAGACGATGCGCCGGCCGGCAAGCGTGGCCACGTGCGGTTCGCTGAGCAGGGTGGCGCCGGCGGCGGCGGCAAAGCCGGAGCCGACGAGAAAGTCGCGGTTGCCGGCGATCCAGTAGACGTGTACGCCCGCATCGCTGACGGCGCGGATGGCGGCCGTCATGCGCGCATTGAACGGGTCTTCCAGGTCATCGTCGCCGGCCCAGTATTCAAACAGGTCGCCCAACAGATACAACGCTTGCGCGTATTGCGCATGATGTTCCAGGAACGAAAGAAACGCCGCGCTGGTGCGCGGGTGCGAGCTCTGCAGATGCAGGTCGGAAATGAAGAGTGCGGCAGGCATTGTCATCGTTCAACGCTCCCAAAAAGTGATGTGCATGGAGAGGCGCAAACGCTGCAATGCCTGTTATTCATGGTGCGGTGGCCGAATTAAACTGCTTCGACTTTTTCGATGATGACATCGGTCACTGGCACGTCGGCGAACATGCCGGCGCGCGACGTTTTCACGGCGCGGATCGCGTCGACGACTTCCTTGCCTTCGGTAACTTTACCGAACACGGCGTAGCCCCAGCCGTCCTGGCCTGGGTAGTCGAGGAAGCTGTTGTTCTTGATATTGATGAAGAACTGGGCCGATGCCGAGTGCGGATCCGACGTGCGGGCCATGGCCAGCGTGTACGTATCGTTTTTCAGGCCGTTCTTGGCTTCGTTTTCCACGGTGGTGTCGGCTGGCTTTTGTTTCATGCCCGGCTCGAAACCGCCGCCCTGGATCATGAAGCCGTCGATGACGCGGTGGAAAATCGTGTTGTCGTAGTGACCGGCTTTCATGTAGGCCAGGAAGTTGGCAACCGTTTTCGGCGCTTTCTCGGCGTCCAGTTCAGCGGTGATCTTGCCCAGATTGGTGGTGATGATGACGGAGGTCATGATGATCCTTAATAAATTGGATGATAAAGTGATTCAACGACCCGCGTGGTCACGGGCCGCAAAAACGCTATTTTACAGTTTTGCGGGCGCGGACTTGAGTAAAGTCGCCGATTCGATCACCACGGGGGTGACGGGCACGTTCTGGTGCGGTCCCTTGTCCGCCACGGGCACGGCCTTGATCTTGTCGACCACGTCCATGCCACTGACGACCTTGCCGAACACCGTGTAGCCGAAGCCGTCGCGGCCAGGGTAGTCGAGCGCGCCGTTGTCGCCCACGTTGATGAAGAATTGCGAGGTGGCCGAATGCGGGTCGCCCGTGCGGGCCATGGCGATGCTGTAGGTGCCGTTATGCAAGCCATTTTGCGCCTCGTTCTTGATCGGCGCCTTGGTCGGTTTCTGCTTCATGTTCTTGTCGAAGCCGCCGCCCTGTATCATGAAGCCGTCGATGACGCGGTGAAATACGGTACCCTTGTAATAACCGCTGTTGACGTACTGCAAGAAATTAGCCACACTTTTCGGTGCTTTTTCCTGGTCCAGTTCCAGCACGATCTCGCCCATGCTGGTTTTCAGGGCCACGTGCGGCGTGGGGTCGACGGCGGTCGCCGGAGGGGCTGCCACGACGGCGCTGCCCAGGGTCAGGCCGGCAAACAGGGTGCAAAAGCGGGCCAGGAAAGACAGGCGTTTTGATTTGATTTCGTGCATGAAGGCGTCCTTGATCGTTATTTTTCTTTAAACTTGCTTTAATTGTAAAGAAGTGGAAATTCGCTTGAACATCGTAAAAACCTGATTCATATCGGGCCAGTATGGTTTTTATCAATGTTATACTTGACCGCTAACGCCCTGATTCTAACAAACAAGAACAACAATATAGCGGGTCGACCAGTCTTCGGCGCACACGGCAGTTCAGTGGCGCGGCACCACCGGTGTCCGCGCCTGTCTGTCGTTTTGCCAGGCTGGCGGCCGCTCCACTTGCAAAGCACGATGAGCAATCTAAAGATTTACAACACCCTGGCTCGCGAAAAGCAGGTCTTCGTCCCGATGGAAGCGGGCAAGGTACGCATGTACGTGTGCGGCATGACCATCTATGACTATTGCCATATCGGCCATGCGCGCATGATGATGGCCTTCGACGTCATCTACCGCTGGCTGAAAGCGTCCGGTTTCGACGTGACCTATGTGCGCAACATTACGGACATCGACGACAAGATCATCCGCCGCGCCGTGGAAAACGGCGAGACGATTTCCCAGCTGACGACGCGTTTCACCCGCTACATGGATGAAGACACGGCCGCGCTGGGCATCCTGACGCCCGACCACACGCCGCGCGCCACCGAATACGTGCCGCAGATGTTGCGCCTGATCGAACAGCTGGAAGCCAAAGATCTGGCTTACCAGGGTCTTGACGGCGATGTGAACTATGCTGTGCGCAACTTCCCCCACTACGGCAAGCTGTCGGGCAAGTCGCTCGACGACCTGCGCGCGGGCGAGCGCGTGGACGTGAACACGGGCAAGCGCGATCCGCTCGACTTCGTGCTGTGGAAGTCGTCTAAAGAGTCCGAGCCGGAAGAAGTCAAATGGGATTCGAAGTGGGGCAAGGGGCGCCCGGGCTGGCATATCGAATGCTCGGCCATGTCATGCGCCTTGCTCGGTGAACAGTTCGACATCCACGGCGGCGGCGCGGACTTGCAATTCCCGCACCACGAAAACGAGATCGCCCAATCCGAAGGCGCGTTCGGCCATACCAGCGTGAATTACTGGATCCATAACGGCTTCGTGCGCCTGGACAATGAAAAAATGTCCAAGTCGCTCGGCAACTTCTTCACCATCCGCGAAGTGCTGCAAAAGTTCGATGCCGAAGTGATCCGCTTCTTCATCTTGCGCGCGCACTACCGCAGCCCCCTGAATTACTCGGACGTGCACCTCGATGACGCGCGCCTGTCCGTCACGCGCCTGTACACGGCGCTGGCCGACGTGGCCGTGGAAGAGGGCGCCATCGACTGGAGCGAGGCCCATGCCATGCGCGTGCGCGAAGCGATGGACGACGATTTCAACACGCCGCTGGCCGTGGCCGCCCTGTTCGACCTGGCGACGGAAGTCAACAAGAGCAAGTCGCCGGCGCTGGCGCGTCAATTGAAGGGCCTGGCGGGCGTGTTCGGCTTGCTCGAGCGCACGCCGCAGCAATTCCTGCAAGCGACCGTCGGCGCAGCCGCAGGCGGCCAGGACGAGGCGGCCGGCATCGAAGCGGCCATCGCGGCGCGCAGCGCGGCGAAAAAGGCACGCGACTTCGCGCAGTCCGACAAGATCCGCGCTGAACTGTTGGCGGCGGGCATTATTCTTGAAGACAAGCCTGACGGCTCGACCAACTGGCGCCGCGCATGATGCCAACGTCCAGGGAAAACGGGGAAGCCCCGGTGGCGGCGCAGGTGATCCAGGTGCCGCATTACTGGGAAGAGGCGAAGATCGAGCTGATGAAGCGCGACCGCATCATGAAAAAGCTCATCCCGCAATTTGGCGACCTGCACCTGGTCGGCCATAGCGACCCGTTTACCACCCTGGCCCGTTCGCTGGTGGGGCAGCAGATCACGCCCAAGGCGGCTGATGCCGCCTGGAAAAAGCTGCTGCTCGCTTGTCCGAAATGCACGCCTTCGCAAGTATTGAAGGCAGGCGCTGAGCAGTTGTCCGCCTGTGGCTTGTCCAAGCGCAAGACCGAATACATCCTCGACCTGGCCGACCATTTCAAGGCCAAGCGCGTGCACGCGAGCCAGTGGGACCAGATGGATGACGAAGCCGTCATCGCCGAACTGGTGCAGATCCGCGGCATCGGCCGCTGGACAGCCGAGATGTTTTTGATATTTAATCTGCTCCGGCCGAATGTCTTGCCGCTCGACGACCCCGGTTTGATCCAGGGCATCAGCGTCAATTACTTCTCCGGCGAACCCGTTTCCCGCAGCGATGCGCGCGAAGTCTCCGCCAATTGGGAACCGTGGCGCACCGTGGCGACGTGGTATTTGTGGCGCAGTCTCGACCCTGCAGCCGCCCCTGCCGCATCCGATACAGCCCCCGGCGCACCAGCCGGTACGGTAAAATAAACATAGATGACGCCGCGCGCCCTGGCGCCGTGGCCGGTAAAACCTGGAGGTACAATGACTAAAACGACTTTCCTCAATTTTGAACAGCCGATCGCGGAACTCGATTCCAAGATCGAAGAGTTGCGCTTCGTGCAAGACGATTCGGCCGTCGACATCTCGGAAGAGATCGACCGCCTGGCCAAGAAGAGCCAGCAGCTGACCAAGGATATCTACGCCAAGCTGACGCCTTGGCAAGTGGCGCAGATCGCGCGCCATCCGCAGCGCCCCTACACCATGGATTACGTGAATGAAATCTTTACTGATTTCCACGAATTGCATGGCGACCGCAGCTACGCGGACGATCTGTCCGTCGTCGGCGGCCTGGCCCGTTTCAACGGCCAGCCGTGCATGGTCATCGGCCACCAGAAGGGCCGCGACACGAAAGAGCGCGCCATGCGCAATTTCGGCATGCCGAAGCCGGAAGGCTACCGCAAGGCCATGCGCCTGATGAAAGTGGCTGAAAAGTTCAACTTGCCCATCTTCACCTTCGTCGACACGCCAGGCGCCTTCCCCGGCATCGACGCGGAAGAGCGCGGCCAGTCGGAAGCCATCGGCCACAACCTGTACGTGATGGCGGAACTGAAAGTGCCGCTGATCGCCACCATCATCGGTGAAGGCGGTTCCGGCGGCGCGCTGGCGATTGCCGTGGGCGACGCCGTGCTGATGCTGCAATACTCGACCTATGCCGTGATTTCGCCGGAAGGCTGCGCCTCGATCCTGTGGAAGAGCGCCGAGCGCGCCTCCGACGCGGCCGAAGCACTGGGCCTCACCGCCCACCGCCTGAAAGCCATGGGCCTGATCGACAAGATCATCAACGAACCGCTGGGCGGCGCCCACCGCGATCCGAAACAGATGGCGACCTTGCTCAAGCGCGCACTGGCCGACACGCTGCGCCAGTTCCAGGGCATGAAAACCAAGGACCTGCTGGCCGCACGCCATGAAAAACTGCTGAGCTACGGCAAGTTCAAGGAAACCACGCCGAGCGAGTAATTTGTTGAAACCCAACGGCAGAGTCTGGGGTCAGACCCTTAGGGTCTGACCCCGGCAGTTAAGGTCTTGGGTTAAAGCAAGCATCAAACACCAGGGACAGGCAGGTAGCCGAACACATTCGGCTATCCACCTGTCCCTCTTTGCATTCCCGGAGTCCACATTGAAAAAGCAACAAACCGCCACCGTCGCCGCTATCTTCGCCCACGCGCTGGACGCCTGCGCGCCGCCAGCTGGCAGCGCGGTGGGCATCGCCCTCAGCGGCGGCCTCGATTCCTCGGCCCTGCTGCACCTGGCGCATGCCTGGGCGCACGAGCACGGCGTGGCCCTGCACGCCTTCCACGTGCACCATGGCCTGAGCCCGAACGCGGATGCCTGGCTGGCGCACTGCGCGCAGTTGTGCGCCGGCATGGGCATCGCCTTCGAGGCACGCAAGGTCACGCTGGAAAAGAATGCGAAGACGGGCACGGAAGAGGCGGCCCGCAAGCGCCGTTACGCGGCTTTGGGCGAGCTGTGCGCGGTGCACGGCGTGCGCCTGCTGCTGACGGCCCACCACCAGGATGACCAGGCCGAGACGGTGCTGCTGCAATTGCTGCGCGGCTCCGGCACGGCGGGCCTGTCCGGCATGGATGGCGCCAACAGCGCGCCTGAGCTGCTGGGCAATCCGGACCTGGTGATGGTGCGCCCGCTGTTGCCCGTGTCGCGCAAGCAACTGGAAGCGTACGTGGCGAAGCACGCGATCGCGCACATCCACGATGAGTCGAACGACGATCCCCGCTTTGCCCGCAACGCCTTGCGGCACCAGGTGATGCCTGTGCTGGCGCAGGCGTTTCCCGGTTTCCAGGAGCGTTTCGCCCGCAGCGCCCAGCATGCCCAATCGGCGCAGCGCCTGCTGACGGAATTGGCGACGCAGGATTTGGCGAACTGTCTCGATGGCGAGTGCATCGAGCTGGCGAAATTGCGCGCGCTGAGCGCGGACCGCTGCTACAACCTGCTGCGCCACTGGTTCGGCACGCGCGGCTTGCGCATGCCGTCGACGGCGTGGCTGGCGGAAATGCTGGCGCAATTGCTCGAGGCGCGGCCCGATGCGCAGTTGCTGGTCACACATCCCGAATGCCACGTGCGGCGCCACCGCGACCGGCTGTACCTGACGCCGAAGCTCGATGACCTGGCCGGCATGCGCGAGCGTGACGACGCGGGCATTCCCGGCCTGGAAAAAGCCAGCCAGGAGTTCACCTGGCAAGGCGAGGTCAGCCTGGCCTTTCCCGCGTATGGCGGCGTGCTGCACTTCGATGCGGTGCAAGAGGGGGGGCAGGGCATTGATATTGCCTGGCTGCAAGCTCAGACCCTGACCATCGACTTTCGCCAGGGCGGCGAGCGCCTGAAGCTGGCCTTGAATCGTCCCACCAAGAGCTTGAAATACCATTACCAGGCGTTTGACGTGCCCGCCTGGGAACGCGAACGCCTGCCCCTTGTCTGTGCGGCGCAACAATTGCTGTACGCGGCCGGCATCGGCCTCGATTGCCATTGTTTGAGTCTGCTGGACCGTCCCCGCGTCGCCTTGCGCTGGGTCTCCTGCTGAGCGTAAGGGCCGCCGCCACGGCCACTCCCGGGGCGGTCGCCAGGTGGCTGCTCAAGCCGGCTGGACTGCATGGATTGGTTATTTCCATATGCGCAATCGGTATGAGCTAATGCGCTTTTTAGCTTGTTATTTTGCATTGCGGCATGTAGAGTAAAGCCCTCCTTTTTTATTCTTCTTGAGCGGAAACTTCACTCTTATGGCTTTAATCGTCCACAAATATGGCGGTACGTCGATGGGCTCGACTGACCGTATCAAGAATGTCGCCAAGCGCGTTGCCAAGTGGCACGACGCTGGGCATCAAATCGTGGTGGTGCCATCCGCCATGTCGGGCGAAACCAACCGCCTGATTGGACTGGCCAAGGAAATCATGGATCAACCCGATCCCCGTGAACTTGACATGATCGCCTCGACAGGCGAACAAGTGTCCGTCGGCCTATTGTCGATGGCACTGCTGGCGATCGGCAAACAAGCCGTATCCTATGCTGGCTGGCAAGTCGCGATCAAGACCGATTCCGCCTTTACCAAGGCACGCATCCAGTCGATCGATGACGAAAAAGTCAAACGCGACCTCGATGCGGGCAAGATTGTCATCATTACCGGTTTCCAGGGCGTTGACGAACACGACAACATCGCGACCCTGGGCCGCGGCGGTTCGGACACCTCGGCCGTGGCCATCGCCGCCGCCATGAAGGCGGCCGAATGCCTGATCTTCACGGACGTCGACGGCGTCTACACGACCGACCCGCGCGTGGTCTCCGAGGCGCGCCGCCTGAAGACCATCACCTTTGAAGAAATGCTGGAACTGGCTTCGCTGGGTTCCAAAGTGCTGCAGACGCGCTCGGTGGAATTCGCCGGCAACTACCGCGTTCCCACGCGCGTGCTGTCGTCGCTGACCGACCCGATGTTGCCGCTGGAAATAGAAGCCAATTCAGGCACCCTGATTTCGTTTGAGGAAGATACAAACATGGAACAAGCAGTCATCTCCGGCATCGCCTTCAACCGCGATGAAGCCAAAATCACCGTGCTCGGCGTGCCCGACCGCCCAGGCGTGGCGTACCACATCCTGGGGCCGGTGGCGGACGCGAACATCGAAGTCGACATGATCATACAGAATCAGTCGGTCGACGGTAAAACGGACTTCACTTTCACCGTCTCGCGCGGCGAATACACGCGCGCGCTGGCCGTGCTGGAAGCGAACCGCGAAGCGCTGGGCGCGGCCAGCATCACGGGCGATGCGAAAGTGTCGAAACTGTCCGTCGTCGGCGTGGGCATGCGCAGCCATGTTGGCGTCGCGTCGCAAATGTTCCGTACCTTGTCGGAAGAGGGCATCAACATCATGATGATCTCCACTTCCGAGATCAAGATCTCCGTGCTGATCGATGAAAAGTACATGGAACTGGCCGTGCGCGCGCTGCATAAAGCGTTCGAGCTGGAAAAAGCTTAAATATCCAAAAATATTGCCCCACGCCCTTGACCAAAGGGGGGGCAATCGATATTATGACGTTCGTCGCTGCAGCGCAGTTAGCTACAGAGACATAGTTGAGTAATCAGCTAGGAGACGTGGCCGAGTGGCCGAAGGCACATCCCTGCTAAGGATGCATACGGCTTATACCTGTATCGTGGGTTCGAATCCCACCGTCTCCGCCAGAATCAAATAAGAAAGCCTCCCCTGCGGGAGGCTTTTTTATTTGTCTGGACGGAACGGTGGGATTCGAAGGGCTGGGCCCTGCCGGCCCAGCCCTCTCCGAATCGCCCATCTGCCGCGCTACGCGCGGCCCCGTTGGCCGCGCAGCGGCCAACGCCGTCCCCTCATCTCAGGCAGTAGCGGCCAACGCCTGCGCCGGCCTCTGCGGGCGCCTGCACCAACCGTTGCTCGGCAAGAGATTCTTTTTCACGCCCCCATCCCTCCCAATTCCCTTAAAAAGTTGCATAATCCACAAATACCGTGCAGAAATTTCATACTGGCCAGCGCGGTCTATGCCGGCGGCATGGAGGGCATGGTCCGGATAAACGAGGGGGTACGCACATGCAGCTGCTTCGCCAAGTCAAACTGTCGCGCCGGCTGGCCTTGTTGGTCGCCATCTTTTCGCTGGGCCTGATCGTCTATGGCGGCTGGTCGCTGCGCGTGCTGCACGAATTGAAGGTCAACGGCCCCGTGTACCAGCGCATCGTGCAGGGCAAGGATCTGGTGGCCGACGTGCTGCCGCCGCCGGAATATATCCTCGAATCGTATCTGGTCGCCTTTCAGCTGATGGCGTCCGAAGACCGGGGCGCGCAGGACAAGCTGGTCGAACGCCTGAAAACCTTGAAGGCCGAGTACGACACGCGCCATCAGTTCTGGCGTACCCAGGATCTCGATCACGATATCGCCGAAGCCTTGCTGACGCAGGCGCACACCCCTGCCGTGGCATTCTATGAGACGGCGTTCACGCGCTTCATCCCGGCGCTGCAGGGGCAGGACAAGGCGGGTGTCGCGACTGCCATGGCGGCCATGGCCGCCAGCTACGACAGCCATCTGGCTGCCGTCAACCGCGTGGTCGACATGACCAGCAAGCGCTCGGGCGCGTTCGAGACCGACTCGGCCGACAGGGCGCGCTCGGCAACCGTGCTGCTGGCGGGCTTGCTGCTGGCATCGTTGGGCGTCAGCATCGCCGGCGCCGTGCTGATCAGTCGCAGCATTACCGGACCCTTGCAGGAGGCGTTGCTGGCCGCGCAGAGGGTGGCGGCCGGCGACCTGAGCAATCGTGTCGACAAGCGCTTTTCCGACGAGCCTGGTCAATTGCTGCAGGCCCTCGAAGCGATGAATGGCAGCCTGTCGCGCACCGTGGGCCAGGTGCGCAGCAGCACGCAAAGCATCACCGTTGCTTCGCGCGAAATCGCGGCCGGCAATTTCGATCTGTCGTCGCGCACGGAGGCGCAAGCCAGTTCGCTGGAAGAAACGGCTTCCGCGATGAAGGAGCTGACCAGCACGGTAAAGCAGAATGCCGACAATGCCAGGCAGGCCAATCAGCTGGTGGTGTCGGCGTCGGAATTTGCCGTGCAGGGCGGACAGGTGGTCGGGCGCGTGGTCGATACCGTGGGCGCCATCAATGCCAGCTCGCGCAAGATCGTCGATATTGTCGACGTGATTGACAGCATTGCTTTCCAGACCAATATCCTGGCTTTGAACGCAGCGGTAGAGGCGGCCAGGGCGGGCGAACAGGGACGCGGCTTCGCCGTGGTCGCCAGCGAAGTGCGCAGTCTGGCGCAGCGCTCGGCCAGCGCCGCGCGCGAAATCAAGGCCATGATCGGCGATTCGGTCGAGCGCGTCGACGCGGGCAGCAAGCTGGTGGACGAAGCGGGCGCCACGATGGACAAGATCGTGGCATCCGTCAAGCAGGTGGTTGACCTGATGAGCGAGATCGCCGCCGCCAGCCAGGAACAGAGCCTGGGCATCGAACAGGTCAACCAGGCCATCACGCAGATGGATGAGGTCACGCAGCAGAATGCCGCCCTGGTCTAGGAAGCGGCGGCGGCCGCCGGCAGCCTGGAAGAGCAGGCGGCCAGCCTGGTGCGGGAAGTGGGGGTGTTCACGCTCGATGCAGGCGGCGCTGCCAGCGCGCTTGCCGCGCCCGCGCATCCGGGTCGCTGACAGGCTGGCTGGCGGCCAGGGCGCCGTTTGGCATGGCGTTTCCTGGACGTTGCTGCGCTATGGCGCGCGGGCCGCAGCCGTGGCTTGCTTGTCGCATGTCGCCAAGGTAGCTGTGCATGTGGAAAACGCTTCCAGATAGGTGATGGTTTTCTCGTATTCGTCGATCAGGTAGCGCAGTTGATAGGCCACCTCGATAGAGTCGCCCGTGTCTTTGTCCCGCAGCCTGTACATATCTTTCAAAAAGCGCTTTCTTCGCGCCAGTTCCGCAGTCAGGCGCGCCTTGCGCTCGGCGGCCGGTGGCAGCGGATATGGCTTGCCATGGATGGATCTGACGCCCTCGGGCGTCAGATCCAGGTCCTTGCCTGGGCCGCGAAATGCCACGCCCATGCTGCCATCCGCCTGCACCAATATCAGCAGTTCGTCGGCGTCGCTGTTGGCCGGCAAGGTCAGGGCCAGCACTTCAGGCTGGCCCTTGGGCAGCCAGCGATATTCGAGCTTGACCTGCAACGGCGCGGCGGCCTGTGCCGGCAGGTAGAAGCAGCAACTGGCGGCGCTGCTCATGTGCGGCGTCAGGGGATCGGTATCGACAGCGTTGTCGGGATTGCTGACGGAACTGATGCCCACCTGAATCATGCGCGGGCTGTAGTTCAAGGTGCTGACCGATACCTTGCGCTCACCGGTGGCGGGCGTGTACTGGTGCATGTTCAGCTCCCCGCGCTCGTCGTGGCCCGCAAGCAGTGGCCGGTGGAACAGGGTGGTAATGCCGAAGCTCGCGATATTGCTGATATAGCCGGTATCGGACGAGCCGACGCGCGAGTCCTTGTTTCCCGGCGTGTGGTAAAGGTAGCCGATCTCTCCCAGCGCCAGCGCGCTGACCATGCGGTCTTGCTGAAACAGTGGCGGCGATGCATAGCTGTCGCCGCTACCCATGACTTTGGCGTAGATGGGGCCTTTCCATGGCCCGTCGCCTGCAAAACGCGCGAGCACCAGGTACTCGTCCAGCAGCGGTTTTACTTTCAGGACATCCTTGGTCTCGCCGGTGACAGGGTCGATGATGGAATAAATGCCCGGAAAGGGACGGGTGACGACACGCGACAGCGTGGGCAGGACAAAGTAGAGTCCGGCAACCACGGCGATGCCTGTGGCGATGGCGATGCTGGCGCGGCTAGCTTTCATGCGCAGCGACCTTTCCCTTGCCTTCGGCACAACGCCACCAGGTCGGCCGGATAGAAGGGCGCGCCGCGATCGCTGCTGTCGGCCATATCGAGCACGCAGGTGATGGCGGCCGCTTCCCAGGACCAGTCACCCCAGAACGACGTGTCGCGCCGGTGGCCGTCGCAGTAGGGCTCGCGGCGGCTGGCCTCATACCATCGCTGCAGATAGGCTTGCATCAGCGCAGGGCGGGCATCTTTTTCTGCCGCGAATATCCTTGGCCCTTGCTCAAGATGGCTGCGGCCATGCCACTTTGCTGGTGTAGCGGTTTGCTTCGCGTAATTTTCGGGCATAGTCAACGAGATCCCTGGGATACACCAGATGCTCGGTCTGGCTATCGTCCAGATCGAGCATGAAAACCGTCGCCCCCGCTTCGAATGCCCAGTAGCCGTAATAAGCGCCATAGCCTTCCTCGCTGATATTGAGATGCGCGTTGTACCAGCGCGGATGATGTTTCATGGCCGGATACCATTGTTTCAGGTATTTCTGAAGCAGGCTCAAGGTCGCTTCCTCATCCTCCTCATAGAACACTTGCAGCAGGGTGTCATAGGGCCTGGTGATGATGCAGGCGTCGAGTGCTTGGCCATCCTCCATGTATCCGTCGATCAATTGCTCGAACAGGCCATCGCGGCCACGGTGGCTGCGCAGCACGTGGATGATGCGCAGTACCGAGCGCTGATCGCGCAGCAGGATGGCGATGCTCAGCAGTTGCAAGGTGTCCTGGTAGTCGGACAGGACGTAAAACTCTGGTGCTCCCTCATATTCGTAGGGGCCAAACTCTGGAAACTCAAGCGCCGCATCCTGCTGATAGAGCTGATCGACCGCATTCCATTCTTCAAATTTGTCCACGATGTCCGCGATGCGCGGCGCCAGGGTATCGATGGACATACCCGCCGTGTAGTCGAGCATCCAGAGCCAGAGTCGTTCCAGATACAAAAAATGATGAACGGAGGCATTTTCCTGCGTTGAGTAGGCGACTTTTTTGTTTTCCAGTCCTACTGCAATCAGCGCAAATTGATTGTTGCGCGTTTTGACATACAGCTCTTCACCAAGAAGTTGCTGGCGGCGGCGCTCGGCAAATGGAAGATTGTTCATCTTGTCTGGCTGTCGTCGTTATCGAGGCGTAACGACGACGCGCTTGCATGGAAAAATGCGGACATTGCCTGGAACTCCGTATGCTGAGGTAACCGTACTGGCAGTTGATGTAATAACTTGTTTGCAAGATTACACACTAGAAATAGTGATCGAACAAGCGCGATTCAATTGAATCGTGTGCCAGAAAGAAATATTCAAAATAGCTAATATGAGCGACGCGATGGCGTGCCGCAGGTGTTTTTCGGCCGACATCGTCTTTTTACGTGAACCGGAGCAAGCATGAGCAAGATGAAATACGCGGCCGCACCGCCGTACCTTGATGTGCTCGTCTATCAGTACGCCAATTGCGTCAAACCTTCCTACCACCAGGCCGGCCTGCTGGTGCAGGACGGGGTGGGGCGCTACCAGATCGACGTCAAGGGCGAGTCCTACACGGTCGAATGGCAGGAGCGCATGGGCTTTTCGCTGCAGGCGGGCATAGACGGTCCCGTGGCGGCCGTCGTCAAGCTGGACCGGCCGCCAACGGGGCAGTTCGAGGAACAGGCGCACTGGCGCGAACGCTGGCTGCGCGATGTGGCCGAGCGCAGCGGCGTGGAGCTCGAAGAACGGGCGCTGGCCGGCGGCGCGCGCCTGCTGGCCGTGAACAAGGGCGAGATCAAGGGGGACTATGTAGGCCAGTCCCTGTTGATCGATGCAAAACGGCAGTTGTTCATCGATATCGCGTGGCCGAACACCCTGGACATTTACCGCGGTGCCGATGGCTTGCGCCATGTGCGGCAAGTGCAGGACGACGTCTGGCAGCGCCTGTTGTCTTGCCCGCCGACTATGTGACGCTGACGGCCACCGCATACCCCTGCTGCGCGCATATACAAATAATAATGATTCTCATTTATAATGCAGGCAATGGGGGTAGCATGGGCTGGCGCCAGGGCGTCACGGGCGGTGAAGGAGGGCATGATGGGCAGTAGGCATGGCAACGAGGATGCGATCGCGCACGAGCATCGCGTGCTGATGGGCGAATATGGGCGGGCGCAGGCGCGCTGCAGTGCGCAGCTGGCGGCGCAGGCGGCCCGCATCGCGCAACTGGAGTCGGAATTGATGCGCGCGCGGGCGCAGCTCGTGATCCGCGACACGAAGCTGGCGCTGGCGCGCGACGAATTGGCCGACCTGGCGGCCAGCGTGCCGGGCTTGCCGACGCGTGCCAGGCTGGCGCGCAAGGTCGAGTGGCTCGGCGAGCGCGTGCAGGACCTGATGCGCGAGCTGCTGCGCCTGCAATGGCGGCCCGTGCCAGCCCTGCAAGCCGACGTGCGTGCAAAAGCCGTGCTGTATGTGGGCAATTATTCAAGCCTGGCGCCGGATCCGGACGCGGACGGCGCCAACGTGGCGCAGCAAGCCATCGAGCAGGCCGGCGGGCGCTTCCTCCATCATGCGGGCGGCGACGATGCGGCCGCGCTGGAAGCGAGTCTGGTGGCGGCCGACCTGGTGATTTGCCAGACGGGCTGCGTCAGCCACGACGCCTACTGGCGCGTGCACGACCACTGCAAGCGCACGGGCAAACAGTGCGTGCTGGTGGACCAGCCGCAAGCCATGCATTTTGTGCGCAAGGCGGCGCTGGCCATCTGACTTTCGCACCGCTTAACGCCGGCTTAATCCACCTGGGCCACAATGTCCGTCCCTTCGACGTCATTGAAAGCGCCCATGCTGTCCCTGCAAATCGGCCCCCTGGTCCTGCCCACGGGCCTGGTCCTGCTGTTCGTTTCCCTGTTTGTCGCGTATGGCGTGGCGTGGTGGCTGCGCCGGTATCGCCAGCTGCCCGATGCCGGCCCCCTCGTGTCCGACATGCTGATCGCCGGCTTGCTGGCGGCGCGCGTGGCGTTCGTCCTGCGCTGGCATGAACAGTACCTGGCCGCGCCCTGGTCCATCATCAATATCCGCGACGGAGGATTTTTGGCGCCGGCCGGCATCGCCGCCGCGCTGGCCATCGCCGCGTGGCGCTGCCGGCGTCCCGCCATGGCGGCCATGCGCCGTCCTCTCGGCGTCAGCGTGGCGGCTGGCGCGCTGGCCTGGGGCGTGTTGAGCGCAGGGATCTCGCTGGCGTACGACAAGCCGACGGCCTTGCCGGCCGTGGCGCTGCAGGCGCTCGATGGCGCGCCGACGACCCTGGCGGCGCTGGCCGGCGGCAAGCCCATGGTGGTCAACCTGTGGGCCAGCTGGTGCCCGCCATGCCGGCGCGAGATGCCCGTGCTGGCCGCCGCGCAGCAGGCGCGCGCCGATATCGTCTTCGTGTATGCGAATCAGCGCGAGGATGCGGCGGCGGCCGGCGCTTTCCTGACGCTGAGCGGCGCCACCCTGCGCAACGTGGTGCTCGACGGCGAGGCGGCGCTGGGCAAGGCGGCCGGCTCCTCGGCCTTGCCCACCACCCTGTTTTATGACGCGCAGGGGCGCCTGGTCGATACCCACCTGGGCGAATTGTCCGACGCCTCGCTGGCCAGCAAGCTGCAAAAAATCGCGCCACCCGGTTCTCTCTGATAGTATACCCCCCTATAGTATTTATCGGAGTGGAATCATGGGACACACGGCGCACAACAAGACCAGGCTGCTCAATCGGGTCAAGCGCATCAGGGGGCAAGTGGAAGGCCTGGAGCGGGGCCTGGAAGAGGGGCGCGACTGCGGCGAAGTGCTGCAGCTGATCGCCGCCGTGCGCGGCGCCGTCAATGGCCTGATGGCCGAAGTCATCGAAGAGCACTTGCGCGAGCACGTAGCCAGTCCCGACATCTCCGGCGAGGAGAGGGCCAGGGGCGCCGACGACATCGCGGGCATCCTGCGCACCTATCTCAAATAAGGAGATCGTCATGCAAATGAAAAACCGCGATGAAGACCTCTCCGCCTGGCAGCATGAACACGTTTTTGGCGCCGCCAGCGACAAGGCGGAACGCCGCGCGCGCATCGTCATGTGGATCACCCTGGCCACCATGGTGCTGGAAATCGTCGCCGGCTGGTGGTACAACTCCATGGCCCTGCTGGCCGACGGCTGGCATATGAGTTCGCACGCGCTGGCCATCGGCCTGGCCGCGTTTGCGTATGCGGCCGCGCGCCGCTATGCGCGCGATCCCCGCTTCGCCTTCGGCACGTGGAAGATCGAAGTGCTGGCCGGCTACACCAGCGCCATCCTGCTGCTGGGCGTGGCCGTGCTGATGGTGGCCGCTTCCGTCGAACGCCTGTTCTCGCCGCAGCCCATCCACTATCCGCAGGCGATGGCGGTGGCGGCCTTTGGCCTGTTGGTCAACCTCGTGTGCGCGCTGATCCTCGGCGGCCACCACGACCACGACCATGATCATCACCATGGACACGACCATCATGACCACCACGGCCACCACCATGGTGAAGACCTGAACATGAAGGCCGCGTACCTCCACGTGCTGGCCGACGCCGCCACCTCCGTGCTGGCCATCGCTGCGCTGGCCGGCGCGTGGGCTTATGGCTGGCGCTGGCTCGATCCCGTGATGGGCATCGCGGGCGCCGTGCTGGTGGCGCTGTGGGCGAAAAAGCTGATGCAGGAGACGGGCAAGGTCTTGCTGGACCGCGAGATGGACCACCCCGTGGTGGTGGAAATCCGCGAGGCCGTGGAAGTGGAAAGCGCCGGCGACACGCCGCGCATCGTCGACCTGCACGTGTGGCGCGTCGGCAAGCAGCTGTATTCGTGCGCCTTGTCCGTCGTCAGCCGCGATCCCGCGCTCACTGGCGCCGAGCTGCGCGCGCGCATCGGCATCCACGAAGAAATCGTCCACAGCACCATCGAGATCGTGCTCCGCCCTTGATAATGATGGCGAAAAAAGCAAGCTGATGCGGGGCGTAGGCGGTATAATGTCGGCTTTTACAGCACGCGCTGTTCACCAGACAGAGAAGAAAATGAGCACATTACCACCATGCCCGCAATGCAAATCCGAATTCACGTACGAAGACGGCAGCCAGTTGATCTGCCCTGAATGCGCGCATGAATGGTCGGCCACGGCTGGCGAAGCGGCGGAAGAGGGCGCCCGCGTGTACCGCGATGCGGCCGGCAATATCCTGCAGGACGGCGACACGGTCAGCGTCATCAAGGACTTGAAATTGAAGGGCGGCGGCGGTGTCGTCAAGATGGGCACCAAGGTCAAGAACATCCGCCTGGTCGACAGCGACCATGATATCGACTGCAAGATCGACGGCTTCGGTTCCATGAGCCTGAAAACCGAGTTCGTGAAAAAAGTCTAAGCTCCTCCTTGCCATCCGCGGCGCGCCTCGCATTCCTGCCGGCGCGCCGTTTTTTTATTCAGAATTCATGCAAATCGATCATCTCCGCCAGCGCCTGCGCGCCCTGGGCGCCAAACCCCTGCACGAACAGCGCGTGCTGCGCGACTGGATACAGGCGCAGCCGCACGATCAGGGCCGGCGCCGCGCCGAAGACTTCTTGCCGCTGCCCGTGCGCGAGGCCCTGCCGGCGCTGGACGCTGAATTGCAGGGCATGCTGAAATTGCTCAGCACCCATCCGGGCGCCGACGGTTCCGCGCGCCTGCTGGTGGGACTGCATGACGGCCAGACGGTGGAAAGCGTGCTGCTGCCGCGCGACGGCCTGTGCGTGTCTAGCCAGGTCGGTTGCGCCGTCGGCTGCCAGTTCTGCATGACGGGCCGCGACGGCCTGATACGCCAGGTGACCAGCGGCGAGATCGTCGCCCAGGTGGTGCTGGCGCGCACCCTGCGTCCCGTGAAAAAAGTCGTCTTCATGGGCATGGGCGAGCCGGCGCATAACCTGAACAATGTGATGGAAGCGATCGAGCTGCTGGGCACGGAGGGCAATATCGGCCACAAGAACCTCGTGTTTTCCACCGTGGGCGACCCGCGCGCCTTCGAGCGCCTGCCGCAGGGAAGGGTCAAGCCGGCGCTGGCCCTGTCCCTGCACACGACCAAGCCGGCGCTGCGCGAACAGCTGCTGCCGCGCGCGCCCAGGCTCACCCCGCAGGAGCTGGTCGACTTCGGCGAGTCGTATGCGCGCCTGACCGGCTACCCGGTGCAGTATCAGTGGACCCTGATGGAGGGCGTCAACGATGGCGAGGACGAGATGGACGGCATCGTCGCGCTCTTGCAGGGGAAATATGCGGTGCTGAACATGATCCCGTATAACACCATAGCCGACTTGCCGTTCAAGCGCCCCAGCTGGGAAAAGGCGCGCGCCATTGCCGCCGCCCTGCACGCGCGCGGCGTGCTGACCAAATTGCGCGATTCGGCCGGGCAGGACGTGGAGGGCGGCTGCGGGCAGTTAAGGGCGCGTGAAGCCAAGGGCAAGATCATTCCCATCCGCGCCGGCGTCTAGACACCACCGAGCAAATCGTTTTCATTCAAGATCGCAAACGCGATCTCGGGATGCGCGGCCAGGCAGCGGCGCACGGCGGCCGGAATGGCGGCGCGCGTCTTGCGGCACAGGCCGGGCCGCTCCAGCAGGCGGATCTGGAAGCCGCGCACGGTGCGCACTTCGCCGCTGCCCGGCGCGATCTGCAATTCCACACCGAGGTTGTCGCGCAAGCGCTGCTGCAGCTTCCGCAGCTGCGCATAGGTGGCGATGCCGTCGATGTGCGCCAGCAGGCGCTTTTCCTCCGTCAGGTTCAGGCGCAGGATGGAAACGTCCGCCTGCGGATCGTCGAGCAGCCGCTCGCGCTCACAGTCGCACAGCTGTGGCGGACACTCCTTGCGGACTTCAAAATCGACGATGCGCATGCTGGTGTTCCAGTGACGTTCCAATGGCGATCCGGGATGAATCAAGTATCGTCCGCCACCTGGCGCATGTCAATCAGCGCGGGCTGACGATCAGGCGCCAGCGGATCGGCCCCTGCTCGCTGCTGTGCTGGTGGTGGTTTTGCGGCGGCATGACGTGGCCTTCCGTCGACACGATTTCGTGCGCACAGCCGTCGCAGCGGTAGATGCCCGAATACGGCACGGCTTCGCCCGGCGAGGTCAGTTCATCGAAACGCGGGTGCATGGAGCGGGCCACGTAGCTGGGGTTCTTGTAGTCGGCCATGGATTCCTCGGGATGTGGGCAGGCCCCATTCTGGCACACAATCGCGCGCGGCCTTGACCGCGTGTCTTGGCGCGCGCGCCGCCCTGTGTTGTAATGTTGACCATCCCTATTGAGCACGCAAGGCCATGAGAACCCGTATCAAGATCTGCTGCATCGCTTCCATCGACGAAGCGCAACTGGCCATTGCCGCCGGCGCCGACGCGCTGGGCCTGGTGGGGGCCATGCCGTCCGGCCCCGGTCCGATTCCCGACGCGCGCATCGCGCAGATCGCCGCCTGGACGCCGCCGCCCGTGGCCACCTTCCTGCTGACGTCCGAGACGACGGCGCAGCGCATCGCCGAACACGTGCACGCCACGCAGCCGTCCACCGTGCAGATCGTCGGCCATATCGAGCCCGGCGAAGTGGCGCAGCTGGCGCGGCAGCTGCCGCACGTGCGGCGCGTGCAGGTGATCCACGTGGAGGGCCCCGAGGCGCTGGCGCTGATTCCCGCCTACGCGCCCCACGTGCATGCGTTCCTGCTCGACTCGGGCCGCCCCGGCGCGCCGGTGCCGGAACTGGGCGGCACCGGCCGCACGCATGACTGGTCCGTCAGCGCCCGTTTCGTGCGCGCCAGCCCCCGCCCCGTCTTCCTGGCCGGCGGGCTGGATGCCACCAACGTGATGGAGGCGCTGCGCCAGGTGCGCCCCTACGGCATCGAGCTGTGCTCGCGCGTGCGCACGGATGGCAAACTTGACGTCATGAAGCTGGCCTTGCTGATGGCGGCCGTGCGCGACGCCGATGCGGTGCTGTATGCGGAAGGCTAATCGGCCGGGAGTTTGGCCATCTCGCGCACGAACGCTTCCGTGAACGCGGCCACCATGCCGCTGGCCGCGCGCGGCGAGATCAGGCCCACGACGGAATGCGATTCCTCGTCCGGCAGGGCGATAAAACGCACGCCGGGCGGCGCCACCAGGCGCATGCTGTCCGGGACGATGGCGATGCCCATGTTCGCCTCGATCAGGTTCAGCTGCGAAGTCTTGCGCGACAGGGCGCGCGCCGCCTTCGGAAAGAAGCCCTGCGCCAGGCACAGGCCCGCGACCAGGTAACTGAGGCCGCCCCGGTCCTTGTGCGGAATCGAGACGAAGGCTTCGTCGCGCAGGGCGGCGATCGTCGTGCGCTCCAGCGCGGCCAGCGGCGAGGCCGACGACACGGCCACCACCAGCTTTTCCGCGTACAGCTCGCGCACGACGATGTTGGCATGCTTGCGCAGGGTGGGCAGGCGCACGAGGCCCAGGTCGGCGCGGCCTTCTTCGATGTCGGCCGCCTGGTTTTCCGACGATCCCTTCGATACATCGAGCGAAATGCCGGGGAACTGCGCCAGCAGGCGGTTCAGCACGGCGCCGATGGCGGGCGTGAGGGTGACGGAGCTCGAATGCAGCAGGCGGATGATGCCTTGCGCGCCTTGCCCCACGTGGCGGGTCTGGCGCACGGTTTCCTCGATGTCGTCGAGGATGCGCCTGGCCCGTTCATAAAAGACCTGTCCCGCGGGCGTCAGTTCGATATGGCGCGCGTCGCGCGTGAGCAGCAGGGCCTGCACTTCGGTTTCCAGCTCCTTGATCTGCCGGCTCAGGGCCGATTGCGCGATGTACAGCTTTTCCGCCGCGCGCGAGTAGCTGCCCGCATCGACGACTTCGACAAAATAGCGGAACTGTCTGATGGAAATCAATCGTATGCCTTTTCGAGATCGGAGACTGCCTGATTTGATATTGGCCCGGCCCCCGCGTTCGCGTTACAGTGGCCTGGTCCGTTGTCACTGCAAAGGAAAGGCCATGCTGGAATTGATCGGGGTACTGGGACTGCTCGTCAGTATTATCGTAAAACTGATTTTCGTCCAGATCGGCGGGGCGGCCGAAGGCAAGGAAGACTAGTATGCCAGGGTCGCCACATATGGAGCCGCCAAGCGCAAGGCTTGCAGGCGGCAAGCTGGCGCAGCCCCATCCCACTCCGTCAACTGCAAGCCCGCGCACTTGAGCGCCGCCTCGCGCGCCGTCCACGCCTGCGCCAGAGCCAAGGGGCGCTGATCGGCAGGGCAGGCGGCCAGTGCATCGGCCACCTGCGGCCCCAGGTAATCGCGCGCCAGCATGAACCAGTCGGCAATAGCCTGCACGCGCATCACGTCGATGCCGACGGCGCCGTGCAGATGGACGGCGGCCAGCGACAGTCCCTCGTCATGGCTGAACGACAGGCCCGCCGCGCCTCCTGCCAGCAGCAAGCGGGGCGGTTGGCCCGGCGTCGACTCCACCGAGATCGTCTCAATGCTTAACTTCAGCCACTGCGCCACCGCCTCGCGCACGGCCTGGCGCAGGTGCGTGCGCGCTTCCATGCGGGACGGCGGCGGCACCATGCCGATCACCAGCACGCCGTCTGCCGACCACAGCACCGTAGCATTCATCAGCTGCGATCAGCTGCGCAAGGGCGCCGCCGGGCAGCCCGCCCAGTTGCTGCCGGCGGGGATGTGCTCGCCCTTCATCACCAGGGTCAACGGTCCCAGGCGCGCGTTGTCGCCCACCTTGGCGCTGTACAGCACGGAGCTGCGCGGGCCCATGTAGACGCGCTGGCCGATCTCCACGTGGTCGATCTTCATCACGCGGTCTTCGAACAAATGCGTTTGCGGGCAGGTCAGCGCGTTCAATTCGCTGTAGTCGCCGATGTGCACGCAGTCGAATTCCGTGATGTCCGTCGTGTCCATGTAGACGCCGCGGCCGATCTTGCAGCCGAACAGGCGGAAGGCCAGCGGCAGCCACGGCGTGCCGCGCAGGTAGCGCATGAAGTTGGGTACGGCGATGCCTTCGTACAGATTGGTCACGCCTTCCGAAATCCACACGAACGGCGTCCACATGGGCGCCGCGTGCTTGCGGTAGCGTCCCAGCAGCAGCCACTTGAACAGCACGACGACGAGGAAATTGCCGATGCCGTAGGCCAGACCGGCGATGGCCAGGTCGGCCACCACTTCGCCCCAGCGTCCGGCGCCCGCGATCGGCATCACGTCCAGCACCAGCGTGTAGCCGACGGCGATCACCACCGCGTGCGGCGCGACGATGCGGAACGCCTCGATCAGGCTGCGGCCCAGGCGGCGCAGCAGCGATGGCTTGAACGTCAGGTGCTCGGCGAAGCCGCTGACCTGTTCGCGCGCGGGCAGGTGCATGGGCGGGGAGCCCAGCCACGTGTCGCCGCTATGCATCTGTTCATTGCGCGGCGCATGCGTGTGCACGCCGATCAGCACGTGCTCGGGCAGCATGGTGCCGTCCGGGATATAGCTGCCGTTGCCGACAAAGCTGCGGTGCGAGATGACGGTGGGGCGCATGGTCATCCAGCCGCCGTCGATCTGCTCGTCGCCCAGCATGACGGCGTCGGCGATGAAAGTGTCGTCGCCCAGGGTCAGCATGTCGGGCACCACGCCCAGGGCCGTGGAAATCTCGGCGCCTTTGCCGACCTTGGCGCCCAGCAGGCGGTACCAGTACGGCGCGTACACGGTGGCGTAGATGCCGTGCAGGACGTTCAGGCTCGATTCCTGGATATGGCTGACCAGCCACTTGGCGCAATAGATATTGCTGTGCACGGGCGAGCTGCCCGGCTTCAGGCGGGGCAGCGCGCCCCAGCGGATGGCGGCCGACAGCAGCGCCGTGAGCACGATCAGCACGGCGCTGGCGGGGAAGGCCAGCAGGAAGTAGCGGGCCAGCTGGGTCGTCACGTCGCGGCCCTGCAGCCACGGCATCATTTCGCGCTCGTCGAACCAGTCGATCAGCACGAAGCTGGGGAAGACGGGCATGAAGAACAGCACGGCGATCAAGACCATGCCGAAGCAGAAGAACAGGGTTTCGCCCGTCAGGCGCAGGCGTGAGACGGCGGGGCGCGGCGGCTGGCTGGCCGGGTCGTAGGGGCCGATGTCGCGCGCGGGCGAACCCGTCCAGACCCTGCCATCGGGCACCGAGGCGCCATCGGCCAGCGCCGACTGTCCCTCCAGGTGGCCAAACGCGCCCACCCTGGTGTTGCCTTCCAAAATCGCGTAAGAGCTGATGCAGGCATCGTCGCCGATGTGGATCCGGCCCAGCAGCAACCGGCCCCGTTCCACGCGGGCGTTTTCAAAGTTGACGGCATTGCCCACGCTGACGTTGTCGCCGATGGACAGCAGGTCGGGCGCGCGCAGGGTCATCGAGCCGATCACGACTTCCTTGCCCACCTTGGCACCGAGCGCGCGCAGCCACCAGCTGTTCAGCGACGAGCCGCTGAGCAGGTAGGCGGGCGCCGATTCGACCAGGCGGTCGGCCAGCCACCAGCGGTAATACGTGACGCCCCAGAGCGGATAGCTGCCCGGCTTCAAACGCCCGGCGATCAGCCACTTGCCGGCAATCGCGATGGCAAATTCGGCCAGGGTCGCGAGTAAAAACACGCCGATCGAGGCGGCGATCGCGCGCGGCACCGTGTCTCCCGTGTCGCCCGTGAAGAAGTGGTACGTGAAGAAGGGCGCCATCCACTGCGCCATGCGCAGGGTGACGAGGCCCGGCACGGCCGCCGCCTGGGCCGCGCCGCATAGCCAGCGCTTCAGGGTGGATGGCGGCGTCCAATCCGCTTCCGGCGTGGCCAGCGCGGGCGCCTCGTTCAGGACGGCGGCGATCTTGCCGATCTGCCGGTTCTGGTAAATGTCGCGCACCGTCATGTGGGCGTAGGCCGGATCGGCGCGCAGGGCGGACGCCAGGCGCGCGGCCAGGAAGGAGTGGCCGCCAAGGTCGCTGAAGAAGTCCAGCTGGCGCAAGATCGCCTGGCCGGGGAACAGCTTGGCCAGGGCCGCGAACAGGGCCGCTTCGGCCGGCGTTTCCGGCACGTCCGATTCACCCGCCTCGCCCGGGGGCGGCGCGGACAGGGGCATGGCTTTTAAGGCCTTCCTGTCGATTTTTCCTGAAGTGAGGCGCGGCATCAGCGGCAGCAGCTCGAAGCGGCCCGGCACCATGTAGGGCGGCAGGTGCAAGTTCAGCGCGGCGCGCAGGGTTTTCGCCGCCAGCGCATCATCGTCGGCATCGTCGCTGCCGACGATGTAGGCCACCAGCTGGTCGATGCCGTCATCCTTGCGCAGCAACACGGCCACCGTGCCCACGCCGGCCTGCTGTGCCAGCACGGCTTCGATCTCGCCCAGCTCCACGCGGAAGCCGCGAATTTTCACCTGGTCGTCGGCGCGGCCCAGGCACAGCACCTGGCCGTCGGGATCGATGCGGGCCAGGTCGCCCGTGCGGTACAGGCGCGCGTCATCCGCGCTGGTCGCCCACGGATTGGGCAGGAATTTTTCCACCGTCAGGTCGGGCCGGCCCAGGTAACCCTCGGCCAGGCCGGGGCCGATGATGCACAATTCTCCCGTCTCGCCGCGAGGCAGCAGGGTCAAGGGACGGTTTTCTCCCGGCTCGGCCACTTGCAGCACCAGCAAACCATAGTTGGGCAGCGGCGTGCCGATGGTGACGGGTTCGCCGGGCCGCAATCGCGCCAGGCTGCACGAGACGGTTGCCTCCGTGGGACCATAGGTGTTGAACATGGCGCGGCCCGGACGCGACCAGCGCTCGACCAGGGACTCGGGGCACATCTCGCCGCCCAGATTGATCAGGCGCAGGCTCGGCACGTCCTCGGCGAACAGGGCCAGCAAGGTCGGCACGGCGTGCAGCACGGTGACGTGGTTGGCGGCCAGCGCGCGCGGCAAGGCTTCCGGGTCGCCCGAGATATCCTTGGGCCCCAGCCACAGGGTGGCGCCCACCAGGTAGGCGATCCAGATTTCCTCGAACGACATGTCGAAGGCGACGGAAAAGCCCTGATAGACGGTGTCGGCTTGCGTCACTTCCAGCACGGCGTTTTCGCTGCGCAGGAAGTGGCAGATGCTGCGTTGATTGATCAGGATGCCCTTCGGCTTGCCCGTGGAGCCGGACGTGTAGATGACGTAGGCCGGGTGTTCGGGCAGCACGGCTCCGCGTGCCGGCAGCACTTCGCCCGGCGCGGCCGGGGCCAGCAGGCTTTCCACCGTCCACACGGGACGCTGGACGCCGGCGTCCGCCAGGCGCGGCGCGAATTGCGCGCAGCTGACGACGCCCGCGCCATTGGCGTCATCGAGGCACACCTGCAGGCGTTCGACGGGCGTGTCTTCATCGACGGGCAGCCAGGCGGCGCCCGCCTTGGCGATGGCCGCCTGCATCAGCAGCAGGTGCGCGCCGCGCGGCAGCCACAGGCCGACGATGTCGCCTGGCTTGACGCCGGCGGCCACCAGGCGCGACGCGGCCAGGCCCGCCTGCGCATCGAGTTCGGCATACGTGATGCGGCGTTCGCCATCGATCAGCGCGATCTGCTGCGGGCAGCGGCGTGCCGTCGCTTCCAGCAGATCGGCCAGCACTTCCTCGCGCAGCAGATCCGGTCGCGGCGGGCCGTACAGGATGTCGGCGTGGGTGGAAGGGGTGCCTGGGCTGACTGCGGTGAAATCGTTCATGGATGACGCTTATCTGTAATGCGGGGTGAGGAATCTGACGGGCTGCGCATGGTGCGCGGCACAGTCGATACATTACAGTACGCCAGACATTTCAGCGTTGCAGAACGGGGAATTTTGCGGGGCTTTCAACAATTATGTGGTTGCAGGATCAATTGCCATGATTACGGAATGTAAAACGCGGAAACATGGCGCCGATTTGCGCCACCGTGCGCGCCGCCGGATAGCCGTGCAGGGTGCGGCCGGCCAGCGCCGCATCCGCGCAGCCTTCGGCGCGGAACTGCTGCAGCACGTAGTTATCGACGCCTTTGGCGGCCAGGGTGGTAGCCAGTGCCAGCAGCTGCTCGTCCGGCAGCAGGTCCGGGTGGGTGGTGGTGCGGCACTCATAGGCGACGCCGCTGGCGAGGATGGCGTCCAGGCAGGCGCGCGCCGGGTCGCCGCTGCCGGCCACGCGGGTCACAAGACGATAGTCGGCAAACGGCGCCTTGATGTCGAAGCCCACCCAATCGACGAGGGGCAGCACTTCCTGCAGGCGCTGCGGATAGATGCAGGCCGTGTGCAGGCCGACGCCGAAACCCAGCGCCCTGGCGTCCTGCATGGCGCGCGCCAGCGCCGGGTCCATGCAGGCTTCGCCGCCGCTGAAGACGACGGCGTCGAGCAGGCCCACTCTGCGGCGCAGCCAGGTCAATACGTCTTGCCAGGGCATGGCGCCTTCCGGCGTGCGCGCCTGCAGGTGCGGATTGTGGCAATAGCCGCAACGCCAGGGGCAACCCTGCACGAACACCACGGCCGCCAGCTTGCCGGGATAGTCGGTGGCGGAAAAGGGCGTCAGGCCGCCCACTTTCAATTCAAGCGCCATGGCAGGCGGGCTGGCCAACCCGGGCGCTCGCTTCCGTAAAATACTGGCGCTCGTGGAATTCGCCCTGCTTGCCGATGTTGAACGAGGCGACGGGGCGGTGGTATCCCATCACGCGGGTCCAGATTTCGCAGCGCTGGCGTTCGCTGTCGAGCAGGGTGATGGCGGGAGTGAAGTCGGGACGTGCGTTCATGGCGTTTCCTCAAGTGATGGAACAGGGTGGGTTTGCTTGCGGGCGATCAGTTCCGCGTCGCAGGTGGGACAGAATTCATGTTTGCCGGCCAGGTAGCCGTGGCGCGGGCAGATGGAAAAGGTGGGCGTGACCGTGATGTAGGGCAGCGAAAAGCGGCTCAGGGCGCGTTTCACCAGCTCGCGGCAGGCGTTGGCGTCCGACAGCGCTTCCGTCATGTACAGGTGCAGCACCGTGCCGCCCGTGTACTTGCGCTGCAACGTGTCCTGCAGGGCCAAAGCCTCGAACGGGTCGTCCGTGTGGCCGACGGGCAGTTGCGACGAGTTCGTGTAGTAGGGATTGTCGACGGTGCCCGCCTGCAGGATGGCGGGATAGCGCTTGCGGTCTTCGCGGGCGAAGCGGTACGTCGTGCCTTCGGCCGGCGTCGCTTCCAGGTTGTACATATGCCCCGTCTCTTCCTGGAACTGCACCATGCGGGCGCGCACGTGGTCGAGCAGACGGATCGCCAGCGCATGGCCCTCGGGACTCGTGATGTCATGGGCGTCGCCGCTGAAATTGCGGATCATCTCATTGATGCCGTTCACGCCCAGGGTGGAAAAGTGGTTGCGCAGGGTGCCCAGGTAGCGTTTCGTGTACGGGAACAGGCCTTGCTGCATCAGTTCCTCGATGGTGCGGCGCTTGATTTCCAGGCTGGTCTTGCCCAGTTCCAGCAGGCGGTCCAGGTCCGCCATCAAGGCTGGCTCGTCGCCGCGCCATCGGTGGCCCAGGCGTGCGCAGTTGATCGTCACCACGCCCAGGGAACCCGTCTGTTCGGCGGAACCGAACAGGCCATTGCCCCTTTTCAGCAGTTCGCGCAAGTCCAGCTGCAATCGGCAGCACATGGAGCGGATCATGTTCGGCTTGAGTTCCGAATTGATGAAATTCTGGAAGTAGGGCAGGCCGTAGCGGGCCGTCATCTCGAACAGGCGTTCCGCGTTCTCGCTATGCCAGTCGAAATCCTCGGTGATGTTATAGGTCGGGATGGGGAAGGTGAAGACGCGGCCCTTGGCGTCGCCCGCCATCATGATCTCGATGTAGGCGCGGTTGATCATGTCCATCTCGGCCTGCAGCTCGCCATAGCTGAAGTCCATTTCCTGGCCGGCGATGACGGGAATCTGCTCGCGCAAGTCGTCCGGGCAGACCCAGTCGAAGGTGAGGTTGGTGAACGGCGTCTGCGTGCCCCAGCGCGAGGGCACGTTGAGGTTGAAGATCAGTTCCTGCATGTACTGGCGCACGTCTTCGTAGCGCAGGCTGTCCGTGCGGATGTAGGGCGCCATATAGGTATCGAAGGAGCTGAACGCTTGCGCGCCGGCCCACTCGTTTTGCAGGGTGCCGAGGAAATTGACGATTTGTCCGATGGCGCTCGACATGTGTTTCGGCGGGCCCGATTCGATCTTGCCCGGCACGCCATTCAAGCCTTCGTGCAGCAGGGTGCGCAGCGACCAGCCGGCGCAATAGCCGGCCAGCATGTCGAGGTCGTGGATGTGCAGCGCCGCTTCGCGGTGCGCCGCGCCCACATCCGGCGGATACACCTGGTCCAGCCAGTAGTTGGCGATGACCTTGCCTGATACGTTGAGTATCAGGCCGCCGAGCGAGTAACCCTGGTTGGCGTTGGCGTTGACACGCCAGTCGCGCCGGTCCAGATATTCATTGATGGACGCGGCGACATCGACCTGGCCGCGCGTGGATGGAACTGCATTTGTCGTCATGAAACCTCCAATAAACACAACATGCGGTGTTTTCATGGAGATTAATCACTAAATATAGTGGCGTCAAAGGGCGCGTGCCGTGGCGTGACGAATCCTTGATACAGGTGAAAAAAGCGCCTCTGTTTACTTTTTCGCGCGGCCCTGGCGCAGGATCAAGACGGTCGCGCCGAAATACGCGGCGCCGCAGACGGCGATGCTGAGGATGGAGGCGGGCAGTACGTGCGCCCAGATTTCCAGCGGCGAGAAGGTGCTCCAGCTGGCGACGCGCGCGTCGAACGTGACGTAGTTCGCCAGCAGCCAGTAGACGGCCAGCAGTCCCGTGCTGCTGGCGGCCTGGCGCGTCAAAGGCATGGCGCGGCGGGCGAAGACGGCTTGCAGGAACAGCAGCAGCACGCCCGGATACGCGCCCAGCACCTCGGGCGACAGCACGGACAGGGTCGCGTCATCGTAGCCGTCGGCCGGCGCCGCCCACTGCACTTGCAGCACGGTGAGGAACAGGGTGAGCAAAAAGATCAGCAGCGGTTTGCGGGGCATGGCGGACAATCGAAGAGGGAGAAAAGGGGGGCATTTTACAGCCAGGTCAAGCAAGTTGAACGCGCGCCAGCCATGCATGCATTCCTTCACCTGCGTCAAGGACTGGGCCGTATGGGCGGGGCTATAGTCTGCACCCTGAGCCGATACAGGACTGTGAACATCATGATGCTTGAATCAACCACCGCCACCCGCGTGGCCGGACCGCTGGAACTGGTCTGTCCCGCCGGCAGCCTGCCCGCCTTGAAAGCGGCCGTCGACAATGGCGCCGACACCGTGTACCTGGGCTTTCGCGACGCCACGAATGCGCGCAATTTCGCCGGCCTCAATTTCGATGAGAAGGCCATCGCCGAGGGCGTGCGCTACGCCCATCAATATGGACGCAAAGTGCTGCTGGCGCTGAACACCTATCCGCAACCGCACAACTGGGCCGTGTGGCGCAGTGCCATCGACCGCGCCGCGCAGGCCGGCATCGACGCCATGATCGTGGCCGATCCTGGCCTGATGGCGTATGCGAGCGAGCACCACCCGCAGCTGCGTCTGCACCTGTCCGTGCAGGGCTCTGCCACCAACTACGAAGCCATCAATTTTTACCATGAACACTTCGGCATCGCCCGCGCCGTGCTGCCGCGCGTGCTGTCGATGGCGCAGGTGGAGCAACTGATCGCCAAGACGGAAGTCGAGATCGAAGTCTTCGGCTTTGGCAGCCTGTGCGTAATGGTCGAAGGGCGCTGCGCGCTGTCGTCGTATGCGACGGGCGAGGCGCCGAATACGCACGGCGTGTGCTCGCCGGCGAAATCCGTGCGCTGGCTGGAAACGCCGAACGGCCTCGAATCGCGCCTGAACGGCGTGCTGATCGACCGCTATGCGCCCGGCGAAAACGCCAGCTATCCCACCCTGTGCAAGGGGCGTTTCGAAGTCAACGACGAAGAGTATTACGCCATCGAGGAGCCGGCCAGCCTGAATACCCTGGCGCTGCTGCCGCAGCTGATCGCCATGGGCGTGCGGGCCGTGAAGATCGAAGGGCGCCAGCGCAGTCCCGCCTATGTGGCGCAGGTCACGCGCGTGTGGCGCGAAGCGATCGACGCCTGCCGCGAAGGCAACGCGCGCTACGCCGTCAAGCCGGGCTGGATGGCGGCCATGGACAAGCTGGCCGAAGGCCAGCAGCACACACTGGGTGCGTACCACCGCTCCTGGAAATAGCAAAACCTACTGCGCGTCCCGGGGCGCGGCCTGCGATGCTCACCGTGCTTGAGCACGGCTGCGCTTCTCGGCCTCGCCGCAGGCCGCTCGCTACGGTTTTGTAACTTGAAAAATACTGGAAAAGGCATGCTAAAACTATCGTTGGGCCCCTTGCTGTACTACTGGCCGCGCGCCACCGTGTTCGAGTTTTACCAGCAGATCGCCGGCACCGCCGTCGATATCGTGTATCTGGGCGAAACCGTCTGCTCACGCCGGCATGAGGTGCGCCTGGCCGACTGGCTCGATATCGCCGACATGCTGGCCGCCGCCGGCAAGGAAGTGGTGCTGTCGACGCAGGCGCTGATCGAGGCGGGCGCCGAACTGGCGACCCTGCGCCGCATCACGGGCAATGGCTGCTACGCTGTCGAGGCCAACGACATGGGCGCCGTGCACTGCATGGAAAAGGGCGCGTCCTTCGTCGCCGGTCCCCATCTGAACCTGTTCAACGGCCCCAGCCTGCAACTGCTGGCGCACCTGGGTGCGCGGCGCTGGGTGATGCCGCTGGAAATGGGGCAGACGGCGCTGGCCGAGATGCAGCGCCAGAAACCGGAAGGGCTGGAGACGGAAGTCTTCGCCTATGGCCGCATGCCGCTGGCGTTCTCCGCGCGCTGCTTCACGGCGCGCAACCGCAACCTGCCGAAGGACGATTGCGGCTACAGCTGCCTGGAAGAGCCGGACGGCCTGCTGCTGCGCACGCGCGATGAAGTGCCTTTCCTCGTGTTGAATGGCACGCAGACGCAGTCGGCGCTGGTCTACAACCTGGTGCGCGAACTCGACGCCATGCGCGACATGGGCGTGGCGGTCGCGCGCATCAGCCCGCAATCCATGCATACGGAACAAGTCATCGCCATCTTCGACCGCGCCCGCCGCGGCCAGGTCAGCGGCATCGGCGCCCAGGCCCAGCTGGCGGCCTGCCAGCCGGCAGGCGCTTGCGACGGCTACTGGCATGGCCAGCCCGGCATGGAACAGCACGCCGCCCATTGAACGCATCGAAAGGAAGCACCATGCAAGATCAACTGGAAAGATTGCCCGTCCCGGCCAAGCCCGCCATGAGCAAGCCCGCCATGTCGTACCGGCTGCCCGAACCGCTGGCCGACTTGCTGTCCAAGTTGCCGCCGTATCCCGCCTCCTGGCTGTTCGTGCAAGGCTTGAACCGCCTGCTGGCGCCGCAATTGCCCGACGACGTGCGGCGCAGCCTGGAAGGGCGCAGCCTGCGCCTGCGGTTGCTGGACGCGGGCATCGCCTTCGATTTCGAGTGGCAGGGCACGGTATTCGTGGCGGAGCGTTATGTCGAGGTGCCGGACCTGTGCATCGCCGCCAGCGTGCATGATTTGATGCTGCTGGCGCGGCGCCAGGAAGATCCGGACACCCTGTTCTTCAGCCGTCGCCTGAGCCTGGAGGGCGATACGGAACTGGGGCTGCTGTTCAAGAATACGCTTGACGCCATCGAATTGCCGCCGTTCGACCTGCAGGCGCTGGGACCGCGCCGCGTGCTGGCGCATTTGCGCGACCGGAGCGCGCGGGAAGGCTGAGCGGCAGGCGGGCTTCAGTGGCGGCAGTGGCCGCAGGCGCCGCTGCACGAGGCCAGCTGTTCTTCATCCGTCGCTTCGCCCATGAAGCCGGCGTCATTGACGGCGGCCAGCAGGCGTTCCTGCGTGGCCAGCCGTTCGTCAAATTGCACCGTGGCGCCGTGGCGCGCCAGCGAGACGCACACGGTGGCCACGCCGGTGACGGCTTCGAGCGCGCCCGTCAGCCTGTCGGCGCAACCTTCGTGATCCATTCCGATAATATTCAAGCGTGCTGTCTGCATGGGTTCCTCTTGTTTTTCCGATAAAAAAGCAGCGTAGGCGAGGGGCGCGCATGCCGTCCAGAGCCGCACGCAAGATTTATTTTCTATTTGCGGTTTTATTGATCTGGATTAATTTCAACGGCTCATGGGCAGCTTGAAACTGCTGTTGTTTTATACACAGTTTCCCTGTCAGCGTCGACAAGCGTGCCCTGCAGCGCAATTGTGATCGCCGATGCGGACGCCGGACGGAAGGGGCTATGTGCTGGCGCTGCTTCATCCATGCTTGCGGCCGGAGACGCCGCTGGCGCGCAAGGCACTTTGGTATCGTCCAAAACATTACTATTAGTATTGTTGAGCTATGTCAAATAGCCGCCTCAATCGTGCGCACGATGTTTGATGAAACGCAAAGCGAGTTCAACAGAACACCTGTTGACACTTGTAAAATTTTCACCGAACATAATTCCTAATGACAACATTTCCCCAGCACAGGCCGCCAGGCCACGTGCTGTGCGGGACTCCGTACGCCCGTTCAACCGCCAGCGCCTGCCAGCCAATGAACGCGTAACCATCCGTTATCTTTTCGAAGGTTCGTCCATGCTCGATTCGATCACGTCGGTATTGCACCAGGTGCCGGAGTTGGCCCTGTTTCTGGCGCTGGCGCTCGGCTATGCGGTCGGGCAGATACGCTTCGGCCCCATCCAGCTCGGTGGCGTGTGCGGCACCCTGATCGCCGCGCTGCTGATCGGCCAGCTGGGCATCACTCTGGACGCCAGCGTCAAGAATGTCTTCTTCATGCTGTTCATCTTTGCCCTCGGCTATGCGGGGGGGCCCCAGTTCTTTGCCAACCTCAACGCCAAGGGCTTGCGCCTGGGCCTGCTGTGCCTGATCGAAGTGGTGGTGGTGCTGGCGCTGGTGCTGCTGGCCACGCGCTTCCTGGGCCTGGACCAGGGCACGGCGGCCGGCATGATGGCGGGCGCGGCGACGGAATCGGCCGTCGTCGGCACGGCCACGGACGCCATCTCCAAGCTGGCCTTGCCAGCGGCCCGCATCGCCGAATTGCAGGCCAACGTGGTCACCGCGTATTCGATCACGTACATCTTCGGCCTGATCGCCATCGTCATCGCCACCAGCCAGATTTTTCCGCTGTTGTTGCGCGTCAACCTGCGCGAGGAAGCCGATAAATTGTGGGAAAAGATGGGCGGCGCGCAGACCGATGGTGATGGCGTGCAGGCCACGCCGGAAATGGTGGGCCGCGCCTATCGCATCAGCCGCGGCGCGGGACGCCGCCTCGATGCCTTGCAGCATATTTTCGCGGGCCGCGCCAGCATCACGCGCGTGCTCCGGCATGGCAAGGTCTTGCCCCTGGAGCCCGCACTGCGCCTGCGCAACAACGACGAAGTGCTGGTGATCGGCCACCGTCCCGCGCTGGTGGCGGCCGAAGCCATCCTGGGCGAGGAATTTGCCGACACGACGGGCTTGAACATGGCCGTCTCGGCCGTCGAAGTGGTGTTGCAGCAGGCGGCCCTCGTGGGCCAGCCCTTGCGCCAGCTGGCCTTGCCCTCCGGCGTGCACGTGGCGGCCGTCGTGCGTGGCGAACACAGCATGCCGCCGCTGCCCGACCTGACCCTGCAGCGCGACGACGTGCTGCGCCTGTACGGCACGACGGAAGGGCGCGAGCTCAACACGGCGCTGGCCGCCATCGGCAAGCGCGTGCCCACCGGGGACCGCAGCAATATCGTCTACGCCAGCATCGGCATCGTGCTCGGTGTGTACATCGGCGGCTTTTCCGCCAAGCTGGGCGGCATTCCCTTTTCGCTGGGCACGGGCGGCGGCGCCTTGCTGACGGGCCTCGTGTTCGGCTGGTACCAGGCGCGCAAGCCGGGCATGCAGGGCATCCCCTCCAGCGCGCTCGACATGATGAAGGATATCGGCCTGGCCACCTTCATCGCCTGCGTGGGCCTGGCGTCGGGACCGCAGGCGATCGACCTGATCCGCCAGTACGGGCTGTCGCTGCCGCTGATGGGCGTGCTCATCGCCGTCATCCCCGCGTCGATTTCCCTGTGCGTCGGGCACTTTTTCCTCAAGCTGGAAGCGCCCGTGCTCCTGGGCGCCATCGCCGGCCAGCAGTGCAGCACGCCGGCCCTGTCGGCCGTGCAGAACGCGGCCGGCAATTCCACGCCCTTGCTCGGCTACACGATCACGTATGCGATTTCGAACGTGGTGCTGCCTCTGCTGGGGCCGCTCATCGTGGCCCTGGCCGGCTCCGTCCACGCATGAGCAGCTTGCAAGAGCACACGCAGTAAAGAATTCCTTCAACACGAAAGGCGGTCCGCATGGAATGGTTGCATGAGTTATTCAAGAAGTCGCCTGAAATTGCCTTGTTCCTCTCCCTGGCAGTGGGCTACTACATCGGCAAGATCAAGTTCGGCTCGTTTCAGCTGGGCGGGGTCGCCGGTTCACTGCTGGTGGCGGTCCTCGTCAGCCAGGTAGGCGTCGCCATCGATCCCGGCGTCAAGTCGGTGCTGTTCGCCCTGTTCATTTACGCGGTCGGCTATGAAAGCGGCCCGCAATTCTTCAATTCCCTGGGGCGCCAGTCCGTGCGCGAAATCATCCTGGCCGTCGTGCTGGCCGTGACGGCGCTGCTGACGGTGGTCATCCTGGCCAAGGTCTTTGGCCTGGACAAGGGCCTGGCGGCCGGCGTGGCGGCGGGCGGCTTGACGCAGTCGGCCATCATCGGCACGGCGGGCGACGCGATCACCAAGCTGGGCCTGGCGGCCGACGAGGTGGCGCGCCTGCAGGGCAACGTGGCCGTCGGCTATGCCGTGACGTATGTGTTCGGCTCGTTTGGCGCCATCATCGTCTGCGTCAACATCTTGCCCAAGCTGATGGGTCGCACCATCCGCGAAGATGCGATCAAGGCGGAAACGGCACTGCAGGCGGGCGTGCAGGTGCTGGGGCCGGGCCAGACGCCGGCCGCGCCCGACCTGATCGGCCGCATCTACGACGTGGGCCCGGGCGCCGGCCGCTCCGTGGCGGAGATCGAAAGCGCCCATCCGAACACGGCCATCACCATCGAGCGGGTCAAACGCAATGGCCAGATCATCGACGTCAGCCCGGACCTGGTGCTGGCGGCCGACGATATCGTGCTGCTGGTGGGCCGGCGCGAAGCCATGCTCAGCGTCTCTTCCCAGCTGGGCAAGGAATTGCATGCCGTCGAAGGCATGGAGCTGGTCATGCAGCGCCGCGACATGGTGCTGACCAACAAGGCTTACCACAACAAGACGGTGGGCGAAATCCGCAGCGCGACGGCGCCGGGCGTGCGCCACGGCATCTTTGTCGTCCAGCTGAGCCGCATGGGCAAGATCCTGCCCATGCAATCGGAAACCGTCGTGCAGACGGGCGACGTGGTGACCATCTATGGCGCCGAGCAGGACGTCAAGCGCGTGGCGGCCGAAGTCGGCTACATGATCGTGCCGAGCGCCAAGACGGACTTCGTCTACATGGGCGCCGGCCTCGTCGTCGGGCTGCTGGTGGGCTTGCTGGTGGCGCGCATCGGCTCGATTCCGCTGACCCTGGGCAGCGGCGGCGGCGTGCTGCTGTCGGGCCTGGTATTCGGCTGGTTCCGCGCCAAGCGCCAGACGTTTGGCTACATGCCCAGCGGCGCCGTGCAAATCCTGAAAGACCTGGGCCTGGCCGGCTTCGTTGCCGTCGTCGGTCTCACGTCCGGCCTGCAAGCCGTGCAAACCGTGCGCGAACATGGCCTGACCCTGTTTGGCGTGGGCGTGGTGGTGACCATCCTGCCGATGATCCTGACCATGCTGATCGGCCGCTACATCTTGCGTTATGACAACGTCGCCATCTTCGCGGGCGCCTTGTCCGGTTCGCGCAGCGCCAATCCCGCGTTCGGCGAAGTGCTGAACGCGGCGCAAAACTCGATTCCCACCGTACCGTTCGCCATCACCTATGCCTTGGCCAACGTTTTCCTGACCTTGCTGGGGCCGCTGATTGTGGCCTTCGTCTGAGTCTGCATGTATGTGCAAGTACCCTCAAAATGATCAGTCTGATAAGGAGTAGCAAAAATGGATTTCAGTAACCCAAGCAAACTCGCCCTGTTGAGCCCCTTCGAATTGAAAGATGCGCTGATCCAGACGGCCAAGCAAAGCAACCGGCTGATGCTCAATGCGGGCCGCGGCAATCCGAATTTCCTGGCCACCACGCCGCGCCACGGCTTCTTCCAGTTCGGCCAGTTCGCCATGACGGAAGCGGAGCGTTCCTATGTCTACATGGACGACGTGGGCGGTTTCCCCACGCGCGAAGGCATCGAGGCGCGCTTCGAAATCTTCGTACGCAAGCATGAAGGCAACCCCGGCGTGCATTTCATCGAGGCGGCCATGTCGTATGTGCGCGACCAGCTGGGCCTGGACGCGGGCGACTTCATCTACGAGATGTGCGAAGCCATTCTCGGCTGCAACTATCCCGTGCCGGACCGCATGCTGCGCCTGTCCGAGAAAATCGTCGGCCAGTATATCCACCGCGAAATGATCGGCGACCATCCGTTTGTCGGCAATTTCGACATGTACGCCGTCGAAGGCGGCACGGCCGCGATGACGTATCTGTTCGCCAGCCTGAAATCGAACCACATCATTCAGGAAGGCGACACGATCGCGCTGGGCATGCCGATCTTCACGCCCTACATCGAAATTCCCCAGATGAACGACTACAAGCTGAATACCGTGCACATCGATGCGCCGCAATCGAACAACTGGCAATTCACCAAGAAGGAGCTGGACAAGCTGCTCGATCCGAAAGTCAAAGCCTTCTTCCTCGTCAACCCCAGCAATCCGCCGTCCGTCAAGATCGATGACGAGACCCTGGAATACATCGCCAAGATCATCAAGAAGCGCCCGGACCTGATCATCCTGACCGATGACGTGTATGGCACCTTCGCCGACAATTTCGTCTCGCTGTTCGCCATTTGCCCGTTCAACACCATCCTCGTGTATTCGTTCTCGAAATACTTCGGCGCGACGGGCTGGCGCATGGGCGTGGTGGCCACGCATGAAAACAATGTGCTCGACGACAAGATCGCCAAGTTGCCGGAAACCATCAAGAAGCAGCTCGATGCGCGCTATCACTCGATCACCACGGAGCCGCGCCAGCTGAAATTCATCGACCGCCTGGTGGCCGACAGCCGCACGGTGGCGCTGAACCACACGGCCGGCCTGTCCACGCCCGTGCAGGCGCAGATGACCTTGTTCTCGCTGTTCTCGCTGATGGATGAAGAGCAAAAGTACAAGCAGTCGATGAAACGCATCGTGCTGCGCCGCAAGCAGGCGCTGTACCGCGAACTGGGCTTGCCGATGGTGCACGACGCCAATTCCGTGCGCTACTACCACCTGCTGGACATGGAATCGCTGGCCGCACAAATGCATGGCGTGGAGTTTTCGCAGTGGCTGCTGAAAAAACTCAAGCCGAACGAAGCGCTGTTCCGTCTGGCCGAGGAAACGGGCGTCATCCTGCTGCCGGGGCGCGGCTTCGGCACCACGCATCCGTCCGGCCGCGTGTCGCTGGCCAACCTGAACGAATACGATTACGCCAACATCGGCCGCGCCATCCGCAACATGGCGTCCGAGTTCTTTGCCGTGTTTGAAAAGGAAAAAGAGAAGGGGAGTAAAAAGGCCAAGAAGTAATTAGCTGGCCAACTGCTTGACAGCAACGGGCGCCCCGCAAGAGGCGCCCGTTTTTATGTGTCGGCTCCGGTAACCAATAGTGCAGGCTGGAATGGACATCCGTGGATATAATTGCTATTGTGAAAGTATAAACATGGCAACCCCGTGCTTTCCCCTCATTCATTGACTGGACGCTACATGGGCAGATTGCAAGGACACTTATCATTATTGCTGGCGGGCGCGCTGGGCGCGGCTCTGCCCGCCGTGGCGGAACCGCTGACATTCAACGAAGCGCTGCAGCAGGCGGCCAAGGCGTCTGGCACCGTGCAGGGCGCCGCGCTCGACGTGCGCGCCAAAACACTGAAAGCCGAAGCCTTGTCGAATATCGATGGCCCTTCCGTGGACTTGACGGCGTTTCGCGGCCGATTGTCGACGGACTTGAGTATCGATACGAGCGGTTTGTCGGGCGTGGTGGGCGGCATCGAATCCGTGCTGCCGCCGATTCCCGGCTTGCCCACGCCACACATTCCCAATTCCCTGAACCGCGAAGTGGTGACGGATCTGACCTCGTTCGGCTTGCTGGGCATGTGGCCCATCTACACGGGCGGGCGCCTGGACGCCGTCAAGGGACTCGCTTCCAGCCTGACCCTGGCCGCGCAGGCGGAGCACACGGAAGCGGAAGAGCAGCTGGCCACCCTGGTGGCGCAGCGCTATTTCCAGCTGCTGCTGGCCAAGCGCGTGGTGGCCGTGCGGGCCGAAGTGACGGCCGGCGTGACGCAGCACCAGCGCGACGCGGCCAAGCTGGAAAAGGGCGGCCTGATTTCGCGCGCGGAACGCCTGCGCGCCGACGTGGCGCTGGACAGCGCCCGCAGCGACGAGGCGCAGGCGCGCAGCGACGAGGAAATCGCCCAGGTGGCGCTTGATCGTTTGCTTGCCGTCAATACCCAAGTGCTGCCCAGCACGCCGTTGTTCGTCAACAGCTTGCCGGTGGGTACCTTGCAATCGTTCATCAGCACGGGCATGCGCGAAAACGCGAACTGGAAAAAGATCGACAGCAAGCGCGTGCAGGCAGAACAGGCCTTGAAGCTGCATGGCAAGGAATACGCGCCCACCGTGTTTGCCATCGGTAACTACAATTTGAACCGCGGCAGCGAAAAGCTCGTGCGCTCGAACTGGGCCATCGGCCTGGTCGTGTCCGTGCCCCTCGTGCACCGCATCAATACGGGCAAGATGATCGCCGCCGCCAAGCTGGACCAGGAGCGCGTGGAAGTGGTGGCGCGCCAGGCCGAGCGCGACATTCCCACCCTGATCGAAAAGAACTGGCGCGCGCTGGAAAACGCCCGCATCCAGTATTTGTCCACGGCCTCGTCGGTGGAACTGGCGCGCGAAAATATCCGCTTGCAAACGGTGGCCTTCCAGCAAGGGCAGGTGACGTCGCTGGAAGTGGTCGACGCGCGCCTGAACCTGGCCAAGGTGGAAACGCAGCGCGCGCAGACGGCCTATAACTATGTGATGGGGCTGGCGCAATTGCTGGAAGCGACGGGCGAGACGCAGCGCCTGGGCAGCCTGGCGGCCGCGGCCGATATCCAATTACCTGTGGACACCCAATAATGAGCACCTCCAAAAAACCCTTGGCCATCGCCGCCGCCATCATCGTCCTGGGCTTCGTCGGCTGGGGCTTGTACCAGGCCTTCCAGCCGCAGCGCCTGCCTCTGCAGGGGCAGATGGATGCGCAGGAAGTCAATGTCTCGTCGAAAGTGCCGGGCCGGGTGGCCGAGCTGTACGTCAAGCTGGGCCAGACGGTGCCGAAAGGGCAAGTGCTGTTCCAGCTGACGAGCCCGGAAGTGGATGCGAAGATCGCGCAAGCGACGGCCGCCACGCAAGCGGCCGATGCCGTGGCAAAGAAGGCGGAAGCGGGCGCGCGGCCGGAAGAAGTCCGTGCCGCGAAAGCGAACTGGGAACGGGCGCAAACGGGGGCCACCATCGCCAAGACCACGTATACCCGCGTCAACAATATGTACGAGCAAGGTGTGATCGCCCAGCAGAAACGTGACGAGGCGCAGGCGCAGTGGCGCGCCGCCGACCAGCTGGCGCAAGCGGCCCGCGCACAATATGACATGGCGCAAAAGGGCGCCCGTCCCGAAGACAAGACGGCCGCCGCCGCCCAGGCGCGCCAGGTGGGCGCCGTGCTGACGGAAGCGCAGATCGCGCTGGCGGAAACGAAGATCGCCGCACCCGTGGCCGGGCAGGTCAGCAAGATCCAGATCCAGCCGGGCGAACTGGCGCCGCAAGGTTTCCCCGTGATCACGCTGGTGAATCTCGATGACGCCTGGGCCGTGCTGCAGGTGCGCGAAGACGAGATGGCGGCGTTTGCCATGGGCAGCACGCATACGGCCAACGTGCCGGCGCTGAAACAGCAAGTGAGCTTCAAGGTCAGCTCCGTGGCCGTGCTGCCGGACTTCGCCACGTGGCGCGCGGCCCGTCCGGGCGGCACGGATTTGCGCACGTTTGAAATCCGCTTGCGTCCCGCCATCAAGGTCGATGGTTTGCGCCCAGGCATGTCGGTCGTGTTTCCACCGCTCTGATAGCAGATGAGCGTAGCGGATAAAGAGCCGGTTTCAGCGCTGGCGCGCGAGTGGCGGCGCTTGCGCGGCGACTTCTGGGATGTCGGCATGCTCAGCTGGATTCCGGTGGTGCTGTGCGGCATGCTGTGGCTGGTTTTTTCCGCCGGCATCGCGCGCGACTTGCCCATCGTCGTCATCGACAATGACAACTCCACCCTGTCGCGCCAGCTCACGCGCTGGCTCGACGCCTCGCCCGGCATTGCCGTGGCGGCCAAGGTCGCTTCCAGCGACGACGCCCTGCATCGGCTGCGCGAACGCACGGCGTTTGGCTATCTGGTCATTCCTGGAGATTTTGAAAAGCAATTGCTGGGCGGCCGGCAAGCCACCGTGCAATGGCTGTACAACGCGCAGTTTTCCTCGCACGCGGGGGCCTTGCTGCGCGACGTGCGCACGGTCAGCACGACCTTGTCGGCCGGCATCGAGATGACGGCGCGCGTGAAAAAGGGCATGTCGGGCGTGCAGGCGGCGGCCCAGTTCGAACCGATCCGCACGACCTTGAACAGCTTATACAATGAAAACACCAGCTATGAAGCGTTCTTGACGTTGGCCCTGATGCCGGCCATGCTGCAGATATTCATCGTCGTCGCCGTCGTCACCTCCATCGGACGCGAGTTGCGTGACGGCACGGTACCGCAATGGCTGGCCTCGGCCCATGACAGCTGGCTGCGCGCCGTGGGCGCCAAGCTGCTGTTTCCCCTCGTCGCCTATTGCGCGCTGGCGCTGTTGTACTTGCTGTTCTTCAGCATGGCGCGGGGCTGGGCCGTGGCGGGCAGCTTGCCGGCCTTGCTGCTGAGCATGCTGCTGCTGGTGCTGGCCTATTGCGGCCTGGCCACCTTGCTGATCGCCGCCACCTTGTCCCTGCGCCTGGCCCTGTCGGGCGCGGCCTTCATCACGGCGCCGGCCTTTGCCTTTGCGGGCCAGGCCTTTCCCTTGATGTCCATGCCGGCGCCGGCACGCGCCTGGGCGGAAGCCTTGCCGCTCACGCATTATCTGCAGCTGCAAACGAAATACTGGCTGGCCGGCGCGCCGTGGCGCTATGGCGTACAGGAAATGCTGATACTGGCCGGCTTTGCCATCGGCTGCGGCGCCGTGGGCGTTTTCCTGCTGGCGCGCCGCGCGAATGCGCCCGCCGCCTGGGGACGCGCATGATGTGGCCCGCCTTTCTCGCCACCTGGCGCGCCATGCTGACGGACAAGGGCGCGCTGACCTTGCTGTTCATCGGCGGCATCATCTACTCGTTCTTCTATCCTTTGCCGTATTCGACGGAAATCGTCCAGCGCGTGCCCGTGGCCGTCGTCGACCAGGACCGCAGCGCCATGTCGCGCCAGTTGACGCGCTTTGCCATGGCCCATCCTTCGTTGCAGGTCGTGGCCGTCACGCCGGACTTGCCCGTCGCACAAGATTTGCTGTGGCGCGACCAGGTCATGGGCGTATTGATTATTCCCGACGGCTTGCAGACGGACGTGCTGGCCGGCCGCGCCGCGCACGCGCAGGTGGCGGGCAATGGCTTGTATTTGATGCTGAACAAGGTGGCCTTGAACGGGCTGGCCGAAGTGGTGGGCACGGTGTCGGCCGGCATTGAGCTCAAGCGTTTGGGCGCGGGCACGCCATCGACCATCCAGGCCAACCAGCAGCGCTCGCCCATCGCCTTCGACGCCGTGCCCCTGTTTAACGTCAAGGAAGGCTATGGCGCGTATGTCGTGCCGGGCGTGGCGACCTTGATCGTGCAGCAGACCTTGCTGATCGGCATGACCATGCTGTTCGGCACCTGGTACCAGCGCAAGAGCTTCCCGCTGGCGGGCAAGCGCACGGCGGGTGGGTATATGGGCATGCTGCTGGCGTTCGCCTGCGTGGCCTTCCTGAACTGCTGCTATTTCTTCGGCTTCGTCTTCTGGTTCCAGGATTACCCCCGTGGCGGCAACTTTGGCGGCATGCTGGTGCTGCTGGTGCTGTTCTCTCTGGCGGAAGCGGCCTTTGGCATGCTGCTGGGCATGCTGTTTCGCACGCGCGAACGGGGCACGCAGCTGATGATCGCCACCTCGATGCCGGTGCTGTTTCTCGCTGGCCTGACCTGGCCCGTGTCGTCCATGCCCGTCGTGCTGCAATGGCTGCGCTGGCTGCTGCCGTCGACGGCCGGCATCCAGGGCTTCGTCGCGCTCAACCAGATGGGCGCCTCGCTGTATGAAATCCGCCATGAAGTGGCGGGTTTGCTGGCCTTGCTGCTGGCTTGCGTGGCGCTGGGCTGGTGGCGTTGGCGCAAACTGGATGAAACGCTTGTTGATTTGAACAAGGCGTAGTGGGAACGATATGCAATAATTTCGTTTCCGTAACCCCGGCGAAATGCCGGGGTCGGACCCTCAGGGTCCGACCCCAGTCCTTGGCTTAGGGTTTGACTCGCTGCCTTTCTGAGAATCACCATGTCCGCCTTCAATTTGTTCCAGCGTCTTTCACAAGCCCCCACCAAACCCAAGTCCGCGCCCGCCGCGCGGCAGTTCGATGTGGCGGACCTGTACCAGGGCCCCATCGCGCTGGGAGCGGAAGGCGAGGCGCAAGCGCGGCCCTTCGATGAAAAGCTGCGCCAGGCATACTTCTGGATCGTCAACCACGCCATCATCAGCCCCCATTACGACATCGAGTACAACGACGGCCCGTCGCAGACCTATGCCGTGGGCGACAGCCGGCGCACCCTGAATTTGCCGTCGGCGCAAAGCTATTCCAGCTTTATTTTGCTGCCGCTGCTGACCTTCGCCACGCGCCGCAAATGCCTGTTCGTCGGCGGGCCGGGGCGGGGCAAGACGGCCAGCGCCCTGTTGATGGGCGTGCTGGCCGGCTCCACCGTCAAGGAAGTCAAGCGCGCCATGCAGCACGGCCACCCGCAGATGACGGTGGCCGACTTGCTCGGCAATCCGCTGCCGGCGGATCTCGTGAACGCGCAAAGCATGGACGATATCCGCATCGCCTGGCGCGCCTGGCTGGGCATGCGCGTGAAGATCGTCGATGAATACAACCGCATCCCCACGCGCACGCAAAGCGCGCTGCTCACCGTGATGGGCGACAATTACGCGGAAGTGCTGAACCATATTTACGAATGCCCGGAAGCGGCCTGGTATCTGACGGCCAACGACGACCAGGGCGGCGGCACCTACCAGGTGATCGAAGCGCTGCGCGACCGGGTCGACGTGACGGTGCAGGCGCTGGCCTTCAATCCGCGCTTCCTGAACGAGTTGCTGCTGCGCGTGGAAGAAAACGTGCGCCCCGAAGAGCTGGTGCCGCCCGAGATCATCTTCACGGAAGCGGAAGTGGACCAGATCGGCGAGGCGATACGCCAGGTGGCCGTGCCGGAGCCCGTGCGGCGCCGCCTGGAATTTTTCGCCAGCCAGTTCGAGCTGTTCGAGACGGCCGGCGGCCAGTTCGAATACATGACCAAGGATACGGCCCGCCTGGCCGGCGCCGACCGGGGAGCGGCGCAGGCGGCCGACAATGGGCGCGACCGTCTGAAGGACCTCGGTTGCCAGACCTTGAATGGCATCTCGGTGCGTACCCTGATGGCGCTCTTGATCTACGCCAAGGCCATGGCTTACTTCCGCGGCAATGGCGAGGTGGCGCTGGAAGACTTGCGCCAGGTGCTGCCCTTCGTCCTGCATAACAAGCTGCAGCCGGACCCGGACGCGCCATTTTTCGCGCTGCCGGAAAACGCCGCCTACCGCAGCGACAGGCTGGGCTGGCTGCGCCGCCTGTTCGATTTGTCGAACGATGAATTCAACCGCCTGGACCTGGACCGCGACGATCCCGTCGGCGTGCTGTCCGCCGAATTCGACCTGGGCCTCGATGGCGTCAGCGAGCGCGAAACCCTGGCGCGCCTGAACCGCATCGAAAAGCTGATCGGCGAACGCACGAAGGGGAGAAAACTGTATGGCCCCCTGTATGATGATTTACTGAAACTCAAGTACCTGCATCAGCGCTATACGAATTACCGCAGCTGGCTGCGTTCGCAATGAGCGTGCCGCACTGTCATGGCTTCCTGGAAGCGCTGGCCATGCTCAATGGCGAGGCGAGCGACCTGTGCGCGAGCTACGAATTATCACGTCTGCCCGATGCGCCGGACCTTGTCACGGCGCTGGGTCTGCGCGTGGAGGATTATGCCTTGAACGTGATCGCTCCGGCACGCGACTTGCCGGCCGCCTTGTGGCGCATCAATGCGGCGCCGTGCGCGCGCGCGCACCTGGAGCAGGTGTGCCAGCGCTGGTTTTTCTCGTCGCGGCACATGCAGGCGGCGCCACCCGGGCGCTTTCGCGCGCAACTGGTGGCCGCCTTCCTCGAATCGCTCGATGAGGCGCTGGGCGGTTTTTCCCTGTACGCCGTGACGATGACGCCGCCTTCCGGTTTCTGGTACGCGATCCACTGGGACGAGATCGCGTTCGAGCTGGGGGATGAACGCTATCTGCTGCACTTTTCGCACAGCGATTGAGGCGTGGCGATGATCTCTCATGCCTTTGCCTCGATACTCGCCGGCGGCCGCGCCCAGTTCAATGCGCGCGCGGCCGAAGCGCGCCGCCGCTTTCCCTCGCTCGATATGGCCGCCTTCGGCACCTTTTTGCAAGACGGCGTCGATCCGCTGGTGGCGGCCGTGGCCGCCGCCGCGCCCGAGCGGGCGGGCGGCGCGACCCTGGCCGCCTACGACATGGCACTGGAACTGGTGGGCCATGGCCTGGCCGGCCCGGCCGCGAAGAATCCCTTCCTCAATACCGTCTGGCGCGAGCTGGCGCCATCGTTTGCGCCACTGCTGGCGACGGCCCCCGTCGACGTGCTGGGCATGCTGAGCAACGCCGCCATCCACCTTGGCGCCGTGGCGGGCGCGCGTCCCGCGCAGTGGCAGGCCGGGATGGCCGCCGTGGCGCCGCAAGTCGGCAGCGTCGCGCAGCTGCGCGCCGTGGGCCAGGTGCTGGCCTGGCGCGCCGGCGTCGCGCATTTCCGCCAGGGTGCGCTGGCCGCCGCCGACACCTTGCCGCCAGCGTTGGCGCTGGCCGCCTTTGGCGAGCCGGGCGCGCACTGGCCGCAGGTGCATGCGCAGCTCATGGACTATCCGTGGCGCGGCAACGTCGAGGGCAGGGACTTCGGTTCTTTTACTGGCCTGGGTGGCGCCTTCGGCACGCCGCCGCAGGTGCGCGCGACAAAGGAAGGATTTGTCGTGCGCAGCGCCGAGCGCCATTACCTGCTGGTGGCCGACGCCTATGGCGCCGTGCTGCACAGCGCCACGGCGCAGGAGTTCGAGCAGGCGCAAACCGGCATGCCGGCGGCCGTGCGGCTCGAGGGCGCGACCCTGCATATCGGCGCGCGCAGCATCGCGCTCGACCTGCCGGCCGGCGACATCGCGCTTGCCGCGAATGCGCATACGCTGGCCATCACGTCACCGTGGACGCACGCGATCCGTTTGCTGCCGCTCGCATGAATAAAGTCGCCGACACCGCGCTGATCGACGCCTGGCGCGCCGCCTGGCCCGAAGCCCTGGCCGTGTGGAGCAAATTTACGCGCCTGCGCGACCCGAGCCTGTGCGCCAGCCGTGTCGAGGCCAGCGAGCAGGGCTTGTCCGGCAGCTTCGCCATGATCCGTTTGCTGGACCAGAGCGTCGTGGTGGACTTGCCGCTGGTGACGGAGCTGGGTCTGGACGACTATGCGCTGGAAGTACTCGCCCATGAAATCGGCCACCATATCCTCGCACCGGGCAGCGCCAGTGACCAGTTCCGGCTGCTGGCGCGCATGCGCCGCGCCTTGCCCACCCTGGAGCAGCACGCGCCGATGGTGGCCAACCTGTACACGGACCTGTTCATCAACGACCGCCTGCAGCGCCAGGCGAATTTGCGCATGGCCGACATCTACCGCAAACTGCAGCAGGGGCGCACGGCGCAAGCCGACGCCAAAGGCGGCGGCGTATGGACGCTGTACATGCGCATCTATGAAAACCTGTGGCAGCTGGAAAAGGGCGAGCTTGGAGGAGGCAGTGCCGACGAACGCCTGGACACGGATGCCTGGCTGGGCGCGCGCCTGATACGCGTGTACGCGAACGACTGGATGCTGGCGGCGGGCCGTTTCGCCACCTTGCTGCTGCCTTACCTGGTCGAGGATACGGACGCGCTGGGTGACAGTCTTGACCCAAGCCGCTACCTGCAGGATACGCGCGACGCGGCCCGTGGCTGCCAGACGTATGGCGCGCAGCAGATCGAGGATGACGAGGAGGGCGGCGCCATCCACCCCGTGCACGACAAGCGCATCTCGGGCCTCGACGGCGAGGAGCCGCAGGCCCAGGCGCCGGCCGGGAGCGGCGGCGGCCAGCTGCGCGAACCGTTCGAGCTGGGCGACATCTTGAAGGCCTCGGGCGTGGACCTGAGCGACCATGAAATCGCCATCCGCTACTACCGCGAGCGCGCCTTGCCGCATCTGGTGGCGTTCCCCAGCCGCCCTGCGCCCGAATCCCAGGAGCCGCAGATGGAAGGGCTGGAAGCGTGGGAGATCGGCGATCCACTGGAAGAAATCGACTGGCTGCAGTCCGTGATGCAGTCGCCGCGCCCCGTGCCCGGCGTGACCACCGTGCGCCGCGTGTATGGCCGCGAACCGGCGCGTGCCATCGACGCCGTGCCCGTCGACCTCGACATGTACGTGGACAGTTCCGGTTCCATGCCGAACCCGCAGGCGCACACCTCGTTTTTGACACTGGCCGGCGCCGTCATCGCCTTGTCCGCGCTGCGCGCCGGCGCGAAGGTGCAGGTGACCCTGTGGAGCGGCAAGAACGAGGTGATGCAGACGCCGGGTTTCGTGCGCGATGAAGACATGATCCTGGGCGTGCTGACGGAATTCTTTGGCGGCGGCACCTGCTTCCCCATCCACCGCCTGCGCCAGACGTATGCGGCCAAACGCGAACGGCCCGCGCACATCCTGATGATCTCCGACGATGGCATCACCACCATGTTCGACAAGGATGAGCTGGGCAACAGCGGCTGGGATATTTCCGCCAAGGCGCTGGCGCAGGGCGGCGCGGGCGGCACCATGGCTTTGAACCTCGAGCGCGACTGGGATGGCGCGCCGACCCACAAATGGCTGCAGCAGACCTATGACGATTTGAAGCGCGCGCGCCGCGAACAGGGCTGGGATATCCACGCCGTCGAGCGCTACGAGGACTTGCTGGACTTTGCGCGGGCGTTCAGCCGTCGCCACTATATACAATCATGATATGCACACTCCCGGTCCCCACCTCGAACGATTAACCCACCGCCTGGCCGACACGCCCGTCGAATTCCTCGCCGAGCCGCGCATCGCCGGCGTCGCCAACGCGCAGGCCGTGGCGGTTGCCGCGCTGGTCAACGACATTTTGCTGCTGCATGGCGCGCGCGCGCCGGCCGCGTCCTTGCAGGGGTTTGTTGGCGCGCAGGTGAAGGCCGACCGCAACCGGCTGGCGCTGGCCATGATCCTGTGCTGGCTGCTGGCCGACGACTGGTTCATCGGGCAGCAGCTGCCGCAAGCAGCCTTGCTGCAGGTGCTGGGCGAGGCGGCACGCGAACTGGCTGCCGCCACGCCCGCCCACCAGTTCACGCAAGACCCCGAGCGGCGCGAGGAACTGGCGCGCATCGTGCTGGCAAGGCTGGGATTCCGGCCGCAGGACGAAAGCGTGGCGCAGGCCACGGACAGGCTGTCCGCCATCAGCGGCACGGAACGGCGCCGCCTGCTCGAAGCGAGCCGCCTGGCCGAGCAGCGCGCGCGGGAAATCCGCGAGGCGCTGGCGAAGAAGGCGGCCGAGGAATCGGCCGACAAGTGGTCGCGCGAATGACGCTCGCTGGCAAGCCTGACGTCAATCTGCCTGGCGGCGCCTGGGAATCGGACCGCGACTACTGTCCCACCCTGACGCAAACGGGCAGCCGCATGCTGGAGCACTTGCGCAGCCACCCTTGCGCCCCCGTATACCGCAACCGCAGCGGCAACAAGCTGCTGGCCGGGGAAGTGGCGGCCTTGCGCGCGTATGAGCAGGAAGTCATGGCGGCGGCGATCGGCTGGAGCGATGCCGCGCCGCCGCCCTGGCTGGCGGATTTTCTCCAGACGGTCTACGCCACGGTGCCGCATTACCGCGCCTGCGGTTCACCGCCCGCCCGCCTGGCGGACGTGGCACCCATCAGCCGCGCCGAGCTGGCGCACGACATCGCCGCCTTCGTGCCCGACGATGCGGATCTGGCGCGCATGATCAATTTCCAGACCACGGGCACCACGGGCCACCCTTTGCTGATCGCCTCGCACCCGCTGGTGGCGGGGCGCTACCTGGCCTTCCACAAGCGCGCGCTGCGCCGCTTCGGCGTGACCCTGCGCCATGGCGCGGGGCAGGTGGGCGTGATGCTGCTGGGGCACCAGCGCCGCTGCTTTACCTACGTTTCCGTCACCCCCACGATGAACGAATCGGGCCTGGCGAAGATCAACCTGCACCCGGACGACTGGCGCCACCCGGACGACCGCGCGCGCTACCTCGACGCCATGGCGCCCGAACTGATCGCGGGCGATCCCATCTCGTTTGCCGAGTTGCTGACTCTGCCGATGACGCACAAGCCGTCCGCGCTGATGTCCGTCTCGATGATGCTGTTGCCCGGCATGCGCGCGCGCCTGGAAGCGCGTTTCGGCTGTCCCGTGCTCGACATCTATTCGCTCAATGAGGTGGGGCCGGTGGCCGTCTTCGATGAGCAGGCGGGCGGCCACGTGCTGCTGCAGCATCGGCTGTACGTGGAAATCCTCGATAGCCGCGGCCAGCCCGTGGCCGATGGGGTGCGCGGCGAAATCACGGTGACGGGCGGTTTTAACTTTTGCCTGCCCCTGGTGCGCTACCGCACGGGCGATTACGCGTCGCTGGCGCATGGCCCGCATGGCCCCGTGCTGGTGGGGCTGGCCGGGCGCAGTCCGCTGCGCTACAGGACGATGAACGGCGAGTGGATCAACAATATCGACATCACGCACGCCTTGAAACCGCTGGCCATCGCCCTGTTCGGCGTGCACCAGCATGGCGATGGCGCCATCGCGCTGCGCCTGGCGCCGAACGCCATGCCGCAGGCGGACCGGGCGCGCGCCTTGCTCGCGCCTTTTTTCGGCGCCATCACGGTCGAGACCTTGCTGGCGGAAGACAAGATCATTCAATACACCTCGGATTTGCGGGAAGCAGTGGCATGAACCTTTATAAACGCGGCCTCGTGGTCGGTAAATTTTGCCCGCTGCACCGGGGCCATGAATTGTTGATCAAGCGTGCGCAAGACGCTTGCGAAGAACTGCTGCTGGTCAGCTACACCAAGCCCGAATTTCCCGGCTATGAGCCGGCGCGCCGGGAACGGTGGCTGCGCGCGCAATTTCCCCAGGCTTCGATCGTGGTGCTGGACGATGCGCGCCTGGCCGCCCTGTGCGCGGCGCGCGGCATGCCGGCGCGGATTTTGCCGCACAACGATGACGATGGCGACGTCCATCGTCATTTCATGGGCTGGCTGTGCTGGACGGTGCTGGCGCTGCCCGTCGATGCCGTGTTCACCAGCGAAGACTACGGCCCCGGCTTTGCCCAGGTGCTGCAACGCCATTACGCGCGCGGGCCGGTGGCGCACGCGAGCGTGGACCAGGCGAGAGCGCTGGTGCCCGTTTCCGGAACGCGGGTAAGGCAAGACCCGCAGGCGCACAGCGCCTTCCTGTCGCCCATTGTGCGCGCCGATTTCGTCATGCGCGTGTGCGTGCTCGGTGGCGAATCGAGCGGCAAGACGACCTTGACGCAGGCGCTGGCGCGCCATTTCGAGACGGAATGGGTGGCCGAATATGGCCGCGAACTGTGGGAAAGCCAGGATGGCGTGCTGGCTTATGATGATCTGCTGAAGATCGGCCGGGAGCAGCTCAAGCGTGAAGCTGCCGCTGCCGCACAGGCGCGGCGCTGGCTGTTTTGCGATACCTCGCCCATGACGACGTATTTCTACTGCGTCGAGATGTTCGGCAAGGCGGAGCCGGAGCTGGCGCGGCTGGCCGAACACCGCTACGACCTGGTGCTGCTGTGCGCCCCCGATTTCCCCTTCATCCAGGACGGCACGCGCCGCGACGAGGACTTCCGCGCGCGCCAGCATGCGTGGTACAGGGACGAACTGGCGCGGCGGGGGATCGCCTTTGTCCATGTGTCAGGGGCGGTGACTGACAGGGTCAGGCAGGTGGCGCAAGTGCTGGCGCCGCGCTTCCTGACCATGCAGGGTGCTGGCCAGGTGGCAGACAAAAGAAATGCCGTCCAGTCTTAACTGAACGGCATTGGCGCGCTGGCGAGGATGGTCAGCGATGGCAGTGCGGGGACTGCCATGTGAAATCAGCGATTATTTAAACTTGTAGCGTGCGTTCAAGTAAATATAGCGGCCGACGATATCGTTCATCGCATTGACATAGTTATCGACATACGCACTGTTCGAGTACACGGTACCTTTATCGAACATATTGTTGACGCCGAAACTCACATCCAGGTCTTTGACCGGCTTGAAGTGGACATTCATGTCCCACGCCGTGTACGCGCCAATACGCTTGTTGGTAATGGCGGCGTCCTGCAGTTTCGTCGGATCGTCAATATTCTTCGTGCTGGAGCGGGTACGGGCGGTCAGGGCCACTTCGCTGTCGTTACGCTCGAAGCCGATACGCAGCGTGTTCGACCATTTTGGATGGTAAATGCCGTCCCGACGGTCGGTCGGCTCGCTGCCCGGCGAGATGCTTTGCTCGTACTTCAAATTGTAGCTATTGGACTCGCGCAATTTCAACGTGCCGTATTCACCCACTTTGAATGAGTACTTCACATCCAGATCCAGGCCTGCGACATTCGTCTTGCCAACGTTTTGGAACGGCAGTTTCATGTCCTTGATACGGCCTTTGTTCAAACCGGGATTAGCCGCTTCCAGCACGGGATTGCGCGGATCGCGGCCGATCAGTTCAGCGAAGCCGGGAATCGTGTCTTCATGATCCAGCACGTACTGCGCATCGAGCGTCTGGATGGTGTCCTTTTGACGCACGCTATACCAATCCAGCGATGCGGACAGGTCCTTGATCGGCTGCAAGACGATACCCAAGGAGAAGTTCTTCGCCTTTTCCGCCTTCAGATCAGGATTGCCGGACAGGTAAACCTTGGGACCGTAGGAGCATTGCACGCCCGTGTAACCCAACGGCCCGCAACGCGCCCAGTCGGCCACGGTGGCGTAGGCGGTGGTGGTCGAAGCGATCTCCGGCAGCGTCGGCGCCTTGAACGAGGTCGTGGCCGAACCGCGCAACATCACTTGCTGGTTAGGACGCCATGCGAGCGCCACTTTCGGGTTGTAGGAATTGCCGAAATCGCTGTAATGGTCGCCGCGCAGCGCCAATTGCATTTCAATCTGCTTAGCGATCGGTACGTTTAATTCTCCGTACATGGAATACACCGTACGGCTGGCCTTGCTGCTGGTCGCGCCGAAGTTGACGATGTTGCCCGCTTTCATCTGTGGGTCGGCAACGTCGTCGATCGACTCGTGGCTGCCCTGCAGGCCCCAGGCGAAGCCAACGGATTCGCCGCCCAGCGTGAACAATTCAGGCGTGCTCATCTTCCATTCGGCGCTGCTCAGCTTGGAGGTTGAGCGGTGCGAAGTTGTTGTCAGGAAAGGCAAGTAGGCGCTTTCCGGATTATTCAAGACAAACGGATCGTAGCCACCCGCTTTGCCCAGCAAGCCGGCTTGCAAGGCTGCCGTCGACTTGTCCAACAGCGCTTGCTTGTCGGCGTCGTCGCTCAGCTTGTTCTGGTTCAGGCTGATTGCGCCTTCGCTATCCCATTTGCCCAGCGTACCGCGCCAGCCGCCGACCACGCGCGTGGTCTTGCTGGTGACCTTCGAGGTCCGGTTGCCGGCCTCGTAGACGCTGCGGAAAACCTGCACCAGATCGCCAGGCATGAAGCCGTTCACGCTGCCATCGCTGCCGTCCGGCAGCGTCGCCAGACCTGGGTTGGTCGAACCGGCCGTCTTGTAGTTGGCGCTGCTAAAGTTGGGGGAATTGCCGATAAAGGTAGACGAGTTCTGGGTGTAAGCGGCTTCCAGGAACAATTCGTCGCTGCTGTTGAGGCGCTGCGTGAAAATGGAAGAAATACCGGCGCGCTCCTGCTTTGGCGTCAGGTGCGTAGCGGGATTGGTGAAGCAGACATTGTCTCCGGTGCTCGAGACGCCCACGGTGCCCTGACAACCGGGGATCACATAACCCTTGTCGCCACTGCTCTGGTTGCGGATCCAGCCCATGTATTCGTTGGTCTTGCGGTTGTCGGAGCCGCCGAACTTGCGGAAATCGTGCGCGGCCAGATTCGAATGCTTGTCCGACATCAGCGGATTGCGGCGGTACAAGTCCAGCGTCAACAGCAGGTTGCGTCCATCCTTCTCCAAATCGCCCCAACCCGAGGTCAGGCTGACGTTGCCGGTCTGGCCGTCGCCCTGCTGGTTGGCGCCGATGTTGGCGGTCCCCTCTATGCCCTGGTAGTTGGTGCGGGTCTTGAAGTTGATCACGCCAGCGACGGCGTCGGAGCCATAAATGGCCGAAGCGCCATCGCGCAGGATTTCCACCGATTCGATGGCCGACAAAGGCAGGCTGTTCAAGTCAACGAAGGAATTCTCCGCACCGATCGCGAAGCCGTAGTTGGCCAGGCGGCGGCCATTCAACAAAATCAGCGTGTACTTGGAGTCGAGACCACGCAGCGCGGCCGAAGAGGCACCGGAGGCGAAGGTGGCGCTATCGTTGCCGTCGAGAGAGACGGAAATCGATGGCAGTTTGCTTAACAATTCGATCACGGTGGAGGCACCGGACTTGGCGATGTCGGCGCGCTTGACGACCTCGATGGGAGTCGGGCCTTCCATGTCGACGCGCGAAATATTGGAACCGGTGACGACGACGCGCTGCATTTTATCGTTGGCGACGTCGGCTTGCTGCGCTTGCACTTGACTGGCGATGAGAATGCTTCCTGCCATGACGCTCAGTGCGATTTTAACCGCATGAACGCTCTTTTTTTCTTGAAAAATCATATTCTCCGAGCCCTAGTAAACAATTGATTGCTTTTAATAAACAACAAAATTCAAGCCACCGGTGTCATTGAACGGTCCGGTACTGAAATTATTGTTGCGTCTTTTTTGCCGACAAGCTCATGGATTGACTTTAGCTAGTCTTTTCCATAAGGCTTAGTTAACTATACAACTTCGCTCTGGGTGCGTTTTACATAATGTTGCCAATAAACAACGGAAACAATGTGTATCTAGGCAATATTTCTCGGTATCTATGAATTCCTCGCTTGGTTTGCCGGGCGTCAGACCCAGCGTGGCATCCGGGGAACGAAAAAATCGGGGCGACAGATTTCGCTTGGCGGGTAGGTTTGCCACGAAGGTGGTCCAAGCGAAAATTGCATTAAGGAAATATTTCGGGTCTGGATGTATAGCCCGTGGCCAGGCCGAATGCGCGCATCGACCCGTGCCGACACTGCCGCCGTTCCATTCAGCCGGGGCTTCATGCCATAATCGGCGGCATGAATTACCCTGCCCCTTCACCGGAACAGCCTGCCTCCGGCCTGTTTCGCGCCGAATATGCGCGACGCATGAATGCCGTGCTCGATCATATCGACCGCCACCTGGACACGCCGCTGGATCTGACCCGGTTGGCCGACGTCGCGCATTTTTCGCGCTTCCACTTTCACCGTGTGTTCGCCGCCTGGATGGGCGAGACGCTGGGCGACTATGCGCGCCGCCGGCGCCTGGAAACGGCGGCCCTGCGGCTGGCCTGCCGCCCCGACGAAACGATACTGGATATCGCGCTGGCGACGGGCTTCGGTTCCGGCGAAGCGTTTGCGCGCGCCTTCAAGCTGAAATTTGGCTGCACGCCGACGGCCTGGCGCGCCGGCGTCGCCGACAAAAACGCCGCCATGCTGGCCGCCATGCGCCTGCGCCGGCAAGATAGCAATCCGGATCAGGCCATGCGCAATCCCGGTCAGGAAAACGGGCCGAACTTCCAGCACCATGGGCACTCCAATCCACTTGATAGAGAGAGTCCCATGCAAGTCACCATCCTCGACCTGCCACCCGCCACCGTGGCGTGCCAACGTCATATCGGCCCCTACGGTCCCGCCATCGGCGCCTTTTGGCGCGACACCGTCGCACCGTGGATGCAGTCGCACGGCCTGGGCGACGCCATTTGCTACGGTATCGGTCATGACGATCCCAGCATCACGCCGCCCGACAAATGTCGCTACGACGCCTGCGTCGCCGTGCCCGATGCTTTCCAGTCGGGCGGCCGTGCCAGCATCACCACCTTGCCTGGCGGGCGCTATGCGGTGGCGCAGTTCAAGGGACCGTCCAGCGCCATCGCCGAAGCGTGGACGCGCATGATGCGCGAATGGCTGCCGTCCAGCGGCCTGCAGTGGGATGAGCGTCCGTGCTTCGAACGCTTTTACGCCGCCACGGCGATGGATCCGGCCACCGGCGAACTGTCTTGCGAGATATGCATTCCCGTGCGGCCGCTGTAACCGCCTAGATACCGTTATCCCCGTCAAGCGGCGTGCAAGGTCGGATCCACCATTTTTCCCGACTTGAGCACGCCGAATGCCACGTGCACCCGCTTGCGCCTCATGGCGGGCATGTACAGCGCTTTGCGCAGGAAGGTCGAATCCGGCAAATGCCACGGCTTGCTTGGCACTGTCGAAGCGCTCGGGATGGGCATAATGGGCCAGCCGCCTCAGGCGGCGTTCAAGGCCTGCTCCAGGTCTTCGCGCAAGTCGTCGATATGCTCGATGCCCACGGACAGGCGCAGCATGTCTTCGGAAACGCCCGCCTTGGCCAGTTCCTCTGGATTGAGCTGGCGGTGCGTGGTGGAGGCCGGATGCGTGGCCAGCGACTTGGCGTCGCCGATGTTGACCAGGCGCGTGAACAGTTGCAGGGCGTCGAGCACGCGGGCGCCGGCCGCGCGCGGATCTTCGCCGGCGGCCAGTTTCAGGCCAAACGACAAGATGCCCGAGGCGCGGCCATGCATGTATTTTTTCACCAGCGCGTGGTCCGGGTGGTCTTCCAGGCCCGCGTAATTGACCCATGCGACTTTCGGATGCTGTTTCAAGTGCCTGGCCAGGGCCAGCGTGTTGTCGCAGATGCGGTCCATGCGCAGGGCCAGGGTCTCGATGCCCTGGATCAGCTGGAAGGCGCTCAGCGGAGAAATGGCCGCGCCCATGTTACGCAGCGGGACGACGCGCGCGCGGCCGATGAAGGCGGCGGGGCCGAACGCTTCCGTGTAGACGACGCCGTGATACGACACGTCCGGTTCGTTCAGGCGCTTGAAGCGCTCCTTGTGTTCGGCCCACGGGAACTTGCCGCTGTCGATGATGGCGCCGCCCACGGTGGTGCCGTGGCCGCCCAGGTATTTGGTCAGCGAATGGACGACGATGTCGGCGCCATGCTCGATGGGGCGGAACAGATAGGGGCTTGGCACCGTGTTATCGACGATCAGCGGGATGCCGTGCGCGTGCGCGATCTGGGCCAGCTTGGCCACATCCGTGACGTTGCCGAGCGGGTTGCCGATCGATTCGCAAAAGATGGCCTTGGTGCGCGCATCGATCAGCGCGGCGAAGGTCTCGGGCTGGCGCGCGTCGGCGAAACGCACTTCGATGCCGATCTGCGGCAGGGTGTGGGCAAACAGGTTGTAGGTGCCGCCATACAGCTGGCTGGCGGAGATGAAATTGTCTCCCGCTTCGGCGATGGTCTGGATCGCGTAAGTGATTGCCGCCATGCCCGAGGCGACGGCCAGCGCGGCCACGCCGCCCTCCAGCGCCGCCACGCGCTTTTCCAGCACGTCCTGCGTGGGATTCATGATGCGCGTGTAGATATTGCCGGCCACCTTGAGGTCGAACAGGTCGGCGCCATGCTGGGCATTGTCGAAGGCGTAGGCCACCGTCTGGTAGATGGGGACGGCGGCGGCCTTGGTGGTCGGGTCGGGGGTGTAGCCGGCGTGCACGGCCAGGGTTTCGATTCTCATGTGGTCTCCGGTTCGAATGGGTTGCGGTGGTCAAATCCGCAGCCATTGTGCCATGCGACCGTTAGCTCGATGCTACGCTTGATAGAATATTAAGTCATAAGCTAGTGCATGCCTGATATAAGCCGTGCAGTTCTTCCCGATTGATGAAGCGTTCATGCGTACCGGGGCTGGCGCAGGCGAATGCGCCGGCGATGGCGCCGCGGCGCATGGCGGTGTCCAGGCCTGCGTCGCCCAGCCAGGCCTGCAGGAAGGCGGCAACGAAGGAGTCGCCGGCGCCATTCGTGTCCACCACGGGCAAGTTCAAGCGTGCCGTCGGATAGTGGCGCACGGTTTCGCCGCCCCGTTCCAGCAGGTAGGCGCCATCCGCCCCGGCCATGGCGATGACGGCTTGCGCGCGGCCTTCCGCCACGATGGCGCGCATGACATCGTCGCGCCGCTCGCCCAGCGCGGCCGTGCTGAGGAAGACCAGGTCGGCGCGCAGGGCGAATGTCTTGTGGTGCGGGTTGACGCCATCCCAGTCGTGCAGGTCGGTCGACACCGTGGTGCCGCACGCTTGCGCATCATCGAACAGTTCGGCCACCCAGCCCATGATGGAAAAGTGCGCGTGGCGCGCGGGACCCAGGTAGGGCAGATAGAAGGCGGCCGGCATGCGCACGTCTTCCGGGTGGCGGCCGTCGTACAGCGACATCCTGCGCCCTTGCGGGTCGACCAGGTTGACGCTGCGCCGCGTGCCCGAGGGCTCGACGATGTGCGAGAAATCGAGTTTGACCTCCTTGTAGCGCTGCAGGATGGCCGCGCCTTGCGCATCGTCGCCGATGAAGTCGATGAACTTGCAGCGCAAGCCCAGCGTGTGGCAGCCGAGCGCCACGCCATTGCCCGTGTGCGCCACGTAATCGCGGATGGGCGGCACGTGCACGGAATCGGCCACGGGCAATTGCAGGGAAGGGACGCGCACGATGGTGTCGATGCCGGCGCCGCCGACCACCAGGATGTCATAGGTACTCATGGTGCTGCCTTTTCTAACAGGACGGTGCCGGCCGCGTTCACGGCGACGGCGCCATTTTTAACCAAACAGGTGTGATTCGTATACGCGTCGCGCAGCAGGGCGCCGTCGGCGAACACGCCGTGGACTTTCAAGGTGATGGCGCCTTGCGCCTCTGGCACGGCGATGACGGCGTCGCCATCCATCACGCGGGCGAACGCGTACGGTTGTTCATCGATCAGGCGATGTTCGCCGCGCGCCAGCGCAGGGTGGCGCAGGCGGAACTGGCCCAGCTTGCGCGCATGCGCCAGGGTGGCCGCATCGAGCGACGACCAGTTCATGTCGGAGCGTGTGGCCTGCTGCTCGTCGCCGATGGGCGCGGCGCCAGGCTGGCGCGCGCTTTCATCGCCATAGAACAGCTGCACGCCGCCCGGCGCCAGCAGCAGGGCCGACAAGCCATGTTTCAGCCGGTCGCGCGGGAACAGGCTGGTGTCGTGCGACGAGATATACGACAGGATGTCGTAGCGGGGGCCCGGGCCCTTGCCCAGCAAGCCCGCGTACTGGCGGTACACGCCGTCGATGCTTTTCCAGTCGCCGTTGGCGCGATTCTGGAAATCGAAATTGATCATCGAATCGAAGCCCGCGTCATGCCAGCTGCTGTGCTCGGGGCCATGGCCCCACGCTTCGCCCGTCATCCAGAATGGCGCATCGTCGATCTTCTGCTGCGGGTGGCGCGCCTTCCAATCCTTCAATGCATCGGTGGCCGCCGCGCGCAGGGCCAGCCAGCTGGCCGGCTCCACGTGCTTGACGGTGTCGGCCCTGAAACCGTCGACGCCGAATTCGCGCACCCAGTCGGCCAGCCAGTGGACAAGGTAAGTGCGGACAGTCGCATCGGGCAGGGCCACGGCGCGCGTGTCGCTTTTACGCTGCAGGATGGGCGGCAAGCCCACGGCCTTGCCGCTCTCCGTGCGGAAGTCGGGCAGATACGCCAGCTGCATCGTGTAGTCGTCCTTGCCGCCGTCGGGGTAGCCGGGCAAGCCCGCGCGCACCCAGTCCGGCCCCCACCACTGCGCGAATGCGAAGTTGTTGTAGTCGATGAAGCTGTGATAGTCGCGCAGCACGGCCTTTTCGTGACCGGGCCACAGCACGGGCACCTTATATTCGGCCAGGGTGCGCAAGTCCGCATAGCCGGGGTGGTTCAGCACCACGTCGAACAGCACGCGGATGCCTTGCGCGTGGGCGAGATCGATCATCTCGCGCAATTCTTCGCGCGTGCCCATGTTGGCGTCCATGGTGGTGTAGTCGAGCGCCCAGTAGCCGTGGTAGGCATAGTGCTGGAATTGCTGCTTGCCGCCCACCACCCAGCCGTGTATCTGCTCGTACGGCGCCGTGATCCACAGGGCGTTGACGCCCAGTTCCTTGAAATAGCCGGCTTTGAGCTGCTGCGTGATGCCGGCGATGTCGCCGCCGTGAAACGTGCCGACGTCGCCGCCTTGCGGGTCGGCGGCGCGGCCATAACTGTGGTCGTTGCCGGGGTTGCCGTTGGCGAAACGGTCCGTCACGGCGAAGTAGACGATGGGGTTGTCAGCGAAGCTGACGCTCCCTGCCTGCGCCGAAGCGCTGAGTAACAGGGCGGCCAGCGTAGTCAGGGAGCGGCGCATGGTCAGCCCTTCACGCCGCCAGCCGTCAGGCCGGAGATCATCCATTTTTGCGCCAGCAGGAACACGGCCGTGATGGGCAGGCCGGACAGGATGGCCGCCGCGGCGAAGTCGCCCCACAGGTATTTTTGCTCGTACAGGAACAGCTTCGAACCGACGGCCAGGGTCAGGTTGTTCTGTTCATGCAGCAGCACGGAGGCGATCGGGTATTCGATGATGGCGCCGATGAAGGACAGCAGGAATACGACCATCAGGATGGGCACCGTCATCGGCAGCAGCACGTAGACAAACGCTTGCCACTGCGTGGCGCCGTCGACCTTGGCCGCTTCCTCGATCTCGACGGGGATGGTTTGATAGTAGCCCTTGATGGTCCAGATATGCAGGGCGATGCCGCCAGTGTAGGCCAGCACCAGGCTGCCGTGGTGGTCGATGCCCAGCCACGGCACGTAGCTGCCCAGCACATCGAAGATGGCGTAGATGGCCACCAGGGCCAGCACGGCGGGGAACATCTGCAGCAGCATCAGCGCCGACAGGGTCTGCGACTTGAAGCGGAACTGCATGCGCGCGAACGCATACGCGCAGGTGGTCGACAGCAGCACGGTGACGGTGGCGCTCATGCTGGCCACCTTGATGGAATTCCATAGCCACAGCAGCACGGGGAAGTCCGGCTCGACCAGGGCGCCGTTGGGGGCCTGGTAGGACATGCCCAGCGCCAGTCGCCAGTGTTCGAAGCTGATCTCGGGCGGTATCAGGCTGCCCGAGGCGAAGTTGCCGGGCCGCAGGGAGATCGAGAGAATCATCAGGAAGGGGAACATCACCAGCGCGATCAGCGCGATCACGGCGACGTGGGCCGCCAGGATGCGCCAGCGGTTGGAACGGTCGACAACGATAGCCATGGTCTGTCCTTTATGCTTTGTTCATGCGCGTCAGGCGCATGTTGACCAGCGAAATCGCGGCCACGAGGAAGAAGATCAGGGTCGAGATGGCGGCGGCCAGGCCGAAGTTCTGGCCGGAATCCTCGAACGCGATGCGGTAGGTGTAGGACACGAGCAAGTCGGTCGTGCCCGCTGGCAAGGTTGTGTCGAGGAAATCGGGACGCCCGCCCGTCAGCAAGCTGATCAGCACGAAATTATTGAAGTTGAAACCCAGGCTGGCCACCATCAAGGGGGTCAAGGGCTTGATGATCAGGGGCAGGGTGATCTTGAAGAAATTCGTCAGCGGTCCCGCGCCGGCCAGGGCCGACGCTTCGTACAGGTCCGATGGGATCGCCTTGATCAGGCCCATGCACACGACCATCATGTAGGGGTAGCCGAGCCAGGTGTTGACGATCAAAATCATGGCCTTGGCCAGGGTGGTGTCCGAGAACCAGGCGGGCTTGATGCCGAACAGGGCGTCGAGCACGAGGTTGATTTCGCCAAAGTTATTGTTGAACAAGCCCTTGAAGACCAGGATGGAAATGAAGCCCGGTACGGCGTACGGCAGGAACAGCAGGGTGCGGTAGAGGCCGCGGAAGCGCAGCGCATCCCAGTTCAGCAGCACGGCCAGCACCATGCCCAGGCCCGTGGTGGTGGCCACGCTGATCAGGGCGAAGACGATGGTCCAGACGAAAATGCGCAGGAAGGGGCCGCGGAACGCTTCATCGGAGAAAATCTTGACGAAGTTGGCGAAACCCACGTTGACCTTGAAACCCGGTTCCAGTTTCGTGCCGTCCGGCATTTCATAAAAGCCCGTCTTGAAGTTTGGCTTGACCAGTTCGCCCGTGGCGACTTTCTTGAGCGTTTTGTCCGGTAACTGCTTGTAGACATGCGCGACGGGGCCGAATTCGCGCAAGCCCACCATGCGCAGCTCGATCTTGTTCGGCAACACGAGGGTCAGCAGCTTCAAATCCTTTTGCAGGGCGATGATGTCCTTGATGGGCAGCGGCGGAGCCAGCACGGGCGCCTGCACGGGATCGGGCGGCGCCACTTCCACGTTCAGGGGCACGGCGCGCTTGAGGGCCAGCGGCTGCGTCAGCAGCACTTCGCCCGTGTCCGGGCTTTCCAGGCGCAAGCGGTATTCCTTGTTGTCGGCGTGCACGGTCATCGCATAGCCGGCGCTTTCCACGCGCTGCGTCTCGTCCAGCAAATATTGCGTGGCGCGCTCATAGGTGAGCAGGTTGCGCGAGCTGAAATTGGTAAAGCCGATCGACACCGTGTACACCATCGGCAGCAGCACGAAGACGATGACGGCCGTGATGCCGGGAAACAGATAGCGGTAAGCATAGGCGCGCGGCGACGTGAAGACAAACGTCGTCAGGGTCAGCAAGCCGAGGAAAACGGCGGCCAGCATGGTCTGGCCGGAAATGTACAACATGAAGAGCAGATACAGACCCAGCGCCATGCTGATGGTCAATACCGTAGGGCCGATAAACTTGCGCACGATGGATACCTGTGAAGATGGATGCTGTTTGCGTCGAACTTGTACGCAATGGAGAGCTGGGGTCAGACCCGGCGGGTCTGACCCCGGATTTCTGCTGATGGGCGAAAATTAAATTTCGCCTAACCAGCGTTTATCAATTCGCCGTCGTAATCCGCTTCGCCGCCGCATCCAGGCCATCCTTGGTCGTCTGGCGGCCTTGCGTGATGTTTTCCAGCGCCGATTGCATCGACGACCAGAAGCGGCCCATTTCCGGGTTGTTTGGCATCGGGCGACCCGCTTGCGCGCTTTCCATCGTCGCCTGGATGTTCGGATTGGCTTTCAATTCGGCGAACAGCACCTTGTTCGCTGGCGTGCCCAGCGGGACGTCGGCATTGATGGTTTTCAGGCCATTGAGCTGCAGCATCTGGTTTTCCAGGAATTCCGTCGCCAGGTCCTTGTTCGGGCTGGCTTTCGAAATCATCGCGCCCAGCACGCCCACGAATGGGGTGGCCGTCTTGCCTGCGACGGTAGGGATCGTTGCCACGCCGTAATTGATCTTCGATTTGCGCGCGTTGTCCCACGACCATGGACCGTTGATCATCATGGCGATCTTGCCCTGGTTGAAGCCCGCTTCCATTTCCGCGTAGCCGGCGCCCTTCGGCATGGCGCCGCTGTTGATCAGGGTCATCAGCGCATTCACGCCCGCTTGCGAACCGGCATTGTTGACACCCGTCTTGGCCGCATCGTAGCGGCCGTCGCTCTTGACTTCAAACGGGAAGCCGCCGCCCGCGCCCAGCAAAGGCCAGGTGAAATAGGTATTCGTGTAATCCCACAGGATGGCTTTCTTGCCTTGCGCGGAGAGTTTTTTGTCCAGCGCGGCGATTTCCTCGAAGGTCTTTGGCGGGGTCGGCACCAGGTCCTTGTTGTAGACGAGGGCGACGGCTTCGATGGAAATCGGGTAGCCCCAGGTCTTGCCGCCCACGGTAAAGGCGTTCCACGCCAGCGGCAGGATGGCGGCGCGCGCTTCCTTGCTTGGCGTCACTGGTTGCAGCAAGCCGGCGTCGATCCAGCCGCCGATGCGGTCATGCGGCCAGATCCAGATGTCCGGGCCCTTGCCGGCGGCCGCCGCTTGCTGGAATTTGTTTGGCGCATCTTCCGGGTGCTCGACGACGACCTTGACGCCCGTCTTCTTGGTGAATTCCTCGCCGACCTTGGCCAGGCCCTTGTAGCCTTTGTCGCCATTGATCCAGATCAGGAGGGTGCCTGCTTCGGCCGCGTTCGCCATGCTGACGGCGGCCAGGTTGCCGATGCCGGCCAGGGCGGCGGCGATCAGGGTGGTTTTGATGAAGCTGCGTTTCGGGTGCGTGAAGGACATGTCAATCTCCAGTATCTTTTTTTATGCTAAGTTTATGTTGAGTATCAAGGCTGAAACGATGCAACCAGGCCAGGCGGCGCCTGTAGCGCCTGGCCCCTTAAATGTGGAATCAGGTACGCGTCTGGCCGTGCTCGTCGAACACGTGGACGCGGGCGGGTGCCACCTGCAGCGCCACGGATTGGCCAATGGCCCAGTCCGTATCCGCATCGGCGCGCACCACCAGCGGCTCGTCGCCGCCCGGCACCTGCACATACAGATAGCTGATGTCGCCCAGTTTTTCCACCGCTTGCACGGTGGCCGTGAGGGCGGCGGTGGCGCCGGGCGCGCATGCCTGCACGTGTTCGGGGCGCGCGCCGATGGTGACGGGGGTGCCGCTGGCCAGCGGCTGCTCGAGTGCCGCCTGCAGCATGCCGCCCGCGTTGGTGGCGATCGTGGCCACGCCGTCCGCATAGCTGTGGATCTTGCCCTTGAGGAAGTTCATGCGGGGCGAACCGAGGAAGCCGGCGACGAACAGGTTGGCGGGATGGTGGTACAGCTCCAGAGGTGCGCCCACCTGCTCGATGCGGCCCGCGTTGAGCACGACGATGCGGTCGGCCAGGGTCATCGCTTCGACCTGGTCATGCGTGACGTAAATCATGGTCGAGCGCAATTCGCGGTGCAGATTCGCCAGTTCGATGCGCATCTGCACGCGCAGCGAGGCGTCGAGGTTGGACAGCGGTTCGTCGAACAGGAAGACGTCGGGCTTGCGCACGATGGCGCGGCCGATGGCCACGCGCTGGCGCTGGCCGCCCGACAAGTCTTTGGGTTTACGTTCCAGCAAGGGTTCGATGCGCAGGATCTGCGCGGCGCGCTGCACGGCGTCGGCGATCTGCACCTTGCTCATGCCGGCCAATTTGAGGCCGAAGGCCATGTTCTGCGCCACGCTCATGTGCGGGTACAGGGCATAGCTCTGGAATACCATGGCGATGCCGCGTTTGGCGGGCGGCACGTCGTTCATGCGCGTTTTGCCGATGAACAAGTCACCGCCGCTGATTTCTTCCAGGCCGCAGATGCTGCGCAGCAAGGTGGATTTGCCGCAACCCGACGGGCCCACGAAGACCATGAATTCGCCATCGGCGATCTCCAGGTCGATGCCGTGCAGGGTTTGCACGTCGCCATATGCCTTCTTCAGGCCTGTTAACTTCAGTCCAGCCATGTCGTCCTCATTCTGTCAATTCGGCCCCGCTGATGCGCGGGGCTCGTTATTGTAATTGGCGGCATGGCCGCCAAAGCCTGCGATTTACGCCAAGGTGCCGAACCAGCCGCCATGCGCGGGCAAGCTGATCTGTTGACCATCTTTGTTTCCTGGCAAGCCGTGACCGGCCAGGTTGGCCGCCGGCGCCGCATCGGGCCAGGCGAAGGTGACGGCTTGCGTGCCCAGATTGAAGGCGGCCAGCACGGACGGTTGGCCGGGCAGGTCGCGGCGCAGGGCCAGCACGGGTTCCGGCGCATCGAAGAAAACGATATCGCCGCGCAGCAATTGCGGCAGGGTGCGGCGCCAGGCGAGGATCTTCTGCGCAAACTGCAGCGGCGAGGCGCTATCGCGCTCTTCCACGTCGACGGCGCGCGCCAGGTGTTCAGGCGGCACGGGCAGCCAGGGTTTGGCAGTGCTGAAGCCGCCGTGCGGCGCTTCGGCCACCCACGGCATCGGTGTGCGGCAGCCGTCGCGGCCCTTGAACTGGGGCCAGAACGGGATGCCGTACGGGTCTTGCAGCGCCTCGAAAGGAATGTCCGCTTCCGTCAGGGCCAGCTCGTCGCCCTGGTACAGGCACGGCGTGCCTTTCAGCGCCGCCTGCACGGCCAGCACCACCTTGGCCAGCGATGGCGATGGATTATCGCCGCCCCAGCGCGTCATGACGCGCACGCTGTCGTGGTTGCCCACGGACCAGGACGCCCAGCCGTCGGCCACTTGCGCCTCGAATTCTTCCACCTGGGTGCGGATGTGCGCGGCCGAGAACTCCGCCGTCAGCAAGTTGAAACTGTAAGCCATGTGCAGCTTGTCGGCGCCCGTGTAGGCGGCCATGGTGGCGAGCGCATTGTCGTCGCCCACTTCGCCGATGGAAATGGCCTGGTATTCATCGAGCACGGCGCGCACGCGCTGCAGGTAGGCGATGTTTTCCGGCTGCGTCTTGTCGTACACGTGCGCCTGCATGCCGTACGGGTTGATGGCCGACACGCTGCTGGCGTCGCGCTGCGCGGCTGGCGGATTGTCGCGCAGCAACTGGTCGTGATACGGGAAGTTGCAGGAATCGAAGCGGAAGCCATCGACGCCGCGCTCGAGCCAGAAACGCAGGTTGTCCAGCTGCGCCTGCTGCACGGCCGGATTGTGGAAATTCAGGTCGGGCTGGCTGGCGAGGAAATCGTGCAGGTAGTACTGGCCGCGGCGCGGCTCCCATTGCCACGCGGAACCGCCGAACACGGACAGCCAGTTGTTCGGCGCCGTGCCATCCGGTTTCTGGTCGGCCCACACATACCAGTCGGCCTTGGCGTTGTCGCGGCTGGAGCGGCTTTCCACGAACCACGGGTGGTTGTCGGACGAGTGCGACAGCACCTGGTCGATCATCACTTTCAAGCCCAGTTCATGGGCGCGCGCCACCAGGCGGTCGAAATCGGCCAGGGTGCCAAACATGGGGTCGACGTCGCAGAAGTCGGCCACGTCGTAGCCGAAGTCTTTCATCGGCGACGTGAAGAAGGGCGAGATCCACACGATGTCGGCGCCCAGGGCGGCGATGTAATCGAGCTTGGAGGTAATGCCGGGCAAGTCGCCGATGCCGTCGCCATTGCTGTCGAGGAAGCTGCGTGGATAGACCTGGTAGATGACGGCGCTGCGCCACCAGTCGGCGGGCAGGTGGGCGAGATTGTTCTGAATGGTCGGCATGAATGATTTCTTAAAAGTTGTCTGTAGCCGTGGCTATCAGGGCGGCGCTGCTGGTTGGTAGGCGAACGTCTTATTTTAAAATTCAAAGCGCTTTGGGTATGAAATGAGTATAGTTCAAAGCGCTTTGAAAAGTAAAGCGATACACGCGCCAGACATACGATTTTTTTATGAGGGTGATTCAGGACAACGATGCGCCGCCGCCGGCAAGGCGGCCGGCGGCATGGGGACAGCGGAAAATGCCTAGTTCGGCACGGGACCGGCCGACTCGCCCGGCAGCAGTTCGCACGGCCACAGTTCCTGCAAGTCGCTGACGGGCGTGCCGTCCATCAGGGCCAGCAGCATGTGGATCATCTTTGCGCCGGCGCCGCGCGGGTCGGGCTGGACGACGGTGGTGACGTTGTGGCCGGCCAGGGAATCTTCCATCACGCCCCAGACGATCAGCGACATCTCGCGGCCGATGGCGATGCCCGCGTCGAGCAGGGCGCGCACGGCGCCCACGCCCGACATGTGGTTGTCGACGATGACGGCCGTGGGGCGGGGCGAGCGGGCCAGCAGGCGCTGCATGGCCTGGTAACCGGCGCGGCGGTCGTGCGCGTTGTCGACCAGATTGTCGGGGTCGACGGCCAGGCCACCCGCCTGCATGGCGTGCTGGAAACTCTCGACGCGCTGGCGCACGAAGTTCAGGTCCGGCGTGGCGCTGATCAGGCCGATGCGCTGGTGGCCCAGCTGCGCCAGGCGCTCGACGGCCAGGCGCATGCCCGCTTCATTATCGTAGTCGAACCACGCGTGCGGCTGGTTCAGCTGCGTGCGGCCGTGCGCGACGAACGGCATGCCCTGCTGCGCCAGGTAGGCGATGCGCTCGTCGAACGGTTTGGTGCGCCCGACGATCAGGCCATCGATGCGGCGGCCCTTGACCATGCGTTCATAGGTGTGGAATTCATTGGTGGCCGAGGCGGGCGCGATCATCATGTCCATCTGCTGCGCTTCCAGCGCTTCCGACATGCCGCCCACGATCTCGATGAACATGGGGTCGGCCAGGTCGTTCGGCATCAGCGGGTAGATGATGCCGACGATATTCGTGCGCCCCACGGCCAGGCTGCGCGCCATGGGATTGGGGCGGTAGCCGGCCGCCTGCGCGGCGGCCAGCACCCGCTCGCGCGTGCGTTCACTCACTTCCGGATAGCCGTTCAAGGCGCGGCTGACGGTGGTTTCGGATATTCCTAGCGTTTTGGCGAGATTTTTGAGGTTCATGGATGCTGCGGTCGGGGTCTGTCTTGGGTGGGTCTTGCCGCTGCCGGCCTCCTGCCGGTGGGCGGGAGCGGTGCGGTGCGATGAAGGGTAGTTTATCTGATAAATGCCGGATTGATCAGGGTCATGACAAGCGGCGGCGGCGCCCAAAAAAATACGCGGGCAAACCCAGGGGCGCCCGCGCTAAAAGAGGATACTGCTGAATCACTACATTGAAGCTGCCGGCCATCGCGTGCAGCGGCGAAATGGTGGGTCCGGATATTACTTGCCCCTGGATAAGCGGGCGGTGTTGCTGCCACCGGCAAGCGTCCGGAGACGCCTGCCGACGTTCTAGAGTCCTGCGCTTACCACCAGGACTCGACCTGGAAACCGACGGAGCTGCCGTTGGTCTTGCCACCAAACACGCCCGTCGACGACAGCGCCGATTCCGCGGCGGCGGCCGACTGGGCTGCCTTGTTCCATTTGGCGTAGGTGTAGAAGGCGCGCAGCACGGGACGCGACCAGAAGCTGTTGCCGGCCGACAGTTGCGGCGCGAAGGTCAGCTTGGTCAGGTTGCGGCTCTCGCCGCCTTCCGGCTTGACGATGTCATGGCCCAGTTCCACGGCCAGGCTGTAGTTGTCCGTGAAGTGGTAGACGGGGCGCGCGCCGATCGAGGTCCACTTGCTGCTGACGCCCGCCGTTTCCTTGTCTTCGTAGACGAAGGTGCCCATGCCCGACCAGGCGCCTTTGGGCTGGATCATGATCTGTTCCGTCAGGCGCACGACCTTGTCATCCTTGTTGGCGCCGAGGCTGAAGCCGCCCGTGTTGGCGGCGCTGCCTTTGCCGTACTGTAATGCCACCTTGTTGAAGCCGCCCAGCAGATTGCCTTGCGTATGCATGATGGTCAGCAAGTGGCCGCTGGCGATGGGTGCCGCGCCTTGCGCGTTGCGTTTCTGATTAAATTGCAGGCCCAGCGTCAGTTCACCGTCCGGGTTGACCTTGATGCCGGAGAAGCGCAGGTCGTGCGACAGGCCCATGCGCTTGCTGTCGCCGTCATCGGCCGTGCGCACGATGGCGTAGGCCAGCTTGGCGGCGCCCAGGTCGATGTTTTCCAGGCCGGCGCCAGGGCCGCTGTTGTTCCAGAAGTAGTAATCGGTGATGTGCACGTCCTGGCGGTCATAGTAGCGCTTGCCGACCCAGGCGCGCGCTTCGGCGAAGGCGCCCGTGCCGATCTTGTCGGCCACCACGTTCATTTCGCGCCACGACGGATCCGATTGCTCCCAGTCCTGGTTCTGGTTGACGGAGAACGCCACCAGGGTATTGATGCGGAAAGTGGTGCCGTTGGCTGCCTTGAAGGCTTCGCCGCCGAATTTCAGCTCGCCGTAGGTTTCGCACTCATTGCCCAGACGATATTTGGACGAGGCGCCGGCCAGGCCGAAACAGGCTTCCTTGCCGCCTTCGCTGCTGGTGCCGAAGCCCGAGCGGATGTAGCCGCCGAAGTCGATCGGCAGGGCGGCCTGGGCGGCCGAAGCGCTCAAGGCCAACGCCACGGCGGCAGGCAAAGTTTTCAAGAAATGTTTGTTCATTGCGTCTCCAGTGTTTTTATAGGTGTGGGATCGGTGCGCGTCACTTCGCACAACCAAAGCGCTTTAGTTATGTTTCAAAGCGCTTTGAGTATAGTTCAAAGCGCTTTGATCAGTAAACTAGTTTTATTCTTGAAAACTTTTGAGGTGTTGCGGGGAAACATCAGGGAGGGGGCGGCACGTGGGCGCCGCCGCGTACGGCAGACGGAATGATGGTCGTGATTATTGCGGTGCCTTGCAGGCTGACAGGGCGGCCGTGTCCGTTGCTGTAACGGCCGGATGGCGCAAAAAGGCCAGGATCAGCAGGGCCGATGTCGTGGTGATGCTGGCCAGCACATACAGCAAGTGGCGGAAGGCGGTGCCATAGGTCTGCGCCAGTGCGGCGGCGCCGGCCTGCGGCAACAACTCGCTCGCCTGGCGCAGCTCGCCCAGCGCCAGGAAGGGGCCGGCGTGCGCCGCCTGCTGCGCGCCGATGCCGGCAAGGCCGGCGCCGCCCAGCGCCGCCACGGTGAACGTGCCCAGCAGCGCGCTGACGATGGCCAGCGCCAGGCCTTCGCCCGCCACCCGCGTCGTGTTGAAGATGCCGGCCGCCATGCCGGCCCGCTCGACGGGCACGACGCTGATGGCCAGGCCATCCATCAAGCCCCAGGGCAGGCTGATGCCGCAGCCGATCAGCAACAGCGGCCCCAGCAAGGTAGCGGGAGCCTGGCCCGGCGCGCAGGTGGAGAGCCACAGCAAGCCGCCCGCCGCCAGCAGCAGGCCGCTGGCGCAAATGTGTGCGGGAGCAATGCGCTGCGCCGCCATGCCGGCCAGGACAGGCAGCACCAGCATGGGCGCCGACAGGGAAATCATCATGCGTCCCGCCTCCAGCGCGCTGTAGCCTTCGATGCCGATGAAGCGGGCCGGCAGCAACACCAGCAGCACGACAAAGGAAAACGCGGGTGCGGCTGCCAGCAGTTGCACGCCGGCAAAGGCAGGCAGGCGGAACAGGGTCAAGTCCAGCATGGGGCGCGCCGCGCGCCGTTCCACGCGGATGAAGACGGCCAGCAGCAAGGCCGCGCCACCGAACAGCCCCAGGCTGGCGGGGCTGCCCCAGCCACTGTTGGGCGCCTGCAGCAAGCCGTACGTAAACAAGGAGAGCGCGCCGGTAAACGTCAGGGCGCCGGGCCAGTCCACGCCTTGCGCCTGCGGGTCGCGCGTTTCGCGCATGGCGCGCGCGGCGGCCAGCAGGGCGGCCAGGCCGGCCGCGGCCGTGGCAATGAAGATGGCGCGCCAGCCCGTGCGGGTGATCAAGGTGCCGGCCAGGAAGGGGCCGAAGGCCAGGCCCACGCCGAAGGCCGTGCCGATCAGGCTGAAGGCGCGCGCTCGGGCGGGACCATCGAACTCCTGCGCCAGCGCCGCCAGTCCGCTCGACAGGGCCATGGCGCAAGCGAGGCCCTGGACGGCGCGCAATACGTCGAGCCACAGGATGCCGGGCGCGGCCGCCAGCGCCAGCGCGGCGGCGGAAAACACGCCCATGCCCAGCAAGAACACGCGCTTGCGGCCGTAGCGGTCGGCTAGGGCGCCAGCCACCATCAGGCAGCCGCCAAAGCTGAGCATGAAGGCATTCGTGATCCACGCCAGCGCCAGAGGCGTACCGTGCAGGTCGGCGGCGATGGCGGGAATGGCGATGGCCGGCCCCGTGAAACTGAGCGGCATGCACAGCGCGGCCAGGCAGACGGCGGCCAGCACGACGGCGCGCCGGGCCGGGACGGCAAGTTTCATACGGTGATGCGTATCCATGGGAATGATTCCAGAAAGAGGGAATCTGATGATAATATGGACGCAATCCGTGAGAAAGTGGCTGAAAATCCACTCATAGCGGACAAATATTCCCTAATAGAGATCGCATGCATAACCTGAACGGCATTGCCGCCTTCGTGCGCGCGGCGGAAACTTGCAGTTATGTGGCGGCCGGGCGGCTGCTCGGTGTGTCGGCCTCGGCCGTCGGCAAGAGCGTGGCACGGCTGGAAGAAAAGCTGGGCGTGCGCCTGCTCAACCGCAGCACGCGGCGCATCAGCCTGAGCAATGAGGGCGCGCTGTTCTATGAGCGTTGCCAGCGCATCCTGGCCGATCTGGGCGATGCCGAGGCGGAACTGTCGCACCTGGCCGAGGCGCCACGCGGCAAGCTCAAGGTCAGCCTGCCCGTGATCGGCTACCGCATCATCCTGCCCCTGCTGGCCGAGTTTACGCGCCAGTATCCGGAAATCGAGCTCGACCTCGATTTCAACGACCGCCTGGTCGACGTGGTGGCCGAAGGCGTCGACGTGGCCGTGCGCAGCGGAACGCTCACCGATTCGCGGCTGATGGCGCGCGAACTGGGGCCGTTTGCCTTTGCCATCGTGGGTTCGCCCGCATATTTCGCCCGCCACGGCGTGCCGGCCACGCCGCGCGCGCTGGAAGGGCACGCCTGCGTGCGCTATAAATTCCCTACTACGGGCAAATTGCAGGAGTGGGCGCTGCAGCGCGCCGAGGGCGACGGTGGCGGCGAACTGCGCTTGCCGACGGCCTTGACCTGCAACAATATCGAAGCGCTGATCGGCGCCGCCACGCAGGGCGTGGGCCTCGCTTATTTACCTGACTTTCTCGTGCGCGACGCCATCGCGCGCGGCGAACTGCAAGCCGTGCTGGCCGAGCACTTGCTGTACGCGAGCAAGTTCTGGGTGCTGTGGCCATCGAGCCGCCACCTGTCGCCGAAAATCCGCGTCTTTGTTGACCATTTGTGTACCCACTTGCATTTTTCCGCTCCACCTCCCACCCGCTGAACGGCCTGACAGCCGCCGTGGCGGCCAGTTGAGGAATATTCCTACCCAAAAGAGATTTTTCCTAACATTGCGGAATATTTATTTGCTGCGATGCATCACGCTACGCCGCGCGCCGTCAGCTTATACCCTTCCTGAATACCCATCATGCGTTAACTAAATTGCCATAAGGAATTTATTTATGTTAATTTCATATCTGTTTCCGCAACATTGCATCAAGTTCATGGTTGCGGAAATACCTGCACGATGCGGTGCGATAAGCGCGTAGTAACCAACAATTAGGGGTAATTACCCCGTTCCAGGGAGTGCACATGAAGACAGTAAGCACGACGCCGCCACATCCGGCGCCCGCCGCGATGCCTGCCCGCAAGACGGGTCTGCTGCTGGGTGGCGGCGCACCCAATTCCACCTTGATCGCCGGTGCCCTGGCCGCCTTCCTTGACGAGGGCATCGAGTTCGACGTCATTTCCGCCTCGGGCGCCGGTGTGTTGATGGGCTTGCTTTACACGACGCCGCACGAGGCCACGCCGCGCCAGGCCTTGCAAAGCTGGGCCGACACGGGCGTGGCCGACAGCATTTACAAGATGATTCCGATCAACTACAAGGTGTTCCAGAAGCCGGGCATACACGCGAGCACCTTCCGCGACGCCTTCCAGCCGCCCGCCAACAATCCCTTTTTTCAGGCCTTCCAGCAAACGTTTGCGGGCGTGCCCACGGCCTGGTCGGACTGGGGCAAATTGATGGTGTCGTCGCTGTCGCCATCGGACCTGTCGGCGAAAAGCCTGGGCCTGTGCGCGCACTTGCCGTTCCTGGAAAAAGCCGTGGATTTCTCGGGCGTGGCCCGCATGCGTCCCGACTTCTACATCAATGCCTACAACCTCAGCGAACACCGCATGCAAATCTGGGGCAAGCACGAAATCGAGCCCATTCATGTGCGCGCGGCCCTGTCGTTTCCCTTCCTGTATGCGCCCACGACCATCGCCGGCGACGATTACATCGAAGGCGCGGCGCTCGACACGCTCAATTTCGACCCGTTTATCGAAGGCAAGGGCGAACACCATGACGCCGACACTCTGGTCATCCTCGATATCTTGGGTGACGAGCGCTTGCTGCGCAAACCGCGCAACCTGTACGACGCCTGGGTGCGCTCCATCATCACGCCGCTGGTGAAAATCTCCAAGAGCGAGCTGCGCCTGTTCGAACTCGAGCACAACACGGATGCGCGCACGGGCCAGCCCAAGCGGCGCCTGCTCAAGCTCGACCTGATGGGCGGCATCCCGGAGCAGCACTGGCCCGACACCCTGGACTGGTCCAGCTCGAACATGCAGCTGCTGTTCGACGTGGGCCACAAGGCGGGCCTGGCGTTTTGCCGCCAGCATGGCGACTTGCTGCGCCGCGCGCCCGAGGCTTCCCCGCTGGCGGCGTAGCAACCGATCCCCGGCCACCCGATCGGCAGCTACTCATCTTGCCTGGCCTTGCCAGGCTACTTTTTACTGTGAAACACCATGAATATCACCAAGCAACTCATTCTGACCCTCACCATTGCCTTGCTGGCCCTGCTATTGCTGGGCGCAGGCGGCGCCATCCAGTTACAGCGCGCGCAGCAGCGCTTTGACACCGTGCAAAACCGCATCATTCCCAGCATCCAGGGCTTGAATGCGGCCAAGGGTTTCCTGGCCGACTCGCGCCTGGCCGGCTATCGCCTGTCCGTGTTCTCGAATCTGGCCGACAAGACGGCGCTGGACAAGGCCGTCGCCGATGCCAACACGAATTTCGACAAGGTCATCGCCACCTACCGCGCCGAGCGCCTGTACGACGCGACGGACAGCAAGATGCTCGACGCCGACCAGGCCGCCATGGAAGCGTACCGCCGCGCGCTGGTGCCGTTCTTTGCCGCCGCCTACGCGGGCGACATGGATGGCGTGCGCGCCACCTTGCTTGCTGGCACGCCACTGGCCATCACGGCCGCGGCCGCCAAGAAAAGCATGGATGACCATATCGCCTACAACAACAAGCTGGTCGACGATGTGAAGGCGGAAAGCCTGGCCGCCTACGATACGGCCTTCAACACCATGCTGGCCGTGCTGGGCGTGGCCGTGCTGCTGACGGGCGCGCTGGCCTGGCATATCTACCGCACCATCAGCGGCGGCCTCGGCGATATCGAACACACCTTGGAGCGCGTCAGCGCCTCGCTGGACCTGTCCGCCGCCATGCCCGTCGAGCGCATGGATGAAGTGGGCCGCACGGCCACGGCCTTCAACAAGTTCCTGGAACGCATCGTCGGCGTGATCGCCACCGTGCGCGCCTCGGCCGATACGGTCAGCGTGGCGGCCGCGCAGATTTCCGCCGGCAACGCGGACTTGTCCGTGCGCACGGAGCAGCAGGCGTCGTCGCTGGAAGAAACGGCGTCCAGCCTGGAAGAGCTGACTTCGGCCGTGCGCCAGAATACGGACAATGCGCGCCAGGCGAACTCGCTGGCCGTGTCCGCTTCGGACGTGGCCCGCAAGGGCGGCGCCGTGGTGGCGCAAGTGGTGGGCACGATGGGTTCCATCAATGAATCGGCGAAGAAGATCGCCGACATTATCGGCGTGATCGACGGCATTGCCTTCCAAACCAATATTCTGGCGCTGAACGCGGCCGTCGAAGCGGCGCGCGCGGGCGAGCAGGGCCGCGGCTTCGCCGTCGTGGCCACCGAGGTGCGCAACCTGGCGCAGCGTTCGGCGGCGGCCGCCAAGGAAATCAAGGGCTTGATCGAGGATTCCGTGGACAAGGTCAACACGGGCAGCGCGCTGGTCGACCAGGCGGGCGCGACGATGGAAGAAATCGTCGCCAGCATCCGTCGCGTGACGGACATCATGGGCGACATCGCCAACGCCAGCCATGAACAGAGCGCCGGCATCGAACAGGTGAACCAGGCCATTTCGCAGATGGACCAGGTCACCCAGCAAAACGCGGCCCTCGTGGAAGAGGCGGCGGCCGCCGCCGCCTCGCTGCAGGACCGCGCCGTCGAGCTGGTCGACGTGGTGGCCGTGTTCCGCCTGCGCGGCGACGCCCAGGCTAAATCGCTGAAAGTGGCGGGCGGTTTGCCGGCCCCGGCAGCGGCTGCATCCAGCCGGCGCCTGGCGCTGCCCGGCCGCAGCGCGCGCGCTTAAACCTGGTAAATGCCCCGGTACGCCGGGGTTTTTCTTTGGTGAGGGTCCGTTCCAATTGGGGGGGCGTTGAGTTCTGTGCTTGTGGCAAGTGTCGGTAAGGTTAGCCGGGCTGGCAGGGTGGCATGCAGGAAGCGCAGCCCGGTTCCGCTGCAGTCCAGTGTCAGCCTGCCTCGCGGGCGCGGGATTCCGCTGTCGCCCCGTTGCAGGCAGTGAGCCCTATCGTCAAAAGTCGGCAAATTTTGCCCACGTCATGCCTACATACCCAAGCACAGCACCAACAAGGCTTGCGAGCGCAACGCCTTCAAGCGGCCAGCGCCACAAAGCGGACAAGATTAACGAGGCTATGACGCCGAATGACATCCGACCGATTGCACTGGACTTGATCTTCAAGTCGGAATCCGGATCGAAGGCGTATATCCCCCCGAGTAAGAATCCGAGACAGCAGAAGGAACCTGCCCAAAGCTGCGCTTGCCGCCACGATATGTCCGTCCACGGTGCCGCATATGACAGCGCTGCGCCAGCGCTTGTCACCGCAAAAAAGACTGCCAGGATAATTGCTTTACGCAGTGTGGTCATGATCGGACTGTGCGAAAAACTGGTTTGAGGAGCTGGTCAACATACAGAGTTGAAGAGTTGACCGCCAACTGCCGATGAGCATAAGGAATGGCCAAGCGATAATAGTCATGCATTGTCACATCAACGTGAGTGCCTGCTGCTGGCCCCGATTGCCGTCGTTGTTAAGTCGGCAAGCTTTGCCCAGTGTCATCGCTTGCCCGAAGCAGGAGTGCGTTTACGCTCTGGCAAGGTGAATTCTTTCCTCGTTCCATAAAACTCATCCTTGAATTCTATGCAGCCATTACAGGGCTTAACGGTTTCTAACGCCGATATGCGCTGTTCAGTCAACCGCATCAAACACAGGTCCATCGAAAAGTTGTAACCACTTGCACCACGCATCGCCTCGTTCTGGAACTTGCACTCCTCGTCACGGAAAACCGTCCATGCGCGTTGCGCGCTTTGCAGTCCTCGCGGCTTGGTAAGCGCGTACATCAATGTCTTGTAGACGACGTTTAAGCGCGCGTCGGATTCTGCTAGCTCTCGACTCATGCAGAAGGTATTTTCAAGATTATTGCTTTCTTCGCAATGCTCCTGCTTGATCGATGCCATATCACTTTGTTGTTCGGATGCGTTGGTCAGGGACGACAGCGAAAGGCACAAAAAAATAACGCCCAACATGGACAACCGGCTTGAAACGGTACTTCCCACGAGCATGCGCTCCTTCTCTTGATTGATCGTATTGAGGCGCGCTTCTGGCCACACTCAGTCGTATTGACAAGGATATCACTTTGCCAAAATGAAAGCCCGCAGATTCGCACATCCCCATCCCCATCCCCATCCCCATCCCCATCCCCATCCCCATCCCCATGCCATCGACCAGGCGGTAGCCACCTCGGAGCGCATGCTTGGCGCCGATACTCAGGACTTGCCCTCGATGCTGGCGGCGCCGCTGGCGCGGGCCAGGCTTGAGCGGGCGCCCGCCACCGCGCGCAGGCGCTCTTCAAGGTAGGCGCTCACGCGGGGATGCTGGCTGAAGGCGACGTTGAAGCGGATGTGCTGGTTTGGTGTGTCGTTGGCCGAGAACGCGGCGCCGCGCATCATCAGGATCTTGTTGCGGTAGGCGTCCTGCACCAGCAAGTCCACGTCCAGCCCTTCGGGCATGCTGCCCCACAGAAAAATGCCTGCGTCGCCGGGCTGCTCGAACAGCACGCCGGCCGCGCTCAGTTGCCGCGTGCTGGCGTTGCGCGCCACCATGATCTTGCGTTGCAGCCGCTCCATGTGCTTGCGCAGGTTGCCGGCCTTGAGCACTTCCAGCAGCACGTATTCGTTCAGCGCAGGCAAGGTCATGATGGCGTGGATCTTGGTGCGCATCAGCAGCTTGAGCAGGGCAGGCGCCGCGGCCAGGTAGCCCATGCGCAGGGCCGGGCTCAGCGCCTTGCACAGGCTGGAGTAATAGATCACGCCGTCCAGTCCGGACAGCGATGCCAGCCGCGTGCTGTGGCCCGGCTGGAAATGGCCGTGCACGTCGTCTTCGGCGATCAGAAAGCCATGTTGCTGCGCCATGATCAGCACCTTGTGCAGGTTGGCGGCGCTGCTGCTCCAGCCGGTGGGATTGTGCAAAGCCGTCTGCACGAACAACAGGCGCGGACGGTGCGCGCGGCAGGCGGCTTCCAGTTCGTCCAGGTCGAGGCCATCGGGGCGGCGCCGGATGGGCACCAGGCGCACGCCGTCCTGGCGCAGCCTGCCGAACATCAGGAAGTAGCCGGGGTCTTCCACCAGCACCGTATCGCCGGGCTGCAGGAACGTGCGGCAGATCAGATCGATTGCATGGGTGCCGCCGAACGTGGTGAGGATGTGGCTGGCGTCGGCAGCGATGCCGATGCCGCGCATCAGCAGCGCGATCTGCTCGCGCAGTTCGGCCAGCCCTTGCGGCGGACAGCGCGAGGCCATGCCGGCCGCGCTGCGCGCCAGGCCGCGTTGCACGGCGGCCGCCGGCAGCGCGTCCTGCAGCCAGGTGGGCGGCAAGGCGCCGCTGCTGGCCAATATCACGCCCGGCCGCTGGTCGTTCACTTGCTGGCTCAGCCACACCGGTTCCTGCTCCTGGCCCGCTTCCAGCGCCACCTCGTCGGGAATGGCGCGGCTGGCGTCAGTTGCCGCACAGACGAAGAAGCCCGCCGTGCCGTGCGTATCGATGACGCCTGCGGCCACCAGCCTGTCATACGCCACCACCACGGTGTTGGTGCTGACCGCAAGCTGCGTGGCGAGCTGGCGGATCGACGGCAGCCTGGCCCCGCCAGGCAGGACGCGTTGCGCGATCTGCTGGCGCAATGCGGCCTCGATCTGCTTGAACAGGGCGATGGGGGAGGAGCGGTCGATGGCGAACATGGGTGGCAGTCTAACGTAAAAACATCACGGCGAGGACCAGCAGGATGGCCCCCATCGTCAGATTGAATATGCGCTGGTTGCGGGGCGCTTTCAGCAGGCTGCGGATCGAGACGCCGAACAGCGCCCACATGGCGTTGCACGGCATGCCCACCACGGTGCCGATCACGGACACCAGCAGTGCGCTGGCGAGCAAGTTGCCCTGCGCAGGCATGAAGACCGACGCCATGGTGATCGCCTTGAGCCAGCTCTTGGGGTTCAGCGCCTGAAACAGCGCCGCCTGCGCCAACGACACGGCCTTCGGTGCGCCGCTTCCCGCCACCGACGCGCCGGCAAGCTTCCACGCCAAGAACATCAGGTACAGCGCGCCCGCGATGCGCAGCACCTGCTGCGCCATCGGGTACGCGACGAACACGCTGCCCAGTCCCACGCACATGAGCATGGTTTGCACGAAGATGCCGAGCTGGATGCCGAGGATCACGGGCAGCGCTCCGCGATAGCCAAAATTGGCGCCGGTGGTGGCCAGCATGACGTTGTTCGGCCCGGGCGTGGCGGACATCACAAAGCAATAGCTCATCAGGGGCAGGAGTTCGGTCATGGTATGCAGTCGCAGCGTGGAGAAGGCCCCAGTCTAGAGGCGCGGCACGGCAGGGACAAGGCACAAGACGCCCCATACCAGCACACGCTGTATCAGTCGAACGACTGCTACAGCGGCGATAGTGCAGGCGGCCGGGGCCAGCGTCTATGTTGGCATGATGCCGCCAGGGGGCGAATGTTATAGTGGCGGGAATGTACTTACTGAAAGAAACTGCCATGAAAAACGACGCAACCGCCCGCCCGCAAACCAGCCAGGCACCTGCCAGGCTCAGCAAAGGGGACTTCGTCACCGCCCTGCGCAAGCTGCTGCAAGAAGAAGGAAAGGCCGGCAAGGCCAGCGTGGATGTGCGCGCCGCGAACCTGCATACCGACGTTGGCGTTTATCCCTCGCGCGGCCACTCGATGCCGACCTGTTGCACGGTGATGTATGAAGAGATGCTGCCGGGTGACGAGATACTGCTGACCCCACCCGGCGGCAAGGGAGCTACGCTGCTGATACGGTATAAATTCCCGCGCTGAAAATCGCGGTCTTGAAGACAGTCGATAAGCTGGCGGACATGTCGACGCGGCAGTAGCCGCGAACCGATTGCCAGGTAAATCATGTCCCTGTATCAGCAGAATCTGATTCTATTTGCAGGATGAAAAACAGTGTATTCTGCAATCGCGGCAGGAATACTTCCTGTCGGAGTGACTTTCCTCGACATGACAGGGAGATCCCCAATTGATGCAAATCAAAGAAAGCATCCACATCGCAGTCCCGCCCATGGTCGTCGACCAGATTTGGAGCGAGGTCGACCGATGGCATCTGTGGGATCCGGATACGAAGCAAGCCCGGCTCAACGGGCCGTTCGCGGTGGGGACGCATGGCAGGATCGTTCCCGGCAAGGGGATGGGGATTGCGCTGCTGGTCACCGAGCGCACGGCCGGCCGCTCGTTCACCGTCGAGGGCTATATCCCCCTGTTCCGCATCCATTTCGAGCACACGGTGGTGGCCGCGGAGGGCGGATCGGAAGTCATGCACCGCGTGTGGTTCACGGGTGCGCTTGCCTTTCTGTTCGGGCCAGGTGTTGCCAGGCAAGTGCGGGACGGGTTGCCCAGGACGATGCGCTCGCTCAAGGCCTATGCCGAGAAGCGCAACGAAACGCTCCATGATGGCGAGGCGGGCGGGGTTGCCGCGACCACCGCCTGATAGATAGTTTCCCCTCGTCAATTCCTTGCAAAGCACTGCAGCAAATTAACGTGCCGTTCCCGTCATGATGGAATACAATTCCTGCGTGGCAGCCGGCTTGCCTGGCAAGGCCGGGCACGGCGCCTTTGATCTCGGAAAGATGTTGGCTTATGACTCTGCAGTTCCCTCAGCGAACGGCGCCCGGCGCGCCATCCACGCTCCGCCTTTCACGCAAGCCCCTCGTTTCCCTGTTCGTCCTGAGTTTGTCGTGTCTGCCGGTCACGGTGCCCGTCATGGCCGCCGCGCCTGCCAGCGGCAGCGTCATGCTGGAAGAGCTGACCAGCACGGAGTTGCGTAGCCGCATAGACCATGGTGCCACCACCGTGCTGGTGCCGATTGGCGGCGTCGAGCAGAGCGGGCCGTATATCGCGCTGGGCAAGCACAATGTGCGCGCCGGGCTGCTGGCGCGGCAGATTGCGCAAAAGCTCGGCAACACCATCGTCGCGCCCGTCGTGTCCTACGTGCCGGAAGGCAGTATTTCGCCGCCGGCCGGCCACATGCGCTTTGCCGGCACGATCTCGATACCGCCGGCCGCCTTCGAAGCCGTGCTGGAAGGGGCTGCCGCCAGCCTGCGCCAGCATGGTTTCCGCGACATCATTTTTATCGGCGACCATGGCGGCTATCAAAAAAACGAGCAGAACGTGGCCAACAAGCTCAACCGTGCCTGGGGCAAGGCATCCGCCGCCAAGGACGCGCGCGCGTATGCCTTGCTCGATTACTATGACATCACGCAATCGGCCTACATTGCCGAACTGCAAAAGCGCGGCCACAGCGGCGCCGAGATCGGCCTGCACGCCGGCTTGGCGGACGCGGCGCTGATGCTGGCGACGGACCCGTCGCTGGTGCGCAGCGAGGCCAGGGCCCATGGGCCGAAGCCCGGCGTGGCGGACGGCGTGCGCGGCGATGCCACGCGTGCCACGGCTGAACTGGGGCAGATCGGCATCAAGCTGCAGGTGGACACGTCGGTGGCTGCCATCAAGCAACTGCTGCAACGTAATAAATAATTCCGCTGGAAGTGCTGAACTTCCGGCTTTTGCAACGAAATGACGCGAAATCACATGAAAAAATCTCAACGACGCACCATCGTTACCTTGTCCGCCCTGGCTGCCGCACTGGCAGGCCTGGGTGTGGCCAGCCAGGTCATCGGCGCCAGTACGCCGGCCGCGGCCAGCCCGGCACCGGCTGCCGCCTATGCGCCGCTGCCGGGCATGCCGCCGCTGGTGGACCCGAAGAACGTGTATGGCAGCATCGCCAGCAGCAACATGAGTCCCGTCGTCAAGGATCACTTGCGCCGGGTCTACGTGCCCAACCTGCGCTCGAACGATGTGTACGTGATCGACCAGGACAGCCTGAAAGTGGTGGACAAGTTCAAGGTCGGCAGCGGCCCGCAGCACGTGGTGCCGTCGTGGGACTTGCGCACCCTGTGGGTGGCGAACAATGCCGAACGCACGGACAAGGGCAGCCTGACGCCGGTCGACCCCTTGACGGGCAAGCCGGGCAAGGAAGTACCCGTCGATGACCCCTACAATATGTATTTCACGCCGGACGGCAAGTCGGCCATCGTCGTGGCCGAAGCGCGCCACCGCCTCGATTTCCGCGACCCGAAGACCATGGCCGTGCAGTATTCGATCGACACGCCCCAGTGCGGCGGTATCAACCATGCGGATTTCTCGAATGACGGCCGCTACGCCATGTTCACCTGCGAGTTCGACGGCACCATCGCCAAGATCGATCTGGTGGGTCGCAAGGTCGACGGCTACCTGAAATTGCAGATGCCGGCCAAGCGTTTTGCCGAGTCCGGTCCCGTGGGCGGCCCGGCGAATGAAATCTGCAGCGTCAAGAAGGGCATGCCGCAAGACATACGCATCTCGCCGGACGGCAAGAAATTCTTTATCGCCGACATGGACGCCGACGGCGTGCACATCGTCGATGGCGCCACCCTGAAGGAAATCGGCTTCATCCAGACGGGCGTGGGCGCGCACGGCCTGTACCCGAGCCGTGACGGCAAGAAACTGTACGTGGCCAACCGCGGCACGCACCGCATCCACGGCAAGCCGAAGGGCAAGGGTAGCGTCAGCGTGATCGATTTCGCCACGGAAAAAGTGGTGGCGAACTGGCCGATCCCCGGCGGCGGCAGCCCCGACATGGGCAATGTGAGCGCCGATGGCAAGTACCTGTGGCTGTCCGGCCGTTTCGACGACGTGGTGTACCGCATCGATACGAACAGCGGCGATGTATCCAAGGTGAAAGTCGGCCAGGAACCGCACGGCCTGACCGTGTGGCCGCAGCCGGGCCGCTATTCGCTGGGGCACACGGGCAACCTGCGCTAGGCGGGCAGGCGCGTGGCCATTACCCTGGAGCAACTGCGCGCGCATTATCCGCCCGCGCAGGGGCGGTCGCTGAGCAAGCAGCTCGACCATCTCGACCCGCATTGCATCGCCTTCATCGGGCTGTCGCCGTTCGCCGTGCTGGCCACGGGCGGTGCCGGCGGCCAGCTCGACGCCTCGCCGCGCGGCGGCGCGCCCGGTTTCGTGCGGGTGCTCGATTCCCATACCCTGCTGCTGCCCGATGCCAAGGGCAATAACCGCCTCGACAGCTTCAGCAATATTGCCGAGACGGGCAGGGCGGGGCTGCTGTTCATGATCCCCGGCGTCGATGAAACCTTGCGCGTGAATGGCGAAGCCAGTCTCAGCGACGATCCGACGCTGCTGGCGCACTTCGCCGGCGAGCGCGGCCCGCCGCGCCTGGTCATGCGCCTGCGCGTGGCCGAGGCGTATCTGCATTGCGCCAAGGCCCTCATGCGTTCGCGCCTGTGGGACAGTGCGGCCCGGGTCGAACGCTGCGTCTTGCCGACGATGGGGCAGATGATTCAGGACCAGACGGGCGGCAGCGGACCGCAGGAAACGCAGGAACAGATGGTCGCCCGCTACGCGCCGGATCTGTGATTTTGCGTGCTTAAAAGGCAATATTGGCGCATACTGCGCTTCCTTTCCCCTTACCTGCAAGGAGCGCCACCATGATTCTTGATCACATCGGTTTGAATGTCAGCGATGCCCAGGCCAGCAAGGCCTTCTTTTCGGCCGCCCTGGCGCCCCTGGGCGTGTCGGTGGTGATGGAAGTGCAGGGCTGGGTCGGCCTGGGCAAGGATGGCAAGCCCGATTTCTGGTTCGGCGTGGGCGCCGCGCCGCATGCCGGCATGCATCTCGCCTTCGCGGCGGACAACCGCGCCCAGGTGGATGCGTTTTACCAGGCCGCGCTGGCAGCGGGCGGCAAGGATAACGGCGCCCCCGGCATCCGCGCCATGTATCACCCGAATTACTACGGCGCCTTCGTGCTGGGGCCGGACGGTCACAATGTCGAAGCCGTCTGCCACCATCCCGAGCCCTGACACCGTTCCTTACCCAAAGAGAGCAGCATGAAGCACAGCGCCACCCTGTTTGCCGACGACGCCGGCCGCTATGCCTACGTGAAAGCGGGATTTTCCTGGCCGGCCCTGTTGCTGGGCTCGTTCTGGGCCGTCGCCAAGCGCCGCTGGTGGTTGTTGCTGCTCATGCTGGCAATGGATGTCTGCCTGTGGTTCGGCAGCCATCTGGCCACCGAACTGCGCATCGGCCCGATGATGCTGCTGATGGCCGGGGCGGAACTCAGTTACCTGCTGGCGCGCGGCTGGTATGGCAACCGCTGGCTGGAAGCGTCGCTGCGCAGCCATGGTTACAAGCCCGTCGTGCCGGGCACGGACGCTTCTGCTTGAGCATGCCTGACACAGATTTTCCTCCTCGTCACTGACGTTTGCCAAGGGCAATCCGTCCAGCCAAAACTTTCTGCGCAGCCTAGCGCACCTTTGATCCAGATCATGCCTCACCTGCGGTGCTCACGTAGCCTTGGGACTCGCGTTGCAAAGCATCTTCCCACCAATCGGATATGTTTTTTCGCGTTTCGTGGCGTAGCCCGGCCGTCTGCCTCACCGTTCGACAGCCGGTGGTGTCGCCATCTGTTTGTGTCCACCCAACCGCTATTTAATGAGGAACTCCATGTATCCATATTCCCGTAGTGTTACCCCCGCCGCCAAAAACCACCTGGAAGCGCAACTGGCTTTCTTCAATGGCCTGTCGAAGTCCTTGTTTCAATCGGTGCAGCACTTCAGTGACCTGAACATGCAGCTGGCGCAAGGTTTGCTGGAAGAAACCACGGTCACCGGCCAGAACCTGCTGACGGTCGAGCGCGCAGAAGATGTGTTCCAGGTGGCTGCCGCCTCGGGCCAGCCAGCCGCCGAGCAATTGCGCAAGTATCAGCAACAGCTGTCGCGCCTGGCGGCCGATACGCAGGTCGAACTGGCCAACGTGGCAGAACGGCATGTGAATGAAACGAGCCGCACGGCCAAGGCCCTGGCGGAAGAAGTGGCCCGCACGGCTTCGGAAGAAACGGAGAAAAACGTGCGCAAGCAGCAGGAAGCCATGCAGCGCATGGCCGAACCATTCCAGGCCTATCAGCAAAACGGCGCCAGCCGCGAGCAGCAACGCCGTGATGGTCAAAGCCTGCAAAGCGCCAGCCACCAGGGCAGCCAGCAGTCGTCCGGCAGCGAAAGCATGTCCGGCGGCAGCGCATCGCAAGCGGGCTCCGCACAAAGCAAAAGCAGCAGCGCCAGCCGTAAAGAGTAAGCACGAGGCTGCTTGCGGCTGAGCCGCATCGCGAGGACCGAGCCTTGAGATGTGGCTTGCCGGCACGCAGTATCGTGCGTATTGGTTCGGGCAGAGCGCCCGCCCTTCAGGGGGCGGGCGTTTTGTCGTAGGCGTGCAGTTCAGGGGCTGGCGTGGTCACGCCAGGTGAGCGCGATGGCATGGCCATGCTTGCCGGCAGCGCTGCCTCGGGCAAGACCGCGGGCAAGACCGCGGACAAGATCGCGTCACCGCTCCCGCTCCCGCTGTTGGCATCGATGAAAGCGCTGATGGCGTCCATGGTGGGTGCCAGCCTGCGCAAGGGCGCGGCCAGCGTGGCGACCAGGGTGGCGTGGCCCACGTGGTCGAAATAGGTTTCCGTCACGGGCCTGGCAAGCGTCCGCAAGGCCTTGGCCAGGCCCCCCGTGTTGCGTCGCGGATCGACCAGCTTATCCTGTCCGGGCAGGGGAGCGATCAGCAGGGCGGGCGGGGCGTCGGCCGTCACGTGATGGATGGGCTGTGAAGCGGCGGGCGTGTCCGGATAAAAGAACACGGGCCGGGTGGTGGTGTTTTCGATGGGCAAGAAGTCGTAGGGGCCGGCCAGGCCTATCCAGCCCCGCAAGTCGTGCGGGTGCATGCCGTGGCGCGCCAGCAAGCTGGCGTCGAGCGCCACCATCGCCGCATTGTAGGCGCCGGCGCTATGGCCCATGACGAACAGGCGCGCGGGGTCGCCGCCATGGCGGCTGGACTCCATCGCGGCCCAGGCCACGGCACGGGCCGCATCCTGCAAGATCTCCGGGTAGTGCACGTCCGGATACAGCCGGTAGTCGGCGATCACGGCCAGGTAGCCACGTGCCGCGAGCGCGTGGCCAACGAAGGCATAGTCGGCGCGCTCGCCCGTCGTCCAGTTGCCACCATAAAAGAACACCACCACGGGCACGGGCCCCGTGCGGGTCCTGGGGGCGTAGAGATCGAGTTTCTGGCGCGGCAGGGGACCGTAGGGCAGGTCGCGCGTCACTTGCGAGGCGCCGCTGGACGACAGGGCATTGATGGCCATCAAGGGCGAGCAGGCGGCCAGGCCGGCAGCGAGCGGGATGGCCGCCAGCAAACCGAGCATGGTGGTGCGCAGGATCGTCATGCCAGCTCCCGATTCAGGTGGATGATGCTTGCAGTGTAGGCCAGGCAGGGCCGGGCACGCACGGGGAAGTTGCAGTCTGGCATAGATAAATGTTGCTTGCGTCAATCAATCCTGTAACAGCCATTTGCGCGCCGTGGCGATGACGGCGTCCGACAGGGTGCGCGTGAGCGGTGTCTGGATATCCCAGGCATGCCAGGTCAGGGGCACGTCGAGCGCCTGCCCGGCCGCCACGTCGACCAGCCTGCCGGCGGCCAGCGCCGTTTCCGCCTGCAGCAGGGGTACCATGCCATAAGCATAGCCCGCTTCGATGAAGCGCACGAAGTCGCGCGCCGAACCGAGCACATGGTGCGGATAGCGGCCCGTATAGCCGAGCCGGTGCTGCAGATAGCGCTCGTGCAGCGCGTCCTTGCTGCCGAAGGTGATGGCGGGCGCCTGGCTGACGGCTTCCACCGTAAATCCATGGGGAAACCATTGCTGCGCGAACGCGGGCGAGGCCACGCACAGGTAGCGCATGCCGCCCAGCGGCGTGGCCGTGGTGCCGGCCACCAGGTCGTTGGCGCTGGTGACGCAGGCAAACACGCGCCCTTCACGCAGCTGGCTCAGGGTGTGATCCTGGTCGTCGAGGCGGATATCGAGCAGGCACGACGGTGGCGACAGCAGCGGCCCCAGCGCTTCCGGAATCCAGGTGGCGGCGCTGTCGGCGTTGACGGCGATGGCCAGTTCCGGCAATTGCGTGGTGGGTCCCGGCTGGGCGTCGAGCGCCGCTTCGAGCAGCTTGACTTGCCGGTAATGGGCGATCAGGCGCTGGCCCGCTTCCGTGGGCAGCGGCGGGTGGCTGCGGATGATCAGCAGGGTGCCTTCCAGGTTTTCCAGGGTGCGGATGCGCTGCGACACGGCCGGCTGGCTGATGGCCAGCGCCTGCGCGGCCTTTTCAAAGCTGCCCAGGCCGATCACGGCGTCGAGGGCGGCCAATCCACGGTAATCGACGACGCGCATAAGATTCTCTTATATATGGTTAGAATCATTCATTATACTTATATTTACTTTTTCTTTACACTGTTGAAATAGGGTAACAACTCCACTCTCCCGCGCGGTCCTCCAGGTTCCGCACCACCCTCCACCTACCTCTGATGACTTTGCCGTTGCCGGCAGAGCGTGGGCGGCCGTGCGCGTGATGGAAAGCAATAGAAAGGAATCGATATGGACAGCGCAATTTTCTTGAAAGGCATGGGGCTCGGAGCGAGCCTGATCGTGGCCATCGGCACGCAGAACGCCTTCTTGCTCAAGCAGGGCTTGAAGCGCCATTATGTGCTCACCTGCATCCTGGTGTGCCTGTTGTGCGATGCCATTTTGATCACGGCCGGTGTGGCCGGCATGGGCACCTTCATTGCCGACAATCCTGATTTCCTGCTGTGGGCCAAGGCCGGCGGCGCCACGTTCCTCATCGCGTACGGCTTGCGCGCGGCCAAGTCGGCCTGGCGTCCAACGGCCCTGACGGTGTCGGCCGCCAAGGCGCCCGAAGGTTACTGGGCCGTCATCGGCGCGGCGTTGGCGTTCAGCCTGCTGAACCCGCACGCCTTCCTCGACACGGTCATCCTGCTCGGTTCGATCGGCGGCCAGCATGAAGGTGTGGGACGCTTCTATTTCGCCGGCGGCGCCATCATGGCGTCGGCCCTGTGGTTCTTCCTGCTGGGCTTTGGCGCCCGCTACCTGGCGCCCGTGTTTGCCAAGCCCATGGCCTGGCGCGTGCTCGACGGCATCATCGCCCTCGTCATGTGGGCCATCGCCGCCTCGCTGTTCCTGTAATCAGCGGGTCAGGAAGGCCAGCACGCGGCTGGCCAGTTTGCCATACGGCGGACGCAGCAGTGTCAAGGCGCTGTAGCGGGCCTGATAAAACACGGGCCGCAGCTTGCTGAACGTGTGAAAACCTTCGACGCCGTGGTAGTGGCCCATGCCGGATTCGCCCACGCCGCCGAAGGGCAGGTCGTGCTGGCCGACATGAAACAGGGCGTCATTGACGGACACGCCGCCCGACATCACGCGCTCGATCAGCATTTGCACGGTCCTGGCCTCGTTGCTGAAGGGGTAGATGGCCAGCGGGCGCGGTCCCGCGTTGATGCTGTCGATCACGGTGTCCAGGTTCGCATAGCCGCGCAGCGGCAGGATGGGACCGAAGATTTCCCGCGTCAGCAGCAGACTGTCCGCGGGCGCGTCGAGCACGATATGCGGCGCGATCTTGCGCGTGGCGCGGTCGTGGCTTGGCCCCGGCAACAGCGAAATCACCTGCGCGCCCCGTGCGCGCGCCTCGTCGAGCGCCTGCAACAGGCGTTCAAAGGCGGCCTCGTCAATGATGGACGTATAGTCGGGCGTATCCAGTTGTGGGTAGCGCGTGGGCACGATCTGGCGCGCATGGTCGACGAAGTCGGCGATGCTGGCCTCGGGCAGCCAGGCGTGGTCGACGCTGGTGCAGATTTGCCCCGCGTTCAGGCACTTGACGAACAGGATGCGCTCCGCTGCCGTGCGCACGTCGAAATCGGCGCAGACGATGGCTGGCGCCTTGCCGCCCAGTTCCAGGGTGACGGGGCACAGATTGCGCGCGGCCGCCGCCATGACGGCGCGGCCCGTCTGGCCGGACCCCGTAAACAGCAGGTGGTCGAACGGCAACTGTGAAAACGCCATGCCCACGCCGCCCGTCTCGTCGAAAAACCGCAGCTTTTCCGGTGGAAAATAGGCGGGCATGGTGTCGATCAGCAGCCGCGCCAGGTGGCGTGAGTTTTCGCTCATCTTGACTATGGCCCGATTGCCGGCGGCGAAGATGTAGGTCAAGGGAACCAGGCTCAGGTTCACGGGGAAATTCCACGGCACGATCACGCCCACCACGCCCAGCGGCTGCGGCATCACGCGGTTGCGCGCGCCTGGGAAGGTGCGCCAGTCCACGCCACGGCGCTGCGGCCGCATCCATTTTTTCACGTGCTTCAAGACATGGTTGATGCCGTCGATGGCGGGAAATATCTCCGCCAGCAAGGTTTCGTGGTGGGAACGGTTGCCATAATCGGCGCTGATGGCCGCGCACAAGGCGTCTTTATGCTCGCGCAGAAAGCGCTGCAAGGTGTGCAGGTCGCGCTTGCGCTCGGCAAGCGTGGGCACGGGGTGGGCCAGCTGGGCGGCGCGCTGCAAGGCCAGGGCGGCGGCGAGGTCCGCGTGGGCAGGTTGGGTGTTCAACTCCATGTTTTCTGCGACATCAGGCATTGTTTTCCTTGGCTGGCTCGGCAATGTGCGCGCCGTTCCGGCACACTATAGTGGACTATGTGAACATGCGCCGCCAGCATGCCGACGGCGCCGCACGATACGCCGTAAAATGTCCGGCAACTGTACGCCACCTTTTCCAGGAACGCCATGACCTCGACCACGCCAGATTCCCTGCACATCGTGTGCCCCCATTGCGACGCCGTCAACCGCTTGCCGGCGGCGCGCCTGATTGAGCAGCCCACCTGCGGCAAGTGCCAGAAGGATTTGTTTACGGGCCAGCCCGTGGACCTGGCCAGCGCCCGTTTCCTCAAGCATATCGAACGCAGCGACATTCCCGTGCTGGTCGACTTCTGGGCGCCGTGGTGCGGTCCGTGCCGCAGCATGGCGCCATTCTATGTGCAAGCCGCCAAGACGCTGGAGCCGGCGTTTCGCGTCGTCAAGGTGAATACGGAAGCGTCGCCGGACCTGGGCAGCCGTTTCAATATCCGCAGCATTCCCACGCTGGCCCTGTTTCGCAAGGGCGTGGAAGTGGCGCGCCAGCCGGGCGCCATCGATGCGCAAGCCATCGTCGCGTGGGCGCGCGACAAGGCGCGTTTCTAAACATACAGGAAAACCATCACGGTTTTCCATTTGACATTTGATATGGCGCCATATTATATTGCGCCATATGATAAAACTCGAACAAAAATACACGGCCTTGCTGGGCGACGTGCAGCGCCGCGCCAGCGGTCTCGACATGGCGCAGTCCACGGCGCGCTTGCGCCTGTGCTTTGAAGTGCTGGGCCTGGCCTCGGCCATCGATGGCGATTGCGCCACGCGCCTGGGCCGGCATGGCTTGTCGGAAGGTAAGTTCGTCTTGCTGTCCCTGCTGCGCGACGTGCCCGAGGGACTCTCGCCGCACGCACTGGCCGAGCGGGCCGGCGTGACGCGCGGCACCATCACGGGCTTGCTCGACGGCCTGGAACGCGATGGTTTCCTCGCGCGCCATCCTGACCAGGTCGACCGGCGCAAGCTGCTGGTGCGCCTGAGCGCCAAGGGAGAAGCGGCCGCCGCGACCCTGGTCGATGAACATGCGCAATGGATCGCCAGCCTGTTCGCCGATTTCACGCCGGACGAAATGCAGCTATTGAGTGCGCTGCTGGACAAAGCCTGGCGCAAGACGGACCGGGGGGCTGTATGAGCCGTGGCGTCGCCGACATCGCGCCCGCGCGGCTGGCCCTGCTGAACGGGGGCAGCGTGGCCAGCGCCACTCTGACGGAAGGGCTGGCCATCGATTTCGCCCAGTTGCTGTCCGCCGCCGTGCCGGGAATCGGCGCCGCCCGCCTGGAGCGGATGCGCGCGCTGGAAGCGGCCGGCATCACCAAACGCATGGCGTTGGCGGCGCAATTGCTGCTGGAGGCCGACGTTGATCTGGCGCAATTGCAAGCGCATGCGTCCGACACGGTCCGTGGCTGGGTCTGCTTTGCCATCGCCGCCCAGACTGGCTTGACCTTGCCGCAACGGCTGACGGCCATGCGGCCGCTGGCCGACGATGGCCACTTCGGCGTGCGCGAATGGGCCTGGCTGGCGCTGCGACCCCATCTGGCGGAGAGCCTTGACGAGGCGATTGCCTTGCTGGCGCCATGGACGGCGGACCCGTCGGAACGCCTGCGCCGTTTCGCCTGCGAAGCGCTGCGCCCGCGCGGCGTGTGGTGCGCGCATCTCGTCCGCTTAAAAGAAGAGCCGCAGCTGGGTTTGCCCCTGTTGCTGCCCCTGCGCGCCGACCCGGCCGTCTACGTGCAGGATTCCGTGGCCAACTGGCTCAACGATGCGGCCAAGAGCCGGCCGGACTGGGTGCGCGGCCTGTGCGCGCAATGGCTGCTGGAAAGTCCCGCTGCCGCCACCCTGCGCATCTGCAAGCGCGCCCAACGCTCGATTTCTTGACTTTTTTGGAGGAAAAACATGCATTACTTGTTGGAACTGTACAGCCCGAAACCCGCCTGGCTGGCCCTCGACGGCGGCGCGCGCCAGGCGTATTTCGATAAGGTGGGCGCCGGCATGGCGGCCTTGTCCGGCAGCGGCGCCGAAGCGCTGGCCATGGGCGCCATCGATGGCGGCAAGCTGCATGCCGCTGCCCAGCAATTCTATGCCGTCTGGCGCTTCCCGGACGAGGCGGCGCTGGACGCCTTGCTGGCAGGCATCGCCGCCACGGGCTGGCATGATTATTTTGACACCGTCAATGCGGCGGGACCGGCCGTGGATTTCCCCACCCACCTGGCGCAACTGGCAGGCGTAAGTAATCCTCAGGAAAATATTGTGAATTTATGACGAACAGAACCGGATGCTATGCAAGGCGCCCGCTGCGACGCAGTGCGAGCACTGCTAGCAGCGGGCAACGCCGCAGAGCGCCGGTTATGGAAGTCAGAAATCACAATAATTTATTGGGGGTTACTTAGCGTCCGACGTTTTTCCTGCCGTTACGGTAGAGTTGGCATTTCCATCCGACTATCGACGTTGATGCCAATCAAACCGCTCTCCATCCTCGTGCTTGCGCTGGCGCCCATGCTGGCGTTGGCTGTCCCTGCCACTCCGCAAGCCCTCGTCGCCGCCGCCCGCAAGCAGGTAGGCGTGACGGTGCAGTACGATCCGCGCTATGAACGGCTCGCCTATCCGGGCGGCGACGTGCCGCTCGAGCGGGGCGTGTGCACGGACGTGGTGGTGCGCGCCTACCGCCAGCTGGGGCAGGACTTGCAGGTGCTGGTGCACGAAGACATGCGCAAGGCGTGGCAGGTGTACCAGCAGCAGGGACGCTGGCAGATGAAGGGGCCGGACCGCAATATCGACCACCGCCGCGTGCCGAACCTGGGCACTTACTTTGCCCGTCACGGCACCAGCCTGCCGCCGGCCAAGGAGGCCAGCGCCTACCGCGCGGGCGACATCGTCACGTGGCGTTTGCCGCGCAACCTCACGCACATCGGCATCGTCAGCGACAAGCAGTCGTGGAGCGGCGTGCCGCTCATCATCCACAACATCGGCGAGGGCGCGCGCGAGGAAAATATTTTATTCAGCTATCCGATCACGGGGCACTATCGTTGGCAACCCCGTTGACTGGCAGGGGCGCGATCTTCTGCAGTATCGCCAGCACCTTGGCCAGCGCCGTGTCGATATCGAGCCTGTCGATGGCGCCATAGCCGAGGAACAGGCCCTCATGGCGGGCGGGCCCATGGTAGAAGCTGGCCAGCGCATACAGGCTGACGTCGGCCTGGCGCGCGCGGCGCAGCAATTGCGCGATGTCGAGCGGCGCCTGCGCCAGCGCCGCCACGTGGAAGCCGGCGCTGGCCGGCACGAGGCGGAACCACGGCGACAAGGGGCCGTTGAACCAGTGCTGCAGCCGCTCGCGCCGTCCCGCGTAGATGTCGTGGCAGCGGCGGATGTGGCGCAGCAGATGGCCATCGTCGATGAACTTGGCCAGCGCATGCTGGCCCATGCTGGCCGTATGGCAATCCGTCAGGTATTTCACCGTTTCCACGGCGGCCACGAGGGCTTGCGGCAGCACCGCATAGCCGAGGCGCAATTCCGGCAGCATGATCTTGGAAAAGCTGCCCACGTGCGCGACGACGCCGTAGCGGTCCATGCTTTGCAGGGAATCCTCGGGCCGGCCTTCGTAGCGGAAAGCGCTGTCGTAATCGTCCTCGATGATGATGGCGCCCAGCTGCCGCGCCCGTTCCAGCAAGGCATGGCGGCGCGCCATGCTCATCGGCATGCCGAGCGGAAATTGATGTGCGGGCGTGACGTAGATCAGCCGCGTGCCGTCCGGGATGTGCGCGACGACCAGGCCATCCTCGTCCACTTCGACGCCCACCACGCGCGCGCCCTGGCTGGCGAACACGGCGCGCGCCACCGGGTAGCCGGGTTCTTCCACGGCCACCGTGTCGCCTGGCTCCAGCAGGGTCAGCGCGAGCAGGTGCAAGGCTTGCTGCGCGCCGCTGGTGACGAGCACTTGTTCCTCGGTGCAATGGATGCCGCGGCTGAAGGCGGCATGGCCGGCGATCGCCGCGCGCAATGACGGCAAACCGGCGACGGGGCCGTAGCGGCCGCGCGCCTGGCCACCCTGGCGCAGCGCGTGCAGCATGCAGGCGCGCCATTCATCCTGCGGGAAGTGCGCGGGCGTGGCGCGCCCGCCGATGAAGGCGTAGCGCGCCGGTTCTTCCTGGCTGGCGCGGCGCAAGGGCGTGGGCGTCGCTTCCCAGCGGGCGATGCGTTGCGCGCTGGCCAGCGGCGTGCTGGCGTGGCGGCGCTGCGGCGAGGCGTGCGGCGTCTGCACGAAGCTGCCCACGCCGACTTTGCCGACCAGCAGCTTTTCATAACCGAGCTTGTCATACACGTCGGACACGGTCTTGCGCGACAGGCCCAGCTGGCTGGCCAGCAGGCGCGAGGGCGGCAATTGCTGGCCGTCCGTCAGCCGGCCCGAGCGGATGGCCTCGCTGAGCTGGCGGTACAGCTGGCCGCCCAGGTCGCGCGTGCCGTCGATCAGGATATGTAATTCCATGGAGTATCTGTTGGTGGTCTGCCGTTTTTCGGCAGGATTGGCCTGCCGCGCGCGCTATGCGCGCTTCTACAATGGTGCATCTCTACTCATCAAGGAATGCATCATGACACAGCAACGACTCGATTTTACACAAGCTTCGCCCGACGCCGTCAAGGCCATGTACGCGCTGGAAGCGGCCATCGCCAAACTGGGCGTGGAACACGCGCTGCTCGAACTGATCCGCCTGCGCGCCTCGCAAATCAACGGCTGCGCCTTTTGCGTGGACATGCACACGAGCGATGCGCGCAAGGCCGGCGAAACGGAGCGCCGCCTGTACGCCGTGTCCGTCTGGCGCGAAACGCCGTTCTTCACGCCGCGCGAGCGCGCCGTGCTGGCCTGGACGGAGGCGCTGACCCTGCTGCCGCAGAATCACGCTGCGGACGCGGACTATGCGGCGCTGGCGGAGCAATTGACGCCGGCGGAAATGGTCAACGTGACCCTGGCCATCGGCTCCATCAATACCTGGAACCGCCTGGCCGTGGGTTTCCGCAAGATGCCCGAATAAATCCTGTGTTCGTTCGCGAACAGACGCCTGGCTGTTCCCTGGGTAGTCTGGCAAGACAACTTGTCAGCGAGGGAACGGCCATGGAAGTCAATGTGAGCGAAGCAATGGAAAAGACCCCGGAACAACTGGAAGAGGCGCGCCGCGAATTCGTCGCCGAACTGTGGCGGCGCTTTGAAGCCTTGCAGGAATGGGCCGTCAGCCACTGGCCCGACCAGCAGCATCCCTTGAGTTCGGCCGACTTCGTCGAATCGCGCAAGGAAATATTGAGCCTGCGTTCGCCGGCCGGTTCCTTGAACCAGCCGGCTACGCGCGATGCGGCAGAGCCGGAGCAGGGCGGGGCGCAGTATATTGACGTGACCCCCGCGCCCTGGCCTTGATTAAATGCTGGGGTCAGACCCGCCGGGGGATAGCACCCCAATGGGGCGCTATCCGATCGCGAGCGACTGACCCCGGTTTTTTACCGGGTTGGTATGCGTGACTTTACTTCGCTGCGACTTCCGCCGAACCACCCTGCGCAAACACCCAGCACAATAAACTCACCAACAGTCCCGCCATCACGCCATACGCCAGGTTCAGCGCGCTGTCGAACAGCAGCGGCGCCACCAGGCCCGACACCAGCGCGAACAGCAGCATCTGGATGAACGATTGCATCGACGAGGCCAGGCCGCTGTTGTTGGGGAAGTGGTTCAGCGCCATCAGGGTCATCGGCGGCATGGCGATCGACAGGGCGAACGAGTAGAAGAACAGCGGCAGCACGGCCCACGGCACTTCGGCGGCAAACACGTAGTTGTAGCCGATGTTGGCCAGCGCGGCCACCAGCATCAGGATGAAACCGGCCCAGATCATCTGGCGCTGGCTGTAGCGGTGGGCGATCTTCGCCGACAGGGCCGAGCCGAACACCATGCCGCTGATCAGGGGAATGAACAGCCAGGCGAATGCCGTCTCCGGCAGGTGCAGGATGTCGATGATGAAGTAGGCGGCCGAACCGATGTACAGGGCGAAGCCGCCAAAGGCGGCGCCGATGGCCGTCGACAGCAGCAGGAACTGGCGGTGGCACAGTACATTCCAGTAATTGACGGCGATGTCGCCCAGGTGGAAGGCGTGGCGCTGCTCCTTCGGCAGGCTTTCCGGCAAGGCGCGCCAGACGACGACGAACATCAGCACGCCGAAGGCCGTGAGAAACCAGAAGATCCAGCGCCAGCCCAGGCCCACCTGCAGCCACCCGCCCAGCACGGGCGCGATGGCCGGCGCCAACGCGAACACCATCATGATGTGCGAGAGGATTTTCTGCGCGGCGGCGCCCGAATAGCGGTCTTGCACGATGGCGCGGCCGATCACGGAACCGGCGCCGGCCGAGAGGCCCTGCAGCACGCGCCAGGCCAGCAGCCAGCCCAGCGACGGCGCCAGCGCGGCGCCCACGGAGGCGACCACATACAGCACCAGCGAGACGAGAATCACGGGACGGCGGCCGAAGGAGTCGGACAGGGTGCCGTAAAACAGCATCATGAAGGCGAACGTGAACAGGAAAAAGCTCAGGGTTTGCTGCACCAGCAAGGGGCTGGCATTGAAATCGTGCACGATGGCGGGGAACGACGGCAAATAGGTGTCAATTGCAAGCGGTCCGACCATCGCCAGGCCCGCCAAAATCCAGGTTAATAATTTAGTCATGTTGAAGAGTGTTTTTGTTAGTCCGTCATTTTACGCTAGTGACCGGAATCGGGTTTGGCGCCGACCTGGTTTGCCATCCATATACGTTTTTCGTATATGGAAGCTTGAAATTCTTCGTTTGCATCGCGTGCCGCCGCCGTTAAGCTGGGGCGACCCGGCCTGTTTGCCGTTTTCTGGAAGTGATCCGCCATGCACAGCATTTATCCCGCGGCGCCCGCCGACGAGTCGGCCCAGTGGAACCTGGGACCCGTGATCCAGGCCTTGCGCAGCTCGCGCGAAGACAAGCACAAGATCCGCCATAACGGCAGGGTGCGCGAACTGCCGTCGCGCGAAGCGCTCACCACCATCGTCAACGGCCTGTCGGCGGCCCTGTTCCCCACGCATTACGGGCGGCCCAACCTGACGGACGAAAGCATCGATTATTTTGTCGGCGACACGCTCAATACCACCCTGAACCGCCTCAGCGAACAGGTGCGGCGCGGCCTGCTGTTCTCCGTACCGGCCGGCGATGAGGGCGAGGGCGCCAGCGACGATGCGGCCCTGGCGCAGCAGGCGCGCGACATCACGCGCGCCTTCGCCGCCAGCCTGCCCGACATCCGCGCCCTGCTGGTGTCGGACGTGCAGGCCGCCTACGCGGGCGACCCGGCCGCCACCTCGGTGGCCGAGATCATGCTGTGCTACCCGGGCACCATCGCCATTTTGTACCATCGCCTGGCGCACCGCCTGCACGCGCTGGGCGCACCGTTCCTGGCGCGCCTGATCGCCGACATCGCGCATACCCTGACGGGCATCGACATCCATCCGGGCGCGCACATCGGCGCATCCTTCTTCATCGACCATGGCACGGGCGTGGTGATCGGCGAGACGGCCATCATCGGCCAGCGCGTGCGCCTGTACCAGGCCGTCACTCTGGGCGCCAAGCGTTTTCCGGCGGACGCTTCCGGTGCGCTGATCAAGGGTACGCCGCGCCACCCCATCGTCGAGGATGACGTGGTGATCTACGCGGGCGCGACCGTGCTGGGGCGCATCACCATCGGCGCGGGATCGACCATCGGGGGGAATGTGTGGCTGACGCAGAGCGTGCCAGCGAATAGCAATGTATCGCAGGCGCAGATGCGCAACGACTGAAGAGTGGCCGAGAAAACGTCCATGACGGCGTTGCAGCGCCTTGCCCTGAACGTTTTTCGGGCACTCTTCACATGCGGGAGTGCGGGTTTTACTTCACCGTCAACGCTTCATAGCGCGCCACGGGCACGCCATCCTTCAGCAGCAGCAATTCCTGGTCGGCGTAGCGGTAGCCATTGACTTCGCCCAGGGTGGTCAGGAGCAGGCGCTCGAGTTCCATGTCCTGCGGCTGGCACATCATCATGGTGCCGGCCAGCTGCGAGAAGGCCAGGGTGCTGACGCCATCGCTGGTGTAGCCGCCCATCATCTGGTTGCAGCCGCTGTTGCCGCTGGCGCGGCCTTCGGCCAGCATCAGGGTCACGTCGCGCTGCTCGGGCGCCTTGCGTACCACTTGCTTGCCCTTCAATTCCTTCAGCTTCCACTGCGTGCCCGTCAGCTTGGGCGCCGGCTTGGCGGGCGACGTGGCGCCTGGCGCGGCGGCGGCTGCATCGCTGCGCACGGGCGTTTGCGCGCAGCCGGCGGTGATGGCGACGATGGCGGCGAGGGGAATCAGTCTGGCGAGTTTGAACATGGCATTTCCTGGTTAACGTGATGGGTATAGCCGCCAGCGTAGCAGATTGGCGCCACGCCAGCGTGCACGGTTGACAAGCTTATTCCTGTTTTTCCTGTTCCAGGCGCGCCTCGAGCACGGTGCGCGCCGCCGCCGCGTAGGCGCGGCAGGCCTGCGGGTCGACAAAGGCATCGCTGCCAGCCGTGGCGCTCGCTTCCAGCCGTTCCCACAATTGCGATGCTTCCGGATGGGCCGAAACGAGCACGTCGCACGGCAGTTTTTCCAGGGTCTCGAAGCTGCGGCGCAAGTCCGCCACCGCGTTCGGATACTCGCTGCTGGCGCTGAACTTGAAGCCGGGACGCGAGACGGCGTTGAGGCTGTCCGCGTAGACCATGTTCAGGCAGCGGGGGCCGTCGCAGGACTCCCACGTCCAGCTCAAGCCGCCGGGCGTGTGGCCCGGCGTGGCGTGCGCCGTCACCGTGATGGGGCCGACATGGAAACGGCTGCCGTCGCGCGCCAGGCGCATGTCCTTCACGGGCGGGTACTTGGGCAGCGCATGGTATTGCGGGTCGTCCGGTCCCACTTCGCCCGACGCCAGGTCCAGCGCGGCCGACGGGCTGGCGGCCACCAGCGCATTGCTGCGCCGCTGCAGCTCGGCCAGTCCGCCCGCATGGTCGATATGGCCGTGCGAATTGAGGATCAGTTTCACGTCTTCGATGCGAAAGCCCAGCGCGCCGATACTGGCGATGATCTTCGGCGCCGACTCCGGCAAGCCGCCATCGATCAGCACATGGCCTTGCGGCGACGTCACCAGCACGGAACTGAGGCCCTTCACGCCCACGTAATAGGTATTGCCGAAGATGCGGAACGGCGCCTGGTCGGCGTTCCAGGCGGCGCAGACGTCGCAGCCTGGCGTTGGCGGCGTGGCCAGCGCCGGTGAACCATAACCGGCCAGCAGCAGGCCCAGGGCCAGCGCGCGTAGGGGAGTGGGGGGCATTGCATTCCTTATCCGTGTTGCCAAGGTGGCGTATGCTGACACGGAACGGGACTGGATGCAAATGCCCGCGGGGACGCGGGCGGCGTTCAGGCCGCAGCGAGCGTGGCCTCGCCTGGCGCGATGCTGACCTGGCGCCCTGCGTGATCGGCCGGCAGGCGCGGGCCCTGGCCAAACACCTTGTGGCGCAGGGTGCCTTCCTCATAGGCTGTGCGGTAGCGGCCGCGCCGCTGCAGCTCCGGCACGATGTGGGCCACCACGTCGGCCATGCTGTCGTGCGCCACGGCGAAGGCCAGATTGAAACCGTCGACGCCCGTCGCGTCGATCCAGCTTTCCAGCTGGTCGGCGACCTGGCGCGCATCGCCCACCAGCACCGGGCCGCGTCCACCGAGGCCGATGTATTCGGCCGCCTCGCGCACCGTCCACGTGCGGTCCGGGTCGGCCTGGCTGAACGAGGCCAGCGCCGAGCGGCCGGCCGGCGAATCGATGTACTCGATGGTGGCGTCGAGCGGGTAGCGGCTGAAATCGACGCCCGTCCAGCCGGACAGCAGCACCAGCGCCGCCTCGATGTCCACGTGGCGCAGGTAATCGGCATGCTTGGCGCGCGCTTCTGCTTCCGTGGCGCCCGTGATGACCAGCGCCTGCGCGTAGATCAGCAGCGCGTCGCCATCGCGCCCGCCTTGCCGCACGGCGGCGCGCAGGTCGTCGGCGTAGCGCTTCACCACCGTCTTGCTGGGGCCACTGACGAAGGTCGCCTCCGCGTGGCGCGCCGCGAAGCGCGTGCCGCGCGGCGAGGTGCCCGCCTGGTACAGCAGGGGCGTGCGCTGCGGCGACGGCTCGCACAGATGGATGCCGGGCACCTGGTAGTGGCGCCCGGCATGGTTGATCGGATGGACTCGGGCCGGATCGGCGTAGATGCCGCGCGCCTTGTCGTTGACGACGGCGTCGTCGTCCCAGCTCTTTTCCCACAGCTTGTAGACGACGTCCAGATATTCGTCGGCCAGGTCGTAGCGTTCGTCGTGGCCCAGTTGCTGGCTCAAGCCCAGGTTGCGCGCCGCGCTGTCTAAATAGCCTGTGACGATGTTCCAGCCGATGCGCCCTTTCGTCAGGTGGTCGAGCGTGGACATGCTCCGCGCGAACGTATACGGATGCTCGTAGGTGAGGGCGCAGGTGACGCCAAAGCCCAGGTGCGTGGTGGCCTGCGCCATGATGGGCACGAGCGCCAGCGGGTCGTTCAGCGGCACCTGCACGCCGTGTTCCAGCGCCGCATCGAGGCTGCCCCGGTACACGTCATACACGCCCAGCACGTCGGCCAGGAACACCGCGTCGAACAGGCCTTCTTCCAGCAGCCGCGCCAGTTCCGTCCAGTGGGCGGGATCGGTATAGCGGTGGCTGCGGTCGCGCGCATGCGTCCACAGTCCCGGCGACTGGTGGCCCACGGTATTCATCTGGAAGGCGTTGAAGCGTATCGTCTTGGCCATGGCTTATTTCGCGGCAGTCTGCAACGCTTGCTGGTAATCGGGTTTCGAATAACCGGCAAAGTGTTTATTGGTGATGTCGAGGAATTCACGCGAGCGGTAGGCGGCCGCCAGGTCCTTGGCGAACTGCTTGTCCTTGTCCGCCGTGCGCACGGCCACCAGGTTGATGTAGTTGGGCGAGATTTTCTCGGCCACCAGCGCATCCGTCAGTTTCAGTCCCGACGCCAGCGCGTAATTGCCGTTGATGAAGGAGTAATCGGTGTCGCCCAGCGAACGTGGCAGTTGCGCCGCTTCCAGCGGCAGCAGCTTGATTTTCTTCGTGTTGACGGCGATATCCTTTTCCGACGCGCGCACGGGGTCGAAGTTGGCGCGCAGCTTGATCCATCCCAGCTGGTCGAGCAGCACCAGCGCGCGCGCCTGGTTGGTCGGGTCGTTCGGCAAGCCCACCGTCGTGCCTTCCTTCACGTCGTCCAGGCTCTTGTGCTTCTTGCTGTAGATGGCGATCGGCGCCGTGGGGATGGTGATCAGGTCCGTCAGGGCCAGCTTGTGCTCCAGCGCGAACTTCTTCAGGTAGACGATGTGCTGAAACACATTGGCGTCCAGCGACCCCTCGGCCAGCGCGAAGTTGGGCTGGATATAGTCGTTGAATTCCACCAACTTGACCTTGTAGCCCTGTTTTTCCAGGATAGGCTTGATGCCCAGCTTGATCTGGTCCGCGTACGGCCCGGCGCTGGTGCCGATGGTGATGTCTTTCGGATCCTTGGCGTGGGCGAAGCCGCTGGCCAGTGCCAGGGTCAGGGCGGTGAGGAGGATGCGGCGGCGGGCGATGGTCATGGTGGCTCCTTGGTGGTTGAATTACGAGTACGCCGTCGGCTCGGGCAGCGTGCCAGTCAAGGCAAAGCGTCCCAGGTCGCGCAGCTTGTAGTCGACGGGGTCGTGCAGGGTGTGCACGCGCACGTTGCGCCAGTAGCGGTCGAAGCCGTATTGGGCCGAGGTGGAGCGGGCGCCCGTCAGTTCGAACATCTGGCTGCTGATTTCCAGGCCCGCCTTGTGCGCCAGGCACTTGGCTTCGGCGACGGCGACGGCCAGCAAGCCCCGTTCGCGCGCCGTCACCAGCGCGCCCTTGCGGAATACGGTTTCCAGTTCCTGCGCCGCCGCATCGGCCAGCACTTGCGCGGGGCGCAGCAAGAGCCACAGCTGGCCGTAGCGGTGCTGGATCAACGGGTCGTCCGTTGCCTGGTCCACGCCCGAGGCAAACCAGGCTTTCGCCTGCTCGCCCGTGTAGCGGCGCGCCGCCTCGAACGCGCCTTCGGCGATGCCCAGATAGAGATTGCTCATGATCAGTTGCGCGATCTGCGAGCGCACGGTGGCTTGCGGCGTGGCTGCCTGGCCCGGCGCCTGCAGCACCAGCTCGTGGGGCAGGGTGACCGCCTTGAAATGCACATTGCCGCTATCCGTCTGGCGCTGGCCGAAGGCGTCCCAGTCCGCCTGCACGGTCACGCCATCCCCGCGCGTGGGCAGGGCGGCGATCAGCGCCGTCTGCGTGGGCGCGTGCCAGGCCGAGACGGTGAGCCAATCGGACCCCACGGAACCGGAAGAAAAGCTCTTGATGCCGTCGAGGATGAAGCCGTCGTCGCTGTCGCTGGCCGTGACTCTTTTGTCGAGGGGATTCAAGGCATTGCCCCAGAACAGGCGCTCGTCGACGGTCAAGGTGAGCAGGCGGCGCTGCTGTTGCGCGCTGCCGTACAGCTGCAGGCCGGCCAGCTGCAAATGGTGGAAGCCGAAGACATGCGCCAGCGCGCTGTCGGCCCGCGCCAGGATGCGGATCACCTGATACACGAGGGGCCAGGACGCGCCCTGGCCGCCGAATTCCACGGGGATCGACAAGGTCAGCAAGCCTGAATCGCGCAGCCATGCGCGCTCCTGCGCCGCGTGGCCGCCGGCCCGGTCGCGGGCATTGGCCGTTTCGGCCAGGCGCGCGGCCAGCTTTGTGGCGACGCGGATGGCGTCCTGCAGGGGTTCCGGCACAGGCGACCGGGGACGGGCGGCATGGAGAAAAGCGCTAGACATGAGTGAATTTCCAGAAAGACGATGAGGCCGATATTGCACCGCCAGGCGCGCGCCGTACACGAAGAAAACCGCGCATGGATATGCGAAAAAAGCCGCGCGGGGAGCGGCGCCTTCGCTTGCGGGGTGTCAGGCCCGGATAGTCAAAAAACGCATATCGAAGCGCGAAAGCATTCGTTTTACACGGCCGCTGATGGCGATAGGCTGCAAGCATCCGAGCAACGCCACTTTCGACAAACTACAGGGACGGGCATCACATGAGCATCTTGTTATTGGGCGGCAGCCCGCAACTCCCCTCAAGTTCCAGCCGTTTGCTGCTGCATATCGGCGAACAGCTGGCGCTGCAGGGCCACGGCTACGCCAGTCTGCATGTGCGCGACTTGCCGTCGCGCGCCTTGCTGCTGGCCGACTACGATGACGCGGCGATTGCCCGCGCCGTGCGCGCCGTGGCGGACGTGGACGCCATCGTGATCGCCACGCCCATCTACAAGGCTGCGTATACGGGCTTGCTGAAAGCCTTCCTCGACCTGCTGCCGCAAGATGGCCTGGCCGGCAAGCTGGTGCTGCCGCTGGCCACGGGCGGCGGCCATGCGCATACCCTGGCGCTCGACTATGCGCTGCGTCCCGTGCTGCATGCGCTGGGCGCCAAGCAAGTCTTCACCAGCATCTATGCCAATGCGCAGCAGCTGGACTGGCACGAGGAGCGGGGCCTGAGCCTGGACGCGCCGATTGCCGAACGCGTACAGGCCGGCATCGAGGAACTCTCCAGCGGCCTGTTCGTGCTGCGGGGCCGGCGTCCGACCGCGCCAGCCGAGATCCCGCTCCCCGTGCGTTCGCTGCAGGACCAGCCTTACGCGCCCCATTATCAAGCCGCCTGATTATTCACCGACCAAAGGAAGCACCATGACACACCGCCACGCACAACGCCTCTCGCGCCGTACCACTTTGGGTTTGCTGTTTTCTGCCGTCGCCGGCGTGATGGCGGCCGGCATGCCGGTCGCGGCGCAGGCGCAAGCCAAGGGCGAGGTCCGCATCGGTTACCAGAAATACGGCACATTGACCCTGCTCAAAGGGCGCGGCACCCTGGAAAAACGCCTGGCCGAGCAGGGCGTGGGCGTGAAATGGACGGAGTTCCCGGCCGGCCCCGTGCTGCTCGAAGGCCTGAACGTGGGCAGCATCGATTTCGGTACCGTGGGCGAGGCGCCGCCGATCTTCGCCCAGGCAGCCGGCGCCAACCTGGTGTATGTCGGCAATGAGCCGGCGTCGCCCGCCAGCGAAGCCATCGTCGTGCCCAAGGGTTCCGGCCTGCGCACCCTGGCCGACCTGAAGGGCAAGAAAATCGCCCTGAACAAGGGCTCGAACGTGCATTACCTGCTGTTGAAGGCGCTGGAAAAGGCCGGCGTCGCGTACGCCGACATCCAGCCCGTGTTCCTGCCGCCGGCCGATGCGCGCGCCGCCTTCGAGCGGGGGAGCGTGGATGCCTGGGCCATCTGGGACCCGTTCCTGGCGGCCGCCGAAAAGCAGCTGGGCGCGCGCGTGCTGGCCGACGGCAAGGGCCTGGTGGCGAACTACCAGTTCTACCTGGCCTCGCGCACCTATGCGGAGAAAAACCCCGAGATCCTGCGCATCGTGCTCGATGAAGTGGCCAAGGTCGATGACTGGGGCCGCAACAACCCGGACGAGGTGGCGACGATCCTGTCGGCGCAGACGGGCTTGAGTAAAGACGTCGTGGCGCTGGCCGCCGCGCGCTATGCGTATGGCGTCAAACCCGTGTCGGTTGACGTCATCGCCTCGCAGCAAAGGGTGGCGGACGCCTTTTCCAGCCTGAAGCTGATTCCGAAACCGATCGTCGTCAAGGATGCGCTGCTGCCGGCGCGCCAGCTGGCCACCAGCACCAAATAATCAAGGAGTACACACCATGTCATTGAATGTCTTCTGGTTCATCCCTACCCACGGCGACAGCCGCTACCTGGGCACGTCGCAGGGCGCACGCCCCGTCGATGCCGATTATCTGCGCCAGGTGGCAGTGGCCGCCGACACGCTCGGCTACGGCGGCGTGCTGCTGCCGACGGGCCGCTCCTGCGAAGATGCGTGGGTGGTGGCGTCGTCCTTGATCAGCGTGACGCAAAAACTCAAATTCCTCGTGGCCGTGCGGCCCGGCCTGTCCACGCCCGGCCTGGCCGTGCGCATGGCGTCCACGTTTGACCGCCTGTCGAACGGGCGCCTCTTGATCAACGTCGTCACGGGCGGCGACCAGGGGGAACTGGAGGCGGACGGCCTGTTTGCGGACCATGCCAAGCGTTATGAAATTTCCGACGAATTCATCAGGGTGTGGCGCGCCACCCTGGCGGGCGAAGGCGGCGCCGCCGGCTACGATTTCGAGGGCAAGCATATCCAGGTGAAGGGCGCGAAAACCCTGTATCCGCCCGTGCAGAAGCCGTATCCGCCGCTGTATTTCGGCGGTTCGTCCGAGCCCGCGCACGAACTGGCGGCCGAGCAGATGGACGTCTACCTGACGTGGGGCGAGCCGCCCGCCGCGGTCGCCGAGAAGATCGCCGACATCCGCGCGCGCGCCGCCAAGCGCGGGCGCACGGTGCGCTTCGGCATCCGCCTGCACGTGATCGTGCGCGAAACGAATGAGGCGGCCTGGCGCGCGGCCGATGAACTGATCAGCCACCTGGACGACGACATCATCGCCAAGGCGCAGGCGGCCTTCGGCAAGATGGATTCCGTGGGCCAGCAGCGCATGGCGGCCCTGCACGGCGGGCGGCGCGACAAGCTCGAAGTGTCGCCCAACCTGTGGGCAGGCGTGGGTCTGGTGCGTGGCGGCGCGGGCACGGCCCTGGTGGGCGATGGTCCGACGGTGGTGGCGCGCATGCAGGAATACGCGGACCTGGGCATCGATACCTTCATTTTCTCCGGCTATCCACACCTGGAAGAATCGTACCGCTTTGCCGAACTGGTGTTCCCGCTGCTGGGCAAGGGCAAGGCCGTGGGCGAGCAATCGTTGAGCGGCCCCTTTGGCGAAGTCATGGCCAGCAATATCGTGCCGGCCGCGCCGCAGAAAAAGGCGGCCTGAGATGGCGAGGGCCGCCGTCAAGCGTCCGCCAGGCACGCCGTGGCGCAATGCGCTGGCGCCGTGGGCCCTGCCCGTGGCGCTGCTGCTGGCATGGCAGCTGGCGGCGCAGTGGGGCTGGCTGTCGAGCCGCATCCTGCCAGAGCCGTGGGCCGTGGCGAAAGCCTTCTGGCACCTGGCCGCATCGGGCGAATTGTGGCTGCACCTGAAAACGAGCTTGTGGCGCGCCACCGTCGGTTTCGCCATCGGCGCGGGACTGGGCTTGCTGCTGGGGCTATTGACGGGCAGTTTCCGCCATGCGGAAACCCTGCTCGACACGACCTTGCAAATGGTGCGCAACATCCCGGCCCTGGCCCTGATCCCGCTGGTGATCCTGTGGTTCGGCATCGACGAGACGGCCAAGCTGTTTCTGCTGGCCGTCGGCGTGTTCTTTCCCGTCTACCTGAACACCTTCCACGGCATCCGCTCGGCCGACCAGGGCTTGATCGAGATGGCGAAAAGCTATGGCCTGTCCGGCTGGCCCCTGTACCGCGACGTGATCCTGCCGGCCGCCATGCCCTCGATCCTGGTCGGCGTGCGCTTTTCGCTGGGACTCGTGTGGGTGCTGCTGATCGTCGCAGAAACCATCTCGGCGCAGGCCGGCATCGGCTACATGACCATGAATGCGCGCGAATTTTTGCAAACGGACGTGGTGCTGGTGGGGATACTGCTGTATGCCTTGCTGGGCAAGCTGGCCGACCTGTTCTCGCGGGGGCTGGAACGCCGCTGCCTGCGCTGGAATCCCGCCTACCGATAGTGACGAAACGAGGAAAGAACACCATGCTGCTCGCCCCCATCCAGATTGAAACGGATTTTTTATCGCATTTCGTGCGGTACGACCCGGCCGGCGCGCCGCCGCAGGCGAAGGTCGCCCCGCAGGCGCCTATGGCGCGCCGCGGCGTGCCGCTGGCCTTGACGCAATTGAGCAAGGCCTATGGCGAACGTCCCGTGCTGAACAACGTCGACCTGCAACTGGAAGCGGGCGAATTCGTCGCCATCGTGGGACGCAGTGGCTGCGGCAAGAGCACCTTGCTGCGCTCCATCGCTGGCCTGGAAAGCGTCGACGAGGGCAGCATCGCCATCGGCAGCGGCGTGGGCGCGCCCGACATCCGCATCATGTTCCAGGAATCGCGTCTGCTGCCGTGGAAGACGGTGCTCGACAACGTGGCCCTGGGCCTGCCCCGTTCCGTCGGTGCGGCGGCCGCCTCGCTGTGGACCGTCGGCCTGGCCGAGCGGGCTGACGACTGGCCGTCAGCGCTGTCGGGCGGCCAGAAGCAGCGCGTGGCGCTGGCGCGCGCCCTCGTGCACGAACCGCAATTGCTGCTGCTCGACGAGCCATTGGGCGCGCTCGACGCCCTCACGCGCATCGAGATGCAGCAGCTGATCGAGTCGCTGTGGCTGGCGCGCGGCTTCACGGCCGTGCTGGTGACGCACGACGTGGCCGAAGCCGTGGCCCTGGCCGACCGCGTGCTGCTGATCGAGGAGGGGCGGATCACCATGGACGTGCAGGTGGACTTGCCGCGCCCGCGCCAGCGCGGCCATGCGGCCTTCGCCGCGCTGGAGCAGGCTATCTTGTCGCGCGTGCTGCAACCGACTCCGCCAGCACGATGAAGCCGTCCGCATCGAGCGTCGCCACGATGGCTTCATAATTGTCGATGGCCGGGTGGCGGGTGGCCAGCGGGTGCGCATGCGTGGCGGTGACGACGATGACCTTCGCGCCAGCCGCCTCGCCCGCCTCGATGCCGACGGACGCATCTTCGAACACGAGGCAGTCAGCGGGCGCCACGCCCAGTTTTTCCGCCGCCAGCAAATAGCAATCGGGTTTCGGCTTGCCGGCCTTGACGTCTTCCGCCGTCACCATGATGGCGGGTATCGGCATGCCGGCCGCCTTCAGGCGGGCCGTGGCCAGCGCGCGCGGCGCCGAGGTGACGATCGCCCATTGCGCGGGCGGCAGCGACTGCAAAAAGCGCAGCGCGCCCGCGATTTCAATGATTCCTTCCACGTCGACGATCTCCGCATCCGTGATGCCCTGCGACTCGCGCTGCGCGTCGACGCCGGGCAAGCGCAGCTTGGCGATGGTGTCGACCGAACGGGCGCCGTGGATGGTGGGCAGGAAGGCCGCCACGTCGAGGCCCTGGCGCTGTGCCCAGGTGCCCCAGATGCGTTCCGCGGCGGCGATGGAATTGATGACGGTGCCGTCCATGTCGAACAGCAGGGCGCGGTAGCGGCCTGCGGCCCGGGGCGGCGTTGACGATAACGGTGGCTGCTGCAGCGGCGAGGGCAGTGCGGACATGGCTTCCTTCCAGATGATGGGCTGGAAGCCATTGTAACGGCAGTCGATTTTTATTTCACAGGTAGACCGATTCAAACCTGGCCACGGGCGCGCCATCCTTGAGCAGGATCAGATACTCGCCTTCGAAACGGTAGCCCGTCACGCTGTTCAAGTTGGCCAGCACGGCGCTTTCCAGCTGCATCAGGGGAGGCGGGCAGGCCATGCGCGTGCCGGCCAGCTGGGTGAAGCGCAGCGCCGTGCCGGCCAGCGTGTAGCCGCCCATGACCTGGTTGCAGCCCGTGAAACCGTGGACCTTGCCGTCGTCGGTGAGGGTGATGCGCACTTCGCGCTCCTGTTGCGGCGCCATCGTCACCGGGGCGCCATCGAGTTCCGTCAGCTTCCAGTAGGTATTCGTCAGGCTGTACGTCGGCTCCAGGCCGGTGGCCGGCTTGGCCCTGTCGGCTGTGGCGGCGCAGCCGCCCGCCATGGCGATGGCGGCGGCGAGGGACAGGTATTTCAGGCGATGCAGCATGGGAGGCTCCTGTTCAACGGTGAATAGTCGCCAGACTAGCACTTTTCCCGTGCCTGCCCGCGTACCGCAGCGGCCAATGTTTCCATTTTGCCAGTCCTGGCATTACACTCATGTTTTGTGCCGTATTCAACTTTTATCGGGAGCCGGGCCGATGCTGCAAGCGCAAGCGCTGGATAATCGACTGGTCGCCACCACCGGCGACGACGTGCTGGTCGACCGCATCGTGCCCGGCGCGCCGCTGGTGATCGCCTTCGGCTTCGTGTCGTGGACGACGCGTCCCGCCTTCGATTTTTACGGCCGCCTGCGCAAGCTGGAGCAGGCCAGCGGCCAGCACCTGAACAAGATCCTCGTGCGCGACTCGGGCAATGCCTGGTACCACCGCCGCATCACGGGCCTGGGCAACCACGTGGATGAAACGGCGCTAGCCTTGCGCGAGCTGGTGCGCCGCATCGCACCCAGTACCATCAGCACCCTCGGCCAGTCCATGGGCGCGTACGCGGCCGTCATGTATGGCTTGCTGCTGGACGCGCAGCAGATCGTCGCCTTCGGGCCGCTGTCCTTCCTCGACGTGGAACAGGCGCGCTTGTACCATGAGCTGCGCTGGCTGCCCGTGATGGAGTCGCTGGCGCAAGACCCGCCGCCATCGGGCTACTACGACCTGGCGGCCCTGTGCCGCGCCAGGGCGACGGAGACAACGCAGATGCACCTGGTGTTCGGCACGCGGCCGGATGCGGCCAACGCCGGCGCCGGCGCCAGCGAGTCGGTCAACCTCGACGCCATGCACGCGCAGCGTCTGGCCGCCTTCGGCCGCTGCACCCTGCATCCGTATCCCCACTCGGGTCATGCGGTGGTGCAGCACTTGATCGACACGCGGCGCATCAACGGCTTGCTGGCCAGCTGCATACTCGGTCTCACCTTGGACGATGAACCGATGCCGGACGTCAGCCGCGAGTGGCAGGACTGGGTGGCGGAAAACCTGCGCCTCGGCTGCGCCGGCGAACAGCTGGTGGCGGTGCTGCAGCAGCACGGCTTTTCGCTGGCCAGCAGCGTCGCCGCCGTGGATGCCGCCCGCGCCAAGGCCATATGACGCCGCTGTTCGAACTCGACACCCTGAAGATCCGCCTCGCCGCCCCTGAACTGGCGGCGCTCGAGCTGCGCGTGCGGGTGCAGCGCGCGCTGCGCCAGCTGATACTCGATGGCGTGCTGGCGCCCGGCCTGCGCCTGCCGGCCACGCGCGCGCTGGCGCAATCGCTGGGCGTGTCGCGCGACACGGTGGAAATGGCGTATGCGCAGCTGCGCCTCGATGGCTATCTGCGGCGCCAGGCGGGATCGGGCAGTTTTGTCTCGCCGACGATAGGCGCGAGCTTGCTGGGCAAGCCTGCGAGCGCGCTGCCGCCCTTGTCCGCGCAGCCGGTGGCCCTCAGCGCGCGCGGCGCGCACATCCTCGCCAGCGGCGGCGTGAACGACCAGCAGAGCGTGAAGGCGTTTGCCACGGGCTTGCCGGAAACGCGGGCCTTTCCGCTCGACGTGTGGGAGCGCTTGCGGCGCCAGGCGGCCGGCGAACACCATGTGCTGCTGCATGGCGACCCGCAAGGCGCCGAACCGCTGCGCCAGGCCATCGCCGACTATGTGAACCTGGAGCGGGGCGCGCGGGCCACGGCCGGCCAGGTGCTGGTGCTGAGCAGCACGCGCCAGGCCCTGTACCTGTGCGCGCAGGTGCTGGCCGACGCGCATGGCCCCATCCTGATGGAGGACCCCGGCTATTTCGGCGCACGCAAGGCGTTCGAGATGGCGCAATTGCAGGTGATTCCAGTACCCGTCGATGCCGATGGCTTGTCGATCGACCACCTGCGCGCGGACCGCAGCGGGGCCAACACCGTGTACGTCACGCCCTCGCACCAGTACCCGACGGGCGCCACCCTGGCGCTCGAGCGCCGCCTGGCCCTGACCGCCTGGGCTGCGGAGCGCCAGGGCTGGATCATCGAGGACGATTACGACAGCCAGTTTCACTACGCGGGTTTGCCGACGGCGTGCGTGCAGGGGCTCGACACGCAGCAGCGCACGATTTACCTGGGCACCTTCGCCAAGTCGCTGTATCCGGGTCTGCGGCTCGGCTACATGGTGCTGCCGCCCGCGCTGGTGAAACCGATGACGTATGCGCGCAGCATCCTCGATGGCCATACGCCGCAGCTGGACCAGCTGACATTGGCCCGTTTCATCGCCGACGGCCATTTCGCGGCCCATGTGCGCGCCATGCGCAAGGTCTACGCCGTGCGCCGCGATGCGATGGCGCAGGCCGTGCGGCGGCACTTGCCGCACGTGGTGACGGCGCAGCTGCCGCCGGGCGGCTTGCAGATGCCGTGTCTGCTGCACGAGGGCAGGGACGAGCTGGACACGCTACGCCTGGCGGCGCAGGCGGGCATCGTGCTGCCAGGCCTGAGCCGGCTGTATGCGAGGCCGCCGGAGCGGGGCGGCTGGCTGCTGGGCTTTGCGGCGCTCACGCCGCACGAGATCGACAGCGGCATCGTGCGCCTGGCCCGCGCGTTGGGGTGAGCGGTGAAGTGGTCTGCTGGATGTGTGGAAATTGGCCTGCCTGAGCAGTCCATGCGGGCGCTAAGATGCCCTTTTTTAAACCTCAGGCAAGGGCACACGCATGCAGACAAGTTCCACATCCTCGGCCATCACCGGCGACAGGCGCCAGGCGCGCTGGCGCGACCTGGCGTCCCCCGCCATGGCGGCCTTCATTTCCGTCCTCGTCAATTATGGCGGCACCTTCGTGCTGGTGTTCCAGGCGGCCCAGCTGGCCCAGCTCAGCGCCGCGCAGACGGCGTCCTGGGTCTGGTCGCTGAGCATCGGCGTGGGCGTGACGGGCATCTGGCTCAGCTACCGCTACCGCGCGCCCATCATCACGGCCTGGTCCACGCCCGGCGTGGCCTTCCTGGCCACCGTCATGCCGCACACGCCGTATGCCGAGGTGATCGGCGCCTACATCGTGTCCGCCATCGCCTTCATCTTGCTGGGCATGTCCGGCGCCTTCGAGCGCCTGGTGCGGCTGATACCGGGCGGCATCGCCGCCGGCTTGCTGGCCGGCATCCTGCTGCAATTCGGCGTGAACGCGTTCGGCGGCGCCAGCGCCGATCCGCTGCTGGTGGTCGTGCTGCTGCTGTCGTACGCCGTGCTGCGCCGTTTCACGGCGCGCTTTGCCGTGGTGGGCATCATGCTGATCGGCCTGACCCTGCTGCTGGCGCAGGGGCGCATCGATGCGCAAGGCATAGCACTGGCCCTGGCCGCGCCCGTGTTCGAGATGCCGCGCTTTTCCGTGGCGTCGCTGCTGGGCGTGGCGCTGCCCCTGTTCCTGATCACCCTGACGGGGCAATACATGCCCGGCATGCTGGTGCTGCGCAATGACGGTTACCAGGTCAGCGCCAGTCCGATTTTGACGGTGACGGGGCTCGGTTCGCTGCTCATGGCGCCGTTCGGCGCGCACGCGTTCAACGTGGCCGCCATCACGGCCGCCATCTGCACGGGCAAGGATGCGCATGCTGACCCGTCGAAGCGCTATGTCGCGGGCCTGGCGTGCGGCGTGCTGTACATTTTGGTGGGCATCTTCGGCGTCACCCTGGCCAGCCTGTTCATGGTATTGCCGCGCCCCTTCATCACGGCGCTGGCGGGTCTGGCCTTGCTGGGCGCCATCGGCAACAGCCTGGCGCAGGCGATGGCGGACGTGCGCATGCGCGAAACGGCGCTGATCACGTTTCTCGCCACGGCCGCGAATGTGACCTTGCTGGGCGTGGGCGGCGCCCTGTGGGGACTGGCGGCCGGGCTGACGGCGCATGCGCTGATGCATGGCTGGCGCAAGGCGGCCTGACGGCGGCGTCGCCAGATAGCTTGCCCAGGTTGCCGGCCGCCGCATACAATTGCTGCGCCCGTGCCCGTTGGCACTACCGAACGATTGAGCGATGCCCGAGATCACTTCCCTGGCGCGGTATCTGCTGGCGATCACGCCTGCCTTCCTCGTCTGCGCCGCCTTGCTGCTGGCGTTGCCACGGACAATTCCGCTGCTGCGCGTGCTCGTGCATATACTGTTCTTCGTGCTGGCGCGCGACGCGATGACGGCGCACGGCTACTGGCAAGTGGCGGCGGGCGGCTTGCGCTTCACGGCGCCGCCGCCGGTCTTGCTGGCGCTGGGCGCCATGTCGCTGGGGCTGGTGGCGAGTACTTGCTGGCTGGAAAGTGAGGCGCGCCGCCAGATCCGCTGGCTCGGCGTGCGCCCGGTCCTGTCCGTGCTGCTGGGTGTGGCGGGCGCGTGCGTGATCATCGCGCTGGCGACGGGCTTGAAAGCCGCTGTCGGCTTGCCGTCGCTGGCGCCCGTCGCGCCATCAGCGCTGCCCTTGCTGCTGGGCTTTGCGCTGGCGGCCAACTGTTATGAGGAATTGCTGTTCCGCAGCTTGCTGCAGCAGCAATTGCGCGCCTGGCTGCCGGCCTGGCGCGCGGCGCTGGTGTCGGGCCTGCTGTTTGGCCTGTGCCACGCCTTCCTCGCCACCACCGTCACGCAGGTGGGCGCGCCCATCCTCGTGTTCACCGTGATCGAAGGCGTGGTGGCGGGGCTGGTATATTGCCGTGCCGGCTTGCTGGGCGCGTCCCTGGCGCATGGCCTGGCGATTTTCGCGCTGGCCGCCGGCTGGGTGTGAATTTATTATTAATGAAAAGCGAGAAAACGATGCCAGTCAGTTCCTACCTGAATACCCGTCCCGTGCTGGGTGAGCGCGTCTACCTGCATGACACGGCGCAAGTGATTGGCGATGTGCGGATCGGCGACGATTGCTCGATCTGGTGCAACAGCGTACTGCGCGGCGACGTCAACCGCATCGTCATCGGCGAGGGCAGCAATATCCAGGACTTTTCCATGGGCCATGTGTCGCACAAGAATGCGGCCAAGCCCGACGGTTCGCCCTTGACCATTGGCAAATACGTGACCATCGGCCATTCCGTGATCTTGCACGGCTGCACCATCGGCGACGAATGCCTGATCGGCATGGGCAGTATCGTCATGGATGACGTGGTGGTGGAAAAGCACGTGATGCTGGGCGCGGGCAGCCTGGTATCGCCGGGCAAGGTGCTGGAAAGCGGCCACTTGTATGTAGGCCGGCCCGCCGTCAAGGTGCGCGCACTGACGGAAGCCGAGATCGCCTACCTGCGCTATTCGGCCGAGCATTACGTGCGCGTCAAAAACAATTACCTGGCCGGTGGCGACGACGCCTGAACGGCGGCGCCGTCAAGGCGGCGCAGTTCAGGCCGCGGCGCCAGGTCGTGCGGCAGGCGCAGGCCGGAGACGAGGCCCAGGCGCCGCAAGAGCAGCAGCATCCACCAGCCCGGGTCCCATTCGCCCGGCAGCAGGCCCAGCCTGGCTGAGCCCGGATAGGCGTGATGGTTGTTGTGCCAGCATTCGCCCATGGTCAGCAGCGAGGTCAGGCGGATATTCCTGCCTTGCACGGCGGCGCCATGGACCTCGAAGTGCATCTGCCCATGGTTGTGCGCGAAGTAGCCGATCAGCCAATGGCCGAGCACGCCGGCGCTGACCCGCGCGCAGACGCCCCAGCACACGAGGCCCCAGCCGCCCCAGGCGTAGAACAGCGCGGCCCACGGCAGTTGCTGCAGCATCCAGGTGGTTTCCAGAAAGCGGTAAAAGCGGTCGTGCGCGATGCGCGGTTCGATGGCGATGTGCGGCGGGTGGACGAGGTCCAGGCGGCAATGTAATTGCCACCAAGCATCGCGCCAGACGCCGGCGCCGTGGCGCAGATAGGGATGGCAGTCGGGCAGGCGCTGGGCATAGTCGCGCAGCTCGTGCTGGCGCAGCAGACCCAGCGGGCCGCTCAGGCCCACCAGCACGCCCAGGTAGACGAGCAGGTATTCCAGCCATCGCGGGCATTCAAAGCTGTCGTGGATCAGTTTGCGGTGGCTGCCCAGCGAATGGCCGAACAGCAGGACGATGGCCGTGCCGGCCGCAAACAGCAGCAGGCCGGTCCAGCTGAAGAAGAACACGGCGCCGGTCACGGCGCCGGCCAACATGGACATCAGCCACAGCGAGGGCAGCGGCGCATAGCGTACCACGCCGTCGAGCGCGCTGTCCGCGCCGGTGGCGCGGGCGCGGTGGCTGTCCAGGCTGGCTGCGGTGATCAACCCTGGGGGGCGGACGACGGTTGCGTGTATTTGTCGAAGTTGGCGATGTAGTCGTTGAAATTATCCGTCAGCATGCGCTTGTACTGTTCCGTGAAGAAGGTCACGGCGTCGTCCTTTTCCTGTTGCATCTTGGCCACATCGTTGGTCTTGCTGGCAACGAGGAAGGCGTTGAAGCGGGCTGCCGCGTACAGCAGCGAGGTGGCCACTTCGTTGCCGCGGCTCTGTTCGCATTGCTCGTTGGCCAGGGCGATGATCTGGTCGGCGCGTTCCCAGAATTCCGGGCCCGGTGCCGGTTTTGTCGTTGGTGTGGTCATAAAAATCCTTCGTGAAAGTGCGCGCCAGTCTACACAGGGCGCTGCGGACTGTCCAGCCGCGCGCCTGTCGGCGCTTGCAGGATCTGTTCGACCAGTGTTGCCAGCGGCTGGCGGATGTCGAGCACGATGCCGGCCTCGTCCGCCTGCAAGGGCTGCAGGGTGGCCAGCTGGCTGTCGAGCAGGCTGGGCGGCATGAAATGGCCGGGGCGCTGCAGGCGGCGCTCCAACACGGCGCGCGGGCCGTCCAGGTGGACGAAGCGCAGGGCCGGGTCGCCCTCGCGCAGCACGTCGCGGTAGGCGCGTTTCAGGGCCGAGCAGGAGACGACGAGCCCGCCGCCTTGCGCGCGGGCCGTGGCGATGCGTTCGCGCAGGGCGGCCAGCCAGCCGGCCCGGTCCACGTCGTCGAGCGGGATGCCGGCCGCCATCTTGGCCACGTTTTCCGGGGAATGCACGTCGTCGCCTTCCACGTAAGGCAGGTGCAAGGCTTGGGCCAGCAGGCTGCCGACGGCGCTCTTGCCGCAGCCGGAGACGCCCATCACGACCCAACGCATGGCGGGCACGCCCACGTTCAAGGCGCCGAAACGATGACGGTGACGCGGCGGTTTTCCGCCTTGCCCGTCTTGCTGGCGTTCGAAGCCACGGGCTTGCTCATGCCCAGGCCCTTGACGGTGATGTTGTCGCGTGGAATGCCCGATGCGCTCATGGCGTCGGCCACCACGTTGGCGCGCGCCAGCGACAGCTTGTTGTTGTACGCTTCCGTGCCTTCGTTATCCGTATGGCCTTCCACGCGCATGTGGGTAATGCCCACTTTCAGCAGGGCGGCGCTGATTTTCTGGATGGCGGTGCGGCTCGGTGGCGTCAGCTTGGCGGCGTCGAATTCAAACAGCAGCTTGTCGGTAAAGCTCAGCTCCCAGCCTTCGTCCGTCTGGTTGAAGCCTTGCTCCTTCAAGGTGGCGACTTGCTCGGCGTTGAACAGCGGTTTTGTCTCCGGCGTGCTCTGGCAGGCGGCCAGCAGGCCCAGCATCAGGAGGCCGAGGAAGCCGCGGCGTAATTGCTTGTAGAGGAAGTGCATGGTGTTGCTCCTTGGTTCAGGGGTGAAGGTGGGTTTGCGGCAGGCGCGCCACCTGGCGCGTGCCGCGCTGCGTCTGCTTGGCGCGGTACATGGCTTCGTCCGCCGCGCCCACGAGCGAAACGGCGTCGATGGCGTGATCGGGGAAGACGGCCACGCCGATGGTCAGCGAGCTGACGATGCTGTTGCCAGTGGGGAGGTCGATGGCTTGCGCCATGGCGGCGATGATGTTGTCGGCGATGTGCATGGCGTCGCTGCTGTTGCGCAGCGGCTTGAGCAGGATGGCGAATTCGTCGCCACCCAGGCGCGCCACCAGGTCGCCCTCGCGCAATTGCTGCTTGATGCGCGCGGCGATCGTCACCAGCACCCTGTCGCCCGAGGCGTGGCCGAAGGTGTCGTTGATGTACTTGAAACGGTCGCTGTCGAGGAACAGCACGGCCACCTTGCCATTGCCGACCCGCGCTTCGAGAATGGCGCGTTCCAGCTCCGCTTCCATGAAGGCGCGGTTCGACAGGCCCGTCAGACTGTCGTGGTTGGCGCGATGCGACAGCGACGCGTGTTCCTTTTGCAGATGGCTTTGCCACGCTTCCAGTTCGTCGAGCAGGGCGTTGAAGTCGTCATTGATCTGGTTCAGCTCGGCGATGTTGGCCGGCGGCACGCGCAGTTCGAACGAACGGTCGCGCCGCACGCGGTGCGCCGTTTCCGCCAGATGGCGCAGGGGCGACGTGATCTCCGTTTCCATGCGGCGCGACAGACGCACGGCGACGACCAGGCTCAGCACCAGGCAGGCGAGCAGGCAGGAAAGGCCGCTCAGCAGGAAAGGCAGCAGGCTGCGGCTGTGCGGCACCAGGGTGATGTTGCCGATGGCCTGTTCATTGCGCATGATGGGAAAGGTCAGCGAATCGGGCAGCATCCAGCCTGTCAGCGCGCGTTCGATGACGTAGCGCGTGCCGTGCTGGCCCCGTTCCCAGTGGGCCAGCACCTTGCCGGCCTGGTCGCTCACCCGTGCCTGGTCGACGTCTTCATTGACGCCGATCAGGGCCAGCGCTTCCTTGGCCGCCATGGAGTCGCCAAAGACGACGGCCCCTTCCACCGTGTAGCTCATCGAGCGGGCCACCAGGCGCAGGTTCTGGTCCGAATACACGCGCAGGGCCAGCAGCGCCACGGCCGTCAGGGTCAGGCCGGCCGCCAGCACGGCGATCAGCGACACGCTCAGGTGGGCACGCCGCAGCACGCTGTCGAGCGTGGGGCGGAGCTTGCGGGCAGGCTTGCTGTTCATGCGGGCGCTCATGGCGGCGGTCCCTTGCGACGTGCAATTTGCAAGGCGTTCGGATGCACGCGCAGGCCGCTGCGGGCGATGGCGTCGAGGTTGACGTCAAAACCGATCTGCGCGTCGTTCAGGCGCAGGCAGAACATGGTGCCCACGCTGCAGGACGTGCCGGGTTCTGCGACCGACAGAATCGGCTTGCCGATGATCTGCGCCAGCAGATGTTCGCGTTCGCCCTCCGGCAAGCTGCCCAGGTAGACGACGTCGCATTCGCTGGCCGCGCTGGCCGCTGCGGGGACTTTCACGCGGATGCGCTGGCCCAGGCTGGAGGCGGGCGTGTCGACGATGGCCGCGCCGTAGCGGGGCGCGCCGAGCATGCAGACGCGCACTTCCGGGCGCGCCACGGGCCAGCGCACATAACTGATGATGCCAAACAGGACCTGGGCCACCTCGGCGGGACGCCTGGCGTCGGCCGCCGCGCCCGTTTGCGCCCACGCCGCGCATGGCGCCAGCGCAGCGCAGGCGAGCAGCGATGCCAGCAGCACATGGGCGAGCAGGGCGGGCGGCGCAAGGCGCTGCCTGTGGCGAGGGAAGGAGGGCACGGCGTCGGTGTCTTTATGCAGGTCGGGTGGCTATTCAAATAGTTACTCAACAACACAGACTGTACGGAAGTCCCTGCCGAAAGTAAATCACGGCGCTACGCCATCAACCTTGCATTATAAACACGAATGTTAAAACTTGCATTCTTTACCATGAGAATTACTTATCAACACTGCCGTGGCACGCCAAAGTGTTGCTATTCTTCCAGTGTTGCTTCCAGCAAGTCGATTTCGCGCAGCAGGCGCAAATGGATGGTGTCGTCCAGTTCGCCCGAAATGCGGCGCCGGAACAGTTCATCGCGTTCCGCGTTCAGCGCTTCCAGGCGCAGCGCGCGCTCGGCCTTGGCCAGTTCCTGCAAGCGCATCGCCTCGTCGTTGCTGCTTTCGCCATACGCGAGGCGGCGCCGGTAGGCTTCGATCAGGCGGTTGGCCGCCTCGGTGACGACTTGCTGCTTGTCATTTTTGTCGATGCCTTCGCACACCTTTTCCAGCCGCGCGATGGCCGCTTCGGCGGCGGCGGCCCGGGCATTGCGCTCTTCCGTCGAGCGGCGCGCGGGCGGCGCGAACACCAGGCCTTTGGTCAGCAGGGGCAAGGTGACGCTGGCCAGCAGCAGCGACAGCAAGATCACGCCCATGGCCAGGAAGATGACGAGGTCGCGCGCGGGAAAGCGCGTGCCGTCGGGCAAGAACAACGGCAGGGTCAAAATGCCGGCCAGGGTCAGCGCGCCGCGCACGCCCGCGAACGACGCCACCAGCAACAGGCGCAGGCTGGGGCGGGCCAGCAGCGCCGCATCCTTCGGTTCGCCCGCGATTTTCTTGTGGTGCTTGAACAGGGTCAGTTTCATGGAAATGAAGACCCAGAGGAAGCGCATGAAGGTCAGCCCCACCGTGATGGCGACGACGAACAGGGGCAGCTTCCAGGCGCTGCCGGCGCCCACTTCCATGGAGGCGGCCGGCAAGCCGGCAACGGTGGCGGGCAGCTGCGCGCCGAGCATGACGAAGATCACGCCATTCAAGACCAGTTGCACGGTATCCCACACGGCCTTGCGCTGGGTGCGCGTGGCGGCCAGCGGACGGCCGATCAGGTCGGCATAATGCATCGACACGCCCGCCGTGGCGGCGGCCAGGATGCCGGAGCCGTGGATTTGCTCGGCGCCCAGGTAGGCGGCGAACGGGATCAGGATGCTGATCAGAATTTGCAGGCCCGGCTCTTCGCCGACCTTGCTCACCAGCCATTTATTCGCCAGGCCCACGCCCCACGAGATGGCCAGGCCGATGATGATGCCGCCGCCCGCTTCCTGCAGGAAACTCAGCGAGGCGGCGCCGATGGAAAAGCCGCCCGTCATCATGGCGCCCACGGCAAACGTGAAGCAGACGAGGCCCGACGCGTCGTTGAGCAAGGATTCGCCTTCGAGGATGTGCATCAGGCGCGGCGGAATGGGATTGCCGGCGGCGATCGCCGAGACGGCCACCGGGTCGGTCGGCGACAGGATGGCGCCCAGCGCGAAGGCGACGGCCAGCGGCACGCTGGGAATGAGCCAGTCGATGAAGAAACCCATGCCCAGCACGGTAAACAGCACCAGGCCGATGGCCAGCATCAGGATCGAGCGCGCGTCGGAAAAGAAGGCGCCCTTGGGAATGCGCCAGCCATCGAGAAACAGCAGCGGCGGGATGAAGAGCAGGAAGAAAATATCGGGATCGAGCGGCACTTGCACGCCAAACACGGCCAATCCCGTGCCGCCGGCGATCTGGATCAGGGGCAGCGGCAGCTTGACCCAGCGCGAGCGGGCGAGAAAGCCGCACAGGACGACGGTCAGGACGAGGATGAGGATGATGGTAACGGTATGCATGAAGGAGCGGCGGCGTGCTGAAACGCTGATTATAAGGCGCAGCCCACCTGCGGCACGACCTCCGTGTCATTGCGTACATACAACAAGTCACAATCGCGGTAAGATTATCCCTATCATTGTCATCATCTGCCCTGTTGCTGCCGTCCGTGCGCGGCAGGCGCGTGCTTAGCCTTTTATCGGACTCCTGTTTTGCTCAAAAAGATTTTCACCGGCCTGCTGTTGTCGCTGGCATTGCTCATCGTGGCGGCGCTGGCTGCCTACTTGTATTACTGGCGCCCCGCGCTGGCGCCCATCGATCCGCCTGCGGCCACCGCGTTTTCCCCGCAAGTGGTGGAGCGGGGCCGCATCCTGGCCGGCATGGGCAATTGCGCCGCCTGCCATACGGCCAAGGGCGGCGCCGAGTACGCGGGCGGCCACGGCCTGGCCACGCCGTTCGGCACGATCTATGCGACGAATATCACGCCCGACAGACAAACGGGCATCGGCCGCTGGTCGCTGGCCGCCTTCCAGCGGGCCATGCGCGAAGGCGTGGGCCGCGATGGCGCGCATTTGTATCCCGTCTTTCCGTACACCCATTTCAACCTTGTCTCGGACACCGACCTGACGGCCCTGTACGCGTATTTCATGACGCGCCCGCCCGTGTACGCGGCGGCGCCCGTCAACAGCGTGCCTTTCCCCTTGAACCTGCGGCCGTTACAGGCGGGCTGGAAACTGCTGTTTTTCAAGCCGGCGGCGTATCGGCTCGATGCCGCGCAAGGGCTGGACTGGAACCGGGGCCGCTACCTGGCCGAAGGCCTGGCCCATTGCGCCGCCTGTCACACGCCGCGCAATGCGCTGGGCGCCGAGCTGGCCGGTTCCTCGTATCTGGGCGCGTCCATCGACCACTGGTATGCGCCGGCCTTGACCAGCGCCAACACGGCGCCCTTGCCATGGACGCAGGATGAACTGTATGCCTTCCTGCGTACGGGGGCGACGGCCTTGCACGGCGTGGCGGCAGGACCCATGTCGGCCGTCGTGCACGAAGGCATGGGCGCTGCGCCCGACAGCGATATCCGTGCGCTGGCAACGTATTTTGCCGGCGTGGCGGCAGTCGGGCAACGCCAGGTCGATACCGATACCGTGGTGAAAGCCGGCATCGCCCGCTCGCAAAGAGTCAGCCTGGTCGACAATGACCGTGGCGCCAGCCTGTACGTGGCCGCCTGCGCGTCGTGCCACTCGAACAGCGATGGCCGGCCCGTGGCCCTGCGTCCGGAACTGAGCCTGAACAGCGCCGTCAGCGCGCCCGATCCCGCCAACCTGATCCAGGTGATATTGCACGGCATTAGCAAGGACGCGGCCATGCCCGGCGTGCTGATGCCCGGCTTTGCCGCCTCGCTGACGGACAACGACGTGGCCCAGCTGGCCGCCTATCTGCGCCGCAGCCGCAGCCACCAGCCGGCCTGGACGAACCTGGAAGCGGCCGTGGCGCGCGCGCGTGCCGGCAAGTAATCTCTGAAAGCTTCTTATGTATAACACTCATGTATAACATCATTGTGAATGGCCAGCCCTTCGGCACCGAGGCCGATGCCGAGACACCCCTGCTGTGGGTGCTGCGCGACGAAGCCCATTTGACAGGCACGAAGTTTGGCTGCGGCATCGGCATGTGCGGCGCCTGCACCGTGCACGTGGATGGCCGCGCCATGCGCTCGTGCATCACGCCGATTGCCGCCGTGGCCGGCTGCGCCATCACCACCATCGAAGGCCTGTCGCCCGATGGCACGCACCCGCTGCAGCGGGCCTGGCTGGCCACGCAGGCGCCCCAGTGCGGCTATTGCCAGTCGGGCCAGATCATGCAGGCGGCCACCTTGCTGAAAGACTATCCGCAACCGACGGATGCGAATATCGATGCCGTCATGAGCGGCAACCTGTGCCGCTGCATGGCGTATGTACGCATCCGCAAGGCGATCAAACTGGCGGCCGGCATGCAGGAGGCGCCCGGTGTTTAAATTGCCGAAAGAAAATTCCGCCACCCGCCCCAGCTCGCTGGGCCGGCGCGGTTTCCTGATCGCCGCCGCCGGCACGGGGTTGACGCTCGCTTTCTTGCGCGCCGACAGCTCATTGGCTGCCGGCAAGGTGGCGTCCGCGTCGCCGGCTAAGTCTGCCACTGCGCCCGTGTTCGACCCCAGCATCTGGTTCCAGATCGGCCGCGACGGCATCGTCACCGTCAACATCGCCAAGGCGGAAATGGGCCAGCACATCGGCACGGCCCTGGCGCGCATCGTGGCCGAGGAACTGGAGGCGGACTGGAACAAGGTGCGCCTGCATTACGTGGACACGGACCCGAAATGGGGCTTGATGGTGACGGGCGGCAGCTGGTCCGTGTGGCAGAATGTTGACCCGCTCAGCCGCGCCGGCGCGGCCGGGCGCCTGGCGCTAGTCGAGGAGGGCGCGCGCCTGCTGCGCGTGCCCGTGTCCGCCTGCCACGCCAGACTGGGCGTCGTGCATGGCCGGGGGCGCTCGATCAGCTATGGCGACATCGTGCGCCGTGGCAAGCTGACGCGCCACTACACGCCCGAGCAACTGAAAGCCATCGTGCTCAAGACGCCGCGGCAGCGCAGCCTGATCGGCCAGCAGGTGCAGGCGCTCGACATCCCCGCGAAAATCAATGGCACGGCCGTGTACGGCATCGATGCGCAGGTCGAGGGCATGCTGTATGCGCGCCCGAAGATCCCGCCCACGCGCTACGGCGCGAAAGTGGTGTCCATCGACGATACGGCGGCGAAAAAGGTGAAGGGCTACCTGCGCTCGTTCGCCCTGCAAGACCCCAGCGGCACGGTGCCCGGCTGGGTCATGGTGGTGGCCGACACGTATGCGGCCGCCATGCGCGCGGCCGACCTGGTGCAGGTGAAATGGCGGGCCGGCGCGGCCGCCCATGTGTCGGAGCAGGATATCCTCAACTACGCCAGCAAACAACTGGCCGATGCCAGCCTGGGCGCCCGCGTGGTCGATGATGATGGCGTGGAGCAAGCGTTCAAGGATGCCAGCCTGCAACTCGAACGTCACTACACGACGAGCACCGTGTTGCATTTCCAGTTGGAACCGGTGAATGCCCTGGCGCAGGAGATCGACGGCGTCTGGCATATCCATGCGGGCAATCAATGGCAATCGCTGATCCTGCCCGTGCTGGCGCAGGCGTTGAAGGTGCCCGAGAGCAAGGTCATGCTGCATACCTATTTGCTGGGCGGCGGTTTCGGGCGGCGCCTGAATGGCGATTATTGCGTGCCGGCCGCGCTGGCGGCGCAAGCCGTGGGGCGGCCCGTCAAGATGATTTGCACGCGGGCCGACGATGCCCGTTTCGATTCGCCCCGTTCGCCGTCCGTGCAGCATGTGCGCATGGCGTTCGACGACGCCGGCAAGGTGTCGGCGATGGTGCACGAGGCCAGCGCGGGCTGGCCCACGCAAGCGATGATTCCCGCCTTCCTGGCCAAGGATAAGCAGGGCCATCCGTATGATCCGTTCGCCATCGCCGGCGCCGACCACTGGTACACGGTGGGCGCGCAGCGCGTGCGGGCCGTGTCGAACGACCTGGCCAACAGCAGTTTTCGCCCCGGCTGGCTGCGCTCCGTGGGGCCCGGCTGGACGAATTGGGCTGTGGAAAGTTTCATGGACGAGGCGGCGCAGGCGGCCAAGGTCGATCCGCTGGCGTTTCGCCTGTCCCTGCTGCAGGCCACGGGGCGCAACGCGGGCAGCGCGCCGAACGCCGTCGGCGGCGCCGCACGCCTGGCCCACGTGCTGCGGCGCGTGGCGGACAAGGCGGGCTGGGGCACGGCCATGCCGCCCGACACGGGCCTGGGCATCGCCGCCACGTTCGGCCAGGAACGCGACATGCCCACCTGGACGGCGTGCGTCGCCCGGGTGAAAGTGGATCGCAGCACTTGCATGGTGAAAGTCGAAAAACTGTTCATGGTGATCGATGCGGGCAGCATCGTCGACCCCGATGGCGCGCTGGCCCAGGCGGAAGGGGGCGCGCTGTGGGGCGTGAGCATGGCCTTGCATGAAGGCACGGCCTTCCTGAACGGCGAGGTGAAGGATACCAACCTGAATACCTACACGCCCCTGCGCATGGCCGACGTGCCCGAGCTCGATATTGAATTCGTTGCCAGCACGGCAACGTCGACGGGCATGGGCGAACCGCCCACGACGGCCGTGGCGCCGGCCATCGGCAACGCCATCTTCGCCGCCGTGGCCTCGCGCGTGCGGCATTTGCCGATCCGCCCGGAAGCCGTGCTGAAGGGGCTCGACCGGCACGGCGCCGTGTGATGCGGGTGCGTGGCGAATTTGACGTGCGCCGCGCGTGAATGGATGCAGGCTGGTACACTGGAGATTGCCGCTCAGGGCGCGCAGGCGGCGTCCAGTCCGGCAAAATCAGCGCACCAGCGGCGCGATTTCAGCCCGATTGCAATTCGATAGCGGAGGCAACCATGCAAGAACAATTTGTCAGCATTACGGCCGATGAACTTCAAATGGATGGCGTGCTTGAAATGCCCGAGCGACCGGTGGGCATCGTCCTGTTTGCCCACGGCGCGGGGGCCGACAGCGACTACCTGGGCGCTTCCAGCCACGCCACTTCCCAGGATTTTCTGCGGGCCGGCATCGGCACGCTGCGCTTCGACCAGGGCGGTGTCGAGCCTGGCGGTGGCAGCGATAGCCATACCTATTTCGTGCGCAGCGATATCGTGCTGCTGGCGCGCCAACTGGAAAAAGCCCTGGGCTGGCTGCAGGTCGACCCGTCCACGCGGCGCTTGCCCTGCGGCCTGTACGGCTATGGCACCAGCGCGGCCGTCGTCATGCAGCTGGCGGCCTGGCGCAGCGCGGAAATCGCCGCGCTGGCCGTCTGTGATGGCCAGGTGGAAATGGCGGGCAAGGCGGCGCTGGAAAACGTGCGCGTGCCATCGTTGCTGATCGTGGGCGGGCGCGACCCTGACGTGGCTGGCCTGAACCGCATGGCGTTCGCCACCTTGCGCTGCGACAAACAACTGGAACAGATCGCCGCGCCCGGCGGCCCTGACACGCGGCACCAGGCCGCCCTGCTGGCCACGGACTGGTACACGCGCCACTTCAGCGGGCATACCAGCACGGTGCAGTAGGCTGCGAGGTCAGCCGAGGGCGCGCAGGTTTTTCGCGTGGAAGCGCACGTGCTCTTCCATGAAGCTGGCGATGAAGTAATAGCCGTGGTCATAGCCGGCCTGGCGGCGCAGCTGCAAGGGCTGGCCGGCGTCGCGGCACGCCGCTTCGAACACGTCGGGGTGCAGTTGCTCGGGCAGGAACTTGTCGGCCAGGCCCTGGTCGATCAAGATGCCTGCGGGGAACAGCGGCGGCTGGCCCAGCCGGCCGCGCATCAGCGCGCTGGCGTCGTATGGCTGCCAGCTGGCCGCATCGTTGCCCAGGTAGCCCGAAAATGCCTTCTTGCCCCACGGACATTGGCTCGGTGCGGCGATGGGCGCGAAGGCGGAGACGGAGCGGAACAGGTCCGGATTGCGCAAGGCCAGCACCAGCGCGCCGTGGCCGCCCATCGAGTGGCCGAAAATACCCGTGCGTCGCGCATCGATCGCCAGTTCCTGCTCCAGCAGCGCGCGCAATTCCAGGATGTAGCTGTACATGCGGTAGTGGCTGCTCCACGGCGCCTCGGTGGCGTCCACGTAAAAGCCGGCGCCCACGCCGAAATCCCACGCTTCGCTCTCGCCCGCGATGTTCGCGCCACGGGGGCTCGTGTCGGGCGCGATCAGAATCAAGCCTTCCTCGGCCGCCACGCGCTGCGCGCCGCCCTTGATCATGAAGGTTTCTTCCGTGCAAGTCAGTCCCGCCAGGTAAAACAGGGCGGGGCGTTTGGCGGTGACCACGCTGCCAGGCGCCGTGTCGGGAATGAAGGCCGAGAAACGCATGGGCAAGCCGATGGCTTGCGCGTCGTGGCGATAAAAGCGTTGTACGCCGCCAAAACAGGCGTGTTCACTCAACAGTTCCAGCATGAATTCTCCTCGTTAATCGCACAGTATAGCCAGAGCGGCGCAGGGCCGGCACGGGATCAGCCCAGCATGGCCGCTAATGCAGGCAAGATGTCCTGTGCCGGGGCTTCGGTCTTGAAGGCCAGCAAATGGTCGGCGCGCGTCTTGCCCAGGTTGATGGCGGCCACGGGCTTGCCCGTTTCGGCGGCCATGCGGCACAGGCGAAAGCTGGAATACACCATGACGGACGAGCCCACCACCAGCAGGGCGCCGGCTTCGCGCATCTTGCGCTCGGCTTCGGCCGCGCAGGCGGCGGGCACGCCATCGCCGAAAAACACCACGTCCGGCTGCAGGGTGCCGCCGCAGCGGGGACACACGGGCACGTGGAAGGTGGCCAGCTGCGACGGCTCCAGCAAGGCGTCGCCATCGGGCGCCGGCGTGGCCGTGGCGCCCAGCAACTGCGGATTGTCGCGTTCGAGCTGATCCTGGATCAGGCGGCGTGTGTGGCGGGCATGGCAAGCGAGGCACACCACGCCATGTATGCTGCCGTGCAACTCCGTGACGGCCGGGCTGCCCGCTTGCTGATGCAGGCCATCGACGTTTTGCGTGACCAGGCCGCCGATGCACTGGCGCTGCGCCAATTGCGCGATGGCCAGGTGGCCGGGATTCGGCGCGGCGCGCGCCAGGGTCGGCCAGCCCACCATGCTGCGCGCCCAGTAGCGGCGGCGCACGGCTTCGTGGCGGCGAAAATCGGGACCTTGCACGGGGGCATTGCCACGCCGCACGCCTTCCGTGTCGCGGTAGTCGGGTATGCCGGACGCCGTGCTGATGCCGGCGCCCGTCAGCAGCAGCACGTCGGGATGGCGCTGCAGGAACTGCGCCAGCTGATCGAGGGCGTGGTGGGTACTGGCTGGCGGCTGGCTGGCTGAGGAAAAATTTTGCATGATGCGCCATGCTAACCGAAAAGCACGGCGCCGTTGCAAGGGGCCGGTTTACTCCAGCTTCATGCCGAAACGCTGCAGCCGAGGCTGCCAATGCTCCTGGATATTGGCCGAGACGAGGATGCGCTCGGCCTTGCCGATCAGCAATTCACGGGGCACGAAGCCGAAGTAACGTGAGTCGGCGCTGTTGTCGCGGTTATCGCCGAGCATGAGGAAATGGTCGGCCGGCACCGTCACGGGGGCAAAGCTGCGCGCCGCGCCTGCCATTTGCGGCAAGACCTGGATGCGGTGCTGCTCGGTCGGGTTGCGTTCGCGGATGCGCTGCGCCGTCAGCTGGCCCAGGTGGGCGACGGTTTCCGGCGCAGTGTCGAGCGCCGTGTACTGCGCCGGCTGGCCATTGATGACCAGCTGTTCATTGCGCATTTCCACCGTGTCGCCGGGCAGGGCGATGATGCGCTTGATCAATCGCGTGCCGTCTTTCGGCGAAGAAAAAGTGACGATGTCGCCGCGCGCCGGCTCGCCCAGGCGCCGCAACACGATATCGGTGAGCGGCACTTTCAGGTTGAAGGCGAGGCGGTTGACGAAGACCACGTCGCCTTCGAGCAGGTTGGGGCGCATCGACGCCGACGGTATCGGATTCCAGTCCGCCACGGCCGTGCGGAACACCCCGAACAGCAGCAGAAACATCAAAAAACCTTTGTTGGCGCGCATCCATGTGCTCATGTCGGCTCTTTCGCTGGGCTATGCCCGTGAGGGGAGGGGAGGCGCCATTGCCGCTGGCGCCATATCACGATGCACGGCGAGGCTGAAGCCAATCTTAAATCAACGCAGGCGCGGCTGATGGCGTGAGTATTGTTGCGTGCACGCATCACCCTGGTTCAGGGATGCCGGCACGGCGCATGCGCATCGTCGTCGCCGTTGCGCCGGCGCTTGCCGTGCATCTCATCCCACAGCTCGCCGAGCGCCACCAGCAAGCCGCCGGCCACGAAGGGGATCGCCACCAGCCAGGGAATACTGTCGAGCCAGGGACCGAGCAGGATGGCCGAGGCGATGGCGATGATGATGGCGCTGTACCAGAAGCGGCGCGGATGCTGGAGCGTGAACATGTAGTGAAGGTGGTTCATACATCCTCCTTGGTGAGCAGGCGGAACAGCCGGGCGGCCAAAATGCTGCTGACGGCGATGACGATGCAGCCATCGAGGAAAAACAGCACCTTGCCTACCAGATGCATGCCCTGCACGAGGTAGACGGACAATTCCTGCGCTTCCGCCCACTGCGTCATGCGTGCCAGCACAATGGCGGCGGCAAAGATGGCGACGGCCAATGCCAGCACCAGCAGCACATGTTCGAACAGGCGTAGCCGCACTTTCATGTTGGACTTTGCAAGATAGATAAGATTCCCGAACCTTGACGTTATCAGTCCATTATCACGCTGCCTTGCGCTGCCACAAAGTCGCGGACGATAGGAGGAAAACGGCATTGACGTCCGGGAATGCGGCTACTTGAAGGCCTTGATGACGGCGTCCAGCTTGACCTTCAGCGACTTGTCGTGCGCGTGGATGGCCGGCACTTCGCGCTGCACGCCCAGCAGCTGGTAGACGGCCATCTGCGCCGCGCGCACCGAGTATTCCACGGTGAAGACGACGTCGTCGGCGATTTCCACGAACTGGCTGACGAAAGCCAGGTTGACGCAGTTGGCCGGCACGGGCAGGGGGCGGTCGCTCTTCGCGCGGGGCATGAACATGCTGGTGATGTAGGGCATGCGGCAGGGAATGCAGTTGGCCGTGGCCATGAGTTCGAGGTCGAAATTCAGATGGCCGCACAGTTCGCGCACGATCTCCTCGCCGCTGCAGTCGGACATGGGCTTGGCGACGAAGTTGCCGATGCGGTCAGGGTGCAGCGCATAGCCCCAGAATACTTGCACGCCCTCGGGCTGGCCGGCGAAATGGGGCTGGTGCGCCAGCACGATGGACATGAGCCAGTTGCTGTCCTTGAAGGTGACGAGGCCGCCCGTGCCCGCGCTATTGCCCGTGAATTGCTCCATCCGGTCAAAGAAGGCGCTGTCCTTCAAGGTGACCGTGTACGAGGCCCAGTACGATTCGGGGATGCCGCTGTTGAAGGCGGCGGGGCGTCCCAGCTCCGGCCGGCCCTCGGCCAGTTTTTCCCACAGGCGCCAGCCATGGCTGTCGTGCTTCGTGCGCTTGGCGGGCGCGCGCTGCATGCTGCCATAGCTGGACGCATCCGTCATCGAGGCATTCTGGAAAAACACCAGGTCACCCACGGCGACGGGGATCACGTCGGCCAGGCCGCGGCGCTGGCAGGCAATGGCGGTGGCGCTCAGGCGGCCGCCGGATTCCTGCACCTCGATATCGGTCACCGTGCAATCCATGATGAGGTTGACGCCTTGCGCCCGCAGCCACGCGACGAGGGGGCGCACCAGCGAATCGTACTGGTTGTAGACGGTGCGCTTGACGCCGGCCAGGGTTTCGATGCGCGAAAACTCCAGCATGAAGCGGTGCAGGTAGCGCTTGAACTCGACGGCGCTATGCCAGGGCTGGAAGGCGAACGTGGTGGCCCACATGGTCCAGAACCTGGTGTCGAAGAATGCGGGCGAGAGCCAGTCCGTGATGGCGCTGCTGCCCAGCGTGTCTTCGTCGGCTTCCGTCAGCTTCAGCAATTCCAGCCTGTCCTGCATGGAAAAGCCCATGCTGCTGACATCGACCTTGAAACGGTTGCGGTCAACCAGGCGCGCGCGCGAGTGGGGAAGGTGCAGTTCGTTGAAGGCGAGGGTTTCATCGTAGACGCTCTGGCCCGCATGTTCGAGCGAGGGGATGCTCTTGAACAAGTCCCAGGTGCACTCGTAATTGTCCGTGGTCAGCATGCGCCCGCCGCGCAGGGTATAGCCATCTTCGGCATTGCCGCCGCCGTCGAGGCTGCCCCCGGTCACGGGCGATGCTTCGAAGATGGTGATGTTGCTGCCTTGCATGCCGCCGTCGCGTATCATGAAGGCGGCCGCGGCCAGCGAGCCGATGCCGCCGCCGACGAGGTAGGCTTTTTTGTCTGTATCGCGCATGTTTTTCCTGAGGGTGAGTGCATTCGCGTGCGCGAAAGGCCGGCAAGCGACACGGCCGATGTCGCGCCATATTTGCCTATTTTACAACATCAGGTGGGGCAGTCCGCTTAATGGAGCGCTTGCTCGGTTTTGTCAGGTGCCCGCATGCTCGTTGCGCCGTTCAAAGTACAGCAGGTCCGACCAGGCATCCTGGAAGCGCATGGCCTTTTCCGAGCGGCCATACTGGTGAAAGCCGTTGCGCCGCATGACGGCGACCGACCCCAGGTTTTGCGGTCGCGCCGTCGCTTCCACGCGCCACAGTTCCAGCGCGCCGAACGCTTCTTCCAGCAGCAGGGCCACCACGCGCGTGGCATAGCCGCGTCCGCCGAACCGTTCGCCGATGCGGTAACCGAGCGTCGCCTTGTTGAAGTAGGGGCGCGTGACGGCCGTCAGGTTGACCCTGCCGATGATTTGCCCGTCCAGTTTTGCCAGGTATTGGTAGGCGCGGTCTTGCTGGCGCTCGTGCTGCGCCTGCTCGATGGCGGCGGCGATGGCTTCCTGGTGGTAATAGGATGGCGCGCGCGCCGTGACCCAGCTTTCAAAATACGAGCGGTTTTCCAGTTCGAAGGCCAGCAAGGCGGCAATGTCGGCGCTGGAGGGCGGGAGCAACTGAAGTCGGTCGAGGTCTGGCATGGGATCGTGTGGAAAAGCGATGCGCCATTATAATCAGCTGGCGCATTTCGCCGCACATGCTTGAATTGACGAAGGAGCAGCATGCTGTCCCATATTTGCCTCGGCACCAACGACTTTCCCCGCGCCTACGCTTTCTACACGGCCTTGATGGGAGAACTCGATTTGATCGAGAAATTTCATGATCCTGCCAAGCCCTGGGCGGGCTGGATGGCGCAGGATGCGCCGCGCCCCCTGTTCGTGCTGACGGCGCCGCATGACGGCATGCCGGCCACTGCCGGCAATGGGCAGATGACGGCATTGCTGGCGGCCAGCCGCGCCCACGTGGACCGCAGTTACCAGGCCGTGCTGGCGCTGGGCGCCGTATGCGAAGGGCCGCCCGGCTTGCGCCCCCATTACCACGCTCACTACTATGGCGCCTACTTCCGCGACCTCGACGGCAACAAACTGTGCGTCTGCTGCCACGCCGAAGAGTAGCTCAGCGCGGTCCCCAGACGTCGTCTTCCGTCCAGCCCAGCTCCGCAAAGTCCTGCGCCCGTTCGTCGGCTTCGCCGGCGCAATAGAATTCGTCGAGCTGGGGCGGCGCGATGCGCGTGCCGGCCAGCATCGCGTGCACTTGCCCCCGGTGATGGATCTGGTGCTGGAACAGGTGCGCCAGCATGCGCTGGCGCGTGTCGACTTGCGGCGTGTCGCGCAGGATCGTCACGGGCCGCGCCAGGTCCGCATCGCACAGGCTGCGGCAATGGGTGATCAGGCGCAGGTCCGAGGCGCGCTGCGCCGCGTGCAGGGCAGCGCAATCGGTGAACGGTTCATCCTGTTCAAAGAAGACGTAGCAATCTGCATGGGGCGCCGCGCCGCGCAGCTCGCGTTCGAGGGCGTCGAGATAAAACCAGTCGCACGTCAGAATATGGTTCAAGGTGAACTGGATGGTGGGGAAAAAACTCACGCGCGTGGCCAGGAACTCGGCCTTGGTCAGTTGCCCGCAAGCCTTCAGCAAGCGGTGGTTGGCCCAGGCGTTGTTATACGCCTGGCTGGTGATGTAGTGCGCAAGTGGATTGTTCATGAGGGGGCGCTTGTCGAGCATGGCAGGGTGCATGTCGTGCCACTTTAGCATGTTGCGGCAGGTGGACAAAGCGTTTACGCCAGCCGCACCAGTATTGCCGTCATCAAGTAAAATCGCGCAGCGGATGTCGCGATAGTGATGCATAAAGGTTTGGACAGCAAAATGGGTTGGATAGGAAAATTACTGAGCGGCGGCGACGACAAAAACAAGGCTGCGCCGGTCACGGCAGCGGCGGCGCCCGAGACGGCACGGCAGCCAGCCACCCTCGCCGAAATCGATGCCATCTACTACCGCTGGCTGGCGGCGGCCGGTTCGGCGCAGGCCACCGAGCAGGCCGAACAGCAGATTCTGGACGAATTGACGCGCCTGGCCCGCGAGCCGATCGCCGGTGCCGCGCTGGTGCCGCGCATTCCGGCCATCATTCCGCAGTTGATGCGTACCTTGCAAAATGAAAACATGAGCGCGGCCGAGCTGTCGCGCCAGCTGGCCCAGGACGTGCTGCTGGTCGCCGAGGTCTACCGCGAAGCGAATCGCCCTCGCTACCATTCGCGCTACAACGCCAGCCCGTCGATCAACAACATGGAAGGCGCCATCATGCTGCTCGGGCAAAACGGCATGCGCATGCTGCTGGCCCGCGTCGCCTTCCGTCCCATCGTCAGCATGCAAAGCGGCGGGCTGACCATACGCACGGCGCCGCTGATCTGGCGCCAGTCCGAGAAATGCGCGCTGGCGGCCAATCTGGTCGCGCCGGCCATGCAGGCCAGCGCCTTCGACGCCTATCTCGCGGGATTGATGGCCAACGTGGGGCTGGTGGTGGCCTTCCGCCTGATCGACCAGATGCACGCGCCCGATGCCTTTCCGCAATCGGACGCCTTCATCGCCCAGGTGTTTGCGCAGGCGCGCATCCTGTCGGTACGGATCGCCGAATTATGGGAGTTTCCCGAGTCCGTGACCCGCGCGATCGGCCAGGCCGACGCCGATCCCCAGGCGCAGGCGCTGGCGCTGGGCGACCGCTTGAGCAAGCTGCGCATGCTGGTCGACACCGGCCGCTTTCCTGCCGACGATCCCTTCGTGATGACGGGCCTGAGCAAGGCCGAGCTGCAGGTGTTTGACAAGCTGGCCGACGACGAGGACGACGACGAGGAGTGAAGGCCGCAGGCCGCTCAGCGCGCAAAATACAGCGCATGCAGGTGCTCGAGGTCGACATCGGCGGCCGCCTGCGACAGCGCCACTTTGCCGCTCTGCATCAGGTAGACGTGATCGGCCACGTCCACGGCGCGCGCCGTGTTCTGCTCCACCAGGATGATGGTGCGCCGGCCATCGTTCAGGCGCGCGAGGATCTCGAACAGCTCGTTGACCACCAGCGGGGCCAGGCCCAGCGACGGCTCGTCGATGATCAGCAGAGACGGATCGGACATCAATCCCCGCGCCATGGCCAGCATCTGCGCCTCGCCGCCCGAGAGTGATCCGGCCAGCTGCCTGCGGCGTTCGTGCAGGCGCGGGAACATGGCGTAGGCGTCGGCCAGGCGCGCCGGCATGTGGCTGCGGTGCTCTTTCGGGAAGGCGCCCATGATCAGGTTTTCTTCCACGCTCATGTCGCGAAACGTCATGCGGCCCTCGGGGATCATGGTGACCCTCGCGTCGCTCATCTTCCACGTCGGCGTGCCGTTGATGGCCGTGCCATCGAGGCTGATGCTGCCGGCGGCCACGGGCAGCAGGCCCATGATGGCGCGCAGCAGTGTGGTCTTGCCGGCGCCGTTCGGGCCGATGATGGTGGTCAGCTTGCCCTTCTGGATCGATAGCGAGACATCCCACAGCACGTTGATGGCGCCATAGCCGGCGCGCAGATTCTCTATGTTAAGCATGCGCGGCTCCCGTATAGCTTTCGATGACGGCCGGATCGCGGAACACGCAATCCGGCGTGCCGTCCGCGATCAGCTGGCCAAAATTGAGCACGGCCACGCGCTGGCACAGATTGCTGATGGTTTCGATATCGTGCTCGATCATGACGATGCCCACGCCGAAGGCGGCGTGCAAGTCCTTCAGCATGCCCATGAAACGGCGCTTGCCGTTCGTTTCCAGGCCGGCCAGCACTTCGTCGAGCAGCAGCAGTTTCGGGTTGGTGGCCAGCGCCTTGGCCACTTCCAGCGCCTTCAGTTCCGTCAGCGCCAGTTCGCTGGCCGCGTCGCGCTGCGCCTTGTCCGCCAGGCTCGTGAAGTCGAGGATTTCATCGATCTTGCGCATGTCGACCTTGCCGGTGCCGAAGCGCTGCGCCACGACGAGGTTTTCGCGCACCGTCAATTCATGCATCGGTTGCGGGATCTGGAAGGTGCGGCCCAGCCCCAGGCGGGCGCGCTGGTACATGGGCGTGGCCATGATGTCGCGTCCCTCGAAGCGGATGCCGCCGCCGGTGGGGCGCACCAGGCCGGAGATCGCGTTGAACAAGGTGGTCTTGCCGGCGCCGTTCGCGCCCACCAGACCGATCACGTCGTGGCTGCCCACGTTCAGGGTGACGGAATCGACGGCCGTCAGGCCGCCGAAGCGCACCGAGACATTATCGAGTTCAAGCATGTGCTTTCTCCTTCGCCTGGAACATGTTTTTCAGCCATTTTTGCAGCAGCGGCAGCAAGCCGTTCGGACTGAAGACGATCATCGCCACCAGCAGCACGCCCAGCACCAGCTGGTGCCCGGTCGGGATCAGCGACTTGAAGATCAGCTGGTCGACCAGGTAGACCACCACGGCGCCCAGCACGGGGCCGAGTATCGTGCGGTAGCCGCCGAAGATGGCCGCCACGATGGGCAAGGTCACCCACAGGCTGTTGAAGGCGTAGTCCGGCTCCAGGAAGTTGATGTAGTGGGCGTTGAAGGCGCCGAACAGACCCGCCATGAAGGCCGATACGAGCAGCATCGCGCCTTTCAGCAGGGTGCTGTTGACGCCGACGACGCGCGTGGCGTCTTCGCTGTCGTGCATGGCGCGCAGGGCGATGCCGTAGTGGCTGGCGCGGATGCGGCCGTAGGCGAATGCGCAGCACACCACCAGGGTCAGCACCACCAGGTAGGCGCCCGTCTTGCTGGCCAAATCGAAGCCGAAGACGGTGGGCAAGGTCGGGATGTTGTTGATGCCGCCGGCGCCGCCCGTGACCGAACTCCATTCCGTGGCCAGGATGCGGAAGATGTGGGCGTAGGCGAGGATGGCCAGCGCAAAATACGGCCCCCGCAGGCGCAGCACGGGCAGCATGATGACGGCGGCGATGGCCGCGCCCGCGCCACCGAGCAGCATGGCGGCGAACACGGGCACGCCCAGTTTCACGGTGGCGAGCGCGGAGACATACGCGCCCACGCCGAAGAAGGCCGCATGGCCGAAGCTGACCATGCCGCCCAAGTTCCCCAGCAAGGCCCAGGACATGGCCACGCCGCCGATGATCAGGGCCGCCACCACCATGCTCATCACATACTGGTTGCCGCCCAGGGCCAGCGGCACGGCGACGTACGCGGCCAGCAGCAGGGTCGCCATCGATATCCAGCTTGAACGCTTCATCCGCGCCTCCGTTGTGCGCCGAACAAGCCGTTCGGCATGATGAACAGCACCAGCAGGAACAGCACCATGCCGGATAATTCCTGCAGCGCGGAGCTGGCCAGGGTGACGGTCAGCGCTTCGGCCACGCCCAGCAGCACGGCGGCGAGCAGCACGCCGGGGATGGAGCCGATGCCGGCCAAGACCGTGATGATGAAGGCTTTCACCGTCAGCGCGCCGCCGTAGGCGGGCTGGATCACGCCATAGCTGAACAGGGCGACGCCGGCGAAGGCGGCCAGGATGCCGGCGACTAAAAAGGAGACCAGTTCCGTGCGGCCCGGGTCGATGCCCATCAGCTTGGCCGCGTCGCGGTTGCTAGAGACGGCGCGCACGGCGCGGCCATACCAGCTGGTGGCCAGCCAGCGCCACAGGGCCGCCATCAGCACCAGGCTGACGCCAAAGAAAATGACTTCGCTGCGCATGCTGAAAAACGGGCCGATCTCGATGCCTTCCTGCAGCCAGGTCGACGACGTCGAGCGGATGTCGGCCTTCCACACGAGCAGGATGAAATTGGTGAGGATCACGCCGATGCCGTAGGTGAGGATCAGCGAATTGATTTCGCGGTCTTTCTTGATGCGGCTGACGATCAGGTACACGCCCACGGACGTCAGGCTGACGATCACCAGCGCGATGGGAATGGCGAACATGGGACCGAGTCCCAGGCCGGATTCCACGCTGTAGGCGATGTAGGCGGCCAGCAGCACCAGTTCGCCGTGCGCCAGGTTGATCACTTTCATGGTGCCGAAGACCAGCGCCAGTCCCAGTGCGATCAGGGCGTAGGAGCCGCCCTGCAGCAAGCCCGAATACAGGGCTTGCAAGATTAATTCTGTCATGTCGTCATCCCGTCAGGCAGCCCTGGCGCCGCGTGTACACAGCGCAGGACTGCCGTTCATCGGTGCGCGCCGGAGCACGCGCGTGTGCAGCGGGAGGCTGCGGCCTACCAGGGCAGGGCGGGGTAATTCAGCTTGCCCGTCGCGTGTTCCTTCGGCCAGACGATCACCACCTTCTTGTCCTGGTGCTGCGCCATGCGGTGCACGAAGTTCTGGTTGTCGCCGTTGGCGGCGAACTGCACCCGGCCGATCAGGGTTTCACGGTCCGTCTTGCGCATTTCCTCGGCCACGCCGCCTTTCTTGAGCGTGCCCTTGTCGGCCGCGCGCGCGATGGCTTCGAACAGCAGCATCGATTGCACATAGCCGAACTGGCCCAGGTAGTCGGGTTCCTTCTTGTACAGCTGCTTGTAGGCGTCGCTGAAGGCCTTGCCGTCGGCCGTCTTGAATTCCGTGGGGAAGGGCAGCAGGGCCGTGCCGAATACGTTCGGCATCAGGTCGGGGAAGTCGGCCGCCATTTTCGGCGTGGCCAGCGACCACACGCCCACCATGGCCTTGATCTTCGGTTTCAGGACGCGGGCGGCGCGGATGATGCCCACGTAATCGTTTTCGTAGCCGACCATGGCGACGACTTCCGATTTATCCTGCAGCTTGATCTTGTTGATGATGGGCTTGAAGTCCGTGATGGCCGGGTCGAACGAGTGCGTCGTCACCTTCACGCCCTTGGCCGTCAGCGCCTTTTCCACGTCTTTCGCCAGGCCCGTGGTGGCGTCCTTGGTCGAATACACGATGGAGACGGACTTGGCGCCCACGTCCTGCAACAATCCCAGCATGGCTTTTTCGTAGCCGGCCGTGTTATTGATACGGAAAAAATTCTTGCGCCCGCTGGACACCAGGCTGTCGTCCACGCCGCCCGAGGTGATGTAGACGAGGCCCAGTTTGTTCGCCGTGTCCGAGGCGGGCGAGATATTGTTCGAGCCATAGCCGCCCGTGATGGCCACCACGCCCTGGCTGGCCAGCTTTTCCACGGCGGCGATGGCCTTGGCGGGCGCCGATTCGTCGTCGACGGTGATGACCTTGATGGTGTGCTTGCCGTTGGTCTTGTTGAAGACCTCGGCCGCGACCATGATGCCTTCCTGCATGCCGGCGCCGACCCTGGCCAGGTTGCCCGTCAGCGGGATTTCCGCGCCGACCAGGAATTCGTCGGCGCTGGCCTGCGTCATCCAGGCGCTGGCAACCAGCGCTGCCATGGCGATGCGTGTGTAGGTGCGTTTCATCGTGTCTCCTCCGGTGATGTGGCTTGGTTTTATTGTCGTGTCTGGCACAACATGGTCAACTTATCCGGCATTCTGCGCCATTTGCCGCAGCTGCCCCTTTAAAATCTTGCCCGTGGCGGCCGCCGGCAGCGCGTCCATGACGATGATGGCGGACGGGCATTTGTACGGCGACAGGGTCTGCGCCAGCCAGGCCTGCAATTGTGCCACGCTGGCGGGCTGGCGCGGGTCCAGCTCCACATAGGCGATGACGTCCTCGTTGCCATCGGCGAGCGTGCGTCCCACCACGGCCGACTGCACCACGGATGGGTGGGCGTTCAGCGCCGTTTCCACTTCCAGCGGATACACATTGAAGCCGGAGCGGATGATCAATTCCTTGGTGCGGCCGACGATGAAGAGGGCGCCGTCGGGATCCTGGCGCGCCATGTCGCCCGTGTTGAGCCAGCCGCCGTCGCGCATGGCGGCCGCCGTCATGGCCGGTTCCCGGTAGTAGCCGGCCATGATGTTCGGCCCGCGTATCCACAATTCTCCCGGCTCGCCCGGCGCCACGTCCGCGCCATCGAGGCTGACCACGCGCACTTCCACGCCGGGGATAGGCATGCCGACGGAATCGTCGCCGCGCGGCGCTTCCAGGCGCGTCTGGCTGATGGTGGGCGCACTTTCCGTCATGCCGTAGCCATTGTGCAGCGCGGTGCCCAGCAGTTTTTCCACGTCGCGCTTGAGCGACGGCGCCAGCGGCGAGCCGCCCGCATACGCGAAGCGCAGCCGCGTGGGCAGCGGCGTGTCGGCGTCGCCCAGGGTTTGCAGCAGCTTGGCGTACATGGCGGGCACGCCCTGCACGATGGTCAGCTCGTCGTCCTTCAAGGCCGAGAGCAGGCCGTCGACGGAAAAGCGCGGCACCAGGTACAGCGCGGCGCCCGCATACAGGGTGCCCAGCGCCACCGAGGCCAGGCCGTACACGTGCGAAATCGGCAGCACGCCGTAGGCGCGGTCGTTGCTGCTCAAACCCCGCAAGGTGCTGGACACGGCGGCGATGAACAGCAGATTGCGGTGCGTGAGCATCACGCCTTTCGATTGCCCCGTCGTGCCCGTCGTGTAGATCAGCGCGGCCACCTGTTCGTTGCCGGGGACCGTGTCTTCCGCGATGGCCGCCGCGTTCAAGTCGCCGGCCAGCAGTTCGCCCATGCCGTCGACCGTGACGGCACTGGTCGCGCCCAGACGTGCGGCATGCGCGGCCGCTTCCGGTGAGGCGCCGGCCAGGAACAGCACGCGCCGCGCGGAACTGTGCGCGGCGATGGTGTCGATCTCGCGCGCCGACAGCCGCGCATTGACGTTGACGATCCACGCGTCGATGCTGGCCGCTGCGAAGATCAGCGCCACCTGCAGCGCGCAGTTCTCGCCCACCACCATCAGGCGGTCGCCGGCACGCACGCCCTGCTGGCGCAGCAGCTGCGCTGCATCTTCCACACTGTGCTGCAGCTGCGCGTAGGTCCAGCTGCGGCCAGCTTCATGCAAGGCTGGCGCGTCGGGCGCGCGCATCGCCCAATAGATGGGGATGGCCGACAGGCGCGCCGGCAAGTGCGTCAGCAGGGAAGGAATGTCCATCGCGGCCTCTTTCACTTTTGCGCTGCCTTGATCATGTTGCGGGCGATGACGATCTGCTGGATCTGCGTCGTGCCTTCATAGATGCGGAACAGGCGCACGTCGCGGTAGAAGCGCTCGGCCGCATATTCGCTGATGTAGCCGGCGCCGCCGTGGATCTGCACGGAGCGGTCGGCGACCCGGCCGCACATTTCGGAGGCGAACAGCTTGCAGCACGACGCCTCCGTCGAGATGTCTTCCTTGTTGTCGCGCCGGCGCGCCGCGTCGAGCACCATGCTGCGCGCCGCGTAGATTTCCGCCTTGCTGTCGGCCAGCATGGCCTGGATCAGCTGGAATTCGGCGATGGGCTGGCCGAACTGCTGGCGCTCCATGGCGTAGGCCAGGGCGTCGGCCAGCATGCGTTCGGCCGCGCCCACGCAGACGGCGGCGATGTGCAGGCGACCCTTGTCGAGCACCTTCATGGCCGTCTTGAAACCCACACCTTCCTTGCCGCCGATGAGGTTCGCGGCCGGCACACGGCAGTTTTCAAAAATGACGTCGCAGGTATGCGCGCCTTGCTGGCCCATCTTCTTATCGATTTTTCCCAGCGAGAGGCCCGGCGTATCCTTTTCCACGATGAAGGCGGAGATGGCCGCGGCGCCGCGCTTGACGGGGTCCGTACGGGCCATGACGGTGAAGATGCTGGCCTCGGGCGCGTTGGTGATGTAGCGCTTGCTGCCGTTGAGGATGTAATAGTCGCCGTCGCGCACGGCCGTCGTGCGCAGCGAGGCCGCGTCGGAGCCCGATCCCGCTTCCGTCAGGGCGAACGAGCCGATGATCTCGCCGGCGGCCAGCTTGGGCAAATAGTATTGTTTCTGCGCTTCCGTGCCGTCGATGACGATGCCTTGCGAGCCGATGCCGTTGTTCGTGCCGATCAGCGAGCGGAAGGCGGGCGAGGTGCGGGCGATTTCAAACGCGACGCGCACTTCCTCTTCCATGCTCAATTCCAGGCCGCCGTAGGCTTCCGGAATGGACAGGCCGAACAGGCCCAGTTCGCGCATCTGCGCGACGATGGCTGGCGGGATCGTGTCCGTTTCAGCCACCAGCGCCTCGTTCGGCACCAGCACTTCGCGCACGAAACGGGCGATGCTGTCGAGCAGGATGTTCAGGGTTTCTTCGTCGCGTATCATCGGGGTCCTCGAAGGCGATATTGAGAGGGGGCGCGCAGTCTAACCGCGGCCCAGGTTTTTTTCCACTGTCTTGACCAGGGCCACCAAGCGCGGTCCCAGGTCGGACTCGAGTTTTTCGCGCGACAGCAGGAAGGCGGGGCCGCCGCAATTGAAGGCCATCACCTGTTCGCCGTCGGCTCCCAGCATGGGCACGCCCACGGCATGCACGTCGTTCTGCCACTCTCCTGCCGAGATGCAAAAACCCCGGTCCTGGTAATCCTTGAAGCCTTGTTCGATGCCGGCCTTGATGCGCGGCCAGCGCTCCGTCTCGTGCACGCGCGCATGGTCCATCAGGTAGTCGCGCTCGGCCTGCGGCAGGATGCACAGCAGGGCCTTGCCCATGGCCGTCGTCATCAGGGGGATGCGCGAGCCGACGTCGAGGCGCAGGGTGACATTGGCGCTGCTGCGGCAGGTCTCCACATAGACCATGCTGAGGCGGTCGCGCGTGCCCAGCGACACGGAGGCCTGCGCATGTTCGGCCAGTTCCTCCATCAGCGGGCGCGCCATCTTGCGCACGTCGAGGTTCGACAGCATGCGGTAGCCGAGGGCCAGCACGCCGGCGCCCAGCTGGTACTTGCCCAGGCTGTCCGAGTAATTGAGGTAAGCGAGTTTGGTGAGGGTATAGGTCAGGCGCGAAATGGTGGGCTTGGGGATGCCCGTGCGCTTGGCCATGTCCGCGTTCGACAGATAGACTTCTCCGGGGCGAAAGCAGCGCAGCACTTCCAGGCCCCGCGCCAGCGCGTTGACGAACTGGCGGTCCTTGCCTTCCTCATCGTCGCTGAAGACGATGAGTTCCGGATCTGCCGCGGCTGGAATATTTGTCATATTTGCATTCATTTTCGAACTCCCTGGAAATCAGTTTGCCTAGCCAAATTCGACGTGTCAACCGTTTTGTGAAACATTCGTTCGCACAGCGAAATGCTGCAGTGCATAAAATTTGCCTCGAAAATTGACTTGCGCAGGGGTTTCCCGCCTTGTCGCTTGAGCATCGCTATATACCTCTGTATATTGCGCTGTTGGGTGACGGCCACCGCATGCGTGGCCGCTTTTCTGAGTATCGCTATATAAGACGATATATAACGAGAGTGGAAAGATCTAGACGATGTTGAAACAGGTAATGGCGGGCGCCGTGATGCTGGCGCTGGCGCAGCAGGCCATGGGCAAGGATGACGCGGATGCGGCGGCGCCGTTCGTGCTGGGCACGGTGACGGTGATCGGCCAGCGCGAGCAGGCAGGCCAAATGGAACAACAGGTGGGCGCGCAAGTGAGCCGCGCCGAGATGCGCCGCTTTAACCGCGACAACGTGGGCGACGCCCTCAATCTGCTGTCCGGCGTGTCGCTGTCGACCAACGCGCGCAACGAGAAAACCGTCGCCATCCGCGGCTTCGATGCGCGCCAGGTGCCGCTGTACATCGACGGCATTCCCGTCTACGTGCCGTACGACGGCTATGTCGATTTCAACCGCTTCACCACTGGCGACCTGGCCGCCATCCAGGTGGCCAAAGGCTACAGCTCCGTGGCGTATGGCGCCAATACCCTGGGCGGCGCCATCAACCTGGTGTCGCGCAAGCCATCCGCGCCGCTGGAAGGCGATACGTCCATCGGTTTCGGCTCGGGCAGCGAGCGCCAGCTGTCGGCCAACGTGGGCACGAACCAGGGCCTGTGGTATCTGCAGGCGGGCGTATCCTACATCGACAGCGACGGTTTTCCCCTGTCGTCCGACTTCCGGCCCACGGCCACGGAAGACGGCGGCATGCGCAACAACGCCTATCGCAAGGATCATAAACTGTCGTTCAAGGTGGGTTACACGCCCGATGGCGCGCAGGCAGGCGACGAGTATGCACTGAGCTACTACAAGCAGCATGGCGAAAAGGGCCAGCCGCCGTCGACCCATCCCGTCGGCGCGCGCTACTGGCAATGGCCGTACTGGAACAAGGAAAGCGTGTACTTCGTCTCGCAGACGCGCCTGGGCGCCGCCGAGCGCCTCAAGGTGCGCCTGTACCACGACAGCTACGATAATGAAATCACCTCCTACACGAACGGCAGCTACACGACCGTGAAGACGAGCGGCCAGGGCAGCGTCAGCGGCGGGCGCAGCATCTATAACGACCGTACGAACGGCGGCGCGGTGGAACTCGAATCGTTCCGCCTGGCCGCGCACAGCCTGCGTTTCGTCGCCAGCTACAAGGCCGACGAACACCAGGAACTCGACGCAAAAGGCGTGCGCACCACCTGGTACAAGGATGCCCTGTGGACCCTGGGCGCGGAAGACAGCATCGCCCTCGATGCGGCGACGGAACTGTCGCTGGGCGTCTCGCGCAACGCACTGCGCCCGGACACTGTCTACAGCGCCGGCAATGCCTACACCTTGCCCGCGAATCAATCGGCCACGGATCTGCAGGCGGGACTGTTCCGCAAGGTCGGTCTTGATGCGCGCGTGTACGCCACCGTGGCGCGCAAGTCGCGCCTGCCGACCCTGAAGGACCGCTACTCGCAGCGCCTGGGTACGTATATCGAAAACCCGGCCCTGCGCGCGGAAGAGGCGATGAATTATGAGCTCGGGTATCAAGCAAACGTGCAGGGCGCCAAGGTGGAAGCGGCGCTGTTCTACAGCGACGTGAAGGACAAGATCCAGAGCGTGGCGAACGTGTCGGGCGTGCGCTCGCAGATGCGCAACGCGGGCAGGGCGCACATCAGCGGCGTGGAGCTGGGCTTGCGCGGCAGCGCCGGCGCCTGGCTGGATTGGGGCGGCAATTACACCTATACCGACATGCAGAACGTCAGCGACCGCGCCACGCGCCTGACGGACGTGCCGCGCCACAAGCTGACGGCGCACGCCGTGCTGCACGCGGCGCGCCAGGTCGACGTGGTGGCCATCGCGGAAGCGAACAGCGGGCGCTGGGTCTCGAACACGCTGGAACTCGGCGGTTTTACGACGGTGAACCTGAAGGCCGTCTACCGTCCCTTGCCGGCCTTGACCCTGGAAGCGGGCGTGGCGAACCTGGGCGACCGCAATTACGCGCTGTCCGACGGTTTTCCCGGCGCGGGCCGCACCTGGCTGGCCAATGCGCACTACCAGTTCTGATTTTTTGATTGATCCATGAAAGGACACAGCATGTTGAAGACCATACTGACCAGCCTCGTTTCGGCCGCACTGCTGGGGGCGGCGCCCGCGTGGGCCGATCCGGCGCCGGCAAGCGAGAACATGAGCCACGCGCTCGCCGTGACGGGCAAGGTGGCGACGCCATTGACCCTGACGGTGGAGGACTTGCGCGGCCTGCCGGCGGCCAATGGCGGGGAAATCGCCGTCACGCGCCACAACGGCGACAAGGCCGAGACCATCACCAGCTATCGTGGCGTGCGCCTGCGCGACATCCTCGACAAGGCGGCGCTGGACGCGCCTGGCCACAACGACGTCAAGAAGCTCGCCATCATCGCCAAGGCCACGGATGGCTATGCGGTGGTGTTTTCCTGGGGCGAGCTGTATAACGCGCCGGCCGGCGAGGGCGTCATCGTCTACTATGAAAAGAACGGCAAGGCGCTCGGCGACAGCGATGGCGAGATCGGCCTGATCTCGGCCAAGGATATCCGCACGGGACCGCGCCACGTGAAGTGGCTGAACGCCATCGAGGTGCGCAAGCTGGTGGAGTAACGGGAAGCTGGTGGAAAAAAACGCGCCGTGGAGCCATCCCCGGCGCGTTTTTTTATGCCGCCAGCGCTTTTCGCATGGCCGGGCCGGCCACGTCGAACAGACCCCGCGCCTTTGGCGCCAATCCCAGCATGTGGATCGATGCATGGATCATGCCGTCGAGCTGCACGCACTCTGCCGCCACGCCGTCCTCACGCAGCCGCCGCGCATACGCCACGCCTTCGTCATGCAGCGGGTCGTATTCGCATACCAGCACCGTCGCCGGCGGCAAGTCCTTCAGCGAGGCTGCCCGCAGCGGCGCCGCGTAAGGCTGCGCTCCTTCCGCCGGCTCGTTCAGGTAGGCCGACCAGCAAAAGCGCATGGCCTCCCGCGTCAGCGAATGGCCGTCCGCATAGCGCTGGTACGACGCCGTGTCGAAGGCGAAATCGAGCGCCGGGTACAGCAGCAGCTGGTGCGCCAGCGCGGGGCCGGCCTGGTCGCGCGCCATCAGGGCGGCGGCCGCCGCCAGGTTGCCGCCCGCGCTGTCGCCGCCCACGGCGAGGCGCTTCGCATCGATGCCCAGCGCCGCCGCATGTCCGGCGACCCAGCACAGCGCCCGGTAAAAGTCGTCGAGCGGCACGGGGAACTTGTGTTCGGGCGCCAGCCGGTAATCGACGGAAAAGATCACGCAGCCGGTGGCGTTGGCCAGCGCGCGGCACGGATTGTCGTACAGGTCCAGCGAGCACAAACACCATCCGCCACCATGCGCGAAGACGATGGCCGGCAGGGGCTTGCCCGTGTCCGCGCCGGCCGGCACGTAGGCGCGCACGGTCAGCGCATGCTCGCCGGGCAGCACGTAATCCTGGATCGAAGCGACGTCTTCCAGCGGCCCATGCAGCTGGCGCAAGCCCGTTTCCGTGGCGGCGCGCAGGTCCGCCAGCGAGGCGGGCGGCGGCGCATCCTTCGTCCGTTCCAGCCAGGCGGCGATCAGCGGATCGAGGCTCATGCGGGCTCTCCGGCCAGGAAGGGCAGCACGTGGGCGATGAACGCTTCCGGCTGTTCTTCCATGATGAAGTGGCCGCACTCGGCGACGATCGCGCCTTGCAGGATGTCCGCCTTGCCCTGCATGGTCAGCAATGGCGCGTCATTCGTCGCATGGTCGGCACCGATGGCCAGCACGGGCATGGCCAGGCGCGTTTTCGCCCGCTCCAGGTTTTGCCGGATGGTTTCGGGAATCGCCCGGTAGTAGGCGAAACCGGCGCGCAGGGCGCCCGGCGTCGCGTAGGCGTCCGCATACACGTCGACGGCCACCTTGTCGCGGCGGTACGACCAGCGGTCCAGGATGAAGCGGATGTATTCGCGCTCCTTGCCCGCCGTGAGCATCTCCGGCAAGTCCAGCACCTGGTTGAACATGAAGTGCCACAGGAAGATGTTGTCCGATGGCGCGACGAAGATCGGCGGCGCGGGCGCCAGGCCGGGGATCACGGCTTCCGTCAGCGCCAGTTTCGTCACGGCCTGCGGGAAATCGCTGGCCAGCGCATAGCCGACCCACATGCCGATGTCGTGGCCGACGACATCGTACTGCGCATGGCCCAGTGCCAGCATGGTGCGGTGCAGGGTGGCGGCGATGGCGCCCGTGTCGTAGCCGCCGGCCGGGCGTTCCGAGTGGCCGCTGCCGGGCGGGTCGATGGCGATCGCCTGGTAGCCCTGGGCGGCCAGGGCCGCCATCACGTGGCGCCAGGCGTACCAGGTTTGCGGCCAGCCGGGGATCAGCAGCACGGGTTTGCCGGTGGCGGGACCAGCGATCACGCAATGCAGGCGCTGGCCGTCGATGCGGACGTAGTCATGGGTAAATTCGTTCATGGTGTTTCCTTGTTCAGTTGTGCTGGATACCCAGCAATTGATGGATCTGTTGTTCGCTGACGGGGGCGCCGGCGAAATCGTCGAAGATCTTGTCGGTCACGGCAATGATGTGGGCGTTGATGAACGCCACGCCTTCGCGCGCTCCCACCTCCTGGTCCTTCAGGCAGCATTCCCATTCCAGGGTGGCCCAGCCCGCGTAATCGTTCTGCGCCATCTTCGAGAAGATGGCCTTGAAATCGACCTGGCCATCGCCCAGCGAACGGAAACGCCCGGCGCGGTTTTCCCACGACTGGTAGCCGCCATAGATGCCTTGCCGCCCCGTCGGATTGAATTCCGCATCCTTCACATGGAACATGCGGATATGGTCCTTGTAGATGTCGATGAATTCCAGGTAGTTCAGCTGCTGCAGCACGAAGTGGCTGGGGTCGAACAGCATCTTGCAGCGCGGGTGGCGGCCCACGCGCTCGTAGAACATCTCGAAGCTGATGCCGTCATGCAGGTCTTCGCTCGGGTGGATTTCGTAGCACAGGTTGATGCCCTGTTCCTCGCACACGTCGAGGATGGGCAGCCAGCGGCGCGCCAGTTCGTCGAAAGCCGCTTCGATCAGGCCGGGCGGGCGCTGCGGGAACGGGAACAGATACGGCCAGGCGAACGAGCCGGAGAACGTGCCCATGTCCGTCAGGCCCAGGCGTTTCGAGGCCATGGCCGCCAGTTTCACTTGTTCGATGGCCCACTCGGTGCGTGCCGCCGGCTGGCCGTGCAGGTGGGTCGGCGCGAAGCTGTCGCACAGCGCGTCGTAGGCCGGGTGCACGGCCACCAGCTGGCCGAGGATGTGCGTCGTCAGTTCGCTGATGACGAGGCCATGGCCGGCCAGCATGGCGACCAGGTCGTCGCAGTATTGCTGGCTGTGGGCCGCTTGCGCCACGTCGAACAGGCGCGCATCCCAGGCGGGAATCTGCAGGGCCTTGAAGCCCATGCCGGCCGCCCACTCGGCGATGGCGGGCAGGGTGTTGAAGGGCGCCGTATCGGCGGCGAATTGTGCCAGGTGCAGGCTTGGTCCTTGGATGGTTTTCATATCGGCTCCTATTGTTTGTCGATCGACAAAGAATAGGCGAAATTCTCCCTTCGGTCAAGCCCGAGATGCAAAATAAATCGGGAACGCGCCGCGGGCGCCAGGCGTTATACTGGCCGCCACTTCGCAAGCAGAGGATCAAGATGGCAGGAAGACCGAGGGAATTCGACCGCGCGCTGGCGCTGGCAAAAGCGCGCGACGCGTTCTGGACGCGCGGCTATGAGGGCGTATCGATGGCCGACCTGGTGGCGGCGCTGGGCATCGCTTCGGCGCGCATCTATGCGGCGTTCGGCTCGAAGGAACAATTGTTCCGCGAAGCCGTGGAGCTGTATGAGACGGGCGAGGGCGCGTTCGCCGTGCACGCGCTGGCCGCCAGCCTGAACGTGCGCGACGCCGTGGCGCGCATGCTGGAAGAAGCCGTGCTGCTGTATACGCGCAGCGGCCAGCCGCAAGGCTGCATGGTGGTCACGGCCGCCACCAACACGAGCGCGGAAAACGCGGGGATTGCCGATTGGCTGGCGCAGCACCGGCGCGCGCGCACGCAAGCCGTCATCGAGCGCCTGCGTGCGGCACAGCTGGCGGGAGAATTAAAGGAGGGGGCGGACGTGCAGGCGCTGGGCGATTACTATGCGGCCTTGCTGCACGGCTTGTCGGTGCAGGCGCGCGACGGCATCCCGGCCGAACGGCTGCTGGCGCTGATTACGCCGGCCATGGCGCCGCTGGCGCTGGAAATGCAGAACTAGACTAGCTTGTCGATAGTCGGTGTCTTCAAGTCTTGACGTCGATCAGGCTGCCCAAAGCCTGGTCGGCGGCCTTGACGACGTTCGCCGATAAATTAAAACCGGCCTTGTAGACGAGGTTATCCGTCAGTTCGGAAGCGAGGCCCACGCCGTTCGGCCGGCTTTCCGCCGCCTTGGCCGCATTCGCGTTGGCGCCGCTGACGCTTTCGCTGGCGGCCAGCTTGCGCCCTTCGACGGAGAGGGTGACGCCCGTGCCGGCCGGGCTGGCTTCCTGGAACGCGGCTTGTTGCGGCTGGAAGCCCGGCGTATTCGCATTGGCGACATTGTTGGCGGTCACATCCAGCGCGCGCTGGTTGGCGGTCAGCCCCGAGGTGCCGGTGGTGAGGGCGGATATGGACATGGCGACTCCTTCAGAAGGTCTTTAGTTTACTCCCGTCTGCGGGGAAAATGGTTGGTGCAAGGCAACAATTTTTCACGCAGGTGCTTGCCGCAAAAAATATGTACATCACGTAATTTTTTCATATTGTTCTGTGGCATTTCGCTGTCTAGACTGGCAGGGTAGTCATCCACGGAGTCCGCCATTTATCCCCTGTTGCGCGCCATTGTGCCGGGTTTGCTGCTCAGTCTGCCTTGCCTGCCCCTGCAAGCCCAGCTTGTCCCCTCGCCGCTGCCGCTCGACGCGCGCCTGAACGAGCAAGTCATCATGGTGCCGGCCGGCGAGGGCTTGCGCGAGGCGCTGGAGACGACGGTGTTCCGTCCCGCCGGCCCTGGCCCGTTTCCCCTGCTGCTGATGAATCACGGCAAGCAGGCCGGGCCGGCCAGGCTGCAGCAGCGCGAGCGCTTTATCTATATGGCCACCGAATTCGTGCGCCGCGGCTATGCGGTGATGCTGCCCATGCGCGCCGGCTTTGCGCGCTCGACGGGCGCCTACCGCGATGCCGGCTGCGACATGCTGGGCAACGCCCAGGGCCAGGCGCGCGACGTGCTGGCCGCGCTCGCGTATGCGCGCCGCCAGAGCTGGGTCGACCCGCAGCGCATCGTCGTCGCGGGCCAGTCGTATGGCGGCATGGCGGCGCTGGCGCTGGCCACCCGGGTGCTGCCCGGCGTGCGCGGCGTGCTCAATTTCTCCGGCGGCCTGCGCGTCGACATGCCGGGCTGCGACTGGCAAGGGGCGCTGGCCAAGTCATTCGCCACCCTGGGCGCCTACAACCACATTCCCAGCCTGTGGCTGTATGGCGCGAATGATTCGTTTTTTCCGCCGGCCCTGGCGCGGCGGCTGTTCAATTCCTTTACCGGTTCCGGCGGCCGCGCGCAATTGCTGGCCTACGGCCTGTTCAAGCGCGACGCCCACCTGACCCTGGGCAGCCGCGATGGGGTGGCCGTGTGGCTGCCCGCCACCGAGCGCTTCCTGCGGAACATCGGCATGCCGGTGCGACAGGTCTACCGCGTGGCCGATGCGCCGTCGCCGCCCGCCACGCATTTCGCGCCGCAGGACGATATCGCCGCCGTGCCCTACCTGGAAGAGCAGGGCCGCGCCGCCTACCGCGTCTTCCTGGAGAAGACCGCGCCGCGCGCCTTCGCCCTGTCGGCCAGCGGCGCCTGGGGCTGGGCCGAGGAGGGCGAAAGCCCCGATGTGCGCGCGCTCGCTTCGTGCCAGCGGCGCAGCAGCCTGCCGTGCCAGCTGTATTCGGTCGATGCAAGCGTTGTTTGGCCGGTCGCCGGCGCCAGCGCCAGCGCCGCCGGCGGCACGCAATAGGCCGCCGCGCACGATAGTTGTCGCCGAAACGGGGGATGGGCGAATATACTAGGCGAAAAGGGAGGCGTTGCGCTTCCCGTCCGCCCTTATCATCAGCGAGAATTCACCCTTATGGCGTCATCCCCAGAAAACCTCAGCATGGCCGTGTTTTGCGACTTCGAGAACGTCGCGCTCGGCGTGCGAGATGCAAATTACGAAAAATTCGATATCAAGCCCATCCTCGAACGCTTGTTGCTCAAGGGCAGCATCGTTGTCAAGAAGGCATATTGCGACTGGGACCGTTATAAAAGTTTCAAGGGCACCATGCATGAGGCGAACTTCGAACTGATCGAAATTCCCCACGTGCGCCAGTCCGGCAAGAATTCGGCCGACATCCGCCTGGTCGTCGATGCGCTGGACCTGTGCTACACCAAGGCCCATGTGAACACCTTTGTCATCATCAGCGGCGATTCCGACTTTTCGCCGCTCGTGTCGAAACTGCGCGAAAACGCCAAGCAGGTGATTGGCGTGGGCGTCAAGCAGTCGACCTCCGACCTGCTGGTGGCCAACTGCGACGAATTCATTTTCTACGATGACCTGGTGCGCGAAAGCCGCCGCACGGCCGCCAAGCGCGACGCGCGCGACACGCCAGCACCGAAGCGTTCGGCCGACGAAGAAGTGCGCCGCAAGGAAAAATACGAGTCGCGCAAGACGGAAGCGATCGAGATGGCCGTTGAAACGTTCGACGCGCTGGTCTCGGAGCGCGGCGACAGCGGCAAGATCTGGGCGTCGATGCTGAAAGAAGCGATCAAGCGCCGCAAGCCCGATTTCAGCGAATCCTATTACGGTTTCCGCACCTTCGGCAACCTGCTGGAAGAAGCGCAGACGCGCGGCTTGCTGGAATTTGGCCGCGATGAAAAATCGGGCGCCTATGTCTACCGCAGCAGCGGCCTGGTTCCCGTGGCGGCACCCGTGAACGGGGAAGCCGCCAGCGACGTTGTCGCCAGCGAGACCGGCGCGACGGCGGAAGAGGGCAACAGCCGCGATGGCGGCAGCCGCCGCGATTCGCGCCGCAATGGCCGGGGCGGCCGCAAGCAGAACGAGCAACGCCGTGGCGAGTCCGCGCCGCAGGCCTTCGTGCCGGTGGCCGACGCGGAAGCCGTCGTCGTCGAGCAGTATGCGCCGGCGCCGCAGCCGGAAGTGCAGCACGAGGTGGCCGAAGCGGTGGCCGAGGTCGCGCTCGAAGAAGGCAACGCCAAGCGTGGTTCGCGCCGCAATGGCCGTGGCGGCCGCAAGAATGGCGATGGCGGCCGCGAAGCGCGCGCCGAGGTCGTCGAGGCAGCGCCGGTCGAAGCCGTGCCTGCGCCAGTGCCCGAGCCGGTAGCCGAGGTGATCGTGGAAACCGTCGCCGAAGCGAAGCCTAAGGCCAAGCCGCGCACGCCGGCCCGCAAGGCGGCAGCGGCGAAGAAGCCGGCCAGGAAGGCGGCGGAAGCGGTTGTTGAAGCGGCGCCTGTCGTCGCAGCGGCGCCGGTGGAAGCGCCTGTCGTGGCCGAAGACAAGCCCGCCAAGGCGCCACGCAAGACGCCGGCGCGCCGTCCCGCGCGCAAGAAGGCCGAAGTTGATTGATTGACGCCCCAAAGCAAGAATTCCGGGGTCAGTCCTGTCGGGTCTGACCCCGGAACTTTGCTGCGTATCAATACGCCTGGTGTATGCGCACCACCACCATTCCCCCAAACGTGTACGATGAGCCTGTTTTTAACGCGGCGGGCGGTCAAGCATGTACCACGGTGAACGGTTCAACAGCATTTCCCATACGGTGGGCGCCGCGCTGGCGGCCATCGGCGGCGTCATCCTGATCGTCGTGGCGGCCCGCACGGGCGATGCCTGGAAAATCGTCAGCTGCAGCGTATATGCGGCCATGCTGCTGACGCTCTACCTCACTTCCACCCTGTACCACAGCGTGCGCGGCAAGGCCAAAGCCGTGCTGCAGCGGCTCGACCACTGCGCCATCTACCTGCTCATCGCGGGCACCTACACGCCCTTCATGCTGGTGACCCTGCGCGGGCCGTGGGGCTGGTCGCTGTTCGGCGTCGTGTGGGGCCTGGCCCTGTTCGGCATCGTGCAGGAATATGTGTACGCGAAAGGCGCGCGCATCCTCTCGCTGGTGATTTACGTGGCCATGGGCTGGCTCATCGTCATCGGCATCAAGCCGCTGCTGGCGGCGCTCGAGTGGAACGGTTTCCTGTGGCTGGTGGCGGGCGGGCTGTGCTACACGGGCGGCATCGCGTTCTACGCCACCGACCACAAGCTGCGCCATGGCCACGGCATCTGGCATTTGTTCGTGCTGGCCGGCAGTAGCTGCCATTTTGTCGCCATTTTGTTCTACGTTGCCTGACGTAGCGCGCAACCCGGCCAGCCTCGCCGACTATTGCTTGTAATCCATTATAATGCCCTGATCTGTGAAACAAGGGCAAGAATGGACATCAACTCGGACGACCTGAAAATCTTCGTCACCGTCATCGACAGCGGCACCCTGAGCGCGGCGGCCGTGCACCTGGGACAAACCACCTCGGGCGTCAGCCGCGCCCTGTCGCGTTTGGAAGACAAGCTGGCCACGTCGCTGCTGACGCGCACCACGCGGCGCATGGAACTGACGGAAGAGGGGCAGCTGTTCCTGGACAAGGCGCGCGCCATTCTCGCCTCGATGGAAGACGTGGAAGAGTCGATCCGCATCCGCCGTCAGAAGCCGGCCGGGCGCCTGTCCGTCGATGCCGCCTCGCCCTTCATGCTCCATTGCGTGGTGCCCCACGTGGCCGAGTTTCGCGCCATGTACCCGGACATCCGCCTGGAACTGACCAGCAACGACCAGATCGCCGACCTGCTCGAGCACCGCACCGATATCGCCATCCGCATCGGCGCCCTGGTCGATTCGACCCTGCATGCGCGCCCGCTCAGTGCCAGCCCGCTGCACGTGCTGGCCACGCCCGCCTACCTGGCGCGCCACGGCACCCCGGCCACCCCGGAAGCGCTGTCCGGCCATGCGCTGTTGGGCTTTGCGCAATATGAACTGGGCAATCAGTGGCCGCTGCGCCACGAGGCGGGCAACAGCCTGCAGATCGTGCCCGCGCTGGCCGCGTCCAGCGGCGAAACCCTGCGCCAGCTGGCCCTGCACGACCAGGGCATCGTCTGCCTGTCCGATTTCATGACGAAGGACGACATCGCGGCCGGCCGCCTGGTACAGGTGCTGCAGCCGTTCTATACCGGCTACCGCCAGCAGATCCACGCCGTGTATTACCGCAACACGCAGCTGGCGCAGCGCATCAGCTGCTTCCTCGAATTCCTGCAGCAGAAGCTGTAAGGCCCTGACATGGAAGAAAAGAGCATGCAATGCCCGACGTGCGGCGAGTATGGCGACCTGCTGCGCGCCACGGTGCGCAAGACGGGCCAGCAAGTGATCGTCTGCACGGAATGCGATTTCGTGTGGCCGCATCCGGAGCGGGACATCGATCCGGCGCATGCCACGGATGTGGCTTCCCTGCTGGCGCAAGCCGGCCTGGACGACGACTGGGAAGAACTCGAACGCGGAGCCAGGGTGCCGCCGTCGCCTACGGCATGACGTGCGTGTCTTCCGCCTGCAGCAGCGCCTCCACCTCATGCGCCGGCAGCGGGTGGCTGAAGTAATAACCTTGCGCTTCGTCGCAGCCATGGCGGCGCAGGTAATCGAGCTGCTCGGCCGTTTCCACCCCTTCGGCCACCACGCGCAGCTTCAGATTGTGCGCCAGGGCGATGATGGAGACGACGATGGCCGCGTCGTCCGCGTCGCGCGCCACGTCGCCGACGAAACTGCGGTCGATCTTCAGCACGTCGATGGGGAAGGTGCGCAGATAGGCGAAGCTGGAATAGCCGGTGCCGAAGTCGTCGATCGACAGCTGCACCCCGAGTGCCTTCATGTCGTGCAGCTGGCTGACGGCCAACGCCACGTCGTGCATGAACAGGCTTTCCGTCAGTTCCAGTTCCAGGCAGGCGGGCGGCAAGCCCGTTTCCAGCAGCACTTCGCCGATCGAGGCCACCAGATTCGGCTCGTTGAACTGGCGCGCCGACAGGTTCACGGCCAGGCGCAAGGTGTCCAGTCCCGCCGCATGCCAGCGTTTCACCTGCGCGCATGCTTCGCGCATCACCCAGGCGCCGATCGGCACGATCAGGCCCGTATCTTCCGCCAGCGCGATGAAGCGCTGCGGCGCCACCATGCCCAGGTCCGGGTGCTGCCAGCGCAGCAGCGCTTCCACGCCGACGATGCGCCCGCTGGCCAGGTCCACCTGCGGCTGGTAATGCAGCACGAACTGCTCGCGTTCGAGCGCGTTGCGCAGCGCCGTCTCGATGCGCAGGCGTTCCAGGGTGGCCTGGTTCATGGCCGACGTGTAGAACTTGATGTTGTTGCGGCCCTGTTTCTTGGCGCAGTACATGGCGATGTCGGCCTGCTCGATCAGGTTCTGCGTCTCGCCATGCAAGGTCACGTCGCCGGGGGCGTCGTAGCGCGACATGTCGTAGACGGCCACGCCGATGCTGCAGGTGACGAAAAATTCCTTGCCATCCAACAGTACCGGCTGCGCCACAGCATCCATCACGCGCTGCACGACGGCGCCGCTGAGCACTTCGTCCGCCTGTTCGCACAGGATGGCGACGAATTCATCGCCGGACAGGCGCGCCACCGTATCGCTTTCCCGCAGGCTGGCCTGCAAGCGCGCGGCGATGGTTTTCAGCAGCAGGTCGCCGGCCTTGTGGCCCAGGCTGTCGTTGACGAACTTGAATCGGTCGAGGTCGATCAACAGTACCCACAATGCGCGATTCTTGCGGCGTGACAGGGCCATCGCCTGGGCCAGGCGGTCGCGCAGCAGGGCGCGGTTGGGCAGGCCCGTCAGCACGTCGTGATGGGCGATGTGCTGGATTTTCTGCTCGGCCAGCTTGCGTTCCGTGATTTCGGAACCCGTGCCCCGGTAGCCGCGAAATTCGCCCAGCTCGTTGAACAGCGGTTCGCCATTGATGCTGAACCAGCGCAGCTGGCCATCGCGGTCGTGCATCGCATATTCGAGATTGGAAAAGGGCAGGTGCGCTTCCAGGTTGGCGATATGCTGCTTGCCCCAGCGCGAATTGCGCATCTCCGGGTTGTTTTCCCAGCGCGTCATGCCGATGAAGCGTTCCAGCGGCATGTTCGATTTGTCCGTGAAACCGCTGGTGATGTGGGTGAAGCAGAAGTTGGCGTCCTGTTCCCAGTACCAGTCCGAGGACAGGGCCAGCAGGCGGCGGAAGCGCTTTTCGCTTTCCTGCAAGGCGCGCTCCGTGCGCTGGCGCGCCCGCACGTCGGCGCTGAGCAGCTCATTGCTGCGCTTGAGGTCGGCCGTGCGCTGCTCCACCAGCAGCTGCACGCGGCGCGAGCGCTGCGTCAGCGATTGCACGAAGGCGGCCGTCAGTGCGCTGAACAGCAAGCCCATGATCAGGGTAAACAGGGAACCCAGATGGTCGGCCAGGAAGGGGCGCGGATGGGCCGCCACGCGCACATGCCAGGGCCGGCCGGCGGAAGCGAAGGCCCGGTCATAATGGCTGTGGTAGGCAAAGTGCAGCCAGCGCGGCAGGGACTCCCAGGCGCCGCCCGCCGCGGCGGCGGGCGCCTGGCCATGCCGGAAGATCAGTTGGCGCGGCTCGGCGCCGGCGTCGGCGTAGACGCTGATTTCAAGCTGCGGGTCGCCCAGCAGGTCGGCGCCGGCGAGGATTTTCTGCACCAGTTCCCCGGCGCGGATGATGGCCGCCGTATCGCCGATCAGCGCCGCGCGCCGCTGCTGCACCGTTTGCAGGGGCACGCCGTGGCGGTATACGGGGCGCAGGATGACGAAGCCCTGCTGCGGTCCCTGCGCCAGCGCCACCAGGCCGGTGGCGGTGGTCTGGCCGCTGACGATGGCCTGTTCCAGCGCGCGCGCCACCAGGCCGTTCGGGCTGACGTTCAGGCCGAAGGCGGGGCGGTTGCCCTGCAAGGGAACGAGGTAGTCCACCACCAGATAGCTGGCGCGCGGCGTGGCGGGCACGACGACGCCATCGCGCATTTCCGTCATGGCGTAATCAGGCACGATGCGCCGCAGCTCGGCCTCGAAGGCGGCGCGCTGCGCATGCGGCACGATGCGGTGGAAATTGAAGGCCTGGATGAACGGGTGGCGTTGCAGCAGCGGCGTGGTGAAGTCGTGGAACTGTTCGCGCGTGACGGGCACGACGGCGGCAAACAGCTGGTTCGTCGTGGTCAGCACCTCGACCGCATCGTCGAGTCCCTGCTCGATGGCGGCCACCCTGGCGCCGGCGCGCTGCTGCAGGCTCAGGCTCATCTTGTCGTATTCGAGCTGGCTGATGGCGGCAAACAGCACGGCCGTGACGCTGACGCCGCAGGCAAAGGTCAGCGCAGCCGCGGCGGATATCGACAATGGCAGGCGGCCACGCAGCATGGTTTTTCCTATCTCACTTCATGGACACATGGGTTCGGCGGCGCCTGCCGGCCCCACGCAGGCCGTAGTTTGTCATAAACCACATCCATCATGCGGATTTTGCACCAAATCGCTGCCAATAAGCAACAATATCTATGGCCGGGGAAGACGACTTTCAGTCGCTGCCGGCGCCTGAGCGCCGGCGCAAACGCCACAGCTGCCATGCCGGCAGCCAGCGGTTCAGGAACGCCAGGCCTGCCATCCGCCGCCAGCGCACCAGGCGCACCACGCGCACGGCGCGGCCGTCGGCGTCGGCTTCCGGCTTGGCGGCGAAGACGATGCGGTTGTTGCCGGCGATGCCGTCGAAGTGGCACACGGCGCCGCGGAAGGTGAGCATCAGGCGCGCCAGCATGGCGGGGTAGTGCTCGTCATAACTGAACAGGTTGGCCACCAGCACGCCGCCGGGCAGCAGAGTGCGCAGGCAGTCGGCGTAAAAGCGCGCGCTGCCCAGGGCCGGCGGCAAGCCCGTTTCGTCGTAGCCGTCGAGCAGCAGCACGTCGGCGCAGCCGGGATGCTGGCGGATATAGCTGACGGCGTCCGTTTCGATGATGCGCAGGCGCGCGTCGTCGGGCGGCAGCATGAACTGCTCGCGCAGGGCGATCACGTCGGCGCGCAATTCCAGCACCGTGATGCGCGTGTCGGGCAAGTGGCGGTGGCAGAATTTCAGCAGCGAGCCGCCGCCCAGGCCCACCATCAGGATATGCCGCGGGCGCGGCACGAACAGGGTAAAGCACATCATGGCGCGCGCATAGCGCAACAGCAGATGGTCGGGGCGCGACAGCAGCATTTCGCTCTGGATCATGCCGGGCTGGAATTCCAGGCGGCGCCGGTCGCCACAGGTATGCACCTGCGGGGCAAGTGGGGTGGTGCTTCTGTTTTCCGGCATGGGACGACTTCGCTGAGTGGACTGGGGGAGATGCTTTGTTGCATTCAGAGAAATCTGATAAGCTCCCGTGAGCATACCCGATTAATCCGCGCCAAGCATGCGACGTATACTATGTATATGGCGCGCGGCGGCACGGCCGCGCAGTCGGGCACCATGGAGACAAGCATGTTTTTGGATCACCCCATCATTACGGCGACGAACAGTTTTACGGAGCCTGACCGCATCGAGCGCTTGACGCGCGTGTATGGCTACGCGGCGGCGCTGGCCGATCAGGCCGCCAATCTCGGCTTCATTGAGAAAGTCGCGCAAATCCACGACCACAAGGGCACCCTCATCGTGTTCTGGCACGAGGCGCCCAGCGAAGTGGAGAAGCAGTATTTCGTGCAGGCCTGGGCCAGCAAGATCGGCGACGGCAGCACCAATGTCGAACACGAAATCTGACCCGGCGCGCCGCGCCTGCGCACCGATCGCGTAGCCCATGGATATCAAGACCCTGGTACTGGCCCTGGCGCTAGGCAACCTGAGCCTGTGTGCGGCCCTGTTCTTTTTCGAGTACGAGCGCAAGAAGTCGCTCAGCATGTCCACCTGGGCGGTGGCCAAGCAATGCCAGGCCGTGGCCTGGTGTCTGCTGTATTTCCGCGGCGTGCTGCCCGATTTCCTCTCCATCTTGCTGGGCAACAGCCTGCTGTTTGCCGGCATGGCGCTCGATGCGGGCGCGCTGTGGCAGGCGGCCGGGCGCAGCGGCTGGCGCCGCTATGTATTGCCGGCCCTGGGCCTGGCGCTGGCGCTGTTTGCCGCCTGCTATCTGTTCGACGTGGCGCCGCTGTTGCGCAGCGCCGGCGGTTCGCTGATCGTGGCCGGCTTCTTCCTCGCCGGCGTGGCGGCGCTGTGCCTGAAATGGCGCGAGGCGAGCATGCTGCGCCGCTTCCTCGTCGTCAGCATGGGTCTGCTGTCGCTGCTGATCGCCGCGCGCGGCGTGCTGGCCGCCGCCGTGCCCGGTTTCGATGCCGAGCTGATGCAGCTGGCCGGCTTCGGCGCCCTGTACCTGATGATGCTGACGAACGCCTTCGGCTATCTGCTGCTGTCGCGTGAACAGCTGGGCGGCGAGCTGGCGCGCCTGGAAGTGCTCGACGCGGCCACGGGCGTGCCGAACCGGCGCGGCTTTTACCAGGCGCTGGCGCCATGGATGGCGCTGGCGCGCCGGCCCGGCTTGCCGACGGCGCTGGTGGTGCTCAATATCGACCACTTTAAGAGAGTCAACGACAGCTATGGCCATCCGGTGGGCGATGCCGTGTTGAAAACCATCGTCGACACCTGCCGCCAGCAATTGCGCGACAGCGACCTGATGGGCCGCCTGGGCGGCGCCGAATTCGCCATCCAGCTGCCGCGCACGACCCTGGCCGATGCGCTGATGGTGGCCGAGCGCATCCGCGCCGCCGTCGAAGCGCTGCCCGTCAAGACGGAGCGCGCCGTGCTGCAGCTGACGGCCAGCCTGGGCGTGACCACCATCCGCGCCGAAGACAGCACCGTCAGCCTCTTCAAGCGTGCCGACGAGGCGCTGCAGGCGGCCAAGCAGGCCGGCCGCAACAGGGTCGTCGAGGCGCAGGGCGCCAGCACCCTCGATATTTAAGGGGGCTTACTTCTTGCGCGAGCCCAGCCAGCTGGGTTCCTTGCCGCATTCCTTGCTCAGGAACAGGGCATCGAGGCCGGGATCGCAGCGCCGGTCAGGCGCCTTCATCGGCTCGACGGTGAGCCACTCGCTACGGGGCAGTCTCTTTTCTGCGCGCGGTTCCACGGGCGGCGCGGGCGGCAGGCTGTCTTGCCAGCGTGACTCCGCGGCAGGCGCGGGCGGGGTGGCCCAGTTCGCGTCAACTTGCGCTGCCTGCGCTGGCGGCGTGTCCGCATGGGCGGTGGCGCACAGCACGCTGCCCGCGAAGACGAACATGCGCATGGCGTTTTTGTTTACTGAAATCATGGTCTGTCCCTGGTCGGTGTCGGAAGGCGTTCCCTGCAGTATGACGCCAGCCGCCAGCAAAAAGACAGGGAAATTGCAACGGCATGTTACCAAAGGGACTATAGTTAATGGTAGTAAACAGGTGCATTGCAGCAAGGCGCTCGAACGGTGAGCAAGGCGCGGGGCGCCGCCAGTCGAACGTGTGCATTCCCTAACTTTCATTTAAGCAAAGCAAGTTATGCTATGCAGCGCACGCCAGGCTGCCCTGTGCCGTCCGCACCGCAGTTCCTCTTTCTTACTCTTGCCAGGCTCATAATGAAAATGCTCAAATCCCTGCCTGTATGGCCGCTTGCCGCCCCGCTTGCCGGCTGGCTGTTCCTGTTCGGTTCCACCTTCAATCTCGGCGGCACCTACCAGATCCTGCTGGTGGCTGGCCTGATCGGCAGCGTGCTGGCCGCCGTGTACCACGCGGAAGTGGTGGCGCACCGCATCGGCGAACCGTACGGCACCCTGGTGCTGGCACTGGCCGTGACCCTGATCGAGGTGGCATTGATCGTCTCGCTGATGCTGGCCGGCGGACCGGAAACGACGGGCCTGGCGCGCGACACCGTGTTTGCCGCCATCATGATCATCTTGAACGGCATCGTCGGCATTTGCCTGCTGCTGGGCGCCGGGCGCCACCGCGAGCAGACCTTCGGCCTGCTGGGCGTGAGCGCTTCGCTGGCCACCCTGGCGGCCATCGCCATCCTGACCCTGGTGCTGCCGAACTACACCTCGAGCGCCGCCGGCCCCTTCTACAATTCCAGCCAGCTGATCTTCATCGCCGTGATCTCGCTGGTCCTGTACGGCACCTTCGTGCTGGTACAGACGGTGCGCCACCGCGACTACTTCCTGCCCAAGGAAGCCGTCGGCGACGAAGAGGTGCATGCGGCGCCGCCCACGCCCACCGTCGCCTGGGTCAGCGCCGGCGCGCTGCTGGTATGCCTGGGCGCCGTGGTGCTGCTGGCCAAGTCCCTGGCGCCCGCGCTGGAGACGGCGATTGCCGCCATGGGCGCGCCGAAAACCCTGGTCGGCATCGTCATCGCCGCCATCGTGCTGCTGCCCGAAGGCCTGGCCGCCGTGCGCGCCGCGCGCGCCAACCGTTTGCAAACGAGCCTGAACCTGGCGCTCGGCTCCGCGCTGGCCAGCATCGGCCTGACGATTCCCGCCGTGGTGGTGGTGTCGCTGGCCACGGGCCTGACGATCACGTTGGGACTCGACATCAAGTCGACGGTGCTGTTGCTGCTGTCGCTGATGGTGGCCACCCTGTCGCTGGGCACGGGCCGCACCACGGTCATGCAGGGCACGGTGCACCTGGTGATTTTCGCCGTGTATCTGTTTACCACCATCGTGCCGTAAGCGTCCCTCCGCGCGACTTCTTGTCACAATCCTGTCACGCCGCTGTCATACGATGGGGGTAGTGTGGTAGGATTTTTAAATCGTTTAAATGATTTATATAGTTTAGCAACTGAATTTGCCAACTTTTTCAGTTGGCACAGTAATGACAAGACAAGAGGCCAGTATGTATGCAGCGGTGGACCTGGGGTCCAACAGTTTTCGTTTACACGTCGGCAAGCATGATGGCGACACGATCCGCGTGGTCAAGAGCGTGCGCGACCCGATACGCCTGGCCGCCGGCCTGGACGCCAATGGCGACCTGACCGAGGCGGCCATGCAGGGCGCGCTGGCCTGCCTGCAGCGCTTTCGCACCATCCTCGCCGGCTTCGAACTTGATGCCGTGCGCGTGGTGGCCACGTCGGCCATGCGCGTGGCGCGCAACGGCGCCGTCTTCCTGCCGCTGGCCGAGCAAGCCATCGGCTACCCGATCGAGATCATCTCGGGCGAGGAAGAGGGGCGCTTGATCTACATGGGCGTGGCCAATGCGCTGGCCATTCCCGGCGAACGCCGGCTGGTGATGGATATCGGCGGCGGTTCGACCGAACTGATACTGGGACGCGGCAACGACATCGAACGCGTCGAGTCCTTCAGCCTGGGCACCGTCAAGCAAAGCCTGTCGTTCTTCATGGGCGGGCGCATCGACGCGCCGTCGTTCGAGGCGGCCATCCTGTCGGCGCGCAGCCATTTCGAGGATGGCGCGCCGCCGTTCGGTCCGCAGCACTGGAAGACGGCGTATGGCTCTTCCGGCACCATCCGCACGATCGCCGACATCATCGCCCGCAACAAGCTTGGCGACGGCTTGCTCACCAGCGTCAGCCTCGATGCGCTGGCGCGCCGCTTCATCGAACTCGGTCACACCAGCCGCATCGACATGCCCGGCTTGCGCCCCGACCGCGCCAGCACCATCGTCGGCGGCCTGGCCATCTTGATCGGCCTGTTCCGCGAACTGGCCATTCCCGCCATGACGCCGATCGAGGCGGGCTTGCGCATGGGCGTGATGTGGGATCTGTACCTGCGCTCGACCAAGCGCGACCGCCGCGAACAGTCGGTGCAGGGCTGCATGAACAAATTCCATATCGACCAGCAGCGCGCCGGCCGCGTAGCCGAGCAGGCGCTGGCCATGTACGCGCAGCTCAAGCCCACCTCCGACGCCCTGGTGAAATGCCTGCGCTGGAGCAGCCTGCTGCACGAAGTGGGCCTGGCCGTGTCGCAGACGGGCTACCACAAGCACGCCTCCTACATCGTGGAAAACGCGGACTTGCCCGGCTTTACCACGCGCGAACAGAAGACCATGAGCCGGCTGATCCTGGCGCAGAAGGGCAACTTGCGCAAGATCGGCGAAGTGCTGTCCGACCCCGATTTCGCCAAGGCCGTGCTGGCGCTGCGGCTGTCGATTTTGCTCATGCATGCGCGCATCGAGGCTGATTTCAGCGAGCTGCGCCTGCGCATGAAGAGCCGCATCGAGCTCGATATCAAGCGCGGCTGGGTGGCGCATCATCCCACCGTGTCGTTCTGGATCGAGAAGGAGCAGGAATTCTGGGATGAGGTCGGGGTCGATTTCACCATCCGCGCCAGCGCGTGAGGAGGGGACAATATTGATGCAATTTGATGTGCAGCAAGCAAGGTTTTAAAAAACCGTATATATTGTTTATATTATTTATTAGATTGGAAAATCCATGACCAAACCCGTTCCAGCGAAAAAAGCCGACAGCGCGTCCGTATCGATGTTCCCCACCAGCGCCTCGATCCATGCCGCAGCGGCCAAGGCCGCACCGGCCGCCAAGCCTGCCGCCAAGCCGGTGGCGAAAGCCGCCGCCAAGCCTGTGGCCGCGAAGCCCGCCGCTGCGAAGCCAGCGGCAGCCAAGCCAGTCGCCGCCAAGCCTGCCGCTGCCAAGGCGCCCGTCGCCAAGCCTGCGGCCAAGGCCGTCGTGGCCAAGCCAGCTGCCAAGCCTGCCGCCAAGGCGGTCGCCAAGGCGGGAGTGAAAGCCGTTGCCAAGCCGGCGCCCAAGGTTGCCGCGAAGCCCGCCGCGAAAGCCGCCGTCAAACCGGTAGCCAAGGCGGCCGCCAAGCCGGCGCCAGCGAAGAAAGCGCCGGTCGCCAAAGCCGCCGCCGTGAAGGAAAAGGCCCGCAAGCCGAAACTGGTGCGCGACAGCTTCACCATGCCGGAAGCGGAATACGAAGTCCTGGGCCAGGTGAAAAAAGCCTGCCTGAAAGCCGGCTTCGAGGTCAAGAAAAGCGAATTGCTGCGCATCGGCGTGGCGCTGATCAGCCAGATCGACCTGGCCACGCTGCAAAACGTGCTGGCCGGCTTGCCGCAGCTGAAAACGGGCCGTCCGAAGAAGGATTGATGGCGCGGGCAGGGGCCGCCCCCTGCCTGGCCATTCTGGTTTACCATGGGGCCTGTGATAGTTCCCCCATGGTTGCCATGTCAGAAGAAACCCCTGTTGAGCGCGCCGGATTCGTCGAGCGCGCCATCGTCCGCCACCAGGCGGGCATCTCTATCCCAGCCACCGACCACGTCGCCGAGGAAATCCCCGTTGCGCTGGTCTTCAATGGCATTTCCCACGTCGTCATGATGGCCACCCCGCGCGACCTGGAAGCGTTCGCCTACGGCTTCGCGCTGACGGAAGGCGTGGTGGCATCGGCTGCCGCCATCTTCGACTGCGAAGTGTTCCTGCGACCTGATTCCGCCGAAGTGGCCTTGAGCATCGCGCAGGAAGACTTCGTGCGCCTGAAGGACCGGCGTCGCCAGCTGACGGGCCGCACCGGCTGCGGCGTGTGCGGCATCGACAGCATCGACATGCTCGACTTGCGGCCCGCCGCGCTGCCGCCGGCGCTGATCCGCGTCGACCTGCCGGCCGCGCTGGCACGCGCATCAAGCGGCCTGCGCGAACACCAGGCGCTGATGCGGGAAACGGGCGGCGTGCATGCGGCCGCGTGGTGCACGGCCGACGGCGATATCGTGCACGTCTTCGAGGATGTCGGCCGGCACAATGGCCTGGATAAACTGATCGGCCATTTGGCACTGAGCGGGGCGGACATGCGGCGCGGCTTCGTCTTCCTGTCCAGCCGCGGCAGCTACGAGCTGGCGCGCAAGGCGGCGCGCATGCAGATTCCCCTGCTGGCGACGATTTCCGCCCCCAGTTCGCTGGCCATTTCCATCGCCACGCAGGCGGGCATGAAGCTGGTGGGCTTCTGCCGCCAGGATGCGTACGTCGATTACACGCCCGGCATCGCCTTGTAGTTTTCGCTGCGTTCCAGCAGCACGGGGACGGACTTCGACGTCGGCGTGCCGGCGCCGTCGGCCGTGCTGGCCAGCGGCACCAGCGCGTTCGTCTCCGGGTAATACGCGCCCAGGCAGCCGCGCGGGATGTCGTAGGCGACGAGACGGAAGCCATCGGCGCGGCGCGCCACGCCGTCGTCCCAGGCGCCTATCATATCGACCATGTCTCCATCCTTAAAACCCAGCATGGCGATATCGGCCGCATTGGCGAAGACGACCTTGCGCGTGCCGTACACGCCCCGGTAGCGGTCATCCATGCCGTAGATGGTGGTGTTGTACTGGTCGTGCGAGCGGGTGCTCATCAAGACCATCAGGCGCTCGCCGTGGCGCTTGCGGGCGCGGTGCAGCGGCGTGTCGAGGTCCAGCGGGGCGACGAGGAAGCTGGCCTTGCCGCTGGCCGTCTTCCACACGCGCTCGCGCGAGGCCACCGTCAGATGAAAACCGCCCGGCTGCGCCACCCTGGCGTTGTAGTCGTAAAAATCGTCGAATACCTTTTCGATATCGTCGCGGATGCGCGCATAGTCGGCCGCGTACGCGCGCCAGTTCACCAGATTGCTGCCCACCGCCGCTTCGGCCATGCCGGCCACGATGGCCACTTCCGAGCGCAGCTGCGGCGAAGCGGGCGCATTGCGGCCGTACGAGATATGCACCATGCTCATCGAGTCTTCCACCGTCACGCCCTGCGCCACGCCGCCCTGCAGATCGATCTCCGTGCGCCCCAGCGTGGGCAGCAGCAGGGCTTCCTTGCCGATGACCAGGTGGCTGCGATTGAGCTTGGTCGCCACCTGCACCGTCAGCGCGCACTGGCGCAGCGCGGCAAAGGTCAGCGGCGTATCGGGCGTGGCGGCGGCGAAATTGCCGCCCAGCGCGATGAACACCTTGACGTCGCCGCGCCGCATGGCGTCGATGGTGGCCACCACGTCGTGGCCGTGCGCGCGCGGCGGAGTAAAACCGTACACCTGGCCCAGGCGGTCGAGGAAGGCGCTGGTCGGCTTTTCCTCGATGCCCACCGTGCGGTCGCCCTGCACGTTGGAGTGGCCGCGCACGGGGCACAGGCCCGCGCCGGGCTTGCCGATCTGGCCGCGCAGCATCATCAGGTTCGACAGCATGCGGATGGCCGCCACGCCGTGCTTGTGCTGCGTCAGGCCCATGCCCCAGGTGGCGATGATGCGCTGGCCCTTGACGACAATGTCCGTCAAGGCCTCGATCTGCGCGCGCGCCACGCCCGATTCCGCCACGAGCAGTTGCCAATCCTCCGCGCGCAGGTCGTCGCGGAAGGCGTCGAAGCCGCTGCAGTGTTCAAGAATGAAGGCGTGGTCGATGACGGCGGGCCCGCCTGCCGCCTGCGCCGCGTCGTCATGCTCGACGACGCGCTTGGCGACGGCCTTGATCAGGGCGAAGTCGCCGCCCAGGGTGGGCTGGACGAACAGACCGGCCAGGCGCGTGCTGCCCAGGGTCGCCATTTCCAGCGCGCTTTGCGGGTCCGTGAAGCGCTGCAAGCCCCGTTCGCGCAGGGGATTGATGGAGACGATGCTGCCGCCGCGGCGCGCGCAGTCGCGCAGTTCGCCCAGCATGCGCGGGTGGTTGGTGGCGGGATTCTGGCCGAAGATGAGGATGGTGTCGGCCAGTTCGAAGTCGGCCAGGGTCACCGTGCCCTTGCCGATGCCCACGGTGGCCGGCAAGCCGCGGCTGGTCGCCTCGTGGCACATGTTGGAGCAGTCGGGGAAGTTGTTGGTGCCGTACAGGCGCGCCATCAACTGGTACAAAAAGGCGGCCTCGTTGCTGGCCCGTCCCGACGTGTAGAAGGCGGCCTGGTTCGGGTCGGGCAGGGCGCGCAGGTGGCGGCCCACGAGGGCGTAGGCGTCTTCCCAGGCGATCGGCACATAGCGGTCGCTGGCGGCGTCGTACACCATCGGTTCGGTCAGGCGGCCGTGCTGCTCGAGCGCGTAGTCCGACTGTTCCAGCAGCTGCGTGACGGTATGGCTGGCAAACAGTTCCGGGCCGGCGCGGCGGCTGGTCGCTTCGGCGGCGACGGCCTTGGCGCCGTTTTCGCAAAAGGCGAACGTGGAAGCGTGGTCGCGGTCGGGCCAGGCGCAGCCGGGACAGTCGAAGCCGTCCGGCTGGTTTTGCGCCAGCAGCGCTTTCAGGTTGCCGGGCGCGACCCGCTCCTGGCGCAGGCTGATGGCCACGTGTTTCAAGGCGTCCCAGCCGGCTGCCGGCTTGGTGTAGGGCGTGATGTGCGGTGCATCCTGGTCTTTCATGGGCTCTTTCGGCTGGGCGGGTGTGGTAATTATGCACGATCCCCGCAGGGCATTGACTTGCGTCACGGAAATGACATTCGGCTGTCATTTTCCTGACATATTAGGCAAGTACGCTGGAGTCGTCTTGATCACAGGGATGAAACCATGCAAAACATAATCGCATCAAACGAAGCCAAGGCGCGGCCGGTCCAACTGGTGCTGAGCCAGGCCACTACCGCGGCGGAATTGCGCGAAGTCCAGCGTTTGCGTTACAAGGTGTTTATCGAGACCATGGGCCTGACGTCGCTGGCCAACGCCGATGGCCTCGACAGCGATGAATTCGACGCGCACTGCGATCACCTGATCGTGCGCGATGCCGACACCCTGAAAGTGGTGGGCACCTACCGCGTGCTGAGCGCGGCCAAGGCGGCCAAGATCGGCCGGCTGTATTCGGAAAACGAGTTCGACCTGAGCCGCCTGAAGAACCTGCGCGGCCGCATGGTCGAAGCGGGCCGCGCCTGCATCCACCCGAAATACCGGGGCGGCAGCGTGATCATGCTGCTGTGGTCCGGCCTGGCCGAATACATGCGCCGCGAGCGCTGCGACTACCTGGTCGGCTGCGCCAGCATCAGCCTGGCCGATGGCGGCCATAACGCCGTCGCCGTGTACCAGGCGCTGGCCGAAAAGCACATGGCCCCAAGCGAGTACCGCGTCACGCCGCACCTGCCTTTCCCCATCCATCAGGTGGAAGCGGCGCACAAGCCGCAGGTGCCGCCGCTGATCAAGGGCTACCTGCGTTCGGGCGCCTGGATTTGCGGCGAACCGGCGTGGGATCCTGATTTCGAAAGCGCCGACATGTTCATGATGATGCCGCTGGCGAATCTGGACGAGCGCTATGCGCGCCATTATGGCGTGGTGCCTGGCTAAGGGCGGGAAGCGAGGACTGCAGCTGGCTGGCCAGCGCCTGCACGGCGCTGCGCAAGCCGGTGTCCCGGCTGTCGCGCGGCAGCAGTTCGAGCAGGAAGCGCAGCGGCGCCGTGATCGCCTCGGGTTCGCCGATGCTGCCGTGGCGCCGCACGGCGTCGTGGTACAGGGCCAGGAAGGCGGCGCGCGCGGGCGTGTCGAAGGGCTGGCCGTCCGGCACCTGCCACAGGGCCGCGAGCAGGGCGGCGCGCACGGGGGCGCCGGCGTCGATGGCGCGGTGTTCGTCCGCGTGACGCTGGCGCGCATAGGCGATGGCGTCGTGCAGCAAGTCGCCCAGCTGCGCATCGAGCGCACCCCAGGGGCCGCTGTCGCCATGGGCTTTCAATAGCAGGGCGCCCGCCAGCACCTGGAAAATCAGGTCGCAGTCGGCCACGCCGCTGCGCCGCCGCGCTTCTTCCAGCGCGGCCAGGCAGGCGTCCGTCATGGCGCGCAGGGCTGGCGCGCCGGAATGTCCTGCGCCGCAGGCCAGGCGCGCCTGCAAGGCCCAGTAGCGTCCCAGCAAGGCCAGGCGCTGCGCCGTGGGCGCCAGCGCCACCAGCAGGTCGATGTGCTGTTTTCCATCCTGCAGCAACTGCCGTCCCTGCGCCGGGTCCGGCGCGGCCGGCACCTCGATGCCGGCGCCCGCATCGAGGCCGCACAGGGCCGCGCCCTGGCGTATCTCCAGTTCCGCCCAGTGCGCCAGCGCGCGCAAGCCCACCTTGCCGTCGGCCGCGCTGTGCGCTGCCCGGTAATGTTCGATGGCGCGCAGTGTGTTGTCCAGGCCACCGAGGCCGGCCCGCGTGGCGGCCATGTTTTCGCGGATGTCGGCGCAGCCGAAGAAGCGCGCGCGCACGGCTTCCTCGATGCTGCCCAGTTTTTCCTCGATGGCGGCGCGGCGCGCAGGATCGGCGCCCGCCAGGCACGCGTGCAGGGTTTCCAGGTCGGCCCGCAGGTGGCCGTGGTAGTGGTAGTCGGGCGCTTGCCAGGGCCGGCTTTGCGTGTTCGGAAAACGGTAGCGGTCGTCGCCATACGCCTGGTAGGCGCCCCAGGTGTTCGAGGCCGGGAACTGCAGATACGCCGCCTCGCGCGCCTGGCGCACGGCGTCGCCGAAGTATTCGCCGCTCAGCATGGCGTGATAAAAGCTGTGCGCGAAGATGCTGGCGGCCTGGTCGTCGATGCGCCAGCCGGCCGCGATCACCGCCTGCGAACCCATTTCAATGAAGGCCGTGGCCAGGCTGGCGGCCAGTTTCGACCACGGCGCGACGGCGTCCGGGCGCATGTCGCCCAGGTGGCAGCAATTGATGAAGACGAATTGCGGCACGCGTTTGAGCTTGCCCACCTGCGCCGCCGTCAGCCGCGTCTTCGGTCCCAGCACCAGGCCCGTGTGGGCGATGCCGGGTCCCGCCACTTCACCGTGGCCGGCCAGGTGGATGGCGAAATAGCGCTCGTCGAACAGGTGCACGAGCACGCGTTGGGCCTGCGGGCGCAGCAGCTCGCGCACCTGGTAGCCGTGCGCTCCGAACATGCGCGCCACGTCCTGCGCCTCGGCTTGCGCGGCGGGCAGCTCGGGCAGGCCGGAATCGGTGTCGCCGATCACCAGCACGCTGTTGCTGGGCGGGCTGACGGCCGATGGCTGCTCGCGCAGGCTGGCCAGCTGGCGCACCATGCCGATGCGCGTCGACAGCGGGCTTTCCTCGCTGCCCGCCTCGTCGCGCATCAGTTCCCACGGATAGATGGCGGCGCTCTGGTCGACGGCCAGGATCAGGCCGCGCATCTCGGGGATGGCCGCCTTCAGGCCATTGGGCAGCATCAGTTCGTACAGGGCGCGTGACAGGCCCGGCTGGTCGGTGGTGTTGTCGGTGGCGTCCATGATCAGGCCATCGACGGCTTGCCGCTGGTTCGGCTCCTCGTCGACGCTGTTGTGGGCGCGGTCCGTCAGCACGGTGAAGCGCAGGGCGCCGGAGAGATCCGCGGCGACGATCTGCACGCGGCGCCAGCCATTGTCGCCGCTCAGGCTGGGCAGGATGCGCCGGTAGCCCCCCGGGCTGTGGCGGATGCGCCGCTCGAACGTGAAGCTGCCCTGGTAGCGCGCTTCGGCCATGATCTGCTCGATGGCCACGGCGGCGGCGATGGCGCGCGCCTCGGACTGTTCGTAGATGGCGATATGGCCGATGCGGCACGCCATGCCCGCGTCTTCCAGGCGCCGGTTGGCGCTGCGCGCGCCGTCGATCAGCGCCCGCGCGCACAGGGCGATGCTCAAGCCGCCGTAGCCGGAACCGGACAGCAGGCTGGCCACGCGCAAGCCGTGTTCGCCCATCGGCGGCGCGGCCACGTGGCCGGCGGCGCGCACCTGCAGGCAGACGCACGCGTATTCGAGCAGGCCGCCGGCGAAGGCGCGCGCCAGTTCGCCCGGCGTCAGCTCGCCCAGCGCGCCCAGGCCGATGACGATGGCGCCGCCGGGCCGGCGCGCCGCGTCGGGCTGCAGCACCACGAGGGCGGAATCGGGACGTTGCGGAAAGCGTCCCAGCGCGTGGATTTCCTGCAGCTTGCCCGCCAGCAGACGGTCGAGAAAACTCATGCTGCCGCGCAGCGATTCGAACGCGTAGCAGCCGCTCATGACGGGCGCGTCGGCCGAGGCCATGCTGCCGTGGATGACGGATAGGCTCAGCTGCGGCGCGCGGCTCTCCGGCGCGCTGGCGGGGCCGGCGGCGCCGATGGCCGCGTCCAGCAATTCCTGCGGCTGCGGGTACAGCGGCATGGCGTCGGGAACGCAGGGATGGAAACGGGGCGGGATGCCGCCGGGCGCGTGCGGCGGGCGCCGTGGCAGGCCCGCGCCCTGGCCGTTCTCGAGCAGCTGCGCGATGGCCGGGTAGTATTCCTTTTGCAGCAGCAGGTCGCCATGCGCCACCGGCAGGTAGCAGGCCGCCACGCTGTCCGGCACCGCGCCTTGCCAGGGCGTGCGGCCATCGCCGTCCGGCGACCAGGCCGTCTCGATGCCGCCGTCGCGCAGGCGCAGCGCCACCGGCGTGTCGGCGCAGCCGGCCAGGTAGCTGCAATGGCGGGCGTCGAGCGGCGCCGCTTCCAGCAGGGCCACGGTGGCGCGCGCCGCGGCCAGCGCCTGGGCCTCGGGCGCCTGCCAGCCGCCGGGCAGGCCCGCTTGCCCGTCACCGGCGGCCAGCTGCGCCCACGCTTCGGCGTCGAAATAATCGATGCTGCCCGGCTGCGGCCACGGCAGCATGTCCAGCACGCCGGGAAAGGCGCGCACGAAGCCGAGAAACTGGCGCCGCGTGTGCTTCCAGCCTATCCAGCAAGCCAGCATCCGCACCAGCCGGTCGCGTCCCAGCAGCACTTGCACCATCGCCTGCGTGCCGCGGTTGGCCGTGCCCACCTGCAGCAGGCGGCTGCCGGACAGGGCGCCGAAGCGTTGCCAGCGGTCTTTCAGGGCCAGGCGCGCCACCAGTCCGCCCATGCCGTGGGCAAGGATGCGCAAGGGCAGTCCGCGCTGTTCGGCGTCGTGCATGGCGTCGTCGAGCACGGGCAGGAAGGCGCCGCTGGAGTGCCGCAGCGAGAGGCGCCAGTCATAGGTAAAGGGCCGCACTTCCTGGCTTTGCGCAAGAAAGCTGGCAAACGGTTCATAGCACGACTCGATCCAGCCGGCGCTGACGATGTGCGGCTGGCCCACGGCCAGGCGTTCGATGCGTCCTTCGACCAGGTTGACGGGGTCGAACCAGATGCGGTTGCTGCCCACTTGCAGGTGGCTGCCCATGATGTCGGGCAGCAGCAGCACGATGGGCGCGTGCGCGCGCCGTTTCGGCACTTCGCCGCCGCGCGCCAGCGGGCCGTGCTCGATGCCGGGCAGGGGCTGGTAGGCGCTCTCGTTGCCGGTGAGCGCCTGCACGGCGGCCTGGCTGGACGGCGTGCGCTCGAAGTAGTTCAGGTGGTGCGTGTGCGGCCCGCGCAGCAGCAGTTGCCGCACCGGCGTGCTGCGCGTGGCGCCGCCGGCCATCGAGGCGCAATTGACCACCAGGTCGCTCTGTCCGCCGTACAGCTGGTCGTCGAGGCAGTCGCCCAGCCAGCCCAGCAGGCCATCGCCGCTGCACGCGCCGGCCAGCACGTGCAGCGGGCTGGCCACGCGCACGTCGGGCGCGTTGAGCAGCGCCACCAGGGGTGAGTCGGGCATCATCGCTTCCAGGCCCGGCAGGATGCGCGCGTCGCAGCGCTGCTGCACCACGGCCAGCAGGAAGGCCATGGCGCCATCGGGAACGCCGCCGTGGAGCAGCAGGTTGAGCATCACGCTGGCCCAGCGGTCGAGCCGGCCCGACATCAAGGTGGTGCCGCGCGCCGGGCAGGCCACGCGCACGAAGCGGGCGATGCGGATGGCGCGCGCCTTCAATTCCAGGCCCAGCTCGCGCAGGCGCGCCGCATCCGCGTCGTGGCCGCCGCGTCCGCCCAGCCGCGCCTGCGCCGTGAAGTGGTCGATATCGTGGCCGTTGAACGCTTCGCCGCCCACGGTGTTTTCGCTCAATCGCTGCAGGCCGTCGCCGGCCAGGTCGACGGCGCCGCGGCTGTCGATGCGCTGCGCCCGCGCCAGCAATTCGCCCACCAGGCCGCCGCGCGAATGACTGAGCAGGTGCAGCACGGCGCCGTGCGGCAGCTGGCGCACGAGGGCCAGCGCGTTCTCGATGGGACTGTCGCTGAGGCTGCGGTGCTCATAGCCGTAGATGCGGTTGCCGTATTGGGCCACGAGTTGCGGCGCCAGGCCATTGCGCCACAGGCCGGCAAAGCTGCGCTGGGTCGACGACGCCGTGCCGTGCAACAGCAGCAGCACCGGTTCCGGCCCGGCGGGCAGGCTGGCGACGGCCGTCATGCTGCCCGCCTCGATGCCGCAGCGGTACAGGCCCAGGCGCTGTTCCAGCTGGCGGTCCTGGAAGGCGCCCGCCGCCACCAGCGCCGTCATGGCGGCGGCGCCGCAGCGGTACACGCGCACGGCCCGCAGCATCCAGGCGCCCAGGCCGTCGCGGCTGGCGCCGGGCGGCTGGCGCGCCCCCTGCGGGCGCAGGGTCAGCCCCACTTCGATGCTGGCGGGCGCGCCGTCGCGCGCCAGCGTGGCCGGTCCCAGATAGCGTGGCAGATCCAGGCTGCCTGCCAGCAGCGAACTGCCGTCGCACAACAGCAGTTGCACCACGTCGGCCGGGCCGATGTCGAGGGCGATGCGGCAGCTGCCGATGCCGCGCGCGCCGGACAGCACATGGGTCTGGCCATGCCAGCCGGGCGCGGCGGGGCAGTCGCCGGCGCTGGCGAGCGGGTCGCGCGTGAGCGTCAGGCGCAGCACGGGCGGCGCAAGAGGATCGCTGGACATGCGGTTGAAATCACTGGTTAAAAGCTGACCTTGATGCCTGCGCGGACTATGCGTGTTGTGTCAGATCAAGTTCGAGTGGAAATGCTGGCTGGCGCGAGCGTGCGCGGTGACGGCAGGGCGGGATGGTGCGGGAGCGGGAGGGCAGAGAAACGGTCAGCATGGTTTGGGCTGGGTCTCTTCGCTATCGTGCTCGGATGTTGTGCGGTGAGCGAACTACGCGAATGGTATGGCAAAAGTTCATTGCGCCGGGGACCTGGGTGCCTGGCATGGCGTTACAACAGCGGGTATATCAATGGACTGGCGTGGCCGACAGCTCCTTCAGTTCGCGGATGGTGATGTCCGATTTTTCATGCATGCGCAATAAAATCGTTGCACCGACCGCCAGTTTGCCGTGACGAATCTTGCTGATGATGGGAGGCTGGACTTCCAGCACACGGCACAGTTCCGCATCATTTTTCAGGTTCATCTTCTCGATCAGCGTATCGAGCAGCTTGTTGGGCACAAAACTCGATGGTTCGAGCGCACGCGCCCGGTTCATCGCTTCAATCATTTCCAGCTTCTTTTGCCGAACGTTCATTTACTCCTCCTTCAGGTTATGCAAGGGACGAGACCACACTGATGCGGTCCCGGCTAAAGTTCGTCATCGCAGTACAGCTGTCTGGGTGACGTGACAACATTCGTGCTACAACATTGATAACCAGGCAAGTGTTTTCAATAATACTACGATAACAAAACTTGTGACAGATGGTCAGTTAAATTAACTGATTGTTTGATCAATTTGGTTGACGATTGTTGTATTTTGTAAGCCGCTTTTCGTCAGGATCATGGTCCGGTCCGCCATTTCGGCGGCGGCCAGCGAATGCGTGACCATGATCGCGCAACTGCCGTTGGCCTTGATTTCGGCGCGCAGCAATTGCAGGATGCTGTGCGCCGTATCCGGGTCGAGGTTGCCGGTAGGCTCATCGGCCAGCACCAGCGCCGGCTTGTGCACGAGCGCGCGGGCAATGGCCACGCGCTGCATTTCACCGCCGGACAATTGCTGCGGAAAGTCGCCGCCGCGTCCGCCCAGGCCGACGGCCTCGAGCATGCTGGCGGCACGCTCCTGGGGCAGTCCGTTGAGCAGCAGCGGCAGGGCCACGTTTTGCAGCAGGGTCAGGTGCGGCAAGACGTGGAAAGCCTGGAAGATAAAGCCCATGCGGGCGCGACGCAGCCGGGTGGCGGCGGCGTCATCGAGGCTGGACATGGCAATGCCATCCACCAGGATAGGGTGCGCTTCGGCACCCGCGTCGGGCGTATCGAGGCCGGCGATCAGGTTCAGCAAGGTCGACTTGCCCACGCCCGAGTCGCCCATGATGGCGATGAATTCCCCCGCCTTGAAACGGCAGGAAATATTGGCCAGCACGGGACGGGCGTTGGCATAGGACTTCGACAGATGGCGCAATTCGAGCATGGTGTTAACGGCTATCGTAAAGGGAGGCACGCGGGGGAGAGGGGGGCCTGGGAACTGCAAAGGGGCGCGGATTGTTTGGCCGGCAATGTGTAGTATACGACAGGCTTATGCTTTTTGCTTGGCAATACCACTTTTGTGTCGTTCCTGCCGCAGGCGGCGCGCGTCGACCTTAAGTTACCTGCCGCACGGCTGGCTTGCGCGGATTCCGCTATGATGGGAAAAAGTCATCGCTAAAGCGCCCGCAGACTGCCATGGCAGGGGCGGCGCGTCCGGTGGCCGACCGTGCAAGCCCTTCGTGAACCTTGAGAAACGACGCCAGCCCATGACCCAGCCACCCGCGCAACAGCAGTCCGATTTGTATCCCGCCGGCAACGCAGAAACGGCCAGCGCCACTCCTGCCACGATAGCCGAGATCAGCGCCGGATTGCTGGCGCGCGCGGCCTGGACCTCGCCCAAGTACCTGTACGACGCGCTGGGCTCGACACTGTTCGAAGCCATCTGCGCCTTGCCCGAATACTATCCGACGCGCACCGAGGCGGCCATCTTCGCCCGCCACGGCGCCGAGATCGCGCACGCTGTGGGGCCGGGCGGCACCCTGATCGACCTGGGCGCCGGCAATTGCGCCAAGGCCGCCAGCCTGTTCCCGCTGCTGCACCCGGCCCAGTATGTGGCCGTGGATATTTCCTATGATTTCCTCAGTGAGTCGCTGAACCGGCTGCAACAGCGTTTTCCGCACATCGAAATGACGGGCCTGGGCCTGGATTTCTCCAGCCGCCTGGACTTGCCCGACAGCGTGCGCGAGGCGCGGCGCCTGTTCTTCTATCCCGGCTCGTCGATCGGCAATTTTGCGCCTGAGCAAGCAATCGCCTTCCTGCGCCGCCTGCGCGCGAATGCGGACGGCGATGGCGGCCTGCTGATCGGTGTCGACCTGATCAAGGACGACGCCATCCTCGACGCCGCCTATGACGACGCGCTGGGCGTGACGGCCGCCTTCAACCTGAACATGCTGCGCCACGTGAACGGGCTGATCGGCGCGGACTTCGACGTGCGCGCGTGGCGCCACCACGGTTACTTCAATGCGGAAGAAAGCCGCGTCGAGATGCACCTGGAGGCGCGCAGCGAGCAAGTTGTCCATTGGAAAGGCGGCCAGCGGCGCTTCGCGAAAGGCGAGCGCATCCACACGGAAGACAGCTATAAATACACGCGCGCCACCTTCGTCGGCTTGCTGGAGCAGGCGGGCTTTTCCACCGTGCAAGTGTGGACGGACCCGCAGCAGTGGTTCGCCGTGATTTACGCACGCGTGATTCGAGACTAAAAGGCGACGATGCTGATCGATCATTACCATCAAGTGCGCCAGCATTCTCTGCTGCTGGCCGAACCCCTGTCCGACGAGGACTGCGGCGCGCAATCGATGCCGGACGCCAGTCCCGTGAAATGGCATCTCGCGCATACCACCTGGTTTTTTGAAACGTTTATTCTGGAAAGCATGGAAGCGGCGTTCGTGCCATTCCACCCGGCCTTCCGCGTGCTGTTCAATTCCTATTACAACGGCGTGGGCGAGAAGCACCCGCGCGCCCAGCGTGGCTTGCTGACGCGGCCTGGCATGGCCCAGGTGCGCGCCTACCGTGCCGACGTCGATGCGCGCATCGGCCGCCTGCTGGCAGGGGAGCTGGCGCGCGACGAGCGCGAACGGCTGACCATGCTGCTGGCGCTGGGCCTCGAACACGAGCAGCAGCACCAGGAATTGCTGTTGACGGACGTCAAGCACCTGCTGGCGCAGAGCGCCCTGTTTCCCGCTTACCTCGATAGTGCGCCGGACGGCGCGCCAGCGCCGCGGCAAGCGTCGCCCACGGCCTGGCTCGCCTTCGACGGCGGCCTGGCGCAGATCGGCCATGCGGGCGACGGTTTTTGCTTCGACAACGAATTGCCGCGCCATCCGCAATATGTGGCGCCCTTCGAACTGGCCAGCGCGCTGGTGACGAATGGCGACTATCTCGCCTTCATCGAGGCGGGCGGCTACCGCACGGCCCACCTGTGGCTGGCCGAAGGCTGGGACTGGGTGCGCAGCCAGCAATTGCAATGTCCGCTGTACTGGCAGCGCGATGCGGCGGGGCACTGGCAGGAATTCACCTTGTTTGGCTTGCGCCCGCTCGACCTGCGGGCGCCGGCCACGCATGTGTCGCTGTTCGAGGCGGATGCGTATGCGCACTGGGCTGGCGCGCGCCTGCCGACGGAAGCGGAGTGGGAGCTGGCGGCGCAAGGCGTCGCGGTGGAAACGGGCCGGCTGCATCCGGCGCTCGGTGCGCCGGGAACGGGATTGCGGCAAATGTTCGGCCACTGCTGGCAGTGGACCAGCAGCAGCTATGCGCCGTATCCGGGCTACCGCACGGCGCCCGGGGCGCTGGGCGAATACAACGGCAAGTTCATGCTGAACCAGTATGTGCTGCGCGGCTCGTCGTGCGCCACGCCGGCCGGCCATGCGCGCGCCAGCTACCGCAATTTCTTTCCGGCCGGCGCGCGCTGGCAGTTTTCCGGCATCCGCCTGGCGCGCCAGGTGGAATAGCTGAACTAGTGCAAGCGCGGAGCGGAGGTCGGCGCAGGGCGGGGCGGCGCCTTGGCGACGGCGTTCTGTTCCAGCTTGAACTGGCTGACGAGGGTTTCCAGTTCGCCCGCCTGTTCATGCATGGCCGCCGCGGCCGCGGCCGCTTCCTCGACGAGGGCCGCGTTTTGCTGCGTCGTCTGGTCCATCTGCATGATGGCGGCATTGATCTGCTCGATGCCTTCGCTCTGTTCGTGGTTGGCGACGCTGATGTCGCCGACGATGGCGCTGACCCGGCCCACGCTGGCCACCACTTCATCCATCGTGGCGCCCGCCTGGCTGACCAGCTGCGCGCCCTGACCGACGCGGGTGACGGAGTCGGCGATCAGTTCCTTGATTTCCTTGGCCGCCGCCGCCGAGCGTTGTGCCAGATTGCGCACTTCGGAGGCCACCACGGCGAAGCCACGGCCTTGCTCACCCGCACGCGCCGCCTCGACCGCCGCGTTCAGGGCGAGGATATTCGTCTGGAAGGCGATGCCGTCGATGACGGCGATGATGTCGACGATCTTGCGCGACGAGGCATTGATGGCATCCATGGTGTCGATCACTTCCGCCATGGCCGAGCCGCCGCGCTGGGCGATGGCCGACGCCGAGCGGGCCAGGCTGTCGGCCTGGCGCGCATTGTCGCTGTTGCTGCGCACGGTGCCCGTCAGTTCGATCATCGACGAGGCCGTCTCTTCCAGCGCGCTCGCTTGCGCTTCCGTGCGGGCCGACAGGTCGGCATTGCCGCTGGCGATCTGGCTCGACGCCACGGCGATCGTGCCTGTGCCGCCGCGCACTTGCCCCACCAGGGTGGCCAGGTTGGTATTCATGTCGCGCAGCGCCTGCAGCAGCTGGCCCGCTTCATCCTTGCCGTCGGCCACGATTTTAGTGCTCAGGTCGCCTGCGGCCACGGCTTGCGCCACGCGCAAGGCATACGCGATCGGCGTGGTGATCGAGCGCGTGACCCGCCAGGCAAAGAGCACGCCCAGCAGCAGGGCGGTCGTGCCCAGGCTGGCCATCAGCACATTGGCTGCGGAAATATTCTGCTGGATTTGCTGGCCGCCATGCACGACCACCTGGCGCTGGAGTTCATTCAGGCGGTTCACCGTTGTTTGCAGCCGATTCAGGGCGGGCAGGGTATCGTCGCGCACGTGCTTGGCCGCTTCCGCGCGCTGTCCCGCCACCAGCAGCTTGTCGGCCTGGCTGAACGAGACGACATAGGCCTTGCGCTGCTGCTTCAGGGTGGCCAGCAGTTCCTTGCCTTCAGGCAGCACGATCAGGCGGTCGAGCACGACCAGCGCATCGGTGATGGTGGCCTTGTTGGCGTCGATTTCGCCATGGATGGCGTTGGCGCGGGCCGGATCTTCATGGATGAACAGCTCCAGCACCAGTGCCGCGTTCGAACGGGTGGTGCTGCGGATGGTGGCGATGGCGTCGGCCTTGGCCCAGTCTTTCTCGATGATGGCTTCGCTGAGCGCGCCGATCTTGTCCAGGCGGAACAGTCCCGTTCCCACAAGCACTGCCATCAGCAGCAGCACCACGCCAAAACCGGCGCCCAGGCGCACGCCTATCTTCATGTCCGTCAATTTCATACTGATTCCCTCGGTAGCTAATAATCTGTCTCCGGTGGTCTTATTATGAAACGATTATACGGCCGGTGATACTTCTTTTGCAGCAACAATTGCCCAGCGGAAATGAAAAAGCGGCACGGCGATCAAGCCGTACCGCTTTTTCTCCCTATGGAGCGCGCCGGAAGGGCTTAGGCGGCGCTGGCCACCACGTCGGCCGTTGTTGTTTTTTCGGCTTCCGTCTGCCCGATGCGGCGGTTCACGGCCGACAGGACCGCCTTGAACGAGGCGGTGACGATATTGCTGTCGATGGCGGCGCCGAACAGGGTCGGACCGTTATCGAGGCGCAATTCCACGTAGCAGGCAGCCTGGGCGTTGGCGCCGGAGCCGATCGAGTGTTCATGGTAGTCCATCAGCTTGATATCGAGGCCCAGCGCATTGACGAAGGCGTCGATGGGACCGTTGCCGCCGCCTTGCAGGGCCAGCGGCGTCTGGCGGTGGGACAGGCTGATGTCGATTTGCACGGACTCATCGCTGCTCGTGTCTTCCACCATGCGGTGCGAGGCATAGGCGTACGGCGCCGTCTGCTCCAGGTATTCCTGCTGGAAGATGGCATGGATATCCTGCGCGGCGATTTCGCGGCCCGTGGCATCGGCCACGGCTTGCACGGCGCGCGAGAATTCGATCTGCAGGCGGCGCGGCAAGACCAGGCCGTATTCCTGTTCCAGCAAGTACGCCATGCCGCCCTTGCCGGACTGGCTGTTGACGCGGATCACGGCGTCGTAGCTGCGGCCCAGGTCGGCCGGGTCGATCGGCAAGTACGGCACTTCCCAGATGCTGTCCGGCTGTTGCTTGGCAAAACCTTTCTTGATCGCATCCTGGTGCGAGCCGGAGAATGCCGTGAAGACCAGATCGCCCGCATACGGGTGGCGCGGGTGGACGGGCAACTGGTTGCACTCTTCCACGCATTTGCGCACGGTGTCGATGTCGGAGAAATCCAGGCCTGGGTGCACGCCCTGCGTGTACAGGTTCATCGCCAAAGTCACCAGGTCGACGTTGCCGGTGCGCTCGCCATTGCCGAACAAGCAGCCCTCGACACGGTCGGCGCCCGCCATCACGGCCAGCTCGGCCGACGCGACGGCCGTGCCGCGGTCGTTATGCGGGTGCACGCTGATGATGATGGAATCGCGGCGTGCCAGCTTGCGCGACATCCATTCGATCTGGTCCGCATACACGTTGGGCGTGCTGCATTCCACGGTCGATGGCAGGTTGATGATCATCTTGTTGGCCGGCGTCGGCTTCCAGATGGCGCTGACGGCGTCGCAGATATGCTTGGAGAAATCGAGTTCGGTGGTGGAGAACGATTCCGGCGTGTATTCGAAGCCCCATTCCGTTTCCGGATGCTGCGCCACCAGCTGTTTGACCAGGGTGGTGCCGGTGGTGGCGATGTTGGTGATTTCTTCGCGCGACATGCCGAACACGACCTTGCGGAACACGGGCGCCACCGAGTTGTACAGGTGCACGATGGCACGCTTGGCGCCGACGACGGATTCCACCGTGCGGCGTATCAATTCTTCACGCGACTGTGTCAGCACGATGATGGTGACGTCGTCCGGAATGCGGCCTTCATCGACGAGCTTGCGGACGAAATCGAAGTCCGTTTGCGATGCCGATGGGAAGCCCACTTCGATTTCCTTCAGGCCGATGGCGATCAGCATGTCGAAGAAACGCAGCTTCTTTTCCGCGCTCATCGGCTCGATCAGCGACTGATTGCCGTCGCGCAAGTCGGTGCTCATCCAGATAGGCGGTTTGCTGATGATCTGGTTCGGCCATTGACGGTCGGTCAATTTAACGGGAGGAAAGGCGCGGTATTTGGAAGCTGGGTTTTGCAACATCATGATCGGGTACTCCTGAAGATAGGGGGGGGAATCAATGGTTGTGGCGCAAGCTTGCCGGGCGGCCACGCAACACTAGGCCAGGCAAGCGATCGGTAGCGATAGCAGATGCGGTGCAGCGACGATGCCGGCAGGGGCGGTCGCAGCGGGGATTACGTGTACGAATGGGGATGGTGCAAACATCATCAAACCTTCCAGGGTTTTTGAAACACGCCGGCGTGTGGCCAGGCGAAGCAATGCGGCAAACTTATGCGCGTGCTAGGTGTAGTCGCGATAGCGACAGCAGGGAAGGGGAGGAATGTTTGAAGGAGGACATGTACTCAATGTAAGGGAAGTGGTGGCTGGCTGTCAAGCGTTTCCTGGCGACACCTTGTCTCAAACGTAACGCAGCTGCGCCGCCTGGTCCGGCATATCCTGCGCCAGGCGCGCCAGGCTGCGCTGCAGGATGGCCGCATCGTGCGGCAGGCGTGCGGCGAAGGCTGTCCAGCCGCGCAGCTCCAGCTGTTGCGGCATGTCCACCAGGCCCGTGATGGCATCCCAGAACGCATCCCAGTTCATGCCATACATGGCAGGGAAACCCAGCGCGGCGGCCAGGGCCGCGTGCAGCTGGCGTGGCGAATTGATTGCGCTCAAGTCGATCGTCACGCGGGCTTGCCGGCTCACAGTATGCCCTTGAGCAGGTTCTGCAGGTTGTGCCGCATGCCGGCGACCACCGTTTCGTGGCGCTCCAGGATGGCGGCGGCGTCCTGGAACGGCGCCGGGTCCAGATACAGGCGCGGCAGGTCGGCCACGGCCACGCCGCGGGGGGCGCCGCGCAGGATGTCGTCCGCATGCTGCTGGATCGAGTCGACGGCCGCCTGGATGCGCGGCGTGGCGGAGGCGGCCAGGCAGGCGGCCAGCGCCGCATCGAGGTCGGCGCGCGCGGGCGCTTGCGGCAGCACGGGCGCGGCGATCTGTTCCAGCGGCGACATGTTGACGGCCGGCTTGCGATAGGCGTACAGGGTGTCGAGCGCCATCAGCCGGTGCGGGCCGCCGCGCTGCAGCCAGTCCAGGATGCGTGGCCACGGCGTGCCCAGCAGGGCCGCCGCCACGCCCCATGCTCCCGCCACGGGCGAGCCGACGTTGGCGTCGATCCAGGCGAGGGCGGCCGGATTGCCCGTGTAGGCCAGCAAGGTGGCGTTCGACGAGCGCAGCGCGGGCGCCTGCGTGGCGAGGATGGCGGTCAGCCAGGCGAGGGCGCCGTCGGGCGGGTTGGCGGATAACTGTTGCGCGTACTGTTCGGCCAGGGCGCGGCTATCGGCAAATTGAAGTTCTGACATAGCGGGAGCACGTAAAAAAACAGCTGCCAGTTTAACAGCAGAGCAGAGGCGCACGTTTCCTCTAAATATTGTCATTTATAAACATTTAAGGCGGCCTTCAGTGCCGGCGGCCCCGCTTGCGCTACAATCGGCTCTCCTTTATTGCCACTGCCGCGCGCGGTTCCCCCTCTCCACCATGTTCCCTAAACGCCTGACCCTGCTTGCCCTGGCCGCCTTTGTGCTGGCCGGCTGCGATACCACCGCCCCGAAACCGATACAAGTATTGACGCCACCCGAGCCCATCGTCGTCACGCCCCGCAAGATCAAGATCGGCCTGGCCCTGGGCGGCGGCGCGGCGCGCGGTTTTGCGCACATCGGCGTGATCAAGGCGCTCGAATCGCAAGGCATCCATGCCGACATCGTCACCGGCACCAGCGCCGGCAGCGTGGTGGGGGCGATGTATGCGGCGGGCAACTCCGGCTTCACCCTGCAAAAGATGGCGTTCGACATGGACGAGGCGGCTATTTCGGACTGGGCCTTGCCCCTGTTCGGCAAGTCGTCCGGCGTGCTGAAAGGCGAGGCATTGCAAAGCTATGTCAACAAGGCCGTCGGCGGCGTGCCGCTGGAAAAACTGAAAATTCCGTTTGGCGTGGTGGCGACCGATCTGAAAAATGGCCAGCCGATCCTGTTCCAGCGTGGCAACACCGGCATGGCCGTGCGCGCCTCGTCAGCCGTGCCCGGCGTGTTCCAGCCCGTGACGATTGCCGGTCACACCTATGTCGATGGCGGCCTCGTCGCTCCCGTGCCCGTGCGCTTTGCGCGCGACATGGGCGCCGATTTCATCATCGCCGTGAATATTTCGTCGCAAACGGATAGCCAGAAGGCCATCAGCTCGATGGAAGTCATCATGCAGACGTTTGCCATCATGGGCCAGCGCATCAACCAGTTCGAATTGAAAGATGCGGACGTGGTGATCCAGCCCAGCCTGGGCGCCATGAAGGGCAACGATTTCAATAGCCGCAACCAGGCCATCCTGGCGGGCGAGCAGGCGACCTTTGCCGTGATGGCGCAGCTCAAGCAAAAGCTGAAGGCCAAGCGCGAGCAGTAAGGCGTTATTCTGTCCCCGCATTTCGTATACAATTTTGCTTCAACATAACAAGGATGCACCATGCAATCGAAACCGATTTTGACCCTGGACGACGTAAAGAAAATCGCTGCCGCCGCCGAAGCGGAAGCGGTCAAGCATAACTGGGCGGTCACGATCGCCATCGTCGACGACGGCGGCCACCTGCTGTGGCTGCAGCGCATGGATGGCGTGGCGCCGATCTCGTCGCACATCGCTCCATCGAAAGCCAAGACGGCCGCGCTGGGCCGCCGCGAATCGCGCATCTATGAAGAGATGATCAATGGCGGCCGCGTGTCGTTCCTGAGCGCACCGGAAATCGACGGCTTGCTCGAAGGCGGCGTGCCCATCGTGTTCGACGGTCACTACGTGGGCGCCGTCGGCGTCTCGGGCGTCAAGTCGGCGGAAGATGCGCAAATCGCGAAAGCGGGTATTGCCGCTTTGACGGCCTAAGTAGTAGCCGCAATTGCAGAGCCAGCCGCCCCGCGCAAGCCGGGCGGCTTTTTTCATGGGGCGCAGGATTTATGCTGCTGCGCAAAAAAATGCCGCGCATTCCACATTTTCTTCCTTGTGGAAAAGCTTCCTTTTGGTTATAATTCAAAGGTTTAGCCAATCACACATATACCGTAGCGACTACCCATCCCCTCATTCAAAATGACCGTTGAAACACCCTGAGTGCATCTGGCTCGGGTATCTAGGCGGTCGGTCTGACGTGGCGCAGCTACGGTAACTTTATCAGGAGTTGCCCTTGCCGCCATTTTTTTCTGGCCCTGCCGTTCCAGCCATATTAGCGCTTGCTGATGGAACGATCTTCAAAGGTTTTTCGATCGGTGCCGCCGGTCATACCACGGGCGAGGTTGTTTTCAACACCTCGATGACCGGGTATCAGGAAATCCTCACCGACCCAAGCTATTGCCGCCAGATGGTCACCCTGACCTATCCGCATATCGGCAATACGGGCGTCAATCCGGAAGACGTCGAGTCTTCCAAGGTACACGCCGCTGGCCTCATCATCCGCGATCTGCCATTGCTGGCATCCAGTTTCCGTTCCACGCTCTCCCTGTCCGATTACCTGAAAGCTGAAAATATCGTCGCCATCGCCGGCATCGATACACGCAAGCTCACGCGCATCCTGCGTGAAAAAGGTGCGCAGGGCGGCGCCATCCTCGTCGGTACGCAAGGCAACGAACCGTCCGCCGCGCAAGCGCTGGAACTGGCCCGTTCCTTCCCTGGCCTGGCCGGCATGGACCTGGCCAAGGTAGTGTCGAGCAAGGCCGCCTACGAATACCGCGAAACGGAATGGACCCTGGGCGAAGGCTATGGCCAACTGGCTGACGCCGACGCGAAGTACCACGTGGTCGCCTTCGACTACGGCGTCAAGCGCAACATCCTGCGCATGCTGACGGCGCGCGGCTGCAAGGTCACCGTGCTGCCCGCGCAAGCGACGGCCGCCGACGCCCTGGCACTGAATCCGGACGGCATCTTCCTGTCGAACGGCCCCGGCGACCCGGAACCGTGCGACTACGCGATTGCGGCGACGAAAGAGCTGATCGAGAAGGGCATCCCGACCTTCGGCATCTGCCTCGGTCACCAGATCATGGCGATCGCTTCCGGCGCGAAAACCCTGAAGATGAAGTTCGGCCACCACGGCGCCAACCACCCGGTGCAAGACCTGGAAACGAAACAGGTCTTGATCACCTCGCAAAACCACGGTTTCGCCGTCGACGCGGCAACCTTGCCCGCGAATTGCCGCGTGACCCATGAATCGCTGTTCGACGGCTCCCTGCAGGGCTTTGCCCGCACGGACAAGCCGGCCTTCTGCTTCCAGGGTCACCCTGAAGCGTCGCCGGGCCCGATGGATGTTGCTTACCTGTTTGACCGCTTCATCAACTTGATGGCTGCGGAGGAGAAAAAGAAAAATGCCTAAACGTTTAGATATTAAAAGTATTCTGATTATTGGCGCTGGCCCGATCGTGATCGGCCAGGCCTGCGAATTCGATTATTCCGGCGCGCAAGCGTGCAAGGCCCTGCGCGAAGAGGGCTACAAAGTCATCCTGGTCAACAGCAATCCTGCGACCATCATGACCGACCCGGAAATGGCCGACGTGACCTACATCGAACCGATCACCTGGTCGGTCGTTGAACGCATCATCGCCAAGGAGCGTCCTGACGCCATCCTGCCGACGATGGGCGGCCAGACGGCGCTGAACTGCGCGCTGGACCTGTTCAACAATGGCGTGCTGGCGAAATACAACGTCGAGCTGATCGGCGCGTCGCCGGAAGCCATCGACAAGGCGGAAGACCGTTCCAAGTTCAAGGACGCGATGACCAAGATCGGCCTCGGTTCGGCACGCTCCGGCGTGGCGCACTCGATGGAAGAATCGTGGGCCGTGCAGCGCACCCTGGGCTTCCCGACCATCATCCGTCCATCGTTCACCATGGGCGGTTCCGGCGGCGGCATCGCCTACAACGAAGAAGAATTCGAAACCATCTGCAAGCGCGGCCTGGAAGCATCGCCGACGAAAGAGCTGCTGATCGAAGAATCGTTGCTGGGCTGGAAAGAGTACGAGATGGAAGTGGTGCGCGACAAGGCGGACAACTGCATCATCATCTGCTCGATCGAAAACCTCGACCCGATGGGCGTGCACACGGGCGACTCGATTACCGTCGCTCCTGCGCAAACCTTGACGGACAAGGAATACCAGATCATGCGCAATGCCAGTCTCGCAGTGCTGCGCGAGATCGGCGTCGACACCGGTGGCTCGAACGTGCAATTTTCGATCAACCCCGTCGATGGCCGCATGATCGTCATCGAGATGAACCCGCGCGTGTCGCGTTCCTCGGCACTGGCCTCGAAAGCGACGGGTTTCCCGATCGCCAAGATCGCCGCCAAGCTGGCCGTCGGTTTCACCCTGGACGAGCTGCGCAATGAAATCACGGGCGGCGCCACGCCGGCCTCGTTCGAGCCGTCGATCGATTACGTCGTCACCAAGATTCCCCGTTTCACGTTCGAGAAATTCCCGACCGCCGACCACCACCTGACGACGCAGATGAAATCCGTCGGCGAAGTGATGGCGATTGGCCGTACCTTCCAGGAATCGTTCCAGAAAGCCTTGCGCGGCCTGGAAGTGGGCGTGGACGGCATGAACGAAAAGACCAAGGACCGCGAAAAGATCGAAGAAGAGCTGGGCGAGCCTGGTCCTGAGCGCATCTGGTACGTGGGCGATGCGTTTGCCCAGGGTTTTACTCTGGAAGAAGTGCACAACCTGACCAAGATCGACCCATGGTTCCTGATCCAGATCAAGGAAATCGTCGACCTGGAACTGTGGCTGGACACGCAGAAGCTGGAAAACCTGGACAAGAACACCCTGTACAAGTTGAAACAGAAGGGCTTCTCGGACCGCCGTCTGGGCTTTTTGCTGCAGACGACCGACACGGCCGTGCGCCAGCAGCGCCATGCGCTGAACATCCGTCCCGTCTACAAGCGCGTCGACACCTGCGCGGCCGAATTCTCGACCGACACGGCGTACATGTATTCCACGTACGACGAAGAGTGCGAATCGAATCCGACCGACAAGAAAAAGATCATGGTGCTGGGCGGTGGCCCGAACCGTATCGGCCAGGGTATCGAGTTTGACTATTGCTGCGTCCACGCGGCCCTCGCCATGCGCGAAGACGGCTACGAGACCATCATGGTCAATTGCAACCCAGAAACGGTTTCGACCGACTACGATACCTCGGACCGCCTGTACTTCGAGTCGCTGACCCTGGAAGACGTGCTGGAAATCGTCGCCATCGAAAAACCGGTCGGCGTGATCGTGCAGTACGGCGGCCAGACGCCATTGAAACTGGCGCTGGACCTGGAAGCGAACGGCGTACCGATCATCGGCACCTCGCCCGACATGATCGACGCGGCCGAAGACCGCGAACGTTTCCAGCAAATGCTGCACAAGCTGGAACTGCGCCAGCCGCCTAACCGCACCGCGCGCACGGAAGCCGACGCTTTGGCGCTGGCGCAGGAAATCGGCTATCCGCTGGTCGTGCGTCCATCGTACGTGCTGGGCGGCCGCGCCATGGAAATCGTCCACGAGCAACGCGACCTCGAGCGTTACATGCGCGAAGCCGTCAAGGTGTCGCACGATTCGCCGGTGCTGCTGGACCGCTTCCTGAACGACGCCATCGAGTGCGACGTCGATTGCATTTCCGACGGCGAAACGACCTTCATCGGCGGCGTGATGGAACACATCGAACAGGCTGGCGTGCACTCGGGCGACTCGGCTTGCTCGCTGCCACCGTATTCGCTGGCGCCGGAAACCATCGAAGAACTGAAACGCCAGACGGCGTTGATGGCCAAGGGCTTGAACGTGGTCGGCCTGATGAACGTGCAGTTCGCGATTCAAAAGCAAGAGATCGATGGCGAAATGAAAGACGTCGTCTTCGTGCTGGAAGTCAACCCGCGCGCCTCGCGCACCGTGCCATTCGTCTCGAAAGCCACCGGCCTGCAACTGGCGAAGATCGCCGCGCGCTGCATGGTTGGCCAGTCGCTGGCCTCGCAAGGCATCACGCAGGAAGTCGTGCCGCCATATTTCAGCGTCAAGGAAGCCGTGTTTCCGTTCGTCAAGTTCCCGGGCGTGGACACCATCCTGGGCCCTGAAATGAAATCGACGGGCGAAGTCATGGGCGTGGGCCTGACCTTCGGCGAAGCGTTCGTGAAATCGCAGCTGGGCGCCGGCGTCAACCTGCCAAAATCGGGCAAGGTCTTCATCAGCGTGAAAGCGTCGGACAAGCCGCGCGCCGTGCAAGTGGCGCGCGACCTGGTCGAGTCCGGCTTCACCGTGGTCGCCACCAAGGGCACCGCCGCCGTGATCGCTGCCGCCGGCATCGCCGTCACGCCAGTGAACAAGGTGATCGAAGGCCGTCCGCACGTGGTCGACATGATCAAGAACCATGAAATCGTGCTGGTGATCAACACCGTGGAAGAGAAGCGCAGCGCCATCGTCGATTCGCGGGCCATCCGCACCTCGGCCCTGGCGTCGCGCGTGACGACCTACACCACCATCGCCGGCGCGGAAGCGGCCGTCGAAGGCATCCGCCATCTGGATGAGTTGCGTGTGTACGATTTGCAAGGCCTGCACAAGACCTTGAACTAAGTGCGTTTGCAGTGACCGCCGTAAGGCGGTACACTGCATGCTTATCAACCACAGAGTTCCGTGCAGAGCAGCGCGCGGCCTCTGTGGTTTTCACTTGGTAAGTCCGTTAACCGTGATGAAACACGGGCAACGGCACCGATAACTAGCAGATAGTAGAGATAACATGACCTCAGTCCCATTGACCAAATACGGCGCAGAACTCTTGAAAGAAGAGCTGCATCATTTGAAGACCAAGGAACGCCGCATCGTCATCGATGCGATCGCCGAAGCGCGTTCGCACGGAGATTTGTCGGAAAACGCCGAGTACGATGCCGCCAAGGAACGCCAGGCCTTCGTCGAAGGTCGCATCGCCGAGCTCGAAGGCAAGCTGGGTGCGGCGCAAATCATCGACCCGACCGCGCTCGACGCGGAAGGCCGCGTGGTGTTCGCCTCGACCGTGAACCTGGAAGACCTGGAATCGGGCCAGAAAGTCACGTACCAGATCGTCGGCCTCGATGAAGCCGACCTGAAAATGAACAAGGTTTCCGTGACGTCCCCGATCGCCCGCGCGCTGATCGGCAAGTACGCCGGCGACGTGGTGGAAGTGCAGGCGCCGTCCGGCCCGCGCGAATACGAAATCCTGGAAGTGCTGTACATCTGATGCTGACGCGCGTGCGCCTCCTCGTTGCCACCCTGTGGGCCGGCAGCCTGTGGACCATCGGCTTCGTCGTGGCGCCGACTCTGTTTGGCACCCTGAGCGACCGCGTGCTGGCAGGCAATATCGCCGGCAGCATGTTCCGCGCCGAGGCCTGGCTGTCGATCGTTTGCGCCTTGGTGCTGCTGGCGTTGCTGCAATGGAGTCCTGGCGCGCTGGAACTCAAGCGCCGGCGCTTGCTGGCGGCATTGGTGCTGTCCATGCTGGTGTGCGCGCTGCTCAGCCATTTCGGCATCTCGCCCCTGATGGCCGAGCTCAAGGCGCAGGCGCCGTCGGGCATCATGGACGAGGCCATGCGCAGCCGCTTCGGCATGCTGCATGGCGTGTCGACCCTGATCTTTGCTGTGCAGAGCTTGCTGGCGGGCGTGCTGATCTGGAAACAGCAGTAATCTTGAATCGGCAGCAATAAAAAAAGCGGAGCAGGGAAGATCCCGTGCTCCGCTTCTTGTTTCAAGCCCGGCCGCCTTGCGGTGGCCGGGTGAACAGGCTTACTTGCTGCCCAGTGCGCTTTTCTTGGCGCTTTTCTGACGTGGCTTGGCACGCTTGATGGAACCGCCTTCGGTAACGCGCTCATTGCCCTTGATCATGACTTTCGTCACGCTGGGGCGCTTGGTGCCGCTGGCGCTGGCCTTGACGATGGTCACTTCGCGCATGCCTTTGCCGGCGCTGACCTTCTCCTTAACCACTTCTTTTTTCGGACGGTAGATTACCAGCAGTTTGCCAATATGTTGTACCGGGGCGGCGCCGAGATTGCCGCAAATCGTATCGTACATTCCGACGCGGGCTTCGCGGTCGTCGCCGAACACGCGGACTTTAATCAGGCCGTGCGAATCCAGGCCAAGGTCGATCTCTTTGAGGACAGCAGGTGTCAAGCCCGCTTCGCCAATGATGACGATAGGCTTCAGCGCGTGTGCTTCGGCGCGCAGTGCGCTGCGCTCTACGGGTGTAAGTTTTAGCATAATAATATTTAGTAATTCCCTTAAAAGCAGTATTCTACGCGAATGGCAAAGAAGAAATTAAACAAAAACTGGTTGCACGACCACATAAATGATCCTTATGTGAAGTTGGCGCAAAAAGAGGGCTACCGCGCCCGGGCAGCATACAAGCTCAAAGAAATCGATGAAGACGAAAAACTGATCAAACCTGGTCAGGTGATTGTCGACCTGGGTTGCACTCCTGGCAGCTGGGCCCAGTACACGCGGCGCAAGCTGGCCGGCAAGGATGGCGGCGGGGTCAATGGTACCCTGATTGGCCTGGACATGCTGGAAATGGAGCCGATCGCCGATTTCCACTTCATTCAGGGCGACTTCCGCGAAGCGCGCGTGCTGCGCCAGCTGGAAGTGGTGTTGCAGGGACGCAAGGTCGACCTGGTCCTGTCGGACATGGCGCCCAACCTGTCGGGCATCGCCACGGCGGACGCCGCGCGCATGGAACATTTGATCGACCTGGCCATCGAATTCTCGCAATTGCACCTGAAGCCGTCCGGCGTGCTGCTGGTGAAATGCTTCAAGGACATGGGTTTCAGCCAGATCGTGGAGAAATTCCGCGCCGAATTCAAGGTCGTGGTGCAGAAAAAGCCCAAGGCCAGCCGCGATAAATCGTCGGAAATATTCCTGATGGGCCGTGGCATCAAGAATCCGCTGAAAAATGCCGTTGAAGAAGATGATTCCGCCCTTGATATTTAAGGCAGAATCCGCACATGGGAACGAGGAGTGCAGTAGCGTCAGATGGCATAAAAGCCTAAATTGTTTATACTGCACTTTTTTTGCGTGAACGCGGTTTTTTCGCGCGCACGGATCGGCGGGCTTTGGCACGGCCCGCTTATTGCGAGTAAAATCGTGTTTCTAGCTATAGGTAAAGAGATGCGCACTGCATCCAAGGAGTCTTCGTGAATAACATGTTTTCCAAATCTGCCATCTGGGTAGTCGTATTGCTGCTGTTGTTCATGCTGTTCAAGCAATTCGACAGTCATGGCGCCACAGGCGGCAGCAAGGCCATCGCTTATTCCGATTTGCTGGATGAAGTCAAAGCCAAGCGCGTCAAGGATGTCGTGATCGAAGGTTCGTCGATCACCGCCAAGCTGATGGACGACACCAAGGTGCGTACCACCGCCACCAGCCTCGACAAGGGCCTGATCGGCGACCTGCGCGACAATGGCGTACATTTCGATGTGCGTCCGCCCGAGGAAGCGTCTTTCCTGCAAACTATTTTTGTTTCCTGGTTCCCCATGCTGCTGTTGATCGGCGTCTGGGTCTTCTTCATGCGTCAGATGCAAGGCGGCGGCAAGGGCGGGGCATTCTCGTTCGGCAAGTCGAAGGCGCGCATGATGGATGAAGCCAGCAACACCGTCACCTTCGCCGATGTCGCCGGTTGCGACGAAGCGAAAGAAGAAGTCAACGAAGTGGTCGACTTCCTCAAGGATCCGAGCAAATTCCAGAAACTGGGCGGCCGCATTCCCCGCGGCGTGCTGATGGTCGGTCCTCCGGGCACGGGTAAAACCCTGCTGGCGCGCGCCATCGCCGGCGAAGCCAAGGTGCCGTTCTTCTCGATTTCCGGTTCCGACTTCGTGGAAATGTTCGTCGGCGTGGGTGCTAGCCGCGTGCGCGACATGTTCGAAAACGCGAAAAAGCATTCGCCGTGCATCATCTTCATCGATGAGATCGACGCCGTCGGTCGTCACCGTGGCGCCGGCATGGGCGGCGGCAATGACGAGCGCGAACAGACCTTGAACCAGTTGCTGGTCGAGATGGACGGTTTTGAAGCGAATTCCGGCGTGATCGTCGTGGCCGCCACCAACCGCGCCGACGTGCTCGACAAAGCCCTGCTGCGTCCGGGCCGTTTCGACCGCCAGGTGTCCGTCGGCTTGCCCGATATCCGCGGCCGCGAGCAGATCTTGAACGTGCACATGCGTAAAGTACCTATCAGTACCGACGTGAAAGCCGATATCCTGGCCCGCGGCACCCCCGGTTTCTCGGGCGCGGACCTGGCCAACCTGGTCAACGAGGCAGCCCTGTTCGCCGCCCGCCGCAGCAAGCGCCTGGTGGAAATGGCTGACTTCGAAGATGCGAAAGACAAGATCTACATGGGTCCTGAGCGTAAATCGATGATCATCCGCGAGGAAGAGCGTCGCAATACGGCTTACCATGAGTCCGGTCACGCCGTCGTCGCCAAGCTGCTGCCGAAGGCCGATCCCGTGCATAAAGTGACGATCATGCCGCGCGGCTGGGCCCTGGGCCTGACCTGGCAGTTGCCGGAACACGACAACTTGTCCGCCTACAAGGACAAGATGCTGGAAGAAATTTCCATCCTGTTCGGTGGCCGTATCGCCGAAGAGATTTTCGTGGGACAGATGTCCACCGGCGCGTCGAATGACTTCTCGCGTGCCACCAAGCTGGCCCGTTCCATGGTGACCCGCTTCGGTATGTCCGACAGCATGGGCGTGATGGTCTACGAAGACAGCGAAAACGAAGGTTTCTTCGGTGGCGCCACCAAGACGATCTCGGAAGCGACCCAGCAAAAGGTCGATGCTGAAATCCGCAACATTCTCGACAAGCAATATGCTTTGGCGCGCACCTTGCTGGAAAGTAACCGCGACAAGGTCGAAATGATGACCAAAGCCTTGCTGGAATGGGAAACCATTGATGCAGAGCAAATCAATGACATCATGGCCGGCCTGGAGCCGCGTCCACCGAAAGTCATTCCGCCACGCCGCAATGCGGGCGACAGCGGCACGGGCGGCATCTCGCCGAACGTGACGGCACCAGCCTGATAACGGCCGCCCTGACCGGCGGCGCGCCATCAAAAGGGTAAGGAGCGATCCTTGCCCTTTTTCGTTGGCGCGCCAGATTTCCCTGATGACTACAAAGATTCACATGCGACACTATTTGCAATTCGGCCGTTTCGGCTTCAACCTGCAGGGCACGCAGGCGCTGGTGATGGGCATCCTGAACATCACGCCCGACTCGTTTTCCGATGCGGGCCAGTACCAGCACCTGGAATTTGCCATTTCGCGCGCCGAGCAGATGATCATGGACGGCGTCGACATCATCGACATCGGCGGCGAATCGAGCCGCCCCGGCGCGCCGCCGTTGCCGCTGCAAGATGAATTGCAGCGCGTCATGCCGGTGCTGTACGCCTTGCGCGACTGCGGCAAGCCCCTGTCCGTCGACACCTACAAGCCGGAAGTGATGCGCGAAGCCATCCTGGCGGGCGCCGACATGATCAACGACATCAACGGTTTCCGCGCGCCGGGCGCCATCGACGCCGTGCAGGGCAGCGATTGCGCGCTGTGCATCATGCACATGCAAAGCGTGCCGCAAACCATGCAGGACCAGCCCCAATACGAGGACGTGGTGCGCGAAGTCACCGATTTCCTGCGCGAGCGCATCGACACCCTGACGGCGGCCGGCATCGCCCGCGAACGCCTGTGCGTCGATCCCGGCTTTGGTTTTGGCAAGACGGTGGAGCAGAACTATGCCTTGCTGCGCGCCACGCGCCAGTTGCGCAGCGAGCTGGACCTGCCCGTGCTGGCCGGCCTGTCGCGCAAGTCGATGATCGGCGCCGTGACGGGACGTCCCGTCGAGCAGCGCCTGGCCGGCAGTGTCGCCGGGGCGCTTGCTGCGGTAGCGCAAGGTGCGGAAATTATCCGTGTGCATGATGTAGCTGAAACCGTCGATGCACTGAAGGTCTGGCGCATGGCGCACTGAGCCTGTAAGATTCATTATAAACAACAAAAAGAGAAATTTATGACGCGTAAATATTTTGGCACCGATGGCATTCGCGGCCTGGTGGGCACGGCTCCGATCACTCCCGATTTCGTCATGCGCCTCGGTTATGCGGCCGGCAAGGTGCTGGCCAAGTCGCAAGGTGGCAAGGCGCGCCCGACGGTGCTGATCGGCAAGGACACGCGCATTTCCGGCTACATGCTGGAAGCGGCGCTGGAAGCGGGCCTGTCGGCGGCCGGCGTGGACGTGATGCTGGCCGGCCCCATGCCGACCCCGGCGATCGCCTACCTGACGCGGGCGCTGCGCCTGTCGGCCGGCGTGGTCATTTCCGCTTCGCACAATCCGTACCATGACAATGGCATCAAGTTCTTTTCCGGCCTGGGCACCAAGCTGCCCGACAGCGTGGAACTGGAAATCGAAGCGGCGCTCGACGAGCCCATGGCTTGCGTGCCGTCGGACAAGCTGGGCCGCGCCAAGCGCCTGGACGATGCCCAGGGCCGCTACATTGAATTTTGCAAGGGCACTTTCCCGAACGAGCTGGACTTGCGCGGCCTGAAGATCGTCGTCGATTGCGCGCATGGCGCCGCCTACCATATCGCGCCGCACGTGTTCCATGAGCTGGGCGCGGAAGTGATCGCCATCGGCAACAAGCCCGACGGTTTCAACATCAATGCGGGCTTCGGCGCCACGGCCACCAAGGCCATGGCCGAAGCCGTCGTCGAGCATGGCGCCGATCTCGGCATCGCCCTCGATGGCGACGCCGACCGCCTGATCATGTGCGACGCCACGGGCCGCCTGTATAACGGCGACGAGTTGTTGTACGTGATGGTCAAGGACCGCCTGGCGACGGGCCCCGTGGCCGGCGCCGTAGGAACGTTGATGACCAATATGGCGCTGGAAGTGCTGTTCAAGCAGCAGGGCATCGGCTTTGCGCGCGCCAAGGTGGGCGACCGCTACGTGCTGGAAGTCATGAAGGAAAAAGGCTGGATACTGGGCGGCGAGGGTTCCGGCCATCTGCTGTGCCTGGACAAGCACACGACGGGCGACGGCATCGTATCCGCGCTGCAAGTATTGTCCGCGCTCAAGCGCAGCGGCCAGAGCCTGCAGCAGTGCCTGGCCGAGCTGGTGCTGTTCCCGCAAACCCTGATCAATGTGCGCGTGGCCCCCGGTTTCGACTGGCAACAGAATGCCGTCATGGTGGCCGAGAAAGAGGCGGTCGAGGCTGAACTGGGCGACACGGGCCGCGTGCTGATCCGCGCTTCCGGCACGGAGCCGCTGATCCGCGTGATGGTGGAAGCCAAGGACAAGGAGAAGGCCGAGTCCATGGCGCGCCGCATCGCCGATAAAATTGCCGCATAGAACCAAAGGCAGGGGCGGGCGCGATAGTTATTTCCGCCTAATTCGTCTATGGCAATTGACGAAATTGTGGGGAAGCGTTATTATCTTGTCTTCGGAGTGTGGCGCAGCCCGGTAGCGCACCTGGTTTGGGACCAGGGGGTCCAAGGTTCGAATCCTTGTACTCCGACCAAAGTCATAAGCGGGCTGTCAGAAATGACAGCCCGTTTTCTATTGTGCGACGCCTTGGCATTGCTGGCGCGCATAGACTAAAATGCTGCACCTTTCCGCCCATCGTTCAACGGATAGGACAACGGTCTTCTAAACCGTGAATGGGGGTTCGATTCCCTCTGGGCGGACCAGTATGTACTGGCCAGTAATGCCATCAGCGGCGCAATGCCCGCGCTCTATCCTCTACCTGTTCCCCTTTTCCCGTGCCGTGGCCTTCCTGCGCCAGCGCCAGCCTATCCAGCCCAGGCCCGCCAGCAGCATGGCATGCGTCTGCGGCTCCGGCACCGCGGACAGGATAGGCTCGGAATACACCGTCAGCATGATGTCGTGGAAGCTGACGTGGGCCAGCGAGGGGTTGGAGATGTAATGACAGCAAAGATAGGGGTCGGGATCACGCATGTGCGCCCATTGTGCCTTGGCATCCGTCGTCAGCATGGCATCGAAGCGGATGGAAAAATCGTGTGTCAGCGACAGGCCGGAAGCGCCGACCAGGAGCTCGCCGCTGCTATCGAAGAATGTTTTCGACTGGCCGACGCCCACTGCGCTGCCATCGGCCAGGCGCGTCTCGACGGCCAGTGTCGCCGAGGTGTAGGCGTAACCTGGCGCGATTTCAACGTACTCCTTGTCGTAATTCTCCCACCCCAGGGCGACCCGGGTGGCGCTGAATACATTGCTCTGCAGGGTGTATCCCGTTATGCGGTAGCCATCCTTCACGCTGATCTGCATGGCATCCCCATACGGCAGGGTTTTCGGCCCTGGGCGCGGTTCGTAGGGCAGTGCGTCGTCCCATGACTGCAGCGCGATGGCTTTGTCGTAGTCGCCAAAGGCGATGCGGCTGACGCCTGGCTGGTCCGATGCCAGGTAATCCGACCAGCTGCCTTGCGTTCCGCTTGTCAGGAAGGTAAAGGCATGCGTCTCTTGCTGCGCCCCCACCTGCGCGAAGGCTTGCATGGATGACGCGGCACAGATGACGGCGGCCATATACAGTCGAACTCGATGCATTTCTTTCCCCTTGGGCGCGTATTCTCGCCAGTCACTTCGCCGGCGGCGCCGGCACAAGAGTCGTTATCATATTCTTATTGCATTGATGGAAACGCTTCAATTGTCACTTTATTACTATCCTGGCGCGCCATCGGCGCCTACGGCTGCGCAGACAGTACCACCGCCAGCAGGTAGAGGATGGGCGCCGCGCTCAGCATGGCCACGACCAGGGGGGCACGCTTCCTGTTCGCCAGGCGCAAGCGTTCACGCGCCGGCAGGTGGCGCCGCAGGATGCCGGGGCGGCGCGTGCGCAAATGCGGTTGATGCATGAAGGACTCCTCGCAAAATGGCTGGTGATGCCGTTCAGCATAGCGAGGGGGGTCTAAAAATGGTGTAAACAGTGGGCCTGGCGCCGCAAGCGCGGCGTAAAGATGCGGCTGGCATGGAGGCGGCAGCGGGCGCCGTTGCGCCGCTGCCGCTGGTGATGCTTACTTTCCCTGGCGGCGGCGTGCCAGGAAGCCCAGCATTCCAAGGCCGGCGAGCAGCATGGCATAGGTTTCAGGTTCCGGCACGGCGGAAATGAAAGCCCTGTAGTTGCTCAGGTCCTTGGGCAGGCCCGCCACCGTGAACGTGGTGCCGGCAGCCAAGGGAGCGGCCCAGTGGAACACCAGTTCGCCATGGCCGAAGTGGATGGCCAGGTAGTCATAGGCGGCCGCGCTCGTAAACGAATTGACGCCGCCGCTCAAGCCTGCCGTGGTGCCGGCGGTGCAGCCCGAGGTGGCGTTGTCGCAATACGAGACGGCGGAGCCCAGGCTGGTGCCGAACACGCCATTGATGTAACCCTGGATGTCGGATGGGCTCTGCGGCACCAGATCGTCATCATAATATTTCACCTGCAGTGCCGGCGATGGTGAATAGGTGACGGTGCTGCCGGCGATGACGAAACCGCTGGCCGGACCCACATCCACCCAGGTGGCCGCCTGCGCCGCACCTGCCAGCACGGTCACTGCGGCCAGCATGGATGCCTTGATGGCAATGCTCTTTACGCTTTTCATGAAAATCCCCTCTGTAGAAGACAGTCGCTTCACAATATTGGGATGCGTCCCTGCATGGCGGGGAAATCATCCCATTGCCCTTTTTCTAACTATTTCCTGCGCGTAGTGAGTACGCAAATGAAAGCTTACTCTTGATCCAAACTAATACAATTTTAATAATTCTATTGGTTTGCTTGACAACATCGCATACGGCTATGTATGGCTGTGCTAGCGACAGCCGACATGACGTTTCGACACGGCGTGACAAGACGCGCCAGCGGCGTCTCGGCTCGGGAAGGGGGAGGGTGCTTCAGTCGCTGTTGTTGCTGACGCCAAACAGGCGATCCTTGGCATTGAGCAGCTTTTGTACCTTGGCGCCCATTTTCATCAGTTGCGCCATCGATTCGGGCGACAGGCGCTGCAAGTCGTCGAACCAGGTGTTGGCCAGGTCGACCAATTCATACATTTCACGCATGCGCTCCTGCGCATACTGGTCCACCGGTTCCGTGGCCGGCGCCAGCAGCGATTCGCGCAGCACCGTCAGGGTGGGCGCCACTTCGCGGCGGCGGCGCTCGGCGGCCACCACGCGGAAGATTTGCCACACGTCGCCCAGCGAGGAAAAATACTCGCGCCGGTCGCCGGGGATGCGCGACTGACGGATCAAGCCCCAGCCCTGCAACTCCTTCAAGCCGATGCTCACGTTCGAGCGCGAAAAACTCAGGTGCTCCGCGATTTCGTCCGCGTGCAAAGGATGCTCCGCGACAAACAACAAGGCGTACACTTGCCCCACCGTGCGGTTAAAGCCCCAGCGGCTGCCCATCTCGCCGAAATGGCTGACAAAGGTCAGGATCAGCGGCGTCATTTGGATATGTTGAGTTTTCATAATTATCTGAATTTTTTCACGCCACACCGGCAGGGTCAATTGATATATGTCATGTTTCGCAGTATTATACAAAAAATCGAATTTACAGAAAATTCTGAAAACTCAAGAAATATAGAAGATGCCGACCACGCCACTGTCCTTGCCCCGCTTTATTCTTCCCCGTGTCGCCAGCCTGGCGCAAGGCGGCGCCGCCTTGCTGTGGCTGCCGCAAGCGGCCTTGCTGGCCTGGGCCGTGCAGGCGATGCTCAACGGCGCTGCCTGGCGCGCGGCCCTGTTGCCGGCCGCCGGCGTGCTGTTGCTGGGCGTGCTGCGCGCCGGCTGCGAAGCGTGGGGCGCGCGGCGCATGTACGGGGCGGCGCGCGCGCACCTGTCCACCTTGCGCGGGCAAGTGGCGCAAGCGCTGGCGCGCCGTTCGCCGCTGGACCGCCAGCGCGCGCAGTCGGGCCAGGCGGCCAGCGTGATCGCCGAGCAGGCCGAAGCCATCGTGCCGTATCTGGTGCGCTACAAACCGGCGCGCTGGAAAGTCATGCTCGTGCCGCTCGTGATCCTCGCCGTGGTGACGCCGCTGTCGTGGATCGCCGCGCTGATCCTGCTCATCGCCGCGCCGTTGATTCCCGTCTTCATGGCCCTCGTGGGCATGGGCGCGCAAGCGGCCAGCCGCGCGCAGATGGTGGAAATGGGCGGCATGAACGCTTTTCTATTGGACCGCCTGCGCGGCCTGGCCACCCTGCGCGCGCTGGGCGCCGTCGACGCCACGGCCGAACGGCTCGATGCCTCGTCGCAATCCGTGCGCCGGCGCACGATGGTGGTGCTGCGCATCGCCTTCCTGTCGTCCGCCGTGCTGGAGCTGTTTTCCGCGCTGGGTGTCGCCATGGTGGCCGCGTTCATCGGTTTCTCCTTGCTGGGTAGCATTAATTTCGGCACCTGGGGCCGCGAACTGAGCCTGGGGCAGGGTTTGTTCATCCTGCTGCTGGCGCCCGCATTCTTCGAACCCTTGCGCGAACTGGCCGCCGTCTGGCACGACAAGGCGGCCGGCGAAGCGGGCCTGGCCGGCCTGCACGACCTGGCGGCCGAGGGCGTTCCCCTGCCGGGCGCCGGCGTGGCAGCGGCTGCCGTCTCCGCCGCCGCCATGGCGGTGGCGCCGCCACCCGCCGTCGACATTCATCAATTGCGCTTTGCCCATCCCGGCGAGGCGCCCGTATTCGACGGCTTCGACCTGACCGTGCGCGCCGGCGAGCACGTGGCCCTGCTGGGCGCCAGCGGCGCCGGCAAGACCACCTTGCTGTCCTTGCTGGCCGGCTTGCTGCCCGCCAGCGGCGGCGAGATCCGCATCGGCGGCGTGCGCCTGAATGACAGTACCGTCAATACCTTGCGTCAGCGCATGGCGTGGATGGGCCAGCGCCCGCACGTGTTTGCCGCGTCCGTCAGCCAGAACGTGACGCTGGGCCGCGCAGGCGCGCATGCCGCGCAAGTGACGCAGGCGCTGCACCTGGCCGATCTGGCTGGCGTGGCGCAGGCGCAACCGGCCGTCATGCTCAGCGATGGCGGCCAGGGCTTGTCCGGCGGCGAAGCCGTGCGCCTGGCCCTGGCCCGCGTGGCCCTGCATCCGCATGCGGACTTGCTGCTCGTCGATGAACCGACGGCCCACCTGGACAGCGAAACGGCGGCGCGCGTGACGGACGCCTTGCTGGCACTGGCGCAAGGCAAGACGATGTTCGTCGCCACGCACGACCCCGTGCTGGCTGGCCGACTGCAGCGCACGGTGCAGGTCGATGCCGGAACCCTGGCACAGGAGCCGGAACAGGAACAGCCGGCATGAAAACTTCCCTCATAGCGAGCCCCGTCCTGCGGCAATTGCTGCTGGCCCAGCCCGGCAAGCTGATCGGCGGCGCCATGCTGGCGGCCCTGACGGCGGTGTCCGGCATGGCGTTATTGGGTTTGTCCGGCTGGTTCATCACGGCCACCTCGATTGCCGGCCTGCACGCCTCGACGGCCATCCTGTTTGACGTGTTCGGCCCGTCGGCCGGCATCCGCCTGCTGGCCATCGGGCGCACGGGCTCGCGCTATGCGGAACGCCTCGTCACGCACGACGCCACGTTCGCCGCGCTGGCCGGCATCCGCGTGCAACTGTTTCGCGGCTGGTCGCGTCCGGAAGCGGCCAGCCGATTGCTGCGCCAGCCCGCCAAGCTGCTGTTCCGTCTGACGGCCGATATCGACGCGCTCGAATCGCTGTACTTGCGCCTGCTGGTGCCCGCCTTCACGGCCGTGTGCGCGGCCTTGCTGGCGGGCGTGGCGCTGGGCGTGATGCAGTGGCAGCTGGGCCTGGGCCTGGCCGCGTGGCTGCTGGCCGCCGGCGGCGGCATCAGCTGGGCCGTGGTACACCGCGCCCGCCGTCCCGCCATCGTGCGTTCGCGCGCCATCGAAAGACTGCGCTCCGGCACCATCGACCTGGTGGCGGGCCAGACGGACCTGGTGATGGCGGGCCGCATCGACGCCCAATGCGCCGCGCTGGGACAGATCGACGGCGCGCTGGCGCAAGCCGATGTCGCCCTGCAGCGCCTGGAGACGGCGGCCGGGGCCGCGTATGGCGTGGCTGGCAGCGCGACACTGGCTGGCGTATTGCTGGCCGTGGCCGCGCTGGTGCAGCAGCAAACGCTGAACGTGCCGGCCGCGGCCCTGGCCCTGCTGATCGCCCTGACGGCCGTGGAACCGTTCGCGGGCCTGCGCCGTGGCGCGCTGGAGGCGGGCCGCATGCTGCTGGCCATGCGCCGCCTGGCGCCGCGCCTGAATGGGGAAGATGTCCCTGCGCCGCCCGTCGACGCCGCGCCGGGCTTGCGCCTGGAACACGTCAGCGCCGCGCATGCGGGCAGTAACTTGGCTATCTTGCATGACGTGTCGCTGTATATCGCGGAGGGCGAGCGCGTGGCCTTGATCGGCCCCAGCGGCGCGGGCAAGTCCACCTTGCTGGCCATCGCCGCGCGCGAGCTGGCGCCGCTGTCGGGCAAGGTGCACGCGCCGCGCGCATGTCTGTTCACGCAGAAGACGGAATTGTTCCAGGACAGCTTGCGCGACAACCTGCGCCTGGCCGACCCGTCCGCCAGCGATGCGCAGCTGTGGGCGGCGCTGCAATCGGCCGGCCTGGACGAGGAAGTGCGGGCCTTCGCGGGCGGCTTGGGCACCATGCTGGGCGAGGGCGGCCTGGGCTTGTCGGGCGGCCAGGCGCGGCGCCTGGCGCTGGCGCGGCTGTTCCTGCACGAATCGACCTTGTGGCTGCTGGATGAAGCGACGGAAGCGCTCAATACGCAGGTGGCGATCGACGTCCTGCAGCGCCTGAGGGCGCGCAGCGCGGGACGCAGCTTGTTGATCGCAACCCACTTGCGGCGCGAAGCGGCGCTGGCGGACCGGCTCGTCAGTCTGCGCGATGGCCGCATCGTGGGCGAGGCGCGCCGTGGCACGCCAGCCTTCGAAGCGGCGCTGGCCGGCTTGCGTGGAGATTAACAAGAACGGAGACAGGCGGTGCGCACGCCAGTCCGGGGGCGGCGCAACCAAACGAACAACCTCAGACAGATGCCAAGTTTACAATTAATGTAGGGAAACACCAAGGAAATCATATGGACTTCGATATTGTCGCTTTATCCAGACTGCAGTTTGCGCTGACAGCTCTGTACCACTTTATATTCGTTCCGCTGACGATCGGCCTGTCAGTGATCCTCGCCATCATGGAGACGGTTTACGTGATGACGAACCGCCCCATCTGGCGCGACATGACCAAGTTCTGGGGTGTCTTGTTCGGCATCAACTTCGCCATGGGCGTGGCGACGGGCATCGTCATGGAATTCCAGTTCGGCATGAACTGGAGCTACTACAGCCATTATGTCGGCGACATTTTCGGCGCGCCGCTGGCCATCGAAGGCTTGATGGCGTTCTTCCTGGAAGCGACCTTCGTCGGCCTGTTCTTCTTCGGCTGGGACAAGCTGTCGAAGCGGGGCCACCTGGTCACGACCTGGCTGGTGGCCATCGGTTCGAACTTTTCGGCCCTGTGGATCCTGATCGCCAACGGCTGGATGCAAAATCCCGTCGGCGCCGCCTTCAATCCGCAAACCATGCGCATGGAAGTGACGGACTTCGGCGCCGTGCTGACGAATCCCGTGGCACAGGCCAAATTCGTGCACACGGTGTCGGCCGGCTATACGGCCGCGGCGGTGTTCGTGCTGGGGATTTCCGCCTGGTATCTGCTGAAAGGGCGCCACGTGCAGCTGGCCAAGCGCTCGATGACGGTGGCCGCCTCGTTCGGCCTGGCCGCCTCGCTGTCGGTGGTGGTGCTCGGCGATGAAAGCGGCTACCTGTCGTCCGAACATCAAAAGATGAAGCTGGCCGCCATCGAAGCCATGTGGACCACGGAACCGGCCCCGGCCGCCTTCACGGCCTTCGGCTTCCCGGACGCGAAAGCGCGCGAGACGCATTACGCCGTGCACATCCCGATGGTGATGGGCTTGATCGGTACGCGTTCGCTGACGACGGAAATTCCCGGCATCGAGCAATTGGTCGACCGTGGCGAGCTGCTGATCAAGGATGGCATCAAGGCGTATGACGCGCTGCAAACCATCCGCGGCGTGGCGCCAGGTAGCCCGGTGCCGCAGGACGCGAAGGACATGTTCGAGTCGAAAGGCCAGTCCATGGGCTATGCCTTGCTGCTGAAACGCTATGTCGACGACCCGCGCCTGGCCACGCCCGAGCAGATCCGCAAGGCGGCGCTCGACACTGTGCCGCCCGTGGCGCCCCTGTTCTGGTCGTTCCGCGTGATGGTGGGCCTGGGCATGTTCTTTATCTTGTTGACCGCCACGTTCTTCATCCTGTCGACGCGCCGCACCCTGGACAAGCACCGCTGGCTGCTGAAGCTGGCCGTGTTCGCCATTCCGCTGCCGTGGGTGGCGATTGAAGCGGGCTGGATCGTGGCCGAGGTGGGTCGCCAGCCTTGGGTCATCGAAGGCGTGCTGCCGACGGCCGTGGCCGTCTCGAACCTGGGCGCGACGACCTTGCTCATTACCATCGCCGGCTTTGCCGCCATCTACACCGTGCTGTTGATCATTGAAATGAAGCTCATGCTCAAGGCCATCCGCAAGGGGCCGGAAGAGACGGCGCCGGCCCCCGTGCCAGCCCCCGCAGCCATTCATACTCAACGCGCCTAAGGAGGGCCAGACCATGATTTTGCATGAAATGATTTCTTACGAAACACTGCGCCTGATCTGGTGGCTGCTGATCGGCATCCTGCTGGTGGGCTTTGCCATCACGGACGGCTTCGACCTGGGCACGGGCATGCTGCTGCCCTTCGCCGGCAAGACGGACCTCGAGCGCAGAGTCGTCATCAACAGCATCGGTCCCGTGTGGGAAGGCAACCAGGTGTGGCTGATCCTCGGCGGCGGCGCCATCTTCGCCGCCTGGCCGCAGCTGTACGCCGTCTCGTTCTCGGGCTTTTACCTGGCCATGTTCGTCATCCTCGTGGCGCTGATCGTGCGTCCCGTGGCCTTCAAGTTCCGCAGCAAGCGCGAAGACCCGCGCTGGCGCGCGCGCTGGGACGCGGCCCTGTTCGTGGGCGGCTTCGTGCCGGCCCTGATCTGCGGCGTGGCGATCGGCAACGTGCTGCAAGGCGTGCCGTTCCGTTTCTCGCCGGACATGCACATTTTCTATGATGGCAGCTTCTTCGCGTTGCTCAACCCGTTCGCCTTGCTGTGCGGCCTCGTCTCGGTGGCCATGCTGGTGATGCACGGCGCCACCTGGCTGCAGCTCAAGACGGACGGTGCCGTGGCCGAACGTGCGCGTCGCTACGGCAGCGTGGCGGCGATCGCCACCGTCGTGCTGTATGCGCTGGCCGGCGTGGCCCTGTGGCTGTGGGTCGATGGCTACCGCGTCACCAGCGCCGTCGTCATCGATGGCCCGTCGAACCCGATGCTGAAAACGGCGGAAGTGCACGTGGGCGCCTGGTTCCTCAACTTTGCCGCCCACCCGTGGACCTGGATCGCTCCAGCGCTGGGTCTGCTTTGCCCCTTGCTGGCGTTCGCCTTCCAGCGCGCGCGCCGTGAAGTGCCCGCCTTGCTGGCCAGCGCGGCCAGTATCGCCGGCATCATCCTTGGCGTGGGCGCGGCCATGTTCCCGTTCATCCTGCCATCGTCGATCGACCCGCGCGCCAGCCTGACGGTGTGGGATTCCTCGTCCAGCCACATGACCCTGTTCATCATGCTGGTCGTCACGGCCGTCTTCATTCCCCTCATCGTGGCCTACACGACCTGGGTATATAAAGTGCTGTGGGGTAAGGTTGATGCAAAAGCCATCAAGGACGACAGCGGTCACGCCTACTAAGAATCAACGAAAGGATATAACTATGTGGTATTTCGCCTGGATACTGGGTCTTCCGCTGGCGGCGACGTTCGCCGTGCTCAACGCGATGTGGTATGAAGTCGCCGATGGCGACACGACGCCCGAGCAGTACCGCGACACGCCCAAGTAGGCGCGCGTCGGCTTGACCGGCCCCGCCCCGTGCGCATGCACCGGGCGGGGCTTTTGCTTTGATTAAAGCAAGATGAATTCGCCGCGGATGCGCAGCTTCATGCCGCGCGGCGCGTCGGCGCCCGCCGCCACGGCCCAGGCCGTGATCCAGCGCGCACAGCGTTCGCGCGCCGCCGCATCGGCCAGCGCCTCGTTCAGCCGCCGCAAGCGCGCATCGGCCCGGTCGATGCGCTGGGCCAGGTACAGGCGCTGATCCATGGGATCCGTTTTTTTGCTGTAATGCTGCATGGCGATTCCTTTCCGCTTCAGTCATGGCATAGCCATGTACGCGGGGATGGGGCGCCCGGATTCAGTTCAGGAAAAAAAAGGGCTATGTCACCGTCAAGTGTGGGAATGCGCCCAATGTTGCTTTCAGTAACGTTTCGGGTGAACGGATACGTCTGGCGTCGAGTATCCAGCGCCAGCCCAGGTAGTTTGGCAGGTAGCGCGTCGCCACGCCGTGAAACGGCCTTAACCATTCGCGCAGGCGGCTGTGATACGCATTGACGTTCTGCACATGCGCGGCACCGCGCACGCGGATGCCTGCGCGCAAGTTGACGGCCTGATGGCTGAGGCCCGCCTCCCGCGCAAACGCCCGGTAGGCGGCATGACCATCCGTGACCAGCAGGATATCCTTATCGATGACAGGCAACAAACAGCGGTGCAGCTGCGCCTTCGTCAGTTGCCCTTTACCCATGACGAAATCGAGGGTCTGGCCCGTGCGGTCGCGCGCCACCAGGATGCAGACTTGCTCGTTGGATATGCCGCGCCGTTGCGCATGGCCGCCCCGGCGGCGGGCCGGACGCGTCATCTGCCTGGATCCCTTTTCCGATTCCAGCAGATATAGCTCGTCAGCCTCGGCGATGCCATGCAGGCCATGCGGCCGGTCCGTTTTTGCCAACGATAAAAATCGATGGCGCCAGCGAAACGTGGTGTTGCGGTGTACGCCCAATTGGCTGGCCGCCTGGCGTACCGACCGGGAATCGAGCAGGCAGTCGGCATAATCGAGCCACCGCGATTTATGGCGCAGGCGAGCCAGCGGCGTGCCGGTGAGCGCATTGAAGGTGCGCCCGCAAGGCACGCAGCGGTAGCGCTGCAGGCCGTGCGCATGGCCATGCCGATGCAGGTGGGACGAGTGGCAGGCTGGGCAGGCCAAGCGCGACTGCGCCACGCCCTCCAGCAGCTCGACGGTCGCGTCGTGTGGCGTGTTGCCACGCAGCAGGGCCATGCCCGCCTGCCGCTGGCGCCGATTCAACTGCGCAAACTGCGCGATAAATCTGATCCATTCGGCTGGCTGCATGATCGGCTCCCTGTGTGGTGGGTATGCAGAGTCAGACAGCACCGCCAAGCGAAGATTCCTGTATTTCCCCTATTTGCCGATGACATAGCCAAAAAAAGCCACCGCAAGGGTGGCTGCTGGGGCTTGCGTCAGGATGCTGTCTTGCCGGCCGGTTTGGGGGTGGCAATGGCGATCGGGTCGCTGGCGGGAAAGCTTTCCTTCAGCGCTTCATCGAGCGCTTGCTCGGCATGGCTTTCGCTGGCCGGCGTGGGCGAATCGCGCTCCGGTGGCGGGGCGGGCGTGGTGGCGGCGTTGGTGCTGGAATGCATGGTGATCCCCTTGCGGTGGTGCGCCAGGGGGCCGGAATGGCCGTGGCGCGTGCTGATGCTTTCAGCCTAGCACATCGCGCAAAAAAAGCGCGCCCGCCGCGCCTGCGCAAGGGGGGATGGCCGCGTCTGCTACACTGCGCTCCACTTTTAGCTACGGAACCACCATGACTTCCATCTCCCTGCCGTACCGCGCCACCGCCCTTGAAGCCTGTGCCTGGCTGGCGCAACAGACGGGCACGCCATGGACCCTGGCGCGCCTGCTGGAGCAGGGCGGCTTGCCGTACGTCTGGCTCGACTACAGCGACGCATGTGCCGAATTGTTCCACGACGGCGTGACGCGCTACGCGGCGCCCATCGTGTTCATCGGCGACAAAGAGCACCTGGCGTCGGGCGCGGGCGACGTGTGGCTGCGTTTCACGCGCGACTCTGGCAACATCGCCATCGAACTGAAGGCGCCGGGATTGCGCGTGCCGGTCGATGGCTTGCATTTCCAGGAGCGCGATCTGTTGCGTTTGCTCAAGGAGTTGCAGCATCCCAAGCCGGATCCTGCTGAAGCGGAAAAAACGCCGCCCGCAGTCTTGCCCAGCGCCTTGAAGGGCCTGGCCCGCGAGCAGATTTTGATCGCCTTTGCCGGCGTGGGCAAGGTCGACCTGGACCAGGGGCTGGCCAGCGGCGTGGGCATCTTCGGCGATGACGGCGCGCGCGTGCGCAAGAATTCGCGCGGCGGCAAGAACAGCCATGTGTGGCATCCGGTGACCTTGGCGTTCGGCTTGCACGATGTGCACCGCGTGCCGATGGCGCATTTGAAGAAGGCCTTCGCCACGCAGCCCTTGCTGCGCGAGTGGAAGGCGGACTGGCTGGAATCGCTGCGCCTGCTGGGCGAGTGAGCTTACAGCTCGATGGGTGCCACCTCGGTGCCGATATCGGGCGCCGCGTAATGCATACTGAAATACACGAAGGCGCCGATATTGAGGGCGACCGTGATCCAGAACACGATGCGGAACGAGCGCTTGCTGGACTTGTGGCGCAGCCATTGCTGGGCCAGCACGGCGCCAGGCCAGCCGCACAGCAGCCCCAGCAGCAGCAGGGTGCGCTCCGACGTGCGCCAGCGGCCCCCTTTGGCGGCGGACTTGTCGATCGCATAGGCAACGAAGCAGCTCAGGCTCAGCACGCCATATACGAGGGCGACCAGGGCGGGGATATGGAAAAAGAACGTGGCCAGCAAATACAGAACGACAAAGAACAGGATGGCAAGGTAGGGCATAGGAGGTGTGGTTTTGAGCGGAGGGCGTGAGTATCCCACAAGAGGAGCGATACCGCCGCCTAAAACAAACAGCCTTGCGCCGTATCGACGTGCACGGCGCGGCGGCGGGCGTGGCCCGTTTTCAGCGCTTCGCGGTCGCTGGACAGGGCGATGCCTTCCAGCGCCAACAAGGTTTCCTTCGCATGGAGGCCGCCCGCAAAGCCCGTCAACTCGCCCGTGGCGCCGATGACCCTGTGGCAGGGGGCGATGATGGAAATGGGATTCTTGCCGTTGGCGGCGCCCACGGCGCGCATGGCGGCGGGACGGCCGATCTGGCGCGCGATTTCGCCATAGCTGCGCGTCTGGCCATACGGTATCGTCAGCAGCGCGCGCCACACTTCCTGCTGGAAGGCGGTGCCGGCGAAATCGAGCGGCACCTCGAAGCTCTGGCGCGTGCCGGCGAAATATTCGCGCAGCTGGCGCGCCGTTTCCTGCAGCACGGCGCAACCGTCATCGACGCGCATCGCGCCCAGGCGCACGCGGTTGGGCTTGTCGTTTTCCCACAGGATGGCGGCCAGTGCCGCGCCGCGCGCCACCAGCGTCAGCTCGCCCACGGGCGAGGGCACCACGATGCAATCGTATTCCATGTTGGTTCCTTGATCAGATGGCGCCAGTGTAGCAGGCTGGCGGCAGCCTGCGTATCGCGTGTAGGATAGTGTTTTTTCGCTACGGAGCACTGGCTGTGACAAATATTTCCACCTATGACGAAATCCGCGCCATCGCCGTGCGGCTGGTACGTGAACGCTATCCCACGGCCGTGGCGGCCATCATCGGCGGCTCGTTCGCCACGGGCCGGCAAACGGCCAGTTCCGATATCGACTTGCTGCTGCTGTTCGACCACGTCGACTGCGCCTGGCGCGACACCATCGTGGCCGAGGGGCGCACGGTGGAACTGTTCGCGCACGACCTGGCCACGTTCACGTATTTTTGCAAGGAAATGGATGCGCCAGGCGGCACGGTGCCGCTGGCGAGGATGGTGGTGGAAGGGGAAAACATCCTCGCCGCCGGCGACGCCTACACCCGGCTGCACGCGCTGGCGCACGCCATCGACGAGGCCGGGCCGCCCGTGCTCGACGTGGAGAACTTGCAGCGGCGCCGCTACGCCATCACCACCGCGCTGGAAGACCTGGTCGACAGCACGCAGCCGGGCGAGGCGCTGGCCGTGGCCAGCCAGCTGTACGAAGCGCTTGCCGACCTGCACTTGCGCGCGGCGGGCGTATGGAGCGGCGGCGGCAAGCATCTGTTCCGCCGCCTGCAGGCGTATGACGCCGCCATCGCCGGGCAGCTGGACGGCGCGCTGCGCCTGGTCGCCAGCGACTTGCCTGCCGGCCAGCGCGCGTTCGAGCGGGTCGCCGCCGCCGTGCTGGCGCCCGTGGGCGGCCCCTTGCTCGACGGCTTTACTTTGCCCGCGCCCGCGCACTGGCGCAGCGAAGGGGGATGAGTCTTACTGCTGTGGCCAGCGCTGCGGATAATGCTGCTTGATGTAGTCGGCGACGGCTTTCACGTCGGCATAGCCGGCATTGCCGCGCCAGGCCGTGTACATGAAGCCGTTGACGCCTGTCACGCCATTGCTTTCCGCCTGCGCCAGTGCCTCCATCCAGGAATACACGTTGCCGGTTTCGATGGCGCGGTCGTCATAATAGCCGGCGATCATTTGCCGATGCCCGAGACCATGGAAGAATTCCAGCGATGCCTTGCGCTTGGCGGTTCCTTGATCGCTCCAGTTGACGATGACCGTCGTCGCTTTCAAGCCTAGCCATGAGTTGCTGAGGTCGCCATTGACGGCCCAGTATTTCGGAATGGCGTTCATCTTCGGATCGAACATGTCATTCCACACATACAGTTCCAGATTCGGATACGCTTGCAGCAGGGTTTCTTGGTGTTTCTCGATCATGTCCGCCAAGTATTTGCCGGCCGTGATGTTGCCGCAGGCCGGGTCCCAATTCATGACCCGGTTCTCGTCGTAGTAAAGAAAGAATTTCTGTGGCGCCGATAAGAGCGCGTAAGTCTTGTCGAAGTATCTTTGTTGAATATCAAAGAATTTTTCGTGGCAGGCGCTGGCCGGAGTTGTCCACATCGACGTCATATTCTGGCCAGATTGATAGGAGGACACGCGAAGTATCTGGCCTTCCCTGATCGTGCTATTGGCCGGAATTGACAAGGACTCCATGCCAACGATGTAATCTGCCGGTGTCTGGCCATCGCTATTCCACTCGGCATAGCTGATGCTGCCATCGGCGGACGTCACACTGATCGGCAGCGATTGTGGGTCGCGTCTGATAGTGTGGGCAAGGCCGATTTCGCGGATTTCGACATCATCCAGCCAGGCAAGTCCACCAGGGTTGCTGCCATTGCCCTCACTCATGAAATATAACTTCAAGCTGGAATTGTTGCCGCTGTTGAAGTCCAGGTTGTATTGCTTCCAGCCTTGGTTTGCCTCGAGAGTATTTCCACTGGAATTCCATTCACCGTTGCTCGTACCCCAACCCAGGCGCGCATCCGTATTGAAATACATGGGCGTTGCTTCCTCGCCATAAATACGGATGTTGAGAGGAGCATTATAGTTTTTGGTCGCGATCCAGAAGGACATGCGATATGCCGCATGCGGCCGTACATTCGACAGGGTACGCAGCAGGCGCGCGCGATTGGTCTGGCTGACTTGCGTGAATTTGACGGAGGTCTGGCCCGAGTGTGCTTCGATGGTATCGTACGCAAGGCCGCCGACATTTTTCTCGATCAAATCCCAGGCCGCATCGCGTTTTTCAAAGCTGCTGTCGCTGTTGATGATCTGGCCCTTCGGAACGGCGCGTCCATCGTGCACGATGAAAAGCGTATCTTTGACAGGCAAGGCTTCAATCAAATCAGGCGCGACTTTGGCGGGCATTTCCGGGCCGCCGCCAACTGGTATCAGCTCGATACCGTTTTCTTGGGCCACTCGCACGATTTGCGCATAGTTCGGATAGTAATCGGGGGGCGGAGCGGTTGCGCTCAGCATGCTGGCGAACGAGCCGTTGGCGCCAGGATTGAAGGCTATGCCGTTGTAGCCTTCTGCCTTGGCCAGATGTATCAGTTCGATGACTTTGTTGAAACTGGCATCAGCCGTGGAAGCTGCCGCCGTAATATTGCCGCCAAAATAAATCCAGCGTTTTTCAAAGCAGTTCGTGCAAGGTGGCGTCGCCGCGTTTGCGGAAACCAGGGGCAGCACGCTGGCGCATAGCGTCGCCAGCGCCGTCCAGATAATCGTCTTTTTCACTTTCATCAGATATCCCTGTTTTAAATTTTTGATAATATCAAAAAATTATCAATGCAGGGATGTGTTCATGGATGATGATTGCCTATTTGGATTCCATATCAATGCATGCGCTATCGCGCAAGCCATTGCCATTCAAGGCACGGCGGACAGGACCGCGTCCGCCGTGCCGGCGCTGCTGCTACGATTCTTTAAAACGCCGTGCGCACGGCCAGGCTGATGTTGCGCGGTTCGCCCCAGAACACGCCGTCAAAGAAGCCCACGTTGCGGTAGTACTTTTTATCGAGCAAGTTATTCACGTTCAGCTGCACGCTGGCGTGGCGGTTGATGGCATAGCTGGCCATGGCGTTGACCAGTGCATAACCGGCCTGCGGGATGTTCGTCATCTCGCTTGACGGCGGACGGCCGTACCACGATTCGCTGTAGGTGGCGCTTTGCGCCGTCATGCTGGCGCCCGCTTTCAAGCCGGCCAGCCTGCCGTCGAAACGGTAGCTGGTGGCCAGGCGCAGCAAATGGCGCGGCTGTGTGGTGGCGGCGCGGCGGCCATCGGCCTCGGCCGCGTGCAAATAGGTATAGCCGCCGCTCGCTTCCCAGCCGGCAGTTAACTGGCCGGAAACGTCGAATTCGACGCCCTTGGCCGTCACGCCGGCGCCGTTGGCCACCATGGCCTGGCCGCCGTCGGGTAGCAGGAAGCCGGGCGGCACGGAACGGTCGAGTTCCGCCAGATTCTTTTTCTGCGTGTGGAACAGGGCGGCGGACGCGTTCAGCTTGCCTTCATAGAATTCGCCCTTGATGCCCAGTTCCGCATTGTCGCCAGTTTCCGGCGCCAGGAAACGGTTGTTGCGGTCCTTGCTCGATTGCGGGTTGAACAGCTGCGTGAAGCTGGCGTAGGCGGAATACTGCTTGTTGATGTCGAACACGGCGCCCACATAGGGCGTCACTTCATTGCGCGTTTCCGCGAAATCGCCGCTGCCCGTGTACACGCCTTGCGTGTTGTAGCTGCGCGTATCCGTGCGATAGGTGCTGCTGCGCGCGCCGATGATCAGGTGCAGCGGGTCGGCCAGGCTCAAACGCGTGGCCACATAGCCGCCCGCCAGGCGCGTGACGGTTTCCGTGTGCGAGCCGTCCGGGTGGAACACGGGGCGGGGGATGTTGCCCGTCCAGCTGCGGTAATCAGGGATAAAGTCCGGGTAATTGATTTCCGCTTCGCCGCCCAGTGAGCGTGAGCGCTGGTTGCCGCCGTTCCAGCCTGCAATGGCCGTGTGCTTGCGCCCCAGCAAGGTGAAGGGGCCGCTGGCGTACAAGTCGAAATTGTCGCCTGTGTTCTTGCCCGCACCCCAGGCGCCCGTCCACAGTTTCATGCCTTCGCCCGTGGCGGGATCGGGATAACCCTTGCCCGCATAGAGAACGGTGGTGCGGTTCGTGCTTTCCGTGCGCGCATAACCGAGGTGCATGTTCCAGTTGCCGGGCAGGCGCTGGTCCAGCGAGGTGAATAGCGTGTGCTGCTTGTTGGCCCAGGTGCTCCATGGCGTCGTCCAGCTGGTGTTGCGTGGCAAGTTCGCCAGGCTGCCGTCCGCGTTCCAGTAGGGCACGGCGCCCCAGGTGGCGCCCGTCGGCGTGTTGTCCTGGAAGTCGACGCCGGCCGTCAGCAGGGTGCCGGGGCGCACGTCCGCCTCGAGGATGACCATGCCGACCGTCTTGCGCTCGTGATACATGTCCAGGTAGGAATCGCGCTTTTGCCAGGCCAGGGCCGTGCGCGCGCGCACGCTGCCCTCCGCGTTCAGCGGCGTGGACAGGTCGGCTTCGAGGCGCTGGTCATCCCAGCGGCCCATGATGAGGCCGGCGCTGGCCTGGAATTCCTTGGTCGGCCGCTTGCGTATCATATTGATGGTGGCCGACGGGTCGCCCGTGCCGCCCATCAGGCCGGTGGCGCCGCGCACGACCTCGATGCGGTCGTACAAAATCGTGTCTTGTAGCGGCGCATTGCCGCCGCGCGCCATGCCGTCGATCTGGAGATTGTTGATGCCGAAGCCGCGTGCATAAAAGGTCGTGCGCTCCGTGTCATTCTGGCCCACCTGAATGCCCGTCGTCTGCGCCAGCGCCTGGTCCAGGCGCACGGCGCCCAGGTCGTCGAGCAACTGGCGCGTGATGACGCTGACCGATTGCGGCGTCTCGCGCAGGGACAGGTCCATGCGCGTGGCGCTGCGCGCTTCGCCTGTCGTGTACGACTGCGTGCCTTCCGTGCTGGCCATCGACTGGCCCAGCACGGTGACGGCCGGCATGGTGACGTCGGTCGCGCCGGCATCGGCGGCCTGTGCCGGCAGGACTGTGCCGGCGGCAAAACTGAGCAGGCTGATGTGTAATAAACGGGGGAGGGGGCGCAAGACGGGCCGGGGAGAAGAAGAGAAGACTGTCATCGATTGCATCATTTTCCTGGAATATTTTAGTCGTGGTTTTTCCTATCTCGTCTGGCGAGGTGCGCAGTAGCTGGGGGGATGGCGTGACGCTGGCCCGTGGTCTGGCTTGGATAGCAGTTCCACCGCAAGGCCCGGCGCGTGCGGGCAGTGGAAAAGAAGGGCGCGCGATTCCCTTCATTTATGTGAATAAGAATCATTATCAATATAAGTGTTATTTGCCAAATAATCAAGCGTGCGCACCAACACAGTGCCGGCGAGCCCGGAGTGACGCGCAGGCTGGCCTTCTGCGATAATGCGGGGGCTGACAAAATATTTTCCTTATTGAAAGAAATGCATGCGTACATGGATCGCTTGTGCAGGATGGTTGTGTGTCGTGTCGCTGGGCCAGGCCCAGGAACACGCGCCGCCGCCGGCTGTTCCCGCGCCGCTGCAGAGCGCCAGCGTGCCGCCCACCATTGATACCGTGCCCGTCACTTCTGCTGCGCCGATGGCGAGCGCGGAGGAAGCCTTGCCTCCGCAAACGGTGACGGTCACGGCCAGCAGCGACGCCAAGGCGCCGCGCGTGCGCTTCACGGCGTACCGCGAAAGTTATCTGACGGCCAGGAAGGTGTGGCAAGTGTCGAGCGGCAGCGTGGTCATGGCCCTGCGCCTGATTCCGGCCAAGCTGAGCGCCACCATCGATGACGTGCGCGTGGCCCTGCAAGGCAATGGCGCGCCGATACCGGTCAAGGTGTCCGACGGCGGCGTGTTTGTCGTGCCGCTCAACGAAGACATCGCCGCGCAGGACGGTACGTTCCTGGTGAACAAGGGCAGGGGCGAGCTGACGGCGAATATCGTGCTCCAGCCGTCCGTGGCGCGCGATGCCTGGAACGTCACGCGCGTGGGGCAAGTTCTGCGCGACGCGCGGCGCGCCGTGCGGGCCATCACGCCGTGGTACAAGCGGCCGTTCGCCAGCGACGTGCAATCGCTGGCGTTTTGCGCGGCCGAGCGGGGCAGCGCCTTGCAGTTGATGGATGGTGAGCAGCTGATCGCCACCTTGCCGATGAACGAACCGGCCGTCAACGACATCAGCCAGCCCGTGTTTTGCAAGATTTTCGACGGCGAAGACAAATACCCGGGACACTACCGCGTGGTCCTGCCCGAGCACGCCACGGTGCTGCTGCTGTAGCGTCTAGTTGGGCTGGCGCTGCACCAGTTCCAGCGCCGCCGCCAGGGCCAGGTCCATGGTGGCCTGGTGGAAGATCAGCCATTGCGGCAACAGCGACAGCGCATGGCGCCCCTGTTCCAGGTCGCCTTCATCGACGGCGGCCCAGGCATGGTGCAAGCCGCTCAGTACGCGCGCATGCTGTTCGCGGTGGTTGGCCAGCGAGGGAAAGGCGATTTGTTCCATCAAATCCTCTTCCTCGCGGAAATCGCGCTCGACGGCCGCGATCAGCTCGCGAAACGCCACGCTGAAATGCTGGTCGCTCAATTTCCCCAGCCGTGCCAACTCGTGAAACAGCGCCTCATGCGCCTCGTCAATGGCGGGCACGCCCAGCGCCATCTCGTCTTTCCAATCCGATTCACCCATGCCGACGCTCCCGGTTAAGTCCGTCGCGGCGCGATGCGGACTGTTCCAGTTTGGGCGCAGCGAAGGGGTAAATCCATGATCTGGATCAAAAATATGGTGAAGAGGGGAACAAGAAAACACGGCAAAAGCAAATGGATGGAGGAAAAAATTCCCACCCGCAACAAAGCGGTTTTTAACGATGCGGCATGTTGCCGAGCGCCGCTGAAAAACGCCGCTGGCAAGGCGCCGTGCCGAAGGCAGTACGAATGTACGACGAGGCACGGCAACGCAGTCAGCGACGTTTTCTCAGCCGCGCGTCTTATTGTTCTCAGCCGCGCGCCTTATTGCTTGGGCCAGTGGGCCCACATGCCTTGCGCATCGACATTCGGCACCTGCAATTGCTGCCCGGCCGATGTTTGCATCGTATCCCGCAACACGAGGGGTACGAGCAGCAGGGCCGACAGGGCGAGGCAGGCCAGCACTTTGAGCGTCAACATGGTCGTCTCCCGGTGTCCCGGCGGCGGCGCGGGGATGCGGCGCCTGCCGGTCACTTTCTTATGTACTACCATGCTTGCAGTTTAGTTCATCTGATTGTAACTTCAACTTATTGCTGTGATGCACCGCACCAGTTCGCCTGGTGCCAGGCGCTTACTTGGCCTTGCGGCTGCGCCTGGGCTTGCCTGCCTGTGGCAGGAAAGAATCGAACCACACTTGCGTCAATTGTCGCGTGTTTTTCGCCGCTTCGCGCTTGACGGCGGCCGTGGCGTGGCCGCGCGCCGTGTTGGCGATGCGGTTGGCGGCGCTCAGGTACATGCTCATCCAGGGGTTTTTCATGGGGTGCCTCGCAAACGGTGGGTGGCGCGGCGGGCAGGTCGCCATGCCGCGATGTCCCCACTGTAGTCCGATGGCTGGCGCTGACTGTGCGCCTGCCCACATAGCCGGGCGGCGCCGGGTGCGGGTTGAGGCGGATCAATACACGTCGCGGCGGTAGCGTCCGGCCGCCAGCAGGGCGTCGAGACCCTCCTGGCCCAGTGCTTCTTGCAGGACAGCATCGATTCCTGCCGCCATGCCGTGCAGGCTGCCGCACACGTAGACGATGGCGCCTTGCGTCAGCCAGTCGCGCAGCTCGCCGGCGTTGGCGCGCAGGCGGTCCTGCACGTATTCACGTTTGCCGCCATCCTTGCCATCGCGCGAAAAGACGCGGTCCAGGCGCCCAAGGTGGCCGGCGTCGCGCCAGCCTTGCAACTCTTCATCGCAGATGCTGTCAAAAGCTTGCTGGCGTTCGCCGAACAGCAGCCAGTTGCGGGCCAGTCCCGCCCGCTGGCGTGCGCGCAGGTGCGCACGCAGGCCGGCCAGGCCGGAACCGTTGCCGATATAAATGCAGGGCACGTCCACCAGGGCGGGCGCGAAGGCGGGATTGGCTTGCAGGCGCAAACGGATGGGGCTGCCCAGCGGGGCGTAGCGCGTGAGCCAGCCGGAACAGACGCCATGGCCCTCGTTCTCGCCGCCCGCATGGCGTTCCTGGCGCACCAGCAATTGCAGTTCGCCATCGGACGGCAGCGACGCGAGCGAATAGCTGCGCGGCGCGTGCTGTGCATGCTGCGCGTCGCCCTCGCTGCCATCGGCGTTGCACGCGATGATTTCCGCCAGCGCGCCCGCTTCCCAGGTGGCGCCGGCCGGGCCCGTCAAGGTGATTTCATGCAGCTCGCCGCCCAGGCTGCCCGGATTGAGCAGCACGCGGCGCGTCAGGCGCCACTCGGCATACGACGCTTCTTCCTGCACGCCGATGGCGTCGATGGCGCTGCCGCTGCAGCGGGCCAGCGCTGTGGACCAGTCGGCCAGCGCTTGCGCGTCGTGCTTGTCCACTTCGATCAAGGGGAACAAGGGCGCGGCGCCCAGCGCTTGCAACTGCTGCGCCAACGCATTGCCGAAGCCGCAGAAGGCGCTGTAATGGCGGTCGCCCAGGGCCAGCATGCCGAATTCCAGGCCCGCCAGCGGCATGCCCGAGGTTTGCTGCAGCAGGCGCGCGAAGCGGCGCGTGCCGTCCGGCGCCTCGCCGTCGCCAAAGGTACTGGCGACGATCAGGGCCCGTTCGTACTGGCGCAACTGCGCGGGATCAAAACGGTCCAGCGACTGCACGTCGACGGCCACGCCCGCCTGCTGCAGGGCGCGCGCGCTTTCCAGGGCCAGGCGCTCGGCCTGGCCCGACTGGCTCGCGTAGGCTACCAGGGTCGGCAAGCCCGTGTTCGCCTGGCCTGGCGCGCCGGCGCCCAGCAGGGCGCGCTGCGCCTGCACAGCTCGCTTAGCCTTGCGGCGGCCCAGGTACAACATCCAGCCCGTGATGGCGAACAGGGGCAGGCCCAGGCTGGCGAGAGTAACGATGATGCGGCCCGGCAAACCGAAATACGTGCCCATGTGCAGCGGATAAATGATGTTGACGAGGCGCGCGCCCAGCGCTTGCTGGCTGTACGGTTCGTTTTCCGTCACCGCGCCGTCGGCCGCTGCAATGCTCAGGCGGCTGCGCGCCCGCTCGTGCGGCGCATCGCTGGCCAGCCACGTGAATTGCACGGCTTCGCCAGGACGCACGGGCAGGCGCATGCTGGCCAGGGTCCAGCCGGGGGCGTGCCGCTGGAAGCTGCTCCAGGCCAGGCCGACGTCGACGGCGGGCGCCTTTTCCTTGACGCCGCCCTTTTTCGCGGGCGCCTGTGCCATCCTTGGCGGCTTGCCGGCCCAGGCGTCGATATTGTCGCGCACCACGTCATAGCTCCAATAGATGCCAGTCAGGGTCAGCGCCACGTAGACCACCAGGCACCAGGTGCCGGCCACGGTGTGCAGATTCCACAGGAAGGAGCGGCCTTTCAAGGCAGGGTCGAAGGTCAGCCAGGTGCGCCAGTCCAGCGGGCGGCGGGGCCAGCGCAGGTACAGGCCCGAGAATGCCAGGCCCAGCAGGCACAGGGCCAGCGCGCCCGCCACTTGCCGGCCCGGATCGCGGGGCAGCAGCAGCCAGCGGTGCAATGACTCCGTCCACTCGAAAAAGCCCGCGCCCGTCAACGCCGGCTGGGTCGCGCCCGTGTACGGGTGCAGATAGACGGACTCGCCGCGCCGCTGGCCATTCTTCGGCGCGAAGAAGACGCGGGGCGCCGCGCCCGCCTCCGCATACAGGGTGATCGAGGCGACGCGCTGGCTGTGCTCGGCCGCCGCGATGTTGCTCAGCTGGGCCGGCGTGAGCGGCGCGCGCGTTTCCACGGCGACATGGCGCACCCCGGGGTTCATCAGGTCGAGCAATTCATCCTTGAAGGCCAGGGTGGCGCCGCTCAAGCCGATGATCACCAGCACCGTGCCGGCCGTGATGCCGATGAACCAGTGCAGCTGGAACCACAGCTGCTTCCAGTTCCAGTGCCAGCGCCGTTGTGGCGGGTTGGCGGCAAGCTGGCGCTGCTGGCTGGTCTGCGGCGCCTCGTCGACGCTGGCGCGCGGCAGGGAGTGTGGAAGGGAGGAGGTCGTCATGGCGGCTTTCGAAAGCGCCGCCATGCGGAGCGTCGGGCATGGCGGGGAAGAAGGAAGGCTGATATATTAACGCAAACGAGAATCATTCGCAAATGATGATGCCGTTCATCGCGCAGCGGGGCTGCCGTCTTGCCCGCCTTGTCCGGCCATCCGCGTTTGCCTGATCGGGCGCCAGAGGCGCTACAATAGGGATACTGTTCACTAGTTCCCATTGCTGCCATGACCACTTCCACACCGAATCTCGTCGTCACCCCATCCGCCCACCCCTTGTCCGACGCCGAACGCGCCGCGCGCATGGTCAATCCCGCCTTCGGCCGCATCTTCACCGACCACATGGTGGTGATCCCTTACCGCGACGGCAAGTGGCAGCAGGGCGAACTGAAGGCTTACGGCCCTTTGATGCTGGACCCGTCCGCCTCGTCGCTGCACTACGGCCAGGCCATCTTCGAAGGTTACAAAGCGTTCGCGCAGCCTGACGGCAGCATCAAGACTTTCCGTCCAGAACAAAACGCGGAACGTTTCAACCGCAGCGCCGCGCGCCTGGCCATGCCGGCCATTCCTGTCGAGCTGTTCCTGGAAGCGGGCGACGCGCTGATCGCGCAAGACCGCAACTGGGTGCCGAAGAACACGGGCGAGAGCCTGTACATGCGTCCGCTGATGATCGCCACCGATCCCTACCTGGGCGTGCGTCCATCGGAAGAATACCTGTTCGTGCTGTTCGCCTCGCCGGCTGGCGCCTATTTCCCGAAAGGCGTGAAACCCGTCACCGTGTGGATCAGCGAAGACTTCGTGCGCGCCGCACCGGGCGGCACGGGTGAAGCCAAGTGCGCGGGCAACTACGCGGCCAGCCTGATGGCCCAGTCGCAAGCGCAAGAGAAAGGTTGCGACCAGGTCGTGTGGCTGGACGCCGTGCACCGCGAATTCATCGAGGAAATGGGCGGGATGAATCTGTTCTTCGTCTACAAGGATGGCGAGAAGATCACCGTCGTGACGCCGGAACTGACGGGCACCTTGCTGCCAGGCATTACTCGCCGTAGCCTGCTGGAAATGGCGAAAGACCTCGGCTATGCGACGGAAGAGCGTAAATTGTCCGTCCAGCAATGGCGCGACGACATCGCCTCGGGCCGCATGACCGAAGTGTTCGCCTGCGGCACGGCCGCCGTCATCACGCCCGTGGGCGTGGCCAAGGCCAATGGCTTTGAAATGACGATCAACAATAATGAAAACGGCGCCGTCACCCTGGCCCTGCGCGAAGCGCTGCTGGGCTTGCAGCATGGCACGGCACCGGATACGCATGGCTGGATGCATAAAGTTTGCTGATGCACTTGCTTGATTGATTGATACCGCGCCGGCACTCAGTTGCCGGCGTTTTATATTCTGAAAGGAAAACCCTATGCAATTGAGAACTGTCATGCCGGCCTTGGCCGCCGTTTTGCTCAGCCTGTCCGCTGGCGCCGTCCATGCGGCCGATGCCACGTGCGCCATTCCGCGCAACGTCAGTTACTACGATTACGACGTCAAGCCGTCGGACGAGAAAAACACGTGCTACAAGCAAAGTACCAACGTGCCCACCGATTACTTTATGCTGGCGCTGTCGTGGTCGCCAGGCTTTTGCGACAGCCAGCGCCGCCGTGGCGCCGTGTCGAAAAAGGCCGGCTTCCAGTGCGCCGAGAGCAACCAGTTCGGCTGGATCGTGCATGGCCTGTGGGCGCAGTCGAATAATCCCGCCTCGTGCGAAGACATTTCCGTGACGCCGCCGCGCAAGACGGACTTGCACCCGCGCTATTGCAAGGGCAATTTGCCGAAGCTGGCGCCGTCCGACATCCTGCCCTATATGTGCATGCAGCCGGGCGAAGCCTTGCTGCAGGGCGAATGGGAAAAGCATGGCGCCTGCGATTTCGATACGGCCAAGCAGTATTTCGAGAAGGAACGCGAACTATTCCAGGCCCTGACATTGCCGGATTCCACCATGCCGAAAAACGAGTTGTTCCAGTGGATGAAGCAACACAATCCGCAGCTGAAGGGGCGCTGGCTCGGCTATGAAAAGCATACGGGGGAACTACGCATCTGTTACTCGAAAGACTTCAAGGTCATCGATTGCCAGAAGTAAGCTGGCCTGTCCTGCAGGTTTATTACATACATGTTAGTGTATTGGCCGGATCAGCAAGATGAACAGGTAGTGTATGCAGCACACGCAACCAGTGATGGTGGGCGAGGATGGCTTGCCCCCCGGCGCCCGTGGATGGGCCATGCTGGCGCTGGCCATCGGCGTCGGTATGGCCTCGCTCGATACGGCGATCGCCAACACGGCCTTGCCGGCCATCGCCAGCGAGTTGCACACGACGCCGGCCGCCTCCGTCTGGATCGTCAACGTGTATCAGCTGGCCATGGTGGCGACCCTGCTGCCGTTTTCCGCTCTCGGTGAAATCGCCGGCTACCGGCGCGTGTTTATCGCGGGCATGCTCCTGTTTACTGTGGCCTCGCTCGCCTGCGCGCTGGCCTGGGCCTTGCCGTCGCTGGTGGTTGCGCGCTTGTTCCAGGGCGTCGGCGCCAGCGCCATGATGAGCGTCAACACGGCGCTGCTGCGGGCCCTGTATCCGAAACACTTGCTGGGCCGCGCGTTCGGCAACAATGCGCTGGTGGTGGCCGTCGCGTTCGCCATCGGGCCCACGGCCGCCTCGCTGATCCTGGCGACGGCGTCGTGGCCATGGCTGTTCGCCATCAATGTGCCGCTGGGCGTGGCCGGCTTTTTCCTGGCCAGCCGCATGCTGCCGGCGACCAAGTTGTCCGGCCATACGCTTGATGCGCGCACGGCGCTGTACAACGTGGGCGCCTTCGGCTTGCTCATTTTGCTGTTCGGCGACGCGGCCCACCATGCCGCCTTGTCGACCTTGCTGCCGGAACTGGTCGCCGTGGTGATTTTCTTTGTTTTGCTGCTGCGCCGCCAGGCGGGGCATGCGGCGCCCATGCTGCCGATCGACCTGTTCCGTCGTCCCCTGTTTTTGCTGTCGTCGCTGACGGCCATCTGCACGTTTGCCGCGCAAGGGCTGGCCTTCGTCTCGCTGCCATTCTATTTTGAAATCACCCTGGGCCGTTCGCCCGTCGAGACGGGTTTCCTGATGACGCCGTGGGCCGCGCTGGTGGCCGTGATGGCGCCCGTGGCGGGGCGCCTGAGCGACCGCTATTCGCCGGGCGTGCTGGGCGGCATCGGCCTGGCGGCGCTGGCCGGCGGCTTGCTGACCCTCGTGTGGATACCGGGCCACCCGAGCGCGTTCGACATCGGCTGGCGCATGGCCTTGTGCGGCATCGGTTTCGGCTTTTTCCAGGCGCCCAATCTGAAAGCCATCATGGGCAGCGCGCCGCCCGAGCGGGCCGGCGGCGCCAGCGGCGTGGTGGCCACCTCGCGCCTGATCGGGCAAGCGACGGGCGCGGCGCTGGTCGCGTATTGCTTCACGGTTTCCGCCAGCCGGGGCACGACGTATGCGCTGTGCCTGGCGGCAGGCTTCGCCGCCGTGGCCAGCATCGCCAGCTTCTCGCGCCTGGTGGTGGCGCAGCCGGCGTGGCTGACAGGCAAGGGCAGCTAAGCCTAGACGTCGATGGCCTTGTCCGACTGCATGCGCTTGCGCAATTCGAACTTCTGGATCTTGCCCGTCGATGTGCGGGGCAGGGGGCCGAAATAAATGGCTTTCGGCACCTTGAACCCGGCCAGGTTGTTCTTGCAGAAGGCGATCAATTCCGCTTCCGTCACCGTGCCGCCCTCGCGCAGCTCGACGAAGGCGCACGGCGTCTCGCCCCATTTCTCGTCCGGCTGGGCGATGACGGCGGCGGCCAGCACTTGCGGGTGGTGGTACAAGGCGTCTTCGACTTCCACGCTGGAAATGTTCTCGCCGCCGGAAATGATGATGTCCTTGCTGCGGTCCTTCAGCTTGATATAGCCGTCCGGATACATGACGCCCAGGTCGCCCGTGTGGAACCAGCCTCCCGCGAACGCTTCCTGCGTCGCCTTTTCATTTTTTAAGTAACCCTTCATGCAGATGTTGCCACGGAACATGATCTCGCCGATCTGTTCGCCGTCGGCCGCCACGTGCTGCATGGTTTCCGGGTCGATCACGGCGACGGCGCTTTGCAAATGGTAGCGCACGCCCTGGCGCGATTTGAGTACTGCGCGCTCTTCCTGGCTCAAGGCCGCCCACTCGTCCTGCTCGGCGCAGATGGCGGCCGGACCGTACACTTCCGTCAAACCATACGAGTGGATCAAGTCAAAACCCATGGCTTCGATCTTCGCCACCATGGCGGCCGGCGGCGGCGCGCCGGCCACCATGCCGCGCACGGTCCAGTCGATTCCGTCGCGCCAGTTGGCCGGCGCGTTGGCCAGGGCCGCATGCACGATGGGCGCCGCGCAATAGTGGGTGATGCGCAATTCGCGCATCAGGTCGAACACGAGTTTCGGTTCGAACTTGCGCAGGCACACGTTCACGCCCGCGCGCGCGGCGATGGTCCACGGGAAGCACCAGCCATTGCAGTGGAACATGGGCAAGGTCCACAGGTAGACGGCATGCTTGGGCATGTCCCATTCCAGGATGTTCGACAGGGCGTTCAACGCCGCGCCCCGGTGGTGGTAAACGACGCCTTTCGGATCGCCCGTGGTGCCGGACGTGTAGTTGAGGGCGATGGCGTCCCATTCGTCCTCCGGTGGCTGCCAGTCGTAGTCGGGGTCGCCGCTGGCCAGCAAGCTTTCATAGTCGAGGTCGGAAAAAGCACCCACTTCCGGTCCCAGCACGTCATTGACCTGGATCACGCGCAGGCCGGGAATCTGCGCCGCCATCTGGCGCGCCAGCTCGGCGAATTCCGTGTCGGCCAGCAAGACTTTCGCCTGGCCATGGCGCAGCATGAAGGTCAGCGAGGCCAGGTCGAGGCGGATGTTGAGGGCATTGAGGACGGCGCCGGCCATCGGGACGCCGAAGCTCGCTTCCACCATGGCGGGGGTGTTCGGCAACATGACGGCCACCGTGTCGCCCGTGCCCACGCCCAGCTTGATCAAGCCGGAGGCCAGGCGGCGCGTGCGCGCATACGTTTCGCGCCACGTCTGGCGTACGGCGCCATGTGCAATTGCCAGGCGATTACCATATACTGCCGCTGCCCTGGCGATATAGTCGAGCGGGGTGAGGGCCGCGTAGTTGGCGCTGTTTTTGCCGAGGCCGGTATTGAAATCAGGTGTCATGCTTGTCTCCTGTTAAATAAAATTCTGCGGCTCCCTGTTTCGGGATTGATACCGGTTAGCATAGCACCGGTGCTGGAAAATCACTGTCATCTTAGTGACAACTGCGGTGACAGGTGACGAGTGACAACAGAAGGATGAAATGGATAGCAACGATAGTGTAGAGCGTGCCGTGCCCGAACTCGACAGCCACGACTGGTTCACGGCCCTCGATACCCGGCATCAGGCCCTGTTGCGCGCTGGCAGCGTGCTGCGGCATTACGAGGCGGGCGCCTTCATCACGCGGCGCGGCGAACCGTCGGCGCACTGGATCGGCGTGCACACGGGCTTGATCAAGCTGGCCGTCTACAATGCCGACGGGCGCGGCGCCACGTTTTCCGGCGTGCCGGCGGGCGGCTGGTGCGGCGAGGGTAGCGTGCTCAAGCGCGAATTGCGCCGCTACGACGTGGTGGCCGTGCGCGCATCGAGCATCCTCCTCGTGCCGGTGGACCTGTTCCATCTGCTGCTGGCCGAGAGCCTGTCCTTCAATGCCTTCGTCATCCGCCAGCTGAACGAGCGCATGGGCCAATTCATCGCCACCATCCAGAACCAGCGCCTGCTGGCCGTCGACGCGCAAGTGGCGCAAGCGATCGCGCAGCTGTTCCACCCCATGTTATATCCGCGCACCTCCAGCGTGCTTGAGCTGTCGCAGGAAGAAATCGGCTTGCTGACCGGCATTTCGCGCCAGCGCGTGAACCAGGCGCTGGGCCATCTGGCCGAACTAAAGCTCATCAGCATCGCCTACCAATCCATCCGCGTGGTCGACCTCGATGGCTTGCGCCGTTATGGCGTGGCGTCGCTGTGATGACAGACTGCTTGCGCGATGTGTGGCATGCTGACGGCTCGTTCACCATCTTGACCTGACGCATGGCCCTCGTTTCCGATCATCCCTTGCACTTGCTGGGCTTGCGCTTTCCGCTCAGGCTGCGCGTCACCGTGCGCCAGGGTTTTGTGACCTTGCACAATGAAATCACCACCAAGAAGCTGGCCAGCGGCGACAGTTTCGTCGTGCCCGCCTTCTTGCGCTTCGCCTGCGACGTGATGCCGGGGCGGGGCAAGCCGGCCGTGTTCACCCTGGCGCTGGAAGGCGAGGAAACGGAGGGGGGCCACGGCGGCGGCAAGCGCTGGAGTCAGGCGCTGGCGCAGCACATCTTTGATACGCCGCAAGGCAAATGGACGGCGGCGCGCCTGGCGGCCCTGTGGCAAGTGACGCCGCACAAGGCCAGGGCGCGCCTGTTTTCCGAGGGCGAGGCGTTGCTCAGTCTGGTGCGCGAGCAGCGCCTGGCGCACGCGCTGCACACGGCGGCGCAGGCGGGCGCCGACGGCGTGCATGGCGAGCGCGACCTGGCGCAAGTGGCGGCCGGCTCCGGCTTCGCCTCGATCCCCGCGTTTTGCGACGCCTGCGTGGACGTGGCCGGCGTGCGTCCCAGCCTGTTCCTGCGCGGGCCGGCGCCCGGATAGCCGGACTCCGTTATAATCGGGGCCATGGGATCATTATTGAAGCGCAAACAGTGGCATATGTGGTTCGCCTGCCTGGCGATACTGCTCAATGCGCTGTCGCCATCCCTGTCGTATGCATTTGCCTCGTTGCACGCGAACGCGAACAATGCCGCCGTCGACATTTGCTCGGCCAGCGGCGCCGTCTACACGCAAGCGGACCTGGCGCCGGCCGCCAAGTCCACCACCGATTCCGTGCTGCACCACATCGAGCATTGCCCGTTCTGCATGAGCCATGCGGGCAGCGTGGGCTTGCCGCCATCGTCGTCATCGATGCTGGCCGTCATCACGGGCCACGATCACTATCCGCCCCTGTTCTGCCAGGCGCCGCGGGCGCCGTTCGCGTGGCTGGCCGCCAGCCCGCGCGGCCCCCCTGTTGCTGCCTGAACGCAGCAGTCACGCCTTCCACGTCTTAACTGTATCCACTACGCCCATCGGGCCAGAATGCCATGAAACGTCGTCTTTTCCTTCTCGCCGGCACGGCGGGATTGCTTACGCTTGCCGCTTGCGAACCAGCGCCAAAACCCCATTACAACGGCCTCGACTTGACGGGAGGCGATTACAAGCCCGACTTCAAGTTGAGCGGCCCCGACGGCAAGGTGTACACCCTGGCCGACTTCAAGGGCAAGTACGTGATGGTCTTTTTTGGCTTCACGCAATGCCCGGACGTGTGCCCGACAGCCTTGTCGCGCGCGCTGGAAATCCGCCAGAAGCTGGGGCCGGATGCCGACAAACTGCAAGTGATCTTCATCAGCATCGACCCCGAGCGCGACACGCCCGAGTTGCTGGGCGAATACATGCGTGCCTTCGACCCCAGCTTCCTGGGCTTGCGCACGGATCCGAAGGCGACGGCGCAGACGGCCTTCAATTACAAGGTCTTCTACCGCCGCGTGCCGAGCGGCAGTTCGTACACGATGGACCACACGGCCATCAGCTATGTGCTCGACACCGAGGGGCGCATGCGCCTGGGCTTGAAACACCAGTTGACGGGCGACGAGTGCGTGCAAGACATCAAGACCCTGATGCAATCGAAATACACCTTATAACCCTACCGAGGAATGATCATGACCCATCTGAAAACCCTGCTGGCCACGGCCCTGACCGTGCTGTCCTTCTCCGCCGCTGCCCAGACTTCCGTGCAGATCACCGACCCGTGGGTGCGCGCCACCGTGCCCCAGCAAAAAGCCACGGGCGCCTTCATGCAGATCACGGCGCCGAAAGCCATGCGCCTGCTGGAAGTGCGCTCGCCCGTGGCCGGCGTGGCGGAAATCCATGAAATGAGCATGACGGACAATATGATGCGCATGCGCCAGGTCAAGGAAATCGCCTTGCCAGCCGGCAAAGCCGTCGAATTGAAACCGGGCGGCTACCACGTGATGCTGCTGGAACTCAAAGGGCAGGTGAAGGCGGGCGACAAGATTCCGCTGACCCTCGTCGTCGAAGGCGAGGACAAGCGCCGCGAAACGATCGAAGTCAATGCCGTGGCCCGTCCGCTGGGCGCCGCCTCGGCACCGATGCCGGCGATGAAGCACTAAGCTTCCCGCTACACCCGTGAAAAGCCCGGTCCGCCGGGCTTTTTTGCGTCCGCCTGAAAATTAAACAGCTGTTTGATACAATGCCGAAGAATATTAAACGGTTGTTTAAAAGATGGGAATGGCATGAAGCAAGAAAAGGAAAGCGAAAAAGAAAACGAACCGGCGCGCGCGCGCATCCTGCAGGCGGCGGCGGACCTGTTTGCCGACGAGGGCTACAAGCTCGCGTCCGTGCGCAGGATCTGCGAAGCGGCCCACGTCAACGTGGCGATGGTGAATTATTATTTTCACAGCAAGGAAGAGCTGCACCTGGCCGCCTTCGATTACGCGCGTGAGCTGGCGCGCGCCTCGGCCGCCGACGTGGCTGCCGCCAGCGCGCGGGCGCAGTTGCCGCCGGTGGAACAGCTGCGCCTGGCCATCGAGGCGCTCGTCTCCGACATGCTGCGCTCGGGGCCCGCTTCCCTGTTCAGCCGCCTGGTGGCGCGCGAGCTGATCGAGCCGACGGCCGCCATCCACAAGTTGGCCGAACGCAATGTGCGCCCGCAGCACGCCCTGTTTACGGGCTTGATCCGCGGTGTGGTGGGGGAGGCCATGCCGGACGAGGTGGTGCAGAAATGCGTGTTCAGCGTGATCGGCCAGGCCGTGTTCTATGCCCGTTCGCGCATCGTGCATGAACTGGTGGTGCCGGAAATCACCTATGACGAGGCGGGCATCGCCGATATCGCCCGGCATATCGCCGCGTTTTCGCTGGCGGCCCTCGATGGCTTGCGCCGTCAATATGCCACGCAGGCGGGCGCATGAAGGCCCGTAACCTGACCCTGGTGCTGGCCGGGCTGGCCATGCTGGGCCCGTTCGCCACCGATACCTTCCTGCCGTCGTTTCCCGCGATTGGCGCGCATTTCGACGTCAGCAGCGTGCTGGTGCAGCAGACCCTGAGCGTCTACCTGGCCGCCTATGCCTTCATGACCTTGTTCTACGGCACCTTGTCCGACTCGTTTGGCCGCCGTCCCGTGATTCTCGCCTCCTTGCTGATCTTCGCCGTCGGCTCCATCGGCGCAGCGTTCGCGCCCAGCTTTGGCTGGCTGCTGTTCTTCCGCGGCATGCAGGGCGCTTCGGCGGGTGCGGGCCGGGTCATCGGGCAAGCCATCGTGCGCGACAGCCTGTCGGGCGCGGCCGCGCAAAAGATGCTGGCCAATATCATGATGGTGTTCGGTATCGCGCCCGCCATCGCCCCCATCATCGGCGGCTGGCTGCATGTGGCGTATGGCTGGCAATCCACGTTCGTGTTCACCTTTTCCGTCACGGTGCTGCTGTTGCTCGCCTGTCTGAAAGGCTTGCCGGAAAGTTTATCCGTCGAGCAACGCCAACCCTTTCATCCAGGCAACATCGCGCGCAATTACTGGCTGGCCTTGCGCCACCGGGCGTTCCTGCTGCGTTCGCTGGCCGTGGCCTTCGCCTTTGGCGGCTTCGCCCTGTACATCGCCTCGGCCCCGCATTTCATCCTGGAACTGCTGCGCTTGCCGGAAACGGCCTTCGGCTGGATGTTCATCCCCATGGTGGCCGGTCTGGTGCTGGGCTCGGCGCTGTCGGGCAAGCTGGCCCATGTGGTGAAAAGCACCGTGCTGGTGCGCTGGGGCTTGCTGGTCATGGCGGCCACGGGCGCGCTCAACATAGCCTACAACCACTGGTTCGCGGCCAGCATCCCGTTCGCCGTCGTGCCCGTGATGCTGTACGCGTTCGGCATGTCGCTGGCCTTGCCGGGCATGACCATGTCGACGCTCGACATTTTCCCGCGCATGCGGGGCCTGGCCGCGTCCCTGCAAAACTTCGTGCAGATGCTGGTGTTTGCGCTGGTGTCCGGTTTTGTCGCACCGTTGCTGTTCGACAGTGCGTTCAAGCTGGCGCTGGGACAGGCGTCGGCCGTGGCGCTGGCCGCCGCGTTCTGGTGGCTGGGCAGCCGCCAAGGGGAGGGGCAGGATGCGACTGCACTTGCCTAAACGACATGATCGGCCTTGAAAAAAAGTGGCATGCTTCCTGCTTTGTTACACTGTGACAATCAGACCTTCGCCGCGTGCACAGCAGCACGCGCGCGGGTCTAAGCAGTTTTGCAACTTTACCTTTGGCTATCATGCACTTGATTAACTCCAGTTTGAACCACGCCTTGCGCGTGCCGCTGGCCGCGGAAATCCACTCGCGGCCGTTTTTGCAGCTCGACGCCCCCGAGCTGATCACCCATCTGGCCGTGTACAAGGATGACAGCGCGGCGCCGGGCGCGTCGAATATGGCGGCCCAGCACGCCACCCTGGCGGCCCTGTGCACGCATTTCGGCGTCACGCCACCCGCCGCCGAAGCCAAGTATTTTTATTACGACTTTGGCCGCTTCCGCCTGAAATGGGAATGCCACACGGAATTTGCCACGTTCACCTTCGCCGAGCATCCGGGGCAGGCCTTGCCTTTGGCGCAGGCGTTCGAGCGCATGCCGCTGGAGCAATTGCCGCAGCAGTGGCTGGTCGGTTTGAAGGGCAAGCTGATGGTGGCCGCGCACGTGGTGCTGGAGCAGGCATTGGCCCCGGCCGAGATTTTCATGCAAGGCTTGTCGCGCGTGTTCGAAGGCAATACCCTGGCCGGCAGCAAGGTGCTGCAGGGCGGCGAACTGTGGACGGATTTCACCATCCAGTCGGACGGCTTCAGCCGTTTCGTCATCCGCGACGCGGGCATGCGCTCGCAGCAGTCGGGCCGCTTGGTGCAGCGCGTGCTGGAAATCGAAACCTACCGCATGATGGCCTTGTTGGGCTTGCCCTACGCCATGCAGGCGGCGCCTTCGTTGAATGCCATCGAGAATGAGCTGGCGACCCTGGCCGCCGCCATGGTCGACACGGACGACGCGCCGGGCGCCAGCAAGGCGGACGAGGGCGTAGCCGAACAAGCCTTGCTCGACCGCATCACGCGCCTGGCGGCCCGCATTGAAAAGCTGTCGCTCGACAATAGCTACCGCTTTTCCGCCTCGAAAGCCTACATGGGCCTGGTCAAGGCGCGCATCGACGAGTTGCGCGAAGTGCGCATCGAGGGCATCCCCACGGTCGAGGAATTCATGGACCGCCGTTTGACGCCCGCCATGAATACGTGTGAAGCGATGGCCAGCCGCCAGGAAGCGATGGCGCAGCGCATCGCCAACACGAATGACTTGCTGCGCACGCGCGTCGGCATCGTGCAGGAATTGCAGAACCGGCAAATCCTGCAATCGATGAACGCCCGCGCCGCGCAGCAGCTGCGCTTGCAGCAAGCGGTGGAAGGCTTGTCCGTGGCCGCCATTTCGTATTACGTGATCGGCCTGTTCAGCTACACGGGCAAGGCGGCCAAGGTGCTGGGGCTGCCCGTGAATCCGGAAATCCTCGTCGGCGCGCTGGTGCCGTTCGTGGCGGCCGGCGTGTGGCTGGGCCTGCGGCGCATGCACCACAAATTGCACGTGGACTGAGCCGGGTAAACACCCTGGCGGCTCCGGCGGCGCGTACGCCGCGCGCCGCCAATTTTTGCTATCGTGCTGCCCTCACCGTTCGATACAAGGAAATGACGTGCTTGCCAAGGTTGGAGATATTTACAGCGTGTTTTCGTCCAGGCTGCAGCAGTATGTGGCTTGCCAGGTCACCGCCATCGAGGACGACGCTTCGTCCGGCAGGGCGCCGCTGGCCGCCGTCCTGGAGCTGGACTGGGCGGGCGACGCCTTGCCCGATGCGGCGGCCGTGCAATTGATGCGCCCGCTGGTGTGCGATTACTATTTCTGGAACCGCCGCCACGACCACAGTTTCGTCAATGCCAGGGTGCCGCGGGCTTACACCTTGGTGGCCAATATCGCGCCTCTGGTCGATACGCAAGTGAAGAGCTACAGCGGCGGCTGGCACATGGGCGACAGTCTGTATCGGCAGCGCCGCTGGGAGCAGGTCGACCCGGCCAGGCGCCTGCGCTTCAAGGCGGCATCGAGCGAGGAAGTGCGCATAGGCGGCCAGTCCCTGCGCCAGAATACGAGCCGCATCGGCGATGGCGTCCTGCAGGCGCTCGGCGATCTGTCCGAACTGGACCAGCTGCCTTGCCTGACGGCGATTGAGACGCGCGACGGCAGCGCGGCGCTGGCCGCCTATATCAACGGCAACCCGATCATCAGCGAAGTGCAGTGGCAGTCATCGACGGTGAGCGAACTCGACTTGAGCAACAGCAATGTCGGCCGCCTCATCGTGCATGCCGAAGGCTTGCGATCACTGCGCCTGAACGAGGGCTTGAACACCCTGATACTGAATGGCGCACCGTCGCCGTCGCTGCGCATCGACGACCCGCATGCAGGGCGCTTCCTGCGCCTGCAGTGTTGCGGCGCCCTGGCGCCATTCCACGGCCTCGATGAATTGATGCACCTGTCGCTGAGCGCGATGCCGACCGTGGATTTCGACGTGGTGGCGCAGCGTTTTCCCGGGCTGACCGACCTGACCGTCTGGGGCAAGCCGGGGCTGGCGTCGAACGTGGCCAGCATCGCCACATTGGCCCGCCTGCAAGAGTTCACCGCGTATGAACTGTTTGGCTACGGCCCTGACGACTTCCCCACGCCGGCGCAGTTGCCATCCTTGTCCAGCCTGCACCTTGCCAGCCTGCCGGCCGATGCGGCCAAGGCCATCAAGGCCAGCTATAAAAAGGCCGCGGCGCTGGGCTTGAACCTGTCGGTGACGCGGCCGCGCAAGCCCGAGTGGCTGGCGGAAAACCTGGACAACCCGTTCCGCGACTGGGATGGCCGCGAGCACATCTCGGCGGCGTATGCCAGGAAGGCGGCGCAGGCGTATAAAAAACTGCTGGCCACGGCGCGCACCCTTGACGGCGTGAGCGATTCCGAGACTGTGCATGCCATGGCGCAGGAAATGGTCACGGCCTATGTCGCCGTGTTCAACCAGATCGAGCGGCGTTCCAGCATCATCGAAACGGTGGAGCGCGATGAAATCTACGTGGCGCTGGAGCAGGTGCTGACGCAGGCGCAACTGCTCGAGGTAGCGGCGCTGTATGCCTTGTTCGACCGCCTGCGCGATTTCTAGTCGCCTCCACATTCTAGAAAAAAAGTTCTAGACATGGCGTTCTAGAATCGGTATTCTAGCGGCATGCTGAAAAATACCTCCACTCCCCATCCCACGGCCGCCGAACTGGACCTGCTGCGCATCCTGTGGCAGCGCGGTCCGTCCGACGCGCGCGCCGTGTATGACGCCCTGGCCGCGGAACGCGCCGACGCCAGCTACGCCACCGTGCTGCGCCAGTTGCAACTGATGCATGGCAAGGGACTCCTGAGCCGTGATGAAAGCCAACGGCCGCAGCTGTATGCGGCCGTCGAAGCGCAGGAAAAATTGCAGACCAGCTTGCTCAAGGACTTGATCGGCAAGGTGTTTTCCGGTTCCGGCAAGGCGCTCGTGCTGACGGCGCTGCGCGAGCACGTGAGCGACGCGGAACGCCTGGAAATTGAAAAAATCCTGCGCAGCAAGGACGGCAAGGCGCCATGAACCTGGACCTGCGCTTGGGCATCGATCTGGGCAACCTCGTCCCGGCCCTGGGCTGGGTCCTGCTGTATTTTGTCTGGCAGGGCGTGATCGTCGGCGCCGTGTCCGCCGTCCTGCTGCGGCTGCTGCGCCACGCCAGCGCGCGCTGGCGCTATGCCGTCTGCGCGCTGGCGCTGTTGCTGTGCCTGTGTATCCCCGCCATCCACCTGCTGTCGCTGCTGTCGGGCGTCTCGCCGGCCCGGCTGGCGCTGGACGCGCCGCCCGCCTGGCGCGCCGCGCTGCAAGCGTGGATGCCGGCCCTGGTGCTGGCCTGGAGCGCCGGTGTCGGCCTGATGAGCTTGCGCCTGTGCCTGGGCCTGGCCTGGGTCGGCAAGCTGCGCCGTCAGGCAGTGGCCGCGCCGGCCATCTGGCAGGCGCGTCTCGATGCGCTGGCCTTGCGCATGGGCTTGCGCCGCAGAGGCCAGATTCCGCTGAAACTGCATGCGGGACTGGCCAGTCCCGTCACCGTGGGTTTCTGGCGCCCCGTCATCCTGCTGCCGGCCGCCTTGTTGAGCGGCATGCCCGTCGCCTTGCTCGAAGCGCTGCTGGCGCATGAGCTGGCGCACGTGCGGCGCTGGGATTACCTGGTCAACCTGTTGCAAAGCGTGGCCGAGGCGCTGCTGTTCTTTCACCCTGTCGTCTGGTGGCTGTCGGCGCGCATGCGGGCCGAGCGGGAACAGGTGGCCGACGCCCTGGCCGCGCAAGCGCTGCAAGACCCGCAGCAGCTGGCCACGGCGCTGCATGCCTTGTCCCTGCACACGGCCGCGCCGCAGCATGGCGGCCTGCTGATGTCGGCAAGGGGCGGGGCCTTGCTGACGCGAATCGAACGCCTGATGGCGCCCGGGCTTGATACGGCCGGCTGGAAACTGGCCGTGCCCGCCTTGCTGCTGGCCTGCGCCACCTTGCTGCTGCAGACGCAGGGCAAGCCTGCCGTCAACGGGGCGACCCTGGCCGAGGCCGCCGCCGGCATGCTGGCCTTGCCCGTCAGCGCGAAGCACATGCTGGTGTTCGATGACGCCAGCGGCAAGGTGCTGATGGCGAAGGATGCGGACGCCGTCGTGCCCATCGCCTCGATCACCAAGCTGATGACGGCCATGGTGGTGCTGGACGCGGGTCTCGACCCGAATGAGCAGCTGCGCATCGTGCGCGCCGATGGCGGCTCGTCCTCGCAGCGCCACAGCCTGCTGGCCGAGGGTGTGGCCGTGTCGCGCGGCGCGCTGTTGCAACTGGCGCTGTTGCCGTCCGAGAACCGCGCCGCCGCCGCGCTGGCGCGCACCTATCCCGGTGGCAACGCAGCGTTTCATCAAGCCTTGCAAGCGAAGATACGCAGCCTGGGCTTGACGCGCACCACCCTGACGGACCCGGTCGGCAGTTCGCCCGCGAATACGTCGACGGCCAGCGAGGTGGCGAAGATCGTTGCGGCCGCCGCGCGCTACCCGGACATCGCGCGCATCACCAGCCACCCGCAAGCGAGCGTGGCCGTCAATGGCAAGGCGCGCACCTTGCACAACACCAACCCGCTGGTGGGCGGCAAGGGCTGGGACATTCTGCTGTCCAAGACGGGCAGCAGCCACGAGGCGGGCAGCTGCCTGAGCATGCGCATGCGCAGCGGCGGCAAGCACGTCACCGTGGTGCTGCTGGACGCCGATGGCGCGCAGCGGCGCTCGCTCGACGCCGGACACATCCGCGACACCCTGGCCGACAGGACCGGCCGCATGCATTGATACCCCCCTGGGCGCGCCACCGCGCGTGCCCTTCTTTTTGACACTCTGGAGATGAAGATGACACTATTGGCGAAGTTGATGCTGGCTACGGTTGCGACCATGGCGGCTGGCACGGTGCAGGCGAAGACGCCCGCACCGGTGCAGGATAAACCTGTTAATTGTGATAGTTGCAAGGAATGGAACGCGCCCGTCAAGCCGTTCAATGTCTTTGGCAATACCTGGTACGTGGGCACGGCCGGCCTGTCCGCCGTGCTGGTGACGAGTCCGCAGGGCCATATCCTGCTCGACGGCGCGCTGCCGCAATCGGCGCCCCTGATCATCGCGAGTATCCAGGCGCTGGGCTTTCGCATCGAGGACGTGAAATATATCCTCAATTCGCACGCCCATTGGGACCATGCGGGCGGCATTGCCGCGCTGCAACGGGCCAGTGGCGCCACCGTGATGGCCAGCGCCTCGGGCGCCCTTGGCCTGCAAAGCGGCACGAACGGCAAGGACGATCCGCAGTACCAGGCCAATCCCGTCGTGCACGTCGCCAAGGTGCGCAAGGTCAGCCTGGTGGGCGAGGGCGATACCGTCAAGGTGGGACCGTTGACCTTGACTGCCCACATGACGCCGGGCCACACGCCAGGCGGCACGACGTGGACGTGGACCTCGTGCGAAGGCGAGCGCTGCCTGGACGTCGTGTATGCGGACAGCCTGAACCCGTATGCCAGCGGCAATTTTACTTACACCGGCAAGGGTGGCACACCGGACATTTCAGCTTCGTTCGAAGCGAGCATCGCCAAGGTGGCCGCCTTGCCATGCGACATCATCATCCCCGTGCATCCGGGCACGACGGACGTGCTGGGCAAGGCCGCCAGGCGCAACGGCGCGGACAATCCCCTGATCGACGCCGGCGCCTGCCGCGCCTATGCGGCCGAAGCGGGCGGCTTGCTGGCCAAGCGCCTGGCGAAGGAACGGGGCGAAGCGTTGCCTCTTGAGGCCAAGGGCGCGGCGCACGCGCACTAAATCGTTTTAACCTGTCGCCTGCTGCTGTTTTTGCAGGCGTTTCAGGAACACCGTCATTTCCTTGACGGCTTGCAGGTCGCCTTGCTGCCGGGCCACGGTCACGCCCGTCGTCCAGGCGGCTTGCGCTGCATCCAGGCGGCCCAGCTGCTGCAAGGCCTTGCCCAGCAGTTTCCACGCGGCGGAATAGCCGGGCTGCTGCGTGGTGGCTTGCGCCAGGTGGACGGCGGCTTGCTCGGCGTCATGCTCTTTCAGGCAGGCATCTCCCAGGCCAAAGCGCAGCAGGGCGTTGTCGCGTCCCTGCGCCAGCAGTTTTTCCAGATTTTCACGCATGCTCGGCCTCATCAATATGCAAGTTAATGCTTGCATATTAGCGTTTCCGCCGACAAGTCACAAGCCGGCGTTCAGTCGGCCACCTCCACCACCAGCTTGCCGCGCGCGCTGCCGTCGATTTGCGCCGCATGCGCATCGTGCGCCGTGCGCAGGGTAAAGCGGCGTGGATCGAGCCGCACCTGCAGCTTGCCCGCCTCTATTAACTTGTTCGCTTCGCGCAGAATCGCGCCATGGCGCGCGTGGCCGTGGCCGCTCAGCAGGGGCAGCAGGGTGAACACGCCGGAATAGCTCGCCGCGCGCGCCGTCAGCGGACTCAGCGCGAACGTGCCCCAGCCCAGGCAGCTGACGACGTGGCCGCCGTAGAGGCGCGCCGCCTGGAAGCTGGCGTCCAGGGTGGCGCCGCCCACCGTATCGTAGACGATGTCGAAGCCGGCGCCGCCCGTGTGTTCGGCCACGTAGTCGTTCACCGTGCTGGTGCGGTAATCGATGAAACGGGCGCCCAGCGCTTCGATGGCGGCGCGGCTGGCGGCGCTGCCCGTGGCGAACACCCTGGCGCCAAGGGCGACGGCAAGCTGCACGGCCATGTGGCCCACGCCGCCCGCGCCGCCATGCACGAGCACGGTGTCGCCCGCCTGCACGCGGGCACGATCGACCAGCCCTTCCCAGGCCGAGATGAAGACGAGGGGCAGGGCGGCCGCTTCGCGCAGGCTCAGCGCCGGCGGCACGGACGCCAGCAGCGCTGCGTCGAAGACGCCGTACTCGGCCAGCGAGCCCTGGATGCCGGCTATGCCGCCCGCCATGCCATACACTCTTTCGCCTACGTGAAAAGTCGTCACGCCATCGCCCACGGCCGCCACCGTGCCGGCCACGTCGATGCCGAGGATGGCGGGCAGGCGGGGCCGGGCGTGCGGGGCGGCGCCGGCGGCGATCTTCGTGTCGAGCGGATTGACGCCGCTGGCGGCGATGCGCACGAGGACTTGCCCGGGGCCGGGCTGCGGCACGGGCAGGTGCTCGATGGTCATGGGAACGGAAAAGCGGGTGAGGACGAGGGCTTGCATGGGATTCTCCTGTGGTGGATGCCCCAGTCTAGGCGGCGACGGCACAAAGAAAAACGGGGCGTGGCCCGATGCACTATTTCAGTATCGTGGATAATCATTGGAAAACAGGAGAGAAATACATGGACAGGCTGGAAGCAATGCACGTGTTTTGCGCCGTGGTCGAGGCGGGCGGTTTCAGCAAGGCGGCGCAGCGTCTGGGCATCTCGACCTCGTCCGTGACGAACCAGGTGGCGGCGCTGGAAAAACACTTCGGCGTGCGGCTCTTGCAGCGGACCACGCGCAGCATGTCGCTGACGGCCGAAGGCCGGCACTGCCATGCGCAGGCGCGCCAGGTGCTGGCCGACATGGCGGCGCTGGAAGCCAGTCTGGAACAGGCGGCCGGGAAACCCTCGGGCAGCTTGCGCGTGGACATGCCCAGCAGCATCAGCCGCAACCTGGTGGCGCCCGCCTTGCCCCGCTTTACCGCCGCCTATCCCGACATTTCCCTGCGCCTGACGGTCAGCGACCGCCTGGTCGACATGGTGGAAGAGGGGATCGACGTACTGCTGCGCATCGGCGAACCGCAGGACTCATCGCTGGTGGCGCGCAGCCTGCTCCACATGGATTACCTGTGCTGCGCCTCGCCCGACTTTGTCGCCCGGTATGGCATGCCGTCATCGCCGCAGGAACTGGAGCAATTCGCCTGCCTGCATTTCCTGTATCCGAAAGCGCGCCAGGTGCGGCCGTGGCTGTTCCAGGACGGGGATGCGGGCGAACCCTATGCGCACACGCCGCCGGCCGCCCTGGCCTTCGACCACATCGAATCGATGATCGCCGCCGCCCAGGCCGGGTGCGGCATCGTGCAGGCGCTGTCCGTTTCCGTGTTGCAGCCGCTGCGCGAGGGTACGCTGGTGCCCGTGCTGCCAGCGTTCCGCACGCGGGGACCGGACCTGTGGGCGCTGTTCCATCCGCGCCAGCTGCGCGCGGCCAAGGTGCAGGTGTTCGTGGAGTTTTTGGCGCAGATTGTTGCTGAGGGCTTTAATGAGAATTGATTATCAATTATAATGCAAGCCTATTGCATTGATTTGCGCCCTCGTCAGGAATTCCATGTCCGTGTCCTACCGCCGCCCCGTGGCGCTCTTGCTGGCCGCCGCCAGTCCCCTGGCGCTGGCCTTCGATCCTGCCGCCGACCAGCCCGACGCGCACGACGTCGTCACCGTCAAGGCCGAACGCCAGCATTACCGCAGCCTGTCCGCCACGGGCGCCACCAAGACGGATGCCTTGCTGATGGATTTGCCGCAAAGCGTGCGCGTGCTTACTAGCGACCTGCTGCGCGATGCGGGCGTGACGACACTGGCCGGCGCGCTGGACCTGGCCAGCGGCATCGCCAAGCAAAGTCCGCTGGGCGGGCTGTGGGACAGCTACGCCATGCGCGGCTTCACGGGCGATCCGAACTTCGGTTCCGACTACATGGTCAACGGTTTCAGTTCCAGCCGCGGCTACAACGGCATGCGCGACGGCGGCAATACGCAGAACGTGGAAGTGCTGAAAGGCCCCGCATCGGCGCTGTACGGCCGGGGCGAGCCGGGCGGCACGGTGAACATCACGACGAAAAAGCCGAAGTTCGCGCCCGAAGTCAGCGCCGACCTGTCCTTGGGCAGTTTCCAGACGCGCCGCGCTGCCGTGGATGTGACGGGACCGTTGAGCGATACCGTCGCCTACCGCCTGAACGCGGCGCATGAAGCAGGGTACAGCTTCCGCGATACCGTGAAGGTCGAACGCAGCCTGTTTTCGCCTTCGTTTCTCTGGCTGGCGGGCGAGCATACGACCGTGTCGTATGAAATCGAAGCCGTGCGCCAGCGCGCGCCGTTCGACCGGGGTGTGGTGGCCGTCAATGGCCAGCTGGGTCTTGTCCCTGTCACCCGCTTCCTGGGCGAACCGGATGACGGTCCCATGACGGTCAAGTCGCTGGGACAGCAACTGTTCATCCACCACGCGCTGTCCGACGATTGGTCGGTGCAGGCGGGCGCGTCCTACCGCGACAGCGAATTGAGCGGCTATTCGACCGAGGCGAACAAGCTGCTGGCCGATGGCCGCACCCTGAACCGCCAGCGCCGCCACCGCGATTTTTCCGCCACCGACGTCTCGGCCCGTGTCGAAGTGCTGGGCAAGTTCAGGACGGGCGCGCTGGCGCACGAGGTGCTGGCCGGTATCGACGCCTATCACTTCGACGACCACCGCGTGCAGTTGCGCCGCAATCCGTCCGCTGGCAATCCATATGCCATCGATATTTATGCGCCCGTGTACGGCGGCAAGGCCGCTCCGCTGGCCCTGTCCATCGACACGCAGGAAGGGCAACGGGCGCGTGGCCTGTATGCGCAGGATCAAATCGACTTGGGCGCGCAATGGAAGGCGCTGGTCGGCGTGCGCCACGATACGTACACGCAGGACGTGACGAACCGGCGCCTGAACGTGAGCAACCGCCAGTCGCTGTCGGCCACCAGTCCCCGCGCGGGCCTCGTCTACCAGCCGTCGAAGGCATGGTCGCTGTATGCGAGCGCGGCCAAGGGCTTCCGCCCCAACAGCGGCATCAGCCTCGCCAACCAGGCTTTCCCGGCCGAGCGCAGCCGCTCGTATGAGCTGGGCGCGAAGCTGGAAACGGGCAAGCTGACGGGCACCGTTGCCGTGTACGACATCCGCAAGCGCAATGTGCTGACGACCAATCCCGCCAACACGGACTTCGCCATCGCGGCGGGCGAGGTGGGCAGCCGAGGCCTGGAGCTCGACGTGTCGGGTGAAGTGGCGCGCGGCTTGCGCGTCTCGGGCGCCTATGCTTATACGGACGCCACCGTCACGCGCGGCGACAATACGATCGTGACGGGCAGCCGCTTCGCCAACGTGCCGCGCCACAGCGCCAATGTACTCGCCACGCAGCAATTCGCGCTGGCCACGGGCACGGCCAGCGTGGGCGGCGGCGTGCAATACGTGGGCGAGCGCCTGGGCGACGTCGCCGTCAGCAGCAGCTTTACCTTGCCGGCCTACACGACGGCCAAGCTGCTGGCGTCCTACTCTCCGAATGCGAAACTGCGCCTGGCCCTGAACGTGGAAAACCTGTTCAACCGCAGCTACTATGCGAGTTCCTATAGCCCCTTGTGGGTGGCGCCGGGGGCCGAGCGCACGGTGACCCTGAATGCACATTACAGGTTTTGATGTATTCACCCAACAGCAAAATGCCGGGGTCAGTTCCTTTGGAATCGGAATGCGCCCCACTGGGGCGTATTCCCCCGGCGGGTCCGACCCCAGTTTCTGCCGTTGGGGTACGCACGCTACTCTTACCCTTCTATTTAAAATGAATAAATGACTGCCTCCCTGACTTCCCCCGCCACCCTGCGCGCCCGCATCGCCGTCATCGACGTACTGCGCGGCCTCGTCATGCTGATCATGCTGTTCGATCATGTGCGCGAAACGGTCTTTTTACACCATCAGGTGAGCGACCCCATGGATGCGGCCGGCGTCGATCCTGCCCTGTTCTTTACCCGCCTGGCCGCCCACGTGTGCGCGCCCATGTTCGTTTTCCTGACAGGCTTGTCGGCCTGGCTGTACGCGCATCCGGCCGGCGGTCCGCGCAGCGCCGCGGGTTTCTTGTTCAAACGGGGTTTGTTGCTGGTCGTGCTGGAACTGGTGTTCGTCAATTTCGCGTGGAGCGGGGCGTTTCCGCCGGCCGTGCTGTATTTGCAGGTGATCTGGGTCATCGGCCTGGCCATGATGGCGCTGGCCGTGCTGCATAAGCTGCCGTTGAAAGTGCTGGTCGTGCTCGGCGTGGCGATTGTCGCGGGCCAGCATCTGTTGACCGGCGTGCGCGCGCAAGAGGGCAGCTTTGCCTATTATCTGCTGACGTTGCTGCTGCAACGGGGCTACCTGGTGGCCGACGGCGCCATGAAAATCAAGGTCAGCTACCCGCTGCTGCCGTGGATAGGCGTGATCGTGCTCGGCTATGCGGCCGGGCCCCTGTATGCGCGCAGCCGTTCGCCGGAGGGACGGCGTCGCCTGTTGCTGGCGCTGGGTGTCGGCAGCTTGCTGCTGCTGGCGGTGCTGCGCGGCTTCAATATCTACGGCGAAACCATGCCGTGGGTGGCCGGCGACACGGCCCTGCGCACGGTCATGAGCGTGCTGAACTTCACCAAGTATCCGCCGTCGCTGGATTTTCTCCTGTTCACCCTGGGCCTGGGCTTGCTGGGCCTGGCCTGGCTGGAAAGCGTCGATAACTGGTTCACGCGCGCTTGCGCCACCTTTGGCGGCGCGCCGATGTTTTACTATCTGCTGCACCTATATTTGCTGCTGGTGATCGGCATCACCCTGACGGCGGTGCTGGGCGCCAACCATGGCACCCGCTACGGCGTCGAACATATCTGGCAAGTGTGGCTGATCGCGCTGGCCCTGATGCCCGTGCTGTACTTTCCCTGCCGCGCGTTCGCCCAGTACAAGCGCACGTCGCGGCAGGCGTGGGTACGTTATTTCTGAATGACGCTTGCTTGCCAACGCCTACTTGCAGTACAACCTGTCGATGCTGTGGCTGGACGCCAGGTAATGCCGCGTCTGCCACCCGATGGCCACGCGGTAGGCGCACGGCGGGTCGAGCGCCACATTGACGGGAAAGCCGCCATTGTTGCCCGATAAATGCGGCCCGCCCGCACCGCCGCGGAACAGGTAGTTGCTCGGTGGCGGCGGTGGCGTGAAGCTGGCGGCAGGCAGCGGTGGCGGCGGGTGCTGGATGCCGTTGTTGTTGGAAATCGTGATATTGAAGAAGCGCAGATGCGGATGGTCGATCGTGTACAGGATATGCACGAGGCCGCCCGAGACTGGATTGCAGGCATTGCTGCGCAATTCTTCCAGGTCCAGCGCCACGATGACGGGCGAGTTGTCGAAGACGATGGAGTCGAGGCCGTCCGTGGCCACCAGCGCCAGGGTATTGCCATCGCGCACTTCGAAGCCCAGGCGGTAGCGGCGTATCGGTTCGCTTTCGGTCGTCGTCAGGCCGCGGCCCGCGTCGAGTATCGGCAAGCCGCCGGGCAACTTGGCCGGATGCAGGCTGGTGATGGCGGGCGTATTCACGGTCAGCAAGTCGAAGGTGCGCAGGAAGATATTCTGCTGCACGATGACGATGGCCGTCGTGCCGTCGCGCATGTCCACCGTGACTTGCTTGCCATCGACCCGTATCCAGCCGCCCGGTTTCAAGTCGCCCGCGTCGATGATGACGGGCGCCGAGTCGGCCAGGCCCAGCCCGTTCGTATAAAACACGTAGCCGACGTGCGTGCCCAGCACTTGCGTGAGCGGCGCCAGGCTGGCGGGCGCCACCGTGGGGATGGCTGTCGGGTCGTCGCTGCCGCCCGGCCATGTCCATTCGCCGATGAGAAAGCGGTATTCGAGCGGATTGGCGGGAATGGCGCTGTTGCGCAGCGGGCAATTGCCTTTCAAGGTGACGCCACCGGCGAACACATACGAGGCGGCCGCGCCGCCCGCATAGCCTTGCGCGGAAAAGCCGGCCAGCGAGGGAAACGGGTGGATGTCGAAGATTTCCACCTGCTGCCAGTGGGGCACGCCTTCCACGTCGGGCGGCAGGACGTCTTTCGAGCACAATTCCACGCAGAAACAGTGGCCCACGTTTTCGCGGCCCGGCTGGCGGCCGTTGGCCTGGGTTTCCGACAGGATGGTGACGCTGCCCAGCTGGGCCGTGAAATATACGTCGGGGCCGCTGGTGAATTCCACGTTGATGAACGGTGAAAACGGCGTGAGCGTGAAGTCGGACGTCAGGTAATCGATGCGGAAGCGCCCGCCGGCGTCCGTCACCGCCACGCCCAGCGCATCGTCCTGCAGCCAGTCGGCGTCGAACGCGCGCACGGTGGCGCCGGCGATCGGCGTGTGCGGTGACTCGCAGGTGCGCAGCCGGCCGCAGATGGTCCAGGCGCCGAAACGGGCGCGCACCAGGCACCAGAAGCGTTGCGGCAGGCAGTAATCCCAGATGGCGAGGAAATCGTTGTCGACCTGGCGCCAGCGGGGCTGGATGGTGGTGATGGAAAACTGCAACGGCACGGGGTCTTTCGGCCCCGGTTTCAAATGCGGCACGGTGGGGCACAGGATATCGACTTCGACGGCCTCGCCCCGATAATCATCTTCCAGGGTAAAACTGTAGTTGCCATCGTCATCCGTGCGCGCCTCGGCCAGCAGGAAGGGCGCTTTCGCCTGCACTTCCTCGTCCGTGAGGATGGCGAAGGTTTCCTTGGCGCTGGCCACGGCCAGGGCAGTGACGTTTTGCGACTCGCGTGGCCGGTACAGGCGCACGAGGACGTGGGATAAGGCTTCAGGACACTCGGCACAGATCAAGCCGCACAGCTTGCCCCGCAGGATATAGGCCATGATGGCTCCCTTGCTGATGTGGACGGCGCACCGCTCGGAATGGCGGCGCTGTTACCAAGCTAGCAAATGGGCGGCCGACAGGATTGATCTGGCTTAAACCTGCTTTCTATTTAATCAGCGCCAATACTTCGCGGAAACGCGGATGCTTGCAGTCGCGCAACCACTCAAAGGCCAGCATCTCCACCGTCACCAGATGGGCGCCCAGCTTGTCCAGGCGGGCCAGCGCCGCATCGCGGCTGGCCGCCTGGCGCGAGCCGACGGCGTCGATGGCGATGATGACCTCGTAGTCCAGCTGCAGCAAGCCGATGGCCGTCTGCAGCATGCACACATGGGCTTCGCAACCGGTGACGAGGATCTGCCTGCGCCCAGGCGGCAAGATCTCCTGCAAGCCGTCAAAACAGGCACCGAAATGCGTCTTGTGCAGGGTCCGTTCGCACAGGGCGGCGATCTCTTCCACGTTCGGCCCCAGTCCCTGGCGGTTCTGTTCCGTGCCCAGTACGGGCACGTCGAGCAGCCGCGCGATCCTGGCCAGGCGCAGGTTCTGTGCCAGCACCAGGCCGGCATCGTGGATGGCCGGCATCAAGCGGCCTTGCAGGTCGACAATGACCAGTACGGCCTGGCTTGCATCCATCAGCATGGCATTCTCCTTTAATTAGTCTGTGGCGACAGTGTAGCGCGCAGTCAGCTTGGCCAGCTGGGCACGGCCGTTTCGCCCATCAGGTAGGCGTGATTGACGTCGATGGCGGCGCGCAGGTAATTCCACAAGGCGCTGACCCGGGCGATGTTGCGCCGCTCGCTGGGCGAGATCATCCAGAAGGCGCGGGTCAGGTCGATCTCGCCGTCGAGCACGGGCACCAGTTCGTTCGACTGCTGCGCCACGAAGCAGGGCAGGATGGCCGGCGCCTGGCCCGCGCGCGCCGCGTGGTACTGGGCGATCACGCTGGTGCTGCGAAACGCGCGCAGCGAGTCGGGCGCCACGTTGTCCATGTAGCGCAGTTCCGAACTGAAGACCAGGTCGTCCACGTAGCCGATGATCGGATGCTGCGCCAGCTGCGCCACGCTGGTGATGGGCGCGTGGCGCGCCAGATAGCCTGGCGTGGCGTACAGCTTCAGCCGGTAGTCGGACAGCTTCGTCACGACATACGGTCCGGACAGGGGACGCTCGATGGAAATGGCCACGTCCGCCTCGCGCTTGGACAGGCTGACGAAACGGGGCACGGCGATCAGGTCCACGCTGATGTGCGGGTAGCGTCCGCAAAACTGCGCCAGGTGCGGCGCCAGCACGATGGCGCCGAAGCCCTCGGTGGCGCCCAGACGCACCTGGCCCGACAGCAGCCGGTTGTGTTCGCCCAGCTCCTCGGTGGCGGCAAACACCGTGCTTTCCATCGTTTCCGCGTATTCCATCAGGCGGTGGCCCTCGGGCGTCAGCTGGTAACCGACGTAATTGCGGTCGAACAGCTGCGTGCCCACTTGCTCCTCGAACTTGCGCATGCGCCGCGACACGGTGGAATGGTCGATGCCCAGCTTTTTCGCTGCATCGACGAGGCCGGCGCTGCGCGTCAGTTCCAGGAAGACCCGTACATTGTCCCAATCGAGCACTTTGTTCTCCTTGTGCATTTATGCAAAGGAATTATGCATTAATTTCACTTGAGTGCATATTTTTACACATGCAGAATGCAGATATACATATAAGAAAAACCCTCACCCCTCAGGAGACACGCATGAAAAAAACCGTTCTGGCCATGGGCGCGCTGGCGCTCACCCTTTCCTTTGGCGGCGCGCATGCGCAGATTTCCGATGGCGTCGTCAAGGTCGGCATCCTGACCGACATGTCCGGCCCGTATTCGGCCATGGGCGGGCGCGGCTCCGTCGTCGCCAGCCAGATGGCCGTCGAGGATTGTTTAAAAGCCGAATGCAAGGGCATGAAGATCGAAATCCTCTCGGCCGACCACTTGAACAAGGCCGACATCGCAGCCTCCAAGGCGCGCGAATGGATAGACCGCGACAAGGTCGACGCCATCGCCGATCTGACCAATTCCTCGGTGGCCCTGTCCGTGCAAAAGCTGATGAAAGAGAAGGGCGGCATCGCCATGTTCAGCGGCCCCGCCACGGGGCGCCTGACGAACGAGGATTGCTCGCCGAACGGCTTCCACTGGATGTTCGACACGTATTCGCAGGCGGCCGGCACGGCGGCGGCGCTGACCAAGCTGGGGCAAAAGTCCTGGTACTTCGTCACCGTCGATTATGCGTTCGGCCATTCGCTGGAAAAGGATGCCAGCGAAGTCGTCAAGCGCAATGGCGGCACCGTGCTGGGCGCCGTGCGCCATCCGCTCAACGCGTCGGATTTCTCGTCCTTCCTGGTGCAGGCGCAAGGCTCAAAAGCGCAGGTGATCGGCCTGGCCAACGGCGGCGCCGACACGGTCTCCGCCATCAAGCAGGCGCGCGAATTCCGTATCGGCAGCGGCAAGGACCAGCGTCTGGCCGCCTTGCTGGTGTTCCTCTCCGACGTGCACGCGCTGGGACTGGAAACGGCGCAGGGCCTCGTCTACGCTGACGGCTTTTACTGGGATTTCGATGACCGCAGCCGCGCCTTCGCCAAGCGCTTCGAGGCGCTCAACAAGGGCGCCAAGCCGACCATGGTGCAGGCGGGCGTGTATTCCAGCGTCTACCACTACCTGAAATCGGTGGCGGCGGCCAAGAGCGACGACTCGAAGGTCGTCGCCCAGAAGATGCGCGAGCTGCCCATCAAGGATGCCGTCATGAACAATGCCTCGATCCGCCCCGACGGCCGCGTGATCCACGACATGTACCTGGTGCAGGTCAAAACCCCGGCCGAATCGAAGGGCGCGTGGGATTACCTGAAAGTCCTGTCCACCATCCCCGCCGACCAGGCGTTCAAGCCCATGGATGCGGCGGCGTGCAACCTGGTCAAGAAATAATTCAAGATAAACCCGAAGGGCAAATACTGGGGTCGGACCCTCAGGGTCCGACCCCGGCAGTTTCGACTTTGGGGTGAATTCAACCAATACCGACATCATGGAGTCTCAAAAAATGAATCAAGCCCTCACCTCAGTCCCCGCCATCCCCCTGCACATAGCCGGCAAGCACCACGCCTCGACCAGCAGCGAATGGCGCGACGTCATCAACCCGGCCACGCAGGAAATCGTCGCCAAGGTGCCGTTTTCCACGCCCGATGAAGTCAACCTGGCCGTCGCCACGGCCAAGGAAGCGTTCAAGACCTGGCGCAATACCCCGCTGGCCGCGCGCATGCGCATCATGCTCAAGTACCAGCAGCTGATCCGCGACAACATCGGCGCCCTGGCCGAACTGATCACGCGCGAACACGGCAAGACCCTGCCGGACGCGGAAGGGGAAGTGATGCGTGGCCTGGAAGTGGTGGAGCACGCGTGCTCGATCGCCACCCTGCAGCTGGGCGAGATCGCGGAAAACGCGGCCACCGGCGTCGACGTCTACAACATCTATCAGCCGCTGGGCGTGGGCGCCGGCATCACGGCGTTCAATTTCCCCGTCATGCTGCCGTGCTTCATGTTCCCCATCGCCATCGCCTGCGGCAATACCTTTGTGCTGAAACCGTCGGAACAGGACCCGTCGTCGACCATGTACCTGGTGGAACTGATGTACCAGGCGGGCTTGCCTGCCGGCGTGCTGAACGTCGTGCATGGCGGCGCCGACGTCGTCAACATGCTGTGCGACCATCCCGACATCAAGGCCGTGTCCTTCATCGGCTCGACCCACGTGGGCACGCATGTGTACCGCCGCGCCAGCGAATCGGGCAAGCGTGCGCAATCGATGATGGGCGCGAAAAACCATTGCGTGGTGCTGGCCGACGCCAACAAGGAACAGGCGATCAATAACCTGATCGGCGCGGCCTTCGGCGCGGCCGGCCAGCGCTGCATGGCCAATTCCGTCGTCGTGCTGGTGGGCGAGGCGCGTTCCTGGCTGCCGGAAATCGTCGCCCGTTCGCAAGCGCTGAAAGTGGGACCGGGCAGCGACCGCACGGCCGACCTGGGGCCGATGGTCTCCAAGGCGGCTATGCAGCGGGCGGAAAAGCTGATCCAGGCGGGCGTGGACGAAGGCGCGCAGCTGCTGCTCGATGGCCGCGGCCACAAGGTGGCCGGCTACGAGGGCGGCAACTTCATGGGGCCGACGATTTTCTCGAAGGTGGCGGCGTCGAACTCCGTCTACACCCAGGAAATCTTCGGCCCCGCCATGTGCGTGGTCGAAACGGACACGCTGGACCAGGCCATCGCCTTCATCAACGCCAACCCGAACGGCAACGGCACCTCGATCTTCACCTCGTCCGGCTGGGCCGGGCGCAAGTTCCAGAACGAGATCGACGTGGGCCAGGTGGGCATCAACGTGGCCATTCCCGTGCCCGTCGCCTATTTCAGTTTTACCGGCTCGCGCGCGTCGAAACTGGGAGATTTGGGCCCGAACGGCAAGCAAGCCTTGTACTTCTGGACGCAGACCAAGACCGTCACGGCGCGCTGGTTCGCCCCGGACGATGGCGGCAGCGGCGTCAACACCACCATTGCGATGAAATAAGGAGGCGGCGATGAGCACCAAGATCGTTTTCATCGGCCTGGGCAACATGGGCTTGCCCATGGCGCAAAACCTCGTGCGCGCCGGCCATGCGGTGACGGGTTTCGATTTGCTGCCGGCCAGCGTGCGGCAATTTGCCGACGGCGGCGGCCTGGTGTCCGACGACCAGACGGCGGCGATAGGCGCCGCCGACATCGTCATCACCATGCTGCCGGCCAGCCGCCACGTGCTGGGTGCTTATTTGGGTAACCCTTTGGGGGACGCCGGCATCCTGGCGCAGGCGCGGCCCGGCACCTTGCTGATCGACTGCTCGACGATTTCCACCGAGGCGGCGCGCCAGGTGGGCCGCGCTGCGCAGGACAAGGGCATGCCCATGCTGGACGCGCCCGTCTCCGGCGGCACGGCGGGCGCCACCAACGGCACCCTGACCTTCATGGTGGGCGGCGAAGAGTCCGCGCTGGCGGCGGCGCGGCCTTACCTGGACGTCATGGGCAAGGCGATTTTCCACGCGGGCGGCTCGGGTTGCGGCCAGACGGTCAAGATCTGCAACAACATGCTGCTGGGGATACTCATGATCGGCACCAGCGAAGCGATACGCCTGGGCGTGGCCAATGGCCTGGACCCGAAGGTGGTGTCGGACGTGATGGCGAAAAGCTCGGGCCGCAACTGGACCCTGGAAGTGTACAACCCGTGCCCGGGCGTGGCCGAGAACGTGCCCGCGTCGCGTGGCTACACGGGCGGCTTTGGCGTCGACCTGATGCTCAAGGACCTGGGGCTGGCCGTGGAAAGCGCGCTGGCCAGCGGCGCGAGCGTGCCGCTGGGCGCCTTGTCGCGCAATTTATATAGCTTGCACAGCAAGGCGGGGGCGGGCGCGCTGGATTTCTCCAGCATCTACCAGATGCTGGGCGAGAAAGCTTAGGGCTGTTGCGCCTGCAGGGCCGCCAACTCCGCCCTGGCTTTTTCCAGCTTGCCTTCCAGCTTGGCGATCTTCTTCGGCTGCTTGTTGGCTTCCTGGGCCAGGCGCAGCGAACGCTCCGTCTGGCTTACTTTTGCCTGCGCCTTCAGCACCTTCTTGTTATGGCGTTCGATCAGCGCGTTGTCGCTGCAGTGGGCATTGACTTCGTCGAGCGCGCGCGTCAGGCCAGCGACCTTGTCGGACAGGCCCTGTTCTTTGGCCTGGCGCAATTCGCTGCGGATGCTTTCGCGCTTGGCGGCGCAGCCGGCCAGCTGCGTGTCGGCGGCGCTGGCGGCGGCGCTGGCGGCGAGGGCGACGAGCAAGGTCAAGGCGGTTTTCGATAGGTGGTTCATGGTGTTCCTGTGTCAGTGGTGGGCTCGTGCAATGTAAGCCTGCCAGCCTGCCCTGTCAAACTTCGCGTGCCGTGCGCGCCTTCCTGGCGCGCCATCGGCTACCATGCGTGTTTTCTTCTTCCCGACACCGTCGCATGCCCAAGAAATTACTGTTGCTGATGCCTTTTCTTTTGCCGTTGCCCCTGCTGGCCCAGACTTCGCCTACCTTGCTCGACCTGCAGCTGATCGCCATCAAGGCGAGGGCGGATGTGACCAGCCATAGCCCGGAAAGCATCGCCGAATTTGCCGAGACCCGGCGGCTGGCGGAAACGGGCGACGTGGAGGCGCAGCTGGAACTGGCGCGCATGCTGCAGTTGGGCGTCGGCGCGCCGCAAGACACGGCGCTATCGATGGCCTGGGTACGCAAGGCGGCCGAAGGCGGCTATGCGCCGGCGCAAGCGGCCTTGGGGCTGGCCTATACCGTGGGTGGCAAGGTGCCCGTCGACCGCGTGCAGGGCGAAGTCTGGCTGCGCAAGGGCGTCGCGCAAGGCGACGAACTGGCGCAAACCATCCTGGCGCTGGAATTCATCGATGGCGGCAGCAGTGCCGAGGAACAGACCCTGGCTATCCAATGGTTGAAGAGGGCGGCCGAACAGAACTTCGTGCCCGCGTATAACGCGCTGGGCGAGCACCTGATGCGCGCGGCGACCGATGAGCAGGAGCGCGGCGAGGCCTTCCACTGGTATGACAGAGCGGCGCGCGAAAAGGAGCCAGCCGGCATGCGCAACCTGGCCCGCGCGCACGAGCTGGGCCTGGGCGTGAAACGGTCGGACAAGCTGGCCCTGGTCTGGTACGAACGGGCGGCATGGAGCGGCGACGTGCCCGCCATGCGGCGCATGATCGAGGTGTATGTCAAAGGCGAACTGGGACAACAGGCGAATGCGGAAGACGCTGCCGAATGGCGCGACAAGCTGGCGGAAAGTGAAAAAAAATGAAGACGATCGTATTGATATTGAGCCTGGCACTGGCGCAGAACGTGCTGGCGCAGCCAGCCGCCGAACCGGCGCCGCGCCAGCATCCGGCCCTGGCCGAATTCGACATGTCCGGCCTCGACGACATGCGCGCGCGCGTGCAAGCCGTGATCAACCGCCCGGCCGACCTGTCGCCGGACAAGGTCGCCGCCTTCGACAAGACGCGCCGCGCCGCCGAAGGGGGCGACACGGCCGCTCAGCTGGAGCTGGCGCAGATGCTGCATGGCGGCGAGGGCACGCCGCGCGACGTCGACGCGGGCCTGGCGTGGATGCGGAAATCGGCCGAAGGCGGCTATGGCCCGGCGCAGGCTTTCCTCGGCGTGGCCTACACGCTGGGCCAGGGCATGGCCGTCGACCGCAAGCTGGGAGAGTACTGGTCGCGCAAGGGCGCCGCGCAAGGCGTGGAGCTGGCCAACTACACGGTGGCCATGCATTTCGAGAATATCCACAGCAGCGCGGCAGAGCAGGCGCACGCGCTGCACTGGCTGAAGTTCTACGCCGAAAACGGCTTCATTCCCGCCTACAATGAGATCGGTTACCGCCTGATGATGACGGCGCAGGACGACGCGCAGCGCAAGCAGGCGTTCGGCTGGTACATGCGGGCGGCCAAGGCGCTCGATCCGCCTGGCTTGAACAATGTCGCGTATTCGTATGAAGTGGGGCAGGGCGTGGGGCAGAGCGACGAGGCGGCCCTGGGCTGGTATGAAATGGCGGCAATCGCCAAAAGCCCGCCGGGCCAGACGGGCTTTGCGCGCCTGCTGGAGCAGGGCCGTGGCGGCCCCACCCGGCAAGGGCCGGCGCCCCAGCCCTTCGCGCTGTACCTGCTGGCGGCCAGGCAGGGTGACCTGGATGCCATGCGGCGGCTGGTCAAGGTGTATGAGAATGGCGAGCTGGAACAGGCGACCGACCCCACGCAAGCCGCGCTGTGGCGCGAAAAGCTCAGGCTGGCAAGGTAGACCGAGACGGCGTGAAAACGGCATGCTATCATCATTGTTATCGATAACAATATCATGAGAGACCCATGAATCCCGATTTCCGCTCCAGGGACATGCTCGAAAAGCATATCCGGCACACGATGCACTTTTACCACCCGCGCGCTGTTGACCCGAGCGGCGGCTTTTATCACTTCTTCCTCGACGATGGCACGGTGTACGACGCCAGCACACGCCATCTGGTCAGCAGCACGCGCTTCATCTTCAATTACGCCATGGCTTACCGCCATTTCGGCGACGACGATTACCAGGCGGCCCTGCGCCACGGCGTGGCCTTCCTGCGTGACGCGCACCGCGATCCCGCCACGGGCGGCTATGCCTGGCAACTGACATGGCAAGACGGCGTCAAGACGGTGGAAGACGACGCCAATCACTGCTACGGCCTGGCCTTCGTGCTGCTCGCGTATGCCCACGCCCTGCAGGCGGGCATGGCGGAAGCGCGCGCCTACCTGGACGAGACCTTCGAATTGATGGAGCAGCGCTTCTGGCTGCCCGAACACGGCCTGTATGCGGACGTGGCCAGCGCCGACTGGTCCACCCTGGACGGCTACCGGGGCCAGAACGCCAACATGCACGCCTGCGAAGCCATGCTGGCCGCGTTCGAGGCGACGGGCGAGGCGCGCTATCTGCACCGCGCCGAAACGCTGGCGCACAACATCACGGTGCGCCAGGCGGGTCTGGCGAACGGCATGATCTGGGAACACTACACGCCCGACTGGTCGATCGACTGGGACTACAACCTGCACGACAAGAGCAATATCTTCCGCCCGTGGGGCTACCAGCCCGGCCATTTCACGGAATGGGCCAAGCTGCTGTTGATCATGGAGCGCCACGCCAAGTTCATGGCCGGACCGTCCGACTGGCTGCTGCCGCGCGCGCGCGCCCTGTACGACACGGCGCTGGCCAAGGCCTGGGATGGCGCGCATGGCGGCATCCACTACGGTTTCGGCCCGCAGGACGAGATCTGCGACGGCGACAAATACTTCTGGGTACAGGCGGAAAGCTTCGCCGCGGCCGCCGTGCTGGCCGCGCGCACGGGCGACGAGGCCTACTGGCACAGCTACGACAAGATCTGGGACTACAGCTGGACGCACTTCGTCGACCATGAACACGGCGCCTGGTACCGCATCCTGACGCCGGAAAACCAGAAGATCAGCAACGAGAAAAGCCCGGCCGGCAAGGTCGATTACCACACCATGGGCGCCTGCTATGAAGTGCTGAACGTGATCGGCGGTGAAGCATGAACGCCGCCAATTTCCCACGTTTTGTATCGGCCGGCGAAGCGCTGACGGACATGCTGCGCACGGGGCCGGATTCCTGGAGCAGCCAGGTGGGCGGCTCGACGTGGAACGTGGCGCGCGTGATGGCGCGCCTGGGCGTGCCCAGCGCCTTTGCGGGCGCAATCAGCCGCGACGTCTTCGGCGACGCGCTGGCCGCTGCCACCGAGGCGGCGGACCTGGACATGCGCTTCCTGCAGCGCCATGCGAAGTCGCCGCTGCTGGCCATCGTGCATGAACTGCATCCACCCACGTATTACTTCATCGGCGACGACAGCGCCGACCTGCATTTCGATGCGTCGCTCTTGCCGGCCGGGTGGATGCAGGGCGCGCAATGGGTGCATTTCGGCGGCATCAGCCTGGCGCGCGAACCGCTGGCGGGCAAGCTGGTGGCGCTGGCGCAGGAACTCAAGGCCGCTGGCGTGAAGATCAGCTACGACCCGAATTTCCGCATCATGATGGATGAACGCTACGACGCCACACTGCGCCGCATGACGGAGCTGGCCGACGTGATCAAGGTGTCCGATGAAGACCTGGCGGGCCTGTTCCGCCATGACGACATCGATGGCGCGTTCGCCACCCTGCGCGGCTGGAATCCCCAAGCCATGTATTTGTATACGCGCGGCGCGCAGGGCGCGGCGCTGTACCAGGGCGAGCAGGCATGGCAGGCGGCGCCGCCCGTCATCGAGGTGGTCGATTCGGTGGGGGCGGGCGACGCCAGCATCGGCGGCTTGCTGTACAGCCTGATGTATCGGCCAGAGGCCGACGGCGGCGAGCATCTGCGCTTTGCCGTCGCGGCCGGAGCGGGCGCCTGCCTGGCGGCCGGCGGCTCGCCGCCGTCGGTGGAACTGGTGGAGTCGCTGGCGCAGCGCACGCTGGTGCGGTAGCCGTATCAACCCCGCGTCACGGGTCCCGACGATGCCCGCGCCATCAAGGTAAAGTCCATCAGGCGATGCGTGGCGGGCGCCGTTTCTCCCGCGCGGCGCTGGCGGATTTCGTCGATGACGAGACTGACGGCGGCGCGCGCCATGTCGGCGATGGGCTGGTGGATGGTGGTCAGCTCGGGCCAGACCGTGGTGGCGACGGGCGTGTCGTCGAAGCCGCACACGCTCAATTGCGCCGGTACCTGCAAGCCCATGCCGTGCGCCACGGCCAGGGTGGCGGCGGCCATGTCGTCGTTGCTGGCGAAGATGGCGCTGGGGTGCGGTGCCTGCGCCAGCAGCTGGCGCGCCGCGTCGAGCCCCGAACGATACGTAAAATAGCCTTGCGCCACCCGGTGCGGCGCTACCCGCAAGCCCGCTTCCCGCATGGCGTCCTCGAAAGCCTGGCGGCGCAGCAGGGCGGGCGTGTGCGCCGGATCGCCTTCGATGAAACCGATGTCGCGGTGGCCCAGCGCGAGCAGGTGGCGCGTCATGGCCAGCGCGCCTTCGTAGTCGTCGATGCGCACGGCCGACACATCTGGCGAGGGGCGCGCCGTGGCAACGGCGATGGCGGGAATGCCCATCTGATTCAGTTGCGCCAGCACTTCCGGCGAATCGCACAGGGGCGGCGGCACGAGGATGCCGTCCACGCCGGCCGCCACCAGGCAATCGATGCCGGCGCGCTGGCTGTCGAGGTCTTCGCAGCGTTCGAGCAGCAGCTGGCCGCCGCCCTGGCGGCACTGCTCCATGGCGCCAACCAGGAATTCACTGAGGAAGGCCGCGCTGGGATTGCTGTACAGCAGGCCGATGCGCAAGGTGCCCGTGCGCGCGGCCCGCGCCGCCAGGTTGGGCTGGTAGCGCAGGCTGGCGATCGCCGCCTCGACCTTGTCGCGCGTGGCCGCGCTGACGCTGCTGCGTCCATTGATCACGCGCGATACCGTCATGGCCGACACGCCGGCCACGCGCGCCACGTCATGCACGGTGGCGCCGCTGGCCGTATCGGGGGCGTGGGCGGCGGGCGCCGCCTTATTCGAGGTGGCCACCGAATTTCAGCTTGCCGCTGATGCGCATGCCGTGCAATTGACCTTCTTCCAGTTCGGCGGCGCTGGTGCGCTGCGCCGTGTCGCGCCGCGCCAGCCCCACCGACAGGATGTCGAGCATCATCAGCTGCAGCAGGCGCACGATCATGGGCACGAAATTGAGGTTGCCTTCCGGGTGGTTCAGGGTCAGCAGCACGTCGGCCAGCTTGGCCAGCGGCGAACCGCTGGCCGTGATCGCCAGCACGCGCGCGCCGCAGCCCTGCGCCACCTTGACGGTGCGCAGCAGGTCGGGCAGGGCGCCGGAACGCGAAATGACCAGCGCCACGTCGCCCGGCTTCAGCATGGCGGCGCTCATTTCCTGCGCCTGCGGATCGGCAAAGAAGCTGCTGACGATGCCCAGGTTGAGCAGCTTGTGCTGCATGTCGTCGGCCACCACGCGGGCGCTGCCGACTGCCAGCAATTCCACGCGCTGCGCACCGCGCAGCAGTTCGATGGCGGCCGTCAGCGCTTTGACGTCGAGCATGTCGCGCAGGGCCAGCGCGGCCGAGGCGTTATTGCCCAGCACTTTGCGCGCCAGTTCGGCGTCGGAATCCGAGATCTCCACGTGGCAGTGGGCCACCGTGATGGCGCCGCCCGTCAGGCCCGAAGCGAGCTTCAATTTGAAGTCGGCCAGGCCCTGCACGCCGATCGAGCGGCAAAAACGCATCACGGTCGGCTGGCTGACGCCGACCCGCTGGGCGATTTCGGCGATCGGCAGGGTCAGCATGGCGTTCGGCTCCTTCAAGACCCAGTCGGCCACCTTGCATTCCGAGGGGCTCATCCTGCCGCGCGCCTGGCGCACGGATTCGAGCACGGGCGCGCCGGAATGGGCGCGCTTGAGCTTTTGCGCCAGGATCGCGGCGATGCCCAGAAAAGTAGGCAGTTCGGCCGTGATCAGAAAGGTGGGAATTTGCGCCAGGTATTCGTTCAGGCGGCCCTTTTGCTCGAAGCGGGCGCGGAACTGCGAGCGTTCGAACAGGGGGCCCAGGCGCGGCACGATGCCCCCGCCTATATAGATGCCGCCCAGCGCGCCCAGGGTCATGGCCACATTGCCGGCGATGGAGCCGAGGATGGCGCAGAAGCAGTCCACCGCTTCGAGGCACACTTCGCATTCATTGTTCAGGGCGCGGCTGGTGATGTCGGCCGCCAGCAGGGGCGGCACGTCATGCCGGCCAGCCCGGTCGGACAGGGCGCGGTAGATCAGTTCCAGGCCGCGCCCGGAAGCGAGGCGTTCGGCCGAGACGTGCGACAGTTCGCGCCAGGCGAAGGACAGCACGTCCATCTCGCGCTGGTCGCAGGGTGCGAAGCTGACGTGGCCCCCTTCGCTGCCCAGCGCGATCCAGCGGTCTTCGGCGGGAATCATGCCCGACACGCCCAGGCCCGTACCCGAACCGAGCAGGCCGATGACGCTGTCGGCGCGGGCCATGCCGCCGCCGATCTGCTGGCGCTGGTCGGGCCGCAGATAGGGCAGGGCCATGGCCAGCGCCGTGAAGTCATTCACCACCAACAGGGTATCGAGGCCCAGCGTGGCGCGCATGGCCTCGATCGAGAAGAACCAGTGATGGTTCATCATGCGGATATTGTCGTCGTCGATGGGATTGGCGATGGCGATGGCCGCATGGCGCACGCGCGCCGAACCGGCGGCGCGCGCCTCGCCGCTATCCATATACGCGGTGATGGCGTCGAGCAGCGAAGCGTAGTCGTCGCAGGGCAGCACGGCCACGGCTTCCAGGTGGCCCTGGCGCGTTTCGAGCACGAAGCGGGCATTGGTGCCGCCGATGTCGGCCAGCAGGCGCGGCCCTTCAGTGAAACGCTCCGCCGGATCGCTGCCTGCTACTTCCATTTTTTCATCAATTTTCATGGCGGTGCCTAGTCTCGTATGCGTGCGCTGTCATGGCGGCGCACTGTCGTTATGGCAAAAACCAAGGATTTTAATTCGTATACGTGCCGCGTGCCGAAAAATGCGGGGCACCCGCGCAAATGCTTGCATGCGGCGCCAGAAACGGGCGGCGCCAGCGGAAAAAACAGGGTCGTCAACTGGCACATCCCGGCACAAATAAAGTGTCGCAGAGTAGTCGTAGGATTACAACATAATATGTTGATATTTGTTCGTAGTATAGTTACTATGTCCCTGCTGGAAAGAATTCTGGCCAGTACATTCGGCCACGAATGACTAGATAAAAAATAACTACTGAGGAGACTTACCATGCTGCATCGCAACATGTTGAAGGCCGTGCTGAAAACACTGCCGGCTGCCATCGTCTTAGCCATCGCCAGCGGTTCCGCTGCCGCCGACCCCATGTACCCATCCGACTCCGAAGGCTTCCACGGCTACCTGCGCGCTGGCGCCGGCAGCAATACGTCGGGCGACGGCGGTTCGCAAGGCTGCTTCGGCCTGGGCGGCAACACCATGAAATACCGTCTGGGCAATGAGTGCGACGCCTACACGGAATTCGGCTACACCAAGTCCGTCGCCAAGTCCGGCGGCGTGAACTACCTGGCCACCATCTGGGTCAACGCTTACGCGCCAAACTCCGATTTCGGCGCCAACAAGCTGGGCATCGTCAAGGCCTATGTCGAAGCGCAGGGACTCGATTTCCTGAACGGCGGCACGGCCTGGATCGGTAAACGTTTCTACTACCGTCCTGACATCCACATGCTGGACTTGCAATACATCAACATGAACGGCACGGGCGCCGGCCTGGACCGCATTCCAGCGGGCCCCGGTAAATTCTCGTATGCCTTCTTCAAGGACAACGACTTCAACGAGTTCAATGATGACGGCACCATTCGTGGCACCAAGTCGGCCGTGCGCCAGAACTTCATCTTTGGCGAGATTCCCGTCAATGAAAATGGCACGCTGGACCTGGCCGCCACCTACATCATCGGCGAAGGCAAGGACAACGACGCTTTTGGCAAGAAGCACAACGGCTGGCAGCTGTCGGCCTTCCACCGCCAAGGTAAAGTGTTTGGCGGCGGCAATACCTTCGGCGTGCAGTACGGCGTCGGTCCTGGCACGGGCAAGGGCGCGCAGTTCGGCGCATCGGGCGACACCGGTTTGGGTTCGGACGTGAAACGCACGCGCATCTTCAATGACATGGCGATCCAGCCGATGGCCAACTTCGGCATGGAATTCGTCGCCCTGTGGCAAAAAGACGAGTCGAACGCCAACGGTTCCTCGACCTGGACCTCGGTCGGCGTGCGCCCTGTGTACGCATTCACCGACAACTTCAAGCTGGTGGGCGAACTGGGCACGGACCGCGTGACGCAAGCGGGCGGCCTGCCGGCCAAGCGCCTGACCAAGCTGACCATCGCGCCGACGATCTCGGCCGGTCCTGGCCTGTGGTCGCGTCCCGAACTGCGCGCTTTCGTGACCTACGGCAAATGGAACGATGCGGCCACCGCCTCGGTCAATGCGTCAAACAACGGCGGCCCGATCTATAACAACAATACCAGCGGCACGTCCTATGGTTTCCAAGTGGAAACCTGGTTCTAAGTTAGCAGGCGTTGTAAGTCTAAATCAACCTGGCGCATCCTTCGCGGATGCGTTTTTGGCGCCGTCCCGTGATATAAATGCAATGTAGTCGTTTCATGGATCACGGCGCCGTCTTTACACCAAGATGATGCCCGTTTGCAAGCGGGTCTGAGCACAAGAGCGCCGGCACAGGCGCAGATTTCACCTTTTTCGGCCCCCGTATGCCGAAGCCCCCTAAAAGCTTGATCAAAAAAGGAATGTGGAGATGAAACTGAAATTCAAGATTACCCAACTGGCCGCGTTGACCACCCTGGCATTCGCCGGCAGCGCCTTTGCGACCGACGTGGAAGTGTTGCACTACTGGACCTCCGGCGGCGAAGCGAAGTCCGTGGGCCAGTTGCAGCAAATCGTGAAGGAAAGCGGCTTTGGCTGGAAAGACTTCGCCGTGGCCGGTGGCGCTGGCGAAAACGCCGCGACCGCGCTGAAAACCCGCGTCATTTCCGGCAATCCGCCAACGGCCGCCCAGATCAAGGGCCCGTCGATCCAGGAGTGGGGCGCGGAAGGCGTGCTGGCCAATATCGATGATGCCGCCATTCCAGGCAAATGGGATGCCGTGCTGCCGAAAGTCGTCGCCGACATCATGAAATACAAGGGTCACTACGTTGCCGCTCCCGTCAACGTCCACCGCGTCAACTGGATGTGGGTCAATCCGGAAGTGCTGAAAAAAGCCGGCGTGGCCACCACCCCGACCACCTGGGATGCGTTCTTCGACGCGGCCGAGAAAATCAAGAAATCGGGCGGCATCGCGATCGCCCACGGCGGCCAGCCTTGGCAGGACGCCACCGTGTTTGAATCCGTCGCGCTGGGCGTGGGTGGCACGGAATTCTACAAAAAGGCCATCCTCAAGCTGGACCAGAAGGAATTGACCGGCCCGACCATGCTCAAGGTGTTCGACACCCTGGGCAAGGTGAAGACCTACATCGACAAGGATGCGGCCGGCCGCGACTGGAACCTGGCCACCGCCATGGTCATCAACAACAAGGCCGGCTTCCAGTTCATGGGCGACTGGGCCAAGGGCGAGTTCACGGCCGCCGGCAAGGTGCCGGGCAAGGACTACCTGTGCGTGGCCGCGCCTGGCACGGACAAGGCCTACACCTTCAACATCGATTCGTTTGCCATGTTCACGCAAAAGGATGCGAATGCGAAGAAAGGGCAGATCGCCCTGGCCAACGCCATCATGAATCCGAAGTTCCAGTCGATCTTCAATCTGAACAAGGGTTCCATCCCCGTGCGTTCCGGCGTTTCCAAGGACAAGTTTGACGCTTGCGCCCTGAAATCGATGGAAGACATGGACGCCACCAACAAGAACGGCGGCCTGGTGCCATCGTTCGCCCACGGCATGGCGCTGCCATCGGCCACGCAAGGCGCCGTGACCGACGTCATCGCCAAGTTCATGAACACCAACATGAGCTCGAAAGACGCGGTTGCCGCCCTGGCCAAAGCGGCAAAAGTGAAGTAATCACGACGGCGCCGGCATTCCCGCCGGCGCCCGCTGCATCGCATGCATCGCAGGCGCCCGCCCTGGCGTTCGTCCAGGCCGGCGCCACACGCAGTTCTACTTCAACGGCTGTCCTATGTCCATACGCAAGCAATTCGACCGATGGATACCGCAGATGGTGTTGGGCCCCACGCTCATCGCCAGCCTGGTATTCGTCTATGGTTTTATCTTTTTGACCGGTTGGCTGTCGCTGACCGAATCGCGGCTGATGCCGAACTACGAGTTCGCCGGCCTGGTGCAATACATCGAGCTGTTCGACAACGAGCGCTGGTGGACCTCGCTCAAGAACCTCGGCATCTTCGGTGTCCTGTTCATCGGTTGCAGCATCGCCATCGGCCTGTTCCTGGCCATCCTGCTGGACCAGAAAATCCGCGCCGAAGGCGCGCTGCGCGCCATCTACCTGTATCCGATGGCGCTGTCCTTCATCGTCACCGGCACGGCCTGGAAATGGATGCTCAATCCCAGCCTGGGCCTGGAAAAGGTCATGCACGACTGGGGCTGGACCTCGTTCACCTTCGACTGGCTGGTGAATTCCGACATGGCCATCTACACGGTGGTGATCGCCGGCGTCTGGCAGTCGTCGGGCTTCGTCATGGCGCTGTTCCTGGCCGGCCTGCGCGGCATCGATGATGAAATCATCAAGGCGGCGCAAGTCGATGGCGCGTCGCTGCCGACGATCTACTGGCGCATCGTGATTCCCGCCATGCGTCCCGTGTTCTTCAGCGTGCTGCTGATCCTCGCGCACATCGCCATCAAGAGCTTCGACCTGGTCATCGCACTGACGGCTGGCGGACCTGGCAATTCGTCGTCCGTGCCGGCCATCTTCATGTACCAGTTTTCCTTCACCCGCGGCCAGCTGGGCCTGGGCTCGGCATCGGCCATGATGATGCTGGCCACCATCGTGGCCGTGCTCGTGCCGCTGATGTACCTGGAAACGCGCAGCGCAAAGGCGATGAGATGACACACACACCTACAAGTAACAACAAGCTCACCCTGGGACGGGTGGTGCTGTACCTGCTGCTGATCCTGTTCGCGGTGTACTACATCGTGCCCCTGTACGTGACCCTGTCGACGTCGTTCAAGTCGCTCGACGAGATCCGCAGCGGCAACCTGCTGGCACTGCCGCACGTATGGCAGTTCGATTCCTGGTCCAAGGCCTGGTCGTCGGCCTGCACGGGCGTCACCTGCGACGGCATGCAGCCGTTCTTCTGGAACTCGATCAAGATGGTGATTCCCGCCGTGCTGATCTCGACCTTCCTGGGCGCCTTCAACGGCTATGTGTTCGCGCACTGGCGCTTCCGCGGTTCGGAAATCCTGTTTGCCGCCTTGCTGGTGGGGTGCTTCATTCCGTTCCAGGTGGTGATCCTGCCGATGGCGCGTTTGCTGGGCGAATTCGGCCTGGCCAATACGACCACGGGCCTGGTCTTCGTGCACGTGGTGTACGGCACGGCCTTCACGACCCTGTTCTTTCGTAACTACTATATCGGCGTGCCGGAAGAACTGATCAAGGCGGCGCGCATCGACGGCGCCGGCTTCTTCCTGATCTTCCGCAAGATCGTGCTGCCGATTTCGGGTCCGATTTTCGTCGTCTGCATCATCTGGCAGTTCACGCAGATCTGGAACGACTTCCTGTTCGGCATCGTCTTCGCCAGCGGCGATTCGCAGCCGATCACGGTGGGCTTGAACAACCTGGTCAACACGTCCACGGGCGTGAAGGAATACAACGTCAACATGGCCGCCGCGGTGATTGCCGCGCTGCCGACCCTGCTGGTCTATCTGGTCGCAGGCCGTTATTTTGTGCGCGGTCTGACCGCAGGCGCAGTCAAAGGTTAAGGAAAGAATATGTCCAGTTTATCGATACGCAGCATCCGCAAGGTGTACACGAATGGCGTCGAAGTCTTGAAAGGCATCGACATCGAGATCAAGGATGGCCAGTTCCTGATCCTCGTCGGCGGCTCCGGCTCCGGCAAGTCGACCTTGCTCAACATGGTGGCCGGCCTGGAAAGCGTCACGTCCGGCGAAATCCTCATCGACGGCAAGGTGGTCAACGACCTGCCGCCGAAGGACCGCGACATCGCCATGGTGTTCCAGTCCTACGCGCTGTACCCGTCGATGACGGTGCGCGAAAACATCGCGTTTGGCCTGAACGTGAAGAAGGTGCCGAAGGCGGAGCAGGAAGAAATCGTCTCGCGCGTCGCCGAGACGCTGCAGATCACGCATTTGCTGGACCGTCGTCCGGCGCAATTGTCGGGCGGCCAGCGTCAGCGCGTGGCCATGGGCCGCGCCATCTCGCGCAAGCCCTCGCTGTTCCTGTTCGACGAACCGCTGTCGAACCTGGACGCCAAGCTGCGCGTGGAAATGCGCGCCGAGATCAAGCTGCTGCACCAGCGCCTGAAGGCCACCATCGTCTACGTCACGCATGACCAGATCGAGGCGATGACCATGGGCGACCTGATCGCCGTCATGAAGGATGGGGTGGTGCAGCAACTGGGCACGCCGCAGGAAATCTACGACAACCCGGCCAACCTGTTCGTGGCCGGCTTCATCGGCTCGCCATCGATGAACTTCATCACCGTCAAGCCTGTCATCGAGGGCAATGAGGTGTTTGTCGCCATCGACAACGCGGGCAAGAGCATGCGCCTGGCCCTGCCATTCGCGGCCGACAAGCTGCGCAGCTATGCGGGCCGCGACGTGATTCTGGGCGTGCGTCCGGAGCAGATCACGGACATGAGCAGCGCGCACGGCGACGTGGGCCAGGAACTGGGCTGCCTGATCGACCTGGTCGAGCCGACCGGTCCCGACACCTTGCTGACGACGCGCCTGAACGGTGCGGCAGTGACTTGCCGCACGCACCCGCGCGAAGCCGTGCTGCCGGGGCAGACCATGCAGCTGTCGTTCAACCTGTCGAAAGCGGCCCTGTTCGATCCGGAGAATGGCGAACGCATCGCGTAAGCGACACCTGCACTAGATAACGGCCCGCCTGTCAGCTGACAGGCGGGCCGTTGTTGTTTATGCCGTGCTTACTGTGCTTATTTTGCCAGCGCTTTCCTGTACGCGATGGCGTAGCCGAGCTTGCCCATCGGCGTGGCCAGGTCGTCCAGCGCCGCCTGGCTGAAGACGCCCGTCCAGCCCAGCGCTTGCGCCGTCTTGCCGCCGCTGACGATGTCGCCGGGCTGCAGGGCCGCCATCGCGCGCGCGGCGGCTTCGATGGCGGCCAGATAGCTGGCGCGGTCGAGGCGATCGACGCGGGACAGGTCAACCTCGGGTTTGCCGCGCAGCCAGCCGGCCCAGTAAAACTCAAGAAATTCCGTGGCGTTGGCGGGCGCGTCATAGCCGATCCCGCGCGTAAAATAGACGAGCGAGCGGTAGGGGTCGTCACCCAGCGATGTCAGGCCGATGGCGGATGGCAGTTGCCGCGGCGTGATGGCCTGGTTCCCGCCGTTTTTCAGCCAGACCTTGTTTTCCTCGCGCATGCGCGTCCAGAACGCCGCTTCGTCCAGCGCGCTGAGATTGTCGCTGACCTTGACCCACACCTGCAATTGATGATTGCGCCCGCCATCGGCATCCCAAAAGCTGGAAAACGTGTGGTGTCCATCGGTCAGGTAGACGATGCCGCGCGGGCCGATGACGACAGTCTTCATGTCGTCGGGACGGCTGCCCACGGCCGCCTTGCAGCGGTAGCCGGCCGGCGGCGCGGCCAGGGTGGCGCCGGCCACATTGGCCGTGCCAGGCAAGACATCGCCCTGGCCATTGGCTTCGCACAGGTCGGCGAATTTTTTCGGCTTGGCGATGTCGGCGATGTGCTTTTCTTCGGCCGCATAGCGTCCCAGCTTGTAATACACCTGATCGTAGCCGATGGCCGGCTGGGTCGGATGCAGTTCATCGAGGCGCACCTGCAGGATGCGCGGATGGGCGGCGCTGCCGACGACGGTCGCCATCAGCGCCTGCTGGCGCGCGCTGAGGACCGGCTCCCTGGCCCACGCCGCATGGCTGAAGGACAGGGCCAGCAGCAGGGCGCCGGCAGTGTGCGTGACGTGGCGTGGCATCTTGCTCTCCTTTAACGCTGGCGCGTCATTCCAGCAGGGCGCTGGGCACGCGCGGCGACGACATTAGCTCGCGGAAGGCGGCCCAGTGTGCGGCGCGCGTCGCGCCCTGGCGCTCGACATAGGCTTTCGCCATGTCCTGGCCCAGGTTGTAATTGATGACGTACGCGCCCATGGCGTCGTAGAACTGCAGGCGCTGCGCGGATTTCTCGGCCGGATACAGGCGCACGTTGACCAGCCATTCCAGCGCTTCTTCGCGGCTCAGGCTGCCTTCGAGGTACTGGCGCGCGATGTCGTTGTCGGCATAGCCGAGCTTGGCCAGCAGCGCGTTCAGTTGCGCATAGCGGGGCGCCAGCGCTGGGTCCAGGCCGGCCAGCGGGTACAGCACCTGCTGCTCGAACGCCAGCCGCTCTGCCTCCGTGAAACTCAGTTCGATGCCGTAATTGGCCGTGCCTTCGGCGATCAAGGATTGCGGCGAGTACAGCGGATAGATGCAGTATTCCATCCAGCCCTTGCCGCGCACCAGGTCGCGCTCAAGCAGCACGTTGTACACGTGGTGGCCCGGATACGCTTCATGGCAGCCCAGGTCGACGGCACGATCGATGTACACGGGCAAGTCCGTATTGATCTGGATCACGCTCTGGTAGTTGCCCTTGTACCAGTTGTAGCCGCTCCACGGCTTGTCGGTGACAAATTCCAGCACGAAATCCTCGCCTTCGGGCAGGGCGATGTACTGCAAGGTGCGCTCGCGGCCCGCGCGGATGGCCGCGTCCATGACGGCGCGCAGCTTGTCGGCGGGAATGGCGAGTTGCGCGCGCAAGGCATTCACGCGTTCGCTGACCGTGCCGTCGCCGGGCAGCAGGGAGTCGATGGCCGCCACCAGTGCTTCATAGTATGCACGGCCGTGATGGGGCGCGACGGCATCGTACAGGCGCGCGCTTTCGGTATCGAAATCGAGGCGTGTGCCTTGCAGCATCTCCGCCTTGGCCAGCACGGCTTGCAGCTGCTTGCGCAGGTTGAGGGCGCGCAAGGATGCGTCATCGGCCAGCAGGGCCAGCGCCTTGTCTGTCGCGGCCTTGATGTCGCTCAAACTCAATTGCTGTTCCACCGCTTCCTGCTGCCATGCGGGCGGGCCGTAATACGCGTCGACATACGAGGCGTCGTGCTGCCCCATGGCCAGGACCAGCTTGACGTAGCGTTCGGCCACGCCGGCGAGGGAAGGGGAGTGGCTGTCGTTGTTGCTCATGGCGGCAGGGTCTTTCACGGTTGGGCAGCGCTTATTGTATAGCGCAATCGGACGCGCGTGAGGCGTGTACGCGTCACATCATTTATCTACAGCAACTGGGGAAACGCATCTTGATGTACATCAGTGACCTCTGCATTCGCGGCCTGCGGGTGCGGCTTTGGTAGCAAGATGGCGTGGTCCTCCTTTTACGTATCAGCGCGATTTTCCTCTTGATTTTTCTTCGTTTATGGACGAATATGATGTACGAGATCCGCCATTACCTGACGTCATCGGGCAGGGATTTGTATACGGAATGGCTGAAGCGCCAGCGCGACAACACGGCCAGGGTGGCCATCGTGCGCCGCGTGCTGCGTATGATTGCCGGCAACTTTGGCGACCACAAGTTTTGTCATGACGGCGTGTGGGAGTTGCGCATCGATGTGGGGCCTGGCTACCGCATCTATTATGCGATTGCTGACGGGCAGATCATTTTATTATTGTGCGGTGGCGACAAACGCACGCAGCCGAAAGATATCGAATACGCCTGTGCCTGCTGGCACGACTGGAAGGAGAGAGGACATGAGCGAGGACATCCGCAAACCACCGAGAGACCGCTCGCATGATGAGGCGATGGCTGAGCTGTACCGCGACGACCCCGCCTTCGCCCTGGAATTGATCAACAATATCCTTGCCGACGGCGACCATGGCGAACTGCTGGCCGTGCTGCGCCAGCTGACGCGCGCGTTCGGCGGCGTGCCGGCCGTGGCGCAAGCGGCCAGGCTCAATCCCACGCAGCTGTACCGCACCCTGTCGCCCGAGGGCAATCCCTCCTTGAGCACCTTGACGGCCATCCTCGATGCCATGGGCTTGCGGCTGGCCGTGGAACCCAGGCAGCCCGAACGTCCATTTCCTGCGCCGGCCGCCTGAGTCCAGCGGCGCCCTAGAACTCCACCGGCCGTGCTTCGCGCATCGCTTGCGTCATGGCCAGGCCGATACGCGTCGCTTCCGTCGCGTCATGCAAGGTCAATGACAAGGTGCGCCGGCCCAGCGCCGCATCCGTGAACTCCTGCGCCTCGATCAGGAAGGCGTCGGCGAAGCGGGCATAGAAGTCCGGCGTGCATTCATTGCGCACGCCATGCGCATCCGAAATTTCCACCCGGTTCAGGCGCGGATTGCTGCCCACGGCCAGGCGGCCTCCCGTGCCGAACACTTCCGTCAGGGTTTCATGGCCATGCGCCATGGTGCGCGAGGCCATGAAGCTGGCCATGCTGCCATCGGCAAACTCGACCGTCGCCAAGCCGTTGTCGACGTCGCCGAACGCCTGCAAGCCCGTGTGGATGGCGTTGGTGCCGCTCGCATACACGCGTTTGGGCACGGGATTGCCCAGCAGCCAGCGCGCCAGGTCGATATCGTGCACGCTGCAATCGAGGAAGATGCCGCCGCTGGTGGGGGCGAAACGCATGAAGGCGCCGCTGGGGTCGTTCTGGTCGCAGGTTTGCGAACGCACCAGATACGGCTTGCCGATCAGGCCCTGGGCGATCTTTTGCTGCGCGTCATGGTAGCTGGCATCGAAACGCCGCACGAAGCCGATCATGATGGTCAGTTGCGGGTGGCGCGCCGCTTCCGCTTCCACCTTCAGACAGTCGGCCAGGTCCAGTGACAGCGGTTTTTCGCAAAACACGTGCTTGCCGGCGCGCAGGGCGGCAATGATCTGGTCCGCATGCAGCGAGGTGGGCGTGACGAGGAAGACGGCGTCCAGGTCCGGGTGGGCCAGCAGGGCGTCGTAATCCGCATAACCGTTGGTGATGCCGAGCGTGCTGGCGGCCCAGTCCAGTTCGGCCGGCACGGGACTGCAGGCGGCGACGACTTGCGCATTCGGCACGCGCTGCGCCAGGTTGATGGCGTGGCGCTGGCCCAGCCGGCCCAGGCCGACGATGCCGACTTTTAATGTTGGGGATGACATGGTGTCTCCAGATATTTTTATTATTGGTTTATAAAGTGACCACGCGCTGTTCGCGCCACGACAAGGTGGCCGCTTCGGCCAGTTCCAGTGCCTTCAAGCCATCGTGCACGGTGGTGCGCAGCGGCGTGCCGCGGGTGAGGGCGTCAAAGAAGTGCGCCATTTCCTGCGCATACGCCACGCGGTAGCGTTCCAGGAAGAAATCTTCCGGCTTGTCCACACTGACATTGACGGCGCCATAGGCCGTCACTTCCGTCGGCTTGTGGTTGCCCGCCTGCAGCATGCCGGCGCTGCCCAGCACTTCGAAGCGCTGGTCGTAGCCGTAGGCGGCGCGGCGCGAGGCATTGATCTGGCACAAGCGTCCCTTGGCCGTGCGGATGGTGACGACGGCCGTGTCCAAGTCGCCCGCTTCGCCGATGGCGGGATCGACCAGGCAGCTGCCCGTGGCGTGCACGCTGACGGCTTCATCGTCGAGTATCCAGCGGAAGATGTCGAAATCGTGGATCAGCATATCCTTGAAGATGCCGCCCGAGACCTTGATGTAGCCGACCGGTGGCGGGCCGGGATCGCGGCTGGTGACGACCAGCAACTCCGGCGTGCCGATCTCGCCCGCCGCGATGCGTGTCTTGACGGCATTGAAAGTGGGATCGTAGCGGCGCTGGAAACCCAGCATGCACAGCACCTTGGCTTCCTTGACGGCGGCGGCGCAGGCGCGCGCCCGGTCGAGGGTCAGGTCGACGGGTTTTTCGCAAAAGATGGCCTTGCCGGCGGCGGCCGAGCGCAGGATCAGGTCCGCGTGCGTGTCCGTGCTGGAGGCGATGACGACGGCCTTGATGGCCGGGTCTGCCAGCGCCGCGTCCACCGTGGTGCTGCTGCCGCCATGCAGGCCGGCCAGCGTGGCGGCCGCTTCCTGGTTGACGTCGACCACGTACTTGAACTGCACGCCGGGTTGGGCGGCCAGGTTGGCCGCGTGGATTTTGCCGATGCGTCCGGCGCCGAACAACGCTACTTCAATCATCATGTTCTCCTGGGGTGTGGATTTCTTCGATGTCGAGCTCTAATTTGTATGCCAGCGCGATGAACAGCGCCTGACACAGGCAGATGGTGCTGGTCAGCGAGCGGAAGGCGAAGGCGCTGCCCTCGGTGACGGTGAGCAGCGCGTCGGCGGCCCGCGCGAGCGGCGCCAGCTTGCTGTCGGTAATCACGAGGACCTTGGCACCCTTGTCCTGCGCCGCCTTGATGCACTGCTGGGTTTCCTTGCCGTAAGGCGAGAAACTGATGGCGATCGCCACATCGCGTTCGCGCACGCTGCGCATCTGTTCGCGGTGCATGCCGCCCAGTCCGCTAATCAGGTGCACGCGCTTGTCCGTGTGCTCGAGCGCGTAGGCGATGTAGGAGGCGATCGGAAAGGACCGGCGCACGCCGATCACATAAATGTTTTCCGCTTTCAACAGCAGGTTGACGGCCGCTTCCAGCTGCGCGTCGTCGAGTCCGGCCGCCAGGTCGTCGAGACCGGCGCGGCTGGCGCCGACGAATTCGCGTGTCAGATCGCCTGCGCTGAGGGCGGCGTCGCGCGTGGAGATGAGCTTGCGGATGCGCTGCTGGTAGTCGGGCGTGGCGCCGGCCTGGTCCGTGTACGCCTGGCGGAACACGTCCTGCATTTCAGAAAAGCCCGTATAGCCGAAGCGCTGCGCGAAGCGCACGATGGCCGACGGCTGCACGTCGCAGGCGGCGGCGATGTCGCTGATGCGTTCGAGCATCAGGCTGGCCCGGTGCTTTTCGATGTATTGCGCGATGACTTTCAGCTGGCGCGACAGATTGTCGTACTCGGCGGCAATGTGCTGCATCAGCTGTTCGATGGGGGCGGTGGCTGCCATGGTTACTCCTTGGTGTACTTGCTGGGCCGCGCCGGCGTATCAATGCGCGCCGCGGCTGGTTCTGGCGAGAATTATAGGAGGGAATCTCAAAAATAGAAATGAATTTCTATTTAAATTGTTTTTGAAAATTTTATTGCATTTGTCTTTTTTGTGGCCTAAGCTGTGCGCAGTGCATCGGGTCTTGCCGGTTTTCCGGCTCCCCGCTGACACGCGACAAAAGCTGGCAACTATAAAAATTAATCCTTCAAGGAGACATTCATGCAAAGCAATAAGCGTAAGGGATTTCTGAAGAGCCTGGCCATGCTGGGCCTCGGCCTGGGACTGGGTCTGGGCATGAGCGCCAGCCACGCGGCAGGCGAGAAATTCGTGCTGATCAGCCATGCGCCTGATTCCGATTCCTGGTGGAATACGATCAAAAATTCCGTCAAGCAAGCAGGCGAAGACTTCAATGTCACCGTCGACTACCGCAATCCGCCGAATGGCGACCTGGCCGACATGGCGCGCCTGGTCGAGCAATCGGCGGCCCGCAATTACGACGGCGTGATCGTCAGCATCGCCGACTTCAGCGTGCTGCAAAAGCCGCTGGGCCTCGTTGCTGCCAAGAAGATTCCATTTGTCACGATCAATTCCGGCACCCTGGCGCAAAGCGAGCAGTTGGGCGCCGTGATGCACGTGGGCCAGCCTGAATACGAGGCAGGCAAGGGCGCCGGCGAAAAAGCCAAGGCGGCCGGCATCAAGTCCTTCGTCTGCGTGAACCATTACGCGACGAACCCATCGTCGTTCGAGCGTTGCCGCGGCTTTGCCGAGGCCATCGGCGTCGATTTCAAGGCCGCCACGCTGGATGCGGGCGAAGATCCGACCACCATCGAAAGCAAGTTGAGCGCCTACCTGCGCAACAACCCGAAAACCCAGGCCGTGCTGGCGCTGGGCCCCACCTCGGCCCACGCCTCGCTGAAGGCGCTGGAAAAAATGGGCTTGAAGGGCAAGATGTGGTTCGCCACGTTCGACCTGTCCGATGAAATCTCGAAAGGCATCAAGGATGGCAGCATCCAGTTCGCCATCGACCAGCAACCCTACCTGCAAGGCTATATCCCTGTTGCCGTGCTGGCCATCATGAAGCAGGACAAGACGACGGACCTGGCCAAGGTACGCGAAAAGCTGATCAATAACGCCAAGTTCAAGGCGCGCCTGGCCGAGTATGGCCTGGCACCATCGTATGGCCCGCGCCATATCGGTTCCGGCCCTGGGTATGTCACCAAGGACAATATCGGCAAGGTGGAGAAATACGCCGGCCAGTTCCGTTAAGCACCCGCTTTTCAGTTCAATCAAGACCTTAGTCGTTGTCCCCGCGCGCAGGCCTAGCTTGCCGGCGCGCGGGTCCTGCCGCCCTGGAATTGTTGTCGAGGCTGGTAGGTTGCTATAAAACAAGGGAGACATAGCATGAGTACCGTGAAATTAAGCGTGGAGCAGGGTGGCATGGCCGCCTCGGGCACGCCGCCGCAAAAGCAGGGCTTTGATGAGCGCGTGGGGCAGGTCAGCTGGCTCAAGCGGCTGTTCAGCCGCCCGGAATTCGCCTCGATCTCGGGCGCCATCCTGGTGTTCGCCTTCTTTATCCTGACGGCCGGCGATTCCGGCATGTTCAACCTCGATGGCGTGATCAACTGGGCGCAAGTGGCCGCCTACCTGGGCATCATCGCCATCGGTGCCTGCGTATTGATGATCGCCGGCGAATTCGACCTGTCGATCGGCTCCATGATCGGCTTTGCCGGCATGATGATCGCCATTCCTTCCGTCTACTTTCACTGGCCCGTGTGGGCCGCCATCCTGTTCGCCTTCGCCGGTTCGATGGCGCTGGGCTGGCTCAACGGCTACCTGGTCATCAAGACGCGCCTGCCTTCGTTTATCGTCACCCTGGCCTTCCTGTTCATCCTGCGCGGCCTGACCCTGGCCCTGTCCATCATGTTTGCCAACCGCACCATCGTCAGCGGCATCGGCGCGCTGGCCGCCGACGACTGGCTGGCCATGACCCTGTTCCATGGCGAAGTGGGCACCTCGCTGTTCGCCTGGATGGCCAAGGCGGGCTGGATCACGGCGCTCGACAATGGCGCGCCATTGGTCAAGGGCATCCCCAAGGTCATCGTCTGGTGGGCCGGCCTGGCGCTGGTATCCGGCTTCGTCCTGGCCCGCACCCGCATCGGCAACTGGATCTTCGCCGTCGGCGGCGACGCCAACGCGGCCAAGAACGTGGGCGTGCCCGTGAAAACCATCAAGGTATCGCTGTTTGTCTTCACGGCGTTCTGCGCCTGTCTGTTTGCCACGCTGCAAGTATTTGACGTGGGCTCGGCCGCCGCCGACCGCGGCATGCAAAAGGAATTCGAAGCCATCATCGCGGCCGTCATCGGCGGCGCCTTGCTGACGGGCGGCTATGGTTCCGTCGTCGGCGCCTGCTTCGGCGCGCTGATCTTTGGCGTGGTGCAGATCGGCATTACTTATACCAATATCAATTCGGACTGGTTCCGCGTCTTCCTCGGCGTCATGCTGCTGATCGCGGTACTGTTCAATAACTTTGTCCGTGCGCGTGTCACGGAAGCGAGATAAGCCATGAGCGAATACATCCTTGCGCTGGAAAACATCAGCAAACGTTTCGGCTCCGTCATCGCCCTGCAAAACGTCACCCTGCGCCTGAAGCCGGGCGAAGTGCATTGCCTGCTCGGTGACAACGGCGCCGGCAAGTCGACCCTGATCAAGACCCTGGCCGGCGTGCACCGGCCCACCAGCGGCGAGTATCTGGTCGATGGCCAGCCCGTCAGTTTCAATTCGCCGAAGGAAGCGCTCGACCTGGGCGTGGCCACCGTCTACCAGGATCTGGCGCTGGTGCCCTTGCTGTCCGTGGCGCGCAATTTCTTCATGGGCCGTGAACCGATCCGTAAAATGTTTGGCGTGCTGCCCGTGATGGATATGGAATACGCGGCCACCACGGCGCGCGACAAGCTGGCCGAAATGGGCATCATGGTGCGCGATCCGCACCAAGCCGTGGGCACCATGTCGGGCGGCGAGCGGCAATGCCTGGCCATCGCCCGCGCCATCCACTTCGGCGCGCGCGTGCTGATTCTCGACGAGCCGACGGCGGCCCTGGGCGTGAAACAATCGTTCAATGTGTTGAAACTGATCTACAAGGCGCGCGAACGGGGCTTGTCCGTGATCTTTATTACCCACAACGTGCACCACGCCTACCCCGTGGGCGACTCGTTCACCCTCTTGAACCGGGGCAAGTCGCTGGGCACTTACACCAAGGAAACCGTTTCCAAGGATGAAGTACTCGACATGATGGCGGGCGGTGCGGAAATGCAAACGCTGATGAGTGAACTCGACGGTGTCACGATTTAAGGATAGCCATGAATAATTCCACACAATTTGCCCAGGGCCGCGCGCTGGACGTGATCTGCCTGGGCCGCCTGGCGGTGGATCTGTACGCGCAGCAGATCGGCAGCACCCTGGAAGACGCCACCAGTTTCGCCAAGTACCTGGGCGGCTCGTCGGCGAACATCGCCTTCGGCACGGCCCGCCTGGGCTTGAAGTCGGCCATGCTGTCGAAGGTGGGCGACGACCACATGGGCCGTTTCTTGACGGATACCCTGTCGCAGGAGGGTTGCGACGTCAGCCACGTCGGCATCGACCGCGAGCGCCTCACGGCCTTGGTGATGCTGGGCATCAAGGATAAAAACACCTTCCCCCTGATTTTTTACCGTGAAAATTGCGCCGACATGGCCATCGAAGCGTCCAGCGTCGACGCCGCCTTTATCGCTTCCAGCAAAGCACTCTTGATCACCGGCACGCATTTCTCGACTAGCGCCATGCACGCCGTCAGCACGCAGGCCTTGCAACTGGCCCGCGCCAACAACGTGCGCACCGTGCTCGACATCGACTACCGGCCCGTGCTGTGGGGCTTGTCGGGCAAGGCCGATGGCGAAACGCGTTTCGTCTCGAACGAAGGTGTGACAAAACATCTGCAAAGCATCCTGCCGCAGTTCGACCTGATCGTCGGTACGGAAGAGGAATTCATGATCGCCGGCGGCGGCGCGGACATCATGGCCAGCTTGCGTGCCGTGCGGGCCGCTACCCTGGCGACCCTGGTCGTCAAGCGGGGTCCGCTGGGCAGCGCCGTCATCGACAATGTGGTGCCGGCCAGTCTCGACGATGCGTATAACTACCGTGGCGTGCGCGTGGAAGTGCTGAACGTGCTGGGTGCGGGCGACGCGTTTCTCTCGGGCTTTTTGAAGGGCTGGCTGCGCGGCGAGGATTACGAAGCGTGCTGCCGCTACGCGAATGGCTGCGGCGCCCTCGTCGTGTCGCGCCATGGTTGCGCGCCGGCCATGCCGTCGCCCGTCGAGCTCGACTATTTCCTGGCCAACGCGGCCAAACTGACGCAGCCGGACCAGGACGCCACCTTGTCCCGCTTGCACCGCACGACGGTGGCGCGCAAGCAGTGGGACGAGCTGTGCGTGTTTGCCTTCGATCACCGCACGCAATTCTTTGAGCTGGCGCAACAGACTGGCGCGCCCGAAGCGGCCATTGCGGCCTTGAAGCAATTGATGGTGCAAGCCGTGGCGCAGACGGAAACGGCCTTGCATCTGGCCGGCAAGACGGGCGTGCTGATCGATGGCCGCTATGGCGTCGATGCGCTCAACGACGCGACGGGACGCGGCTGGTGGATAGGCCGTCCCGTGGAATTGCCGGGCTCGAATCCGCTGCAGTTCGACTGGGGCCGTTCCATCGGCTCGCACCTGCTCAGCTGGCCCAAGGAACACGTGATCAAGTGCCTGGTGCAGCTGCATCCGGACGACGCCGTGGAAAACCGATTGGAACAGGAAGCGCAGATCAAGGCCCTGTACGACGCGGCGCAAGTGAGCGGTCACGAACTGTTGCTGGAAGTCATACCGTCGGATGCCTTGCCGCAAAGTGAAGACACCGTCTTGCGCGCCGTCAAGCGCCTGTACAACCTGGGCATTTACCCGGAATGGTGGAAGCTGGAAAGCATGTCGGCCAAGCAATGGCAAGAGATCGATGCCCTCGTGCACGAGCGCGATCCGTATTGCCGTGGCGTCGTATTACTTGGCCTGAACGCGCCGATTGCTGCCCTGGCCGACAGTTTCGAGCAAGCCAGTGCCAGCAGCACCTGCCGCGGCTTCATGGTGGGCCGCACCATCTTCCAGGAACCGAGCCGCCGCTGGCTGGCTGGCGAGCTGGACGATGCGGCCCTGATCGCTGCCGTGCGCGCCAACTTCGAACAGCTGATTTCCCTGTGGCAGCGCACGCGCAACCGCATGGAGCGTGCCGCATGAAGACGACGATCCGCTTGACCATGGCCCAGGCGCTGGTACGCTATCTGTCGGTATTGCATACCGAGGACGGCCAGCCTTTGTTCGGCGGCGCCTTCGCCATCTTTGGCCACGGCAACGTGGCCGGCCTGGGCGAGGCGCTGTACCAGTACCGGGAATCCTTTCCCACCTACCGCGCGCACAACGAACAGGCGATGGCGCACTCGGCCATTGCCTACGCGAAAGCCCACATGCGCCGGCGCATGCTGGCCGTCACCAGTTCCATCGGCCCCGGCGCCACCAATTTGCTGACGGCCGCCGCGCTGGCGCACGTGAATCGCCTGCCCGTGCTCTTGTTGCCCGGCGACGTCTTCGTCTCGCGCGCGCCGGACCCGGTGTTGCAGCAGCTGGAAGACACCGGCGACGGCAGCGTCTCGGTGAATGACGCTTTTAAACCTTTATCACGCTATTTCGACCGCATCGTCTATCCGGAACAGTTGCTGACCGCCTTGCCGCGCGCCATTGCCGCCTTGACGGACCCGGCCGCTTGCGGTCCCGTCACCTTGTCGCTGCCGCAAGACGTGCAGACGATGGCGTATGACTATCCGGAAGAGTTCTTTACGCCGCGCACCGTGCGTTTCCGCGCCGTGCCGCCCGTCGAACAGGAACTGGAAGAGGCGGCAGCACTGTTGAAAGAGGCGAAACAGCCGCTGATCGTCGCCGGCGGCGGCGTGCTGTACGGCAAGGCTGGCGCCGCGCTGCGGGCCTTCGCCGAGCGCCACGGCATCCCCGTGGCGGAAACCCAGGCGGGCAAGAGCAGCTTGCCGTGGGACCATGCGCTGCAGCTGGGCGCCATCGGCGTCACCGGTTCGCCCGCCGCCAACGCGCTGGCGGCGCAGGCCGACGTGGTGCTGGCCGTCGGCACGCGCCTGCAGGATTTCACGACGGGTTCGAATTCCCTGTTTG
>NZ_WFLJ01000109.1 GCF_009208735.1 Janthinobacterium rivuli | reverse complement strand
GGCTGGCCGACGGGTCGCGTTCCGATGGTTTCAAGACGAAGGTATTGCCGCAGGCGATCGCCATCGGGAACATCCACATCGGCACCATCACGGGAAAGTTGAACGGCGTGATGCCGACGCAGACGCCGAGCGCCTGGCGGATGGACCAAGCGTCGATGCCGCCGGCCACCTGTTCCGAATACTCGCCCTTCATCAGCTGCGGGATGCCGCAGGCAAATTCCACCACTTCGATGCCACGCGTCACTTCGCCCTTGG
>NZ_WFLJ01000108.1 GCF_009208735.1 Janthinobacterium rivuli | reverse complement strand
GCCGCTGCGACTGGAAACGCGGGCGCTTATATAAAGGACGGGCTTCGCCCTGGATGGCATCGGCCACTTCGCCGTACACCATGACGGTGGCGCCGCTGTCGGCAAGTAAATGTAAATGCGATTGGACTGCTGCAATCTCTTCCTCGACGGAGCGGTGCGCCAGCCGGCCCGAATACCAGCCGGAGACGCAGGCCAGGCCATACTTGCCCAGCACGGCGTTCAGGGACGGGGCGTCTTTCGGAAACTTGTTGCCCA
>NZ_WFLJ01000107.1 GCF_009208735.1 Janthinobacterium rivuli | reverse complement strand
CCCAGCGTGCGTTCGACCACCCAGCGCCATTTACCCAGGCGTTCGCGCGACTCGATGCCATAGCGGGCTATGCGTGGAGCGATGCCACGGCTGCGCAACCAGGCCCGATGGGCGCGCGAAGCATAGGCTTTGTCGGCATGCAGTTTGGCAGGACGTTTGCGTGGACGGCCGGCAAGCCCTGCTACTGAAGGAACGGCCTCAAGCAGGGTAACCAGCATGCGGGAATCATGCACCTGAGCCCCTGATATGCTCGCC
>NZ_WFLJ01000106.1 GCF_009208735.1 Janthinobacterium rivuli | reverse complement strand
TGGGCAACAAGTTTCCGAAAGACGCCCCGTCCCTGAACGCCGTGCTGGGCAAGTATGGCCTGGCCTGCGTCTCCGGCTGGTATTCGGGCCGGCTGGCGCACCGCTCCGTCGAGGAAGAGATTGCAGCGGTCCAATCGCATTTACATTTACTTGCCGACAGCGGCGCCACCGTCATGGTGTACGGCGAAGTGGCCGATGCCATCCAGGGCGAAGCCCGTCCTTTATATAAGCGCCCGCGTTTCCAGTCGCAGCGGC
>NZ_WFLJ01000105.1 GCF_009208735.1 Janthinobacterium rivuli | reverse complement strand
ACACGGCATACGGCGAGACGTCGTCAAACACGCTCTGGCGATTGCCGATGGCTTCCCACATCTGTTCACCGGCCCGCACCGTCACCGTGCCCGTCAGCACGACAATGCACAGTTCGCGCTTGCCCGTCTCCAGATTCAGGCTCTCGCCGGCCGCCAGACGATGCGCGGCGAAGCCCACGTGCGTCCAGCCGGCCGATTCCGGCGTCACCTCGACGATCTTGCCGCCGGTCTTGGCCGCTTTGACGAGCAGCGGGC
>NZ_WFLJ01000104.1 GCF_009208735.1 Janthinobacterium rivuli | reverse complement strand
CCATCCCAGGTAGTTTGGCAGGTAGCGCGTCGCCACGCCGTGAAACGGCCTTAACCATTCGCGCAGGCGGCTGTGATACGCATTGACGTTCTGCACGTGGGCGGCGCCGCGCACGCGGATGCCGGCGTGCAAGTTGACGGCCTGGTGGCTGAGGCCCGCCTCGCTGGCAAACGCCCGGTAGGCGGCATGGCCATCCGTGACCAGCAGGATATCCTTGTCGATGACAGGCAACAAACAGCGGTGCAGCTGCGCCTT
>NZ_WFLJ01000103.1 GCF_009208735.1 Janthinobacterium rivuli | reverse complement strand
AGCCGGCGATCTTGTCCTTGTGCACCTGCGTCACCACCGGTCCCATCTCGGCCGACAGATCCATGCCTTGCGTGATCTTTAAGGCCGCGATGCGCGGCACCAAGGCTTCGACCAATTGATCGGCCACATTGCCCACCGCCACGACGACGGAAATGGCCATGCAGCGCTCGCCGGCCGAGCCGAAGGCCGCGCCCATCAGGGCGTCCACCGTCTGCGGGATATCCGCGTCCGGCATGACGACCATGTGGTTCTTCG
>NZ_WFLJ01000102.1 GCF_009208735.1 Janthinobacterium rivuli | reverse complement strand
AGGCTGGGTGTGGAAGTGCAGTAATGCATTAAGCTAACCAGTACTAATTGCCCGTACGGCTTGTCCCTATAACCTTAGCAGGTACAGAGGATAAGACGGTACAACGTTGCGTGTGTGTTGATACACCGATTCATTACCCCAATCTTTGCTTCTTCCAGATTCAGGCTTTGTCGCTCCACCGAGGACAAATGCCAGTACAAGTTATGCCTGATGACCATAGCAAGTTGGTCCCACCCCTTCCCATCCCGAACAGGA
>NZ_WFLJ01000101.1 GCF_009208735.1 Janthinobacterium rivuli | reverse complement strand
CCTACTTTCACACTGGTTGCAGCACTATCATCGGCGCAAAGTTGTTTCACGGTCCTGTTCGGGATGGGAAGGGGTGGGACCAACTTGCTATGGTCATCAGGCATAACTTGTACTGGCGTTTGTCCTCAGTGGAGCGACAAAGCCTGAATCTGGAAGAAGCAAAGATTGGGGTAATGAATTGGTGTATCAACAAACTCACAACGTTGTACCGTCTTATCCTCTGTACCTGCTAAGGTTATAGGGACAAGCCGTACG
>NZ_WFLJ01000100.1 GCF_009208735.1 Janthinobacterium rivuli | reverse complement strand
AGCCGTATCGGAAGGTGCGGCTGGATCACCTCCTTTCTAGAGTTTGCACGAATCAGGTAACTGATTCACGCATCAAATGTTCACACTTATCGGCTGTTAGTAAGAGAAGAAACAGTAGTCGTAGTAGTACCGCGTTGGGGCTGTAGCTCAGCTGGTTAGAGCACCGTGTTGATAACGCGGGGGTCGTTGGTTCGAGTCCAACCAGCCCTACCAGCTAATTAGTAATATCTCAGGGGGATTAGCTCAGCTGGGAGA